>JBANFS010000007.1:0-86108 GCA_037975885.1 Bacteroidota bacterium
TTTAAAATAGGATCATTGATGATAAGATCCCATTGCAAGCTATCTTGTTTGGTATTCACTTCAGTGTCAAAAAACTTTGATGGCGTTGTTGTATTTTTTATTTCTACAAGTGTAGACGGTGTACTACACCCAATTAATAAAACAAATAAGCTGAGTATATGTAAGCGGTTACGTTGCATGAATATTATTATTTAGTAATTGGTAATACCTGTTTTTTACGATGGCGTTTGGCTTCTAGTTTTGCAAAGACAACGTAGAGTCCAGGAATAATTAGTACGCCAAATATGGTTCCAAATAGCATGCCGCCTGTTGCAGTTGCACCAATGGTTTTATTACCAATGGCGCCAGCTCCAGTTGCAATTAGTAGTGGAATTAATCCTGCAACAAATGCAAAAGATGTCATTAAAATTGGGCGCAGCCTTAATTTAGCTGCCTCAATAGCAGCTTCTAATGGCGTACTGCCCTCTTTCTCTTTTAGGGCTGCAAATTCAACAATCAAAATTGCATTTTTACCAAGAAGTCCAATAAGCATGACAATGGCTATTTGCGCATAAATATTATTTTCTAATCCCATCATCAATAAAAACAGGAAGGCTCCAGCTGCCCCAGTAGGTAGTGAAAGAATAATGGGCATTGGAAGCCAGAAGCTTTCATATTGTGCAGATAATAGTAAATAAATAAAAAGTAAGCTAATTAAAAAGATGACAATAGATTCACTACCCTGATTGGCTTGGTCTTTAGAGGATCCTGCCCAGTCAAAATCATAACCTTTGGGTAGTTTGGCTTTTGCGGTTTCTTTTATGGCATCAATTGCTTGACCACTACTAAATTTCTTTTCAGGTTCACCATTAATAATAGCAGATGGATACATGTTATACCGTGTAACTTGCTCTGGTCCATAAATTTTTTCGATAGTAGCAAATGTGGCCACCGGAACCATTTCTCCATTTGTGTTTTTTACAGTCAATTTCAAAACATCTTCAGGATGTGCTCTAAATTCAGGGGCGGCTTGCACCATAACCCTATACAGTTGTCCAAATTTGATAAAGTTGGTTGCATAATCACTACCTAAATATGTTTGTAGCGTATTTAATATATCTTCTACTACAATATTTTTTTGTGCAGCCTTTAAGTAATCAATGTTTACCATGTACTGAGGATATGACGCATCAAATGAAGTAAACGTATTGGTAATGGCTTTATCTTTATTGAGTTCAGCAACAAAATCATTGGTTACTTTTTCGAAAGCTTTTAAATCTCCTTTTCCTGTTTTGTCTAATAGTCTGAGTTCAAAACCACTTGCGTTTCCATATCCAGGAACTGGCGGTGGTGTAAAAAATTCGATTTTTGCGTCTTTAATATGACTTGTTTTTTCTCTTAGGATGGCAATAATTTGTTGGTCAGAATATTTTCTTTGGTCCCAGTTTTTGAGACTAATTAAATTCATACCAAAATTGGCACCCGTGCCATCTGTTAGTACGTTAAAGCCTGCGAGTGTAGAAACTGAAGAAACCATTTCTAAACCATTAGCCACGCGTTGTATTTCATCTACTACTTTTTCTGTTCTTTCAAGGGTAGCACCAGAGGGAGTAGTAACGTTTACATAGATTGTACCTTGGTCTTCGTTTGGAATAAATCCGCCCGGAATAATTTTACCAAGTAGTCCTGTCGAAACACTAAATGCAATTAAAATACCAAAAATTAATAAGCGTTTTGGAGAAATTATTGAGATAATTTTTTGGAATTTATTTTCGACACCATCATAACGCTTATTAAATCCATGTAAAAATTTATTTAGCCAATTTTTTGGTCCATGCTCATGCTGGTGCGGTTTTAAAAGCATAGCACATAAAGCAGGTGTTAATGTTAGCGCTACAACGCCTGATAATACAATGGCTACGGCCATGGTAAGTGAAAATTCTCTATAAAAAATTCCGGTAGGACCAGGAATAAAAGATACAGGTATAAACACCGCCGACATCACAAGCGTAATTGCTATGATTGCGCCAGTAATTTCTTGCATGGCCTCATCCGTTGCCTTTCCCGCGCTCATGTTAAATGTGGCCATCTTGTAGTGAACGGCTTCCACAACTACAATAGCATTATCTACTACTATCCCAATGGCAAGAACGAGTGCAAAGAGTGTAATTAAGTTTATTGAAAACCCAAACAACTGCATGAACAAAAAAGTACCTACAAGTGAAACCGGCACTGTTAAAGCAGGAATTAGGGTAGACCTCCAATCCTGTAAGAAAATAAATACAACCAGTGAAACCAAAATAAATGCTTCCAATAAGGTTTTATATACCACTTTCATGGATGCATTTAAAAAATTTGAGATGTCGTAGCTAACAGTATAATCAATATTTGCAGTAAAACCTTCTTTGAGCTCATCCATTCTCTTTTTGATGTTTTGGATTACCTCATTTGCATTGGTACCTGGTCTTTGTTTTAATAAGATAGCCGCAGATGGCTTACCATTTTCTTTTGATATAACGTCATACTCCTGTGAGCCCAATTCTACATCAGCGATATCTTTTAACTTTAACACTTCGCCGGTGGCAGTACTTTTGACGATAATATTTTTGTACTGCTCTTCTGTATTAAATTTTCCAATGTATTTTAAAACGTATTGTAAAGATTGTGCATTTTTTCCAGAGCTTTCACCTACTTTGCCCGGGGCAGCTTCAATATTTTGTTGTTGTAAACTTTCTATAACGTCTTGACTAGATACATTGTAAGCAGTCATTTTTACCGGGTTCAACCAAACGCGCATTGAATATTCGCGCATCCCCATAATATCTGCAAAACCTACTCCCTCAATTCTTTTAAGTTCAGGTAATATATTGATGTCGGCAAAGTTGTACAAAAACTTTTCGTCAATAGTTGTATCGTTACTCAATAAGTTAATATAGAGTAGCATACTGTTTTGCACTTTTTCAACAATAACCCCTGCTTTTACAGCTTCTTGCGGAAGTTCATCTAGTGCAGAGGATACCCTATTTTGAACGTTTACCGCAGCTAACTCAGGATCAGTTCCAGCTTTAAAAACAATTGAAATAACGCTGGTTCCATCATTACCCGATACTGATGACATGTATGACATTCCTGGTACACCATTAATGGCTCTTTCTAGTGGTGTAACTACTGCCTTAACGCAGGTTTCTGCATTTGCTCCTGTGTATTTAGTAGTAACCGTAACTTCTGGCGGCGCAATATTTGGAAACTGTGTTATGGGTAATTGCGTCATTGCAATAACGCCCAGTAACAAAATAAATATTGAAATAACAATGGATAATATGGGCCTATCTATAAATTTTAAGTTCATTTTAATTTCTTTGTTTATTTCGAAAATGAAGGCATTTTAACGAGCTGTGGCTTAATAATGTCACCTTCTTTAACAGATTGAATACCCTCTAAAATGATGGCATCTGTTTTTTCTAGGCCTATATCTAAAACAAAAAAATTAGATAACCTTACAACGGGATTAATTTTTTTAATACCCACTTTATTTTGTTTGTCTACGATGTATACATATATATTTCCTTGTACTTCAAATGTGGCTTTTTGCGGTATTAATATTGCATTTTTAAAATGCGAAGGCGCTAATATTTTACCACTAGATCCTTGTTTTAATAATCTGTTTTCATTTGGAAATTTGGCCCTAAATGCGATGTTTCCGGTTGAAGCATCAAATTCAGATTCGGTGGTTTCAATAACACCTTGTTGGGGGTATAGGGTATTGTTGGCTAAAACTAGTTTTACCTTATTATTTGTTTTGTTATTGTTTTGTGCGTATTCTAAATAGTCAATTTCAGAAACGTTGTAGTAAGCATACACAAACTCATTGTTAGATATTGATGTTAGTAAAGCTCCTTCATCTACAAGGCTTCCTTTTTTAAAGGGAATTCTATTGATAACGCCATTAAAAGGGGCTCTAATTTTGGTGAACTGAAAGTGAAGTGTTGCTTGCTCTTTTTCAACCCTTGCAGCACTTAATTTAGCTTTTTGAAGCGCTACTTTGGTTGCCCATAAATCAAGTTCGGATTTTGCAACAATATTTTTTTCAAATAATTTTTTTGTGTTCTCGTATTCTATTTCTACACCTTTTAATTCTGCCTGAGCACTTTGTAACGTCGCTTCTGCTTTGTGTATTTGTTGTTCAAGTTCTTTACTGTTGAGTGCAAATAAAATTTGCCCCGTTTGTACTTTTTGCCCCTCGTCTACATAAATTTCTTCAATGAAACCTCTTACTTTATTTCTGATTTCAACGTTTTGTAACGAATTGATGTTAGTAGCATATTCGCGTTCATAGGTAGTATCCATAATTATAGGATTTACTACTTGATAGGATTTGATTTCGGGGGCAGGGGTGTTTTCTGAACAGGACGTTAAAGTCAAAAATAATAGGATAGACAATGCAATCTTAGTCATTGATTAAAATTTACTTGAAGCAAAAAAATAAAAGGTAAAACGGGTTAGTAAGAAACTAACAGTGGCTACGCATATTTTGGAGGGGGCGTATTTAACTCGGATTGAAACAAGGAAGCGGATGTGTTATCTTGGGGGATAATTTGGAGTCCTTTTGTGTTTGGGTATACCGGGTCTTTTTTAGCAATTTCAATAGCATCAAAAGAAGTTGATTTCTCTATTTCTCCATCTTCAGATTCAGCTGGCATTTCTTCTTGATTTGTAGACACTATTTTTGTCATTGAAGTTGTGGCATCAAGGTAGGGTAAAACTATACCGTTACTAAGCATTTGCATGCAAAGTACCATGAGTATCATTTTTATCCAGTTGCTTGTTTTAGTGTTTGCCATTTGTGCCGCGAAATTAGCGAGTTCTCAATCTTAACAATGGAAGTTGCTATATGTTGGCTTATTTTAAGAAAATCTTTGGATTTAAACGCTGGCAATTAAATGCTATTTAATTTATTCATAATGGTTAAATAATGGGAAGCTCAGCATATTCAAAAGGTTCCAATGGATGATCCGATATTCTAAAACTTTTATCTACAGTATAGGCGCTCATGCATGACGTATCATAGGTGCTTGATGCGAGTTCCATGATTTTGGATTCTGATAAATTTGTTTGTAACCACTCGCTAGCATGTACTTCATTTAAAATGGTGGGCATTCTTTTTTTCTTATTGTGTATTTGCTCCATCAATGTATTTGCTTTTGTTGTAACTATAGAAAAAGTATCCATGGTTTCACCTGTTTCTTTGTCGGTCCAGGGTTGATAAATCCCCGCCATGTAAAAGAGCGGCTGATTTGTAAGTGAAATAAAGTAGGGGTAAGCAATATCTTTTTTAGCACCTATTGGTTTATAATGGCGCCATTCAAAAAATCCGGTAGAAGGAACAAGGCATCTATAATTTAGCGCCGCTGGTTTAAACAATTTACTTTCTAATAACCGTTCGGAAGTAGCGTTGAGGGTGTTGAATTTTTCACGTCCAGCTTCGGCTTCTTTTAAAGTTTTGACCCATGGTGCAATGAGTTCCCAATGGGCATTTTCGATGGTAAAATCTTGATCACTATTTTTAATGATGGGCCAGCTTTTATAGCTAAAACCGCTCTGTAGAGGCTTATTGGTGGGAGGTAGTTTTTTGGTTATTCCTTTAACGGAGATATCCGCCCCGGCTGGAGCTACAAGGCTGTTAAAATAACACATGCCTAAAGGTAATAAATAGAGCGCTATTCGAACTCTAGATCCGAAAGGTATGATTCCCAGCTATTTGTATTGTGGGTGTTTGGGTTGGTAGGCATGGCTATATAATTGTGTACTATATAAACACATAAGTAGATGTTTTGTTTAACGATTCGAGTAATTTATTTCATTTCATAAACTATTGTACTTTTACAGCATGTCTATGAGGTGCTTACTTTTATTTATGGGTTTGATGCTTTTTGTATCTGTAGCTATCTCCCAAGTGCATTTTCAAATCAAACCCATTGTTATACAAGGAGTTAAAAGGCTTGACAGTTTGAGAAGTAGGCCCGTTCAAGTACTTGCCCCCAATAATTATGTCAAAGGGCTGCCATTTTTTTGCAGGCAGGAATTTCAGTTTGAAAAGCGTACAAAACTGCCTTTTAGGTTTCGACTGGGTAGTTTGGATTATGTGAATAAACTAGAAGGGAAAAAATAAACCATTAATACACAGTAAAAGTTTGCATAACTGGATCAGCAATTGACGTAAGTATTTTTAATCTTACTTCATTAGCTGTAATAGGTTTTTCTAATAGTCCAATGTATTTGTGACCAATACAAGTACCTTCTTTTATTATTTTCCATTCGCCATTTATTTTAGCCTCTACAGCAAAAGAGCGAACGCGTTCTCCTTCTTCTATATTTTCTTGTAATACAATTTTGCTAAACACTTTTTGTGATGGAATATGAATGGTGTAATCTTTATTTTTAGTTGACCAATTTGCTATTGGTGTTTTAAATACTTTTTTAACGCTATCGCCCCATTCGGTAAGCCTTTGCACATCTGCATTTGGAATAAGGCCTCTGTTGTCAGGTGTAATACCAAGAATAAGTGTAGAATTATGTCCTACCGATCCGTAATACATGTTCATCATTTTATCTAATGGGTTTACATGATGGTCTTCGTTGGGGTTCCAAAACCAATCGTGTCCGCCTTTGTGCCCACGAAGTGGAGCGTCACTCATGGCAGGCATCCAATATTTTCCAGTAGGTGATCCTGTTTTTAACAGGTCGAAATTATTGGCAAAAATGGTGTCTTGTCTAGCAGCATGTGAAAACACAAATGGAAAAGTTGACCATGAAGGGTAGGGCACTGTTCCTGATTCGGATCCGCCCCATCTGAAGTCTGCTTTTTGCGCATTATGGTAAAAAAGACAATTGGGTTGATATTTGGTAACAATGGGTAAAATGTTTGGACCGTTTTTAGAAGGATCGTCGGCGCCGCCATCAAACCATATCATAAATAAATTACCATAGCGGGTGCAAAGTTCGGTTACCATTCCTTCACACATAATTTTATAAGCCGCTTGTCTACGCTTTGCAAATTCACTTGTTCCTTCTACTTTAAAATCATGGATACCAAGGTAAGAGTTCCATCTAATGCCCACATAAATGCCAGGCTCAACGCCATATTTACGACAAGAGTTTACAAAATCACGTACAATATCGCCCTTGCCATTTTGAAATGTGATCGCTTTCATGCAGTAAGGATTTACATCACTTTGATATAGTGCGAAACCTGTTTCATGTGTTACGGTAAGCACAGCAAATTTTGCGCCACCTGCTTTTGCAGCTTGTATCCACTGATCAGTATTGAGTTTTGTAGGGTTGAATATGTTTGCATTTGTGAACGGCGTAATTCTATTTTGCGCTTGATTATAAGGGATACCCTGAAACACAGGTAAATCGTAAGAAATAAGTACGCCAATTTCTGCATTTTGCCAAGCAAGTTGCGCGGCAGTGGGTTTAGGAATATCGCTTTCCGTGTTTTGAGCGGTTACGCTCGTAGCGCATACTACTAGTGCAACTAAAATCCAGTATTGTTTAAACATATTTTTATTTATGGTCGTTTTCTAATTTTAAATACACCTCTATTTTGAAACACATTGTTATCAGAACGCATTAATAATGTAAGGGTAGAAGAGCTGTTAGTACTTATTTGCGAAGTTCTATTAATGTAAAATGTTTGATAGTCTTTTTTAGTCAGATAAGACTGCATCGTATTTTGATTCTCAAAATTAATGATAGCCGAATCTATGGATGTGCCCGTTACTGCTACATCTGCTAAAAATTTTACTTCATACTGCCCGGGTGTTGTAATATACTCGCTTAAATCTAGTGTAATTGTGTCTTTGTTATTTTTAAATGTTTTTGTATCCCAGTTGCCACAAATACGCCACTCGTTGGTTTCAGTGGGTGCAGGGTTATGGGTGTAGTTGTTTACATGGTATACTTTTAGAGATCTAATAAGTGGTGTATTAACATAGGTATCAATTGTAAGTTTTAATTCAGTTATATTTTGAGTAGCGAATGCATCAATTTTTTTACGTCCCACCGATGATCCATGGGTTATAATTTTCCATTCGTTATTTATTTTACCATACAATGTATATTTTCTGATTCGGTGTCCATAACGGTAATCTTCTTCAATAACTATATGATTAACAGCGGTGGGTTTGTCAAATGAAATGGCAAAAACGGTTCCTTTTTTATTGCTTAGTTGCTTTATTGGGTTAGAAAATCTTTGTTGAATGGTCTCGCCAAGTGCACGATACGCATTTTTATCACCGTCTGTAATTTTTCCGGTAGTATCTGGCGAGGCATTAAGTAGCATAACACCCCCATACCCCACCGATTTATAATACATATCGATTAAGTTTTGAAGTGACTTTCTCTTTTTTTCGTTGGTGGGATTCCAAAACCAATTATGATTATAAAGTGGCGCATCGGCTTCTAGTGGCGCCCATGCATCTCCATTTGGATCGTCATTGTACTGGGTAGAAATACCGCTGTTAAGGTCTTTGCTAGATAAGCTATTCCAGGCAGGGTAAGCGAGCATGCCAGACTCTGATCCAGGCCATCTAATAGAAGCTTTTTTACTCTGAAAAATAACAGATTGGCTAGCGTGCTTTTCAAGTATATCGTTTATGTCTACAATGCAATTTCCGTCAAACCAAACTTCTAGCATGGGTCCGTAATTGGTGAGTACTTCGGTAAGTTGTTGCCTAAAAATTTTATTGTAGGCTTCTTGCAAATCAGGATTTGTGGTTTTGCCACCGCTACCAATACCAGCACCAAATTTAACATCACCCGGATAAATGTATACACCAAGGTTAAGTCCATATTTTTTACAAGAAGCAGCAATTTCTGCTAATAAATCGCCTTTACCATTTTTCCAAGGAATGTTTTTTACACTATACTCGGTGGTATTGGTTTGCCACCAACAAAATCCACCCACATGTTTGGCAACAAAAATAATTTGTTTGGCACCCCACAATTTAGCGGTTTCGCACCAGTCGTCTGTGTTAAGCTCAGTAGGATTTATGCGCGAGATATCAAACATGCCAGTTTCGTCATATTCGGATCCAAGCCAAGTGGCTACTCCAAAATGTATAAACATAATTCTTTCCTGTTCATGCCACTTGTACTGCACTGCAGATGGTTTAGCAAGTTTTTTTGTTTGAGAAAAACCAGTGAGACCAAAACAGAAGGCGACAACTGTGAAAATTAATTTTAAAAAATATTGCATTATAATTGGTTGAAAAATAAAAATGTTTAAAATACATGAACTGTATTGGTAGCAAAAGTTTGAAGTTTTCCGTTACAATAAATAGTTGCTTGTTTTTTTGTGTTTGACTTAATGTGTAAGCTTGTTACTTTCCCTTTTGTCCATTTCATGTCTATTTCATAATTACCTCTCGCTTTAAGGCCATTTACGTTGCCTGTGCTCCAAGCTTTTGATATGGCGGGTAGCAGCTCTATGTAACCAGTATGTGATTGAACTAGCATTTCAGCAACAGCAGCAGCGCCACCAAAATTGCCATCTATCTGAAAAGGCGGATGTGCATCGAGTAAATTAGGATACGTACCACCCATATTGGTATAGTTTTCTTTGGTTTCATCGGGTGGAACAAATTTCAAAAGTTCACGGTACATTTTATATGCGTGTTCTCCATCTTTTAACCTAGCCCATAAATTAATACGCCATCCTTTAGACCAGCCTGTGGTTTCATCCCCTTTTATTTCCAATGTTTTTTTTGCAGCATTAGCAATAGCTGGAGTTTGTGTAAGTGTAACGTGCGTACCAGGGTAAAGTCCATATAAATGGCTTTGATGTCTGTGGGTGGGTTCGGCGTCTTCCCAGTCGTAATACCATTCTTGTAAATTACCTGCTTTACCTACCTGGTATGGATACATTTTATCGAGTGCTACTTTAATACTATTTGTAAATGCGACATCGTTTTTAAGTACTTCCTGTGCGGCTATAACGGCTAAAAATAATTCACGAATCATAGCAAGGTCTGCGGTGCCACCATACAGTGTGCTTCCTTTAAACCCCGTTGGCGTAACAAAATAATTTTCTGGGGAAGTAGAAGGCGAAGTAATGAGGTTGCCGTTTTTATCCGGAACCATCCATGCCAAACAAAATTCGGCAGCGCCGCGCATCATTGGGTAGCCTTCTTTTTGCAAGTAGGCTGTGTCTTGTGTAAATAAATAATGTTCCCATGCGTGAACAGAAGCCCATGTACCACCCATGGGCCAATTGGCCCAACTTGGATCGCCGTCTCCAAAATTACCTACCGGGTTGGACATTGCCCAGATGTCAGAATTATGATGCGATACCCATCCTGGCATATTGTAAAATGTTTTTGCAGTAATTTTTCCAGTAGTTGATACGTTTTTCACAAATTGTAAAAACGGCATATGCATTTCAGGTAAATTGGTATTTTCTGCTAGCCAATAATTTTCTTCGGCATTGATGTTCATGGTATAATTGCTCGACCAAGGTGGCTGCAAATATGGATTCCAGATGCCTTGTAAATTAGCAGGAACACCTGGTGTTCTAGAACTGCTTATTAATAGGTAACGACCAAACTGAAAATATAAAGTTTCTAGGTAGGGATCTGATTCTCCTTTGGCGTAGCGTTGTAATCTTTCGTTGGTAGGAAGTTGCGGTGCGTTTGCGCCATCTAGTTGTAACGCAACCCTATCAAAATAATTTTGATAGTCTCTGGTATGTCTTTTTTTGATAGCGTCCCAGCCTGTTTTTACTGCACTAGTAAGTTGCGCTTTAGCTGTGGCATACTGGTCGCGTCCTTCTGTGGCAGGGTTTTTATCAAATCCATTAAAGCTTGTTGCCATGGATACATAAATTGTAGTAGCTGTTGCATTTGATACTTGAATGCTAGAATCGGTGTAGGTTATTTTGCCATCGTTTGTTACCACCTGAATTTGTGTAGAAAAACGCGTTCCTTTTTTAGTATCAAACACCACAGAGTTTTGTTTTTTTCCTAAATAGCTAGGGTCTGCTTTGATGGGTGCAACACCGCTAACTTCTAAAACATTATTTGTTGATTTAGTGGTGTAGCGAAGTAGTGATTCAAATCCAATAGTATAGCTGAGCCCCCCTTTTTGCTTGGATTGTAATTTGATGGCAAAAATTTTATCAGGATGAGATACCAGGTATTCTCTTTCGATGGTATTGGTTGCTGATTCTGTCTTTACCGTTGCCACCGCCTCATGTATATCTAGTTCACGGTAGTAGTTACTAATAAATGGATCGTTATTAAAACTTAATAAAAGCGTTCCGAGTGGTGCATATGATTCCGAAAATTTGCCTTGTAATTTTTTAATCAGTGTTTGCGCTTTTTTATAATTGTTGTCTGCCAATGCTTCTCTAACAGCCGGTAAATTTTTATATGCATTGGGGTTCATATTAGGGTTTACGGGTTCGCCAGACCAAAGTGTTGCGTCATTTAAAAATATTTTCTCTTGAGATATGCCACCAAAAACGGAAGCGCCGTGCTGGCCATTACCAAGTACAAGCGCTTCTTCAAAATATTTGGCTGGGCTATCGTACCATAATTTTAACGGAGCGTTGATTGATGCGTTTTGAGCAGTACTCGAAGCAATGCTTGAAGCCCCATTAGATAATGTAGTCGTTTTTTTGGTTCCAGATCTCGTACCAGCCTTTGCAGGCTTTGTAGTCGCTGATTTTTTTTGCGCCAACCCTAAAAAAGTAGATGTTACAAATAGGGTTAATAGTATCGCCTTGCGTATCATATTAATAATTAAGCGTTTAGAACTTTCATTAAAAGTAAAAATAAGTTGGCACAATTGCTCAAATAATAAAGGGCTATGTTTTGTTATTTTCTTACATTTAATAAACCTTAAAAAGCCTTGCAAATCATGCGTCTAACAAAGTTGTCGGCGATTATTTTTACTTTTTTGCTCGGAAGTGCTACTAGTGCTTTGGCGCATTCAATACATGTGCAGGATACGCTTCTGGTAAATAAGGTTCTGCCTTTCGAAATTGACGGCGCGGGAACAAATGCAAGCTGGAATACTACCAACTGGGTAAATCTGATTCAATTAGATTCAAGTAATTTACAGTACCCTTCAAAGTTTAAAATACTTTACGCCGATAGTGGTGTATATGTTTTGTTTTCTGGGCTTGATAAAAAAATAACGTCGCCGTATAAAAATGATTTTGAGGATTTGTTTAGAGCCGATGTGTTTGAAGTTTTTTTTCATCCTGAGCCTAGCACGCCCATTTATTTAGAATACGAAATCAACGCTTATAACGCAGAGCTGGTATTGTTAGTGCCAAATTTGAGTAAAAAAACATTTGGATGGGCGCCCTGGAAATATACAGGAAAGAAAAAAGTGGTAAAAAAAGTAAAAGTACACGAGCAAAACAACGAAATGTACAAATGGACTGCTGAGCTTTATTTTCCGTTTAAATTATTTACGCCCTTACAAAACTTAGATGTCAAAAAAGGAGTTTGTTGGAATGCAAATTTTTACAGACTCGATTACGACGACACAAAAATGGTTAAATGGGCATGGTCACCCATCATTAAAAGCTTTCACGAATTTGAAAAGTACGGTGTGATACAGTTTAACTAAACCTACTTTAGTTTTTTGGCTCACGTTTATGCCAATAGGATGCTAAAATAGATCCCGTAATATTCATGAATGGTCCAAATACGGCAGGCGCGAGTCCCATAGTAGCCGCTTTACCTAATTGTTGTGCAAGGCCAGAAGCGAGTCCGCCATTTTGCATACCTACTTCAATAGCAATGGTTCTACAATCTTGTTCTGGCATTTTAAATAGTTTGCCACTCCAATAACCAAGCAAATATCCAAGGGTATTGTGGATTAGCACTATCCCAATTAAGATAGGTCCAATAGTAAGTAAGTTGTCTCTACCTGAAGCGGTAATAATGGTGATAATTGCAGCAATACCAGCCATAGAAACAATAGGCATAGCACTGTCCATCCATTTTAATTTTCCTTTTAAAAATTGATTGAAAATAAGTCCAGCACCAATGGGTAAAAGAATCATTTTATTTATATCCCACATCATTTTAGTAACATCTATTTCTACCAATTCACCTGCAAAAAGTTTCATGAGTAAGGGCGTTACAAATGGGGCAATTAAGGTTGTTATAGAAGTAATAGTAATAGATAAGGCAAGGTTTGCTTTGGCTAAATAAGACATTACATTGGAAGCAAGCCCACTTGGTGAGCACCCAATTAAAATAACGCCAGCCGAAATTTCGGGTGGTAAATTAGAATTGGAAGCCAGTAAAAAACCAAGTGTTGGCATAATAGCAAACTGACTTACCACGCCAATAATAACACCTTTTGGTGTTTTTACCACCCCTGCAAAATCTTTCATGCTCATTGAAGTGCCCATACCAAACATAATCAACTGGATCAGCGGTACTATCAGCCCTGTTAGTTTATAGTCGCCCCATACCGTAAATAATTGTGGCTGAGATAAAGAAAGGGAAACTGCCGAAAAAATCACGAGTGTAAAACTAAATCCTTTGTAGTTGTTGGTATATTTTACGGCAATACTTAATAGTAAAAATGCAGCAGCTATACTAAAACCTACATACTGGGTAAGACCCATAGCATAGAGTATGCCCGATGCAATAGACAATAGGACCGAAGAATACAAAAATGTTTTATACGAATTCATGGTTACGGCTTTAATCAATAATTACCAGGTTCTTTTTTCTAAAAATTTTTCGAGTGATGCTTTTGTGATTTGAGGCTCGCTCGGATGTTTTTCTATCCAATTTAAAAAAGCAGTTTTTATGGTTTCATTCCACTGGCTATCAATTTGACCAGCAGTAAATGTGCCTTGCTTTAAAACGTCTTTTGAAAAACGGTCTCTAACTGCAATAAACTCGGCGGTGGCAATTACTTTTTCTGCCATGTGTGCGGGAATAAATAAAACACCTTCTCTTTCTGATAAAACCAAATCGCCAGGCATTACAATAGCAGCGCCTATTCTGATAGGGCTATTAAGTCCAATGAGTACCACTTCTTCTAAAAAAGAAGGATGAAAATCTCTAACATATGCATTAAAGCCACTGATTTGCGCAAGACCTGATAAGTCTCTGGCAGCGCCATCAAAAATGACACCATTGCCCGTTTTATTAAAGATAGACGCACCTAAATTGTCGCCAATTAATGTGCCTTGAGCAATTTTCCCAAATGCTTCAGCAACATACACGTCTCCTTTTTGTAAAACTTGAATGGGCCACGCGTTGGTATTGCCAGTGCGGCCTTCTGTCTTGCCTCTTTCTTTAATAAGTGCTTCGATATCGGGTCTTGATGGGCTATAACGAGCTGTTACAACTCTTCCTACTACAGGAACATTATCATGTACCATTTTCCAGTTGCCTTCAAATTGATTTTTATAACCTTCATTATAAAGTACCTGCCATGCTTCTTCGATACCAATTTTTTTGGCTCTAGCAATTAGGGCATCACTTATTTTAGGTCTGCCATCTTCAAATCTTTCACCTTTCCACTGGCTGGTTAGGTATATAAGTTCTGAACTAGGAAATACTTGTGCATTGGATAAAATACAACACGCTATAAGAAATGTGCTTAGCCCAATTTTTTTCATACTTGTTATTTTACAGCAGCTTCTAATACTTCTTTTAAACGTTTAGCAACAATTACATCTTCGCCTTCTTGTAAAGACCAGGCCGTCATGCCAATATTGTCTTTACCACCTACTGATTCTATAGATGGCGATCCATTACGAAGGTCTAGGCGTAACTGCTCACCGGTTTTACCAATTTTACTATAGTCAAAACTGATGTTTAAGGTAGGGGTTACGTTGCCAAGTACTGGTGTAGAAATTTTTGTGGTTACACCTGGAACCGAATCTGCGGCTGCCTGTATTTTTTTGATTCTTTCTAAAAATATAAGGGCTTCTGCGTCGTGGTCAATTTTTACAAATTCTTCAACGGCAACCATCATGCCTAAAATTTCTTCTTTGTTTACTTTCATGCCTCTGCCAATGGTTTCACCACGCGGTGGCATCGATAATCTTGCGGCTTTAATCAAATCTTTTTTACCCATTAGTAAACCCGCACTTTGTGGGCCACGTAATGCCTTGCCGCCAGAAATAGCCACAAAATCAAAGCCCATTTCATTAAAGCGCCATAGGTTACTTACCGGTGGCACATCGGCAGCAATATCGATAGTGGTAGGGATGCCATATTTTTTTCCAATGGCTACCCACTCTTCGTGCTGAATTTGTCCTTTATCCGATTGCACATGTAAAAAGTGCATGGCTGCTGTGTTAGGATTGATGGCTTTAATTAACTCCTCAACAGTTTCTACCATTACAATTTTAACGCCGGTATTGGTTAAGGCTTGGTTGTATCCAATGGCGTGTGATTTTTGGCAAATCACTTCTGTTTTCATACCCGTACCTTCTAGTTTTGGAAGTTGCTTTACTTTAACAGGATCCATACCAGTTAAAATACCTGCCATACCAAGTGTGAGTGCAGCAAATGCACCACTGGTTACAACAACCGCTTCGGCTCTTGTGATTTGAGCGAGTCTTTCGCCTACTTTGTCTTGTAAATCATCAAGCATGCAAAATTTGTGCGACGCTTGTCTGATGGCTTCTACAGTTGCTGGGCGCATTAGGGTTGCTGTCATGGCGGTATAGGTACCTGCAGCATTTATAAATGTGCGCACACCTAATTCACTAAACAAGTCGCGTTTTTTTGCAACTTCTAGCGGTGTAGATTTTGGTGCGGCATTGGCTAAACCGCTTGCAATGGCACCGCCAGCAAGTGGTGAAATTGAAATATATTTAATGAGGTCTCTGCGTTTCATAGGGTTTTGTTTTTATTAATTAGCAATTGCAATACAATCCATTTCAACAAGTGAATTACCAGGTACGCCGCCATAGGTTGCCACCGTTGTTCTAACAGGTGGGTTTGCCCCAAAGCGACCCTTGTATACTTCATTCATTTGTTTATAATCATTTAAATCGGCTAGGTATACATTTACTTTTAAAACCTTTTCCATAGAAGACCCAGCTTTAATGAGTTCTTTTTCCAATTCTTTTAATACGTGATCGGTATGTGCTTTGATATCTCCTTCAAAATGTGCGCCTTTGCCCGCTACAAATACCATACCTCCAAATTTCGTGGATCCTGAAAAAAGCGGTACATCCTGATCGTACTCGACATTGAATACTTCTTTTTGTGGAGTTGCATCGCTGTTACTACTTGCAGCATTTGCGGCAAGGGTTGTGCCAGTAACACCCAGAAAGCCTGCAAACATTTTTCTAAAAATGGAGCGGCGGTTGTTTGTTTTCATAGCGGTTTATTTTATGTTAAAAATTTATTTTACTTTTTATTTGAGTTCGACAATCATTTCAATTTCTACCGAAATATTATTGGGTAGTGCAGCTACGCCAACTGCAGATCTTGCGTGCTTTCCTCTTTCTCCAAAAATTTCAACCATTAAATTAGAAAAGCCATTCATCACTTGTGGTTGTTGCGTAAAGTTGGGCTCTGAGTTTACAAGGCCTAATACTTTTACAATGCGTTTTACTTTATTTAAATCCCCGATATAGGCTTTTAAAGTGGATATCATAGAAATGCCGGTAAGTCTTGCTGCCAATTGGCCTTCTTCGATGGTTACATCTTTTCCTAAATGACCAAACATTTGACCACCGCCTGGCTTATCGGGCCCATGCCCCGATAAGTATACTAAATTACCTACTTGCACCTGCTTCACATAATTTGCAATAGGAGGTACCACTGGAATTAATTGAATGTTTAATTGCTTGATGCGTTCTTCGGGATTGACTTCGATGGGTTCGTTGCCAAACACTAAACAAACGGGGCCTTTTACGGCAAGGTCTTGATTTGTGTTGGTTAGTTTTCCAGTCGCATCATCAAATGCAAAAATCTGAACCTTGTCTTCAGTTTGACTCGCTACATAAACAAATTGTCCATTAGGTGAAAAGCTAAAATTTCTGGGTCTTAGCGCAACCGGCTGATGGAGTATTTTTGTGAGTTTACCATCGGCTTCAATTTTAAATACCGTTAACTCCTCCGATGTTACGCGGTTGGTAGTAATAAGCCATTTGCCACTTGGAGAAATATGGATATCGCCACTTCCTTTTGTAGTGGTAACATTTGCAGTGTCTGCAACAATGGTTTGAATTTTTTCAAGTGCATTAGGAAGGATAGCAAAAACGTCGACAGTGCCAGATAATTCATTGATTAAATAGCCACGTGTATTTTGTTTATTAAACACAAAATGTCTAGGACCGTTGCCTGGCGTGATAGAAACACTAGTGTACTTTTCGTCTAGTAATCCGCTTGCATATATTTTATGCATGTAAATTTTATCGGCACCAAGATCAGTCACTAAAAGCAGCTCATGATTGGGTGTTAATACTACGTTGTGCGCATGTGATGCTTCCTGCCTGGCTTTATGAATACTTGATCCATTATAATTTATTTCTTGTGCTATCGGAAGCAGCGCGCCATTATCTGATGTTTTAAAAACACTTACACTGCCGGATGTATAATTGGCGGTGTATACAGTTTTACTTTCAGGTCTATAACTAATAAAGCATGGTGCTGCCCCTTTAATAGGCTCTTGGTTTATTTTCTGAAATTGATTATTGGCATCTAATTGATAAGCGCTAACAAAAGAAGCGTCTTTGGCACCTTCCGAAACAGCATACATGAATTTACCATCTGGTGAAACAGTTAAATAAGATGCGTTTTGATTTTCTTTGGTATAGAGGAGTTTTGGTTTTCCTGTTACGGCGTTAACCGCATATACTTCTATACCTGGGTTTCCTTTTTTAGTATAAGATCCTACAACAAGTGGGTAATGGCTGGTGTCGGCGGGCAAAAAATGCATTAGGTTGCTGACAAGGAAAGTAGCAATTAAATTCATGGCAATCGGTTATAAATTTGAAGTAGAAATTAATGAATTAATAGCAGAAAACTAAATCTGCTCACCTATATTTTATGCACTTTGTGTATATTTTATTTAAATTACGTACAATCCTAATGTAAACTAATAACGTATGAATAAGAACCTACTCATAATTACCTTGTTCATTGCCTTTTCATTGCAAGTAAGGGCTCAATCAACAGCTAATACTTTTGATTTGCTTATTAAAGGTGGTCATGTCATTGATCCAAAAAACAGTATTGATGCTGTTATGGATGTTGCCATTAAAGCAGGTAAAATTGTTAAGTTGGGTAAAAACCTCAGTGCTGCAGATGCTAAGCAAGTAGTGGATGCTACTGGATTAAAAGTAGTCCCTGGTATTATTGATATGCATGCGCATGTGTTTGCTGGCACGCAACCCGATCATTATTTAAGTGATGGTTTAAGTGCGCTTATGCCAGATGGTTATACCTTTAGAGTAGGTGTTACCACCGTAGTTGATTGTGGAGGTGCGGGCTGGAAAAATTTTGCAACGTTTAAGAAAAATGTAATTGACATTTCTCAAACGCGTGTTTTGTCTTTTTTAAATATTGTAGGAGAGGGCATGCGCGGTGGTAATTACGAGCAGGATATTGCAGATATGAATCCAAAACTTGCAGCAAATACCGCTAAGCAATACAAAGATTATATAGTTGGTTTTAAACTAGCACATTTTAATGGTGCCGATTGGACACCCACTATGCGCGCCGTAGAAGCAGGGACTATTGCTGAACTCCCTGTTATTATTGACTTTGGCGGCTCTCAACCCAACTTATCGATTCAAGAATTATTTTTTAAATACCTGCGCCCAGGTGATATTTATACCCATACGTATGCTGCATTAAATGGAGCAAGAGAAGAGATCGTTGGATCCAATGGCGTATTAAAACCTTTTGTGCTAGAAGCACAAAAGAGAGGCATCATTTTTGATGTTGGTTATGGTGGTGCAAGTTTCAATTATACACAAGCGATTCCTGCATTAAAAGCGGGCTTATTTCCAAATACCATTAGTACCGATTTACATACAGGAAGTATGAATAGTTCTATGAAAGATCAACTGAGTGTGATGTCTAAATTTATGAATTTAGGGATGCCACTTTTTGAAGTGATTAAAGCAAGTACCTGGAAGCCTGCACAAGTAATTAATAGAACCAATCTTGGGCATTTGTCAGAAGGTGCAGAAGCCGATATTGCGGTATTAAATATTAGAAAAGGCAATTTTGGATTCTACGATAAAACAGGCTATAAAGTAACTGGCACCGAAAAATTCGAATGCGAACTTACCATTAAAGGTGGTAAAGTGGTGTATGATTTAAATGGTTTAACAACGCCTATTTACGTGAAGTAGCAGCCGCATTTAATTTGGCTTCAGCTTCTTTTTGCAACTGCATTTCTTTTCGTTTTAACAGTCGAAGCCGCTGGCGTACAATGGTTACAGAGGTTTTAGATACAGAGTCGGATGTATTGCCAAAGTTTTGTCTGATATAGGTAAGAATGCTTGCGATATCTCTATCCGGTAGTTGCGAAAATTTAGGCATCGCTCCATGAAATGGCTGACCGTTAATTTTTATAGGCCCTTCTAGTCCTTTTAGTATAACGCCAATAAGTGTATCCTTGTTTCCATTTACCCAATCTGTTTTTGCAATAGAAGGAAATCTAATACCATCTCCTTGTCCATTTTTTTGATGACAAACGCGGCAGTTTATTTGATAGAGTTTTTCGCCGCCAAGTACTTCTTTATCTTTTTCTAAATTGTCTTTTACAATGTCTGGATTTTTAACATAGGTTCTGTTTTCTCTAGCTTTCATAGCAGCTAAATTTTTATCAGAAAATGTTTCTTTATTTCCTTTGTATTGTATTTTCCAGATCTTTCCTTTTTTAGAATCCGAAATATACAATGATCCATCTGGGCCTTGAGCCAGTCCCATTGGGCGGTGCTTGCTATCACTGGTATTTACAAGTGTGTCTTTTCCGGTAAAGCCATCTGCAAATACTTCCCATTTTTGTGGCTTGCCATTTACAAAAGGAACAAATGCTACAATATAACCTGCTTGCGGATATGGAGCACGAATGGTAGATCCGTGAAAGGCAATAAATGCACCATTTTTATATCGCGCAGGAAATTGATCTCCGGTATAAAAAAGTAAATCATTGGGTGCAAAATGACCCGGAAAACCTACAATAGGTGTTTCAATATTTTTATCTGTGTTTTCGAGTGTTCCGTTCCCTCCGTATTCGGGATTCACCATGACTTTGCCTTTCATTTGATCAAAGTAATAATAAGGCCAACCTGCATTAGCACCCGGCTTTAATTTGTAAAATGCTTCGGAAGGTAAAACGGCGCTTTGCCATTCATTATAAAATTGAGGCCAGCTACTAGAAAGTCCATCTCTGCCGTGACCTACACAATAGAGTGTACTGTCTTGATTGTTCCATGTCATAGCAACTAAGCTGCGTAAGCCCGTTGCTACTTTAACACCGTCGGTGGTTCTAAATTGATTGACTTTATTTTCATCAAACATCCAAACACCTGCATTAGAATCTAAAATAGGACAGGGTTTCATACCCGGTGAACCTGGAAGTCTATTCTCTACTTGACAGGCGTCGGAAGGTGCGCCAAATGGAACAAAAATATGACCCTTGCCATCAAATGCTAACGGCTTACCATCATGCTCACGCGGTTGTCCGCTGTCAATGACAATAAACTCTGCTTTGCTAGAAGGCACCATTTCGCCCTTCTTTAATTTATAGCGGTATACTAGCATTTCTGAACTAGTATATAGGTATCCATTATGAATGCGCATGCCAGTAGCATAAGCACCCTCACTAGCGATGGGTCCAAAATTTTTAATGATATCGGCGCGCCCATCATTGTTTTCGTCCCTTAAAACATAGTTCATGCCACCTTCAATGGGCTTATTGGCTTTTACATAAATATCGCCATTATCATTTACGGCCAAATGTCTAGCTCTGCCCGGTAAACTATCTACCACCACAACGGCTTCAAAACCGTCAGGTAAAAACAGGCCCCCATTTTTTTCGCGCAAGCAACTGCTACAAACCATTGATAGTAAGCAAATTGCTGTTAAATAGCGTGTATGTAATGCAAATAGCGCCATACTTTTTGTTTACTTAAATATACTATTTTTCAAGAAAAAAAATAAGGTATACTTAAAAATACAAAGGCCGCCCGTAGGGCGGCCTTTGTAAAACACTAAAATTTTCTCGAACCCTCTTATTTTTTAGAAGACTTTAAAGTATATCCAATCGATAAACTAATTACATTGTTTTTCCAGCTCGTGGCACTGGGTGCAATATCTGTCAAGCTTACTAAACTATTAGCGCTTACAAATAGTCCGGATTTTGTTTGGTAGCCTAGTAAAAAGTTTACACCTACATCTGCTCTTGTGAAGTTTTTGTTTTTACCAAATTCAAAATCATAATTTTCGGTAGGATCATCATGCGCGTCTAATTTTCCTGACAAATTATAGCCAAGGTTTAATCCTGTTCCTGCAAACAAACCTTTTTTACTTGTTAAAACAACATTTAAAGGAATATCGATTGCTGTAAATTTATATTTATCGCCATGTCCTTGGTGCGCCACATTTACGCCTTTGGTTCCAAGGTTAAGACCTGATTGGAACGATATGCTTTTATTGAAAGGAACATTTACTACAGATCCAATATGAAAACCAGACAATGTTTGTCCGTCAGCAGTAATATCTGGATCATTAGATTTTACATTTGCTGCGTTGTAACCTGCTTTGAATCCAAAACTAACTTGTGCAAATGTTGCACTAGAAATTAAAATGCTAAATAAAAAAATAATACTTTTTTTCATGGGTTTGTTTTTTACTTAATTGTGATTGGTAAGTTTAATTGAATGTCGCTGTGACCAACATTAGGCCCATCGTTAGGACCTTTTAGGGCAGTCTTGTGCATCAATTTAAATAAGATGCTACCGGTGCCAGCGCCTGCTGTTTGCCAACTGCTTAAAAAACCAATAGGATATCCGTTTTTATCTTTATCTGTTTTTTGAATCGTTACAGATACACCTGATGGTATAAAATAAAATTCGTGTGAGGTTGCTTGTGCTAAAATGGTAGAAGACACTTCTTTAATTACACCACTTACAATGTTAAACACTTTTACAGTGAGGGTATACTGTTTATTGCTGTTTAATTTTATGGTGTCAATGCGTGAAGGTGGGTTGCCTCCGTCGCCATCCGGATCTTCTATCACAAAACTTGTGCTTCCTCCACCTGTTTCTGTAAAAACGAGTTCTATTTTGTTGATGGCTTCGTGCTCATTTTCATTATTGGGTTTATTAACGCCTTTTGAGCAAGCTGCCATTAACACCAGAAACGTTGCAAAAATGATACCTACTTTTAATTGTTTCATAATTTTAATTTAATTCGAAGATTAATGGATCTTCCTGGTTCGTCATTAAAATATCTAAACCTGTTCATGTAGTCGCGATAGGTTTGATTGAGTAAATTAACAACTGTTAATCCAACACTGAATTGCTTTTTTCCAACAACTACATCACTACTAAAATCTAAATTAAGTAGGCTGTATGCATTGGGTGGTGGAATGTAATCAGCAATGCTTAAAGGAACTCTAGTTTGCTGCATGATATGCATGTAGCGCAATTCAATAGCTGCGTTAGGAAGTATTTTATTGGCAAAAGAATAGGTGATATCCCCTTCAATTCTGTTGGAAGGCATTTGAATAATCCATTCTTTGGTGTCTCTATTTTTTGCCCATAAAAGTGCTGTTTTAGCGCCCGCCATCCATGAACGGTTAAGTATTTTATGTACACTAAAGTCAATGCCTCTTAACACAGCGTTGCTTTGCACAAATCTAAAGGTAGGATAAGCGCCTCTCAATGTTAAAGTTGCAGGTACAGATGGTGTTAGGTTTATAAAGTCATCAATGATATTGTTATAAAACCCGAGGTCAAACTGCCAGCTGCTATCGGTTTGATATTTTAACTGTGAAGAAAGGTTAATTGCTTTTTCGCTTTTTAAATTTGGGTCACCAATTTCAAAACTTGCTGTGCCATGGTGTAAACCGTTTACATAAAGTTCATTTACCTGAGGCGCTCTCCAAGCATAAGCGCCATTGATCAGCCATTTAAAATGAGGCGATATTTTATAGGTTGCGCCAATGGTACCGGACATGTTGCCAAACGAACGGTCTGCCGAAGAAACGCTATCAGATTGATTCCGATAGGTGGTTAAGTGTCTATAATCAAATCTTGCACCTGCGTCAAACATCCAATTGTTTACATTGTAATTATGAATGCTATACACAGCTATATTTTCTGTGCGAAAATTTGGTATAAAAAATCTACTTCCAGCCCAAACATTTTCTTGAAGCATTGCTACTGCTCCTATATTACTCGTTATTTTTTTATTGGAACTACTCTCGTAATTGATGTCGGCAATTGAGGTGCATATTTCTAAGTCTAACTCTGGTCTATTACTAAGTAAAGCCCTGTCATACTCTTTACGCAAATTTCTCTGGTGCGAAAATAAAAGGTTGAGCTTGCTATTGTTAGGTAAATAAATTTGAGATTTAGACTTTAACGTGTAATGCTGTACATTTTGTTTGGGCCTGCCAATCGTATACGTAAATGCATCAATATTTTGCAAAGGTTTACTTAATTGAATGGCGTTTTGCAAATCACTTAAATTACCTATATGCGAGCCAATAAAAATGCCTAGATCGGTATTAAAACTACTCACAAATATTTCGGTATTGTATTTCTCTTTTCTTAATCCAGCACTTACCGAATAATTGAATTCTTGTAAACCTGTATTATGAAGCCAGTAGTTAGGCGTTCGCGCATTGCCTCCTTTTTTATAAGTAGCCTGAATTCGGTAACTAAAATCAGGATGTTTAACAGGAGATGATTCAAGCATACCGCTCACTACGTATTGCCTGTTATTGGAAAAATAACCCGTGTTAAACTCAGCATTTGTTTGAGCTTGTTTGGGCAGTGCTTTTGGTTCAATTAAAACCGCACCTGCTATGGCATCGTTTCCGTAACGGAGTGCACCTGCGCCTTTAATAACGGTAAATTTTTCGGCAATAAAAGGGTCAATTTCAGGAGCGTGATCGGTACCCCATTGTTGACTCTCAAGCCTAACACCATTGTTAATAAGCAGCACACGTTGGCTATGTAGTCCATGAATTACAGGCTTAAAAATGGTGCTACCCGTTTGTAAAACAGTAACCCCATTTGCACGGCTCAATACTTCACCTAAACTTTGACCTCTGGTAGCATCCACAACTTTACTACTTAAAACCTCTTTAATAGAATTTACGTTGAGGTCTCTTTTGGCGTTTACACTCACGTTTTCAAGTTCATTAATGGCATGTGGTAGCTTAAAATTTTGAATCACATTTTGCTGTATTGTCAACTTGTACTTGATACTATCACAGCTCATGTGGTTCACCACAATCGTATAGCTGCCTTTACACAAATTATAAAAATGGTAATGGCCTTCTATGTCTGTAATAAATTTGAGGCCTAACTCTTTTATTTCAACCACTGCTTTTTCAAGTGGTGCGTTATTAGATGCATCCATCACAACACCTGATAGCACCAAATTACATTTTTGGGCCTTGGCTTGAAAAATCGTTAGACATGTCATTATGCATAATGACACAATACATTTAGTTAAATTCAAAATAATAAAATTGAATACCGAAAAAGAAAATAAAATTCTGCTATAAAATATTAGCAACGAGGTGGGCCACGCGATTCTTTGGAAATATGAACAGTGTAAATCTGCGTTTCTTTGTATGTATCGTTTTGAGCCCTTGCCTCAGTGGGTGTGGGAACTTCAATGGTAAAATTGTAACTAACAAATGGAGTGGTAGCTACTTGAAAATCAAATGTGCAATGAAGCTGTGCATTTTCAACCTGCTCGATGGGTGCTTTTAAGTGCACTTCGCATTTGGAAGGATCAGCGTGTTTTGCTACAAAGTCGTGAATGGTTTTTTGCGGCGTAATACTAAACGCAAAAACAACCAGCATAGCCAGGGCTAAAAGTTGTTTTATGGTTTGGGTTAGTCGCATACTACAAAGTTACTCATTTTTGGGACCTATTTTTTAAAATTCGGTCTCAATAAAGCCTATAATTATTGTCAAATTACCGTTAAAATAAGTAGTTTACCACACATTTTAGGCACAAATAACCCATATGACCCATTCAACTAGTAAATGGCTTCTTTTTTTGTCTTTCTCACTGATGCTTGCTTGCGGGCCTCAGCAACCCACTTATTTATCTTGGGCTAAAACTGGGGGTGGTAGCGAGAATTTAAAATACTCGGCCTTACAACAAATAGACACAACAAATTATGCCAAACTGGGTGTTGCATGGGTCTACCACACCGAAAATAATGATAGTACAAAATTTGGCCCAATGGAGTGCAATCCAATTGTGGTGAATGGCGTGATGTATGGAGTGTCGCCTAAATTAAAATTATTTGCAGTGAACGCTGCAACGGGTAAAGAAATATGGACTTTTAACCCTGCCGATTCTGCCGCCAATAAAACATGGTACAGAACTAGTGTAAATATGAATAGGGGTGTTGCCTATTGGGAAAATGAAAATGATAAGCGAATCATTTACACAGTTGGCCCCATTGTATTTTGTGTAAATGCAACAACCGGAAAATTAGTACCAAGTTTTGGAACTGATGGCGGAATTAACTTGGTGAACGGTTTAGATAGAGACCCTTCTACATTATTTGTAGCACCAACTTCTCCAGTAATGGTGTATAAAAATTTATTTTTTGTGAGCGGATTGGTTGGTGAAGAAACGCCAGGCCATATTAGAGCATTTGATGTTCAAACAGGAAAGCAACAATGGATTTTTCATACCATTCCTTACCCTCAAGACAAAGGCTATGAAACCTGGGACGACACAACGGCTTACAGGCATATGGGTTCAACAAATAGTTGGGCAGGGTTTAGTTTAGATGAAAAAAGAGGCATTTTATTTGCCCCTACCGGTAACCCAACCAACGATTTTTATGGTGGAAACAGAACGGGTAAGGGATTGTATGGCAATTCTTTGCTCGCCATCGATGCATTAACGGGTAAATTAAAATGGTATTTTCAAACCGTACACCACGATGTGTGGGATATGGACTTACCGGCACCGCCAGCCCTTGTTCATGTCACGCATCAAGGAAAAAAAATAGACGCCGTTGCGCAAACAACTAAAACTGGTTTTGTTTTTTTGTTGGATCGTGAAACGGGTAAGCCTTTGTTTCCAGTTAAGGAAGTACCTGTAAATACGGCTACAACGCTAGAAAATGAAAAGCTATGGCCTACACAACCAATGCCAGTAATTCCTAAGCCACTTGTTCGACAATCATTTGATAGCGCAGACTTAAATGACATCGTAGATGCTCGTAGTTATGCATTCATAAAAAGAACTTTTTTAGCCTATGGGCCTAGCAAAATATTTACACCGCCATCTGTAAAAGGAACCATTGTGCTTCCTGGTTATGATGGTGGTGCAGAGTGGGGAGGGCCTGCATTTGATCCAGAAACACAGTTGTTATATGTCAATACCAACGAAATGGCTTGGCTTTTAAATATGGTTGAAAACAAAAAAAATAACAAATCACTTTTAACGAATCATGAGGCTGGTAAAATAATTTATACACAAAATTGCATGAAATGTCATGGCACTGAAATGCAAGGAGGCGGAAATTATCCTTCATTAATTGGTGTAAATAAAAAGTATACAGTTAGTACTTTTTCTCAATTAGTTACAACTGGTAAAAGAATGATGCCAGGAAATAATGTATTAACCAATACAGAAAAAACAGCGCTTGCATCATATGTGTTGAATGTAAAAAACGCACAGCAAGTAAAATATACCGGTGAATTATCTAAATTATTACCGCCTCAAAAAACCACCTATGGATTTACTGGGTACAACAAATTTTTAACGCCCGAAGGATACCCTGCTATTCGACCACCTTGGGGTTCATTAACTGCCATTGATTTAAATACAGGAGCCCATGTTTGGAAAATTCCATTTGGAGAATTTGAAGCACTAAAAGCAAAAGGAATTCCAGCAACTGGTAGAGAAAATTACGGAGGTCCAGTTGTAACAAAAGGTGGTTTATTATTTATTGGCGCATCTGCAGATGGAAAATTTAGAATCATACATAAGCGCACAGGTAAAATACTTCGTGAAATAGATTTGCCTGCGCCTGGTGTTGCTACGCCAAGTATCTATGAAGTCAATGGCAAACAGTATGTTGTTATTGCTTGCGGTGGTTCTAAATGGGGTGGTAAAACAAGTGATGCATATGTTGCATTTACGTTACAATAATTATAGATGAATAAAAGAGAGGTAAAGCGTCTTCGCTGTTTTTTATGGTTTTTGTTTTTTATTGTATGCATTGGTAAAGTTGGAGCTGTTACAGACACACTGCTTCCCACCAATAATAAAGGGCTTACAATTAAACACACTTACTATACTCTTTCATATAGTAGTATGGATAGACAAGCAGAGTGGGTAGCGTATTCACTTACACCTATGCTATTAAATGGAAGTCAAAAAAGAGCGTCTAAGTTTATGGCTGACCCAAAAATAACGGATGCCGTTGGGCCATCTAGTTATACAAAATCTGGATACGACAGAGGTCATTTATGCCCCGCTGCAGACATGAAACTAAATAGCGTTTCTATGAACGAAACCTTTTACATGTCTAATATGTCGCCACAGGCACCATCATTTAATAGAGGTATTTGGTCTAAACTTGAGGATAAAGTGAGGGATTGGGCTTTACAAAAAAATGGGGTGTATGTAGTTACGGGGCCTTTACTCAATAAAACTTGTGGCCTAGTTGCTAGGTCAATAACCGTACCTTGTGCCTTTTATAAAATTATTTTTAAGCAAACTAAGGAAGGGGCGGAAGCCATTGCATTTATGCTGCCTAATGCAGGAAGCAGTTTGCCGCTTAAAAATTTTGTTATAAGTATTGATGAATTAGAGGCTTTAACTGGCCTTGATTTTTTTGCTGCACTACCCGACGAGGAAGAAGAGAAATTTGAATCTAGGGTATTAACAAATAATTGGCAGTGGAACTAGTTTTTATGGTTAAACCCTTTGCAATACTTAGGGTCTGAACCAAAAATATATGACAATGCGTAAAACCTCAATTGTTCTTTCCGGTATCATTGGTATTGTTATTTTACTAGTAGCATGCTCAAAATCTGATACCCCAGCTGTTACGCAAACTGTTTATACGGCCATTGCAAATGCATTTGGTACACAAATAGATCCCAACAATTTAGCCAATTATGCAGCGCAAGTGAGGCCTGGTTATATTGTAAAAGACAATACCGGTAACAATCCAATTACCAATGCCAAAGCAACACTTGGAAGGGTTTTATTCTACGATAAAAAATTAAGCATCGATAACACTATTTCTTGTGCCAGTTGTCATAAGCAAGCGTTTGCATTTTCTGATACAGCGCTGATTAGTGTGGGTGTTGCTGGTGGGTTAACCGACAGGCATTCTATGCGTCTTGTGAATGAAAGATTTGGTGTAGAGGCAAAGTTTTTTTGGGATGAGAGAGCCGCAAGTTTGGAAAGTCAAACCACACAACCCATTGCCGATCACAAAGAGATGGGTTTTAGTGGACAGGCAGGAAGAGCAAGTATAGCAGCGCTTTTAACTAAGTTACAGGCTACTGATTATTACAACGAGCTTTTCAAATTTGTATACGGTGACGTTACTGTTACCCAACCGCGCTTGCAGGAATGTTTGGCGCAATTTGTAAGAAGCATTCAATCTTTTGATTCAAAATATGATGTGGGGAGAGCACAGGTAAATAATGATAGACAAAATTTTCCAAATTTTACAGCACAAGAAAATGTAGGCAAAGATTTATTTTTAGCGCCACCGGTTTTTGATGCAAATAGCAATCGAATTGGCGGCGGACTGGGTTGTAATGGTTGTCACAATGCACCCGAATTTGATATTGATCCCAATACTAGAAATAATGGTGTGATTGCACTTGCGGCAGGTGCAGGTCAAGACGTTTCCATAACCCGCGCACCTACACTTAGAGACCTCGTTAATAATAAGGGAGAATTAAATTCACCTTTAATGCATACGGGTGGCATACGTGATTTAGCTACGGCCGTTTCTCATTATGGGGGTTTTATCATTGATAACCGAAATTTAGACCCTAGGTTAAAACCAAATGGTGTACATGTGCAGCGATTAAATTTGCAGCCCGCCGAGATTGCTGCAGTAGTGGCCTTTCTAAAAACCTTAGCGGGTACAAATGTTTACACCGATAAAAAGTGGGCAAGCCCTTTTAACTAAAAACTAACGTTTGTTATTTTATTCATTTTGTACTACTTTAGCTCCTCATATTGAAGCGAGTCAATGAATACTTTTAACAACGAGCAAGTGGCCAATTTGCCACCGCATTTAGCTAAATATATTGTAGATCAGCGTTACGAAAAGTATACTCCACTTGATCATGCAGTTTGGAGATATGTGATGCGTCAAAATTATAGCTTCCTCAAAGACGCCGCTTATTACCCATATATTCCGGGCTTAAAAATGGCCGGATTATCCATCGAAAAAATCCCGAGCCTACAAGAAATCAATGATGCATTAGCAAATATCGGTTGGGGTGCTGTAACGGTGGATGGATTTATTCCACCTGCTGCATTTATGGAATTTCAGGCCTACAGGGTACTTGTTATTGCCGCCGATATTAGACAACTAGAGCATATTGAATACACCAGTGCGCCGGACATTATTCACGAATCGGCGGGACACGCACCCATCATTAGTGATACCGATTACAATCAATACTTAAGTTACCTTGGTTTTATTGGCACCAAGGCCATATTTTCTTCTAAAGATTTTGAACTATACGAAACTATCAGACAGCTTTCTATTTTAAAAGAAATGCCAGGGATAGATGAAGACGTTATTAAAAAAACAGAAGCGACTATTTTTGAACAACAACAAAATTTAGGGGAGCCTTCTGAAATGGCGTTACTTAGTAGACTGCAGTGGTGGACAGTAGAGTATGGTTTAATTGGTCCACTCGATCAACCCAAAATATACGGAGCAGGTTTGTTGTCTTCAATTGGTGAGAGTGCATCATGCATGCGTCCCGAGGTTAAAAAAATACCCTACACCATCGATGCTCTTACCTATTCGTATGATATTACAAAACCGCAACCGCAACTTTTTGTAACACCTACCTTTCAAAATTTAATCGATGTTTTAAAACAGTTTGAAAGTACCATGGCTTTTAGAGTGGGTGGTTTACAAAGTGTACTTAAAGCAGTTGAATGTAAAAATATTTGTACTGTAGCATATAGTTCAGGTCTTCAAGTATCTGGCGTGTTTACGCAGGTTTTAGAGGGGCCAGCGTCTTCGGTAGCGTATATCAAAACAACGGGTCCAACAGCTTTATCATTTAACCACAAACAGTTGCATGGTCATGGAAAAAATTACCATGCCGATGGTTTTGGATCGCCGGTGGGCAATTTAAAGGGTACAAGTAAACCGCTCGAAGATTTTACTGAAGAGGACATGCAGCAGTTTGGTATTGCATTAAATAGCGAAGTGGTTTTGACTTTTGAATCTGGTATTACCGTTCAAGGTATTTTACGAGATATCACAAAAGAGGAAACTAAAAATTTAATATTTTCATTTACATCTTGCACGGTTACAAATAAAGAAGGACTTGTGCTCTTTGACCCTTCATGGGGTGTATTTGATATGGCAGTGGGCGCGTCTATTGTTTCTGTATTTAATGGCCCTGCCGATATTGGCACTTTTGAAGATCAATTGTATGTGTCGCCAGAGGGGACGCATCAACCTAGCTATTCCGAAAACGATTACGCCTATCATGCTCTATTTGCGCAGATTCGGGCCATTAGAGAAAATATTCAACTAGATGGTTTTAGTACAGTGCAATTAGACAAGCTTGGTATTATTTTTAATAGCATTTGTGCAGATCATACAAATGATTGGCTTTGCGCACTTGAAATTTTAGAAATAGTAGCACATGAAGATATCGCTGTTGAATTTTCTAATAAAGTGAGAGGATTTATTGAGGCGCAAAAAATCCAATATACCAACTTTGCAAAACTAATTGATGATGGCCTTGCTATTATTGATGCGCAATTAACGTTTCAATAAACGCCCAAGCGGCTTGTGCATTATTGCCGGCTAATTCTTTTTTAATAGCATTTATATGTGCGTCTGTTAATTGCAGGGTTACACTAGTATTTTTTGCAACTGATTCAGGTAGTGTGGTGCAATTAGCCAGCTGTGCTTTTTCATTATTGCTAAGGGCTTCGCTTTCTCTAATAAATGTAGGTAGCATGTCAAAACCCATACCCAGCTGGGTGTTGGGCTTGGTTACTTCAAATAAATTTTGCTCGTTAATTCTTGCATACCAGTCGCCACCAAGTCTTGCAACCAAATCAAGTTTTGCTTGATCAATTTTATTGTTTGCATTGAGTACTGATTCTGCAATATGAATTCTTTTTATTTCAGCGAGTACTAAATTACCGGCGCCTGCTTTTTCGCCAAGGGCAATAATTTGTGCAACCGTACATTCTAATTGAATGGGAGATTCGGCAACACGCGGAGGCGCTACTAAGTCGGAAGGTATTTGTGTAAATCCTGCTTTGGTAAATTCGTTCACATCTTTACTGTACTCGCAACTAGAGAGTGATACCTGACCAACCATGGCATAGTTTACAATATTGATCACGCACTCAGGAACTTCTTTTAAATTTTCTAGGGTATGTTTTGTGGTATTGTCCCTAACCCTTCTGGATGGAGAAAATATACAGATTGGCGGGTTCATGCTAAATAAATTAAAATAGCTAAACGGACTCAGGTTTACTTGACCCGCTTTGTCGATGGTAGACGCCAAACATATAGGCCTTGGCGCAATAGCGCTTTGCAAATATCCTTGGAGTTCGAGTGGACTTATATCTGATGTGTTGATGGTTAGCATGCTTATTTCTTTAACGACAAAATAGACCAGTTGGTTTCTTCTGCAATAATTTTATTTTCTAAAACACCTAATGCATCAATAGTCATGGTTACGCGGTCGCCATTTTGTAGCCACTGCGGTTGATAATTAGGGTCTAATCTTTTTCCGGTTCCGTTTAATTCTAAAAAGCAGCCAGTACCTACAGTACCAGATCCAATTACATCACCTGGATATAGCGTTACGCCATAGGAGCACCTCTCTATAATTTCTGCAAATGTCCAGTCCATATCTTTTACGTTGCCGCTAGAAACCATAGCATCATTTACATAACATTTCATGGCTAAATCGTAATTGAGACCGGTATGTCCGGGCTTTGTAGGGGCTATTTTATGTGCAAGCTCGTCAGGTGTAACAAGCCAAGGTCCAATAACAGTAGAAAAATCTTTTCCTTTTGCAGGTCCAAGGTTTAATAGCATTTCTTCCATCTGAAGCTTTCTTGCACTCATATCATTCATGATGGTAAAACCAGCAATGTAAGCGTCCGCTTCACTCGCTTTAATGTTTCTTCCTTTTTTACCAATTACGATAGCTATTTCTAATTCAAAATCGAGTTGTTGAAAATGGTCGGGCATGCAATAAATGTTGCCTGGTCCTTCAACGGCTTGATGATTGGTAAAATAAAATATCGGGTACTGATCAAATTCAGGAATCATTTCTACGCCTCTGTTTTTTCTGGCCGCTTCCACGTGTTGTCTAAATGCATATCCGTCTCTACAAGAAGTTGGGTTCGGCACAGGCGCCAAAATTTCGTAATTTTTTACAGGTGATGCTGTTAACGATCCAGCTTCAATTTGCTGGACTGTTTGGCGTGCTATTTCCATGCCCTCTTGCTCGAGGGCTAAAAACGCATTCATGCTGGCCGGTAAACTAGCATTGATTTGCGGTAGGCTATAGAGTTCGTTATTCACCAAAACCCCATAAGAAATGGTATTGTTGAGGCGGTAGCTGATTAGTTTCATGGAAGATAAATTGTGAAAAACGAAGGTAAAATAATAATTTATTTTATACTAATAATTGTTAGTATTGCAGCGGAATAAATACACTGTTATGCCAATATACCATAGTTTAGGACAAATTCCTGCAAAACGACATACCGTTTTTAGAAAACCGGATGGTGCACTCTATGCCGAAGAGCTGGTTTCTACGGAAGGATTTTCAAGTATGTATTCATTGGTGTATCACACGCATCCACCTACCATTGTTAAGGAGCTTGGCACACCTTACTCTGTAGAGCCAAAAATTGCAAGAGAAAAACATTTAAGACATACTAGTTTACTTGGTTTTAATATCAAGCCTGAAAAAGATTATTTAGAGAGTCGAAAAATTGTATTGGTAAATTCAGATTTACAAATTTCACTCGCAGCTCCCACAGAGTCGATGACTACTTATTTTTATAAAAATAGTCAGGCAGACGAAGTGCTTTTTATACATAAAGGTTCGGGTACTTTAAAAACTGGATTTGGTAAAATTTATTTTAAATATGGCGACTATATTGTAGTGCCTCGTGGTACAATATATCAGATTGATTTTAATGATGCAGACAACCGCTTGTTTATCATTGAAAGTTTCAGTCCCATTCATTTTCCAAAAAGATATCAGAATAAATATGGTCAACTCATGGAGCACGCACCATTTTGTGAGCGTGATATTGTAAGACCCACTGATTTGGAAACTTTTGATGAAGCTGGTGATTTTAAAGTACTTATCAAAAAGCAGGGTTTAATATATCCTTACACTTATGGTACGCATCCATTTGATTTTATTGGATGGGATGGATACCATTATCCATGGGCTTTTTCGATTCATAATTTTGAGCCTATTACTGGTCGTGTGCATCAGCCGCCACCAGTGCATCAAACTTTTGAAGCGCACAATTTTGTGATTTGTTCTTTTGTGCCGCGTAAATATGATTACCATCCACAAGCTATTCCAGCGCCATACAACCATAGTAATATTGATAGTGATGAAGTGTTGTATTATGTAGATGGTGATTTTATGAGCAGAAAATCTGTGGTGCAAGGTCAAATAACACTTCACCCTGGAGGTATACCACATGGTCCGCATCCGGGCACAGTAGAAAACTCGATTGGCAAAGAAAAAACCGAAGAACTAGCGGTTATGATTGATCCATTTAAACCGCTTATGTTAACCGAAGATGCCATTGCTATCGAAGATGAAAGTTACCACAAGAGTTGGCAGCATAACATCGAATAAGTAATAAGAATTAAATATTTATATGAGTACAGATTTTTTACCCTTAATGGGAACAGACTATGTAGAGTTGTATGTAGGTAATGCAAAACAAGCCGCTCATTTTTACAAAACGGCATTTGGATTTCAGAGCTATGCATATAGTGGTCCTGAAACTGGCGATAAAGAAAAAGTATCGTATGTGCTAGTTCAAAATAAAGTAAGACTTGTGTTAACAACGCCACTGCATCCAGAGGGTGATATTGCAGCACATGTAAATAAGCATGGCGATGGGGTTAAGGCAGTTGCCTTAATGGTAAATGATGCCACAGATGCTTTTACTCAAACCGTAAAGCGTGGCGCAAAGCCATACATGGAGCCTACTGCACGCGAGGATGCGCATGGTAAAATTGTAATGAGTGGTATTCATATTTATGGCGATACGGTTCATTTATTTATTGAACGCAAAGATTATAAAGGCACATTTATGCCTGGTTTTAAACCATGGGAAAGCCATTATAATCCATCTGATGTTGGGCTTCAATACATTGACCACTGCGTAGGTAATGTGGGCTGGAATCAAATGAATACCTGGGTTTCATTTTATGAAGACGTGATGGGTTTTAAAAATATTTTGACTTTTGATGATAAGCAAATTTCTACCGAATACTCTGCACTCATGAGTAAAGTAATGAGTAACGGAAATGGTTTTGTGAAATTTCCAATCAATGAACCAGCCGAGGGCAAGAAAAAATCTCAAGTAGAAGAGTATCTCGATTTTTATAAAGATGCTGGTGTGCAACATATTGCAATTGCTACGCAGGATATTATTACTACCGTTTCTGCACTTAGTGAAAGAGGCGTAGAGTTTTTAAAAGTGCCTAATACTTATTACGATCAGTTGTTAGACCGTATTGGTCCTATCGATGAAGACTTAGAGCCGTTAAGAAAACTAGGTATACTTGTAGACCGTGATGATGAAGGATATTTGTTACAAATATTTACTAAGCCGGTAGAAGATAGACCTACTTTGTTTTTCGAAATCATTCAGCGAAAAGGCGCTAAATCATTTGGTGCGGGAAACTTTAAAGCATTATTTGAAGCCCTCGAAAGAGAACAAGAACTAAGAGGAAACTTATAATTTAATCATCTTTTTTACAATGCCATTTCTGGGATGTCTCCATTAATAATGAGCTTTCCAGCAGTGGCATTTTTTATTTGCTCAACCGAAACGCCCGGTGCTCTTTCGATTAGAACAAATCCACCTTCAGGTGCAATGTCAATAACTGCTAATTCTGTTACAATTCGTTTAACGCAGTTTTTTCCAGTGAGGGGTAAATCGCATTTTGCAAGTAGCTTGCTTTCGCCTGCCTTGTTTACATGTTGCATGGCTACAATAATATGTTTTGCAGAAGCTACAAGATCCATCGCACCACCCATGCCTTTCACCATTTTACCAGGAATTTTCCAGTTGGCAATGTCTCCGTTTTCAGATACTTCCATAGCGCCAAGTATGGTTAAGTCAATTTTTTTTGAATGAATCATACCAAAGCTCATCGCAGAATCAAAAGAGCTAGCACCCGGAAGTGCTGTAATGGTTTGCTTGCCTGCATTGATCACATCAGGATCTACGGCATACTCTTTTGGAAAAGGTCCAACGCCGAGTAAACCATTTTCGCTCTGAAAACAAACATTGATGCCTTCATGTAAATAATTGGCTACAAGAGTTGGTATGCCAATACCTAAATTAACGTAGGTATTGTTTTTTACTTCTTTAGCAATTCTTTTTGCGATGCCTTCTTTATCTAACATAAAATTTTATTTACTGGTGGTGCGTTTTTCAATTCTTTTCTCATAATTTTTTCCTTCAAAAATTCGGTGCACATAAATGCCGGGTGTATGAATTTGATCAGGATCTAGCATGCCTGGTTCAACAAGCTCTTCTACTTCTGCAATGGTAATTTTACCAGCCATTGCCATGAGTGGATTAAAATTGCGAGCAGTGCTTTTAAAAATTAAGTTCCCATCGGTGTCGCCTTTCCATGCTTTTACAATGGCAAAATCTGCGTTAAAGGCGGTTTCCAATAAATATTCTTTACCATCAAAAATTCTGGATTCTTTTCCCACTGCCACTTCTGTACCAACACCTGCTGGTGTATAAATAGCAGGCATGCCATAACCAGCAGCCATGCATCTAAACGCTAAGGTTCCTTGCGGTATAAGTTCAACTTCTAATTCGCCAGAAAGTAATTGTCTTTCAAACTCTTCGTTTTCGCCAACATACGACGAGATCATTTTTTTTACTCTTTTTTGTTGTAGTAAAAGTCCAATACCAAAATCATCTACACCGGCATTGTTTGAAATGCATGTTAAATTGGTTGTTCCTTTTTCTAATATGGCTTGGATACAATTTTCAGGAATACCGCAAAGGCCAAAGCCGCCTAACATAAGGGTGCTGCCATCAGTTATGTCTGCTACTGCAGCTGCGGCGTTTGTTACAAGTTTATGAATCATTGCGTTTAATTGATTGTTGAACTTCATATCAAAATTACCCTTTTTCATGAATACTAACAAGTATTAGTATTCTCGAATTTTTAAATTAGTATATTTAAGACTTAATTGACAGATAACTAGAAACATGAAACATTTAGAAGGATTAATTGCTGCGCCGTTTACTCCATTTCATAAAGATGGATCTTTACATCTTGAACTAATTCCCACTTACTATCAAATGCTCCAAAGCAATAAAGTAACTGGTGCTTTTATTTGTGGCTCAACAGGAGAAGGTGTTTCATTGACACTCGAAGAAAAAAAGTTGGTAATGAAGGCTTGGGCCTCTGCGGTAGGTAACAATCCAAATTTTACGGTGATTCCTTTTTTAGGAGGCACTTGTATTGCCGATTGCAAAAATTTAGCCCTCTATGCAAAAGCAATTGGACTAAGGGCCGTTGCATTTACTACGCCATTTTATTTTAAGCCAGCAAATGCAAACATGCTCGCAAAAGCATGTATCGAAATTGGAGAAGCCGTTCCTGATTTAGCATTTTATTATTATCATATTCCAGTTTTAACGGGTGTGCATATAACCATGTATGAACTACTACAAGCAGTGCACGGAAAACTTGACAATTTTGCGGGCATTAAGTATACCCTCGAAGATTTTATGGATTATTTGTCTTGTATGCGTTTTGCAAATGGTAAGTACGATATGCTTTGGGGTAGAGATGAAAATATGTTATCGGCGCTAGTGCTTGGTGCTAGAGGAGCTGTGGGTAGTACTTATAATTATGCCGCTCCATTGTATATGGCTTTAATAGAAGCTTATAATAACAATGATTTGGAAGCTGCGCGTGCGCTTCAGCAGCAATCGATTGATATGATACGGTTATTAGGTAAATATGGTGGAATTGCAACGGGTAAAGCTTACATGAAAAAAATTGGATTGGATTGTGGCGAATTCAGACTGCCAATTTCAAATATGACGGATGCGCAATTTGAACTCTTTAGTGCCGATGTAGATGCTTTAGGATTTAGTGCCTACGCTTCAAAAATTCCAAAGTAATAAATGTGCGAAATTTTTATAAATATTTATTTATAGCAATTGGTGTTGGCTCTTGTTATGCTAGTATTGCTCAACAAAAATACCAGCAGCCAATTGTATGGCGAGAAGCGGGCGTGTTGCCAAATGCAGAAAATAAGCAACCAAATATTGGATTGTCTGGAATTATAACTGGCATTGTTGGAGATCAATTATTAATTGGAGGTGGTAATAATTTTCCTGCAGGCCTACCTTGGGAAGGAGGAACAAAAAAATACTATAATGATGTATTTGTGTTTGGGATAAAAAACGATACCATCATTCAAACGGGTTCTTTCAATCTTCCTTCGAGTGTTGCTTATGCTGCGATTGCTCAAACACCGGATAAAATTATGTACGCAGGGGGTGAAAATGAAACTGGGGCAATAACAAACGTTTATTGCATTCAAAAAAGTAAAGGGGCAAATGGCTTTGATGTAATTACTTGGCCTAGTTTACCTGAAGCCCTTACAAATGCGGTAGCTGTTGCAACAAATACTGCCCTGTATGTCTTTGGTGGGGCTAATAGTAAAGGTGTTGCTGATAAGGTATGGGCGCTTTATTTTGATCAATTAACAGCAGGGTGGAAACATGTTTCTACTATGCCGCAGCCTACAAGTTTTGCTGCTGCTTCTTTACTACATGGCCAAGTATATATTATGGGCGGCCGCTGTAAAGGTGCTGATGGAATTAGTAAAATTTACAACCAGGTATTTGCCTGGAATATAGATAACAATACTTGGTATGAAAAAGCAGCATTACCAGAAACGGTTTCTGCAGCAACTGCCGTTACATCAAGTGATAGTAGTATTTTGTTTATAGGGGGTGATAAATCTGTTGTTTTTCATGAAGTAGAATTGTTGGCTGCAAAAATTGCTGCCACTTCAGATACAACTATAAAAAAAGAACTAACCGCTATCAAAAATAATTTACAAAAAACGCATCCTGGTTTTAGTAAAGATGTGCTAAAGTATAATCGTATTTCAAATACTTGGGTGCCCTATGCGCAATTAAGTTTTACTGCCCCAGTTACAACGCAGGCATGTATCAACAACAGCAAAATATATGTACCCTTAGGTGAAATAAAACCTGGTATAAGAACGCCTAAAATTTGGGTAGGTACTATAAATAAATAAACATGTCTGAATCAAAAAAATATCCTTGGATTGTAGTTGGCCTTTTATGGGTGGTGGCGCTTTTAAATTATATGGACCGCCAAATGATTGCAACCATGCGTCCGTCTATGCAGCTTGATATTACAGAGCTTCAGCAGGCTGCCAACTATGGATATTTAATGGCCGTGTTTTTATGGGTGTACGGATCTATGAGTTCATTTTCTGGAATGATAGCAGACCGTATCAATAGAAAGGGACTCATTATTGGAAGTTTATTTGTGTGGTCACTCGTAACGTTTGCAATGGGTTTTGCAACCACATTTAATGAACTCTACTGGTTAAGAGCGCTTATGGGTTTGAGTGAAGCATTATACATTCCTGCTGGCTTATCACTTATTGCCGATTATCATTCTGATAAAACAAGGTCTCTGGCTGTTGGGCTTCATATGTCTGGAATATATATGGGTCAGGCACTTGGTGGCTTTGGAGCAACGGTTGCTAAATTATTTTCATGGCAATATACATTTATGTTCTTTGGTGGCTTTGGAATGCTATATGCGCTCGTGTTGGTTATTTTTTTGCAGGATAATATAAAAAGAGAAATACTCAACACAACACAAAAAGGGTATCAATCAGTTTTTAAAAGTGTTTCAGAACTTCTTACATCTTTTTCTTTTTGGATTATCATTCTATACTTTGCCGTTCCAAGTTTTCCTGGATGGGCTATTAAAAACTGGGCGCCCACTTTAATAGCCGATAAGCTTCATATAGATATGTCGCTGGCAGGTCCGTTAACGACTATTTCAATTTCATTGTCTTCTTTGTTTGGAGTTATTGTGGGTGGTTATTTTTCTGATAAATGGGTGCAACAAAATATAAGGGCACGTATATACATTGGCGCGATAGGATTATCGCTAATGATACCAGCGCTTCTGCTACTAGGATATAGTAATTCTATTGTAGTGGTTTTTGCAGCTGCATCCATGTTTGGCTTTGGATTTGGTATGTTTGATACCAATAACATGCCCATATTATGTCAATTTGTGACAGCTAATAGTAGAGCAACGGCCTATGGTTTTTTAAACACGGCTGGCATTTTTGCAGGAGCGGTTATTACAGATTATTTAGGAAAGTCTACCGATGCTGGTCATTTAAATAGAGATTTTGCAGCACTTGCAATTATCGTAGCGGCTGTTATTGCTGTACAGCTAGCATTTTTAAAACCTAAAAAAGCTTCAGCTTAAATTTATATTGTATGATGTATAGTCAAGAACAACTTGCGGAACTCGCTACATTTTATAAGCATCAATTACTGGAAGATACTATCCCTTTTTGGTTTCCAAGATCTTATGATCAAGAGCATGGAGGCTTTTTGTTTATGCGTGACACTGATGGATCTTTAATTGACGATGATAAAGCCGTTTGGATTCAGGGGAGGGCTGTTTGGACATTATCTACATTATACAATACCATCGAAAAAAAGCAGGAGTGGTTGGATGGTGCAAAACTTGGTTACGACTTTTTAAACAAACATTGTTTTGATACAGATGGTCAAATGTTTTTTCATGTAATGCGTGATGGAACACCTATCAGAAAGCGTCGTTATTTTTTTTCTGAAACTTTTTATGTGATTGCTGCGGCTGCATATGCAAAAGCAAGTGGCGATGAAGAAGCGGCCAATAACGCCCGAAAAATATTTACAAAATGCATTGAGTATGCTACAACGCCAGGTATTTTACCGCCTAAATTTTCTGGTAAAAGGCCAAGCATGGGTATTGGCGTGCCCATGATTTTAATGAATACGGCTCAGCAACTTCGAGCCACCATTGGTGACCCTCGTTGTGATGACCTTATTGATGGATGGATCAATGCCATCGAAAAATATTTTGTTAAAGATGATATTGAGTGTGTGATGGAACAAGTAGCGCCGGACGGTTCAATCATTGATCATATTGATGGCAGAACCTTAAACCCTGGTCATGCAATAGAAGGTGGTTGGTTTATTTTAGAGGAAGCCAAGTATCGTAATAATGATCCACGCTTAATAGCGCTTGGATGCAAAATGATTGATTATATGTGGAAGCGAGGTTGGGATGAAAAACATGGCGGCCTTTTATATTTTAGAGACGTATATGGTAAGCCGGTACAGGAGTATTGGCAGGATATGAAGTTTTGGTGGCCACACAACGAAACCATCATTGCTACGCTCATGGCTTATTTATTAACCGGAGAAGAACGCTTCGCTGACATGCATAAAAAAGTGCATGAATATGCGTATAGCAAATTTCATGATAAAGAGCATGGTGAGTGGTTTGGATATCTACACCGTGACGGAACAATTGCGCAAACAGCAAAAGGCAATTTATTTAAAGGGCCTTTTCATTTGCCAAGGCAAGAATGGCTTTGCTATATGATGCTAAAACAACATTTAAATAAGTAGCAGTATGCGAGCCGCACTTTTTTGTTTGCTTTTATTATGGTGCGCAGGTTCTGTTGCACAATTAAGCGTTCATCAGCCCTTAATGAATCATATGGTTTTGCAAAGAGGGATGCCGCTTTTTCTATCTGGTATGACTAAGCCTACAAGTAAAGTGCAAATTACTATTAACAATAAAGGAAATGATAAAACGGTTTTCGCAACTACAGCTACTCCTGCAGGTTATTGGCAAATTACCATACCTGCTCATGCCGCTTCATTCAATTCGTTTGACATTTATATAGTTTCAAATGAAGGTTCGATTGTTTACAAAGACATGTTATGGGGTGACGTTTGGCTTTGTGCAGGACAGTCCAATATGGAGTTTCCTTTAAAAAATGAAATGCATTTTAAAGCTGAGTTGCCAATTTTACATAATCCGGCTATTAGGCTATACAATCCAAACTATATTGGTAAAAACAGGTATTCAAATCCTTATCCGGATAGTATCAAACAAGCATTAACAGCTTCCAATTTTTTTATGGGGAACTGGCAACTATTGGATAGTATTTCAGCGCCAAGTTTTTCTGCAATTGGATATTATTTTGCAAAAATCCTTGCACAAAAAACTAAAGTGCCAATAGGTATTATAAATGTTTCGGTGGGTGGGTCACCCATTGAGGCATGGATGAGTGAAGCCTCACTTTTAAGCAATAAAAAATTTGCAACAAAAGTAGATGGTAGCTGGTTAACCAATATTGATTTACCTGTTTGGATTAGGCAGCGTGGTATAGAAAATATAGGAATTACAAATTCCAATGGCAACCATGCTTTCAAACCTGGATTTTTATATGAAGCTGCAATAAAGCCACTCTCAACACTTTCTATTACTGGTATATTGTGGTACCAAGGAGAAAGTAACGCGCAGGAAATAGCTAGGGTAAATGAGTATGAAGCCCTTCAATCAACCATGATTAATTCTTACAGGAAAGCGTGGAGACAATCAAAGCTTCCTTTTTATTTTGTTCAATTATCATCTATTGATACTGCAAAATATAAGTCTCATTTTTGGCAAACGTTTAGATCAACTCAGTATACTGCATTTATAAATGGACAAAATGTTGGAATGGTTGCTAGCATGGACATTGGCGCTAAAAACGATGTACACCCCACCAATAAAAAACTTGTAGCTGAACGTTTGGCTAATTGGGCTCTTCATAACCAATATGGGTTTAAGCGTGCCCCTACCATTACAACACCTGTCAGTGTTATCTACCAAAACAATAAGGTAATCATTAAATTTAGCAGTGAACTACATGTGCCTAATAATCAGTCCCCACTTGGATTTTCGTTAGATGGTATTTCAGATGCTGCTTATACTATTAAGGGTAATACTGTTTTTATACAAGCAGCTACTAAACCCCAAAAAATATACTTTGGTTTTTTGCCCTATACTTCTGCAAATCTTGTAGATAAACAAGGAATCCCAGTGCCAGCTTTTAACGCCATAGTTCAGTAATTTACATGTAAATAATGTTTGTATGAAGTTGTATTTTTCTATTCTTTTTGCGATGGTCTCTTTTGTGGCAGTCGCACAAGACAGCACATTCAATAAGTCTGATTTAAATAGTGTTGCCAAAGTTTTTGACTTAACGTTTAGTCAGAAAGAAATTGACACGCTTTACTCCGATGTAAAAGACAATTTATACAATTATAAAAGTATGCACAAGCTTACTTTAAATAATGCAACGCCACTAAGTATGTGGCAAACGCCTGTTGTGCCCGGCATGACGTTTAATACGGTGCAGCAGCCGGTTAAATGGGGGCCTTCAATTGCAGCTACTCTGCCAGTAAATAAAAGTGATCTAGCATTTTATTCGATCGAACAATTAGCCTATCTAATTAAAAATAAAAAAATAACTTCTGTTGCGCTTACAGCTTTTTTTATTGAGCGCATCAAAAAATATGGCGATACTTTACAGTGTTTAATTAGCTTAACTGAGGACCTCGCACTTGAGCAGGCTAAAAAAGCAGACGCTGAAATTGCTGCTGGAAAGTATAGGGGACTCCTCCACGGCATCCCTTATGGCCTTAAAGACTTATTTGCAGTTAAAGGCACTAAAACAACATGGGGCGCCGAGCCGTATAAAAATCAAATGATAGACGAAGATGCTTACGTGTATTCAAAACTAAAAGAAGCAGGCGCGGTGCTAGTAGCTAAGTTTACACTCGGGGCACTTGCCATGGGTGATTACTGGTATGGTGGACGTACTAAAAATCCGTGGAATTTAAAATATGGATCTTCTGGTTCATCTGCGGGATCAACTTCAGCAACGGTTGCAGGACTCGTGCCTTTTGCTATTGGTACGGAAACATGGGGTAGTATTGTTTCCCCTTCAACAACCTGTGGGGCAACTGGATTAAGGCCCACATTTGGAACCATTAGTAGATCTGGCGCTATGGCTTTAAGTTATAGTTTAGATAAAGTAGGTCCTATTTGTAGATCTGCTGCAGACGCAGCGGTAGTATATAATTATTTGCATGGTACCGATGGTAAAGATTTGTCTGCGGTAAATATGCCATTTAATTATGACGCCGTAAAGCCAATCAAAAATTACCGTATTGCTTATGCTAAAAATTATTTCGATAAAATCAAAGACACTACAAGAGCAGAATGGGCCGCTTTAAAAGTGTTTGAAAAAATGGGTGCAACGTTAATTCCAGTAAATTTCCCGGATAGCGGCGTTTATAAATTCAATATTATGGACGTTGTTATTGGGGTTGAATGTGCTGCACAATTTGATGACCTTACCCGTTCTAACCAAGATGATGCGCTTACACGTCAAACAAAAAATGATTGGCCCAATCAATTTAGAACGGCCCGTTTTGTACCTGCTGTAGAATATGTGAATGCGCAGCGTCACCGCTTTTTACTCATGAAAGATGTTAATGAAGCGGTTGCGCCATTCGATGCAATTATTTGTCCTTCCAGAGGAGATGGTAATCAATCAGCCATAACCAATCTAACTGGTAATCCTGTGGTATGCGTGCCCGTTGGTTTTGATAAGCGAAACAATTTACCCATGGGCATTAGTTTTGTTGGAAAGCTTTATGACGAAGCAAGTATTTTAAGAATTGCAAAAGCGTATCAAGAGGCAACTGGTTGGGACGAAATACATCCTAACATGTTTAAATAAACTTTAGTTTGTTTTCTTTAATCTTAAACACTACCATCTCTTTAATGAGTTTTTTTGGTAATGGTTGATCAATTGGAAATTGAACTGCACCCTTTGAATGTTTGTATGCCTGTATTTTTGGTAAAAATTGTTTGATAACAGAAGGGGTTGGGTAAAATCCAATATGTCCTTTATAGCCAGCAAAATAAACAAGCATGCCATTAAGCTTATATGCTGGCATGCAATAACTGATAAGTTCCTGTGCTTCAGGGGCTGCTGCTTTAATGATGGCTCTTATTTCTTTCAATTGTTTTTGTACAACTGGCGGAAAGTTTTCGATATAGTTGTCAATTTCGTTTTTCATTATTAGTTCAATTTTACCCTGTCCCAATTAATTTTAATAAAAGCTGATTCATTAAAATGCTGATTGATAGTGACTTAATGCTTTAGTATCACTAGTTTTCAATTGATTTTTATCCAATTCACAAATTATAAACTTTTATTCTTTTTTTTCATATTACTTTATATTTCTTATGCAGCTGTAATTCATGCAGTTGCGTCTTTAGTGCATGATTTGCATTGGTTCATATTTACCAAAAACGGGTAATTCCGCACTACTGTGTATCTTTTGGATGCAACAATTAAACAGAATTAATGTTAAATTACTATAAACAAATTCATTTGCCCTATGGAACACCTTAAAATCGCCTCCGACAATTACGTAGCGTTTACGTTTTTTATCGGAACAATGGCCATGATGGCCGCGTCTGTATTCTTCTTTTTTGAGTTGAATTCAACTCCAACAAAATGGAGAACTTCTGTTCTAGTTTCTGGTTTGATTACTTTCATCGCAGCAGTACACTACTACTACATGAGAGGATACAACCTAGCAACTGGTGATTCACCTACCTTCTTCAGATACGTAGACTGGATCTTAACAGTGCCTCTTATGTGCGTTGAGTTTTACTTGATCACTAAAAAAGCTGGTGCTAAACAAGGCTTATTATGGAAGTTGATTTTTGCTTCTTTAGTAATGCTTGTAACTGGTTACTTTGGTGAAACAATTTACAGAGGAAGTAGCGTAATTTGGGGAGTAATCTCTGGTGCTGCTTATTTCTACATTGCTTACTTAGTATGGTTTGGCGAAGTTTCTCAACTTGCTCAAACTGCTGGTGCACAAGTTGCAAAAGCAACAAAAACACTTGCTTGGTTCGTACTTGTTGGATGGGCTATCTATCCTTTAGGTTACATCCTAGGAACTCCAGGTGGATTATTTGGTATTCAATTAGTTGCTGATGCTGCTTTAGCTTCACACTACATGGATATTGTTTACAACGTTGCTGATGCAATCAACAAAATTGGATTTGGTTTAGTGATCTATTCATTAAGCAGATCTCAAGATTAATTCTTTCAATAGTTTTTAAAAAGGCGAGGTATGTATTTATTGCACACCTCGCCTTTTATTTTTTTGAACGTTAGTGTTTTTTTGATTGCATGCTATCAGACCAAAATCATAATGCAAATACCAGCGTCATCCAGTACGATTATGTTTTTATTGGAATGGGTGCTTCCAATGGACTCATGTTATTAGAGTTCATAAAAAGAGGATTCCACCAAACAAAGCGTATTGCCATCATTGAAAAGGCGCAAAAAAATACCAACGATAAAACCTATTGTTTTTGGTCTACACCGGACGCATCTATCGTTAAAGATCTTTCCTCTATCATAAGTTATCAGTATCAGTTTGTTCAAACAAATGCAACTAAGGTTCAATCCATTCAAGATCAACCATACTACTGTATAAAAAGCATCGACTTTTATAATTTATTACAGGCGACTATCGCATCTTATCCTATTGATGTTTTTGAGGCACAAGTAGATGGTTTAAATCCACATGTAAATCATATTGACATTGCCTTTGATAGTAAGATAATAAGGGGCGCTATTGTTTTTGATAGTAGGCCACCCAATTTTACACAAGAAGCTAATAACAAGTCTTTTTTACTTCAATCATTTTTTGGATACCATATCCGTTTAAAAGAGGCGGTATTAAATACGGACACCTTTCAAATGATGAATTTTGATGTGGATCAATCTAACTATACGCAGTTTGTTTACAACTTGCCCTATGCCCCAAATGAATGTTTGGTAGAGCTTACCAGATTTGGCGTTGATACCATTGATGTTGACTACGCAAAAAAAATATTGGACGATAAAATTGTTACTGAGTTTGGCGCTTATGAAATTATCGCCGAAGAAGAAGGCTGCATTCCCATGACGGTATTAAAGCACCCGGCATCTTCTGATGACCGGATTATTCATATGGGTGCTCGTGCTAATTTAATTAAGCCTACAACAGGGTATGGTTTTAAAAAGATGTATGAATTTGCAGAGGCATTTGAAAATCCCGAAAAAGCACAAGCATCAAAAACTCGTTTTGCATTTTACGATCACCTTCTTTTAATTATTTTAATTAGATGGCCATATATAGGTAAAAAAATATTTACGGCACTGTTTCAAAAAAATTCTATTCAAGCTATTTTTTCTTTTTTAGAAGAGAAGTCTGCGATTACTGCCGAAATAAAAATATTTGCATCGCTTCCAATTCTTCCATTTTTAAGAGCCTGTGGTATCTACTTTACAAGTTATTTTAAATTAGGGTACTTGTTTACTGTTGGATTCATGGCTTTGTATTTTTTACTAGAGTGGTTGAGTCCTGCAGTGGCTAGCCAATTTGGATATACGGGTTTAATTATAGGTCTATTGGCAGTTGGGCTTCCACATGGTGCAGTCGATCATTTATTGGTGCAATCTAAAAAGTTTAATCTTGTAAGGTTTGTTGTTCAATATGTATGTATAATAGCAGCTTATTTTGCAATGTGGCAGTGGTTTCCTGTTTTTTCATTACTCTTATTTATAGCTTATTCGGCGTATCATTTTGGCGAATCAGAAATGGTTGAAATGCGTGTTTCACTTGATTCGGTAGTGCAAAAGTTGTATGCTTTTATTATAGGCCTATCTATATTACTGTTTATTATTTTTTCGCATCTTGAAACATCCATTTTAGTGCTAAATAGTATACATGGCGTTTCAAGTTTTTTAGAAAGGGTAGACCTTTACACGTATAAAAATGTTGTACTTGCAGTTTCGTATTTTTCGATAATCCCAATCTGGTGGATGTCTAAAAAAACCTGCGTGTATTTAATGTTTATACTTGTACTTGGTATTCAAATGCCACTGATGTTTGCTTTTGGATTATACTTTGTTGGATCGCATAGTATAAATGCTTGGGGTCATATCGCTAAAAAACTTAAAACACCTCCAAAAAAACTGTACCTACAGTCTTTGCCGTTTAACATGGGTGCCATTTTTATTTTTGCTATTTTCTTGTACCTGCAAAGTTCAAATGCGAGTCTGATACAATCCTACGCAGCTACTTTTTTTGTTTTCTTGGCTTGTGTAAGCCTTCCGCATATTATTCTGATGCACCTTTTCTATAAAAAAGAGGCTTAAAGGTCAAGCAGTTTAAAAAAATCATCTTCCTGTATTTCTTGTACACCACCTGCTGGCAACTCTCCTAAATAAATATTTTCGATGGCTACTCTAATAAGTCTGATGCAGCGGTGATGCATGGCTGCCACCATTTTACGCACCTGATGAAATTTTCCTTCAGTTAAAGTAATGAGCACCCAACTGGTTACTACATTTTGATGCAGTGGTGTTGATGGAGTAAGTAAAGAGGCTTCAAACAAATGACTATAAGTCGTTGGGTCTTCTACAATGTTTACGGTGCATGGACTGGTTAGATAAGCGCTTCCACCCGGTGCACTGATTTGGATGCCATTAGCCAGTGCATTTGCCGTGGCAGGGGTTATTTTATTTTTAACTTGAACTAGATAGGTTCTGGTATGCGGCTTGTGGCCTTGAAATAATAATTTGGTTATTTTTTTATTGGTGGTTAATAATAACAGACCTTCAGAATGATTGTCTAACCTGCCAATAGCGTGGGTGCCCTCCGGAAAATCAAAATCTAAACTGCCTAGTAAATTAACATCATGAGAGCTGATAAATTGAGAAACCATATTTACTGGTTTATGTACTACAAAGTATCGGTGCGCTGACATGGCAGCAAATTACTTAATATTGCACATGCAACAAGTGTCAAATGACCCATTACATGGTAAAACCCTCGAAAAAATAGTAACTGAACTGGTTGCTTATTTTGGATGGGAAGATTTGGGGCAGCATATCCCTATCAATTGTTTTAATTCCAATCCTAGCATTCAATCGAGCCTTAAGTTTTTGCGCAAAACACCGTGGGCACGTAAAAAGGTAGAGGATTTATATGTGCGCATGATTACAGGGTAGTCTACTGCAAATAGTTAGCTTAATACTGTAATTTATTTTCTGTTAATTGGTTTTTACTACTGGTGCTTTTGCTTCTGTAGTATCTGTTGCTAAAATTGGTAATTTATATCCTCCCGTATCAATTATTAGCCCTGGCATTTTTTGTTTTAACGCTGCAACAGCTGCATTTGTAAAACCAGTACCATAGAGATATACTTTTTTTAATTTTTTTAGCGCACTTACATTGCCAATTCCATCAGCAGTAACTTTTGTTTGCGTGATGCTTAAACTTTCTAAATTTTCTAATGTAGTAAGTGACGCAAGTCCTTTATTGGTTATTGCAGTGCCATTTAATTCAAGTTGTTTTAGCTGTTTGCAGTTAGATAATGCCAATAAATGTTCGTCTTTAACAGCTGTAAAGGAGGCATTTAATTGTAAAAGCTGGTCTGATATTTTAGCTAATAGTTGAAAGGTTTGCGCGCTCACATTTTCAACACCAATTAAATTAGCGCGTACATAATTTGATCCGCTTACAACGGGCACCACTACAATACCTTCTTTGTTTAATTGCATTAGTACATCTGCAGCTATTGGGCTTGCATTTTTATTGGGGAGCATACTTGCTCCTGAAGAGGCGTTTGCACCATCGCCACTGGCGCCATTTGAAAACGATGCCAATAGCCCTTTAATAGCTGCTGTTTGTTTTGTATTTTTTACAGCTGCCGTAAAATTTGCGCCCGACTCTATCCACCAGTGTAGTAAAGCAACCTCATCTTTTGTAAGCTGTGGTTTTTCTTTGGGTGGCATATGTTCTTCGTTAGAAGTAGGCAGTAATAAGCGGTTTATGATTTCACTGCTGCCAGGCTGGTAAGGGGTTAATACTTTTCCTTCTTCGCCACCTTGTAAAATATAATTAGGAAGATCAAGTCTTAATTTTCCTTTTTGTTTGCTTTCGCCATGACAACTGTAACATTTGGTCGCGAGGATGGGCTCAATAATATCTGTGTATACAACCGCTTCATCTATATTGGCTATTACTTTTTTAGTATTACTTGTACTGTTATTAAAGGCGGCCGTTAAATAATCTGCTCCATGTGTAAGGCTACCACCGTAATGCCCGGTAACCATAATAAGTGTACTTAATAGCGTAATGAAAATGCCAAATATTGTCCTCTTTTTTTGGTAAACGAAATAACATACAACACTTGTAATAGCCGTTGCAATACCAAGCCATTGATGCTTAAAAATAATATCCTCGTTATATGCATCTGAAATAGAAAGTAAATAACCGGTAATGCAGGATAGGATCGAAAAAAATGAACCTATAGCAAGAGCAGGGGCTACCGCAAAAGACATATTTGCAAACCTTTGTTTTTTTGAAACAAAAAATAATAAGGCAGCAAAGAGTAAAATGCCAATAGGCAAGTGAACAAAAACAGGGTGTAACCTTCCAATTCCAGCACTAATCATCTGTATCATTTTTAAGCTATAATATCATGAATAACTTTGCCACTTAAATCTGTAAGTCTAAAGTTTCGACCCTGTGATTCGTAGGTGAATTTTTCGTGGTCAAAACCTAGCTGATTTAAAATAGTAGCCTGCACATCAAATGTTTCTACTTTGCCGCTTACAATATTGTAGCCAATTTCATCTGTTTCGCCATAGGTAGTTCCGCCTTTAATGCCGCCGCCTGCCATCCACATCGAAAAGGCTTCGCCATGGTGATCACGGCCTTTAAATGGCATAGTTTTTCCATCTCTATTTTCCTGCATAGGTGTTCTGCCAAATTCAGAACCCCACACAACCAGCGTTTCATCAAGTAAACCTCTTTGTTTTAAATCTTGTAAGAGTGCGGTAATAGGTCTATCAATTTTTCGGCATTTATTTTTTAGTCCAATGTCTACGGCGTTGCCCGCAGAATCGCCGTGTGTGTCCCAACCCCAATCAAATAGTTGTACAAAGCGAACACCTTTTTCTACCAGCTTACGCGCGAGCAAAACGTTGTTGGCAAAACAAGATTCGCCTGGTTTGGTGCCATACATTTCATGAATATAATCTGGCTCGGTGCTGATATCCATTACACCTGGTACAGAAATTTGCATTTTGTAAGCGAGTTCATATTGAGAAATACGAGACAAGGTTTCTGGATCTTGATACTCGGTATAAGATTCTTCATTGACTTTATTAATTGCGTCGATACTTGCTTTTCTGATATCACGGTCCATACCCGCAGGATCTTTGATAAATAAAACAGGATCCCCTTCGCTGCGGCACTGTACGCCTTGATACACACTTGGTAAAAATCCACTTCCCCAAACACTTTTTCCAGCATCCGGATTATTACCACCCGAAGTGAGGACCACAAATCCAGGCAGGTTTTTATTTTCGGTGCCAAGCCCATAGGTTACCCAAGAACCCATACTAGGCCTGCCTAAACGAGGCGTTCCTGTATGCATGAGTAATTGCGCAGGTGCGTGGTTGAACTGATCGGTGGTAACGGCCTGAAGCACGGCCACGTCATCAATTACAGTTGACAAGTGTGGTAAATTTTCTGAAACCCAAATACCACTCTCACCATATCTATTAAAACTTGCTTGCGGCCCAAGCATTTTAGGAACGCCTCTAATGAATGCAAATTTTTTACCATTAAGTAATGAAGGCGGACAATCTTGACCATCTAATTTAGCAAGCTCTGGCTTGTAGCTAAACATTTCTAATTGAGAAGGTGCACCTGCCATGTGTAAATAAATAACCGACTTGGCTTTTCCTAAAAACGGAGCCGCTTTTGGTGCTAGTGGATTGGTGGCATCAAATACATTATTACTTCCGGTGCTGCAACCGCCTAATAAATTGCCAAGTGCAAGTGCACCTAAGCCCATGGCACTTTCTTTAATAAAATGCCTACGGGTATGCTGCTGCATAACGGCTTTTTGGGCTTCTCTTACTAGGCGCTGGTTATGTAATTCTTTTTGCGTCATTGAAATTAATTTTTATTGAGCCATTCGTCTAAATTAAGCATGGCGTTGGCTACTACTACAAGGGCTGCTCTATTGGTGGGTGATGCAATTGTGCTATCACTCACTAATACTGTTGCTGCCTTTTTATTGTTTTGATATTTTAACAAACTCGACTGGTATAAACTAGTCAGTACATTTAATTTAGCTGGAGCAATGGGTTTGTACATCATCTCTTCGTAACCCTTTTTTATTTTTGCTTCGATTGGGCCATTTACTTTGTCCATGCTTTTTGCAAATGAGCGGGCCATTATAATATAAGACGAATCGTTTAATGAGGTAAGCGCTTGAAGTGGCGTGTTGGTTCTAATACGTCTAATTACGCAAACTTCTCTTGCACCGCCATCAAATGTGAGCATGGATGGGTAAGGAGCTGTTCTTTTAAAATATGTATAAAGTGAACGTCTGTACTGGTCTTCACCTTCCGATAATTTCCATGCATCGCCATTATAGGGGGAACGCCAAATGCCATCTGGCTGATATGGCATTACACTTTTGCCATACATTTTTGGACTTAATAAAGTGCTTACCGCAAGTGTTTGATCTCTAATTTGCTCTGCCGAAAGTCTTACCCTTGGGCCTCTTGCATATAATTTATTGTATGGATCTTTTTTAAGAAGCTCTTTGGTAAACATCGATTGCTGTCTGTATGTTGCAGAGAGTAAAATTTCTTTGAGCGTTTTTTTAATACTCCAATTGTGCGTGTGCATGTGTTGCCATGCTAAATAATCAAGTAGTGTTTGATGTGTTGGCGATAAGCCCTGCGTGCCCAGGTCTTCGAGGGTTTCTACAATACCCGTTCCAAATAATTGTTCCCAAATTCTATTAACGAGTGTGCGTGAAACGAGTGGATTGTTTTTATCTGTTAACCACATAGCAAGGCCGAGTCTATTTTTAGGCGCGTTTTTAGGGAGACCCGGTAGCACAGCCGGAACATCAGGCGTAACTATTTTTCCTTTGGAAAGCCAGCTGCCTCTTTCAAAAACATGCGTGGGTCTAAACAGGTCTTCGTTGGCATCCATCATTATGGGCGTTGTTTCTGCACCAGCCATCATGAGGTCATTAAAATATTTGTATGCGCTATCGTAACCAGGCTTTTCTTTGGCAGGAAAAGGGTTGCCAAATGAAAACCATTCAAATAAAATACCATCGTCGGTGCTGTTTTTTATTTTAGGCGAATAGTACTTGAAATATAAAGTGTGCGTCCCTTTAATATCAGGGAGGCTTGTTGTTGAATGTATAAAACCGCCGCCTGTGTTTTTAACAGGTACTTCTTTGATAAGTGGTCCGGTTAAACTGTCTAAATAAATACGCCACACGCCTTTGTCTACTCTTGATGCATATTTAAACAATAGTTCCGATTTTCCAGTGAGTACCACATTTTTTAAATTACAAGTACCATTATTGCGAAGTGTTGCATACCAACCATTGGCGCCGTTAACAAATTTATCGCACTGAAAAGCATTGATACTAGGTTGAAGCGTGCGTAAAAAAGTAATCCAGTAATTAGCAGCTGCTGGTGCCGCGTTTTGTTGCAACCATTTTTTTACGGATTCGAATTTCACATTGTCGGCACCTTGGTATTGACGCAGTACGGGGTTTTCGAAAGGCGAATCTTCATCTCTAGTATTGTTAAAAAACGCCATGAACTTATAATACTCGTCGTGCTTAAATGGATCATATGGATGACTATGACACTGCACACAATTAAAACTGGTGCCCATAACGGCGCTCCATGTAGTATTGACGCGGTCAAGAACAGCAGCGGTTCTAAATTCTTCATTGTCGGTACCGCCTTCGTCATTGTTCATGGTGTTTCGGTGAAACGCAGTAGCGATGTATTGTGCGTCAGAAGGGTTGGGTAATAAATCACCTGCAATTTGCTCGGTTAAAAAATCGTTGTAAGGTTTATCTGTGTTAAATGCATGGATAAGCCAGTCTCTGTATTTGTAAATATTTCTTCCGCGGTCTGCTTCAAAGCCTTTGGTATCGGCGTATCTGGCAAGGTCTAGCCAAAGTGCGGCCCATTTTTCACCATAGGCGGGAGATGCCATTAAATCGTTGACTAAATTTTCATAGGCCTTATCTGAATGGTCATTTAAATATTTTGCGGCAATTTTTTTATTTGCAGGAAGGCCTGTGATATCTAAACTAACACGTCTCAAAAGTGTTGCTTTATCTGCTTCTTTGGAAGGGCTTAATTTTTCTGCGTCTAATTTTTCTAGAATGTATTTATCAATATTATTGTTTACCCAATCGTCATTAATATTAGGTACTGCTGGCTCTTTTACTTTTTGATACGCCCAGTGTGATCCCCATTTGGCTCCTTCTTTAACCCAAGTGGTTAAAATTTTAATTTCTTCTTTGCTTAAGGGGTCATGCTTATACGGCATGCGTTCTTCAGGATCAGTTAAATGAAGCCTTCTAATCAGTTCACTTTCTTCTGGCTTATATCTAATGATGGCTGGCTTGCCGGATTTGGTAGGCGCAAAAGCTTCTTCTTCAAAAAGCAAACTAAAACCGGCTTCTTGTTTTACACCACCATGACAGGTGATACATTTTTTATTTAAAATAGGTTTTACCTCGGTGTTATAATCGATAGGATCTGAAGGATAAATTACAACTGCGGTAATGGCAAGCACAATAAGTACTGCAGAACTGTAAAAAAGTTTTTTGCTAGGCTTTAAAAACATAAGGCATCATTCGTAAGCCTAAATTTAATAATTACTTACGAATGACGCCCTAGTTGTTACATATAGTTATCTACCCATCCAGCCGCCATCTACGGTTAAGATGGTACCGTTGACGTAGTCTGAAGCAGGAGAGGATAAAAAAACGAAAGCTCCGGTTAAATCCTCGGGAGTTCCCCATCTATTAGCCGGGATTCTGGCCAAAATAGAGGCATTTCTGTCCGGATCGGCCCTTAACTGTGCCGTATTGTCTGTGGATATATATCCAGGGGCAACACCATTTACGGTAATGCCTTTACTAGCCCATTCGTTAGCAAATGCCTTAATTAACGAGGCAACAGCTCCTTTACTAGCAGCGTAGCCAGGCACGTTGATGCCGCCTTGGAAGCTTAAAAGAGAGGCCGTAAACACTATTTTTCCAGCGCCATTGGCAATCATTTGTTTTCCTATTTCTCTGGTGATAATAAATTGCGCATTTAAATTGATGTCAATGATATTATCCCAAAATTCGTCGGAATGTTCGGCGGCAGGACTTCTTTGAATACTTCCCGCATTGTTAATGAGGATATCAATTTTAGGATGGTTTTTGATTACCGCATCTAAAAAAGTATAGATCGAATCTCTATTTGAAAAATCGGCTTGGTAAGCATAAAACTTTTTACCTGCAGTAAGTACTGCTTTTTCTACATCGCTTCCAGATGCGGGCATAGAGCCACTTACGCCAATAATATCGGCGCCACTGTTGGCAAGTTCGATGGCAATGGCCATTCCAATACCTTTACTGCAACCGGTTACTAAAGCAACTTTATTATCTACTCTAAAATTTAGCATTGGAATTATTTTAATAACTGAATGTTTACAAAATCCATATCAGCAAACGACATATTTTCGCCAGCCATAGCCCAAATAAATGAGTAAGAAGCCGTTGCTACACCACTATGAATACTCCATGATGGAGATACAATACCCTGCTCATTATTTAAGAATAGGTGTCTTGTTTCGTGTGGCTCACCCATGAAATGAATGACACGTTGTGTTTCAGGTAAATCAAAATAGAAGTATGCTTCCATACGACGGTCGTGCAGGTGCGCTGGCATGGTATTCCAAATGCTACCTGGTTTAAAATTGGTTACACCAAGTACAAGCTGACAGCTTTTTAAACCATCTGCGTGAATGTATTTATTAATGGTTCTGTGATTCGCTGTTTCTGCGCTTCCCATTTCGGCAGGCGTTGCATCTTTACTTTGCATAAGTTGCGTTGGGTAATTTGCATGCGCTGGGCAACTAAATAAAATAAATTTAGAAGGGTTGCTCGGATCGGTGCTGGCATTAAAAGTAACTTCTTTGTTACCCATACCAATATACAAACAATCAATTTTGTCTAGGGTGTAAATTTGACCTTCTACCGTAATGCTTCCCGTTGCGCCAATGTTTACGATACCAATTTCTCTTCTATCCAAAAAGTTTTCTGACTTTAAGGCGTCGTAGGTGCCTAGCTGAATAGCAGCAGTAGTAGGGGTTGCAGCGCCCACCATCATTCTGTCATAATGGGTATATACAAAATTGATAGCGCCTGGCTCTACTAAATTGTCTAGTAAAAATTTAGCTCTAATTTGCTCGGTTGTATATTTTACAAAATCTTCGGGATGTACCTGGTGAATAATTTTCATGTTGCTTTATTTATTATATATACTGCAAATTAAACTTTTATTTATCTTCAGTGGAAGAATAGAAAAAATAAAATTATAATGCGCTATTTGCTAATCATTCTTTTTATGTCTGCATCTTCTTTAACCATGGCTCAACAAGAGTTTTCTATATATGAGGGCCCAGTGCCTAATGCACTGCCATGTAATAAAGAAGAAACTCTAAGTAAAAATGCTATCGGTAAAACGGTTATTGCAAATGTTACAAGCCCATCGGTTACTGTGTTTAAACCAGCAAAGCAAGATCCGAGTAAAACCGCACTAATTGTGTGTCCAGGCGGTGGATATGCAAGACTGGCTACTGGACATGAAGGGACTGAAGTGGCAGAAGCGTTTAATAAAATAGGCGTTACTGTTTTTGTTGTTAAGTACCGCTTACCCTTTGATAGTTGCATGACAAACAAAGAAATTGTACCACTGCAAGATTTGCAACAAACCATTAAACTAGTTAGAGATCAATCGGCAAGTTTTGATGTCAATCCTAATATGGTGGGTGTACTTGGGTTTTCGGCAGGGGGTCATTTGGCTAGTACAGGCCTTACAAAATTCTCCGAGTCTTATATTGAAAATACGAGCCTCACAAATTTACGACCTGACTTTGGTATTTTAATTTACCCTGTTATTAGCATGGACTCCACAATATGTCACAAGGGATCAAGAGATAATTTACTCGGTAAAAATGCATCTAAAACAAAGCTTAATTTGTTTTCATCGGAACTTCAAGTTACAGCGCAAACGCCGCCTACTTTTTTAGTACACGCTTCTGATGACAAATCGGTTCCTGTCGAAAATAGCATTCGGTTTTATCAGGCGCTCTTAAAAAATAATGTAAAAACGGAAATGCATATTTATCAAAATGGTGGTCATGGGTTTGGACTACAAAATGCCACTACACCAGATAGTTGGTTTGATAGGGTTGCCGCTTGGATGCAAGTCAATAAAATGATTGCAGGAAAATAAATTATTGTTTCTGCTCCTTTTCCATATGTGCTAAAATTTGAAGGATCAATTTGTTTTGATTTTCTAAGTGCACTAAAATCGTTTCTATTTCTAGCTCTGCTTTTTTATTAATTAAGTAATCTTCCTCTGCTCTAATTTCTGAATGTCTAGATTGTAAATTTTGCCCAACCATAATAAGTGGCATCAAAAATATTTGTAGCATGTTTGAAATAAATAACCAGAGTACAAAGGCAGGGAATGGATCAAATCTCAAATGATTAGGAGCTAAGGTATTCCAGCTTAGCCAAGTTGCGGTCCACACAAAAACAAGCATAAAAAATCCCATAGACCCCACTTTAGTGGTGATCCAAAGTGCTAGTCTGTCAAGTCTAGTAAGTTTTTCTTTGTGACGGATATTGGCGTTCCTGTAGGGCATATGTGAATCCTTGATTTGCTGTAGGCTTGTTGGGTTTGTGTTTTTCATAATACAGGCGTATTTATGGGTAAAATTAGCTAATAACTGCTGTTATAGTATTGGCTGACTTCTATATCTTTAAGTATATTAAGATATTTGCCATGTCACAATCCAATTCAAGACGTAGATTTTTACGCAGTACCGCTGCAATTGCTGCAGGGGTTACAATTATTCCAAGACAAGTTTTAGGTAGAGGTTTTATAGCCCCTAGTGATCAATTAACCAAGGGTATTATTGGCCTTGGAGGTATGGGAAGAGGTCATATAGGCCTTGCAGGTACCAGGGTGGTTGCATTATGTGATGTAGATCAAACGCATTTAGCTGCAGCCGCTAAAATGGTAGGCAATGGTGTAAAAACAATGTTAGATTATCATGAGCTAATTGCAATGCCCGAAGTTGATATCGTACATATAGCAACGCCTCCGCATTGGCATGGTATCATGTCAATTGAAGCGGCTAAAGCGGTCAAAGATATTTGGTGTGAAAAGCCAATGACAAGAACCATTGGAGAAGGTAAGCGCGTGGTAGAAGCAGTAAAGCAACATGGTAGTATGTTTCGTTTAAATACTTGGTTCAGATTTCAAGATGAGTTTTATGGTATGAAAACAACCGTGAAGCCCATAAAAAAACTAGTAGAATCTGGCATGCTCGGTTGGCCATTAACAGTAACGGTGAGCAAGCATACAGGTTTTGATTGGAAATTTTATTGGGTAGGAAAAACTGGGCTTGAAGCGCAGCCTGTTCCGCAAACACTAGATTACGACAGATGGTTAGGCCCTGCTCCATACAAACCTTATAACGCACACCGCGTGCATGGAACATTTAGAGGTTATTGGGATTATGATGGCGGTGGACTTGGCGATATGGGTCAGCACTATTTAGACCCCATACAATATTTTTTAGGCAAAGATCATACCAGTCCAGTAAAAGTAGAAGTAGATGCAGATCAACAACACCCAGATGCTTGCGGCACATTCCGAAAAATTATTTACACCTATGCCGATGGTTGTAAAATTATTTTAGATGGTGAAGCAAAAGATGAATCGGTGGCTTACATTGAAGGTCCAGAGGGTAAATTGTTTGCAGGTTTTAAATCAACCATACCTAATTTAAAAGAAAAGTTAGCCTTACTTCCAGATCCAGTTCCACAAGTAACTGACTTTTTAGAATCCGTAAAATATCGAACACCATTTGCACTCAACGAATCCAATGGACATAGGTCTTGCACCATAATTAACCTGGGAAAAATTGCGTTGCAATTAGGACGCACATTAAATTTTAACCCTGAAACCCAAGAATTTATTGGTGATGAAGAAGCCAATAAAATGATCAATCCACCAATGCGTGCGCCCTACGGTATTTAGTATTTTAAATGATCGACAAATCAACCACCATGAAAAAAATATTTTCAGCTTTTATTATCGCAGCATTTTTTTTAGTTAGCAGTAGTAATTCATTTGCGCAAGGCAATGCTGCTTCTGTAGCTGCAACTGTTGCAACAATGCAGGCTTGGCAAAAAGCAGACTGGATATCGTTTTTTAATGTTTTTAATAGTACAGAAGCTGGAGCAAATGCACCTCACGTAAAAGCAATGTATGAACTTGATGCATATTTACATGCAGCCGCAAAGGATAAAGACATAGCAAATAAAGCGGCTAGTGTTGTAATTAGTGGGCTTGAGCAATTAAAAGATGTACAAGAAAAAAATATTTTAGTTCGGTCTTATTTAATTGAAAGACTTGGTTATTTGGGATCTGATAAAGCCGTTAAAACAATTGCAAGTTATATTGAAGTTCCAACACTTTCTGACGTAGCGGCTATGTCACTTGCTACACTTCATACAAAAAAATCACTCGCTGCACTCAACGCTGCTTTAGTAAAAGCTTCACCAGCTACCAAGCCTGCCATTGAAGCGGCTATCAAACATTCTAATAGCGCGTTGCCCGCATTAGAGGCAGTTGCATTCACGCCCGCGAAAGCAGTAAATCCAGTGCAAAGATTGCTGGACTTGCAAGATCAAATGGAAGCAGCAAAAAGCCCAACGGCTCAAAAAGAAATTATTATAGAAGCTGGTAAGGTAAATAAATTAGGTGCGCTCATGTTTGCTGCTAAATATTTAGAAACACCAGCGCTTCAATCTGACGCAGCACTTGTGGTTGCAAAGCTAGCGCTTGCCAATCCAGATTTTAAAGGTCCGATGGTGAGACCTGTTGTTCAAAGAGCGCTTGCTTTATTAAAAGGTGAGGATAGTGCTATTGTAGCTGGTAAATTGGCGTATCATATTAAGGCTATGCCATATGATTATGGTTTCGAAAATTTATTTAACGGAACTGATTTAACCGGATGGAAAGGTCTTGTTGCCAATCCTATTGCCCGCTCAAAAATGACAGCGCAACAACTGGTTGATGCGCAATTAAAAGCAGATGAAAAAATAAAGTCTGACTGGGTAGTGAAAGATGGTTTACTTGTTTTTACAGGGCATGGCGATAATTTATGTACCCAAAAACAGTTTGGAGATTTTGAACTTTTTGTAGATTGGAAAATTACCGAAAAAGGAGACGCTGGTATTTATTTACGCGGTACTCCCCAAGTTCAAATTTGGGATACCAGTAGACGTGAAGTAGGTGCACAAGTTGGTTCTGGTGGACTTTACAACAATCAAAAAAATGAGCGTAATCCAAAAGCAGTAGCAGATAATAAAGTAGGTAGTTGGAACACTTTTCATATCATCATGCGTGGAGCACAAGTAACCGTTTATTTAAATGGCGTGCTTGTAACAGATAAAGTGGTATTAGAAAATTATTGGGACCGCACGCTCCCCATTTTTGTAAAAGAGCAAATTGAATTACAAGCGCATGGCACTTATGTTGCTTATCGTAACATTTATATTCGAGAGCTTCCAAGTAATGAGCCAACAAAACTTTCAGATTTCGAAAAGCAACAAGGGTTTAGGCAATTATTTGATGGCACCCATTTAGACAACTGGGTAGGCAATAAAGCCGGCTATCTTTTACAAGATGGCGCTATAATGGTAAATCCAAAAAGTGCAGGCGGCGGCAATTTATATACCAAAGAGCAGTATTCCGATTTTGAATACCGTTTTGAGTTCCAATTAACGCCTGGGGCAAACAATGGGCTAGGCATTAGAGCACCACTAGAGGGTGATGCTGCTTATGTAGGAATGGAGCTGCAAATACTCGATAATGATGCAGACATCTACAAGAACTTGAAGCCTTACCAATATCACGGCTCCATATATGGCGTTGTGCCGGCTAGAAGGGGCTTTCTAAGGCCTACGGGTGAGTGGAATGAGGAAGTTGTTGTGGTAAAGGGAACCCGTGTGAAAGTGATCTTAAATGGCGAAACAATTACAGATGCTGACATTAAAGAGGCTTCAATAAACGGAACGATGGACCACAACGAGCACCCAGGATTAAAGCGAACTTCAGGCCATATTGGCTTTTTAGGCCATGGAGACGTGGTTCGTTTTAGAAATATCAGGATATTGCCCCTATAAATTCACCTCATACCCTTGATTTACCGGGAACGATTGCGTAGAAAAATAATCGTTTTTGGCGTAAAGATTGTCTATATGGGTGTAGCATTGGGCTACGATTTTTAATAATTTAACGATTGCTAAATCAATTACGTATGCGTATGAAAAGTGTATGCCTATACCTATTATTATTGGTAGGGGTACTAAATTTAAATCCTAATCTTTCTATTGCCCAAACCGGTAAGCTGGAAGTAAAAGGTAGAGTTACTTCTAACGACCTTCCATTAGAAGGGGTAAGTGTTAGGGTTAAAGGTGGAAAAGAAGCAGGTACTGTTACTGACAAAAATGGTCAGTTCAAAATTGTATTACAAGATGGCAAAAGTAGTTTAACCTTCTCTTACGTAGGTTATACTGATCAAACAGTTGCCGTTAACAATAAGTCTACTATCAATGTGTCGCTCAATTCTGCTGCTTCAGAAACAGAGGAAGTGGTGGTGATTGGCTACCAAACGGTAAAGCGCAAAAACGTATTAGCATCTATTGCTAGTGTGAGTGCAAAAGATTTAAAAGACATTCCTGTGAACTCTGCTGCTGAAGCATTGAATGGTCGATTAGCAGGGGTTACCGCTACAACTGCAGAAGGTGCTCCAGATGCTGATGTAAGAGTAAGGGTAAGAGGTGGCATGTCCATTACTGGTGACAACTCTCCATTGTATATTGTGGATGGAGTTCAGGTTGAAAATGGATTGTCGGCTATTGCACCACAAAACATTCAAAATATTGACGTATTAAAAGACGCTGCTGCAACTGCGATTTATGGTGCGCGCGGCGCTAATGGTGTAATTGTAATTACAACAAAAAGAGGCAAGCCTGGAAAGTTACAAGTGAGCTACAATGGTTTTATTGGTGTAAAACAACTCGCTAAAAAACTAGGTGTTATGTCACCGGCTGATTATGTTTATTATCAATCAGAAAGATCTAGAGGATCGATTACTGATAGTGCCACATTTATTCGAAATTTTGGTACTACTTGGGACACCTTAAAAAATTATAACAATGTAGGTGTTGTAGATTGGCAAGATGAGGTAATGGGACGCACAGGAATTGCACAAACGCATAACATTACTGCATCAGGTGGTGTTAAAAATCTAACATACAACTTTGGTTATACAAGAAACGATGATAAAGCAGTTATCTTAAACTCTACATACAAAAGAGATCTTTTAAATTTAAGTGCAGATTATAGATTTAGTAAAAACTTAAAGGCTGCTCTTACAACACGTTATACGCAAACAGAAGTGAATGGTGCAGGCGTTTCATCAGATCAAGGATCTTCGTTTTCAAGACTTCGTAATGCAGTTAAATACAGGCCTTTCTTATCTAGCAATCAAGATTTAGACGATCCAGATCCTTTGGCTGATCCAAACGTTGGTAATGGTCTAAACCTTATTAATCCAATTACACTTGCAGATGCAGAGTATAGAAGAAAGTCAACAGCTGTAGGAAATATTGCATTCAGTGTTACCTATAATATTGCCAAGAACTTAACTTTTAAATCTACTGTTGGATATGATCATTTTAAATTGGTGGACAGACAATTTAGTGACTCTATTACGCCATATTCAATGATTTCTGGATCAAGAAAACCTATTGCACAATTAGATACAGCCATTCGCAGAACAATCACAAATTCTAACGTATTAACCTATTCAATTAATAAGTTCAAGGGTAAACATGATTTTGACTTTTTATTAGGACAAGAAACTTTTGACTACAGAACCGAAACATACACTCAACTTGTAAGAGGCTTCGCAAATTTCATTACTCCAGATGCTGCATTTGGAAGTTTAGCGAATGGAATTTCATTTACCGGTTATCCGCGTGTTAACAAAACTAGATATACAAACTTGTCTTTCTTTAGCAGGATCAATTATGCATACGAAAACAAATATTATCTAACACTTAATGCTAGAGCAGACGGTGCTTCAAAATTTGCACCGGGTAAACAGTGGGGTCTTTTCCCTTCTGGATCTTTTGCATGGAGAGCTAAAAATGAGAAGTTCTTAAAAGACAATACTTTTATTTCTGACCTTAAATTTAGAGCAGGCTATGGTAATGTAGGTAACAACCGCATCAATGATTATTTGTTTTTAACAACCTTTAGAAATGATGGCGGCTTGTATTATGGTATTAATAACCAAGCAATCAATGCTTTTTATTCTGCAGGCCTTGTTAATGAAGCGCTTCAGTGGGAATCGAACGAGAGTAAAAACTTAGGTATTGATTTAAGTATTTTAAATGATCGTATCAATTTCTCGTTAGATGTTTACAATAACCAAGCTAAAAATTTGTTACTGAATGTGCCTATTGCATCAACCTATGGTTATAGCACGCAGTTGCAAAATATTGGAAAAACATCCAACAAAGGAGTAGAGTTACAATTAGGTGCATTGATTGCAAAGAAAAAGGACTTTACATGGAATGCCAATTTCAACATATCATTTAATACCAACCGTGTTGAAGCACTTGGTCAAAATCAAAATTTATTTTTCCCGGCAGCTAGTTGGGGCGTTTCTGGTCAACCCACCGATTATATCGTAAGAATTGGAGATCCAGTTGGTGCGATGTGGGGACTTGTAAACGACGGTTTTTACAGCATCAATGATTTTGATTACAACACAGCAACGGGTGTGTATACATTAAAAGCAGGTGTAGTAACTGCCTCTGGCGTAATTGGTACGGTACAACCAGGTTCAATCAAGTTTAAAGATTTAGATGGTGACGGTGTGATTAGTATGGATAAGGATAGAACCATAATTGGTAACCCTACACCCAAATTCACGGGTGGATTGGCACAACAGTTTACCTACAAAAACTGGGATATGAGCCTTTTCTTAAACTTTAGCTACGGCAATGATATTTACAATGCTAATAAAGTTGAGTTCACCAATGGTTATACGCCTAATTCAAATATGTTAGCTATTATGGCCAACCGTTGGAAAGTAGTAACACCGCAAGGTCAAACAGCACAATGGATTAATGCTTCAGGTCAAGTAATGGGTATTGCGCCAGGTGAGTTACAAGCATTAAATGCAAAAGCAACCATTTGGCAACCTATTCGATCAGCAGGTGCATTTTTCCCAAGTTCATGGGCTATCGAAGATGGATCTTTTTTACGTGTTAACAACTTAACTGTTGGGTATAGCTTACCAGTTAAAAGTTTAATTAAGATGAAAATTTCTAAATTAAGATTTTATTTCACTGCTAACAATTTGGCTGTATTTACAAAGTACACAGGGTATGATCCAGAAGTTAGTGTTCGAAATAGTCCACTCACGCCTGGTTTAGATTATTCTGCATATCCAAAGAGTCGCAGTTTTATTTTTGGTGTAAATGCTAACTTTTAATTTTATAACACTACAGATATGAAAACAAAAAACTTATATAAACTAACGCTATCATTTGCGGCAATTGTTTTGTTGTCCTTTAATAGTTGCAATAAATTTTTAGATCAAAAGCCAATTACTGACGTAAGCACTGAAGTGGTATTTAGCGATGTTCCTAGCGCACTAAAAGCATTGGCTGGCGTGTATAGTAGAATGGTTGGTGACGCTGGTTATGGTATTCGAGTGAGTCTTTATTATCCGCTTGATACAGACGAAGTGCAAGGTCCAACAGGTGCTGCTGATAATGATCGTAGAGATATTGCGCGTTATTCTGCAACTCCGGGTAATGCCCAAATTACCAATCCATTTAACCAAATGTTTGCAGGAATCGAATACGCAAATATTTGTATAGCAAACATTCCTAAAATGGCAATGTACTCAAATGGTACAGATCAAGAAAAAAAGAAGTTACAAAGAATGTATGGTGAGGCGCTTACTTTGAGAGCTCAGTTTTATACAGAAGCTATCAGAAACTGGGGTGATTTGCCAGCCCATTTTGAACCAGCATCTGTATTGGCTGTAAAAAATCCATTTCCTGCTAGAACTGATAGAGACTCTATATATGATCGTTTGTTAGAAGATTTGAAATTAGCAGCGACACTTGTGCCTTGGAGAAATGAATTGTCTGCAATTGGCGATGGTGCAGATGAGAGAATTACAAAAGGTACAGTTAAAGGACTTCGTGCAAGAATAGCATTGTATAGAGGTGGATTTTCATTACGTCAAGATGGAGCTGTTAAGCGTTCTGCAGATTATTTAAAATATTATCAAATTGCCAGAGATGAAGCAGCGGAAGTTATGGCTTCTAATCAACACAGTTTAAATCCAAGTTTTAGAGCATTATGGAAAGATCAAGTAAATGCTAGAGTAGTTGCTGATCCTAACGGTGAATTAATGTTCCAAGCAAGTGGTATTGGTGGTGTTGGTGCTGGTGATACAAAGCTTGCCTATTATAATGGTCCAACCGTTAATGGTCTTGGAAATAAAAGTGTAAATATTTTACCTACCTATTTTTATGCATTTGATTCTACCGATTTAAGACGTGATGTGACATGTGCAATTTATAATGTTGCCGCAGATGGAAGAGCTAAAATTGGTCAAGCCATAACAGCTATTTGTGATGGAAAGTACCGTAGAGATTGGATTTCTAACCCGGAGGTTTCTCCAGCTGACAGAATTCAATATTTTAGTTTGAAATGGCAAATACTTCGTTACTCTGATGTAATGCTCATGTTTGCTGAAGCAGAAAATGAGTTAAATGGACCTACTGCCGCTGCATATAATGCCGTTAATCAAGTTAGAAGAAGAGGCTATGGCTTGCCTATCACTACTGCAAATGCAAGTGTTGATTTGCCAGCAGGCTTAAATAAGGCCAGTTTCTTTACCGCTATCGTTAAAGAGCGTTCTTTAGAATTAGGTGGTGAGGGTGTGCGTAAATATGATTTGATTAGATGGAATATGCTCGCATCAAAAATCAATGAAACCAAAGCAGCACTTTTAGCTATGTCAACTTTATCTGCTCCTTATAACACGTTGCCAACTGCAATGTTTTTTAGAACGGGAAGCACAAGTGATGATAATAGATTTGGTCCAACAGGGCTTTGGGCAAATTCATTTTACAGAGCTGCTCCAAGTGCAACGCCTGCTGGTACTACAAGAGTAGTTTGGTTAAGCGCTGCAATTAATACTACCGCTCTTTCAAGATTTGCTACAGGATTTGTAACAGGCAAATCAGAACTATTACCCATACCCCAACCTGCAAGAGATGCTAACCGCAATCTTACGCAGAACCCTGGTTATTAATAACTAATTCGTTAGTAAATAAAAAGGCTACTCATTTGAGTAGCCTTTTTTTGTTGGAGAATAGTTGTCTAATGCTTAATTTCAGTGATATTAAATTTGTCATTCTATGAAAAAGTTTATCATTTTAATTGTAACGCTATATTTTGCAAACGCTGGATTTTCTCAATCAAAAGAGTACGCGCGCGTAGAGGCGGCTGTTGAAAAACTTAAACTTGCTATGATTAGTGGCGTGCGCGAAGACCTTGCATCTATTGCAGATGATAGCTTAAGTTATGGCCATTCTGGAGGAGCAGTAGAGGGCAAAGCTGAGTTTGTAGAAAAGATAGCTTCAGGTAAATCAGATTTTGTAACCATAAACCTGACCGACCAAAAGATATCGATCACGGGGAATGTAGCAGTTGTAAGGCATCAATTGTATGCTACCAACAACGACAATGGAAAGCCAGGGGAAGTAAAACTTAAGGTGCTTTTAGTATTTAAAAAAGCAGGTAAGGATTGGAAATTATTGGCGCGCCAAGCGGTAAAACTTACCTAATTTTTTTTGCGCCACTTGATTCTCGAATAATCATTTGTGGTGGTAGTATAATTTTTTCAAACTCTGTGGTAGGTCTTTTGTTTTCAATTTGCTTGATTAGCAATTCAATAGCCAATTGTCCAATTTCGAAGGCAGGTTGTCTAATTACGGATAGCGATGGTGAGAGTAAATCGGTTAAGTCAAGGTTTGAAAAGCCAATCATAGCAATATCGCTAGGCACTTGTAAGTTTTTGGACTTAAAGTAACGAAGGCAATTGGTGGTGAGTTTATCGGCAGATGCTATTACTGCGGTTGGCTTGTTGCTTTTGTGGTATAATAATTTTTCCAGTGCTATTTCAACTTCTTCATAGAGCATGCCACCATGTAAACAATACTCAATTTGATTGGCGTCAAAAGGTAAATTATGGTCCGATAGTGCTTTATGATAACCGGCTACTCTTTCTTTGGTAATGGATAAAAACTCTGAACCTGCAACCATCGCAATATTTTGATGACCGTTTTTGATGAGTTCAGATGTAGCATCATAAGCTCCTTTATAATTATCTACACTCACTTTGTGCGTGGCTAAATCTTCAACAACTCTGTCAAAAAAAACAATCGGAAATCCGCGTTTGTGCAAATTAATTAAGTGGTCTAAATTCTCCGTTTCCGAAGAAACCGAAATGAGTAATCCGTCTATAGACCTAGAGGCTAAATATTGAAGGTTTAAAATTTCTCGCTCGTAAGATTCGTGGCTTTGTGCAATGATAACGTTATAGCCTTTGTCATAAGCAATGGACTCAATGCCGTTGATGGCTTGTGAAAAAAAGCTATTGGCGATTTCGCAAACAATAATACCAATGGACCTGCTCCTTTTTTCTTTTAGACTAAGCGCAATAGGGTTGGGTCTATAATTGATTTGTTGTGCATATTCTATGACTATTTTTTTGGTTTCTGGGCTAATTTCATAACTATCCCTTAAGGCCCGAGAAACGGTCGACGTAGAAAGGCCCAGGGCCTTGGCAATGTCTTTAATGGTTACCGCTTCGTACTTCATAGAAAAATCAAAAAAGTGACTCAAAATTGTCTTAAACCATAAAAATACGATAATTATCAAAGACTTAAAAAGTAGGCCTAAAAACCGGGAACGATTGCATAAATAAAGTCTTAAATTATGCCTATTTTTCATCATTATTTGAGTAGTCTTGAGCTACGAGAAACGCTTCACAATCAACGCATATGAAAAGAATTGTATACTTATTCGCTGCTATTATTTTAGTAGGGTTTATGGCACCTGAAAAAAGGGTTGTTTTTTTTATGATTGGTGATTCTACCATGGCCGATAAACCACTTGCCAATAATCCAGAGAGAGGTTGGGGTCAATTATTCCCTCAGTATATTTCTAGTGCTGTTGAAGTAAAAAACCTTGCTGTTAACGGTAGAAGTACAAAAAGTTTTATTAAGGAAGGAAGATGGGACACCGTAATGAAATACATGAAAGATGGCGACTATGTATTTATTCAATTCGGACATAACGATTCAAAACTAGATGATTCCATCAGATCAGCACCTGCTAATACGGTGTATAAACAAAACTTAATTAGGTTTATTGCTGATACTAGAAAAAAAGGGGGCAATCCAATTTTATTAACGCCCGTAATGCGCCGTAAATTTAATGCCTCTGGTGTATCTGTAGACCAGCATGGCGACTACCCTGGTGTTGTTCGTTTTTTAGCGGACTCTATGCATGTGCCACTCATTGACCTCCATGCGTCTAGTAAAAAACTAATTGAGAAAGAAGGTGTTGAAGGGTCAAAAAAAATGTTTTTATGGATTGACTCCAATCATTTTAAAGTGATGCCGTTTGGAAAAAAAGATGACACCCATTTTTCTGAATACGGAGCCTCACAAATAGCTTCACTAGTATGTGCCGAAATTTTAGAAAAACATTTTGCAATTGAAAAATATTTATTACGCTCTGCACATAAAGAGAAATATGCTTTTGAGCTTCCAAAAATATACGAACCACATTTCAAAAAAGACACTTTTAACATAGTTGATTACGGTGCAGTAAAAGATGGTATTACATTAAATACTGTAGCTATCAATAACGCCATTGTTGCAGCAAATAAATCGGGTGGGGGTATTGTGCATATTCCTGCGGGCCTTTGGTTAACAGGACCTATTGTAATGCATAGCAATGTAGAACTTAATACAGCAAGAGGTGCACTAGTTATTTTTACAAAGGACAGGTCACAGTATCCTTTAAAAGTGGCTTCGTTTGAAGGTGTTGAAGCAGCAAGATGCCAGTCGCCAATTTCAGCAACAGACGCAGTTAATATTGCTATTACAGGACATGGTATTTTTAATGGTGGTGGTGATGCGTGGCGTCCCTTAAAAAAAGGGAAGGTGACAGAATCAGAATGGAAACGATTGATTAATACGGGTGGTGTTTTAAGTGAAGACAAATCAAACTGGTATCCATCTGCGGGCGCATTAAAAGGTTCGCTAACCAATAATATTGGAAAACTCATCAATGGCGCAGCGCTTCAAGATTTTGAAACGATTCGAGATTTTTTAAGACCCAATATGATTAGGTTTACGGGTTGTTCAAATGTTTTATTAGAAGGCATCACGTTTGAAAATTCTCCGGCATGGACCATGCACCTGCTCATGAGTAAGCATATCACCATCAGAAAAGTAAACGTTAAAAATCCATGGTATGGGCAAAACACAGATGCACTAGATTTAGAGTCTTGTTCTAACGCGCTCATTGATGGTTGTAATTTTGATACCGGCGATGACGGAATCTGTATAAAATCTGGTAGAGATGAAGAAGGACGCAAAAGAGGAATGCCTACCAAAGACATTATTGCCATCAATACAACGGTGTATCATGCACATGGAGGTTTTGTTATTGGAAGCGAAATGAGTGGAGGTGCTAATAATATTTTTGTTTCTAATTGTACGTTTATTGGTACTGATATTGGACTCCGTTTTAAAACAACAAGAGGTAGAGGGGGCGTGGTAGAAAATATTTATGCTTCCAACATAACCATGCGTGATATTGTTGGGGAGGCTGTTTTGTTTGATATGTATTACGCTGCCAAGGATCCAATTACACTAGAAGGTGAAAAAAGGGAAATGCCTGTCATTCAAACACTACCTGTTACTGAAGCAACACCTATTTTTAGAAATTTCTATTTTAACAATGTCTATTGCAATGGTGCAGAAAAAGCGGTCTTTGTTAGAGGAATTCCTGAAATGAACATTTCCAATTTAGTATTGAGTGATATGGTATTTGCTACCCACAAAGGAATCGAAATTACAGAGGGGGCTAATATTGAGTTTAACAATGTTAAACTTGTTACGGAACAAGCTAGTCCACTGGTTTATATACAAAATAGCAGCAAGCTTAGCTTTAACCGTTTAGGTGTTGAGTCAAATATTCCTTTGCTATTTAGTGTTAATGGAGATCGTTCAAATGCAATTCAAGTAAAATCAACAAACACAAATACTGCCATTAAAAAAGATGAATTTTTATTTGGCGCAAAATCAAATAGCATCACCTATCAACAATAAAAAGTATGAAAAAAATAGTTTTACTCGTATTGGTGATTTGTGTGAATATGCACTTTGCAATTGCGCAAAACAAATCTTTGGCGGCAGAGGTAGCTGCAACGGCAATGGCTACCCTTTGGAAAGAAAAACCTGATGCAGACACCGCAAAGCCAACCAAATGGACCTATGATCAGGGTGTGGTATTACTTGGCATTGAGCGTTTGTGGATACAAACTGGCAATCCTGTGTATTTTTCATACATGCAAAAAAGCATGGACTATTTTGTTTCAGAAAACGGAGACATTAAATTTTACAAAGCACAGGATTATAATATTGACAATATCCTATGCGGCAGAATTTTATTATCGTTATACAACGTAACAGGTCAGGCTAAATATTACAAAGCAGCAACGTTATTAAGAGATCAGTTAAAAGGGCATCCGCGCACCAAGGAAGGCGGCTTTTGGCATAAAAAAATATATCCAAACCAAATGTGGCTTGACGGACTTTATATGGGTCAGCCATTTTATACGGCTTATGCAAAACAGTTTCATGAGCCGGAAGCATTTGATGATATTGCCAATCAATTTATTTGGATGGAGCAACACGCAAGAGATGCTAAAACAGGGTTATTATACCATGGGTGGGATGAAAGTAAAGAACAAAAATGGGCCAATCCTGTAACGGGTTGCTCTCCTCATTTTTGGGGTAGGGCCATGGGATGGTATGAAATGGCACTCGTAGATGTGTTGGAAAACTTTCCTGATGCACATCCAAAAAGGGAAGCACTTATAGCTATTTTAAAAAGGTTAGTTGAAGCTATCAAAAAAGTACAGGATCCTGCAACGGGCTTGTGGTATGATATTTTAAACCTTCCAAAAGAAAAAGATAATTATTTTGAAGCTTCTGCAAGCGCCATGTTTGTATGTGCCACGGCTAAAGCAGTACGTTTAGGTTTGTTGCCAACAAGTTATTTAGCGATTGCTACAAAAGGATACGATGGTATTGTAAAACAGTTTATTAGAAAAGACGATAAGGGATATACCAATCTTGAAGGAACCGTAAGTGTGAGTGGGCTTGGTGGTAAGCCCTACCGTGATGGTAGCTATGCTTATTACATGTCTGAAAAAGTAGTGGTGAATGATCCAAAAGGTGTTGGTGCATTTATACAAGCTGCGAATGAAATGGAGTGGCATACAACACCAAAACTTGGGAAGAAGCGAGTTTTTTTATTGGACGACTATTACAATGCTGAAAAGAAAAAAGACATCAAAGGTGTTGAATATGCATACCATTACAAATGGCCTGAAATGTATAACAATGGTTTTTCATTTTTAGGAAATGTAATAACTGCTAATGGATTACAAATTAAAACACTCTCTGAAGCTCCAACAGCAAGTAATTTAAAAAATGCATCTATATATATGATTGTAGATGCAGATAATATAGGTGACAACCCTACTCCAAATTACATGAGTGATAAAGACGCGACAGAGATTTATAATTGGGTAAAAGCAGGAGGGGTACTCGTTTTATTTCATAATGACAAACCCAATGCCGATTTTACTGCTTTCAATAAGCTGTCTGATTTATTTGGCATTCATTTTAATGAGGATACGCATAATAGAGTAATTGGAACGGATTATGTAGGCGGAAAAATTGAAGTACCATCCGGAAATAAAATCCTTAAAAATGTGCAAACGATTTATCAAAAAGAAGTTTGTTCAATAACAGTAAAGGCCCCTGCTCGATCAATGCTAGCAAAAGGAGACTTGGTTGTTTTCGCAACGGCTAAAATTGGAAAGGGTACCGTGTTTGCTACTGGTGATCCTTGGCTTTATAACGAATACACCGATGGGCGCAAACTTCCGGTCATGTATCAAAATGCGCAGGCAGCAAAGGATCTAGTGCAGTGGTTGATTCAACAAATTCCAGTAAAAAAATAATGTATTGAAAAAAACAAGCTTTTACTTTTTCGCTTTTTTGATTACCATCATTGGATTTTTCAGTGACTTAAAACTTTATGCGCAAGTGTCAAGTAAGTCAATGATAGTGGTGGATCAGCGCGGAGGGGCCGATTTTGTTTCTATACAGGATGCAATTAATAGTTTAGCTGACACAGCTTCTGCACCCCGAATCATATATATAAAAGCAGGCGTCTATAAAGAAAAGATTTTTGTAGAAAAGGATTTTGTAAGCTTAATTGGAGAAGATAAAAACACAACCATACTTACCATTTCATTAGCAAGAGACATTTGGCGCTGCGAAAATGATGATGATTGGGGCGTTGCCACTATCAATTTAAAATCAAATGATATTGTACTCGAAAACCTAACGATTACCAATACCTATGGTTTCGAAAATCAAACTAATACAGCTCCTGCCCTTATTCATTGCCCCAAAGATTCGTTACAACCAAATAAGGAAGTTAGAAATAGCGGTCACCAAATGGCGCTTAGAAGCTTTGCCACTACAAGACTAGTTGCTAAAAATTGCATTTTTAGGGCCTATGGTGGTGATACGGTAAGTCCTTGGAATGCAGAAGCAGGCTTCTTCTATTTTAAGGATTGTATTATGGAAGGTGGGGTAGACTTTTATTGCCCTAGGGGTTGGGCATGGGCCGAAAATTGCACTTTTTTTGCGCATGGAACTACTGCTGCTATTTGGCATGATGGGTCTAAAAACGAGGATTCTAAATCAGTACTAGTTAATTGTAAGTTTACGGGTGATCCTGGGTTTAAGCTTGGGCGTTATCATAGAGACGCGCAGTTTTATATTATCAATGGTTGGTTCGCCAAAGAGATGGCTGACGCACCTATTTATTTAAATCCTTCAAATCCTCAAAATCAAATTAATTGGGGTCATCGTGTTTACTTTTATAATGCTGTAAAAGAAGGTGCCCCATTTACTTGGCTAAAAAATAACATCGAAACCGCAAAGGGGAACATCAAGCCAGAAACAATTACACTTAACTGGTTATTTGGTGGTAAGTGGATGCCTGACACAGTATCAGCGGTTGATGATGTAGCAGAAAATATGCTTGTGTATCAGCGGGCCATTGGCGGCTGGCCAAAAGCAATCAATGATATTAAAGTTGATTATAAAAAAGCACTTACGCCCGCGGAGCGAAAATTTATTATTGCGGACTCACTTAAAAATGATCCTACCATTGATAATGGTGCAACAACAAAAGAAATTAGGTACCTCGTAGGAGCGTATAAAAAAACAAAAAATGAAAAGTATCTAAAAGCTGCCGAAAAAGGAATTGCTTATTTATTAAAATCGCAATATCCAACAGGAGGATGGCCTCAATATTATCCAGACTTTTCTTCCTATAGAAGTCAAATAACTTTTAATGATGACGCCATAGTAAATGTGCTGAATATAATGCAAGACATTGTAGAAGGGGCTAAAAACTTTGAGGTTGTTGATCCCGCCCTCGTACCAAAAGCAAAATTTGCAGTTGAATTGGGTATAGGATGTATTGTAAGGACACAAATTAAGGCCAATGGCGTTTTAACAGGCTGGTGCGCGCAATACAACCATAATACCTTGCAGCCGGAAATGGCAAGAAAGTTTGAGCTTGTATCAATTAGTGGGCAAGAGTCAGTAGGGATTCTTAAATTTTTAATGCGTCAAAAAAATCCATCCCCAGAAATTATCACTGCTATTAAAGCCGGCATCGAATGGCTTGAATCAGTAAAAATTAAAGGCTTTAAATACGTTGACGTAGATGCTCCAAACGAGCCCAAAGGAAAAGATAGAATCATTGTGCCAGATGTTAATAGCACTATTTGGGCAAGGTTTTATGAAATAGGAACCAACCGTCCTTTTTTTAGTGGACGTGATAGCGATAAAAAATATGATTTACGCCAAATTGAAGTTGAACGCAGAACAGGGTATGGCTGGTATGGAACCTGGCCAGCTACATTATTACTCATTGACTATCCAAAATGGTTGCAAAGAATAAACAAGACTAATTAATGTATGATATTGAATAAAAAAACATACGCGAGTGTCGCTTCTGATAATGTGGATGCATTGTTTGCACTACCTGAAAAAGTATTGCAGTTTGGAACTGGCGTATTGCTTCGTGGATTGCCTGATTACTTTATTGATAAAGCCAATAAACAAGGTTTGTTTAACGGAAGAATTGTAGTGGTAAAATCTACGGATCAAGGAGGTGCGGATGCTTTTGGCGTTCAGGACGGGTTATATACCATATTGGAAAAAGGAATTGAAAATGGATCTCCTATCGAGCGTACTACTATTAATGCTTCTATAAGTAGGATAGTGTCAGCAAAATCACAGTGGGATGAAGTATTAAAATGTGCTGCAAGTAAGGATATGCAAATTGTTATTTCAAATACCACCGAAGTGGGTATTACGCTTGTGCCTTCTGATGCTACTGCTTCTTTTCCAGAGTCGTTTCCGGGTAAACTACTACATTTCTTAATGGAACGTTACCGAGTTTTTGGCGGTTCTGATGATGCGGGCTTGGTTATCATTCCAACCGAACTTATTAGTGACAATGGGATTAAGCTCAAAGAAATTATTTTAGAACTGGCGAGGTTAAAAGGACTTGATGCATCATTTATTGATTGGGTAAATAACGCCAATGATTTTTGTAGTTCATTGGTTGATTGTATTGTGCCCGGTAAATTGCCTGACGCAGAAAAGACGGCTTTTGAAGCAAAAGCTGGTTACACCGATGATCTTGCCATTATGTCTGAGCCATACAGGCTATGGGCCATCGAAACAGCAAATGATAAAACGGCAGCCATACTGTCTTTTGTAGGCGCTGATGCACGGGTAATTTTAGCGCCAAGCATTAATAAGTACAAAGAAATTAAATTAAGGTTGTTAAATGCAACACATTCGCTTTGTTGTGGTGTGGCTCATTTAAGTGGTTTTGTAACCGTTAGAGATGCTTTAAAAGATAGTGCATTTAGGTCTTTTATATCGGCAATGTTATTAGAAGAAATTGTGCCACTTGTTGCTGATGGCGATATTACACTAGAGGAAGCAAACACCTTTGCACTACAAGTTATTGACCGTTTTTCCAATCAGAGTATTGAACACTTATGGCTTAACATTTCGGTACAATACACGTCTAAAATGCAAATGCGCGTAGTGCCTTTAGTAGAAAAATATGTGAAACAAAATGGGAGGGCGCCTAAACTGATGTCGTTTGGGTTTGCTGCGTTTTTAGTATTCATGAAATCTAAAGAAGTAGCTCCTCAAAAGTATATGGGCACTTATGCAGGCGCCGAATATGAAATCAAAGACGACAAAGCTGCAGAAATGTCTACCGCTTGGGCTTCAAAAAATACATTTGTAGCATCGAGTGTTTTTAATGAACAGGTATTTGATTATGTGGATGCTATTGAAGCTGGTTCTGTAATAGAGGTTTTGGCATCGGCGGTAAAAAAATAAAGTAATGATGAAAGAGAATTATAAAGTAATTAAAGTACACCCTAGTGACAATGTGATTGTTGCACTTGAGGATATTCCTGCAGGTGCTACTGTGGTGTATGAAAATATATCATACAAAATAGTTGATGATGTTCCTGCAAAACATAAATTTTATGAAGCAAATATGCAAGTAGGGGATTCTGTTACCATGTATGGTGTTCTGGTAGGGAAAGTACAAGAGCCGGTTACGATGGGTATGCGTATGACCACCACTAATTTGCATCACGCAGCAGAACCTTATGCATTTAGACCGTATAATTATAGCTGGACACCTCCAAATGTAGAGGCCTATAAAAACAAAACATTTTTAGGATACCACCGCGCCGATGGCAGGGTGGGTACTGCTAATTATTGGTTGTTTATACCAACTGTATTTTGTGAAAACAGAAATTTAGATGTGATACGTGAAGCGCTGCATAACGAGCTAGGGTACGCGGTAACACATAAGTACAAATCTTTTACAAAGCAGTTGTTACATGCGTATGAAGCAGGTAGTTCAATTCATGATTTTTCTCCAGCCTCATTAATGGCGGAGCCTAAAGAGAATCGTAAGTTTAAAAATATTGATGGCATTAAATTTTTAAATCATCAGGGTGGTTGTGGTGGAACCAGAGGAGACGCTGCTATATTAAGTAAGCTCCTTGCCGCCTACGCCGATCATCCAAATGTGGCAGGTATTACTGTTTTAAGTTTGGGCTGTCAAAATTTGCAGTTGCAAGATTTAGAAAACGATATTAAGCTGCGCAATCCAACATTTGATAAGCCGCTTTATATTTTTGAGCAACAACAATCTATTAGTGAAGAAGATTTGATTTGCGAGGCCATCAAAAAAACATTTGAAGGACTTATTGAGGCCAATAAAATCGAAAGACAACCCGCTGGGCTTGATAAATTAACTGTAGGGGTTAAGTGTGGCGGTAGTGATGGATTTAGTGGCATTTCTGCAAATCCTGCCGTAGGCTATTGTAGTGATTTACTTGTTGCTTTAGGGGCCAAAGTATTACTTGCCGAGTTTCCAGAACTGTGTGGGGTAGAACAGGAATTAATTGACCGTACCGTTAATCCGGATGCGGCACACAAGTTTATTGATCTTATGGGAGCGTATAGTGCTGCTGCAATAGCGGCTGGTTCTGGTTTTCATATGAATCCATCTCCCGGAAATATTAAAGATGGATTAATTACTGATGCAATTAAGTCTGCGGGTGCTGCTAAAAAAGGGGGGTCTTCTCCAGTAGTAGACGTGTTAGATTATACAGAGCCTGCTACCAAGCCTGGGTTAAATTTAGTATGCACGCCGGGTAATGATGTGGAAGCTACAACAGGTAAAGCGGCAAGTGGCGCAACGCTAATTTTGTTTACTACAGGGCTAGGTACGCCAACGGGTAACCCTGTATGTCCTACTATTAAAGTGTCTACCAATGCTGCTTTAACGAAAAGAATGAATGATATTATTGATATTGATACGAGTCCAATTATTGCTGGCGAAAAAACAATTGCAGAAATGGGCGAATTAATATTGGACTATTGTATTAAAGCTGCTAGTGGTGAAATTACCCCTAAGGCGGTATTGTTAAATCAAGACGATTTTATTCCATGGAAACGTGGAGTGAGTTTATAAATAAAAATTTGAAGAGATGAGTAAGTTATTTATGGGTGAAGATTTTTTGTTGCAAACTAAAACAGCGCAGTTGTTGTATGAGGAGTATGCCAAACAAATGCCAATTATCGATTACCATTGTCATTTGTCGCCACAACAAATTGCCGAAGATATTAAGTTCGAAAATTTAACACAGGCCTGGTTATATGGCGATCATTATAAGTGGAGAGCCATGCGTACGAATGGTGTTGATGAATCTTATTGCACGGGCAATAAGTCTGATTATGAAAAATTTGAGAAGTGGGCTGCTACAGTGCCATACACCATGCGCAACCCGCTTTACCACTGGACACATTTAGAGTTAAAAAGATATTTTGGCATTGGAGAGATATTAGATTCTTCGACTGCAAAAGCGGTGTATGATAATGCTAGTGCGCAAATTCAAACGGATGCATTTAGTATCAAAAATTTAATTCGAAAAATGAATGTAAAAGTCATTTGCACCACAGATGACCCTATCGATTCATTGGAATACCACAAAACGCTTGCTGAGAGTGATTTTGAAGTAAAAATAAAGCCTGCTTTTAGACCTGATAAGGCCATGGAAGTTTCTAGTGCAGCTAATTTTACAGCGTATGTAAAAAAACTAGAAGCCGTTACCAATTTGTCGGTTTCTTCATTTGAAGATTATTTATTTGCACTTCAAAATAGACATGACTTTTTTGCATCAATGGGATGTTCTGTAAGCGATCATGGATTAGAAGAAATTTATGTAGAAGACTTTACAGGGCAAGAAATTGAAGCCATCTTTACAAAAGTATATGGCGGAAAAGAATTAAGTCTTATTGAGCAGCGCAAATTTAAAAGCTGCATGTTACTTCACTTTGCAGAATGGGATTGGGAAAAAGGCTGGGTGCAACAATACCACCTTGGTGCACTCCGTAATAACAATTCACGCATGCTCTCAAAATTAGGTCCAGACACTGGATGGGATAGTATTGGAGATTTTTCGCAAGCATCAGCGCTTTCTAAATTTTTAAATAAACTGGATAGCGAAGATAAATTGGCTAAAACCATCATTTACAATCTAAATCCTGCAGACAATGAGCTTATGGCATCCATGATTGGTAATTTTAATGACGGATCGGTAGCGGGTAAAATCCAGTTTGGTAGTGGCTGGTGGTTTTTAGATCAAAAAGATGGCATCATTAAGCAGTTAAATGCCCTTAGTAATATGGGTCTAGTGAGCAGGTTTGTAGGCATGCTAACTGATTCTCGAAGCTTTTTATCTTTCCCAAGACACGAATATTTTAGACGCATCTTGTGTAATTTGTTTGGCGACGAAATTGAAAATGGTGAATTGCCTAACGATACAAAATGGGTAGGTCAAATTATTCAGGATATCTGCTACAACAATGCCAATACGTATTTTGGATGGAAAGATAAATAATCTACTTTTTTATTTCATTTCATATTATCTTGTAAGTAAATCGGGTAAGAAATAAGTATGAAAAAAGTATTTTGTTTTGGGGAAATTTTGCTTCGTATGTCACCCGTATTAGATCAGGCCTGGATTAATAGTGCTTCTATGCCGGTACATTTGGGTGGCGCAGAACTCAATGTCGCAAAGGCTTTGGCTGGATGGCAGCAACCCGTTACTTATATGTCTGCAATGCCAGACAATTATTTATCTAAAGAAATAGCAGCGTCAATCGCTGCTAGTAATATTGGCGTAGAAGCCATGCAATATTGTGGCGACCGTATAGGTATTTACTTTTTACCACAAGGTGCCGATTTAAAAAATGCCGGTGTCATTTACGACCGTGCACACGCTTCATTTTCAACAGCTTTATTCCCGGGAAAAATAAATTGGGATGCATTACTGGACGGTTCTGATTGGTTTCATTTTAGTGCCATCAGTCCGGCTTTAACAGCGCAGGCTGCCGAACTTTGTTTAGATGCACTAAGAGCTGCAAAGCGTTTAGGGCTTACTATTTCTGTAGACTTAAATTACCGCGCTAAACTTTGGAAATATGGTAAGCAGCCAGCACAGGTAATGCCGGAGCTAGTTGCATACGCGGATGTTATTATGGGTAATATTTGGAGCGCTAAAGATCTGCTGGGTATTCCTGTTCCATCTGCTGCAGAAACTGCCACTAGTAAAGAGGAGTACGCTGCATGTGCTAAGGAAACAGCAGCTATGCTATTTGCACATAACCCAAACTGTAAATTGGTAGCTAATACCTTTAGGTTTACGCCAGAGGGAGCTGGAGTGCTCTATTATGCAGCACTAGATACAAGAGAGGAGCAGACGGTGTCTGTAAGTTTTGATGCAAATTCGGTGATCGACAAAGTGGGAAGTGGAGACTGTTTTATGGCAGGACTAATATATGGCATTCATAATGGACATGCTCATCATGAAACGATAAATTATGCAGCTTCGGCAGCTTTTGGTAAATTGCAAGAACTGGGTGATAGTACCAAACAAACAGTTAGTCAAATTAAATCAAGGTATTAAATGGAAAGAGAAGCCGCTTTAATCAATCAAATAAAAAATGAAGGTATGTTGCCTTTGTTTTATCATGATGACGCAACTGTTTGTGAAAATGTGCTTCAAGCACTATACAATGGCGGCGTTAGATGTGTTGAGTTTACCAATAGGGGTGTGCATGCGCTTCCAAACTTCAAGCATTTGGTTTCCTTAAAAACTACAATGCCTGGTTTAATACTTGGCATTGGTACTATTAAAACGCCACAAGACGCTACTTCGTTTATTGAAGCCGGTGCAGATTTTTTAATCAGTCCTTGTTTTGATGCTAGTGTTGCAGACGTTGCATACATGCACAAAGTATTATGGATACCAGGTTGTATGACCCCCACCGAAATTCACGTGGCGCAAAAATCTGGCGCTACACTTATAAAATTATTTCCGGGTAACGTATTAGGCCCAGGATTTGTAGAAGCTATAAAAACATTATTTACAGGTGTTGACTTTTTAGTAACAGGGGGCGTAGAGCCAACCGAGCAAAATATTGGTGCCTGGTTTAAAGCAGGTGTGTCAGGCGTAGGGCTTGGAAGTAAACTAATTACCAAAGATGTTTTAGCGAATAAAAATTATACGCAATTAGAAACTCAAACAACACAACTTGTACAGCTCATAAAAAAAGTACAATAATTACGATTTAAAGTTTACCCATATGGAACAAAATATTGGACGTTACCGCTGGACTATTTGTAGTTTGGTTTTTTTTGCAACTACTATTAACTATTTAGATAGAGCGGTAATTAGCTTATTAAAATCTACACTTACCACCGAGTTAAAATGGGATGATGGTGATTATACCAATGTAGAAATCGCATTTAAAGTATCTTATGCAATTGGATTATTATTAGCTGGAAGATTTATTGATACTGTGGGTACAAAAAAAGGGTATGCATGGGCTACTGGACTTTGGAGTGTTGCTGCTGTTTTACACGCGGCTGCTAAAAGTGTATTTGGTTTTTCTGTGGCAAGAGCTGCATTAGGTGTTACCGAAGCTGGTAATTTTCCGGCTGCCATTAAAACGGTGGCAGAGTGGTTCCCGCGCAAAGAGCGTGCATTGGCAACGGGTCTTTTTAATTCTGGTGCCAATATTGGTGCCATTGTTGCGCCTTTAACAGTTCCATTTATTGCCGCAGCATACGGTTGGCAGTGGGCTTTTATTGCAACTGGTTTACTTGGTTTTATTTGGCTTATTTTTTGGAATAAGCATTATTACAAACCATCGGAGCATCCTAAATTATCTGCTGCAGAACTTGCTTATATTAATAGCGATACTGATGCTATTCCGGAAGGGGATGCGCTACAAGCTAAATCATTTGGTTGGGCATCTCTATTAAAGTATAAACAAACATGGGCTTTTGCTTTAGGTAAATTATTAACTGATCCTATTTGGTGGTTTTATCTTTTTTGGTTACCTGATTTCTTAGAAAGTCAATACCATATTAAAGGAACTGCTATTGCACTCCCAGTAGCTGCAGTTTATACGATGTCTGCGGTAGGAAGTATTTTTGGTGGATGGCTCCCTATGTATTTTATTAAAAAGAACTGGCCAGTATTTAAAGCGCGCAAGTCTTCTATGTTATTATATGCCTTTTTAGTATTGCCTATTTTATTTGCACAAGTACTAGGTGGTATGAATATGTGGTTGGCTGTTTTTGTAATTGGCGTGGCAGCTGCTGCGCATCAGGCTTGGAGTGCTAATATTTTTACAACCGTAAGCGACATGTTCCCTAAGCGTGCGGTAGGCTCTGTAACAGGTATTGGTGGCATGTTTGGAGCCATTGGCGGCATTTTATTATCAATGGCTGTACAAAAGAATTTGTTTGTGCATTACCGTTCTATAGGCCAAATTGAAACGGCTTACTATATCATGTTTATTGTTTGCGGCTCGGCTTATTTATTGGCTTGGCTAATCATGCATATACTCGTGCCTAAAGTAAATGTAATTGCTGCCGAAGATTTAGAATAATAACTGATTATGCAAGAGCAACCCAAAATGATTCAAACCATGCGCTGGTATGGTCCAAACGACCCTGTTGGTTTATGGGATATACGTCAAGCTGGTTGCACGGGTGTAGTTTCTGCACTGCATCAAATTCCAAATGGTGAAGTGTGGAGTATTGATGCAATTCAAGAACGCATACAAATCATTGAAGCGGCCGGACTCACGTGGGATGTTGTTGAAAGTGTGCCGGTGCATGAAGCTATTAAAACACAAATAGCTGGGTTTGAAAAATACATTGCCAACTATAAGCAAACCATACAAAATTTAAGTAGCTGCGGCATTAAAATTGTGACCTATAATTTTATGCCTGTAATGGATTGGACACGTACCAATTTAAAGTACGAAATGCCAGATAAATCATTGGCACTACTCTATGAAAAGGCAGCTGTTGCCGCATTTGATGTATATATTTTGGAAAGAAAAAATGCAGTAAATGATTATACCGATGCTGAATTAGAACTTGCTAAACAGCGCTTTTCACAAATGTCGGATGCTCAAAAATTAGAGCTCCAACACAATATGATTAAGGGTCTTCCGGGTAGTGAAGAAAGTTTTACAATGGAGGCTTTCAGAAATGCACTTGCTGCATATGATCATATAGATGCCGAAAAATTAAGATCGCATTTAATTTACTTTTTAGATCAAATTATTCCTATAGCCGAGTCATGTGGCGTTAAAATGGTGATTCACCCCGACGATCCACCTTATTCTATTTTAGGATTACCAAGGGTGGTAAGTACCGCTGCTGACATTCAGGCTTTGTTTGAAGCGGTTCCCTCTATGTCTAATGGACTTTGTTTTTGTACGGGATCATTTGGTGTAAGACCCGATAACGATTTGCCTGGCATGGTTAGTAATTTTGGTGACCGTATTAATTTTATTCATTTGCGCAGCACCAAGCGAAATGAAAAAGGTGACTTTTTTGAAGACAATCATTTAGAAGGTGACGTAGATATGTACCGTGTGGTTAAAGAAATTATTGAAGTAATGCGTAAGCGAAACCTTTCAATACCTATGAGGCCCGATCACGGACATCAAATGCTAGATGACTTAAAAAAAACAACCAACCCCGGTTATTCTGCTATTGGTAGACTGCGAGGCCTTGCAGAATTAAGAGGATTAGAAATGGGGATTATTAAGAGTTTGTATTATTGATAATCCTTTTTGCGCCGTATATTTTCCAATAACTATTTTTTTGTTTTGAATATGGATTTTAAAATCCAGGTTCCAATTTTTAGGCCAGGCCGCTAACCACTTTATCTGATTTATTTCCGATTGCACAAGCATGTTTTGAAGCGCACGCATATTAACGGTGCCATGGTCTTGATCCGGCACCCAGTCGTAATTGGGTCCCCAAAATGCAGGGAACCGGCTACCACTATGTTTGGTGGCAAAATTATGAACCACCATTTTTTTAGCTTCATCCGTTAAGCCTAAATAAGCGGCAAAAATGGGGTCTTGCTGCCAGCCACTATATTCATTATTGGCTTTATGGTTCCAAGCTGTAATGGCTTCTTCTATTTTTGGCTTACCAATTCCTCTTAAACGGTAAGGGAAAACGGCGTATAGTTCTGGTTTTTCTACATTGGTTCGGGGGCCTAAGTTATAGCCAGCAGCAAGTGCTGCTTTACCCTCAATGGTGCGTGTTGGAAGTGCTGGTAATTGTGAAAATAGCGCTACCGCTATATTTATAAAGCCTTGGTCATTGATTATATTTTTATGAGTGGTTATTTTTTCAAGTACCGTTGTAAGTCCGGCTATTTCAGGTAATGGATTAATAACGCCTTCAAAATAGGATTCTAATGCTTGGGCAGGCTGTATACTAATATGGTTTGTGCTGTCTTTTTTATAGTGCGCATTATAAAATAAAATGGTTTCTTTTATAAATGGAAGATGCTCTTTTACAAAAGTGTTTTTATCATTAGTGAACTCATAGTAATCGATCATGAGTTTAGACAATTCCAAGCTGCCTTCCCATAAATAACGGATATACATGTTTTCAGAAACGCCATCAGCTAATTTTTTTCTATCCCATCCGTAATTGTCATTGGTATATGTGCCCCAGGGTGTCATGGTTTCGGGGAAGTAAGCGCCTTCGTGTTTAAAATATTTTTGCGTTCTATATTTTGCTAGTGGGAGCGCATCTGTGTACATTTTAAAGAGTGGCTTGATTAGTGTAAAGTCACCACTGTACAGCATCGAATAATAGGGTAGTCTTGTATTTTGAAACCAGTAATTAGCACCCCAATCTCTAAAGTCTGCGTCATAACCTGTTAGGTTTCTTTTGCCCATGCTTTCATCAACGTCCACGGTAAAAATGGATCCATTAAATTTAATAGGAAGTCCACCTCTGCCAGCACAGGCGTTCATGTAACGCTGGAGTTGATAACCTTGCGTGATGGCAAAGGTTTCTTTTTTTGTTTGTAGGCTAGTATCTCCAGGGGTAACAATCATGTAATGGGTATTCCAAAATTTAGCCCACCAATTTTTATGCCCATTGAACCTTTGGGTTGCAGGTCTGTCACTTGTTTTTTTATGAAGCGCTATCGCGGCTTGTTTCCATTCTAATATATTAGCTGTTTGCTTTTTTAATACTGTAATATTTATTTCAAAATCTTTATTTGATTTTTTGCTAATCAATTCATTGGCGCTAACAACTGCTCCAAAGTTTTGGTATAAGAGTGGATCTTTGCCTATTTCATTAAACTTTGAGAGGTTTTGATTGTCTAAGGTAGATTGCCAAATGGATGATTTGTTTTGGTGCACCCAAATAAGCTTATTGCTGTTTTCAAGTATCGTATCTCTTTCTCTTATTAGTGGAAAGGGAGCGCTCATCATTCCGTAGGCACTTCTTTTCTCTCCGCCTTGTAGTGTGTCTAATTTATTGCGCCACATTACATTTTTAATGCTGAGTGTAATGTTCGTATTTGATTTCCCAGTAATTGTAATCGCTGGGTTATTGGCATCTGCAAAAATGGTAAGTGTAAGGCTCTGTTTTTTTGCATTGGTTGCTTTAATGTTAATACTTCCTGTTTGAATATCGAGTGTTTGGGTAAAAGTAGCGCCATCAAGTATCGAGGGGCTGGTACTAATGGCTATTTTTCCAATTTTTAATAGACGGCCAATTTCGGAGTAGGCGTCTGTTTTTGAAATATACATTTGCAATACACCGCTGCTATCCACCCATACGTTGGCGCCAATGTCGCCATTACCAATGGGCATGGAGCCGGAAGGTCCACTACTTTGTGAGTTCCAAGCTACGTTGTATGGCGCAAGTTTCACTTGCGCCATACAGGCCCAAGGCCTAAAAAAAATCGCCATCACCGCAAAAGCTACGCACCTCCCCCTAACTAAATTTTCTTTTCTCATTTCCAATTAATTTCGATACTTATTTTTATAGAGTCCCATTTTGTTAAATGGGACAGGTTCAAATCCTTTTATTTTTTTAAATACTTCTGATGTAGGAAGTAATGTAAAATTTTCATGTTCGGCATCAACAAAGCCCGGATTACTGGTGCATCTGTAATTATTTCTTTCTGTAATGGTCGCGTATTGTCCACCAATAAGTTTGGTAGGATTTGCTGGGCCACCAATAATTAGGTTGTCTGCAAATACATTACGGTTGGCGCGCATGGCTTTCCACTGCCTCGTACCAGGTATGGTATCTAAATATTCAAGAAGCCCAGGATACTTACTAGCATAGGGTTCTGTGGTATACGAAACGCTTTTTGTTAAGCGGTTTCTGATAAGGCCATTTTCGCCAAACATCGATTTTTCGGAGCCTGCTGCCCAAGTGTAGTAGTGCGCCGATATTTGAGCAGTAGCATCGGTGGGTTCAATGATAATATTATTTTTCATGGTTAAATCCCAGCCACTATTGGTAAATAAAATGCCATGCTTGGTTTCCATTTTATAAAATACGTTTCCAAAAACAAATA
>JBANFS010000008.1:0-76346 GCA_037975885.1 Bacteroidota bacterium
GCTTGCATTACTTTTAATATTAAAAACAAATTAATCTTACACATTATAAATATTTTAGGAATCCAAAAAAATAAGTATGAAAAAGTTAAAATATTTTATTAAAAACAGTAGTTTTTTATACTCATTGTTTTTACCAATAATCAAATTGAAAAGAATTGAAGGGTTGCGATTATTTAGCAATTTCGATAAGTTATTTTCAAATGTACGAGGGGGAAGTGTTGTTGTTTCTGTTAATAATATATCAGGTCTATATGAAATCGATTCTAGGTCGCATATATTGAAAGAAATTTTGATCAAGAAAGAATATGAGCCTGATATTGTGAATGTAATCATACAGAATACTCCATTAAATACAGACGCGATTAATATTGGAGCCAACATAGGACTTTATTCTAATTTGTTGGCAGAATTAATTAATAATGATAAAAAGGTATTAGCAATTGAACCAACTCCAGGTGCATTTAAATATCTTGAAGCAAATATCAAACATAATAATAATTGTAAAAAAATCATTGCATTTAATGGAATAGCAACCGATGTCCCTGGATTATCAAAGATAAATTTTATTGAAGGGAAAGAGGAGTATTCTAGTGTAGGAGTTATTTCTCATTTTGCAGTGGAAAGTGAGAAGTGTATTTCAGTTGATATAGAAGGTGATACTGTCGATAATCTAGTTGTAAAATTCAATTTACAACCTGGAATTATAGTTATAGATGTTGAAGGTTATGAATACCAGGTATTAAAAGGAGCAGTAGAAACCTTAAGAAAATTTAAACCTATTATTATTTCAGAATTAGATGATAAATTATTGAAAAATCTAAATAGTAATTCTTCTCAAGTTATAGAATTATTAGAAATAAATGGGTATACTATAACTGATGTCGAAAATAGTAAAGTTAGTTTCCCTTTCACGGGTGGTAATATCATTGCATATCCAAATACTTTAAAGGGCTTGACATAAATTGAAATCACGAGAGCATGTAATTTATGTTTTGAGACGAATGAAGTGCCTTACTACTCTGTAAGATAAGAATACAATTTTGAGTAATTACTCTGATTTATAGAACCATTAATTTAATGTGTGACTCAAATTGTTCTTTGATATTTATCTGATTCAGATTTATAATTATTAAAAAATAGTCGATTAATTTAATTTATAAGCAATGGTTATCAGATCACTACTTGTTGATAATAATCCTTTCAATACAACCGATGAGTTGAAAGAGTGGATTTTACAACGTAATAGAGAGGTACAAGTTGAAATTGAGCAAATACCTTTCGCTGAAATGAAAATGTGGCACAGTAACTCAGATGGAAGTTTGCATCATGATAGCGGACGATTTTTCTCTATTCAAGGTATTGACGTTTATACGGATTATGGTAATATTAGTAATTGGCGTCAGCCTATAATTTATCAACCAGAAGTTGGCTATCTAGGTATTCTCACTAAGGAGATAAATGGTATTCTATATTTCTTAATGCAGGCTAAAATTGAACCTGGTAATATTAATTGTGTTCAGATTTCACCAACGTTGCAAGCAACAAAGAGCAATTATTCTCGAGTACATGCTGGTAAGTCTCCTAATTATCTTGAGTATTTCGTCAATGCAAAACCAGAAAATATCATACTTGATCAGTTGCAGTCTGAGCAAGGAGCTCGCTTTCTCCGTAAGCGGAATAGAAATATCATCATAAAGATTGATGAAAATATTGAACTACACCCAGACTTCCGGTGGATGACTCTTTGTCAAATTAAGGAATTGATGCAATACGATAACCTTGTCAATATGGATACTCGAACTGTACTCTCAGGCCTCAAAATTTCAGATTATATCTCACCATTGGATTCACTAAATGGTATGTCAGAATTTGGAAGGGGAATGATACTCTCTTCAACCACTAATCATAGCTTCATAAGTACAGCTGATCATCTTTCTTGGTTAACTAACCTCAAAGCCAAGTATGATCTTCGCATTACGCCATGTGCAATCAACAATATGCCAGGATGGAATAATACCAATTTAGAGATTGCACGTGAAGATGGAAAATATTTCAAGGTTATTGGCGTAAATGTTACTATATCTAATCGCGAAGTCGCTTCATGGTCGCAACCACTTGTTCAACCAATGCAAGAAGGTTTTTGTGCATTCATCGTCAAGAAGATTCATGGCATATTTCATTTCCTAGTTCAGGCAAAGCTTGAATGTGGAAATTTCGATGTAATAGAACTTGCGCCAACTGTACAGTGTCTTACAGGTGCGGTAGGAAAAGAAGCTTATGAGAAGCCGGAGTTTTATGACTACATTGTGAATGCACGTAAAGAGCAAATTATTATGAACACACTCCAGTCTGAAGAAGGAGGCCGTTTTTATCACGAACAGAATCGCAATCTATTAGTTGAGGCGGATGAAAACTTTTCTCTCAATCTTCCAACTCGTTTCACTTGGATGACTCTTAGTCAGATGTATGAATTCCTTCGATTCAATAATTACTTGAATATTCAGGCTAGAAGCATTATTTCGGCAATTAATTACAAATAGCGTATACAAAGAACAAAAATATTTTAATGAAAATGAAAATACCATTTAATAAACCTTATTTGACAGGCGATGAGGAGAAGTACGTTTGTGAGTCGCTGCTTTCTGGTCAAGTATCTGGGAACAATCAGTTTTGCAAGAAGGTTCTTTCAATGATGAGCGAAAAATACGGATATGATAGTGCATTCCTTGTTCCTTCTGGTACAGCAGCTCTTGAAATGGGAGTTGTTCTTGCTGACCTTCAACCTGGAGAAGAGGTAATAGTACCTTCTTACACTTTTAGCTCTACAGTAAATGCAATCGTACTTTTTGGTGGTTTTCCTGTTTTCTGTGATGTTGATCCGAAGACAATGAATATTGACTATACCAAAATAGAAGCTCTGATAACAAGCAGGACTAAGATGATCATACCTATCGACTATGCAGGGGTTCCATGTGACATTGACGAGATCATGGAAATTGCTAATCGTCATCGACTTATTGTACTCCAGGATTGCGCTCAATCGTATGGCTCTTATTATAAGGGAGTTCCATCAGGCAAAAAGGCGCACTTAGCTGCATTCTCATTTCACGAAACTAAAAATTATAGCGCTGGTGAGGGTGGTTTATTAGTCAATAATGTTCCAGCGTGGCATTTGCGCGCCACATTTCTTCAAGAAAAAGGAACGGACCGTTCACTAGTTATAAATGGCCAAAAGAACAAATACTCTTGGGTTGACAAGGGTTCAAGCTATTTGCTTTCAGATCTTCTAGCAGCCGTCCTGTTCGCTCAGTTGAATCATGAGGACGAGATTAAAGCAAAGCGTGCAAAGCTTACAGATGCTTACAGCAATCTTTTTCAACCATATGCCGTAAATAATAAGATACAAATATTTGAACCAAAAGACTATGTTCAGCTTAATCATCATGCTTTTTGGGCAATATTCCCAACACCTGAAGAGAAGCTAACTTTCATGAACAAGTTGAAGGAGAAGGAAATATATGTTTATATTGGCTATATGCCTCTCCACTCTGCACCATACGGGCTTAAATTGGGTTACAAACCCGATGATTTCCCTCTCACAGAGGATCTTGGTAATCGCATTGTTCGTCTACCATTTTACACAAGCCTTGCTGACGAGGGGCTTGAATACACAATTGATAATATGAAGGCAGTACTTAAAGAAATGTATGGATTCTAATATGATAAGAATAGGTATAATAGGCCCATCTGAAATAGCTTTTCGTCGTTTTATGCCTGCATTGCAGAAGGCAGTGAAAAATTTTCAATTTACAGCTATTGGAATTGCAAGTCCAGAGGAGTGGTTTGGCGATATAAGCAAAGTATCTAATGAATGCATTAAAGAGCAGCAGGCAGTAGAGAAAGCTAAAGCAAAAAAATTTACAGACCAATATGGAGGAAATGTTTTTGTGGGATACAATGCTCTCATTTCATCTCCTGATATTGATGCTGTTTATATACCTCTACCACCAGCTTTTCATTTCAAATGGGCAAAGAGGGCTTTAGAAGAAGATAAACACGTGTTTGTTGAAAAGCCATCAACCACCTGCCTTAAAGATACAGAAGAATTAATTCGTATTGCTTCAGAAAAGGGGCTTGCTCTCCATGAAAACTACATGTTCATCTATCACAAACAATTAAAAGCGTTAAGCGATGTTGTAAAGAGTGGTGAGATTGGTGATGTGCGACTTTATCGTATAGCATTTGGATTCCCCCGTAGACTCCCCAGTGACTTTCGATATAACAAAGTGCTGGGCGGCGGGGCATTGCTTGATGCAGGCGGATACTGCATGAAGTATGCTAACTGGTTGCTTGGTGGAGATGCTCATGTAGTTACAGCTCATGCAAATTACCTTGACGAGTTTACGGTGGATATGTATGGCTCAGCTACCATGTCTAATTCAGAAGGCCAGATAGCTCAACTCGCCTTTGGCATGGATAACGATTACCGCTGCGATATAGAAATTTGGGGTAGTAAAGGAACCATCACAAGTGATCGTATTCTTACTGCACCCGAGGGATTTGTGCCTTCATACACTATTAAGAAGAACCAGGAAATTGATATACGTCAGCTTTCTGCAGATGATGCATTCTTAAAGTCAATCCAGCGTTTTATTGATTGTGTAGATAATGCTGAAGTTAGAGAAGAGGAGTTTAAGCTAATAAGGAAGCAGGAAGAGTTGGTCGAGGAGTTTATAAGGTTGACAAGGTTGTAAGAAGAATAACTTCACATTGATTGTTTAACCATTCTAAACATTTTTGGTTTCCGTAGTATGTTGGAAATATAGGTACAGAAATCATTTTTGAAAAATTAGTATTTAGTAATATGAAAATAACGATACTTACAGATAATCCTAATAGTTGGATACTTCCATATGTTGAGGATTTGAAAAAAGAATTAAGTCGATTGCATGAGATAGAACATGTATTCAAAACATCAGATATTATTGGTGGTGATATTATGCTCGTGTTAAGTTGTGAGAAGTTGTTAAAAATTGAACATCTTAAACTTCACAAAAGTAATGTAGTTGTTCATCCAAGTAAAGTTCCCTTGGGAAAAGGATGGTCGCCATTAGCTTGGCAAGTATTAGAAGGGTTAGATAAAATACCTGTAAGTCTATTCGAAGCAGTTGAGGCTGTAGATGCGGGAGATGTTTATATTGTTGATTACATTAATTTGGATGGGCATGAACTTAACGATGAAATAAAGCATCAACAGGGCTTACTAACTATGAAAATGGTTAAGAAATATATTGATGAATTTGAATCAATGGTTGGTGTCCCTCAAAGTGGTGAAGAAACATTTTATCCACGTAGAAGACAAAAAGAAAACGAATTGGATGTAAATAAAACAATAGCTGAGCAGTTTAATTTATTAAGAGTTGTTGACAATGAAAGATACCCCGCTCATTTTTATTTTAAAGGGAAAAAGTACATTTTAAAAATAATTAAGGATAACTAGTCTTAAATTAAGCATAATTAAAAAAAAGACCTATGCATTTTCAAATACTCCACTTCGTTTGTTACAAAGAAATTAAATTTTGTGATTTAGATAATCTTCTTGTAAATAGCAACATTTTACTTAATTAAATGAATATTCATCTGATAGTAAATTTATTCTCATGATGCATAATATTTTCATTTGAAAATTTTTATAGTGATTGATGCAAGTATAATAGCAATTAATATTACATAAGTACCTTATAATAATATTAATTATGGATAAAATCAGAAATGTATATTTAGGGCATTTACGACAAGTAGTCTAATTACCTATTTCATGTTAAATAAGAAATATCAGACAAAGGAGGTGTAAGTTAAATGTATAAGCGCTATTCAATTTAAGTATCACTAAATAAGTATAATGGATAACAAATATAATATTCTAGTAATTTCTTCTTACCCGCCTAGTCGTTCTGGTGGAATAGTTCAGGATTATATGAATGCTTTTTCAGAAGCGGGACATAATGTTGACTTTTTTACTCTCTTCGCCTTTGTGGGGCAAAATAAAAATCAATATAACATACTTCCAGAACCTATTACAGATAAGTTAATAAGGCTAAAGCTAAAATTTCCATTTCTTGTAATTTTCTATTCGTTGGCAAAATTTTTTTTTCGTACTCCAGAGGAAAAAATGAGTTGTGTTGAAAACCATGGATACAGGATTCCGCATTTTGATGAGACAAAGCCTCCGGTCGATGAAACAACTTTGAAATCATTCTTGCCAAACAACAAATATGACTTTATTCAGGTGTTTATTACGGAAAGAATGCTTACAACTCTTTCTTTTGAAACGATCTATAGGAAATATAAAGTGCCATTATTAATAACATGTTTAGATATGCTTCACTTTACTGGGGGGTGCTATTTTTTTGGTGATTGTGAAAGGTTTGCTATTGGATGTGGAAAGTGTTTAATTTTAGATAGTGAAGACGAGAATGATCAAACACATATAAATTATATGTGTAAAAAGGATGTTTATTCAAAAATTCAATATGCTATATTGTGTAATCTACATCAAAAAAAGTTTGCTTTAAGATCCAAGTTATTTAAACAAGAAAACATATTTTGTAACACCATAATTATTGATGAAGATAAATTCATCCCGAAGGATCAAACTATCTGTAGAAAACATTTTGGAATCCCGTCTGATAAAAAGTTTGTAATTTTGTCAAGATACGAAAAAGGATTGAGCAGATCCAAAGGGTATAATCACCTTGTGAATATAGCAAATATTTATGCTGAAAAGGCCACAAAGGTGCAGCTTGATTCATCATTACTCGTTCTGATAGGCAGTAAGGATGATGAATTTGCAAGTCAATTCAAAATGGACTCCTTGTTTCTCGGACGACTTGACTTGAATAATCTCATTAAATCCTATTCTGCAGCATCAGTATTTATCAGTACATCTATTGACGATGTGGGTCCATCAATGGTTAATCAATCTATGATGTGCGGCACCCCAGTTGTCACATTTTCTATTGGAACCGCACTCGATGTCACCCAAAACGGTGAAAATGGATACATGGCCGAAAACTTCAGCGACAATGATTTTGTGGAGTGTATATTCAAAATTGCTCGTCTAAAAATTGACGACTTAACGAGAATGCGAAGCGCAACCCGAGATTCCGCTCTCGTTATGAATTCAAAACGAGCTAATGCTGAACGTATCATCCAGATATATCATGAAACTTTAAAATTATATAATAACTAAAACATCCATTTTAGAATGTATCCCAAGGTGTCAATTATTACAGTTACATATAATTGTGAATCATTAGTTGAAGAGACTCTATTAAGTTGTATCAATCAAACATATGAGAATAAAGAAATAATTGTAATTGATGGGAAGAGTTCTGATGGTACACTTGGCAAAATAAAGAAATATGAAAACAACTTAGGATTAATAATATCTGAAAAAGATTCGGGAATTTTTTCAGCTATGAATAAAGGTATAAGGATGGCTAGTGGTGATTGGATCATCTTTATGAATGCTGGTGATTCTTTTGTTTGTAATTTGACATTGTCAGAACACACGGAATTGTTACAGAATTCTGCTTGTGGAGTTATTTATGCTCCTCACATTCTTCGGTATAATAATTTTGAAAGACTTGTAAATGATATTCCATTTTTTAAGCAAAAAAAGCTATATCGTACAATGGGGTTCAGCCATCAGAGTTGTCTTGTTAGAACATCATTAGCATGTAAGTACGAATTTGATCCTGACTATAAACTTTCGGCTGATTACAAAATGATATGGAGTATATATTATGACGAAAAGGCTTTATTTGTAAAAAGTAACATTCCCATAGCAGTAATGGATGATAATGGAGGCGAAACGGTGGCCAAATACAAACTTCATTTGTTAGAGGAATGTAATATATGTGGCTATAGACCATCAATTCAAAGAAGAATATTTATTGAAACAAAATATTGGGAGTATAAGATAAAACGCCTTATAAAGAAGCTAATATATTAGAATGAAAATAATAATATATTTATTTCTCTTTTCCATGATTTTTACAAATGCATTTGCTTTAAACTCTGTCTTAACACCTGCATTTGCAATTTCATTTATTTTGATTGTTCATTTTATTTTTCAAAAAAAAATAGTTTACGAACGACCTCCATACTTATTTTTTTTTTGGTTGTTACTTACATTTTCTTTTATAGTTATGTCAAATGGTGAGAAATCTCTTAATCATTGGTTTCTTTGGACATTTCCTTTCTTTTCATACTATTTTGTGTTCAAGAATGAATTATTCCAACTATTTACCTTGAGTGAAATTAAGAACAAAATTTTTAAGTACATTACTTATGTAACATTGCTTGCCTGTTCATTTAGTATTTTAGAATTCTGTTGTATAAATTTTCTTGACATTGATTTAAGTTTTATTCCTCGAGGAGCTGTTGAGGATTATAAACCTTTTGATTTTGGTTTTGTTAGAGCACGTTCATTTGCAGAAGAATCCGGTCATTTTTCTTTTTTTGTCGAAATTTTTGGTCCATTGTCTGTTTATTGGATTAATCAAAATCTTCGATTCCCATTAAAACTTATTGCGTTGGCAATAATTCTATTAGGTTTGATAGTTACGTTAAGTGGAGTTGGCTTGCTACTTTTAGTAATTTACCTATTTATGCTTTTTTATTCTTACCTCTTAAGAAGAAAAACATCAACTTCGTTTAAGATTAAAGTAATCTTTTATGCAATTGGATTATTTTTTCTTATATTAGTTATATATCCAGATTTTTTTTCAACTGTATGGAATTTAATAGCTGTAAAAACGGAGTTAGATAACGAATCTTATTTGGAACGTGTTGGGCGATTTGCCGCAATAGATAAGTTGTCAGGATTTGCGTTTCTAATTGGCTACGGACCTGCTTCATTTAGCACACTCAATGTGAATTCATTCATTTCTTTGTACCTAGGAATTTTAATGAATACTGGCATTTTGGGCATAATTTTATATGCTTTATTTTGTTTAACTAAATATAAATCAATCATTAGAATCAAAGATATTGATTGCAGATTGGCTTTAAAGTGCTCTTTCCTATTTTCTTGTTTTCATCTTGCATTTATAGATATTATTTATGTGCCATGGTTTTGGGTGTTGCTCTCATTGATTGATGTTATTTACAAAAAGGAAAGAAAACTTGTAATTTGATTTGTTATGATTCCTAAAGTAATTCATTATTGTTGGTTCGGAAAGAAAAAATTGCCGAAATCTGCTCAAAAGTGCATAGAAAGCTGGAAATATTTTTTTCCTGATTTTGAGATAAAAGAGTGGAATGAAGATAATTTCGATATTAACATTATCCCATATACAACTCAGGCTTATAATGCCAAGAAATATGCTTTTGTAAGTGACTTCGCTCGTTTTTGGATTCTGCACAAAGAAGGGGGATTGTATTTTGATACAGATGTTGAGGTAGTTAAAGATATGCGCCCTATTCTAGATGAAGGACCATTTATGGGATTTGAATTAAACCCTATAAATAACCTTAACAGAAAAATGAGAGTTAATCCAGGGTTAGGGCTTGGCGTAAAAGCTGGTCATCATTTCTATAAAGAAATGATAGACCTCTACAGTGATATGCATTGGGTATCATACAAGGATGCCAATAAAGAAATGCCCACAGTGGTTGATTATACAACATCCATGCTGATTGATAAGGGTTTAAAAAAAATTAATAGACAGCAAACAATCGAAGGAATACATATTTACTTAGAAGATGTTTTTTGCCCTATCAGCATTGTTGATGCAAAGCTTCGGATCACAGATAATACTTGTACCATACATTGGTTTGATCAATCCTGGCAATCACCATTACGGAAGTATGGAAGGAAGCTAGCATTAAGAATTGGTGGAACTCGTCTTAAAAATCTTATTAAAGCCATTATAGATTTAAAGTAAAAAGAATGAGGGTTTTACAAGTAATTACAAGAAATAGTACAGGGGGTGCTCAAACTGTACTTGCTCACATTGCCAATTCTTTAGTGTATATGGGCCACCAGGTGTCGATTGTAGCTGGTGAAGGTGATGGTTCTTTATGGACTATTTTGGACGAGAGGATAGAAATGAATAATTGCCCTACTCTTAAAAGATCTTTGTCTATAAATGCTGATTGGAAAACTTTCTTATATTTAAGAAAAGTATATAATGAGTTTCAGCCTGATATTATTCACTTACACTCCTCAAAGGCAGGTCTATTGGGGCGATTGGCTTTGCCTAGAAAAAAAATAATCTATACAGTACATGGTTATGATAGTGTAAGAAAGGCCTTCCCTATATTCCGCCCAATAGAATATTTGATGCAATATATGTGTGCGGCTGTTGTAGGCGTCAGCAGATATGATGAAATTAAGCTGAAAGAAGATAAGATACGGAGAAATGTTAGTTTCATTTACAATGGCATCCCCGATAATGGATTTGATACAAATCTTCGTTGGAATATTCCAAATAGATATAGTAAGACTGTACTATGCGTTGCTCGAGTTACACCACAAAAAAATCTAGGATTATTTCTAAAGATAGCAAAATTGTTGCCTCAGTATGCATTCGTGTGGATTGGTAATACTGAAAAGGTTGATCACCAATTCGAAAATGTTTTCTTCTTGGGTAATATCCCTGCAGCAGGGCGATATTGTTATCTCTGTGATTTATTTGTTTTGACCAGTAATTATGAAGGTCTCCCTATGACAATTATTGAAGCAATGAGTTGTGGAAAACCTATCGTTGCTTCTAATGTAGGTGGGATTTCTGAAATTGTTGAAAATGGTAAAAATGGATTTATTTGTGATAACGACGAGTACTCCTTCAAAACATGTATTGAAAGTATATTTACTAGTCAGAGCAAATACAAGAATATGGCAGATTATTCAAGAAAAATTTATCTAGATAAACTTACAGTTGAGAAAATGGTTTATGAGTATTTAAATGTATATAAATTCATTATTTCGAGTAATAGTTAGTTTATATGAACGTATTATTAACGGGAGCCAATGGGTTCTTAGGAAAATTTATTGCAAAGGAATTGTCAAAAGACAATGTAATTTTTGGCTTGTCGAGGTCATCAGACTATTATCAGTTTTCTTTAGAATCAGAAATTCCGAAGTTTAATCAATATTTTGATTTTGTAATCCATGCCGCAGGTAAAGCGCACAATACTCCAAATTCTCGAGCAGAAGTACAATCGTTTTATGAAGTCAATGTAACTGGAACGATGAATTTATTACAAGGAATCGAGCAAGTTGGATTACCAAAAAAAATTGTTTTTATTAGTTCTGTTTCAGTATATGGGGAGTTGAACGCGGAAATGGTTAAAGAGGAGTCGGAACTAAAGGCGACTGATCCATATGGCAAAAGTAAAATAGAGGCTGAAAAATTGATATTAAATTGGTGCAGAGAAAAAGGCGTATTGTGTACAATTTTACGCTTACCACTTCTCGTGGGGCCTAATCCTCCTGGGAATCTTGGTCATATGATCAAAGCAATAAACAAAGGATTCTATTTCAACGTTGCGGGGGGTGGGGCTAAAAAAAGTATGGTCTTAGCGACAGATGTTGCAAGATTTGTCATGAAAGCTTCAAAAGTTGGAGGTGTTTATAACTTAACAGATGGATACCATCCATCATTTTGGGAATTATCAAATTCGATTTCAGGTCAACTTGGAAAAAGTAACCCAAAGAATTTACCACTTTCTATTGCTCGGGTAATGGCCAATGTTGGTGATTTGATTGGAAAGAAGGCGCCTATAAATTCTGTTAAGTTAAATAAAATCACATCTAGTTTAACCTTTGATGATACAAAAGCTAGGCTTGCATTTGGTTGGGACCCGATACAAGTTTTAAAAGCATTAAAATTGTCAAATATAAATCTATGATGATGTCAGCTTCTTTGAAGCACGGCCGTTTAGAATTTTTTGGGATTATACATATAATTGGTAAATGATTAAGAATCGGAATAATTGGAATCCCAACTTTTCTACTAAGGGAATAAAAATACCTTAATATTACAATATTGAAAGATTCATTCAACCAAAATATCCATTTTTTTAGGGGTGTTTCAATAATATTTGTTGTGTTATCCCATTGCTATGATATTAGTCTTAGCAATTTTGGGCATAACGATAATTTTTTCGCTGGGCTATTTAGAAATATAGTTTCAGGAAGTAGTGCTTTTTTTGTTTTTATATCAGGCTTTCTATTTCTGAAAATGTATAATTCTGATAAAATGTATTTTGATTTTGTAAAAAAAAAAATCATAAATGTGTATTTGCCATTTATATTTTTCATTTCAATTGATTTGTATTATCTATTTTATAAAATCTTAACAAGCTTTTTTTTTAATCAATCAACATTACAACATTATTTGGATGCGATTTATAATTTTGATTTTATTTCAACTTATTTATTAGGTAAATCAATTTCTACATTTGGTGTTTTATGGTATATTCCGTTTATTATGGTTGTATACACTTTATCACCCCTTTTTTTTCGTTTCAGTGAATTGAACAGTAAAAAAAAAATATTCATTTTATCCATAAGTACCCTAATTTCTTTTTTGTTATTTAGAAATAATTCAAATCAGATTGTAACAATATTTATAAATGTGATATATTTTGCTCCATTTTATTTATTAGGTATTTTTATATATCAACATGAAGAAGTGTTGTTATTAAAAATAAGTAATCGAGTTGTTTTATTTTTTCTGGGGGTGTCATTTTTTTTTGGGTTTAGCAATAGGGTATTCCCAACAGAAATATTGCAAATATTCGATTTCATGTTGATTCAGAAAGTACTTTTTTGCTTTGTTTTTTATATTTTTTTTAAACGTTTAAGTTGCTCAAAACTCCATATTTTGAATTTATTCGCTAAATATAGTTTTGGAATTTATTTCGTTCACCCTGTCATATTAAATATTTTTGTGATTCTAACATCTATTTTCAATATTGATTACAGATCTGAGAAATTTATTGTTTATCTGTTTATTTCAATATCGATTCTATTAATATCATTAGGCTTAACTTTAATTATAAAGACTATTTTAGGATCGAGAAGTCGATACTTCATTGGGTGTTAAATATTTGGTTTATTATATAATGCAAGGTATGTATGATAGCTTTGAAGGTCTATGATAAATGGTATGATATAAACTCGGTAGTTTAATGCTGGAAGCTAAGTACTAATAAAAATGTAATCTCAGTCATTGTGAAAAGAGTTTTATTATGAAAGCGGTTAAGGAATTAAGGATTTGGTTTTGCAGATGTCCGTCTTCCTTTATTTCAGTTTTAATGATATCACTTTACAATTTGAAAATAAATATCCTTTAGTCTTCAAGTTATTTATATCATTATACCTATTCTTATTTGAATTTGGCAACGGGGTTTACTTTTGATTTTATATATTTTAATCAACGCGCGCTAATTTTGATTTTTGAAGGTTCAAAAACAATGGATAATTTTGAATGAGATTTAAATCCCATTTTTTCCGGAATAAAGTTAGTTTACTCAATTTGATGATTCGTTTTTTTGATATTTTATTTTCATTCTTTGGATTAGTTCTTTTAAGTCCAATCTTAATTTTGTTAATTATAATCGGATTTTTTGATACTGGTTCTCCCATCTTTCAACAAGAACGTGTTGGTAAGGGTAAAAAAGCATTCAGATTGATGAAGATCCGTTCGATGCACGTAAACGCACCATCATTGGCCACCCATTTGGCCAATGCAAGTTCAATAACAACTTATGGTAGTTTCTTGCGTAAATCAAAACTGGATGAACTTCCCCAATTGTGGAATGTATTTGTTGGTGATATGAGTTTTGTGGGGCCCCGTCCCAATTTGTTCAATCAAGAAGAATTGATTCAGGAGCGTGATTCCCGTGGGGTGTATAGTGTGCGTCCCGGAATTACTGGTTTAGCCCAAATCAACAAGATTGACATGTCCACATCTCAACTCTTGGCAGAAACCGATGCCAAGATGATTAAGGAATTAAATACCTTAGGTTATTTCAAGTACATCTTTCTTACTGTCTTTGGTAGAGGTTTTGGAGATAGAATTAAAAAATAAGTTGAAACAAAAATTTTAAAAAAAATAAAGAGCCCACAACCGTGGGCTTTTTTATTTTACACCATCCTCATCTTCAAATATTCACTAAATTTGCCTTACCCCCGCAAATCACCTTATCAATCAACCTTTTAATTAGCTCACCCTGGCACATTTTTATAAAATATTGGTTTTATTTGTGTTTGGGTTCATGTCTAATTTGGTAGCGGCGCAACCTTCTTTAGTTATTCATAACGAGTTTGCTTCTGCTCGTGAAAATCATTTGCAAAATAGGGTAGATTCTACTAGCGCCATGGTTATCCAACACGGTGGAATTAAAACCTCTAAATCAGCAATACTACCTGTAACCCTAACCACACAATTTAACAGCCATCACCCATACGGTTACAACGATGCGTCTTTTATTCCGGCTAATGGGTTACAAAGCCAATTAACTTTTGGAGCAAATATTAAAGCGGGACCCGTAAAATTACAATTGCAACCAGAACTTATATACGCCGCTAACGCTACTTACCCAGTTAATGGGAGTTACGGCTATAGCAGTGGCAAGCCTTATACTAAATTATATGGTGGACAGTCTACCCTTAGTGTAAGTGCTAGCGCTTTTAGTATGGGTGTTTCTACCGCAAACAAATGGTGGGGGCCAGGTGTAACAAATGCACTTATTATGTCTAACAATGCCCCTGGTTTTGCTAACATATTTATTAAAACCCATAGGCCTGCAAAAACGCCTATTGGTAATTTTGAATTTGAATTAATGGGTGGTAGGCTTGAATCTGATAGCACACTCCCTTACGAAAACTTTCATTTAAAACCCAGCCCCAACCTCCGTAACAGCTGGCGTTATATAAACGCATACATATTAAGTTACAACCCCAAATGGCTGCCGGGTGTGTATGTGGGGCTAATAAGATCCTTACAAAAATATGGCCCCGGTATTGCTGAGGGTAAAGGATCTTTTACCAATAAATACATACCCATTGTTACCAAAACATTTCAGAAAAAAAATGATTGGGGTGACGATACCCTTAGTATAGATCAGGTAGCAAGTTTTTTTGTGCGTGTGGTGTTTCCAAAATCAAAATCGGAACTGTATGTCGAATATGGTAAAAACGATTATGGTGAGCGCACTCGAGATTACCTGATGGCACCTACACACTCGGTAGCGCACATTGTTGGTTTTAAAAAAATAGTAACCCTTAATAAAAATAGGTATCTAAACCTAGGGATAGAATTTACACAAATGAGTCAATCACCAGATGCAATACTCCGCACCGCTGGTAACTGGTATGTGCATGGTCAAATAGGGCAGGGCTACACCAGTTACAATCAAATTATGGGGGTAGGTTCCGGCTTTGGCGCAAACAAACAAATTGTGATGGGCACATGGGTGAGTGGCAATAATAGAATTGGCGTATTTATAGAAAAAACAAATAGAGATCCCGAAAACCGCTCTATTTTTTGGACCGATATGGCTTATGGGATTACACCACAGTATACCCTACATAATTTTACACTAGCCGCGCAACTTGTTTTTATTGCGAGCAAAAACTATATGTGGGAGAACAAGAATAACCTATCCAATTTTCATGCAAAGCTCGCTATTACGTATCCAATAACCAATCTCAAAAACTAATACATGAAAAAGAGCCTGCTTTTTGTTAGTTTTTGTATGAGCATTAATTTGCTTATGGCACAGCAAGAATCGATGCTATCAGATGGGGTATCAGATTATATTAGAAGATCACAATTAACAGGCTCAATAAACCGCGATAACAGTTTACTCATAAATAGTTTTGCGCAAAACCTAACACATTTAGATAGCCTTTTAAAAAACAAGCCGCTTTTAATTGTAAAATCTAAAAATAATTTTTTAAATATTAGTTTATTACCCGTATCACGTACCGCGCAGTTTAATAGTGACCTTGCGCATGGTTTTAACGATGGTGGCATGATACCATCGGCAGGTATGCAGTGGGTATTTAGTGGTGGCCTGCATGTAAAAGCAGGCGGGTTTGAAATACTAGCAAAGCCTAATTACATTACCGCGCAAAATAGGGAGTTTGAAACTTTCCCTACAGAGCATTACCCTGTGTTTTGGAAAACCTATTACCGCTGGCTTAATACCATCGACAATCCAGAAAATTTTGGCTTTAACAAATATAAAAAATTGCTACCTGGCCAATCGGCTATTAAATATTCCTATAAAAAACTAACCCTTAGCTATGGTACAGAAAACCGCTGGTGGGGCCCCGGCCGCTACAATGCACTTATTTTAAGTAACAACGCCGCTGGTTTTTTACACGCTGCACTTAGTAGCAATGCACCCATACAAACAAAACTAGGTAACCTAGAGTTTCAGGTAATATCTGGTACCCTGCAAAATTCAAATATATTACCGCCCGATCATTACAGGTATGACCAGGGCGTTTTATTGTATAAACCTAAACCAGCGCAAAACCGTTATATACGTGCTGCAACAATCAGTTTTAACCCTTCATTTGCGCCCGGTTTATTTGTGGGGGCTACAACGGTAGGGTATGGGTATAATAATGGAAACAGCACCACCATGGGCTCGTTATACGCTAGGTATGTAATGCCAAAAGACCGGGCCGAAGTATACATAGAGTTTGGCCGCAACGACAAAGCGCCAACACCTCTAAATATAGTTACCGAAAACAATTATCCCCGCGCCTATGTAGCTGGCTTTAGAAAACTAGTGCCCATTAACAAAAAGCAAAAATTTATTGAAATAGCCGCCGAGCTTACACAACTTCAACTACCAACTACACCTTTAACTTTTGAGGGCAATAGTTGGTACACCAGTAAAGCGGTGCCGCATGGTTTTACAAATGATGGTCAAATACTCGGCGCACATATTGGCCCAGGTAGCAATAGCCAGTTAGGATCTATTAGTTATGTAAACGGTTTTACTAAAATTGGCGTGGAGTTTGAGCGACTTGTGCACAACAACGATTTTTATTACAACGCATTTATTGTTACGCGTGATCCTACCAGACACTGGGTAGACGTGTCTACAACACTCGTAGGTAACTATGCCTATAAAAAATTAATGGTATCTGGTAGAGCTGCATTTATACGTTCTCTTAATTACCAGTGGTACATACTAGAAGGCCTAGGCTATTTTAAAAACGGGTACGACCGCTTTAATTTTAGCGCCTCTCTCTCTATTGCTTACCGCCTGTAACAAATAAATAAAGCGCAGTAATAAACTTACCAATAAACGCACCAGCAAGTAAAGCAAGTATCCAACTCACTTCATTTTTTTTAAGGGGCATTTCGGGGTTGTCTACAATTTGTATAGTAGGTGTTTCTTGTAAGAGCGCTGTTTTACTCGCCTCTAAATTTTTTGTGAGCTCTCCAAATATAGCAGCCTGCACCATTTTATCTCTCCCCGTAACTTCTACCTGCATTTCACCACCTTGCGTAAAAGCCGGGTTGGCATCTAGTAATTCTCTACCTGCACTAATTGCAGTATAGGTTTTATTGTTTAAAACCGCTTTTATACTATCTACTCTTTGTTGCAGCCTTTCTACATTTCCTCTTACTCTTTTTGTTTTGGTATCAATATAAAAACTACTGGTAACAGAAAGTAAACGCTGACAAAGTAATTGACTAAGTTGTTCATCACGCGTAGTTATTTGTAACGAAAACAAACTCAGTTTTTTATCTGGTTTAGATATCGATAATTCTTTTTCTGTAATGCGTTTGAGTATTACATGTAGTAAACTATCTTCGAGTCTTGTAAACACGCCTTTTTTACTACTAAAATTAATGGCGCGGCCTACTTTATTGCTACTAGCCCATTTGCTGGTATAGCCGTATGCGTTGGCATACGCATCGGCAAGTGATAGCGTACCTGCGCTATCGTAATTAGTAAGCAATGCTTTTTTTAGTAAGCTTTTGCTTTTTAAGAGTTCTAATACATTATCGCCTTGTAAAACGCCTGAGCCACCCGAGAGTCCACCAAGGTCTATACCAAACTGTCCCGCAAGTGCAGAGGCAATACCACCCCCACTGCTTTTATTATCTTCCACTACAAAAGTAGTAGCTGCTGTGTAGGTATCTTTTTTGATAAAAGCATAGCCTAGGCCTAATAGTCCGCCAAATGTTCCCATAATAAGCAGGATACCCCAATGCGTCATTAAAAAGGCAATACGCTTTTTTATGCTCTCCATTAAATCGGATATAAAATAACTAGGTTCTTCTTGTTTATCTGATAATGCCATATAAATAAATTAACGCAGTACACTAATTAAACTAATGATCGCAGATAAAGATCCGGTAATTGCACTTAGCTCAATAATAGAGAGTCCTTTTTTGCCCGTATCTGTTTTTGTTGGAACAATTATTTTACTGCCTGGAACTATTTTTGGATAGCTTCTAAAAAATAAGAAGTGATTTATTTTTTTGCTAATGCCACTCGGATACTCAACATAGGCCTTTTTTAAATTGCCCTTATCGTTTATACCACCAGCCATAGAAATATAGTTTCTGAAACTAGTAGACTGGTAACTTAATATTTGTGGATTAAACACTTCGCCTTTTATTTCTACAAAAGGTTCTTGACGTGGAATATAAATACTATCGGAAGGGCGTAATAAAAACGAAGGGATACCATCTTTACTTTCTGATGGAGTACCAACGCGTAGGCCATTTCTAAAAACTTGTACATCTTTTATGGATGCATATGGCGATACGCCGCCTGCTTTTTGTAGCAGCTCTTGTAAAGTTTCATTTCTTTTTTCTAGGGCATATACGCCAGCGTATAAAACTTCACCTCCTAATTTTACAGCCCCTAAGTTTTGGTAATTAAGCAACCTAGGTACAAAAATATAATCGAGTGGCTCTAGAGCATGTTTGGTGCCCATCGTGTTTAAATTAGAATCTACCGCTACCACCAGTATTTGCATGAGCTGGTTGGTAAGTGTATCGGCTCTGTTTTTACTTAAGCGTGAAATTTCAACTTTATGGTTAGCGGCCTCGTTGGTAAAACCACCTGCCATTAATAAAACGTCTTCTAATTGCATGCCCCTGCGGTATGGATAAGTACCCGGATTTTTAACAGAACCAGCAAGGGTTACCGTTAATTTATTTTGAATACCATCGGTACTCGCAATGGTAATGGTATCGTTTTTATAAAGTGTAATATCAGTTGCGCTACCGTTTACTATTTTTTGTACATCAAAAGAAAGTAAGGTAGGCTCGGTGCCAGGGATATTTCTTTTAATGGTACCTCTGTTTAAAAAAGCATTTTCAATAACACCATCAGCCTTTTTTAAGAGTGCAGCTACGCTTAAATTATTCGTAAGCTCATAACTACCCGGCCTGTAAACAGCGCCCTCTAACACAACTCTATTGCTATAGATGTCTAAAATCTTATCTACAAAAACAGAGTCGCCATTTTTAGGAAGTATGGTTTCAAAATCATTGGCAACCACATCTTTTAATGACATGGTTTTAACGTCGTAACGTGCAAGTTTTGCCACGTCTTTAATAGCAGCGGGTTTAAAGCCACCTGTAAAACCAATAGCGGTAGCTAGGGTTTCGTTTTCGAGTAATTCATAAATACCAGGTCTTACCACTTCGCCACTAAAAATAATGCGCTTGGTTACCGGTCTAAATCTAATAACGTCTTGGTCTTGTAGTCTTATATTTTTATCGAGTAAACCTTTTTGTAAAAAGCCGTAAAAATCGATGCTATCAATAATTTTATTGTTACGTATTAAATCAATTTTACGAAGCGATCCATTAACGGTAGGCCCGTTAGATAAATACAAAATATTAAAAAAGCCAGCCTGTGCCGATAGTACATAATCGCCAGGAAACTCTGCCTCACCTGTAACGGTAATTCTGATAGATCTAATATTAGCAAGCGTTACACTTAACTTACTCGCCCCGCCTTTAAGTGCCGGATATATGCGTGCTAGCGCGCTTTTAATTTTGCTAGTAGCTTGTTCAAGTGTTAAGCCACTCAGTGGTATGTAACCTACATATTCCAAAAGTATTTTTCCTTCCGGACTAATACCTGCACTCATTTCTTTAACATTGGCCCCCGTAACACTAATGGATAAAACGTCGCCAGTACCTAACACATAATTTTGGGGTGTAGCTACTTTTATATTGGGTTGTAAAATAGGGTATGGGTTACTAAAATAATCGAACCCGTAATACCTGCTTCTTTTTTTAAGCCTAGGGATTTCTTCTACCCAAGTGCTGTCTTGCATAAAAAGGGTAGAGTCTAATATCAAATTTTTAGCTCCACTATTGGTGGTTTTAGCGATGCTCTGGATTCTTAGTAAACGCTTTTTAAACCCGTTTACTTCTTTAGGGTCAAGTCCCATACGTACCAACTGGCCAATACCTTCCGACTCAGAAAGGCCACTGTTTTGACCTTGCATCCACATTTGCATGATTTGTTGGTCCGACATTTTATCTAATTTTAAATTAGGTAAGCCGGTATAGTTGCTTTGTGCCCCTGCACTTAGGCTAAGTGCAACAACTAAAAAGGCAATGGTGCCAAATTGTAAAATAGGGCGTATGTTAAATGGATTCATCTTCAAATTTAAAATATAACAAATATACGGTTAAAGGCCATAGCTTACGCCTAGTGACCAGGTGCTACCTGTAGTGTTCCAGTTGCTGTACCAGCCACTAAAAGTCAGGCCGTTAAGTAGCTCATAATGGGCATTAATGTAAATTTCGTTACGGGCTTTAAATCCTCCCTCAAATAACGCAGGTTGAGGCTGTTGCAGGTACTGGTCTACAATAGTGCCATCTTCGCCTTTTCTGATGGATTGGTAACGAACCATGCACTTAAGCCTTGGAATAGGGGTGTATTTTAAAGAAAGTAAAAGCCTGTCGGCGTTACTACCCATCCAATCCCCTAAAAAATAACCATGGCTGGTATAGGTTTGTGCTGGAATTAAATTGTTGTAAACAAATGGATTAATTCGGGTGTACTCGGCATTAAATGTTAAGTACGGCAGGCCAATATCGGTAACAGAACCACCCACCGTGTAGCCAAGTTGATTTCTACTTTTGGCTCTTACAAAAATGGTACTCATTCTTATTTCATCAATAAAAACGCTGGTATATAAGTGCGTGTTTTTAAGTTGATTTCTGCTACTAATATTTAAAAATATTTGTGCGTTAGAGCCTGCCTGTATATGAGAATTGTTAACAATGTTATCATACACTTTATAAAACATCACAGGAATTAAATAGCCTACATCGAGGTGGTCACTATAAACAACCGATTCTCCAAAACTTACATCAAGCCCCTTCATGGCTTTAATTAAAACACTATGTGTAGATAAAAACTTTGGAATAAATACTTGACGCTCGCCGCCAAATACGCTATTGTCTGTACCGTATGTTCTGGCGCTATCAACAATTTTTGAATTTAACCAAGCGTGTGTATTGTTAAAACGTAGCCAACTAAATGGGCTATAATCAAAACGTAAAAATGGAAAGCTAGGCGCTTTGTCGGATAAAACAATGCGGCCGTTTTCGCCATAGCCATACAGTAAATGATCTTTACCAAAAGCAATACTACCATTTTTAAATGCGTAATTAATGCTACCTCTAAATTCAGAAAAGTTTTGACTTTTAAAAACAGACGTGTCTTTTCTTATAATACCTGTGCCCGGAACGCCTTGCCTGGTGGTATCAAAGCCCCTTCCTTGTTCATTTACATCGTTAAAGAAAAACTGGAAGCCAATGCGTTTACCCGCCGTTCCCCAAAAATGTAAACCAGTGCTCCTTGTTTGGTAATTAATATTTTCACCCATCGTTACGGCGCCTCTAATAACAGGGTCAATAAACAATTTGGTGTTTTTATTGGCGGTATAAAAACTACGCCATCTACCTACTTTATCTTTTGCAAAAAAGGTAGGGTTGAGGTTTATGTTTTTGTCAGTAACGGCATTAAATTCTTGTTGGTAAAATGCAAGCTCTTTTTTTTCAGTTACAGTAAGCTTATTACTTTTTAAGGCGATAGTATCTAAACAAGCGGCTAAATAAGTTTTGCTTAATGGTCTAATATGATCTTCAAAATCTAAAAGACCTTTTTGCGCCATACGCCCAATATAATTATATACTTCTGATCTATGGTTTTCATATACCTCTTGTGCACCAAGCTGCAAAGAGTAGCAGGCAAAAAGTAGGCTTAATAGTAGAAGTTTATTTTTCATGATTTTTAATACGCGTTTTGATCGCCTCTCACTAAATTAATAATGGTTTGTAAAATAATTTGACAGTCTAACCAAAATGTCCAGCGGTGTATATAGTATAAATCAAAATTAACACGTTTTTGCATAGAGCCAGGCGCTTTGGTTTCGCCCCTGCAACCATTTACCTGCGCCCATCCAGTAATACCCGGCGTTACAATATGGCGAAGCATATAGTTTTCGATGGTATGCATAGATGCTATATTAAGTGGCGTGGGGTGTGGGCGGGGTCCTACAACGCTCATGTCACCCATTAGTACGTTCCAAAACTGTGGGAGTTCGTCCATATTGGTTTTACGCATAAAAGCACCAATGGCAGTAATGCGCGGATCATTTTTAGTAGCCTGGTTGTAATTGCCTTCTTCATCTATATCGTTAGAGGAAGACACCATGGTTCTAAATTTATAACAAGTAATTTTTTCGTTGTTAAGTCCCCATCTTTCTTGTTTAAAAATAGCAGGGCCTTTAGAACTAAGTCTAATTAAAATAGAAATAATAGGAAGTAGCCACCAACCAAGTAAAATAAAAAATAGGAGTGAAAAAACAATATCAAAACTGCGCTTTAATATTTTATTTTCTGGTTTGTCCAGTGGGAGTGCTCTAATATTAATTACCGGGAGTAATCCAATATTATTTACTTGCACACTAGCGTCTACGTATTGTTGTAAATCAGGTACAATGCGCGCCTTTGTTTTATACATGTCACAAAGTGCAAGGCATGCTTTTATTTGTATGGCCTCATTGGCAGGAAGTGTAATCATTACTTCGTCAATATTCCCTTCTTTTAAAATAGATTCTAATGCGTCTAATTTGCCCAGGTACCTGCTGCCATTAAGTTTGGTGGCTTCGTTGTCTATAAAACCATAACATTTATAACCGTAATAGTAATAGCGGTTAATGGTTTCGTAGAGTTCCATGGCGCTGGGTGTAACACCAACAATTAAAACGTTTTCAAAAAAGTCGCCCTGGAAAATGGCAGCGTGTAATAATTTTCTGATAATATATTTTGCCACCGATTCGGTAACAAAGAGCACGCTTAAAAAAGTAACAAAAAAGAGTCCGCTAAAAGCTAGATAGTCTCTTAAAAAAAACGCACTGGAGGTAATTAAAATGCCAAATAAAATAAGCGAGTAAAGTATAAAAACAATTTCTTCAGAAAACTTATTGGAACGGCGCTCGGCGTATAGCCTCGAAAAAGATCCGGCCACATACCATACAATTACACAGAGTAAAGCAAAAAGTAAAAGTGCAATATTGTAAAAATGCCCCTCGTGTAAATGCAGCAGCCTTAATGAAATAAAAAAAGACGCCATAACTACAGGAGCGTCTATGATATATCTTAAGAGGGTATACTTATGGGTGGCTTTTGCCATTAGTCATCAATGCTTTAAAAACGGTTACATAAGCCCTCGTTACTTCATCCCAATTGTATTTTTGGGTAATCCCGTCACGTGCTTTTTCTTTTAATTTTTGAACAGCTTGGGGGTTATGTTCTGCTTGTTGCAAATATAAGGCAACAGAGTCAGAGGTTTTTTGAAAAAACCACCCAAATTGACCATTTTCAAGCATTTCTCTATTAAAAACCGTATCTAAAGCGAGTATTGCACAACCATAAGCCATGGCTTTAAGCATGGTAGGGTTGGTCCCCCCATATTCGTGGCCATGGAGGTAGGCATAAGATTGGTGGTACAGCTCGGCAAGTACCTCACTATCAGTTATATAACCTAAAAATAATATTTGATCGCTGGCATGGACTTTCATTTTTTGCGCGTAAGCGTCTTGGTAGGGTACGTCACCAACAATTACCAGTTTTTTATTGGAATTGGCCTTTTTAAAGCCCTCAAGTATTAAGTCGGAGTTATTATCCGGTATAAGCCTACCCACAATTAAAAAGTACTCGTTGGGTATAAGGCCAAACTGGTTAATGAGGCTAGGGTTTTTGGAATGCCTAATATTGGCCCCATAGGCAATAACTGTAGAATCTTTGTTAAAGGTGTTGAGGTACACCTGGCGCATGGCCTCAGCGTCTGTAATAATGGTATTGTAAAATAGGGTAGCAAGTTTTGCTGCAAATTTAAAATAGGCAGCGCCAAGGCCTTTCCATTTAGGTCGTAACCACTCCAGCCCGTCTACATTAATAAGTGTCTTTTTTTGTGCCAGTAAACTAATAAGTCCAAAGGGTCCATTGGCGGCGTTTACAACAAGGATTACATCTGTTTTACTACAGCACGCATGTACCATCGAAAAAAAAGAATGCACCAGTTGGTTTAAACTTTTTGTTTGTACCGTTGGCATGTAAACGAGCTCAACACCATTTACTGTTTTTGGTTTTGCGCTAAATAAATGCTTTTGGCAATAAACACGCACATCAATATTTTGTGCAACCAGTCTTTCACTTACTTCTTTTACAAAAGTTTCGTAGCCAGAGTATACAATAGGATAACCCCTAGAGCCAATAATGGCAATCTTTAATTGATTGGTATGTTTATGACTCTTTTTCAATGCACGCCATTATTTGTTCATTAAACTGCGTTCTCGAAAACTTTTCTTGCATTCTTTTTTTTGCTTTTGTACCCATGTCTTTTCTGAAAGTTTCGTTCATTAACAAAGGCTCAATAATAGCTGCTGCTGCAGTTGCGTCGTTAATAGGAATAAGAAGGCCAGATACGTTATTTTCGATCATTTCTACAGCACCACCTTGCCTAGTAGCAACCACTGGAAGGCCCGATGCCATTGCTTCTGTAACTACTAAGGGGGCAGGGTCAGGGAGTAGTGATGGTAAAATAAATACATCCAGCGCGCCGTAAATATTTGCAATATCGGATCTGTAAGGGAGTTGTGTAATATGACTTTGTAGGCCGTGCTTTTGAATTAATTGATTGATATTGTCGTACAAATATTCGTAACCCGAAAATGTATCACCCACCATTAAAAAGTGTACATTTTTATGCTTCTTAATAATTTCTCCAGCAATGTTTACAAAGTAGTCTTGCCCTTTCCAAAAATGTACACGTCCCATCATGCCAATTAAAATAGTGTTGGGGCTAATATTAAGTGATTGGCGTAAATCAGAAACTGTATTTTCAAACAACCAGTATTCTACACCATTATAAAGCACATCAATTTTGCTGAGTGCAACATGTTTTGTCCAATGTGTTTTTACGGCTTCAGAAACGGCAATGGAATGGTTGTTTTTGGTATTGATTAGTCGCGATAAAATTCTAAAAAGTAAAGTTGGCTTTTCAATTATCTCATGAATATGCCAGATATGTCTTATACCTAATTTTGCTGCTACAAAAACACCCACAATCACCCCCGTGGTATTGGAATAAATAAGGTCTATTTTTTGTGTTTTACACAGGTCTATAAGACTGTTGTAGGCCTTAAAGTTGGCCACCAGTCTATTAAGCATGCCAGTGGGGTTAAGGTATTGTCTGCGCAGAATGCCTAAATTTAAAATCACAATTTTTGCGCCTGCCTGTTCCAGCTTATTAGCAAGTGGTCCATCTTCAGATAATACCACAGTGCACTCGTGACCTTTTTTTATACAAGACTCATTGACGGCCAACAGTATTTTGCTGGCGCCGTATAAATCAGATGAGCTGTGTAAAAAAAGAAGGTTCATCTAATTTTTAATTTCTTGATTTTATAATTGTGGCTGGGGCGCCTGCTACCACACTGTAAGGCGGCACATTTTTAGTAACTACTGAGCCTGCTGCCACCACCGATCCTTTGCCAATGGTAACGCCTGCTAAAATGATGCTATTAGAAGCAATCCAACAATCATCTTCTATGGTTACAAAAGATACAGTAACACCCTGATCTTTCATTGGAATATGGGTATCAGAAAAATTATGATTTTCGGCGTAAATGCTTACACCAGGCGACATCATTACATTTTTTCCAATGGTAATAAGGCCAGAGCATCCAATGTATGCGCCTGGTCCAATATTAGAATTGTCACCAACAATTAATCCTTCGCCAATTGCGCCACCATAAATATTAGAAGGTCTGATAATGGCATTTCTCCCTACGGTTACGCGGTTGCCAAGTACAATGCCTTGTTTGCTTAAGCAGTTTATTTCGGCACCGTCTTCTATAATTAAATCTTTACCTGCCCTTAAATAATGCGCGTATCTGATAGATGCATGTTTGCCTACCAAAACAAGGCCACTTGATTTTTTAAAAAATAAACGTTGGTAGAAGCCTCTAATAGCAAAAACAAATAGGCGTAATAGGGTGTAAAAAAGATCTTTCTTTTTCCAGGAGCCGGTAAAACGTGATTGTATGTGCGCTAAAGGGCCTATGCTTAAAAATTTGCAGTAAATATAGGCAAACCTTTTAATAATGAGTGTCGCTAACTATTTATACTGCGTTGAAATACAGCTTCTAATGCATCCAGCGTTTTCCTCCAACTAAAATGCGTAAGACGCTCTGTGCCTTTTTGTTGTAACGATTGTATCTGTGCCGGATCGTTTAGTGTTTGTGCTATTAATGTACCTAACGCATTTGCGTTAGTAGGGTCAAAGGTAATGGCCGCATTATCTGCTACTTCTGGTAAGCAACTATTGTTAGAAACAAGCACTGGTACCTTATGTGCAAATGCTTCTAATATGGGTATTCCAAAACCTTCGTTAATGGAAGGAAAAACATAAAGCGCTGCGTGTTTGTAAAGTATGGCCGTTTCACTATCAGATAAATAACCCGTAAATACAACGCGCTCTTTTAATTGGCTTGAAGCAGCTACCATTTCAAAAATAGCATCATCTTGTAGCGTTGGTTTATTGCTTTTTTGTCCAACAATAACTAGGTAAATTTCTTGTGGGTTATTTTGTAAGAGCAGTTCAAAAGCGGTTATTAATGTAGCAAGGTTTTTTCTTTTTTCGATGGTGCCAACGTGTAGGATGTATTTTTTATTGAGTAGATGCTCATAGTTATTTGTTGCGGTGCTTAGTTGTGGTTCCGCAATACTCGATTTAGGCCCAATATGTATAGGAATAATTTTTGCCGCATCAATACCTGAATGTTTTGCAATTTGCTGTTTGGCATAATTTGTAACAGTAACAATGGCGCTTGATTTTTTTGCAGCAGATACGCCTATTGTGTTAAACAAACCAAGCCAAAATTTATTGTAATGGGTGGGATATTCCCAAAAAAATGCGTCATGAAAAACCGGTACTGTTGTATAGCCCAGGTGCATATAGGGCACAAAATAATCGGTACAAAAAATAAGGTTACAGCCTTTTTGCCAGGCTTTAATAGGCAGTGTTATTTGTTTCCAAATCAGGTAATTAAGCTGCTCCCATAACTTGCCAATTTTATTAGTGCCCGTATAAATGGGTAAGCATGTATCTATAAAAACATAATCAAATTGTAGGTCTGCTCTACTATTTTGGATGGTTTTGCAAAGTTCACTCAAATAGGTATGTGCGCCTGTTTTAGCAATTTTTAAATCGCGGGTATCAATGCCTATTATTCGTTTTTTTTGCTGCATATAAGAATTACATTTTTATAGCAGTGTATGATTTTGGAATCCCAAATAATGTTTCTACCTCAATAGTAGCCTCCGGAAAAATTTGCTGAAACCTGTTTTTCGAAAACATCAGTGTAGACCTTGACACTTCAAGCGCGGCCTTGTATGTTTTTTGTTTGGGAAAATAGTTGATATTAAATAGCATAATTAAAACCGCCCTTACCGGATGCGGTATAAACTGAAATAAAGGAAGCAAACTATGTGGCTCTAATGGAAACCACAAGCTAGGTGTTTGAATCATATACTTACTACACACGCGGTTAACTTCCGATGCAAAAAGCGCTTGGTTTTGATAACTGCCAACATGTTCAATAACCGAATTGGAAAATATTAAATCAAACTCGCCAGCACTGTAAGGGAGTGCGAGTGCGTTTCCGGTAACCCAAACAAAACCTTTTGTGTCAGGTGCATTAGTAGGGGTGCGGTCTTCTAAATTTAATAAGTAAATGGTGCAGCGGTCGTTATTCCATCCCATATGACGCCAAAAATCTAGTTCGCCGCCAATGTCTAAAATTTTAATGTAGGGCTTGTGTTCAAGTAACGATTCAATTAATTTTTGCTGGCTCGCAAATCTTTTTTGCCGAATACGGTTAACAAAAGAATCCTTTTTGTTGTGGTTTACAAATAATTTAATTACGCTCATCTCTTGCTACCTTATTTGATGGATGGTTCTAGTTTGCTACTCATATTAATTAGTAAACCTGTTAATATCCAAGTAATATAACTGATGTAAATGTAGGATTCTGCCTCCGAAGTAAAAAGTGGAATGAGCATGCCAACTTTTACCAAAAATATAAATAAGGCAAGCCTTCTTATTTTGCCTGTTTGGGTTTTAAAAAGCTGTAAAGCCTTGCGCATCACCATAATGTAGGTAGCAATATAAATGCTGGCCGTTACAATGCCGGTTTGCACCCCAATAATAATAAACTGGTTTTCACCGCCTACATTGTATCCCGAAAATCCGGAAACACGCCCTGCGTTACCAAGTCCAATACCCAGTGGATTTTTAATCATGGATTCAAATCCATTGGCCCACTCAATTAAATGACCCACACTAGAAGCGTTGGTAAATGTGATGGAGTTAATTATAAAATCTACAAAATCGTTATTAAAGGAAATGAGGATTAAAACACCAGCCACTGCTAATGCTGCGGTATGAATTAGTTGCAAGAGTAGTTTCTTTTTGGTAAGGATCGCGTATACATATAGCATAATACAATAACTCACAAACGAAGCTCTTGAAAGTGCAAAGCTTACGCAAAACATACTTGCTGCTAATGCAGCCGCTGTAAATGAATTTAGGTTTATTTTATTGTCACTTGTGGTAACAAGGGCAGCAGAAGCTGCTAGTGCTATAAGTGAAGCAGCAGCAAGTTCAAGTGGGGTAGAAAATAAGCTGGCAAAACGTTTCATGCCATTTTCAATTTCAAAAGTCCAGGTGAGGCCATAAGAGCCAGATGGGTCTTGATCAAAAAAATGTTCATTAAAACTAGCATAACCGCTAATTGATTGTATATGTGTGTATGTAAGTACTTCTATGGCCAATACGCCGGCTACCGCAATGGTAAGCACACCAATAAGTGTATACACCCAGTGTAAATGAATATGATCTTTATTAAGGAGCCTACCGGAAAAATAAACCAGCGGAAAAAAACTTAAACTTTTTAATGCCAGCAGTCTTTCAAAAAAACTATACGTGCCAATAGGTAATAGTGCATATAGTAAATTAACGCATAAAAAAGTAAACATTAATTTATCAATAGGAGTCCAGTTATTATCCGATTTTAACTGCGTGATAGCATAGGTTAAATAAAATAAAATAATTATTTCTTTAAATAACTGTAAAAAAGGAATGAGCTTTTCGAGGCCAAACATATAAGACACCGATAATGAAATGGTGTAAATAGGTAAGCCAAAAACAATGAATAAGAAAACGCCTTGATCCCTTTTTTTATAAAGTGCATGAATTGCCGCAAAAAAGGCTGTACAATAAATGAGTGGCAAAACAAACATAGGGTGCAATTTAAAAAAATCCGCTCAAGCGGGCCTTTATTTTTTGCCTAGCTGTATAACATGGCCTAACTGCTTTGTAAGCCACTTTTTTGCACGGTCCAGTAGGGTAAAATCGCTTCCAACACTTATATAACTGTGTATTCCCGAATGCCTGTATGCCTTTTGCAAACCCTCGCCATACAAAACGGTTACTGGTTTTTGAAGCGCAGCTGCAAGTGTTCCGGTGCCGGTACTTAAACAGTAAATGGCTTTAGCGGAATAGAGTAAGTCGCAAAATTTAAAAATATCGGGTGTTGATAGGGTGTTGGCGCAGTTAATACTAATTGATCTACCACCTAATACTTTCATTTGTGCATTAGGCGTTATATTATTTTGATCAAACCAGTTTTGTATGGTGGCCGGATATTTAATATCGCCAGTATAAGAAATATAATTAGGGTCGTAAATAGTTTTGTCAATAAGCGACTCTACAAGTTTAGGCTTGTAATAAATTTCTGGTTCGTGGTTCCTTTTATGATCGTCTAAGCCGTACGCCAGCATTAAATGATCCAGTAAATTTTCGCCGTCTTGTATGTTTTCTGAAAAATAAAAAAAGCCAGGGTCGTTGGTAAACCCATCTAGGTAAGGGTTTAATTCCCAAACCAATTTTTTAGTATCGGGGTTTCTAAAAGTAGAATCATTAGAAATAAACACCTGATTAAACCCGCCGTATTGTTTGGCAATACGCGGCAAATGACTATAAAACAAATGGTCGCCAAGTCCTCCTTTTTGTATGGAAATAATCAGTTTTTTCAAGGGTTACTTGTTGGATTGTAATAAAGAATGCTTCCAGTTTTTTAATTGGTGCACGAGCTTTTTTATAGTACTCGTTTTTTTCTTATTGCTACCGTTTGTTATGTACTTGCAAGGAATGGCTGCAAACGCATCAAAGCCTCGGCTCATAACGTCTTGATGGTATTTGTCAAAGAGTGGCGCAATGTCTTTTCTGTCTGAAAAGCTAAATCTATTTTGGTATTTTGAAACCGCATATTGTTTGTGTAAATCATATCCACTAAAATGATAAAACACAAGTGGATGCTCACCATTAACCATATATGTGCCCGCTTCATTTTTGGATAAACTTCGTTCTTGTAAATTCCAGTAGGCCATATTATAGCCCGGGTTTGCAAGCACAAATACTTCTTTATAAAATAGCGTTGCAAAGTTGAGCCACAACTGATCTACAAAAAGTCCCTTCTCAAAATCAATTTTACATAAATGGTATAATCGGTTTTTCCACCAGTTAATGAGCCCAAAAGATTCGGTCCCACGTTTTAAGGCAATAAATCCTAAATTATAAATACCTGCGTTTAAAAAATCAGTTTCGGTAGGGTATTTATCATCATTGATAGGCGCTGTAATATGTGGTGTTAGCACAATTTGATTGGTCGCTAAATGATTTTCAAGTAATTCAAAACAGTGATAAACAAATATGTCAGGATCAAGGTACACAATACTTTCTACCGCCTCGTTTTTTTCAAACAGGTATGAAAAATAAAAAGGCTTAACTGCTGTATTGAGTTCTGTAATGTTGTACTGCGTACAAAATCCATTAAAGTCTGGGATATTAATATCTTTTATAGGAATAAGTGGGTACGCGATTTTAACAGGTAAAATTTTATCTTCTATTTCATCCACTAGCCCAATAACAAATGTATACGTTGGGTTGTGTTGTAACAATGAGTTGCCTAGTGCAATCGCTTGCGCTAAATAATTTGCAGAACAAATGGTAAATGCAAGTTTATTGCTTTGTGGCTTCATTATAGTTGAGTGCGTTTTTGAATGATTGATTTAAGTACCCCAACATTTTTAAAAACAAAAAATTGAAGTATTGAATAGGCTAAAACGCAAGTAAAAATAGACAAAATACAAATAACAATGGGATTGTCAAACGCCATACGAATCCCGAAAATAATTGGCACAAAAACCAAACTTGAAATGAGGGTTTGATAAAGCAGGTTGTAATGGATCTTAAATTTATTTTCATTGGATAAATGATTATAGTAAGCGGCGCATACGATCGTTTCGGTAATAACTGCACTAATGGCAGCACCTTTATCTAGTAATATTGGAATAAATACTAGATTGGCCGTAATGCTTACGGCAAGCCCTATTAGCATAGAAACAAACACCGCTTTATTTTGCCCAAAAGGTATAAGTAGTTGAAAAGACAATAAGTGTCCAATACCAATTACAATAGGAAGTAACGACATGATTTGCATGGTTACAATGCCTGGCTTAAAAGCATCTCCTGCAAAAGTATAAATAAGCTCCGGCGCAAGCGCCATAAGTCCAACCGTAACGGGTATTGTGGTAACAATGGTAACGTCGAGTGAATTTTTTAAATACGATTTAGCCGTTTCAATTTGTTGGTTGCTATAATGATAGGCAATGGTAGGAATGAGTGCGCCACCAATAGCTGTGATTACTGGAATGATAAGTTTTGTAAGCCTGGTAGAAACCGTATAGTAACCTACAATTTCGGGTGTTGTTAAAAAGTATAAAATGATGGTATCCCAAAGGGTGTAAATACTAGATGCAATAGTGGCGCCAAAAATTAGAAGCAAGGGTTTGATGTGCGGCGCAAAACTAAGTGCCGGCTTTTTAAATTCTAAATGCAAATAAATGTCAATAAAATTATAGACCTGATTGCCAAGTATCGAAAAAATAGAAATCCAGAGGTAGTTGAAAATATCATCACTCGTTTTTACAAACGTATACAGTAGGGCTAGTGAAATTAATTTAATAACTATGGATCTGATTGTAATTTTATGAAAAGCCTCAATGCCAGTATAATACCAGTCTGTGTAACTGAAACTTAAAAAAACCAATATACCCGCAACAATATAATAGGGTTGGTTATTAGAAAAGTATGGATGAATCAATACAATTAAAAAATACAACACGGTCATTACTACACTGGTTAAAAAAAACAGTGTGCTTAATGATAAAAAGGTGCTGGAAAGATTGGCCGGGCTATCTCTAACTTTAGCTATTTCCCGAACGCCATAAATGGGTATGCCAATAGCCGCAAATATTGAAAAGTACTGTGCAAAGGACATTACAAACTGCACTTCTCCAATACCTGTTGGTCCTAAAATTCGAGCAACATAAAGAAAACTAATGAGTGGAAATAATATATTGGTTAAAGAGAGTAATATATTATAGACGATATTTTTTCTCATGCACCACTAGTTTTTAAGGGCAGAGATTTTTAAATTATCGATAGCCCAACTTCTAGCGCATGTGTCATTTTTATTTCCACCAGCATCGCTCATGGTAATTTTTACAGATTTAGTGCTGTGAGGTAAACTATGTACAATTTTGTATTTGCTGGTTCCTCTTTTATTGTCTTTTAAACTACAAAGGCCAGGCAGGTATATTTCTTGTGCTTGATTACCAGCCGGAAATGTAGACCCTGAGTTAAACCAATTTGGGTAGGACTGAGGGGTGTTGCTATCGTTAGAAAATCCGGTTAACAATCTGTTATGTCCGTCTATATTTAAAATCCACAAATCGTTTTTCCAGCCGTCATGCAAATACAAATCAAATTCTACTTTTATAATACTATGCTCTGGAAGTTTAGGAACATCTAATTCAATGCGGGAATTGTTAAATACCCCCAACATTTTTAGGTTTTTGTAGTTGGTAATTTTATTGAATGGAAATTCGCCAAAAGCAAAATTGCTTAACCAGCCCGTTGTTACAAATCCCTTAGGGTCACCATTGTTAAAATTGTTTTCATAAACAACCGTAACATCGGTAAGGTCTTTGGTGCAACTGCTTAAAAGTATGAGTATGCCGCCTATTAATGTAAATAAGTGTTTATATTTAAAATACTTCATATTCATACCAATTATAGTCAAAAATAACCAACCGGGTCCATTTTAACCCTTTTTTTTGATGCCATCTTGTACCTTTGTGTCCTAATTGTAATTTATGCCCCAAAGCACAGCTCAATTTCCAGTGGTTGTAAAAATTGTAAACGAGTCGGGTAACCCGCTTCCAGCATATGCAACCGAGGGCTCTGCGGGCATGGACTTATGTGCTCATATCCACGAATCGGTGGTATTGGAGCCGCTAGAACGTAAACTCATTCCTACCGGATTATTTATAGAACTACCTACTGGTTATGAGGCCCAAATACGTCCGCGCAGTGGCCTTGCATTAAAGCAGGGAATTACCTGTTTAAATTCGCCAGGAACCATTGACGCCGATTACAGAGGTGAAATTGGGGTAATCCTCATTAATCTTTCCAACGAAATACAAGTCTTAAACCCCGGCGACCGCATTGCGCAAATGGTAATTGCACCCGTTACACAAATTAGCTGGGAGCCTGCAACTGCACTTACGCCTACAAACAGAGGTGCCGGTGGTTTTGGGAGTACCGGAAAATAAATTTATCAGACACATCAACTACATGAAAATAAAATTATTGGGAATTATTGCTACTATCATACTCGTTGCCGCTTGCGGAACGGTAAAAAAAGTAGAAGGTATTCAGGAAGCATTGTCTAAAAAAGATACCGCACAAGTAGTGGTTGTAAATACCATTCCGGTTATTGACTCAGGCGCTATTGTGCGTGAGATTATGGGCAAAGTAGGACAGCAAAAAATTAATTTTAAAACCTTTAATGCTAAAATAAAAGTAGACTACGAGGGTGCCGAAAAAAAGGATAACTACACCGTGTATTTAAGCATGGTAAAAGATTCGCTGATTCTTATTCGTGTTAAAGGTACTTTTTTAGGAATCGCTGCAGAAGGCCTACAGGCAAGGGTTACAAGAGATAGCGTGGTGCTGGTACAAAAGGTAGGCGACAAATCGGTAACCAAAAGATCGATTGCTTATTTACAAGAGGTAACAGAAATTCCATTCGATTTTGTGTCTTTGCAAGACCTACTTATTGGTAATCCTATATTTTTTAGCAACAACTTGGTTTCATACAAAGCCAACGACAACCAACTCCTGGTTACCATGGTAGGCGATTTATTTAAAAACCTCATTAATATTGACAATACCAATCAGCGTATTTTGTTTTCAAAATTCAACGACGTCAATGCGCTCCGTAACCGCAGTTGCGATATTACGTATGGTAATTTTCAGCCCTTAGGGGCATACTCCTTTGCAACCGACCGTAAAATTTCTATGTCGGAGAAGTCTAAACTGGACATCTTTTTGGATTTTAAGGAGTTCTCAATCGACGATCCTATCAAATATTCGTTCGAAATCCCTAAAAATTATAAGAAAAAGTAATTTCTGGCTCATTTTGCCGTTAATAAGTAATTGGACCTGTTAAACTCTATGCTAATGACCCTGCAACGCTTTGTTTTTTTAGTGCTTTTTTTAATGACTGTGGTAGGAGCTAGTGCACAACAGTCCCGCGAAGAGCTGCAAAAAAAGGAGCAGGAGCTTAAAAAGGAACTTTCTGATCTAAACAGACAGTTATCTGAAACCCAAAAAAATAAAAAGCTTTCTTTAAACGAGCTGGCACTTATTAAGCGCAAAGTAGCCAAGCGGGAAGAGCTGGTGCGCAGCATTAACAATCAAATTAACGAACTGGACAATACCATTTACTTAAATGAAATGGATATTTACCGCCTTCGTAAAGAACTGGATACCCTTAAATTAAAATACGCCAAGAGTATTGTTTTTGCTTACAAAAGCAGGGGCAGTTATGAGTATTTAAACTTTTTATTTTCGGCCCGTAATTTTAATGACGCCATTAAGCGCATGGCTTATTTAAAAAGTTACAGACAAAATAGAGAAACACAGGCCATTGCTATAGCACAATCACGTGCCATGCTCACCCAAAAAGTTGACGTACTTAACTCTAATAAAAAAGAGCGTTTGGTTACACTCTCTGCGCAAAGTGAGCAGTTAAAAGTGTTGCAAGAAGATAAGAAAGCGCAGGATAAAGTAGTAGCACAATTAAAAGGGCAGGAGTCGGCAATTGCCAAACAAATCAAAGACAAAGAAAAGCAGCGTGTGCGTATGCAGCAGGCGGTAATGGCGATTATTAAAAGAGAAATTGATGAAGCTGCGCGTAAAGACCGAATTGCCAAACAAAAAGCCATCGATGACGCCAAAAAAAATGCGGCAGCATCTGCTTCAAAAAATAACAACAACGATAATGCTGCAAAAAATAGTACGGCTGTAAATAGTGCTAAAAACAATGAGCCTATTGTGCTTGCCAAAGCAGGTTCACGTCCATATTCTCCATTTGAATCTACCGAAGAAGGCCGTGAAACCTCCATGCATTTTGAACAAAATAAAGGTCGTTTACCTTGGCCTGTAGACCGTGGAAATGTATTTATTGAATTTGGTGTATCCACTGTGCCAGGCACCAAGCTTACGCAAAAATCCGATGGTATTCATATTGCATTACCAGAAGGATCGGTGGTTAAATCCATTGCTGATGGTGAAGTGTCTTATGTAGGAGAAGTAAATGGCGACCAGGTTGTAATGGTACGTCACGGAAAATATTTTACGGTATATCAACAACTTTCAAGCGCTAGTGTGAGCGTTGGCCGCGAGGTTAAAGCAGGATCTACCTTAGGCCGTTCAGGTAAAAGTATTGATGGAGAAGGCAGTATTATATTTACCATTAACAACGAACGTGGTGTGCCGCTCAATCCTGACCAGTGGCTGCGTCCGCGCCGTTAATGGCTTTTTTCCATCCTTTAATAAGTGCCGTTGTAGTTTCTTTTGTTTGCGCTGGTTCAAATACTTTTTCTATTTGCCACTGCGCGCTAATGTCTTCTAACGAGTTCCAATAACCCACTGCAAGCCCCGCTAAATAAGCAGCGCCTAGGGCTGTTGTTTCTGTAATAGTGGGTCTAATAACTTTGGTATGTAAAATATCAGATTGAAATTGCATGAGCATATTATTGGCAGTTGCGCCACCATCTACACGTAATTCTTTAATGGTAATACCTGAATCTTTTTGCATCGCGTCTAAAACGTCCATGGTCTGATAGGCAATGCTATCAAGGGCTGCGCGTGCAATATGACCTCTATTGGTGCCACGTGTTATACCTACAATTGTACCTCTTGCGTGTTGGTTCCAATATGGCGCACCAAGTCCAGCAAATGCAGGTACCACATACACACCATCTGTGCCATTTACAGTAGCTGCTAATGTTTCAATTTCTGATGCGGTTCTAATAAGTTGTAGTCCATCGCGTAACCACTGCACAACAGCACCTGCAATAAACACAGATCCTTCTAGTGCATACTCAGTAACGCCATTAATTTGCCAAGCAATAGTGGTAAGCAAATGATGATGCGATGTTACTGCTTTAGTACCCGTATTCATGAGCATAAAACATCCCGTGCCGTAGGTATTTTTGACCATGCCTGGCTGTATGCATTGTTGACCAAACAGTGCCGCTTGCTGATCTCCGGCAATACCTGCAATAGGAATACTATGCGCGGCTAACATATGCGCCGTGTGTCCATAAATTTCTGAACTACTTTTTACTTCCGGTAATATATTTTTTGGAATGTCTAAGAGTTGTAATAATTCTTCATCCCAACTAAGTGTATGAATATTAAATAGGAGTGTGCGTGATGCGTTGGAAACGTCTGTGGCGTGCACTTTGCCGCCGGTTAATTTCCAGAGTAGCCAACTATCAATTGTGCCAAAACATAAATGTCCTGCCGCAGCTTTTTCGCGCGCACCAGCAACATTATCAAGTATCCATTTTAATTTGGTCCCAGAAAAATAAGCATCAATAACCAGCCCTGTTTTTGCTTGAATACTTGCAGCGTGCCCCTGTGTTTTTAAAGTGTCGCAATAATTGGCAGTGCGTCTATCCTGCCACACAATGGCATTGTAAATAGGTTGCCCTGTTTGTTTATCCCATACAACGGTTGTTTCGCGCTGGTTGGTAATACCAATAGCTGCAATTTGCGAAGCGTCAAGCCCAGCAAGCATAATAGCCTCCGATGCTACACCAATTTGTGTACTCCAAATTTCGTTGGCATCATGTTCTACAAGACCAGCTTCTGGAAATATTTGTGTAAATTCTTTTTGCGCGGTGGCTAAAATTTCACCAGCTTTATTAAAAATAATGGCTCTACTAGAAGTAGTGCCTTGGTCTAAAGCCAAAATATATTTATCCATACAATGCGTTGTTGTTGTTTGTGAAATTTGAGGTGCGTTACGATGTGTTGCGTTTCAAAAAAATTACCCGAGCCACATGTAAACATAGGCTGCAATTACAGCACCAATAATAGGGCCAACTACTGGCACCCATGCATAACCCCAATCACTTCCACCTTTATTTTTTATTGGTAAAATGGCGTGTACTATACGCGGTCCTAAATCTCTAGCGGGGTTAATGGCATAACCCGTTGGGCCACCCATGCCAAGTCCAATACCAAGTACCAGCAATGACACCGGTAGTGCATCCATGGCACCATTACTCTGTGTAGGCGCAGTAATATAAAATACACCCAGCATAAAAGTTAATGTAGCAATCGCTTCTGATATGATATTTTTTACAGGATCTTTTATACATGCCGATGTGCAAAAAACGCCCAGTTTGGTGGCGGCATCAGATGTTTCATTAAACTGCTGTAAATGAGCAAGCCAAGCCAAACTAGCCCCAAGCATTGCCCCCAGTAGTTGCGCAAGCAAATAGGAGGGTACCAGGCTCCAGTCAAATTTACCTGCTACGGCTAAGCCAATGGTTACCGCCGGGTTCAAATGCGCCCCGCTGGCGGCACTGCTGGCATAAACACCTACAAAAACCGCTGCAAACCAACCAAATGTGACGGCCAAATAGCCAGACCCGTTACCCTTGGTTTTGGGTAAAGCAACGTTAGCCACCACGCCTGTACCAATGGTTAAAATGAGGGCTGTTCCAACTAGTTCGCCTAAAAATGGGGACATACACTTGAATTTTTGACAAATTACAAATTTTAGTCAATTTTTCCTTTTTTTCTCAACCCCTAATCCTTACCTTTGCGGCCAAATCTGAAACCCTGGTTTTAGGCTAAAAAACTTATTTAAAACCCATTTTATACTTCATAGTATGGCTACAAACGGTAAGATTAAACAGATCATTGGTGCGGTAGTGGACGTGCATTTTCCGGACAAAACATTACCAGAAATTTACAACGCACTTGAAATCACCAGAGAAGGTGGTGAAAAGTTAGTACTCGAAGTGCAACAGCACCTTGGTGAAGACAGCGTACGTACCATTGCGATGGACGGAACCGATGGTCTTGTAAGAGGTATGGAAGTAGTAGATACAGGCAAAGCAATTGCAATGCCAGTGGGTGAAGGTATCAACGGTCGTTTGTTTAACGTAACCGGTGATGCAATTGATGGTCTTCCACAATTAAGTAAAGTGGGTGGTCGTCCAATTCACAACAAGCCGCCATTATTTGAAAACCTAAGTACTGCAACAGAAGTGTTGTTTACAGGTATTAAAGTAATTGACCTTATTGAACCATATGCAAAAGGTGGTAAAATTGGTTTGTTTGGTGGTGCGGGTGTAGGTAAAACAGTACTTATTCAAGAGTTAATCAACAATATCGCAAAAGGACACGGTGGTTTATCAGTGTTTGCGGGTGTGGGTGAAAGAACACGTGAAGGAAATGACTTATTACGTGAAATGATTGAAGCAGGTATCATGAAATATGGTGACGCTTTCAAACATAGTATGGAAGAAGGTGGATGGGATTTATCTAAAGTAGACATGAATGAACTAAAAGATTCAAAAGCTACTTTCGTGTTTGGTCAAATGAACGAACCTCCAGGAGCACGTGCGCGTGTGGCCCTTTCAGGTTTAACAGTTGCCGAATATTTCCGTGATGGAGATGGTACAGGAAAAGGTAAGGATATCTTATTTTTCGTAGATAATATCTTCCGTTTTACGCAAGCAGGTTCTGAGGTATCGGCACTATTAGGTCGTATGCCATCTGCGGTAGGTTATCAACCAACACTTGCCACAGAAATGGGTCTTATGCAAGAGCGTATTACGTCAACTAAAAATGGTTCTATTACTTCGGTACAAGCGGTTTACGTACCTGCCGATGACTTAACGGATCCAGCGCCAGCAACAACGTTTGCGCACTTGGATGCTACAACAGTATTGTCTCGTAAGATTGCCGATTTGGGTATTTATCCTGCGGTAGATCCTCTAGATTCTACATCACGTATCTTAACACCAGCAGTAGTTGGTGAAGCACACTACGATTGTGCAAACCGCGTAAAATTAATCTTACAACGTTATAAAGAACTTCAAGATATCATTGCGATTTTAGGTATGGATGAATTATCTGAAGAAGATAAAATGACCGTACAACGTGCACGTAAAGTACAACGTTTCTTATCGCAGCCTTTCCACGTTGCAGAACAATTCACCGGTTTAAAAGGTGTGTTTGTAAGCATCGAAGATACTATCCGCGCATTCAATGCGATTATGGATGGTGAAGTAGATGAGTATCCAGAAGCAGCCTTTAACCTTGTAGGTACTTTAGAAGATGCCATCGAAAAAGGAAAAAAATTAATGGCAGCTGCAAACGCGTAAGCATCTTTAAAAAAAGGATATGCAATTAGAAATATTAACACCCGAGAAAAAATTATATAGCGGAGAAGTGTTTGGTGTTCAATTACCTGGTGTTTCTGGTTTATTTGAAATACTTGACAAACACGCACCTCTAGTAAGTGCGCTCGGTTCAGGCAATGTTAAAGTGTTAAAAGATAAAACAGCAACTGAAAACTATTCCATTAAAAGTGGATTCGTAGAAGTAGCTAACAATAAAGTAACAGTTCTTGTAGAAGGCGCTGCTGCGGTTTAAATGTTTTTTGTTTAACATAAATGTATGGTAAAGCACTCCACAACTGGGGTGCTTTATTTTTTTTGCCCCTATATTTGTATTCTCATGAAACGCAGTTTTCGCATCATCATTGTTTTAATTGGGCTTTCTATTGGAGGTCTCTTTTTGTTGCAAGCATCTTGGCTTAGCAACTTATTAGAGATTACAGAAGTACAACTTGTAAACAAAGTAAATGAAGCGGGTATCAATGTGGTAAATGACATTAAAACGCGCGTGTACAATGGTCAGCCAGTAACGCTTCCTAAAAAAGGTGGCCTTGGTTTTGGTACCGAATTACATCTTCATTTTATTAAGCCAGTAAGCGTAGATGATTATTTTACCAAAGCGCAAATCAGCGAGAAAATTAGTGCAGCATTTAAAGCAGCTGGACTTCAAAAATTAGATTTTGAATTTGCCATTACCAGCACCCGCGATGAATATGAAATGGTGTCTTCTAATTTTAGAACCGAATACTGGGATACGGTTAATAATAAAATTGCCTACATCGCTATCATTCCTGAATCGGGTTCCGACTTTGAAGGCTTTAGTGCTTTTGAAAAATTAATCATTGTTATTCCGGATTACCGCAGTCAAGTATGGGCTTCTTTAAAATGGGTATTACTTGGTGCTATCACATTTATGATTGTGATTTTAGCAGCGTTTTTTGTTACGATACGTTCACTATTAATTCAGAAAAAATTATCTGAAATTAAAAGTGATTTCATCAACAACATGACCCACGAATTTAAAACGCCTATTGCTACCATATCACTTGCAGTAGATGCCTTGCGCAATGAAAAGGTACAAGCCAACCCCGAAAAGATGGCCTACTTTAGCAGCATTATCAAGGATGAAAATATTAGGATGAATAAGCATGTAGAAACCATACTACAAGCGGCTCACATGGATAAAGAAGAGCTTGAACTACACCTAGTTCCACTTCATTTGCATGACATGATTAAGGGCGCGATGGACAATCATCAGTTGCAATTAAAAGAAAAAAATGGACAGGTTATTTTGCATTTAAATGCAGACAATGATGTTATTGAGGCAGACGAAATTCATTTCTCTAATTTGATTTCAAACCTTATTGATAACGCCATTAAATACGCAGCAGCAGAACCTGTTATTACTATTTCAACATGGGTAAAAGAAAATTCTATTTTTGTTTCGCTTGCAGATAATGGTATTGGTATGACCGAGGAAACACAGAAACGAATTTTTGAAAAATTTTACAGAGCCCACACCGGAAATTTGCATAACGTAAAAGGTTTTGGCCTTGGTATGAGTTATGTAAAAACCGTTATTGATGCACACAGGGGTAATATCAGTGTTGCAAGTAAATTAGGAGAGGGTAGTGTGTTTACCGTACAGATGGATCTAGCCAAATAAGGCAACCATCTCCATAACTTAAAAATCTAAAATTATTTTCTAGGGCGTAATTGTACATGGGCTTCCAGTTTCCATTGGTAATGGCAGCTACTAGTAGTAGAAGCGTAGATTGAGGCTGATGAAAATTAGTGATGAGGCCATCAATAATTTTAAAGCGGTAGCCAGGGGCAATAATAATTTGCGTTTTGGTAATTAAGCGGCTTAAATTATTTTGCTCCAACCAATTAGATAGGGCCGTAAGTGCTACAGCCGTGGATGGGAGCTCGTTTTGGGGCATTAATTCGTATGGGTCCCACTGTACCACACTAATTTTTTCGATAGAAGGGCTTGCTTGTGTATTTGTATTGCTAGCGTTGTTTGTTGCAATTATTTTTGCCCCCATCCAGTACAAACTCTCTAGTGTTCTTAACGATGTTGTACCAACTGCAATGATTTTTTTAGCATTCACAGGTTGATTCGCATTTTGATCGCGTTCTGTAAAATTCTCACGTAGTAGTTCAATAAAACTTTTTTGTACGTCAATATATTCGGCGTGCATTTCATGTTCTTCCATGCGCGCTGCTTTTACGGGCTTAAATGTACCAGCACCAACATGTAGTGTTACAAATTCTTTGGTAATATTTTTTGTAGCGAGTTTATCAAACAGTGCAGGTGTAAAATGTAAGCCAGCGGTAGGTGCTGCTACAGAGCCTTCTGCAGCAGCATATACGGTTTGGTAACGCTCTTTATCATTTTCTTCTACGGCTCTATTAAAATATGGTGGGAGTGGAATATTGCCTGCTGCTTCTAATACTTCTGCAAAACATTGTGCTTCGTTATCCCATTCAAATTGTATTAAAAAACTATCAGCAAGTGCGGTGTGCTTGGTTGCTGTAAGTGTGTAGTTATTACCGTATTTTATTTGTAGTGATCCTTCTTTCCATTTTTTTGCACCACCAATTAAACAACCCCATAACACTTGTTTTTTTGCAAGCATTGCAGTTGTAATGTCTTTGTAAGTACTTGCAGGTTCCAAACAAAAAATTTCAATAACAGTTCCGTTTTCTTTTTCAAAAAATAAACGTGCTGCAACTACTTTGGTATCGTTATGAACGAGTAAAGTATTGCTTGGCAACACTTCGTCTAGTTTAGAATAGGTGGTTTCTGAAATATCGCCCGCCCCATACACCAAAAGCTTGCTCGCATCACGCTGTTCTAGGGGATAGCTGGCTATTTTACTGGCAGGCAAATCGTAAGTAAAATCTACTATAGAGAGGTCTTTGGGGTGCATTTTGGCGTATTTGGACGCAAATTTGCATCATTTTAAGCTACTATCCACACAAAAAGGGGGTTATCCACAGTTATTAACAGTGTTTTTCACTAAAAACATACGCCAAAACCCTACAAATCAATCGTAGCAAACCCTTTGCCCCTGTATAATTCTGTGGATTAATTGTGCGTTTTTGCTTTTGGGTTGAAAGTGGGAAAAAGTGTTATTTTGTGTCAACAAGTGGTAATCATAAACCAAAGTTATTAACCAATGAACGGATTTCACGGAGAATATGAAGCAACGGTCGACGCAAAGGGTCGCTTCCTTATTCCGGGTGGGCTAAAAAAACAGCTGCCGGAAGGGGAGGGTCGCTTTATTTTAAGCCGTGGCTTTGAAAAATGTCTCACGTTATATCCAATTGCAAGTTGGGAAAAGATTGTGGCCAAGATTAGCCAATTGAATGATTTCGACCCTAAAGTACGTCAGTTTCGCAGACAGTTTTTGGGTGGCGCAACAGAAATAGAGCTAGACAATGCTGGCCGTATGTTGCTTCCTCCATCACTTCGTGAATTTGCCGGGCTAGCTAAAGACATTGTTTTAGCAGCTGCACTTGACCGTTTCGAGATCTGGGATGCTAGTAAGTACAAACAGCTCTTTGAGGATTTCTCTCCAGAGGCCTTTAGTGAATTGGCCCATGAAGTGATGACCAGTAACGACAAAAAAGATTAAGGATTTATGGAACAAGGACATACCAATGAAGGTTACCATATTCCTGTCCTTTATCATGAAACCTTAGAAGGCTTACATATTAAGCCAGATGGAATTTATGTCGACTGCACTTTTGGGGGTGGGGGTCATAGCGCAGGTATTTTATCTCAACTTAATGAGAAAGGTAAATTATTTGCTTTTGATCAGGACACCGATGCAAGACGCAACGTTATGGATGACGCGCGCGTAGTTTTCATTCCAGAAAACTTTAGTAACCTCCAACGCTTTTTGCGTTTACACAAAGTAACAGGAGTTGATGGCATTTTAGCCGATTTAGGCGTGAGTAGTCATCAATTTGATAAAGGTGATCGTGGATTTTCTATTCGCTTTTCTGGTCCGCTAGATATGCGCATGGATCAACGACAAGCTTTATCAGCACAGGATGTTGTTCGAAATTATACCGCTGCTCAACTACATAAAATATTTGAACAGTACGGTGAAGTGACCAATTCAAAAACACTTGCAGCACATATTGTTTCTGCACGTGCACATGTATCGGTTACCACGATCGAACAATTTAAATCGCTGATTGCTCCAGTGGTAAAGGGAAATCCCAATAAGTATTTGGCTCAAGTTTTCCAGGCCTTGCGAATGGAAGTGAACAACGAAATGGGGGTTTTAGAATCAATGCTCAGTCAGGTCCCTGACGTGCTCAACCCCGGTGGCCGCGTGGCTATCATCACTTTTCACTCTATTGAAGACAGGATGGTAAAAAACTTTTTCCGTCAAGGGAGTTTTGTAGAAACACCTAGTCACCCCTTTTTGCCTGATAACAAAGAGGACGTTTTTAGAGTGATTACAAGAAAGCCAATTACTGCAACCGAAGAGGAATTAAAAAACAACACAAGAAGTAGAAGCGCCAAATTAAGAATTGCAGAAAAAATTTAAAAGAAAGCCGTGAGCGAACAACCAATAAATAATACTGGTAGCAATAAGAATCCGCTAAAAGGATTATTGAATTATCAGTGGATCGCTAGTAATATTCCTTTCTTTTTATTTCTGTCTTTATTGGCTGTAATATATATCGCTAATGGTCATATGGCCGACCGCGCTATTAGAAGAATTAACTCAACTACCAAACAATTAAAAGAGTTACAGTTCGAATACAAGACCATCAAAGGCGAAGTGATGTTTAAGAGTGAAGAGAATCAAGTGATTAAAGCCACCGAGCCTTTAGGTTTAAAAGTTGCCAAAGAATTACCACAAAGATTACAAGTAGAAAAAACAACCACCACCACAAAATAATTAGCGCGCAAGATGGATATCAAAAAAGACATATTATGGAGAGTTTATTTAAGCTTCATTTTTGTTGTGCTTGTTGCTGCAGCCATTATTGGTAAAGGATTCTATATCCAACAAGTACAGGGTAAGTACTGGAGGAGCATGAGTGATAGCCTTCATCAGCGTATTGCTGATATCGATTCTGAGCGTGGTACCATTTACTCAGAAGATGGTCAAATGTTAAGCACCAGCGTTCCTCAATTTGATATTTACATGGATTTTAGGGTAGAGCCACTTCATGTAAACAATGGTTATTTGTTTAGAGAGCATATCGATTCACTTAGTTACTATATGGCAGATTTATTTAAAGATCAATCTGCAGAAGACTATAAGTCAATGTTTGCACAGGCTTATAAAAACAACGAAGGATACTTTTTAATCAAAAAGAAAATCTCTTTTAGAGATTATCAAAAAATTCAAACCTTCCCTCTATTTAAATTGGGCCGTTATAAAAGCGGCATGATTGCGGTTGAAAAATCAATCCGTTTAAATCCTTACAAATCTTTAGCATACCGTACCATTGGTCTTGCGCGTGACAACAATAAAGTAGGTTTAGAATATAGCTATGATAGCGTTTTACGTGGCATTAATGGTAAACAACTCGTACGTACCATTGCTGGAGGTGTAGGTGTTCCATTAGACGCTGATACCTACGAAATTGAGCCTGAAAATGGTAAAGACATTGTAAGTACCATTGATGTATTTATTCAGGAAGTTGCAGAAAATGCGCTTCAAAAAATGATGATTAAAAATGAAGCGGAGCATGGTACTGCCATTGTATTAGAAGTTAAAACGGGTAAAGTAAAAGCTATTGCCAATTTAGGTCGCGGACAAGATGGCAACTATTACGAAAATTATAATTACGCTATTTCTCCATCGGAGCCAGGCTCTACATTTAAGCTAGCTACCATGCTTGCTTTATTAGAGGATAAAAAAGTAGGCCTTAACAATATGGTAAATATTACCGGCGGAAGTTGGAGAGTATTTGGCCAAACGGTTTATGATAGTGAAGACCATGGTTACAATGATGTTACGGTACAGCATTCTTTTGAAGTGAGCTCTAATGTGGCGATGGCAAAGCTTGCGGTACAGCATTATGGTAATAACCCCATGCAATATATCAACCACCTCAAAAAAATGGGGATGGACAATCCTACCGGTATTGATTTATCGGGAGAAGGGCGTCCACTCATTTATAAGCCAGGTCATAAATTATGGGGCCCAACATCACTTCCTTGGATGGCTTTTGGATACAACTTACTTGTAAGTCCATTACAAACGGCTAACCTGTACAATGCAGTGGCAAATAATGGAAAAATGATGAAGCCTTATTTGGTGTCGGCTATTAAAGAAGAAGGTGTATTACTCAGAGAAATCCAACCAAAAGTAGTAACCGAAAAAATTTGTAGCGATCAAACCTTAGCGGATTTAAAAACTTGTTTAGAAGGCGTTTGCTTGCATGGAACAGCTACTACTTTATTTAAAGGATCTCCATATAAAGTAGCAGGTAAAACAGGAACAGCACTTATTGCAAATGGCAATAAAGGTTATGCCGATAAAATATATCAGTCTTCTTTTGCTGGTTATTTTCCTGCCGACAATCCTCAGTACACCTGTATTGTGGTAATTAAAAACAAGCCGCACGCCCCTGTGTTTTATGGCGCCGCTGTTGCGGGTCCAGTGTTTAAAGAAATTGCTGACCGCTTGTATAGTGCCTCTGTAAAGCAGGCGCCTATGCCTAAAACAGCACCAAAGCCAGATAGTAATGTGTATGTATACAAAGGCTATAAGCAAGACGTAGCTACGGTTGCTAAAAAATTAAAATTACCCTTTGTAGATTCTAGTTTGTTTGTAGACGAATGGGCAACTATTTCACATGCGCCTGCAGCCGGCTTATTAAAAAGTACTAAGGTGGATGCAAAAGCTATGCCATCACTTGTGGGACTTGGTTACAAAGACATGATATATATCTGTGAATCGAGAGGATTAAAAGTATACGCACAAGGCCGCGGAAAAGTAGCAGCACAATCAATTGCTGCTGGATCACCCATTGTAAAAGGTCAACAAATTCAAATCACACTTAACTAATTCATAACATGCATATTTTACAAGACATATTATATAAGGTACACTTACTAGAAGTAGTAGGTGCCACTGATATAGCAGTGTCTAGTATTGCAATTGATTCACGAAAAGTAATTAAAGGCACTGCCTTTGTTGCTATTAGAGGCGTGGCGCAAGATGGCCATGATTATATCTCAAAAGCGATTGAGCTTGGCGCTAAAGTGATTGTATGTGAAAATATGCCAGCTTTACAAGTAGATGGCGTTACGTATATTAAAGTTGCCAACACATCTGAAGCAGTGGCATTTATGGCGCATCAGTTTTATGATGCACCGTCAACAAAAATTAAATTGGTAGGCGTTACAGGCACCAATGGTAAAACCACCATCGCTACTTTACTTTTTAAATTATTTTCTGCGTTAGGATATACCTGTGGTCTAGTATCTACTGTACAAAATCAAATTGGAGATCAAATTATTCCGGCTACACATACTACACCCGACGCTGTTAGTTTAAATGAACTGCTAAACACTATGGTAGACGCAGGTTGTAGTCATGTGTTTATGGAGTGTAGTAGCCATGCCGTGCACCAGCACCGCATTACAGGTTTACAATTTACAGGGGCATTATTTAGCAATATCACCCACGATCACCTAGATTATCATAAAACGTTTGAAAATTATATCGCTGCAAAAAAAGGATTCTTTGACGCACTACCAGCTTCTGCATTTGCAATCACCAATTCAGATGACAAGCGTGGTGAAGTAATGCTTCAGAATACAAAAGCGAAAAAACTTTCTTACGGATTAAAATCAAGCGCCGATTATAAAGGTAAAATTTTAGAAAATGCACTTACTGGTCTAGTGATGCTTGTAAATGAAATTGAAGTTCATTTTAGATTGATAGGAGAGTTTAACGCCTACAATTTACTGGCGGTGTATGGCGCAGCTGTAAACCTTGGCATTGATAGCAACACAGCACTTACAACACTTTCTATGTTAGCAGGTGCAGAAGGCAGATTTGATTATATTATTAGCAATAAGCAAGTGATTGGTATTATTGATTATGCCCACACGCCAGATGCGCTTGAAAATGTGTTAGCTACTATTAAAAAATTACGCAAAGGATACGAGCAAGTAATTACGGTAGTGGGCTGTGGTGGAGATAGAGATAAAACCAAGCGTCCTATTATGGCACAAACCGCTTGTGATTTAAGTGACAAAGTTATTTTAACCTCAGACAATCCGCGCACCGAAGATCCAGCCCTGATTATTGCAGATATGGAAGCTGGATTAAACACAGCAGCTAAAAGAAAATACATTTCAATACTTGATAGAAAAGAAGCGATTAAAGCAGCCGTAGAATTTGCAAAACCTGAAGACATTGTGCTAGTGGCAGGAAAAGGACACGAAAAATACCAAGACATCAATGGCGTGAAACACCCTTTTGATGACAAAGCCATTTTATTAGCATTCTTAAACAACAAAGATTAATAGACCCCTATGTTATACCAATTATTTACATGGCTGAATCAAGAATTTAACGTACCGGGCGCTGGTATGTTCCAGTTTTTGACTTTCAGAATAGCTATGGCAGTTTTATTGTCTTTGATTATTGCAACTGTTTTTGGTAAAAAATTAATTGAGTTTTTACAAAAAAAGCAAATTGGTGAAACCGTTAGAGAGCTTGGTTTACAGGGCGAGCAGCAAAAAAAGGGTACCCCAACCATGGGTGGCATCATTATTTTATTGAGCATTTTAATTCCTACTTTATTATTTGCCAACCTTGATAAAGTATATATCCGTTTAATGATTTTATGTACGGTATGGCTTGGTATCATTGGCTTTTTAGACGACTACTTTAAAATCAAATCACGTAGAGACGCTCAAAAAAAGGGTGAAGCCTACAAGAAAAAAGACAGCGATGGTTTAGCGGGTATCACTAAAATTATTGGACAAGTAGGACTTGGTATTATTATTGGCGTATCACTTTATTTTAGTAATGCAGTTACTGTAGAAAGAGAAATCGTTCCAGCTTCTACTGTAAGTACAGGTATAGTAACACTTCAAAAAGGGGAGCGCTTAGCTAAAGACTCTAATATTATTATCAGAAAAATTAATGGGGTAGAGCGCCGTTATGTGAAAGTAAAAACGCCTATTACCTCTATTCCTTTTGTAAAAAACCACGAGTTTAATTATAGCAAACTTATTAGCTGGATTGGACCGGGAGCCGAAAAATACACATGGATCATTTACATTTTTGTAGTGACATTTATTATTACTGCGGTATCCAATGGCGCAAACATTACAGATGGCCTTGATGGACTTGCTGCAGGCGTAAGCGCTATTATTGGAATGGCACTTGGTGTGTTTATTTACGTGAGTGGTAACTATGTACTTGCCGATTATTTAAACGTGATGTACATTCCAAACCTTGGAGAGTTGTCCATTTTTGTAGGTGCATTTGTAGGAGCTTGTATTGGATTTTTATGGTACAATGCTTATCCAGCACAGGTATTTATGGGTGATACCGGAAGCCTTGCATTAGGTGGTATTATTGCTTCACTTGCCATTATTGTTAGAAAAGAATTACTCATTCCTATTTTTTGTGGTGTGTTTTTAATTGAATTATTAAGTGTAATGATTCAGGTAAGTTATTTCAAATACACCAAGAAAAAATTTGGAGAAGGTAAGCGTGTGTTTTTAATGAGCCCGCTTCACCATCACTATCAGAAAAAAGGATTTCACGAAAGTAAGATTGCTGTGCGCTTTTGGATCATAACAATTTTATGTGTGGTATTGGCCATTCTTACTTTAAAAATGAGATAAGCATGAAGCATTTTCTAGTGGTACTTGGAAGTGGAGAGAGTGGTGTAGGTGCAGCACTGCTAGGAAAGCAAAAAGGGTACGATGTATTTGTTTCTGACGCAGGAAACATTGCAGCGCGTTACAAAAAAGAGCTCATTGACAACGGTATCGAGTTTGAAGAAGGACAACATACTACTGCGCGCATACTAACGGCTACAGAAGTAATGAAGAGTCCTGGCATTCCGGAAAAAAATGAAATGGTAAAACAAATCAGAGCAAACGGGATACCAGTAATCTCTGAAATTGAACTGGCTTTTAGATTTAAAGGGGACAGTAAAATTGTTGCCATTACGGGTAGCAATGGAAAAAGTACCACCACAGCACTGATGTATCATATCTGCAAAATAGCAGGGCTTGATTGTGCGATGGTAGGCAATATTGGATACTCTTTTGCAAAACAAATTGCAGAAGCACCCAAAGCCCTTTATGTAGCAGAGATTAGTTCTTTCCAATTAGACGATATCAAAACGTTTAGACCCGATGTAAGTGTTTTATTAAACATTACTGAAGATCATCTAGACAGGTATAATTATCAATTTGAAAATTATATCAAAAGCAAATTTAAAATTATTGAAAACCAAACTGAACAAGACTTTTTCATCTACTGTGCAGATGACGATATTATTACTAACCATTTATCCTTACTAACTTTTCACCCTAACCCATTACCATTCTCTATGAAACAAGAAATTAAAAAAGGCGGCTACATCAAAGGCGATCAAATGATGCTTAGAATTCAAGAAGAGCGCGTAAGCATGAGCATTTATGATTTTGCATTAAAGGGTAAACACAATCAATATAATACCATGGCAGCAGGCATTGCAGCAACAACCCTTGGGATACGCAAGGAAAAAATTAGAGAAGCCGTGAGCAATTTTCATAGCCTCGAGCACCGTATGGAATTTGTTGCGATGGTGCGTGGTGTTGAATTTATCAACGACAGTAAGGCAACCAATGTGAACAGTACTTGGTATGCACTTGAGAGTTTAACAAACCCTACCGTACTTATTTTGGGTGGTGTAGATAAAGGAAACGATTACGCTTTAATAGAAGAGTTGGTAACTGAAAAAGTTAAGGCGATTGTGTGTATGGGTACCGATAATAAAAAAATTATCGATGCTTTTAAAGGTAAGGTGGCTGTTATTGAAGAAGCAAATAGCGCATCTGCTGCAGTGCAAACTGCCTTTAAATTGGCTACAAAAGGCGATACAGTATTATTAAGCCCAGCTTGTGCAAGTTTTGATTTATTCAAAAATTACGAAGATCGTGGTACACAATTTAAAGACGCTGTAAAAGCTTTGTAATATTTCCAATAACGCCTTGTAACCTATCACATGCTCAATCAAAATTCAGATACTTTATTTTCTCAAATCCCTACGGTAGAAGGGGTTAAAACACAACTTGTTACTAAAACCAGGGGTGATAAATATATCTGGGGTATTGTAGTATTATTATCGCTTATTTCTATTTTGGTGGTGTATAGTGCAACGGGTTCGCTTGCATATAAAATGTACAAGGGTAATACCAGCGTGTATTTATTCAAGCAAATTTCCTTTACGCTGATAGGGTTAACGCTTATTTATTTCTTGCACCGCGTTAACTATTCGGTGTTTTCTAAAGTGGCTACCATCCTCTATTTTATTTCATTGCCCTTGCTTGCGTATACCTTATTTTTTGGTGCACAAATTAATGATGGTAGTAGATGGATTAAACTTCCCATCATACAGCTCACCATTCAAACCTCCGATTTTGCTAAGCTGGCACTCTTTATGTTCATTTCTCGAACGCTGAGTAAAAAGCAGGAGGTGATTAAAGATTTTAAAAAAGGATTTTTGCCAGTGATTTGGCCAGTGCTTGCAACATGCGCACTTATTTTACCAGCCAACTTGTCTAATGCTTTATTAACAGGTGCTACCTCACTACTACTCATGTTCATTGGCCGTATTAGCATGAAACATATTTTACTGGTAATTGGCGTTGCTTTAATTCCGGTAATTATGTTGGTATCAGCAGCAGTAATTACTTATACGGGAAAGGCCAAAGTGGACTATACGATTCCTATTAGTAAACAGGAGAAAGAAAAAGTAAAAGACAAAAGTGTTTTTGTACGTGTGCAAACATGGATTAGTCGTATCCAAGACTTTATTTATGCCACCGATGCACAAACGCCTTACCAAGTGCAGCAAGCAAAAATTGCCATTGCAAATGGGGGCGTATTTGTAGGACTAGGTCCGGGCAATAGCAGACAACGAAACTTTTTACCGCAGGCCTATAACGATTTTATTTATTCCATTATCATAGAAGAGTATGGACTTTTAGGCGGCGCCTTTATGATATTTATTTACCTCGTTTTCTTGTTTAGATGCATCCGAATATTTAGACGTTGTCCATTTGCCTTTGGTGCATTTTTAGCAGTGGGTTTAAGTTTTACACTTGTGATACAAGCCATTGCAAACATGGCTGTTAATGTAAACTTGTTACCAGTAACGGGTGTAACGCTGCCGCTAGTGAGTATGGGGGGTAGTTCTTATTTATTTACCTGCTGTGCCATTGGTATTATTTTAAGTGTGGCCCGAAACGTAGAGCAAACAGAAGGAAAAATTGTAGATCCATTTGCAACACCAACTCCGGTGCCTGCTTCACCTTCAAATGCAATAGCATAAATGAAAATGAAAGCCATTATAGCAGGCGGTGGAACGGGCGGACATATTTTTCCGGCCATTGCCATTGCAGCAGCACTAGAAAAACAAGTGCCTGGTATTGAGCTTTTATTTGTGGGGGCGTCTGGTAAAATGGAAATGGAAAAAGTGCCTGCTGCCGGTTATAAAATTATAGGTCTTACCATTGCGGGCTTTAATAGAAGCAATATTTTTAAAAATATTACACTGCCTTTTAAATTAATTAAAAGCTTTTTTCAGGTTAGAAATATTTTATCTTCTTTTAAACCTGATTTTGTGGTAGGCGTGGGTGGTTACTCTACTTTTCCAGTACTAAAAATGGCGCAGGCAAATGGTATTCCTACATTTATCCATGAAGCCAATTCTTTTGCAGGTAAGTCCAACCAAATGCTTGCTAAAAATGCAACAGCTATTTTTACGGGTACAGGTGGTATGGAAACATTTTTTCCTGTAAACAAATTATTTGTAACGGGTAATCCGGTACGAGCAAATATTATTGCAGCATCTCACACGCGTGAGGAGGCGCATCATTTTTTTGGACTCAACCCAAATAAAAAAACAATACTCATTGTAGGTGGTAGTTTAGGCGCCAATTCTATCAATGAAGTAATCCATAATAACTTAGATGCTTTTGCAAGCCTCGACTTACAACTTGTATGGCAAACGGGTAAAACAAATGCTGCCAAATATGCAAATGCCGCTACTAATTATAGCAATGTTTGGGTGGGTGCATTTATTGCAGAAATGGATATGGCCTATGCTGTTGCTGATGTAGTTATATCAAGGGCTGGCGCTATGTCGGTGGCTGAAATATGCGTGGCTGGTAAGCCGGCTGTTTTTGTGCCGTATCCATTTGCCGCAGAAGACCATCAAACTGCCAACGCTAATTATTTAGTGAATAGTCATGCAGCCTTATTAGTGCCCGATGCACAGGCCCCTGCTACACTATTTGGTACCGTTACAAAACTTGCGCTTGACACCGCGCAGCAACAAACATTTATTAAAAACTTGCAACCACTTGCTATTACAAATGCAGCAGAAGAGGTAGCAGCTAAAATACTTCAGTACTTACGTGCATAAACTTGATACCATAAAAAACATTTACTTCATTGGTATTGGAGGCATTGGTATGAGTGCGCTTGCGCGTTATTTTGTATCAAAGGGATGCACTGTTTCTGGATACGATAAAACAAAAACTGTTTTAACAGAAGCATTATCGGATCTTGGTATTAACATTCATTACGAAGACAACACTGGGTTAATAGATACAAAAGCGGATGTTGTGGTGTACACACCTGCTATTCCTGCATCACATAGTGAACTTACTTATTTTAGAAACAATGGTTACGAAGTTGTAAAGCGCTCCGATATTTTAGGTTGGATTACTGAGGGTACAGTTAATATTTGTGTAGCAGGCACGCATGGTAAAACAACCGTAAGTACTATGGTGGCGCACCTCTTAAGAGATTCGGGATACGGTTGCACTGCGTTTTTAGGCGGCATTGCTGCTAATTACAATACCAATTATTGGAGTAGTGATAATAATGTAGTAGTGGTGGAGGCTGATGAATACGATAGAAGTTTTTTAAAATTAAATCCATCTGTGGCGGTTGTTACTTCTATGGACGCCGATCATTTGGATATTTATAAAACCGCCGAGGCATTTGAAGATGCTTTTGTAAGTTTTTCTGAAAAAGTAAAACCAGGCGGTCTCTTACTTGCAAAAAAAGGACTTGCGCGCGAAGCAAGTTTTGATACCTCTACATTAGTAACCTATAGTTTAAACGGAAACGGTGCTAGCATTTATGCAAAAGATATAAAGGTTGTAAATGGCGCATACCATTTTACGGTGGTAGGCCCTAACTGGCAGCTTGAGGAGATGGTGTTAAACATGGGTGGGCTGCATAATATTGAAAATGCACTTGTTGCGGTAGCTATAGCGGTTCATTTGGGTATTGAGCCACAAAAAATTAAAGCAGCACTAGCAAATTTTGCAGGTGTTAAAAGAAGGTTTGAATACCAAATAAAAACAGACGCTCAAGTTTTAATTGATGATTATGCGCACCATCCCGCCGAGCTTTCAGCTTTAATAAGTGGCGTGCGTAGTTTATATCCGGAACAAAAGTTAACCCTGGTGTTTCAGCCGCACTTATTTAGTAGAACCCAGGATTTATGTGACGGCTTTGCTGCTAGTTTAAGCGCCGCAGACGAGGTGGTATTACTGCCTATTTATCCAGCAAGAGAACTTCCTATCCCGGGTGTTACATCAGAAATGATCATTAGCAAAATGACGAATAAAAATGTGGTGCTACTTCAAAAAGAAGAGCTTGGCGCATGGGTAAAAGCGGAAGCGCCTAAGCTTTTGGTAATGGCTGGTGCTGGCGATATTGACGTACTTATTAGAAACATCAAAAACGATTTAATACAATAACACGATGCGAAATTTACCTTGGAAAAAAATAATAATGCGTACGCTCTGGATTATGCTAGGGGTGGCTACCATGGTATTTTTTGTAATGGCCTGGCAGGAAAAGGATAAAAAAACAATCAAAGACATTCAAATAGAAATTGCAGGCGAAGAAACCCAACTCTTTATCAATGAAAGAGACATCAAGGAAATGCTTAAAGCTGGTGGGCATATTATAGGAGCACAAATGTCTTCACTAAATTTAAGTGCCATCGAAAAAACAGTAGCTGGAAATCCTTGGGTAAAAAAAGCAGAAATATTTTATACCAATAAGCAGGTGCTACATGTACTCATAGAAGAGCGCATTCCGGTGGCCCGCATATTTACCCCTGGCGGCGCATCGTTTTATGTAGATTCTACAGGTCTTAGATTGCCACTTAGTGAAAAAGTAGTGGCGCGTGTGCCCATGTTTACGGGCTTCCCCTCGGATAGGCCTGTTTTATCAAAGCCGGATAGCCAGTTATTAAAAGAGGTGGTTGTATTAGGTAAATTTTTACAAAACGACTCTTTATGGAATGCACAAATTGCGCAAGTGGACATTACGCCACAGGCAATTTTTGAACTGGTGCCCGTAATTGGTGATCATATTATCACCCTTGGAAAACCCACCGATTTAGAACAAAAGTTTTTGCGTTTACAAACTTTTTATAAACAAGCATGGATGCAAAAAGGGGTTCGATATTATGAACGTATTGATATCCGTTATAAAGACCAAGTAGTAGCCATCAAACAGGGTACTGCAAAAGCCCAAATAGACTCGGCACAATCGGCGCTTTTAATTCAGGGACTTATGGCCCAGCCTGCACTTGACGCTGCTGCCGCTTCAGATTCGGTTGCCGCAAAAGCAGCAGCTGCAGCAGCAATTCAGCCAACTGCAAAAGTTACTGTCAAAGTTGTTGACACTGTGAAACAAAAAGCAGTTCTCAAACCGGTTATTAACATTAACAATAAAACTAAAATAGCTCCGTTAAACAATAAGGCTAAACAGAATTCTAAAACAACGAAAAAATCGAACAACTAAAACACACCGTTATGCATCACAATGAAGCACCGATCATTGTAGGTCTAGACATTGGAACTACTAAGATTGCCGCCATCGCCGGCCGTAAAAATGAGTTTGGAAAATTAGAAATCCTAGGTTTTGGACGCGCCAATTCAAGTGGCGTTCAGCACGGACAGGTTTTAAACATTGACCAAACCATCAAAGCCATTCAGCAGGCTTTAGAAAATTGCTACGAAAGTAACCCCGAGTTAGAGGTAAGTGAAGTGTACGTGGGTATTGCAGGTCATCACATTAAAAGCTTGCAAACACGTGGCGATATTGTTAGGCAAGATCCGGATACCGAAATTATGCGTTCGGAAATCGAGTTCTTGATCAACAACCAACGTAAAACATTTATTCCTGCAGGAGATCAAATCATTGATGTGATTCCACAAGATTTCCATGTAGACAATAACCAAAATATTAAAGATCCAGTAGGGTACAACGGTGTTAAAGTAGGTGCCAATTTTCATATTATTACTGGAGATAGAAATGCCATCCGTAATATTAACAGAGCGGTAGAAAGAAGTGGCTTGAGTACCAAAGATTTGGTGTTGCAACCACTAGCGTCTGCAAGTGCTGTAATGAGCGATATTGATATGGAAGCCGGTGTAGCAATCCTAGATATTGGTGGTGGTACTTCAGATTTAGCGGTTTTTAATGACGGTATTTTAAAGCATACCGCGGTGATTCCTTTTGGTGGCGAAAATATTACACACGATATCCGTATGGGTCTCGGTGTTTTAAAAAGCCAAGCAGAAGCATTAAAAGTACAATTTGGTAGTGCACTTGCTGATGAGGCACAAGCCAATGCGTACATCACGATTCCTGGATTAAAGGGCATGCCTGCCAAAGAAATAAGTGTTAAAAATTTAGCACAAATTATTCAAGCGCGCATGAGTGAGATTTTAGATTTTGTTACCTATCACATTAAGCAAGTTGGTCTTGATACCCGCTTATTAAATGGTGGTATTATTTTAACAGGAGGTGGTTCTCAATTAAAGCATCTTATTCAATTAACAGAGTACACAACAGGGTTAAATGCAAGAATTGGTTTGCCAAACGAGCATTTAGCACCCAATCATATAGATGAACTCAAGAAACCAATGTATGCTACATGCCTTGGTCTTATCTTAAAAGGTTACGCCGATTATGACATGAAGCACAAAGAGTTTACTGAAACATTTAAACGTGTTGAAGTGCCTCGTGCTTTAAAAACAATTACTCCAGATCCAGTATTAGAGCCAGTTGTAGGCGAAGCTAAACCGGAGCCAGCACCTAAGCCAGTTAATGGAGAAAGCCGTGTTAAATTCTGGGAGAAATTTAAAAATAACTTAATCGATTTATTTAAAGAGGAAGACGAACTCTTAAATAAATAAAAACGAACCCTTAACGATACCCATTTCATTCTAATTTTCTAAACTCGTTTATATGATTCACTTCGATCTTCCTAAACAAAAATCTTCTATCATAAAAGTACTTGGCGTTGGTGGAGGCGGAAGCAACGCAGTTAACTTCATGTTTGATCAAAATATTGAAGGTGTTGATTTCATTATTTGTAACACAGACGCCAAAGCTATTGAGCAAAGTCGCATTCCCAATAAAATTCAATTAGGACCACACCTTACACAGGGTTTAGGTGCGGGTGCAAATCCTGAAGTAGGTAAATTAGCTACCGAAGAATCGCTTGAAGAAATCAAGCGCATTTTAGAAGTGAATACTAAAATGGCTTTTATTACTGTGGGTATGGGTGGCGGAACCGGTACTGGTGGCGCACCAATCATTGCACAAATTTGTAAAGACTTAGGCATTTTAACAGTGGGTATTGTTACAACGCCTTTTGGTTTTGAAGGTCCGCGTCGTTTGCAACAAGCACAAGAAGGAATAGATAAATTAAAGCCGCACGTAGACACGCTTCTAGTGATTAGCAACGATAAATTACGTATGCAATACGGTAATTTAAAAATGAAAGAAGCATTTGGTAAAGCAGATAATGTATTAGCAACTGCCGCTAAATGTATCACCGATATCATTAATAGTAGAGGTCATATCATTGTAGACTTTGCCGACGTTTGTACCGTAATGAAAAATGGCGGTGTAGCCATTTTAGGTAAAGCAGAAGTAGAAGGTGAAAATAGAGCACAACTTGCTATCGAAGAAGCTATTGCTTCTCCATTACTAAATGATAGTGATATTAAAGGTGCAAAATGGATATTGATTAATATTAATAGTGCTGAAGGTGACTACGAGTGCACTATGGATGAGTTAGAAATTATCAATAACCACTTACGTATGCAAGCCGGAGAAGATACGGATGTAATTGTAGGTATGGGTTATGATAATACACTCGATAAAAAAATTGGCATCACACTTGTAGCAACCGGTTTCGAACATAAAGATCCATTTGCTAAAAGTCCTGTAAGTGCTAAAGCGGTTCCACAAGAAGAAAAAATTGTAATGACTTTGCAAACTGAGCAGCCTGCTCCCGTGCCAGTGATTACATTTGTTGAGCCAGTTGTAGAAGCTGTTGTTGAGCCAGTTGTAGAAGTAGCACCTGTTATAGAGGCTGCTGCACCAATTGTTGAGCCTACTGCACCTGTTGCAGAAGGTCCTACCATGCAATCTCTTGTCCAACAGTCTTTACCACTTGAGCAAAACGATCCATTAACGCTTCGTCCAACATTTACAGCACCTGTTGTAGAAGAGGAAGTTTATGTTGCTCCTGTTGAGGAAGAACGCTTTGTACTTCAATTTGAGTTAAGCCCTGAAATTACGGAAGAAGTGGTGTTACCAGAAGTTGAACCAGAAATTGTAACTCCTCCTGTAACTGCTTCAGAAGCTTTACTTCAATTTACTGTAAACGATACACCAACAGTACCTGCATTTACTGGTACAATTTTAAATAAGCCTACCAATATTTATGCAGATGAAACTTTGGCATCAGCACCGGTAGTGAGTGTGCAAGAAAAGCCAACTGTTCAAGAAACAGTAGCACAAAATTTAGCTCCTGTGCAAGAAGTTGAGACCGCACAAGAAGTGGTGGTTCCTGTGGCACCTATCGCTGTAGGCATTGCATCATCTGTGGCGTATATCGCACCAAACCCAATGACCGCGCAACCTGCACCAGCAGCGCCTACCAAACAATCTTATAGAACTTCATTTGGCGAGTCGTTAAATGAATTAGAAGAAGATGCTGAATTAGGACTTTGCGATATGGAATTAATTGAAAAGCCTGAAATGCCTTCTTATAGTCAGGCTACTAATATGGCGGCACCTGCTTCATTTATCGATGACTCTATGTTTGATGATGCTGAAGAGCAAAAACGCAGAGCAGCAGAGCGCATCCAAAAATTACGCAACCTTTCATTTAATATGAGTGGTGGTGGTGCAGAGTCTGGTAGCGAATTTGATAATGTGCCTGCTTATGTTAGAAGAAACATGGAGCTTTTTGGAAGTACCCTTACCACTGTAGAAGATTTTTACAGTAAGTATACGGTAGGTAAAGACGATAAAGATCAAACACAAATATCAACGCTGAATACCTTTTTACACGGTAAGAAGCCCGATTAATAGCATTTAACTTTGTTTTAGCCTGGTGATTTTAGTTGTAGATCCCAACCTTTTGGTTGGGATCTTTGTTTATACATGTACAAGAAATCTTAATTTACATATATGCCAAGTGTATTAATAACAGGAGGGACAGGACTTGTAGGAACAGCGGTAAAAGCATTACTCGAAAAGAAGGGTTATGAAGTTGTTTTATTAACTAGAAGTAAAATGCCGCTTAAAAGTCAGGCGCACTGGGATATTAATGCAGGAACTATTGACAGTAGAGCTATTGCAGCCGCTGATTATATTATTCATTTAGCAGGCGCTGGTGTTGCAGACAAAAGATGGTCGACGGCGCGCAAGCAAGAAATAGTAGATAGCCGTACAAAAAGTAGCGCGCTACTTGTTAAGGCTTTACAAGAAACGCCCAATAAAGTTAAAGCAGTAATTAGTGCATCGGCCATTGGGTGGTACGGGCCTGATCAGATTAATGTGCATAACAATGACGCAGCAGCGCAAGGTTTTGTAGAAACTGACCCATCTTATCCAGATTTTTTAGGTACTACCTGTGCCGCCTGGGAAGCGTCTATTGCACCTGTTACAGCAAATACCAATGGCTTACAAAAACGACTAGTGTGCCTTCGCACGGGTATTGTAATCAGTAAACATGGAGGTGCATTAAAAGAGTTCTTAAAACCATTAGCGGTAAGAATGGCTGCTGTTTTAGGAAACGGTAAGCAAATGATAAGCTGGATTGATGTTAGAGATTTGGCAAAAATGTTTGTGTACGCACTCGAAAATGAAAATATCAGTGGTAGCTACAATGCAGTGGCACCAGCACCTATAAGCAATAAAACACTTACCAAAACACTCGCTAAAGTGTTGTATGGCAGTTTTTATATTACTACCTATGTGCCAAGTTTTGTATTAAAAATAATGCTAGGAGAAATGAGTATTGAGGTACTTAAAAGCACTACCGTGTCAGCGAAAAAAATACAAGATGCAGGTTTTGTATTTGATTATCCAGAAATATCAAAAAGTTTATCGACCCTCGATTTATAAGTTTGGTGCATGATTGAATAGTTTCGCCCCTCTAAAAATTATAAATCTTTTTTACGGTGCATAAAAAAGCAAAAAGCCCAAATAGCTGTTGTAAGAAGCAGTGAAAGTGCTATTTGTGATGGCACTTCAGACAAAGATTTCTCGTAAGCCGTTTTTATATCTTTCCCAAACCTACCTATAAATGCAGGTGCCACAATCATGCGGTCTGAAATTTCAAAAGGTAAGTAACGTCCAATATCGTCACCTATTTTTTCGGCTTTCATTTTTATATAACCAGTTGCAATATTTTCTACAATGAGGTAGTAAAATAAAAATATCCCTAGTGCTATAAATGCTTTTTTTATCAGATAGCCTAGTAAAAAAGCAATAGTAAGTTGCGCAAAGGTTTGTAAGAAAAAGAGTCCAATATAATACGATTGATCCCAAATTTTAGTGGTGTCAAATGTGCTGGCATAGATGCTAAACCCAATGGCAACAAGGGCGTAGAGGATGGTGGTGATAACACTCACAATCAGAACATCCATGAGTTTACTAGTCATAAATTGACCTCTAGTCCAGCCGTCAATAATGTTTTGGCGTTGCGTTTTATACTGATACTCGTTGGTTACCAGCATGATCACTAATATAGAAGGGAGAATTACAAAGAACGAAGAAATATACGCTACCGTATGCCAGGTTTCTGGAAACGCAAAGGGGTTGCCTAATAACATTTTAGCCAACATATCTGTACCTTTTTGCGTTGTGATGCGCAGGTATACATTATAAAACATGTAGTTGGCAGCAGGGTAGGTAAGTAGTACAATAATGAGCATCGCCCAAAACGCGGGATACTTTTTTATTTTAAGCCATTCTATTTGAAGTAATGAAAACATAGCGTTAGCGTTAGTCGTTGGTTAATTCAAAAAATTTAGTTTCTAAACTTTTCTTTTTCAGTTGTAATTGTTGCAGCGTGATGCCTTTTTCAAAACAGTATTTATTAATACTCTCTAATTGAGCCGTGCCAATCGGATAAAATAATTGCAAGCAATTTTCATGCTTTTTTACTTTAGAAAAACCGCCCATCAATTCAATAGTATTAAAAAGTGCATCGTTATTTGATGCGGCAATTTCAACAATATCTTCTTGCGCAAGTACTTCATCTACAGGGCCTGCCGTTAATAGGGTTCCTTTTTTTAAGATGGCCACATGCGTACATACTTTTTCTACTTCATCTAATAAATGGCTGGCCATAATAATGGTTTTGCCAGATGCTGCTAACGATTTTATCAGGTCTCTAATTTCGGCAATACCTACAGGATCTAATCCGTTGGTAGGCTCGTCAAACACAAGTACATCAGGGTTGCCAAGTAATGCGGCACCAATAGCGAGGCGCTGTTTCATGCCTAAACTATAGCTGCTAAATTTACTTTTTTTGCGTTCTGCTAATTTTACAATTTCAAGTACCTTATCAATGTCTGCGCTGTCGCCTCTTCCACTAATGGCTTGTGTAATTTTTAAATTATCTACCGCCGATAAGTAATGATAAAAATTAGGTGTTTCAAGTAAAGACCCAATTTGTTTTCTGTTATTAGTTTGTGGTGTATTACCAAACCAGCTAAACTTTCCGGTGTCAGCGTGGAGTACGTCTAAAAGAATACTGAGGAGTGTTGTTTTACCACTGCCGTTAGGCCCTAGTATGCCAAACACTGCACCAGCGGGTACTTCAAAACTTACAGCATCAAGCGCAGTAAGTTTACCGTAGTTTTTTGAAACACCGGTAATCGTTAAAATTGGATGCATAGAAAAAATTAGTTTCTGATGGGTCTACCGCTTTTTAAAACACTTTGAATACGCTCTAATGTTTTTTTCTCGCCGCATAAACTTAAAAAAGCTTCACGCTCTAAATCTAGCAAATATTGTTCAGAAACAAGTGTTTGCTCACTCAGGTCGCCTCCGCACATCACATAAGCTAACTTTTTAGCTACTACGGCGTCATGCGCAGTTGCATAACCTGCTTTTTGCATGCCATTAATGCCTGCTAAAAGTGCACCTAGCGCAGATCTTCCTAGTACTTTTACATCTTTACGAATCGTAGGCATAGTATAACCCTGTGCGTGTAAATCAAGCACCGCCGATTTTGCAGTTGCAATACGGCGTCCAATATTCATGACTGTTTGATCCTGTCCTTTTCTTAAAACGCCCATCTCAAAAGCTTCTGCAGCAGAGGTTGCAACCTTTGCAGTAGCGATAGATAAGAATCTGTTTTTAAGGGTAATGGTTTCTGGTTCTTCGTCGTGCATTTCATCACCGGCGCGTAACACAAATTCTTTGGTGCCACCTCCGCCTGGAATTAATCCAACGCCAAGTTCTACAAGACCAATATAGGTTTCTGCAGCAGCGCATACAACATCTGCGTGTAAGCTCATTTCGCATGCGCCACCAAGCGTTAGCGCGTGTGGCGCAACAGCTACTGGTATACTAGAATAACGCACGCGCATCATTGTGTTTTGGAACATTCTAATGGCCATGTCTAGTTCGTCATATTCCTGCTCTATGGCTAGCATAAAAATCATACCCACATTTGCCCCCGCACTAAAGTTGGGGCCATCGTTTGCAATCACAAGTCCATTAAATTTTTCTTCAGCTATATTAACGGCTTTGTTGAGTCCTTCTAGTACTTCACCACCAATGCTATTCATTTTTGTATTCCACTCAAAGCCTGCAATACCATCACCAATATCATATAAACGGCAAGCACTGTTTTTCCAAACAAGTTGGTCGGCTTTATTTTTTAATACTAAAAATGCATCACCACCTGGAAGCGCTTTATAAGAACCCGACGCTACATCGTAACAAAGTTTTTTCCCGTTTTCTACCTTGTAAAAACTTGTAATACCATTTGCTAGCATGGTATCTACCCATGGGGCAACCGCATGGCCAGCGGCTTTCATGGCAGCAACCGTTTTTGCAACACCAAGTGTGTCCCAACTTTCAAAAGCACCAATTTCCCAGCCAAAGCCCGCCATCATGGCGTCGTCTACACGGTAAAGCTCGTCACTAATTTCTGGAATGCGGTGCGAGATATACGAGAATAAACCAAAATGAAATGCTTTGTAGAAATCACCAGCTTTATCTGGAGCTGCTTGTAATAATTGAAGTCTTTGCTTTAAATCATCAATTGGTTTTGCGGCTTCTAGACTAGCAAATTTTGGTTTTTTACGTGCTCCGTATTCGAGTGTTTGTAAATTAAGGGTCAATATTTCTTTACCCGCTTCCGATTTTATTTTCTTAAAAAATCCTTGACCTGTTTTATCACCAAGCCAATTATTTGTTAGCATTTTTTCTAACCAACTTGGAATGGTAAAAATAGCACGCGCTTCGTCGTTAGGGCAATTGTCTGCAACGCCTTTTGCAACTTTTACAAGGGTGTCAATACCCACTACATCTGCAGTTCTAAAAGTTGCAGATTTTGGACGTCCAATAATAGGTCCAGTAAGTGCTTCAATTTCATCGATGGTGAGGCCTAGTTTTTCCATGCTATTAAAAATGAGCATGATGCTAAAAACCCCGATACGATTGGCGATAAAGGCAGGCGTGTCTTTACAATGCACTGTTGTTTTACCTAAAAATAAATCACCATATTCCATTAAAAAGTCTACCACTTCAGAACTGGTATGTGGTGTTGGAATAATTTCTAATAAACGTAGGTAACGTGGTGGATTAAAAAAGTGTGTTCCACAAAAATGTTTTTTGAAATCTTCAGATCTTCCTTCGGCCATTAAATGAATGGGAATACCAGAAGTGTTAGAAGATACAAGTGTACCTGGCTTTCTATATTTTTCTATTTTTTCGTACATCATTTGTTTGATGTCGAGACGTTCCACTACTACTTCAATGATCCAATCTACACCCGCTATTTCTGGTAAGTTGTCGTCAAAGTTTCCGGTTGTAATTTTTTTAGCCGTTGCTTTTGTATACACAGGAGAGGGGTTGCTTTTTAATGCTGCTTGTAAAGCGTCGTTTACGAGTTTATTGCGCTCCTGTGGTTTTGTACTTTCGGTGGCTTCTTTGGGTACCATGTCCAATAATAAAACTTGTACTCCAATGCCTGCAAAATGACACGCAATGCGGGAGCCCATTACACCGCTTCCTAAAATGGCAACTTTTTTAATACTACGCTTCATAAAAATGCTTTCCGTAAAATTAGTTAGTTATGCAACTATTTTAATCAAGGGGGCCAACTATTTTTTCAACATACCGGTATTTTGGGCCTTGATGGAGCATATTTACCTTTTAACCATTTTAGACCTAAATTGCCCCTCAATCAGTTATTTTTGTATTCTATGGAAGTGACACCCCAATTAATTGACCAATTAGCCCATTTATCGAGGCTTTATTTTTCCGATGAGGAAAAGGCTTCGGTACAGCAGGACCTGCAAAAAATGGTGGCTTTTGTGGAGCAACTAAGCAAGGTAGACACTACAGGTGTTGAGCCATTACTGCATATGGGTGGGGCAGTAAATGTTTTACGTGAAGATGAAGTGAAGCAAACAATAACCAGAGAAGAGGCGCTTTCCAATGCACCGGACGCCAACGATCAATATTTTAGAGTACCAACGGTGATAAAAAAATAAACAACCTATGTCTGAAGCAATTATCAAGTTAGAGGAAATTAAAAAAGATTACTACATGGGTAGTCAGGCTATTACCGTTTTAAAAGGTATTAGCCTCGATATTTTCAAAAACGAATATGTAGCCCTGATGGGTCCGTCGGGTAGTGGTAAATCTACCCTCATGAACATACTGGGTTGTTTGGATTCTCCAACCGGAGGCCGTTATATTTTAAATGGCAAAGACGTAAGTAAAATGCCTGATGACGACCTTGCAGAAGTGCGTAATTCTGAAATTGGTTTCGTATTCCAACAATTTAATTTATTACCTCGTTTATCTGCTGCAGAAAATGTTGCTTTACCATTAATTTATGCAGGTATCTCTAAAAAAGAGCGAATTGAAAGAGCGCTCGAAGCACTTGATAAAGTGGGTCTTGCCGAGCGTAGCCACCATAAATCAAATGAGTTAAGTGGAGGTCAAATTCAGCGTGTGGCCATTGCCCGTGCCCTTGTAAACAATCCGGCAATATTACTTGCCGATGAACCAACGGGTAACCTCGATTCAAAAACTTCTGTAGAAGTCATGGAAATTTTTGGAAAAATTAGGGCCGCAGGTAATACAGTGGTGCTTGTAACCCACGAAGAAGATATTGCTGCCTATGCCCACCGCGTGGTACGTTTGCGCGATGGTCTAGTAGAAACAGATATCACTAAATAATCTTTTATTTTTTTTGAACTTTTCGGTCTGTTGTTTGTTAACGAAACAAAGACTGTAATAGCGCTATGGCACAGAAGATATACACAAAAACAGGAGATTTAGGTTTAACCTCATTAATTGGAGGAACCAAAGTGCCCAAAAGCAATTTAAGAATTGAAACATACGGAACTGTAGATGAACTTAACTCATATATTGGGTTGGTGTCAGACATGTTTCCACACGATCATACCCGCATTTTATTAAAAGAAGTGCAAGACCGTTTGTTTACAGTGGGCTCTTCATTAGCATGTGATCCGGACAAAGAGCCGCTCATGAAAATCCCTGATTTAAAAGAAGATGACATTGCTTTATTAGAGCGTGAAATTGACGCCATGAATGAAGTGCTTGTGCCTATGAAATCATTTATTATTCCGGGTGGTGATGTTGCCGTTTCTCATGCCCACGTTGCAAGATGTATTTGCCGTAGAGCAGAAAGAGGTTGTGTTAACCTCATCGAAAATGAATTATTTGTAGATCCACTCGTAATTAAATACCTAAACCGTTTATCGGATTATTTATTTACGTTGGCGCGCTTTATTTCACATACCAATGGTGCTCAGGAACTAGCCTGGAAGCCGCGCGTATAAGTTTCTTACAATTTTATTGGGGTTCTACAATGTGTCCGTCTTTCATGTGAACCACACGATCACTCATTTTTGCGAGTGCCTCATTGTGCGTTACAATTAAAAATGTTTGACCCATTGTTTTTTGTAAATGCAAAAACAGTTCGTGTAATTCCTGTGCATGTGTACTATCTAAATTTCCAGTAGGCTCGTCTGCAAAAACAATATCCGGATTGTTAATCAGTGCTCTTGCTACCGCAACTCTTTGTTGTTCTCCACCAGATAGCTCCAATGGTTTATGTGAGGCTCTATCTTGTAGCCCTAATATTTTTAAAAGTTCAAGAGCCCTTGCTTCTAAATCATTTTTGTTGGTGCCCGCAATCCATCCTGGAATACACACATTTTCAAGTGCTGTAAACTCTGGTAATAAATGATGAAATTGAAACACAAAACCAATATGTTGGTTTCTAAATTTAGCAAGTTCCTTTTCTTTTAAAGTATCGATACGCTGGTTATTGATCCAAATTTCGCCCGAATTGGCTTTGTCCAAACTGCCCAAAATATGGAGTAAAGTGCTTTTTCCTGCCCCCGATGAGCCAACAATACTTACGATTTCCCCCTTATTTACAATAATATCTACGCCTTTTAGCACTTGAAGGTTGTTGTAATTGCGGGTTATATTAGTTGCTTTTAGCATGGATATGAGTGTGTTATACAGGATTGAAGGCCTTATTGCTCCTACAAACCTACATTAGTACGGGTTAAATTTAGCGAATATTAATAATTTGTTTACAGCTGGTGGGCAACTCCAATTTGGTAATTTGATAGATACGGCTACATTTGCAAAAATATTAAACACTGCATTATGTTTTGGACTTTAGAATTAGCCAGTTATTTAGAAGAGGCTCCTTGGCCTGCTACTAAGGACGAATTGATCGATTATTCTATCCGTAGCGGTGCGCCGATTGAAGTAGTTGAAAACCTTCAAGAACTAGAAGAAGAAGGTGATGTATTCGAAAGTATCGAAGACATTTGGCCAGACTATCCTAGTCAGGACGACTTTATGTTTAACGAAGACGAATACTAGAACGTAGCCCATGATACTTGATGAGCTTACGCAACTAAATAAATATGTAAAGGTCCACCCCAGATTTGAGGTGGCCTTTGCTTATATATTAGATACCAATTTTGATACTATGCCGGAAGGCAAGTACGAAGTAGATGGTAAAAATATTATTGCCATTATTGCAGATGGGCCGGGCGTTTCTATTTTAGAATCTTGTGCAAGTTTTGAATGTCACAATACATACATAGACATTCAAGTTTGTTTTAGTGGCATCGAAACGGTGGGTTGGAAATCACGCAGCACCTGCCTAGAACCTAGGGGTGAATACGATGCAAAAAGCGACGTCTTATTTTTTGAAGATGCGCCGGATCATTTCTTTAAACTACACGCTGGTCAATTTGGAATTTATTTTCCAGATGACGTACACGCACCCATGATTGGTGAAGGAAAAATTAAAAAACTAATCTTAAAAGTTAAGGTAGACTAAGCTAGCTTTTCTTAAACGTAAGTTTAAAATAAAGTAGCACAAGTGATAGCGCTAGTACGATGGTGTTAGCCGCTATAACCGGTCCGCTGCCTGTGCTAATACCGTAATAGAGCCATATAATGGTACTCAGTACTACAATTAGTATCATGTATATGCTTAAATCGCCTACACTCTTTGTTTTATAAGCCTGCCATACCTGTGGCATAAAAGTAATAGCACTTAAAAAGGCTCCGATATAACCGATAATTTCGTTCATAAGATTTGTATGAATTCTGGTTGGACTAGTTTGTTAGAATTGTCTTTTCGATTATTCTTGAATCCCTAATTTTTGCATCACTTCGTTGCTTACGCCTGTCATAGAAAAACCTCCATCATGGAATAGGTTTTGCATGGTAACCATACGTGTAAGATCAGAAAATAAAGTAACACAGTAATTAGCACAATCCTCGGCAGTTGCATTACCAAGTGGTGCAATGGCATTTGAATAATCGTAGAAATCACCAAAGCCTTTAATACCAGTGCCTGCAGTGGTTTTAGTTGCCGATTGAGAAACGGTATTGATACGTACCTTTTTTTCTAAGCCATAATGGTAACCAAAACTACGCGCGATAGATTCAAGCATTGCCTTAATGTCAGCCATGTCGGTATAAAAAGGGAATGTTCTTTGTGCAGCCATATAAGAAAGTGCAACAACGCTGCCCCACTCATTAATCGCATCTAATTTTTTTGCTACTGATAACATTTTGTGAAATGACATGGCAGAAACGTCGATGCCTTTCATAAAATAATCGTAGTTAGACTCGGTGTACGGAACATTTTTTCTGATGTTCACGCTCATACCAATAGAGTGCAGTACAAAATCTATTTTACCACCGAGTACTTCTTGAGATTCTGTAAATAATTTTGTTAAATCTTCGATGCTAGTGGCATCGGCAGGGATAATTTTTGAATTAGTAGCCTCTGCTAATTTATTGATCTCACCCATGCGCATAGCAATAGGTGCGTTGGTTAATACAAATGTTGCGCCTTCTTCGTGTGCTTTTTCGGCCACTTTCCAAGCTATAGAATTAGCGTCTAATGCGCCAGTAATAATTCCTCTTTTTCCTTTTAATAAGTTGTAAGCCATAGTTTGTTGTTTACGTATCGTAAAAGTAAATAAAATAGATTAAATGGACCTTATTCTTCCACCATTTCTGTGGCAGTAGCAATAGCGGCTGGGGTAGGCTGTTCGCCACTCAGCATTTGAGCAATAGCGTTTATGCGCTCGTCTTTACTAAGGCGCTTGATATGTGTTGCAATACCGCTCTCTTTACTTTGCTTATACACAAAGAAGTGCGCATTTGCTTTTCCTGCAATTTGAGGCTGGTGTGTGATGCAAATAATTTGACGACTAGCGGCTAAACCCTGCATAATAATGCCTACTTGTTTTGCGGCTTCTCCAGAAATACCCGTGTCAATTTCATCAAAAATAAGTGTAGGTAAATTAACCGATGTTGCCACTAGCGATTTGATGCAAAGCATAAGCCTACTCAATTCACCACCACTTGCTACTTTTTTAATAGACTCGTATTTGCCACTTTTATTGGCGTCAAATAAAAATTCGATTTGATCGGTACCAAAAGCGTTAAGATTCGTATTCGTAATACTCACTTGAATGCTTGCATTGGGCATACCCACTTGTGCAAGTAAAGCGTTTACAGATTTTTGTAAAGGAGCGGCCTGCGCTTTACGAGCAGCAGAAATTTTTGCAGCAATTTCGGTGGCAGCAGCAAGTGTTTCTTTTTCCTCTTTACTATGCGCTGCAATAGCATCATCAATATTTTGAACCGCTAATAATTTTTCGGATAATGACGCCCAAATGTCTAATAGCTCTTGCGTAGTAGTAACGCCGTGTTTTTTTAAGAGCTTAAAACCAGCAGCCATACGCTCGTTAATGGTGTGTAAACGTTCTTCGTTGGTAGAAATGGTATTTTCTAAACGTGAAAGTTCCGATGCAATGTCTTGAAGTTCTATATGGGTAACTTGTAAACGGTTAATGAGTTCCGAAACGCCCTCATGCACACTGGTATAGGGTTGTAGCTGTTGCAACATTTGCTTAACTACACTTACAACCGGTGTTTCGGAGTAGGCTAGGGCATGACTGGTACCGGCAAGTGCTGTTTTAATACCTTCGGCGTTGTTTAAAAGTACAAGCTCCTGTTCCATGAGTTCCAGTTCATTTGTTTGAAGTTGTAACTCTTCAAATTCATCTAATAAAAACTGGTTGTAATCGGCTTCTTTGGTAAACGCTTCTTTTTGAGCAAGGAGCGCTGCTAATTTTTTTTGTGCCGATAAATATGCCTGGTAACTATTTGTAAAAGATTGTAATAAATTTTCGTTTCCTGCAAGTGCATCAATTACAGTGCGCTGAAAATCGGTACTACCCAATTCGAGTGTATCAAATTGTTGATGTAGATCTACTAGTAACGACGCCACGCCACGCAGTGTTTGCAAACTTGCAGGCGTATCATTAATAAACGCCCTTGATTTACCGTTTGGAGCAATTTCTCTACGAAGCACTAGTTCCGAAGGGTCAATGTCCATGTCTTCTTCTAGTGATTGCAAATAAGTAGTAACGGCTTTATTGTTTGTAATAGAAAAATAACCTTCTATAAAACATTTTTTTTCTTTGCTAACAAGGCTGCTGCTATCGGCGCGCTCTCCTAAAATTAAACTGAGTGCACCCATCAAAATACTTTTACCAGCACCTGTTTCGCCGGTAATAATATTGAGCTTATCAGAGAAATCAATTTCGATTTCATCAATGATCGCATAGTTTTTTATGTGGAGCTTTGTTAGCATAGTTCTAATCTGCTGCAATTTAGGTAAAACAAACTATTTGCAGCGCGCAATACCCGCTTTGGCGCGTTGATCCAACGAGTTTTTATAGCTATGTTCTTCCATAGATAAGCACTGCTCGTAAAAAGAGATGGCTTCTATTTTTTGACCTCGCTTTTCAAGTATTTGCCCTGCTTGCAGCGCAGCCCTCGCGGCAAAATAAGCCGTTTGATTGGCGCCTAATTGAATGGTTTGTTTGTAGTAGGTAATAGCTTCTGCGTCTTTACCCATGTCTTCATAAATGCGGCCAATACGGTATACATATTCTAGTTTATCGAGTGGGCTTGTAAACAATGCCTGCTTGCCTTGTAAAACAGTAAGTGCCTCTTTGGTGTAACCACCATCGGTTAGCAGCCTCGCCTTAAGTAGCAGCGGGTTAGGCCAAACACCCGTTTTAGCATCTTTTAATGCTTGTTTGTCTGCGTCCGTGTCTGTGCCGCCGCGCAAAAAAATTTGCTTGCGCGCCGCCGAGGCGGCGCGCATATCGCCCTTCAAAAAATTTGCCCAGCTTAGTTTTTGTAGCGCGTCTTTAATATAAAAATTGCCTTTAAATTGCTCGCTGTATTTGGTCAATAGCGGCGTAGCACCGTCTAAATCTAATGCATACAGTTTTGCGCATCCTAATTCAAAATCCCAAAAGGGTAGGGATAAATAATCGGCACTTTTATTTCTGTTTTCAATAATGTTTTTTGTTTCATTGCTTGCTTTGTGGTTGAGTGCTAAGTTGGCAGCAGTCCAGGCGTGTAAATGATTGTTAACGAGGTCCAGCTTTTTGTCTTTGATAAAAGCAAGTGCTGCATCTTTTTCATTTTGCAAATGAAAAAGTAGGTAGGGGTATATAAAATGTGATTCGGGACTAAATAATTTGGCCCACACATCGGTACCGTTGGCAAAATTTGCAACAAGCGCCATGCCTTGTTTTTGTGAGCCACGCATGCCTAGTAAATTGGTAAGCCACTGATAGCCTTTGGGCACCGTGCCCACAATGCCTTGGAGTGCACCATATAATAAATCATCACCGGTAAAGGCTGGAAATTTTTTCTGGTTTTCTTCGGCAAGCATAAAGGACCTTCTAATATCCCATCCAGCGTCCCAGAAGTGCCCAAATTTTAAAGATACCATGGCGCGGTGGATGTATACATTGCTGAGGCAATAGTTGTACAGCGGGTTATTTTTTGGGCCATCTTCTAGCGCCTCAATACTGCGTTCAAAATTCTTAAACCTCAATTTATAATCGGCGGGATTTTCAAGTAAAAACAAAACATAAAAATCGGTGTAGGCGTCTAGTAAAACCGGGATTAAATTTTGTGGGTTTTGTTGTTTGGCTTTTGCAATCAGTGCAGTGGCAGGTGCAATTTTTAATTTGTTTACATCTTGGTAGGCCTGAATACAAGTAGCATTAAAATCATACACTTTTTGCGCGCAAATACTGCTCGAAAAAAATAAACAAATGAATACGATATATGCGCTGCGCTGTTTCATGTCTTGTATGAATATACCAAAAATAAGAAAGGGTAGCTGTTATGGCTACCCTTTACTCAAATATTATACAGTTCTGTATTATTTTTTGTCTGAACCATCCAGGTTAGCGTCTACTAAAATACGACCGCAGTTTTCACATACGATGATTTTTTTGTGTAAACGAATTTCTGATTGACGTTGAGGCGGGATTGAGTTAAAGCAACCACCACAAGCATCTCTGTCAACAGCAACAACGGCTAAACCATTACGGTAGCTATTACGGATACGGTCGTAGCTGTAAATTAAACGCTCGTCAATATGACTACGCGCAGCCGCACTATTTTTATTTAATTCTGTTTCTTCTTTTTCGGTATCAGCGATGATTTTTTCTAACTCACTTTTTTTGTGGTTTAGAACGCCCTCTTTAGAAGCAACTGCTTTTTTAGCAAGGTCTAGTGCCTTGATTTTTTCAGTTAATTCTTCGTTGGCATCTCTAATGTGTTTTTCACACAATTTGATTTCAAGCTGTTGGTCTTCAATTTCTTTGTTGATGGCTTCAAACTCACGGTTGTTTTTTACGTTCTCGCTTTGCTTTTCGTATTTAGCAATAAGCGCTTCGCTTTCTTTCACCATCGATTTTTTTCCTTCGATGAATTCAGAAATACCGTTGATTTCTTCTTCGATACGTGTTTGACGTGCATTTAAACCAGTGATCTCGTCTTCAAGGTCACTTACTTCCATTGGAAGCTCACCTTTTAAAACTTGAATTTCATCTAGCTTACTGTCTATCTTCTGAAGTTGAAGAAGGTTTTTTAATTTGTCTTCTACAGAGAAATCTTTAACTGATGCCATACTATAGGATTCTTTTGGAGTTTAATGTTTGTGGAACCGAGTCCTTCGCCTTACATGAAATACCCAACCGGATTGGTTTTTGTATCTGATTTAAGGACGGCAAAGGTAGGGAATTTAGGTTGTAAAAGTTCAACTAAAAGCTCCACGGTGTATTGTTCGCTCTCAAAGTGCCCAATATCGGCTAGTAAAAGCTGTCCGTTGGCATCAAAATAATCGTGGTATTTGAGATCAGAAGTAACAAATGCGTCTACACCCATTTCTAGCGCTTTTTGGGTCAAAAAAGCCCCAGAACCACCACAAATGGCAATTTTTTGGAGTTTTTTGCCTAAAAATGGGCTATGTTTAATAGTAGAAATATTAAATATATGAGCCAAATTTTGTAAAAAATCAGCCTCTGTTACAGGCGCTGGTAATTGCCCTATAATTCCGGCGCCAATGCCAGGTCCGGCACCTGGTTTTGGGTCCAATATCTCAAGCTGGCTTAGCCCTATTTTTTGGGCTATTTTACCATTAACGCCACCAATAACATTGTCGAGATTGGTGTGTATGGCATAAATGGCCACATCATGCTTTATTGCTGCTAGTACCGCCTTTTCTGCATAATTAGATCCGTTTATTTTTTTAAGACCGCTAAATATGATAGGGTGGTGTGCTACCACTAGGTTGCAACCCCTGGCTACCGCTTCTAATACAACAGCTTCTGTGGCGTCTAGGGTGCATAACACGCCCGTGCAAGTCATATCTGTGGTTCCGGTAAGTAAACCGCAGTTGTCGTAAGCCTCCTGTAAGTGAAGAGGTGCAATATTTTCGAGATGGTAAACTATTTCTTTTACTTGCATGTTTGTTATTTGCGTTCCGCTAAATTACCTTCATTCTATAATTAATCCGATGTCTGCAACCGATTTTCTTTTTTTAGATGGTCATTTGATCCGCCAAGATAAGGCCAGCTTATCGGTTAACAACCGGTCTTTCCGCTATGGCGATGGTTGTTTTGAAACCATTCGAGTGGTTAATGGGCAAATTAAACTCGCACCACTCCATTACGAAAGGCTCTTTAACAGCATGGCCACGTTAAAATTTAACAAGCCGTCTTATATGAACCCCGAGTGGCTTGAAAAAAATATTTTAGATGTGGTGCATAAAAACGGGCATCAAAAATTGGCACGCGTTAGGGTGATGATATTTAGGGGTGATGGCGGACTCTACGATCCTGAAAATCATTTTCCGCATCACCTCATTCAAAGTTTTAAACTGGGAGAAGCTACGCAAGACCTCAATCAAAATGGATTAACGATTGGTATTTATAAGGAAGCAAAAAAAACCAGCGACTTTTTTTCGATGCTGAAGTCCAATAATTATTTGCCTTACGTAATGGCTGCACTTTGGGCCAAAGAAACCAACCTCAACGACGCTATTTTACTCAATCACGATAACAATGTAGCCGATACCACTATCGCTAATTTATTTATTATAAAAGAAGGCATTATTAAAACCCCTGCCATTACAGAAGGCCCTGTTGCAGGTGTTATGCGCCGCTATCTTATTAAAACACTCCGTGAACATAATTACGAAGTGCAGGAAACAGCCATTAGTGTAGCTGATGTGTTGGAAGCTTCCGAAGTGTTTTTAACAAGCGCCATTCATGGCATTAAGTGGGTAAAGCAAATAGACAACGCCCAGTACAACAATTCGTTAACCACTGTGTTATACAAAGAGTTTATACAAACTTTATGAAGCCAGTAGTATCCATCATGTGGTTTAGAAGAGACCTCCGTTTGCATGACAATGCAGCGCTTTTTCATGCCTTACAATTTGCCAGTGAAAAAAACGGCGCCCCTGTATTACCCATTTTTATTTTTGACAAACAAATTTTAGACAAGCTCGAAGACAAGTCCGACAAGCGTGTTGTTTTTATAGAAGCGGCATTACAAAAAATGAACGCGCAGTTACAGGCACTTGGTAGTGGACTCACTGTTTTGTATAGTACACCACATGAGGCGTTTAAAAAATTACTAACGGAGTATACCATTGCGCATGTTTTTACCAATCACGATTATGAACCTTATGCACTAGAGCGCGACACTGCCATAGAGCAGTTACTCGCAACTCAAAAAATAGGATTTTCTACTTTTAAAGATCAGGTGGTTTTTGAAAAATTTGAAGTGGTAAAAGATGATGGCAAACCCTACACCGTTTTTACACCCTACTCACGCAAATGGAAAGCACATTTAGCGCAAAATCCGGTTACAATATTTGACACAAAAAAGTATTCAAAAAATTATTTTCAGTATACTGCAGAGCCCATGCCTACACTGGCTTCTATGGGTTTTTCAGGATCTGCAGCTACTAGTTTTCCGGGTAGTGTACTAGACGTGAATATTGTAAAAAAATACACCGATAACCGAAATTTTCCAGCCATAGAAAACAGTACGTCTAAAATGGGTGTGCACCTTAGGTTTGGAACCGTAAGCGTGCGCGAAATTTTATTACAAGCACTGCCTT
>JBANFS010000009.1:0-67120 GCA_037975885.1 Bacteroidota bacterium
AAATAAAATTGGTGGCATTATCAGTTCGCACAGCTACAGCCCCAACAGATAATCCTGTTAGCGCAAGCATACTAGCACTACTGTTTACAACACTAACAGAAGTTATAGAAAAAGAAGGAAGTTGAATAAGTGGTACTTTACCATTAGCATCTAAACTAGCTATACCATTGGCTACTGCTATTGATGCAGTGTTCACTTTTAAATTGAGTGCGGTTTGCGTTAAACTACTAATTGACTTGTTGATATCAGAAGTGTTGTCTACATTATTTAATCCATATGTAGTTTTCATTGCCGCTATTGATGCAGTGCCTGTACCTCCATTTTCTATAGCAACAATACCAGTTACATTGGTTGCATTACCAGATAAATTTCCAGTAAATGAACCACTTGCATCTCTTGCTACAATTGTATTTGCGGTTCCAGAACTAGTAGCTGTATTTACTAGTATAGTAGCTGCCACAATTTGATCTTTAGTTGCTGTTCCAACAGATAAAACTTCCGGAGCTGTTGCCGTCCCACCTAAATCACCAGCCAACATGATTTTACCTTTTGTTGTAGTTGTTGCATCCGCTACTGAATTTGTAATTGACCCGGTAGCATCAGCAAGTGCGTTTGCTACATAGGCAGTGGTTGCTAATTTTGTAGAGTTGTCATTTACATTTTGAGTAACTGCAGTAGTCCCTGTGGGCAGCACAACAAGTCCTGTAAATGTTGGTGAGGCCAAATTTGCTTTTAAGTCAAGTGCAGTTTGTTGTGCAGTACTAACTGGCTTATTAAGATCAGAAGTGTTATTGATATTACCCAGACCTAAATTAATTCTCGCATTACTTGCATCGCTTGCACCTGTACCACCGTTAGCAACCGCTACTATGCCAGAAACATTGGTAGCATTCCCTATTAGCGAACCGGTAACAATGCCTGTAAGATTACCAGTTACATTCCCTGTAACATTTCCAATCAAATTTGAAGTGATACTCCCCGCAATAAAATTACCAGACGCATCTCTTTTTACAATGGTGCTCGCAGTGTTTTGCGCAGTCGCAGTGTTTGCTAATATGGACGCGCCAGCAATATCATCTTTATTGATACCACCAATACTCATCACCACCGGAATAGACGCTGTGCCACCTAAATCACCTGCTAATAAAATTTTACCTTTACTTGTTGTTGTTGCATCTGCCACCGAATTTGTAATGGTGCCAGAAGCATCAGCCATAGCATTTGCAACATATGCAGTTGTAGCTAGTTTAGTACTATTGTCATTTAAAGCTTGCGTTACACCGGTTGTACCAGTTGGCAAAACCACAAGTCCCGTAAATGTGGGTGAAGCTAAATTTGCTTTTAAATCAAGTGCGGCCTGCTGTGCTGTACTAACTGGTTTATTTAAATCAGAAGTGTTGTCAATGTTGCCAAGTCCTAAATTTGTTTTAGCGGCAGTTGCAGAGTTTGCTCCTGTTCCACCATTTGTTAATGCAACAATACCAGAAACATTGGTAGCATTGCCAGTTAATGTACCTGTAACATTACCGGTAAGATCTCCTGTTACATTACCTGTAACATTCCCAACAATATTTCCTCTAAATGTATTAGCCGTAATCGTACTTCCTGAAAAATCGCCAATTGGGCTTCTACGCACCATATAATTTACAATATTATCAGGAGTAGCTGCATTCATTAAATTAACAGCTGACACAATAGTGTCTCTAACTATTCCACCTACTGACAATACTTGTGGACTTGCAGCAGTTCCCCCTAAATCGCCAGCCAATTGTAGTTTACCTTTAGTTGTTGTAGTTGCGTCTACTACAGTACCAGACGAACCAGATCCTGAAGCAATAGTAGCAGCATTGTTTTCAACATATTTTTTTACGGCTAATTGAGTTGGAAATAAAACATTGCTTGGCGTAAGTCCGCCAAGGCTTGTATCTGCAGATTTATTAAGGGCATTTTCTTTTGCATGAATACTTACCAAATAATTAGTGAGCATCGCTGCAGTATCCGCTGTATTTAATTTTAAATTGATTCTATTAGAAAGGGCGACTGTGTCTCTACCGAATCTTTTAGAAAGCATTAAAGCGGTATCAGCAATATTTAGTTTATAGTTGATTCGATTTGATAGCGCTACAGTGTCTCTGGCAAATCTAGAACTAAGCATAGCAGAAGTGTCCGATATTGATACTTTACTAGAAATTCTTTCAGAAAGCAATATCGTATCACGCCCAATTCTATTGCTAAGCATTAATGAGGTATCACTTAAAGAAAGTTTGGCATTAATCCTATTTGATAAGGCTAATGTATCTCTTCCAATGCGCTGACTTAACATATAAGACGTATCTGAAATATTTAATTTAGTAGCTAACCCATTAGCGAGCTGATAATTTTTTGCGTACGGATACAGCATGTTAGAAGTGTCAGCAATATTTACTTTTAATGCAAGTCCAGAAGTGGATGCAGTTGTTTGCTGCAATACATTCCATTTAGTTGCAATGCTACTCACATTGTTACCTGTGTCAATACTAAAAACACCTGTAGTAGGGTTAAATAAGACGGGTGCATTTGCAGTTAACGCCGCCCTGGCTCGCGCGTCTGTAAAATATAAATTGGTAAGTTCTCCAATATTGTTTGTTTTTAAATTAACAACGCCAATATTACCATTCACACTCTGAACGGGAGCACCTGGGGTTAATAATTCTATCCAATCAGATAAAGACGTTGAAAAATCAGTGTTTAAAATAAAAGATTTTGATACATCTGTTCTAACACAAACAGTACCTTTTACAGATGAGGCACCAAGCGCTTGCATTTCAGCAGCATTGGCAACAACAGAAATAGCAGTAAAAGATATAGGGGGCAATAACGAACTTGGAATTTTTGTATTTGCATCAAGACCTGCTACACCATTGGGCGCGTTAATAAAACTTGCATCTATTTTTCCAATTAAAGCATTATTGGTTAAAAACGAAATAGGCTTATTGACGTCACTTGTATTATCAACATTACCTAAACCAATACTAGCTTTATCAATAATTACATCCCCAATAAGTGAATTTACAGAGTTTACAGCACCACTATTATTGTTGATTGTTGGCTTATTAATTAAATCGTTGTAATTGCCCGTGGTTGCCAACGTACTTAAACTTGATTTCAATGTATAGTCTCTAAGCATACGTGCGGTATCTGCTATACTAAGCTTTGCATCAATCCTATTTGATAACTGTGTCGTGTCAGTAGCCGCGTTTTGCAAACGAGTAGGCGTAACATAACTATATACACTATCTGCAAAATTTAATTTAAGATTAATTCTATTGCTTAAATATCCAGTGTCTACTGCATTAAGCTTCGTATTGATTCTATTAAACAAAATGTCTCCATTTGTAGCATCGTATTTTAAATTAATTCGATCGCTTAAAGAAGTAGAATCAAAAGAACTTGCAACAATTTGTGAAGGAGTTGCATATACTATGCCACTGTCTGCGAGATTTACTTTACGATTAATTCTATTTGAAAGAGCTATTGTATCTCTATTAAATCTTGATGAAAGCATGTAAGCAGTATCAGAAATATCAAGCTTTTGATTAACCGTATTGACAATTGTCTGACCTTGTAGAGTTGAAAGTTTCAAATCAAGTGCAGCCTGGGTTGATGTACTTATAGGCTTATCTAAATCATTGGTATTGTCTACATTTCCTAAACCTACTTTGGCAGCACTAATACCAGTTGCAATTTTCGCGTCTGTTACCGCACTGTTTGCTAGCTTAGCTGTCGTTATTGCACCATTAGCAACTTGAGGTAAAGCGGCTGTTCCAGATAAATCACCTGCTAACTTTACAACTCCTTTTGTAGTAGCATCTGCGTCAGCAACCGTACTATTTGAATTATTTGAATTGCTATTGCCCCCGTTAGCAACAATTGATGAGTCGACATAGGTTTTTACTGCTTTTACAGAAGGGAACTTAATATCAGAAATAGCATCTGCATTGATATCTAGTGATTGATTTAACTGATCTACTTTTGTATCAATGCGAAGCGATAAATAAGAAGTATCTCTAGCAATCCTTCTATCTAGCATTGCTGCAGTATCTGTAATAGCAAGCTTTGTTGCGATTGCATTATTTACGTCCATTGATTTTGCATAATTAGCAAGCATAGAAGAAGTGTCTGCAATAGCAAGCTTTGTTGCAATTGCGGCTTGTTGCAATGTACTTACTGGCTTATTAGCATCAGATGTATTGTTTACATTTTGGAGCCCCACTTTTGAAGCACTTATTCCGTTTGCTATTTTATCATCCGTTACAGCTGCCAGTGCTATTTTTGCGGTTGTAATTGCAGACGTTGCTATAGTAGGAGTTTGAGCCGTTCCTGCTAAATCTCCTCCAAGTTGAATAATACCTTTAGTTGAAGAAGTAGCGTCTCCAATATTCACATTTGTACTGTTATTTGATGCATTAATAGCAATAACTGAATCAACATAATGCTTAACTGCTTTTGTCGAAGGATATTTTATATCTGAATTTGCATCAACTATTAGGATACTACTTTTATTTACTACTGATTCTTTACTATTAACCCTGTTCGACAATGCTAGCGTATCCAAGTTATTTAACTTCAGGTCTATCCTACTTGAAAGAGAGACAGTATCGATTAATTCGCTTTTTTTTGCATAATTCAATAACATCGCAGATGTATCTGAAGCAAATAGTTTCGAATTAACTCGATTTGATAACGCAAGTGTATCTGCACTATTTAGCTTTGTATTGATTCTATTAGATAAAGTTAGCGTATCTACACTATTTAACTTTGCATTGATCCTATTAGATAACGTAAGTGTATCTGCACTATTTAGCTTTGCATTAATCCTATTAGATAACGTAAGTGTATCAGCACTATTTAGCTTTGCATTAATCCTATTAGATAACGTAAGTGTATCTGCACTATTTAGCTTTGCATTAATCCTATTAGATAACGTAAGTGTATCTGCACTATTTAGCTTTGCATTAATCCTATTAGATAACGTAAGTGTATCAGCACTATTTAGCTTTGCATTAATCCTATTAGATAACGTAAGTGTATCTGATTTTTTAAAATATGGCCTTAGCATAGCTGACGTATCTGCAATATTCAATTTCAACTCAAAGCCTTCTACCTTAGCAGCAAATAAAGCAAAAGGAACGGTCCAAAATTGAGATGTACCCATATCTATATAATGCTCATCGGCAACCCAATTAGTGAGTGGGATTGACGGTGCTATCGCGGCTTTAATATTTAAAAAATATGGACCACTAGACCAATCAATATTGTTTATAGAAGTTGGGCCAAATAGTCTATTCCCTTTCCCAATTACTATTGTAAAAACACCATCCGAAGATGCTACAACTTTATGAGATTCTTCATAAACCTGAGTTCCGGTTACATTATTTTGTATAATCGAATTTTTTATAAAAACTGTTCTTCCTTTTGCTGGGCTCCCAGCAGGATCTTTAATAAATGCTTGAAACAAAATACCATCTGGCACTTTTGAAACTTGAGCAGTTAAAATAAATGACATACACTGCAGAATGGCTAGTAGTATGATTTTTGTAATACTTGATCTCATTGTATCTATTCGATTTTTATTAATTTTAATGTTTCTATATGCATTTGACCTACTTGTACTTTTAAAAAATAGATTCCAGATTTCTGAAAATGATCAATCATTTCGAAACCAGATCGTAGGGCATATATAGATGTAGTATATTTTTTTATTAGTTTGCCGGATTCATCAAACAAAAGCAAATCATACATGACTGAAGTAGAAAAATTAAATCGCGATTGTGATTTAATTATTACTTTTTCTCTAAAAGGATTAGGATAAGCATTTAAATCAAGCTGCTCTAGAGAGGGAGAGACTATACAATTGATACTAAATAGGTTTGAAGTACCATTTAGAATATTAGAAACACCGTTTGATAAGTAAAAACATCGCTGACTATTAAACAATATAGACCCCGAAAAATAATTTTCTGATTGTCCTGCATTGCCTACTACCCCTATTGCATAAGGTATACTTATTTGTGCTTGAGTCTTACTTACAAAAAGAAGCAATATGGAAACTCTAACGAAGCGCTTTAAACTTAGCATTGATTACTTTTCCGTTTAATAAATAGATTAGCGAAAGAGAATCATAGCTAAGAAAACTTATATAATAATTTTGTTTTACAATTACGCCAGACGGGTAATTATTAAACACCTCTTTTAGTGAATCTGCGACTGGAAGCGACCAATTGCCAGTTGAACCATCTGTATCAGAAAATTTCAAAGAAGAAAAATACTACTTTGTATAGCTAAGCTGACTACCTGATAACTGTTGAGGAAGACCATCAATGGTAATTCCCTTCAATTTCCAATTTGTAGTGGAATTACCTATGCCAGTTAAATATCCTTTTCTTGTTTCAAGAATACTTTTGGGTTCAGATTTTTCACAAGACAAAAACAAAAAATAAAATAGTAAAAATATTTTTACCTGAATTTTCATTCTACATTACAATTAAATTATATATTATACAGCTGGCTGCAGCTAAATATAATTAAAATGTAAGTACTACATAAATATGGAACTTGTAATATGTAATTCGCAACTTTACTTTTTGTAACTTAATGAAAGCGACAGATGTATATATAACAAATACAATATGCGTGTATGAAAAAATACCTAAGAACTAGCTTGTTTTAAGGTAGCTAGTACTTCATCGGTTACTCCTCCAAAAAAGCAGATGCCAGCAGCCTTATTTTCCATGGCATATTTAATGCCCGATGCCAGTTCAGATTGATTGTTGAAGTCAGACAAAAATAATCCAGCATAAAGCGGCACTCCATCTTTTAAGAATCTCACGCCTTCTGCAACGGCGTCACCAATCCAAGCAACACCCTCTTGATAAAACCCATGATAAATCATTGGGAAAACCATATCTAAATTCCAATTGGTCCAATCTTGTCTTACCATGCGGCGGGCAAGTTCTGGCATTGGAAAAACAGCTGCACTAATTTTTTTATTGTGTTTATGTGCAACAACGGCTAGTTCATTTACAACATTGTTAATGGCATTGTATCTAAACAATCGCCAAGATACTTGCGCATCTGGATAGCGAAGTGATAAAGGATCATTACCCGTTTTAGCTGCATATGCATCTCTACAAGTTTTGCAATAACAAAAATCGTAAGCAGGTAGCTCTGTGCGTTGATCTAGTTTATACGTATCCCATAAATTTAATGGCAACACCACATCACAAAAACGAATATAGTCGAGATGTAGTCCATCAATATATTTTTTTGATAAAATAGCATCTGCTTCATTTTTTAAAAAATCTTGTACTTCAGGCTTTGATGGACACAACCATTTGTAATAACCAACATAAGGGGGCTTGGTTGCACATGAATCTCCAGTTCGAGAAATAGCAGACCACTCTGGATGTTGTTTCAATACATCGCCTCTATTCATTGTCCAATTCCAGCGGTGTGCTTCAAGTCCAGCATTTTTTGCTTCGGTGTAATGTTTTTCGCTATCGGCTTCAAATAAAACACCTCTGATACCAGCATCGTAATAGGCTTTATATCTTTTTTTAAGCACGGCAACATCCTCTTTCTGATTGGGATTGATCCAAACCCAGTGCTTGTTTTTTTGCTTTTTTACATCCGTGCTTACCGGCATATTTGCGATTGCAGGCAAAGTGGCAAATCCAGCAGCAGCAGCGGTTCCAATACTATTTTTTAAAAATTGTCTGCGATTATTTGACATACAATAAGTTTAGTTTTTAAAATATAAAAAGCCCCATTTTGTAGGCACATGCATATCAACAACCCCGGTTGGATTCCATACCCAATTGTGTTCGGAGATAGGCTTATTATTTTGTTTTAATTTTTTTCGATACGATATTCCATCTAGTTCAAGCGTCCATTGCACACGTGAAAAATTGATACGCCAAGGTTTATTGAAAGAAGGAGTAGCGGCCCTTTCTATTCTCGAAATGGCGGTAAATGGAATTGCCATTTCAACTGTCCAGCCACTATCAATATCAGAATTGTTGTTGATGGTGCCATTTGCAATGACTGTAGATTGAATACCCGTTGTGTTCCAACCCATATCAAATGTGCCCCCCTTTTTATATGGCTTGTTCATAAATAAATCCATAATGGTTCCAAGAACATTGATTTCAATTTCAAAATATTGTTCACCATCACCCATAGGATCTATAAAAACTTCAAAATCATGATCGCGATAAATGATATCGTCATGTTTTTTTAAAGTGCCCCACAAATGTGGTTCTTGAAGCACCGCTCCAATATATAAATATTGACTATCCCACATCATTTTTACCTCGGTATTAAAGGTTGGTTTTGGTTTTTCTGCACCTTCAATATCTTCAAAATCAGAAATCAATACCGCTTGTTTCCAATCATGTTCATTTAATTTTCCATCTACCTTTATGGGCCGCTTTGCCATTCGAGCTGTGTACTTTTTTTCTGAATGAAGAGAGGAAGAAAGAACCGTTTGGGCCTTTACAATAGCGCAAAACAGTATTAGTAAGCCCATTAAAGCAGTCGTTTTTTGCTGAAAAAGCAGTTTTGATCGCATATTCTATTCTTTCTGCTTAAAAATAAATCAAAATTGCGGATACCGCTTCAACAGAAAAGGCATTTTACACATCAATATTAACGCAAAAAATATGGTTGATTATTTTTTAAATCTATAATATTAAATAATTTATAAATTAAATATAATTAATATTTATTACAAAACTGCTCTTATTTAGCCGTTTCAACTACTTTTTTATCTACCCCACATTATACTCCAAAAATGGCCCTGTAAAGAAGTATATTTAAGTACTGATTTGCCATCATAAACCTGCTACTAATGATTAATAAACGATTGCTCATCTTAACAGGCGTTTGCCTTGTTGTTGGTGTGTTAGCTTACTTCTCTTTTAGAACCGCTGCGGTGGACGAAATAAAAGTACCAGATGTTGTAAGTTATAATTATGATGTAAGACCTATTTTATCGGACAAATGTTTTAGTTGTCATGGACCAGACCCTAAAAAAAGAGAAGCTGGATTAAGATTAGATATTGAAAGTGAAGCCTATAAAGCGTTGCAAGATCATCCAACCAAACGAGGCATCGTTCCAGGAAAGCCTGAACTCTCTGAAGTATTCCAACGAATTACAACTACCGACTCTAGTCTTGTCATGCCTGTTGCTTCAAGCAAATTACCAAGGCTTACAGAAAACGAGGTTGCGATCATAAAAAAATGGATTGAACAAGGTGCAAAATATGAACCACATTGGGCGTTTACGGTTCCAAAAAAATCCACTTTGCCTTCAGTGAGTGATGATAGTTGGCCAAAAAATGAAATCGACTATTTTATTTTAAATAAAATGGAAGAGAAAGGCTTGTCTCCTAACAAAGAAGCAGATAAAGAAAGATTGGTAAAACGTGTTTATATGGATGTAGTAGGCATTTTACCAACAGAAGCAGAAACAAAATCCTTTATTGAAGACAACAGTAAAAACGCTTACGAAAAACTAGTTGATCGCCTTTTAAGCATGCCACAGTACGGCGAAAAGATGGCCATCAACTGGCTTGACATTGCGCGCTACGCAGATAGTCATGGTTACCAAGATGACAACTATAGAAGCCAGTGGCCTTGGAGAGACTGGGTTATATATGCTTTCAACAAAAATTTATCCTATAACGAATTTGTTACCTGGCAATTAGCCGGCGATTTAATTCCGGGTGCTACCAAAGAACAAATTTTAGCGACAGGCTTTAATAGAAATCATAAAATCACCGAAGAAGGTGGTGTGATTGATGAAGAATATAGAATCGAATACGCATCCGATAGAACCAATACTTTTGGGCGATCGATGCTAGCACTTACGGTGGAATGTGCAAAATGTCACGATCACAAATACGATCCTATATCTCAAAAAGATTACTACCAATTATTTGCATTCTTTAACAATGTAAACGAAGTTGGATTAGAGTCTACTGTTGGCGGACCTGTTACCTATGCCAAAAATCCGCGCATGGATATTACCAACGAAGATGTAAAAGGTATTTTAAAATTCATCAATAAAGTTGATACCAACAAACTAGAAGTATCTGTGATGGGTGATTTAGATACGGTGCGTAAAACCTACATTTTAGACAGAGGTAATTATGCAGCTAAAACCGTGGAGGTTGAGCCTGGAACACCAAACTCGGTTTTACAATTTGACCCATCACTTCCTAAAAATAGACTTGGGCTTGCAAAGTGGTTATTTGATAAGAGAAATAGTTTAACGGCGCGTGTGTTTGTAAACAGAATGTGGCAAGAATTTTTTGGTAGAGGTCTTGTAAAATCTGCCGCAGATTTTGGTATGCAAGGAAACCTTCCAACACACCCTGCATTACTAGACTGGTTGGCTGTAGATTTTAGAGACAACGGATGGGATATTAAACGACTTGTAAAACAAATATTACTTTCCGCTACCTATCAACAATGCAGCGAAATTTCTGACAAGAAACAAAGAGTCGATCCACTCAATATCTACTGGTCTTATGCACCAAGGGTTCGTTATTCGGCAGAGCTCGTAAGAGATATGCTGTTGTCAAGTAGTGGACTGCTCAATAAAACTATTGGTGGCCCTAGCGTAAAACCTTATCAACCACCAGGATTATGGGAACTCGCCACATCTGGTAGAGGTATTTTAAATAAGTACATGCAAGATACCGGCCAAGCACTATACAGAAGAGGGATGTATACATTCATTAAACGAACCGTACCACCTCCATCTATGATGATGTTTGATGGTAGCAATAGAGATGAGTGTCAAGTAACGAGGTACCGCACCAATACACCACTGCAGGCGCTTATCATGCTAAATGATCCAACAGTATTAGAAGCTTCAAAAGCACTTGCCGATAAATTACTACAACAAAAAGCGGGCACTAATACACTTGTTGAAAAAGCATTCAGATCCATTTTGTGTAGACAAGCAAGCAGCAAAGAAATTGAGACACTTGTTTCTTTTTTCGATGAAACAAAAAAAGAATTAGCAAAAGATCAAAAGAAAGCAGCAACGCTTATTGAGCCAGGCACCTATAAACCTAAAACAAAACAAATCGTTGATCTCGCTGCAGCTATGCAAACCATTCAGGTTATTTATAACATGCAAGAAGCGATCACAAAAACATAAACCATGGAAAAAGAATTACTCGAACACGGCCTAAACGCAAATCGAAGAAAATTTATTTCTAGAATGAGCCTTGGATTAGGTAGTGCAGCACTTGGCTCTCTCCTAATTCCAGATTTATTTGGTGGAAAGGAAAGCGCAGAAGATGCCATCATGAAAGCAGTTCCGCATATTGCTCCTAAAGCAAAACGTGTGATTTACCTTTTTCAAAATGGTGCACCTTCTCAGTTAGAAACTTTCGACTACAAACCCATGCTTCGTGAAAGAATGGGCGAAGATTTACCAGAGTCCATTAGAAACGGACAACGTTTAACGGGTATGACCGCTGGCCAAAGTAAATTCCCACTCATTGGGTCTTACTACGACTTTAAACAATATGGAAAATCAGGTGCTTATGTGAGTGACCTGTTTCCGCATATGGCATCGGTAGTAGATGATTTGTGTATCATTAAATCGATGCACACAGAAGCCATTAACCACGACCCTGCTTTAACGTTTTTTCAGTCAGGCGCACAACAAGGAAATAGACCTAGTATGGGTTCGTGGGTGAGTTACGGACTTGGAACTGAAAACAATAACTTACCTGCTTTTTGTGTACTCTTATCAAGAGGTAAAGGAAATGGACAAGGTGTATATTCAAAATTATGGACGAACGGATTTTTAGATTCGGTACATCAGGGTGTTCAATTTAGCAGTGGTGATAATCCTATTTTATATTTACAAGATCAAGCTGGGATGGATAGAAATGCACGCCGCAAAATGCTTGATAAATTGGCAACACTTAACAATTTAGAGTACGAACAATTTGGTGATCCAGAAATTGCTGCTAAAATTCAGCAATATGAAATGGCTTACCGTATGCAAACAGCAGTTCCTGAAATCATTGACACTTCCAAAGAATCAGATAGTGTGATCAAAATGTATGGACCAGATTGCTTAGTGCCTGGTACCTATGCAGCCAACTGTTTACTAGCACGTAAATTGTCTGAAAGTGGTGTTCGCTTTATTCAATTATACCACCAAGGTTGGGATCAGCACGGTAACTTACCCAACGAAATGCGCGGTCAAGCAAAAGATGTGGACCAACCATCTGCTGCACTTATTAAAGACTTAAAACAAAGAGGTTTACTAGATGAAACGCTTGTTATATGGGGTGGTGAATTTGGAAGAACCAATTTCTGCCAAGGCCCTATGACCGTAGATAATTATGGTCGTGACCACCACCCACGCTGCTTTAGTATTTGGATGGCAGGCGGTGGCGTAAAACCTGGTATTGTTCATGGAGAAACCGATGACTTTGGATACAATATTATCAAAGACCCTGTGCACGTGCATGATTTTCAGGCTACGGTTTTAAATCTTTTAGGACTTGAGCATGAACAATTAACCTATAAATTCCAAGGAAGAAGATACCGTTTAACAGACTTATACGGAAACGTTGTCAATAACATTATCGCATAAAATTAAACCTATGAACCGCAAAAAATTTATTCAAAACACTGCGTTAGCTGGCGCTAGTTTTTTTATCACCAAAGACTTATTTGCCAAACCAAAAGGACCTGTGTATGGTCATAACGATAAAAAATATTTTTTGGATACCAAGTGGGGTACTTTAAATTCAGACAAAACACCTGTAAATGATTGCCATGAAATGGTGCAAGACAGTAAGGGTCATATCATACTTCTTACCAATGAAACAAAAAACAATATCATCATTTACAACAAATCTGGTAAGCTAAAAGGAAGTTGGGGAACAGAATTTCCGGGCGCTCATGGATTATCGATTCAAAAAACAGGAAAAGAAGATTTTTTATTTATTACAGATACGAATAGACACCAGGTTTATAAGACAACCATCGATGGAAAAATATTATTTACCATTGATCCGCCTGCAGAAGTTGGACCCTATGCAACTAAAGATAAATTTGTACCAACGGAAACAGCTGTTTTAGAAAATGGAGAATTTTATATTGCAGATGGCTATGGCGCACAATACATTTTACACTATGACGCTAATGGTAAATTAAAAAATGCTTTTGGTGGCAGAGGCGAAGGTGAACAATACCTAGATAACGCGCACGGTATTTGTGTCGATTACAGAAATGCTACACCTACCCTAATTGTTACCGATAGAAACAGAGCTTGCTTTAAAAGATTTTCTTTGGATGGAAAATTATTAGAAGTGATTCATGTACCAGGTGCTGGCGTTTGTAGACCAGTAATTAGTGGTGATTATTTATATGCTGCCGTTTTACGTTCTCCAAATATGGGTGAAGAAGCAAGTGGCTTTGTTACCATTTTAAATAAAGAAAATAAAGTGGTTTCTAATATTGGAGGGTCTGAGCCTATTTATACAGGCGGGAAATTAAATACACTACAACAAACCGATAAAATATTTGCACACCCACATGATGTTTGTGTAGATGATGAAGGCAGCCTTTATGTAGCACAATGGGCTTCTGGAAAAGTGTATCCTTATAAATTAACACAAGCATAGTGAACTATGAAATGGATTGAGAAAGTAGCAAGTTCGCTTGCATTTGCAGGACTTTTTTTGTTGGGTATTGTTTTTGTATTTGATGATAAACTTCAAATACCCGTATGGCTTCAAGTTGCGGGCAGGATGCATCCGTTACTCCTACATTTACCAATCACACTCTTACTCATTTCCATTATTTCATATTTTATTCCGAGTAATTCGTCTACCAATAATATCTTCAGCTATGTAAGACTCTTTGGTGCTTTAACAGCTATTTTTACAGCTATCATGGGTATTTTACTCGCCACTGAGGAAGGTACGGAAGGTGACACATTGCAGTGGCACAAGTGGTCAGGTACTGCAGTAGCTGTATTAGCTTGGATACTCTATAGTTATGCGAGCTTTATACAATCCAATAAAAAATTATCTATCTCAAGTGGTGTATTACTGTTTTTTTTAACCATAACAACCGGTCATTTTGGTGCTACCCTAACCCATGGCGAAGGATTTTTAACGGCGCCACTCTATAAAAATGAGCCAAGCACATTAACGCTCGCAGAAGCGCGCATTTATCCAAATGTGGTAGCAACCATCTTCAAAGAAAAATGTGGCACTTGCCATAACAACAGCAATAAAAAAGGAGGCCTATCCTTAAGCGATTCGGTAGGAATTATGACGGGTGGCAAATCTGGAAAAGCAGTGGTTGCTGGTGACTTACTCAAAAGTTTAGTGATCACCAGAGCACATCTACCGCTTTCCGATAAAAAACATATGCCTCCTATGGACAAGCCGCAATTAACGGCTGCAGAGCTTGCCATTTTAGAAGCTTGGATTCAAAAAGGCGCACCATTTGACACAAAAATTACAAGTATTAATAGCACAGATACCTTAAGAATATTAGCAGAGCAGTATGTTAAACCATATTTGGCCAAAGAAGAAAAATATGATTTTGATGCTGCTAGCGAATCAACCATCGATAAACTCAAATCAAATTATAGAGTAATTAAGCAGTTGGGTGAAAAATCTCCAGCACTCGCAGTTTCTTTTTATGGACAAACCATGTATAATTCTAGTACACTCACAGAACTAGATCCTATCAAAGAGCAAATAGTTCATTTGTATGCTGCTAAAATGCCAGTTTCCGATGCAGACGTTTCATGGATTGGTAAACTACCCAACCTCAAAAGATTAAACGTTAACTATTCGAATGTTACTGATAAAAGCATGGCAGAAATTGCTGCGATGAAAAAAATCAATTCAGTTTCTGTGGCTGGTACAGCTATTACAATGCAAGGATTAAAAACACTACTTAGCAATAAAAATATTACAGAAATTTTTGTTTGGGATACTAAAATAAAGCCTTCAGATATTAAAGCTATTAGTAAGCAGTATGCGCAAATAAAAATAGACTATGGTTTTGATGGAGCTGACACCCTCATCATTACTCTTAATGATCCGGTTATTTCTTTACCAAGCGGTTATTTTAAAGAAAATCAACCCATAGAAATTAAGCACGTAATTAAAGGCGTTACCATTAGATATACCCTTGATGGCACTGATCCAGATAGCAGTTCTAGTTTAGTGTATACAAAACCAATTGTATTAAACAACACAACCACTTTAAGCGTACGTGCATTTAAAACAGGATGGAAAGGAAGTGCAACGGTAAGAAATTTTTATATGAAAGCGGGCTTCCCGGTTGCAGGTTATAAACTAACCACACCACCAGATGCTAAATACAATATGAATGCAGCAACTGTTTTAACAGATTTGGACTTAGCCGACTACACTGATTTTTCAAGTAAGTGGTTAGGCTATCAAAACAATGAAGCCACTGTAGTACTTGATATGGGTAGTCCTGTACAAACAAGTAGAATCATGGTTAACACGCTTCACGCAACAACATCCTATATATTGCCACCTGTATCATTAATGGCATGGGGTAGTAATGACAATAAAACATGGAAGCCACTTGCAAATATTAAACCTGAAATGCCAACTATGAATGATGCGCCATTTGCTCAAATGCTTGAGTTAAAATACCCAACTGCATCATATAGATATTTAAAGATAACAGGACAGCCTATTAAAAAATTACCAAGTTGGCATCAAGGAAAAGGTACGCCAGGATGGTTTTTTATGAGTGAAATAACGGTCAATAATTAAACCAGATACGCAAACACATTGTCATTTTTGTTGATTGCAGTATAATTAATGTTATAACGTTTCATGTTATCAATCAGCACTTGATAGTTTTCTTGCGCTTGTAATTCAATAACAACTAATGCGGGTGCACTATCTTTATTGTTTTTTCGCATATACTCAAAGCGTGTAATATCGTCGGTGGGACCAAGAACCTGATTTACAAATTCTTTTAAAGCACCAGGCCTTTGTGCAAAACGAATTAGAAAATAATGTTTAAGGCCTTCGTATTGCAAAGAACGCTCCTTTATTTCCTGCATACGCTCAATATCATTATTACTGCCACTCACAATACATACTATTTTCTTTCCTTTTATTTGATCGGCATAATCATCAAGTGCTGCAACAGATAATGCGCCAGCGGGTTCTACCACAATAGCTTCTTCGTTGTATAATTTTAAAATTGTAGAACATATTTTGCCTTCAGGCACAAGGTGCATGTCATCTATAACGCGTTTGCAAATATCAAAGGTTGCATCGCCTACACGCTTAACAGCAGCACCGTCAACAAAACTATCAATATGATCTAGTTGCACGGGATGCCCAGCTTTAATCGCCGTAAGCATAGAAGGGGCGCCTTCTGGCTCAACTCCAATAATTTTGGTTTGTGGTGCTTCTGTTTTAAAATAAGCACCAACGCCAGCGCTCAATCCACCTCCACCAACGGGTAAAATAATAAAATCGATATCCTGTTGATCATCTAAAATTTCTATGCCTACCGTAGACTGGCCTTCAATAATGCTGATATTATCAAATGGAGGAATAAATGTTAACCCATGTTCCTCAGTATACTTTTTGGCAGCAACTGCGCAATCATCAAATGTATCACCTATTAATTTAACTTCTACAAAGCCTTCTCCAAACATTTTGGTTTGACTTACTTTTTGATTGGGCGTAATGATGGGCATAAATACCACGCCCTTTACATTTAACTTTTTACAGCTATATGCAAATCCTTGGGCGTGGTTTCCAGCGCTTGCACACACCACACCTTTAACGAGTTGGTTAGGCGGCAACAAGCTCATCATATTATAAGCACCTCTCAATTTATAAGAGCGAACAATTTGTAAGTCCTCTCTTTTTAAGTACACGTCGCAAGCATACTTACGCGACAAATTATGATTGTACGTAAGTGGCGTCTTTTTTACAACGTCTTGCAAACGTGCATAGGCACCGGCAAAGTCTAATTGAAAATCATTTGAATCCTGCATGAACCTTATAATTATTTTTGATTCTCCGGACGCAAACTTCTTACCGTTTTTCCTGCTTGCCATAGTTCACTATCGCGTAGTTCAGCTAATTCTACTTCTAATTTTTCGCGGTAATCAGGCTTACTATTACTATCAATAGATTTTGCAGCTTCTTTACCTGCAGCTACACTTTCATAGAGTTCCGTAAAAACAGGCTTTGTTGCATCTCTAAATTTTTTCCACCAATCAAGTGCACCGCGCTGTGCAGTAGTAGAACAGTTGGCATACATCCAGTCCATACCGTTTTCGGCAACCAGTGGCATTAGTGATTGTGTTAACTCTTCTACTGTTTCATTAAATGCTTCCGAAGGTGTGTGCCCTTTACTTCGAAGTACTTCATATTGAGCAGCAAAAATACCTTGGATCGCACCCATTAATGTACCACGCTCACCTGTTAAATCAGAAAAAACTTCTTTTTTGAAATCTGTTTCAAATAAATAACCGCTACCAATGGCAATACCAAGTGCCACTACGCGCTCGAATGCTTTTCCAGTAGCATCTTGGAAAATAGCATAGCTAGAGTTTAATCCACGACCTTGTAAAAACATACGGCGAAGTGAAGTGCCTGAGCCTTTAGGTGCTACTAAAAACACGTCCACATCTGCTGGAGGAACAATACCAGTTTGTTCTTTATATGTAATACCAAATCCATGAGAAAAGTAAAGTGCTTTTCCTGGTGTCAAATATTTTTTTACTGTTGGCCACATCGCAATTTGCGCAGCGTCACTTAATAAATAACAGATAATGGTTCCGCGCTCAAGTGCTTCTTCAATTTCAAATAATGTTTGGCCAGGAACAAAACCATCGTTTACTGCCTTATCCCAGCTCTTCGAATTTTTGCGCTGACCTACAATAACGTTTACGCCATTTTCTTTTTGATTAAGCGCCTGACCTGGACCCTGAACACCATAACCAATAACTGCTACCACTTCATCTTTTAATACTTCTTGTGCTTTTGCTAATGGAAATTCTTCACGTGTTACAACGTTTTCTACTACGCCACCAAAATTTAATTTTGCCATGATTGCTGTTTTTATTTATTAATAATTTACATCGAGAATACCTCGGCTTGTTTGTTTAAAAATTCATTTTCTATCAGTTCAGAAGCAGGTTCTACCGCTTCAAATTCTTTTAATTTTTCGTGAAAGCCATTGCTTGCTTTAATAATAGCTACGCGGGCGCTTCGCACAAATTCGATAAGACCATAAGGCGCTAATACCGCCAATAGTTTATCCGTTTCTTCGCGATGACCTGTAGTTTCAAAGATGGTATAGTCTTTTCGTATCACTACTGCACGGGCACCAAATTCGCGGAGTAGTCTTTCTACTTGTAATTTTTCGGCTACTTCGTCGGTAGGCACTTTATAGAGTGCCAGCTCCTGCCACACAATTTCGTCGCCTGTATTAAAGTATGCTTTTAGCACTTCTACCTGACGCTCAATTTGTCTGCACAGTTTGCGCACCACTTCTTCAAATTCATTGATAACAATGGTGAAACGGTGAATCCCTTCTGCTTCGGAAGGAGACACATTTAAACTTTCGATATTAATTTTTCGGCGAGAAAAAATAATGGCGATTCGGTTTAACAAACCCACTTGGTTTTCTGTGTAAACGGTAATGGTATATTCCTGTTTCATACTTATTATTTTAACCTGATTTCAGATACGCTACAACCTTGTGGTACCATTGGAAATACATTGTCTTCTTTGCCCACCATCACTTCTAGTAAATAGGAGTCTTTTGAGTCCAACATTTTTTGAAGCGCTTCTTTCAAATTTTTTCTATCATCCACACTGTTGCCTTCGATACCATATGCTTTTACGAGTTGCACATAGTCAGGACTTTGTATATCAACAAAAGAATAGCGTTTGTCATGAAAGAGTTGTTGCCACTGACGCACCATGCCTAAAAAACGGTTGTTTAAAATGAGCATTTTAACGGACACCTGTGCTTGCATGATAGTACCTAGTTCTTGCAGTGTCATCTGAAATCCGCCATCACCAATGATGGCCACTACTTCGCGATGCGGCGCTCCAAACTTGGCGCCAATAGCCGCAGGAAGTGCAAAGCCCATGGTACCAAGGCCTCCAGACGTGATGTTACTTTTTGATTCATTAAATTTTGCATACCTACACGCAACCATCTGATGTTGTCCAACATCTGTTACAATAATGGCGTTACCATTTGTAAGTTCATTGAGCGCTTCTACTACTTCACCCATGGTTATTTCACCACTGGCAGGATGTAGTTCTTGGTCAATGACAATATCCTGCTCTTGCTTTGTATAAGAATGAAAAGTATTCAACCAATCGGTATGCTTTTTTTCATGAACCAGCGCGGTTAATAGTGGAAGCGTTTCTTTACAATCGCCCCAAACAGGCACTGTAGACTTTACATTCTTGTCAATTTCGGCAGGATCAATGTCGAGGTGAATGAGTTTTGCTTGCTTGGCATATTTATCAAGCCTTCCTGTAACGCGGTCATCAAAACGCATACCCACTGCAATTAACACATCACACTCGTTGGTTAATACATTGGGACCGTAATTACCGTGCATTCCAAGCATACCCACATTTTGCGGATGATCCGTTGGTAGTGCACTTAACCCTAAAATAGTCCATGCTGCAGGTAATCCCGCTTTTTCAATAAAGGCTTTAAATTCTTCTTCAGCTCTTCCTAAAATAACCCCTTGTCCAAAAATGACAAATGGTTTTTTGGCTTCATTGATTAGTGCAGCCGCCTCTTCGATATAAGATTTTCGAACAATAGGCTTCGGTCTATAACTACGAATATGATCGCATTTTGTGTAGCCTGTATAACTAAACTTTTGTAGCTGCGCATTTTTTGCAATATCAATAAGTACAGGACCAGGTCTACCGGTGCTTGCAATAAAAAATGCCTTTGCTAATACTTGTGGAATTTCTGTAGCGTCTGTTACTTGATAATTCCATTTGGTAACAGGCGTTGTGATATTGATGATATCCGTTTCTTGAAAAGCATCCGTACCTAACAAATGTGCAAACACTTGACCCGTAATACAAACAAGTGGTGTACTATCAATGAGTGCATCTGCAAGTCCCGTTACTAAATTGGTTGCACCAGGCCCCGATGTTGCAAATACCACACCCGTTCTACCACTACTTCTCGCATAACCTTGGCCAGCATGAATACCCCCCTGTTCATGACGCACTAAAATATGTTTGAGCCTGTCGTGATAATCATAGAGTGCATCATAAATTGGCATAATGGCACCACCAGGATAACCAAAAATAGTATCTACCCCTTCTGCAATAAATGCTTCAAGTACTGCCTGCGATCCTGATATTTCTAACGGATGTTCAGGTGTAGCTAAAGATGGTTTTGTTAGTTCTGCTTGCATCATGTTAGTATTTATAGTTCATCTGTTACACAACCCTGCGAAGCGTCTTTTACACACTGCGCATATTTAAACAACAAACCCTTTGTTACATTTAATTTAGGTGCTACCCATTTTGCGCGGCGCGCTGCAATGGTTTCATCATCTACTTTTAATGTCATTTTTTTAGTGGCAACATTTAATTCAATCACGTCATTGTCTTCTACAAGTGCAATTAACCCACCCACAAAAGCTTCTGGCGTAATATGTCCTACCACAAAGCCATGCGTGCCACCACTAAATCTTCCATCGGTAATAAGTGCTACTGATTTTCCAAGACCCGCTCCAATAATGGCAGAGGTTGGCTTTAGCATTTCAGGCATACCTGGTGCACCTCTAGGGCCAACTTGTCTAATCACCACAACATCACCGGCTTTTATGCGTCCCGAATGAATACCTGCTATGAGCTCCTCTTCACCATCAAATACGCGCGCTGGCCCTTCAAAAAGTTCGCCTTCTTTACCACTAATTTTTGCTACAGAACCACCGGTAGCTAAATTGCCGTATAAAATTTGCAGGTGACCCGTTGGTTTAATGGGATGTGAAAGTGGTTTTATAATTTTTTGTTGATCGAAATCTAAATCAGGAACAGCAGCTAAATTTTCTGCCACTGTTTTTCCGGTTACAGTTAAACAATCGCCATGCAGTAATCCTTCTTTTAATAAATATTTCATAACAGCAGGTACGCCACCATACTGATGTAAATCTTGCATCAAATATTTGCCACTCGGCTTAAAATCGGCAAGCACCGGCACTTTATCGCTAATGGTTTGAAAATCATCTTGCGTTACTTTTACACCTACACTTTTTGCCATCGCAATCATGTGCAAGACAGCGTTGGTACTACCACCTAACACCATAATTATCGTAATGGCATTTTCAAATGCTTTACGCGTCATAATATCTGAAGGCTTGATATCTTTTTCGAGTAAATGATATATTGCTTTACCAGCCTCTACACATTCCTTCTTTTTTTCGGGACTTAAAGCAGGGTTAGAAGAAGAATACGGAAGACTCATGCCCAGCGCTTCAATAGCTGATGCCATGGTATTGGCAGTATACATACCACCACATGCTCCTGCGCCCGGACATGCGTGCTGAATAATGCCTTTAAAATCTGCTTCGTCTAGTTCGCCGGCTAATTTTTGACCGAGTGCTTCAAATGCAGAAACAATATTTAAATCTTGTCCTTTATAATGCCCCGGTGCAATGGTTCCACCATACACCATAATGGAAGGTCTATTTAAACGGCCCATGGCAATTAAACTACCTGGCATGTTTTTATCACAACCCGGAATCGCAATGATGCCATCATAATATTGTGCTCCACATATGGCTTCTATAGAATCTGCAATAACATCTCTACTTACTAATGAATAACGCATACCAGGTGTTCCATTACTCATACCATCACTCACGCCAATGGTATTAAATATAAGGCCAACCATTTGCGCATCCCACACTCCTTTTTTTACAACCGCGGCTAAATCATTTAAGTGCATATTACAAGTATTGCCATCGTAACCCATGCTAGCAATACCTACTTGTGGTTTTGCCATATCAGCATCTGTTAAACCAATACCGTAATACATAGCCTGCGCAGCAGGTTGTGTTGCGTCTTGGGTAAGTGTTTTACTATACTTATTTAATTCGTTTGCCATTATTTTTAATTTGTGCGTACTAATTTTTGATACGCAGATTGAATTTTTTGACTTGCGGTGTCGTCCCAGTTTTTTGTAAATGGCACATCGTCTATCGAATCGAGACCTATCACTTCTGCTGCTGTTCCACAAAAAAATGCTGCATCGGCTCCTTTGATAGCATCAATACCAAAACTAGTTTCTACTACTGGGATATTATGTGCAGCGCATAGTTCAATAACTGTTGCGCGTGTAATTCCTGGTAAAATGTTCCCTAAACTTGGGGTATACAGCGTGCCATCTTTTTCAAAAAACACATTGGCACCTGGCGCTTCTGCTACATGATCGTGCATGTCTAAAAGTAGTGCCTCATCATATCCGGCCGCCTTTGCTTCCTGACTTGCCATAATAGAGTTTACATAATGACCTGCTGCTTTTGCATGAATTTTAAATCCTTTTGGGTTGGGGCGCTGAAATGAAGAAGTCATAACACGAATTCTTTTGTCGCCTAAAAAAGGACCCATTTCCCAGGCCTGAATAAATACAAAGGATTCTGTGTTTTGTGTAAACGACATATTTGCTGGTGCATACACCACAGGTCTTATATATGCATCACCTAAATTGTTTAATGCAAGTAATTTGTTCGTGCTCTCAATTAAACTTTCGGTGTTGTACGTATAAGGGAGGTTAATAGCCTGAGCCGAAGCCTTAAACCGGTCAAAATGCTCGGTTGCCTTAAATATTTTTGTAGTGCCATCCTCTGTTTTATAAGAACGAATACCTTCAAACACAGAATAGCCATAATGAAGTGACTGGCTATACAAATCCATTTTTGCATCCGCCGCTTTTACAAACTCACCGTTTAAAAAGAGGACCGTATTTTCGTTATAGTATGAAGCCATAATTATTTATTTGCGCTTGATTAAATAATGGTTGATTTATTTTCACCATCATTATTATTTTTTTCGGTGTCTCTTTTTTTCTCAATAAAATCACTGATGATTTCACCTATAGCAGTTGTTGCATAATTATTGATCGGATCAATATCTTTTGAAACAAAACCATTGGTGAGTGTCCAGTCTACCGCTTTTCTTACAACTACTGCTTCATCTTGCATACCCAAATGATCGAGTAGCATGGCAGCAGATAAAATAGAACCAAGCGGGTTTGCAATATCTTTTCCTGCCACTTGCGGATAAGAACCATGGATTGGTTCAAAAAGTGCCACCTGATTACCCACAGATGCAGAAGGTAATAACCCTAACGATCCACTTAATACACTCGCTTCATCACTAATAATATCACCAAATAAATTTTCGGTAAGGATTACGTCAAACTGTGCGGGATACAAAATAATTTGCATGGCAGCATTATCCACAAACATATAGTCGACGGTCACATCCGGGTATGATGCACTCATACCCTGAATTACTTTGCGCCATAGTCTAGAGGTTTCTAATACATTGGCTTTATCTACCAGCGTTAATTTTTTTCGTCTGTTTTGGGCGTACTTAAATGCGAGATGTGCAATTCTTTCTATTTCAGCTACCGAATAACTACATAAATCACTTGCAGATTGTCCGTCTTTAGCAAGTTCTTTTTTTCCAAAATAAATACCACCCGTGAGCTCTCTAAAAATGACAAAATCAATTCCTTCTAATTGCTTCGCTTTTAATGGCGACATATGCGATAGTGCTTTGTAGGTATCAATTGGACGGATATTGGCAAATAGTTGTAAATCTTTACGAAGTTTTAAAAGCCCTTGCTCAGGTCTTACTTTAGCAGTAGGGTCATTGTCATATTTTGGATGGCCAATAGCCCCAAACAACACCGCGTCTGCAGCTAAACAAGTAGCAACGGTTTCATCCGGCAAAGGACTTCCTGTTTTATCAATCGCATCTGCACCCATGAGCGCATATTCATAACTAAATACATGACCAAATCTTTGACCAATGGCATTGAGCACTTTAATACTTTGCGCAGTTACTTCTGGCCCAATCCCATCTCCGGGTATAACAGCAATTTTTTTATTCATAACACACCAAGGTTCTATTTACAATTTACTTACGCTCTATTTTTTTCGAAATTTTCTATGGCAACTTTATTGCTAATCAAATAATCAATATCGTCGTAGCCATTTAATAAACAAGTTTTTTTATACGCATTGATGTCGAATGTTTCAACAACACCAGTAGCATCAATGGTAATGGTTTGATTTTCTAAACACACCGATAATGCAGCTTCTTTATCCAATGCAAAAATGGATGCTAAAAAAGATTCTGATACCGTAATAGGTAATAGCCCGTTATTGAGTGCATTGTTTTTAAAAATGTCTGCAAAAAAACTAGACACCACTACTAAAAAGCCATAGTCTTTAATGGCCCATGCAGCGTGCTCACGCGATGACCCACAACCAAAGTTTTTTCCAGCCACTAAAATTTGTCCACTATAGCTTGCATCATTTAAAATGAAATCTTGCTTTGGTTCTAATTCGTTATCGTTATGATAGCGCCAATCTCTAAATAAATTTTTACCAAATCCATCTCTGGTAGTAGCCTTTAAAAAACGTGCCGGAATAATTTGATCCGTGTCTACGTTTTCTTCTTGTAAGGGTACAAAGCGGCTATGAATAATATTGATCTTGTTCATGTTAATTGCTTTTAAAGTAAGGTTCTTACATCGGTGATAACACCCGTAACCGCTGACGCTGCTGCTGTTAATGGGCTTGCTAATAGTGTACGTGCGCCAGCACCTTGACGGCCTTCAAAATTTCTATTACTAGTACTCACACAATATTCGCCTGCAGGCACTTTGTCTTCGTTCATACCTAAACATGCGCTACAGCCAGCTTGTCTAATTTCAAAACCAGCTTCTCTAAAAATAATATCGAGCCCTTCTTGCACCACTTGCTTGGCCACTTTTTGTGAACCTGGCACAATCATTACTTGCACGTTTGGATGTTTGGTTTTTCCTTTTACAAGAGAAGCAACCATTCGTAAATCTTCAATTCTTGAATTGGTGCAACTACCAATAAACACATGTTGCACCGGCATGCCAATTAATGATTGACCAGCGGTAAGACCCATATATTGTAATGCTTTCTCTAGGTTCTTTTGTTCCCCTTCATCCTGCATATCAGCAGCAGTAGGAACATTTTTTGTGATGCCAATACCCAGTCCAGGGTTGGTGCCGTAGGTAATCATGGGTTCAATTGCTGCGGCATCAATGGTAAGCTCTACATCAAAAGCCGCATCTGCATCTGAATATAAAGTTTGCCAATATGCAAGCGCCGAATCCCATGCTGCACCAGCAGGTGCAAAGGTTCTTCCCTTTATATAATCAAAGGTAGTTTGATCTGGTGCTATCAGTCCACCTCTTGCGCCCATTTCGATACTCATATTACAAATGGTCATGCGCGCTTCCATAGAAAGTGCACGAATAGCAGATCCAGCATATTCTACAAAATAACCGGTGGCACCGCTTGCACTAATTTTTGCAATGATGTATAAAATAATATCTTTTGAAACTACACCTTTACCAAGTGTGCCTTCAATATTAATGCGCATCAGTTTGGGCTTTGTTTGTAGCAAACACTGCGATGCAAAAACCATTTCAACTTCTGAAGTACCAATACCAAATGCGATGGTTCCAAAAGCACCATGGGTAGACGTATGACTATCACCACAAACGATGGTCATGCCCGGTTGGGTAATACCAAGTTCGGGTCCAATCACGTGTACGATACCCTGATGCTCATGCCCTAGTCCATATAATTCGATGCCATGTTTTTTACAATTCTCAATTAAGGTATCTACCTGAAAACGAGATAGTGCATCTGTAATTGGCAAGTGCTGATTAAGTGTGGGCACATTATGATCAGCAGTTGCCACAACTTGAGCCGGTCTAAAAATTGAAATACCTCTGTCCTCAATACCTTTAAAAGCCTGAGGGCTGGTTACTTCATGGATAAAATGTTTATCGATATATAGTACCGACGGACCATCTGTAACTTCCTGTACAATATGCGTATCCCAAATTTTTTCAAATAATGTTTTTCCCATAACGCGTTTCTTTTCTTCTATCTATTCATGAACAAGCAATGCTGCATGAGCGGTTGCGAGTGCTTGTAAATCTTCTTCCATCACTTCTTTTTTTGTATCTGCTACTTGTAAAAAAGAAGGATATAAAATATCTATATCATTTCTATCAAATTGAAAACCTAATTTTTGAAAGCGGTACGCTAGTGCACTTCTACCACTTCTTGCTGTAAGTACAATTTTACTTCCTTCGGCGCCAACGGCTTCTGGATTAATTATTTCATAGGTTTCGGCACTCTTTAAAAATCCATCCTGATGAATACCTGACGAATGTGAAAATGCATTGGCACCCACAATGGCTTTATTGGGTTGCACGCCCATACGCATGATATCAGACACTTCACGACTAATTGGATTGAGCATCGTCGCATTTACATTTGTATAAAAACCTAAAGAAGCGTGCTGTTTTAAAATCATCACAACCTCTTCAAGTGCAGTGTTACCAGCACGTTCACCAAGTCCGTTGATGGTGCACTCAATTTGTCTAGCACCACCAATAACACCTGCAATAGAATTCGCTGTTGCAAGTCCTAAATCGTTATGGCAATGACAAGACAAAACTGCTTTGTCAATATTTGAAACGTTGTTTCTTAAAAAAGCCATTTTTTCGCCATACTGATGTGGTAGGCAATAACCCGTTGTATCCGGAATATTTACCACCGTTGCACCAGCTGCAATAACCGCTTCCACTACGCGCGCTAAATATTCATTGTCTGTTCGGCCAGCATCTTCTGCAAAAAATTCTACGTCGTCTGTAAAATTGCGTGCCCACTTTACAGCCTGCGTTGCTCTTTCAATAATTTCTTCTCGGGTGGTATTGAATTTGGCTTTGATATGAAAATCAGAAGTACCAATACCTGTATGTATGCGTGAACGCTTGGCATGCTTTAATGCTTCGCCAGCCACTTCAATATCTTTTTGCACCGCACGTGTTAAACCACAAACGGTTGCATTTTTTACCAGCTTGGCAATTTCAGACACGGACTCAAAATCGCCGGGGCTAGAAATGGGGAATCCTGCCTCTATAATATCAACCCCTAGGGCCTCCAACTTGAGCGCTAAACCTACTTTTTCTTTGGTATTTAGCTTACAACCAGGCACTTGCTCCCCGTCGCGAAGGGTGGTATCAAATATGTATACTTGTTCAGACATGAAAAGACTTTTTCCGAATTTACCATTACTTAAATGGCCAAAAAGTGCAAAATTGGGCTTATTTTACACTGTATAAGAAGCCATAAATGATATTAAGTAATTGATAATCAAATACTTAATAGACATCTAATTACCATGCCCAACAGGAGTACCGATACCTTATTTCAGCTGATCCAGTCGTTAGAACGCGCCGAAAAGCGTCATTTTAAGCTGTTTATGAAAACCGATGCGGCTAATGGCGACCTTAAAGTGGTGCAGCTCTTTGATGCCCTCGACAAAATGGGCCATTACGACGAAGAAGTCCTGCTCCAAAAAAACGATTTCATCCAAAAAAGCCAACTCTCGAACCTAAAAGCCAGGCTTTACCAAGAAGTACTTGCCAGTTTACGAGATCTTAAAAAAGACAGTAATATAGATTTACAATTGCATGAGCAACTAGATTTTGCACGTGTACTGTACAATAAGGGACTTTATTTACAAAGTCTGAAAATTCTTGACAAGGTTAAAGAGCTTGCAAAAGCAAACAACCAAGTCACTTATATTTTACAAGTTCTTTTTTTAGAAAAGAAAATTGAAGCTCTGCACATTACAAGAAGTATGCAGGACAGAGCCGATTTATTAACTAGCGAAGTGGAGGATGTAAATTTAAAACTAGCCAGCATTGGAAAATTATCAAACATATCATTACAACTGTATAGCTGGTATATAAAAAATGGACACGCCCGCAATGACAATGACAAAGCGGCCGTAGAAATTTTGTTCAATCCAGCAATCATTGAAGCATCTAAAGACTGTGAAGGCTTTTATGAGAAGCTCTACAAATACCAGTGCTACTGCTGGTACGCCTTTATTTTACAAGACTTCTTACTCTATTATAGATACTGTCAAAAATGGGTGGACCTTTTTGAGACAGAACCAAAAATGATTGAGATTGAAACGGCGCATTATATCAAAGGGATGCACAATTTAATGAGTGCCCATTTTGATTTACGTAACTATACAAAGTTTAATGATACCATTTGTAGGTTTGAAGCCTTCACACAAACACCAACGGTTCTAGAAAATCAAAACAATAAAATTCAAACATTTGTATACCTGAACCTTTCAAAAATTAACCGTCACTTTATGGAAGGCACTTTTGAAGCAGGTATTGCAGAGATTCCATTAATAGAAGAAAAATTAACAGAGTACGAACTCTATTTAGATAGACACCGTGTACTTGTATTCTATTACAAATTTGCTTCTTTATATTTTGGCGCAGGCAATTACAGTATGAGCATCGACTATTTAAACAAAGTCATCGATTTAAAAGGTGATTTAAGAACAGACTTACGTTGCTATGCCAGACTGTTACACCTTATTGCACATTACGAACTTGGCAACTTTGAAATTTTAGAATACTTGCTAAAATCAGTAACCAGGTTTATGGCTAAAATGGAAAATTTAGGGCTAGCCGAAGCCGAAATTTTTAGTTTCTTAAAACGCTCTTTTAGATTACAGCCAAATGCACTTAAGCCGGCTTTTATTAAACTGTTAGAAAACCTTAAAGAAGTAGAAAAAGACAAACTAGCATCTCGCGCCTTCATGTACCTCGACGTTATTTCATGGCTTGAAAGCAAAATAGAAGGAAAAGAAGTACAAGATATCATCAGAGATAAATACCTTAGATCCATTAAAGAATAAATTATGCTTAAAAAATTATTGAGCAGCATCTTTTTTCTACAACTATGTTTTGTAGTGGGTGCCCAAATTACCAAAGCGCCACTTGTTAAAGAAGGCGATGGTCCTTACACGCAACTCATTATTAGAGGTGTAACACTTATCAATGGTACCGGCGCACCGCCCTTTGGTCCGGTAGATATTGTGATTGAAAAAAATAGAATTGTAAAAATTCAAAACGTAGGTAGTCCAAGCTTACCTATCAATGCTGCGCGCCGACCTGCATTAAAAGAAGGTGGCAAAGAAATCAATTGCGAAGGCATGTATGCAATGCCAGGCCTCATTGATATGCATGGTCATATTGGTGGAAAAGAACAAGGCACACCCGCAGAGTATGTATTTAAATTATGGATGGCACATGGTATCACTACCATTAGAGACCCATCGGCAGGCAATGGCCTTTCATGGGTACTAGAGCATAAAGCAAAATCTTTAGAGAACACCATTACAGCACCTCGCATATTTGCATACACTGCTTTTGGCCAAGGAAGTAAAACGCCTATTACGAATGCAGAAGAAGCAAGAACTTGGGTAAGAGAAAATGCCAAAAATGGCGCCGATGGAATTAAATTTTTTGGTGCACCGCCAGAAGTGATGGACGCTGCTATCAGAGAAAACAAAGCATTGGGGCTCCGCTCTACATGTCACCACGCACAAGTAGACGTAGCTAGATGGAACGTTGTTAACTCAGCAAAAGCGGGCATGACTAGTATGGAACACTGGTATGGATTACCTGAAGCACTGTTTGAAGATAAAACCATCCAAAACTTCCCTGCAGATTACAACTACAACAATGAAGAACACCGTTTTGAAGAAGCAGGAAAATTATGGAAGCAAGCAGCAGCGCCGTATACACCACACTGGAATAAAGTGATGAATGATTTACTCGCTGTAGATTTTACATTAGATCCAACCTTTAATATTTACGACGCCAACAGAGATTTACACCGCGCACGTAGAGCTGAGTGGCACGAAAACTACACATTACCATCGCTTTGGAAATTTTATGAACCTTCATTTCAATCTCACGGTTCATACTGGGTTAACTGGGGAACCGAGCAGGAAGTAGAATGGAAAAACAATTACAGACTATGGATGACTTTTGTAAATGAATATAAAAACAGAGGAGGTCGTGTAACAGCCGGGTCTGATAATGGATTTATTTATGAAACCTATGGCTTTGGATATATCAGGGAACTAGAATTACTACGTGAAGCTGGATTTCATCCATTAGAAGTAATTAGATCTGCTACTTTATATGGCGCACAAGCTCTAGGTCAGGAAAAAGATTTGGGAAGTATAGAAGTTGGAAAACTTGCAGATATTGTAATTGTAAATGCCAACCCGCTCAAAAATTTACAAGTACTATACGGAACGGGTGCAGTGCATTTAACACCTGATAATAAAATTACAAGAATTGGTGGCGTACAATACACTGTTAAAGACGGTATTGTTTATGACGCCAAAAAACTACTACGCGACGTAAAAAACATGGTTGACGTAGAAAAGAAAAAGACCAACTGGGAGTTAAAACAACCAGGCGTAGAATAAAATATACAAACGCAGCTATTGAAAGCCTGCCTGATTATTCGGCATAAATACTTTCAATAGCTGCTTTACAATTTTCCATTACTACCTTTCGTTTCAGGCTTAATTTAGGCGTCATCTCGCCAGACTCTACCGTCCACTCTTTATCTAATAGAGCAAATTGTTTAACTTGCTCAACGTGGTTAAAAAAGGTATTGTACTCAGCAATAATATCATTGTATAATGCAATCACTTTTGGATTTGCAACTGCTGCAGCATTTGTAGTGTATTCAATACCCTCATCTTCCATCCAAGATTTTAAGGTTCCAAAAGAAGGTACAATGAGCGCTCCTACAAATTTACGATCAGCACCTACCACCATAAACTGCTCAATAAACGGACTTTCCTTGCACTTATTTTCGATAGGCTGTGGTGCTACGTATTTACCACCACTTGTTTTAAAGAGTTCTTTTTTACGGTCGGTAATTTTCAAGAAAATATCGTTTTCAAAAACACCAATATCACCCGTATGTAACCAACCATCAATCACTGCTTCTGCCGTTAAATCGGGACGCTTATAATAACCCACCATCACACTTTCCCCTGCAACACATATTTCGCCATCTGATTCAATTTTAACTTGTATGCCATTAATTACAGGACCTACTGTTCCAAACTTTGTTCCGCCCTTTGCTTTACGGTTCACACTAATTACAGGACTATTTTCGGTAGGACCATAACCTTCAAACACAGGAATTTTAGCGGCATTAAAAATGCGGAGCAGTTTTACCTGACATGCCGCACCCCCCGTAACAATAAAAGAAACGTTACCACCAAGCGCTTCACGCCATTTTGTAAAAATGAGTTTATTGGCAATAGCCAATTGTAGGTTATACCAAAATCCACCACTTTGTATATTGTCATATTTTTCACCAAGCGCCACTGCCCAAAAAAATAATTTCTTCTTGATACCTGTTTGCTCGGCGCCCTTGGCCATTATTTTTTCAAACACTTTTTCCAGTAGGCGTGGTACAGTTGTAAATCCATCCGGCTTTATTTCTTTTAAGTTATCGCCAATGGTATCAAGACTTTCGGCGTAATAAATTGAAATGCCACTATACAAATAAATGTATGTGACCATCTTTTCAAAAATGTGATTGAGCGGTAAAAAGCTAAGCACTTTAGATGCTGGCGCATCTTCAAAAGGAAAACTCTCTTTTGAAAACATCACATTGCTATAAATATTTTGATGACTCAACATCACACCTTTAGGTACACCCGTTGTACCAGATGTATAAATGATAGTTGCTAACTGAGTAACCGGAATGGTTTTTTTAATACTTTCTACTTGATCTAGCAAGGCCGGTGTTGATGCTTTTGTAAGTGAAGTCCAGTGCACCGCACCTTCTATAGCATCAAATGTATAAATACCTTTAATAGAAGGCACTTTTGAAGCAACTGATTTTACTTTTTCATATAACTCCAGGTTACTAACAAAAACATATCCAACCGCTGCATCGTTTAAAATGAATTCTACTTCGATAGGATTGGTTGTGGGATATAAGGGCACTAAAATAGCGCCAATTTGTTGGCAAGCTAGGTCTGTAAAAACCCACTCAGGCCTATTGCTACTCATGATAGCAATTTTGTCACTAGATTCTGGTGTAAAATTATGACCACTAACACCTAGCGATAATAATCCGGCGCTTAGGGCGTCTACAGTACTGGCTACATCGGCAGTACTATATGTTTTCCAAATACCTTTTTCTTTGGCAGCAAGCATATCCTTTTTAGGAAAATTGGCTAGCTGATGATCGAGGCAATCAAACAATCGTTTCATATGCATGGCATGTGTTTAAACTACTCGTAAATAAGATGGGTTAACAAACCATCTCTTAATTTAGGCTCAAACCAAGTACTTTTTGGAGGCATTACATTTCCCGCATCCGCAATAGCAAATAGTTGATCAATCGTTACAGCATACAAACTAAATGCAGCCGCAAATTGACCATTATCTACCCTGTCCGCTAAAACCTGCAGCCCTCTAATACCTCCCACAAAATCTACACGAGAATCGGTACGTGGATCTGCGATACCTAATATAGCATCCAAAATATTGTTTTGTAAAATTGTAACATCCAACACACCAATTGGATCTTCAGTAAAACTGCCAGGCTTAGCTGTAAGCTTATACCAGCATCCATTCAAATACATGCCTAATTCATGAAGCGCCTGTGGCTTAAATGGCTCTTTAGACAGCTGCTCAACATCAAATTGTTTTGCTACGGCTTCTAAAAAACCTGTGGGTGTTAACCCATTTAAATCCTTTACCACACGGTTGTAATCCATGATATACAACTGATTTGAAGGAAATAAAGTGGTTAAAAAATAATCTGCATTTTTACTAGCATTGGCACCTAATGCAGCGCGCACTTTTGCAGCAGAAGCAGCTCTATGATGTCCGTCAGCAATATAAGTACATGGAATTTCATGTTGAAATATAGAGCTGATTTCTTGTATAGTAGACTCGTCATTGACTACCCAAATGGTGTGTTGGATGTCATCGTCAGCGACAAAATCATACACTGCTGTTTTTGTTTTTTTCCAGTTTTCGATGAGCGTATCTAACCCAACATTATTGCGGTAAGCTAAAAACACATTACCCGTTTGGGCGCCAGATGTTTTAATATGATTGATGCGATCTAATTCTTTTTCAGGTCTTGTAAACTCGTGCTTTTTGATAATGTCATTTTCATAATCATCCACACTACTTACACATACAAGTCCGGTTTGAGACCTTCCATGCATGATTAATTGATAGATATAATAGCAGTCTTTTGATTCTCTAAATACTACATCGCGTTTTATAAAAGCTGCTAAATTTTCTTTTGCTTGTTCATATACTTGTGCGTCATGAATATCTACCGACTCTGGTAAATCAATTTCGCTTTTTGTAATGTGCAAAAAAGAAGCGGGATTACCTGATGCTTCTTTTTTAGCTTCTGCACTATTTAATACATCGTAAGGACGGCTAGCCACTTGTTTTGCAAGCTGAGGCTGCGGTCGTAAAGCCTTAAATGGTTGAATGATTGCCATGCGTCAAATATCGGCAATTCTAGTGAATTAAGGCTTGAATTTATATGAAAAAGGGGTACCTGAATATTCGTCTTTCCCAATAATTTCCATATAAATAACATTGGGTACCCAAAAAGATCCGCCTTCAATTTTTACAAATAGTTTTTGTAAAACAAATTCTTTGTTATTGAATAAAAAGTAAACTTTGTATTGATTGTCTTTTGGCGAACGCTTTAAATAAAAGACTTGTTTTTTATAGGAAACAAAATGAAGTTTATAAACGCCATTTGGAAGTAAGTCATGCTTAATTCCGTAAGCAAAAGTTTCTTGAATATAACTTAATTCTTTTTTTTCTCCCCCTTCGTCATAACGTATCCAATACACGTGTACTGGGTTGTCTTTGATGAGCTGCCCTTTGGAATCCGTATTAAGATCACAAATGATGGTATTGCTATTGGTGGTCCTTTGTAAATAAAAGAGTTGTTTAGCGGTGGGCTTTGGTATAGGAAAAGAATCTAGGGCCGTGTTAGCATAGCTATCAACTAAACCCATCAATAAACCTACTAAAACCCATACAATTCTAACATGCATACTCCCCACTTTTTAAAAGTCAAATCTAAATCTTGTACGAATACCTAGTTTGGTTATATAAGGGTTGTTGGTATAGGTAAACCTTTTAACAAGATCAACGCGCAAAAACTTGAATATATTTCCAATCCCTACACTACCTTCAAAATAGGGTCCCTGATTGAGACTAAAACTTGTTACAGCTCCATTCAGATTTTGAAATGCAATGAGATCAGGATTTTTTGAAGGATCATTTTCATCTCTTAAACTTCCGTAAATAACCCTAGCTGCTAACTGCTCACGCAATTTTAGTTTTTTGAATAAAGGAATACGGTTAAATATTAATCCGTTAAAATAATGTTCAACAAATAAAGACGCATATCTATCACTTACAAACTCTTGGAAGTTCATAAGATTATAAGAATTTAATTGATAGGCGTATGTTTGATTCGCACGCGGAATACTTAATAACGGATATGGAATTTTTCCAAACATAGTACCTGCTTCAAAATTAACATCCGTAAAGCCAAGTTGAGATAAATAAAAACGCTTATCAAAAGTAAAACTCACTTTCTGGTAATTATAATTACTACCCATAACGCCTTTTAAACCAGCTGTGTAATTAAGGGTAAGAATGGGATATTTATTAACCATGGCAATACGGTAAACCTTACCCTGAAAAAACTGCTCATGCGGGGCCCATCTAATTTGTCCAGTTATTTCTGATGTGTTAACCTCAGGAATAATTATAGTTTGACCATTTTTTACAGTTTGATAGATGAGTCCGCCCGCTGCTTCATGTCTCCAATTTCTAAAACCAATCGTATATGACAACCTACTAGGCAATTCATGTACGTAGTCTATTCTAAAATATTTATTGTAGGTCCACTTGTCGTTGAGTCCCCGTTTAAAAGAAAGTAAAATATTATCCTCCGATACAAATTCTAAATCTTGTCCAGGGATTTTAGTTTCTTTTTGATAGCTCGCACGCACAAAATGCATTGGGAATGCATAGATAGACTGATTGTTAAGAGAGTATGTTACGCCACCATAGTATTTCCATCTTTCATCTTTAAAACCATATGCACCATACCCTTCAAAATAAATGCGCTTGCTTAATTTTGGCGTGGTACGTCCACCCAACCTAAGTCTAAATCCTTCTACTGGATTAAAACTATAAAAAGTAGCCGCAGGCCCCATATCTACTGGACCAATAGCCGTGTAGCCCGCCACTAAAAGTGTAACAACAGCCATCGTTCTTCTAAATGATGGCATTTTTTCGAGGCTATCTATATTACTGTATACCTTAGATTCTGCCTTTGTTAAAGTATCATGCCTACTAGCATTCCAAAATGTTTCGTTGTAGTTTGCTGCATCCGCTTTAACAACCAGCGAAGGTCCAGTATAGATAGAATCCGGTAACGCTTTATTGATGGTGTAATTTTTATAAGAAACCGTTCTTCCACCAAACACACCACCTTTGCTATTTTTTGTTAAAGCTGCTTCCGTAAACGCAGTACTTTTTATTAAATGATATCTACTATCGCTCCCTTGCTCAAAATCTAAATCAATATTTAATTCTCTAACAAAATTTACGTTTGCGTTTTTACTAATGAACATGGTCATTTTTTGGACACCGTAATTACCATCGAGGGTAATGTACATGGTACCTCTAAACAACAAATCGTTGGTATTACGTGGCGTAAAATAAAGCTTCACTAATTTTAAACCATTGGCATCCGTTATGGTATCCCTTATATAATACATGTAAAATGTAGGGGCCACATCCGCAATAGGACTTAAAAATTCGTGGGTGAATAAAGGGATATTATTTTCATAAATATTAATATCCATCACAAGCCTATTTAAATAGGTGCTCACGCCATCGTTGTCTACGTAGTCTCCAAAGTTTACGCGCTTTTGTGCTATTACAATGTCTTTTGTTTTTTCTGGTGATTTTCTAAAATAATGTGTAGACAAGCGCTCTTCCAAATAAATGGGGATGAGTGATTTTCCTGCTATTTTTAGGGTGTCTTTATTATCTAGTAAAAACTGATACTTTTTAAGTAGTTTACTATTGGTAATTTTTTCAGGAATTTTACTGAGCGATAATTCTATCTTATCATATTCGTCGTACTGGATATAATCATAACTATCAGGCTTATTGAGTGGCTTATTGGCAATGACTCTTTTAATAAGATCAACAGCTGGATTGTTTTTGTTTTTATAAGGCGCGCGTTTATTGGTAGAAACAGTAACGTTATTAGAAAGCAGCGGATCCACTTCCATAATAATGTCTATCACTTGTGTTTTACCTATCTGAATATTTTTGGTAACCGTTTTGTAACCAACATAAGAAATTTTAATACTCCCAATTTGATTGGCACCAACGAGCTTGTACTTTCCTGCGCTGTCTGTTACCGTTCCTCGCCCACCTTTAAATACAATGGTTGCATAAGGTATGGGTGCGCCACTATTTAAATCTGTAACAACCCCTGTAACAACTGTTTGTTGTGCAGTGGCCGCAGCGTTAAACGAGGCAACCAAAACAATCAATAATAAAATTCTATAAAAAGTTTTAACCATGTTTAGAAGCAAAATATTTCATTAAGTCACAAAAAGTTTGAACGCTAGATAATGGCATGGCGTTGTACATACTTACACGTACACCCCCCACAGTCCTATACCCTTTAACACCTACCATACCCTCTTCTTTACAAAGATTTATAAAGCTTTCTTCTAAACTTTGATCTTTTAAAAAGAATACGGCGTTCATTAAGCTTCTATCTTCTTTTGCGACGCGCGCTTCAAACACAGGTAATGAATCAATGGTTTCGTATAATAAATTTGATTTTGCTGTATTGCGGATTTGCATTTCTGCTAAGCCCCCTTCAGCTATAATCCAACGGAGCGTTAATAAACTTACATAGATTGCAAAAACCGGTGGCGTATTCATAAGTGAACCAGCTGCAATATGTTTTTGATAATCCATGATAGTCGGAATTTTTCTAGCAATTTTTCCGAGGATTTCTTTTTTTACAACCACCATGTTTACACCCGCAGCGCCCATATTTTTTTGTGCTCCGGCATATATCAGTGAAAACTGATTAAAATTACGTGGAGCATAAAAGATATCGCTACTCATGTCTGCAACAAGCGGTGCGCTTGTGTTTGGTAGGGTATGCCACTGTGTACCTTCTACCGTATTATTGGTGGTAAAATGCAAATATTTAGCGGAAGAATCTACTGTAAAGTCTTTGTTTATACTTGTATGATTGTTGGAAGTACTATCAGTCACCACTTGCACATTTCCAAAATTCGCAGCTTCTTTGATGGCTTTATTACCCCAAATTCCATTGTCACAATAGGCAGCTGTTTCATGCGTGTCCAGTAAATTCATAGGAACCTGCATAAACTGCGTAGTAGCGCCACCATGCAAAAACAACACTTCATAATCATCACCAATTTGCATGAGTGATTTTACGGATTGTACGGCTTCTTGCATTACATCTTGAAACAATGAAGTGCGGTGTCCAATTTCTAAAATAGATAAACCAGAGCCCTCAAAATCCATGATGGCTTCCGCTGCTTTTTGCATGACAACGGGCGGTAATATGGAAGGTCCAGAATTAAAATTATGCAGTTTCATTTTTATCAAGTTCTGTGATAGTGTTATCGTCATGAACATCTGTTACACCACCCGAAACGGTATATTTCATGGCGTCGGCTGCAGATACATTATCCAATATTTTAATATTTGTTTTTGGAACGATATAGGTAATCCCTGATATCGCATATGAATGCGGTACATACACTGTTACATGATCGGGTAATCCAAATTCAGTATTTGAGGGTTGGGTAATAAATCCAATTCTCCAAACGCCAGATGCATCCACATTAACCAGTACAGGCTTATCAAATTTCTTTTTGTTTCCGGCAAATGCTTCTAAAAAGTCCTTTACAGACGAATAAATAAATTTAATGCCAGGGGTTTTTTCGAGTACCGTATCAAAAACGGACACCAACCTTTCAACCACAAATAAAGAGGATAGCCACCCCACAAAGAGTACCAATAATACCACAACCACAAAACCTAAACCGGGTATTTTACGAAGAGATCCATCAATATTTTTATCTAAAGCACTGGGAAACAATGTGTTAATGAGATTTGGCAAAAATCCATCCACCCACTGAAATAAGCCCAGCACAACCCATAAGGTAACCGCTATTGGGGCTAAAACAATAAGACCCTGAAAGAAAAATTGGAGCAAGCGCTTGAGCGTTACCTGGGCTCTAAGCTGCTTATACCTAGTATTCATGGCTGAAATTTGTTGCAAGTTAATGGATAGTTTGCGCAAACTACCGTTCAACAAAATTACGTTAAATTTTTGAATGGAAACTTTGATTACGCAAAAAGTTTCCATAGTTTTGCGCCCTCAATTAGAAAATGGAAACGCAAAACAGAATCGTCAGAAAAACACATGAACTTTTTATGTTATATGGCATAAGAAGTGTGAGCATGGATGAAATTGCCAACCACCTAGGCATGAGCAAAAAAACCATCTATCAATATTTTAAAGACAAAGATGCTTTAGTAGATGGGGTGATCAACATTGAAATTGAGCGACACCATGAAGAATTTAGCAGGTACGCTGCCGTTAGTGAAAATGCTATCCATGAAATGTTTTTAGCACTTGATACAGCACAAGAAATGTTCAAACATATGAACCCATCTGTGATGTTTGACTTACAAAAATACCACAGTTCTGGATTTGAAAAGTTTAGAGCGCACAAGAATACCTTCTTTTACGAAATCACAAAAGCAAATATTGAAAGAGGAAAACAAGAAGGATTGTATAGAGCAAACATTGATGTAGACCTGCTCACTAGATACAGACTTGCCAATATGTTTTTAATGTTTGATTTTGAACATTTCCCTTCTACCAAATTTACACCCATTCAAATAATTAGTGAAACAACAGATAATTTTTTACACGGCATGGCAACCCAGGCTGGATTAAAAGTAATTGAAGCATATAAGCAAGAAAGAAAAAATAAATGAAAATGAACACGAAAAGGATGTTAGCAGCCAGTATTGTAATAGCGCTCATCGCGTATACAAATGCAACTACTGCACAAACAAAAAATGAATTTAGCATATCGCAGTGTGTCGATTATGCCTACAAAAACAACCTGCAAGTAAAAAATGCATTATTGACCATAAAAAGTCAAGAAGCCATCAACAAAGAAGTGACTGCTTCTGCATTACCTTCTATCAATGCAACCGTTGGTGGTGTTGATTATTTACAACTTCCTGTTTCTCTACTTCCAGGCGAAATTTTTGGAGGCACTCCAGGTAGTTATATTCCCGTAAGATTTGGTACCAAATACAATGCCAATGCCAGTTTACAGTTACAACAACTGTTGTTTGATGGCCAAGTATTTGTGGCACTCCAAGCACGAAGAACTACCATTGCCCTACAGCAAAAATCAGCTGAGGTGACCGAGGAAATGATAAAAACCAATATTCATAAAATCTATTATCAACTCGTGGTAAGTAAAACTCAAATTGGATTATTAGATGCGAATATCGAAAGACTTAAAAAATTAGAGCATGATTCTAAAGAGTTATACAAAAATGGATTTGTAGAGAAATTAGACCTAGATAAAATTTCGGTACAAATAGCCAATTTAGAAACCGAAAAATTAAAAGCCACTAACGCTATTGAATTAGGATACATTGGCCTTAAAACCTTAATGGGCATGCCTGTAAAAGACACGCTCATTTTAACAGACAAAATTTCTGAAGATCAAATCACAACGGATATTGCGAGTAATCAAGATTATCAGTATACCGACCGTAAAGAATTTCAGGCGGTTAGTTTAGGTAAAAAATTAAACGAATACAATATTAAAAGATATCAACTAAGCTATTTACCAACGATAGCCATGTCTGGTGCTTACACAAAAAATGCCCAAAGAAATCAGTTCAACTTTTTTAAGGGTGGCGACTGGTTTACCACAAGTTTTATTGGTCTAAATATTAGTACGCCAATATTTGATGGTTTTGCCAGAAAAGCAAGAATTACAAAAGCCAAAATTGATTTACAACAAACAGAAAATCAATTACAAAACTTAAGGCTCACAATTGACGCAGAAGTAACGCAGGCTAAAATGAATTTTGCAACGGCTATAAGTACCCTCAACAATCAAAAAAAGAATATGCAGTTAGCAGAATCAGTATACGCGCAAACCAAAAAGAAATACGAAATAGGAACTGGTTCCAATATGGAAATTACGGGCGCACAAACAGATTTAGTAACGGCACAAACCAATTACATAGGAGCTATGTACAGTGCCATTATTGCGCGTGTTGATTATTTAAAAGCAACAGGAAAATTATAATTCATTAAAATAAGTAAATACATATACCATGCAAGCAATCATTAAAATCTCACTTGTTAGCGTTTTAGCAGCTTTTATAGCATGTAACGGAAGCGAAAAAAGTGGAAGTTTAACCGACAAGAAAAATAAATTAGCGGCACTTAAAAAAGAACTAAGTGCGCTAGAAACAGAAATCACAACACTTGATACAGCAGCTGCCAATCAAGCAACAGGTAAGCTCGTTGTTACTTCAGTGCTTGCACCGCAAACCTTTAATCATTACATTGATTTACAAGGTAAAATTGAATCTGAAAGCGTTTCCTATGTAACTGCACGCGGTGGTGGGGGTCAAGTAAAAGGGGTTTTTGTAAAAAGAGGTGATGTAGTACCAAAAGGAAAACTGCTTTTAAAATTAGACGATGCCATTCAGCGTCAAGCTTTAATTGCTGCGGAGCAAGGTCTTGAAACTTTAAAAACGCAACTTTCTTTTGCTAAAACACTCTATCAAAAGCAAAAGAACTTGTGGGAACAAAATATTGGAACAGAAGTGCAAATCATTTCAGCCAAAAACAATGTTGATTTATTAGAAAATCAACTTAAAACAGCACAAGAGCAAGTAAAAATTAGTCGTGAGCAAGTTCAGTTCACATCTGTATATAGTGATGTTGACGGTGTGGTAGAAGAAGTGAACGTTCGAGTGGGTGAAATTTTTGCAGGCGCTGGTCAAATAAAAATAGTAAATACCAATAAATTAAAAGTTACTGCAGAAGTGCCTGAAAATTATAGCCAACGTGTTAAAACAGGCACCAAGCTTACCATAAACCTTCCTGATTTACAAAAGAACATCCAGGCGCCTATTTCTGTGGTAGGTAAAGTTATCAACCCTAATAGCAGAAGCTTTTTTATTGAAGCGAAAGTGGCTGCCGATAAAGATTTAAGACCTAACCAAATTGCACTCGTGCAAATTTTAGATTATAGTATTGCTAATGCCATTGCTATTCCAGTGAATACCTTACAAAATGACGAAACTGGCAAATACGTAATGGTAGCAGTAGCTGAAAAAGGTAAGTTAATTGCACGCAAACGCATGGTAACAGTAGGCGAATTCTACAAAGATCAATTAGAAATTAAATCGGGTTTACAAGCAGGTGACCAAATTGTAACAGAAGGATTTCAGAGCCTATATGATGGTCAATTGATTGTACTTGCTAGTAAATAATTAGAATACGAATAAAAATATTGTATGCAATTCACAGAAAATATAAAAGCCAAATTCAAAGAATTTGGACCTACTACCTGGAGTATCAAAAACAAAACATCCATTTATTTGGTGATTTTGTTTGTGAGCCTTGCGGGTATTTATCAGTTTGTAACACTGCCTAAGGAACAGTTTCCAGACATCGTGATTCCTACCATTTATGTACAAACCGTGTATGTAGGTAACTCACCAAAAGACATCGAAAACCTAGTAACAAGGCCTATCGAAAAGCAAATCAAAAGTATTACGGGTGCAAAAATTAAAAAGTTCACGAGTAATTCTCAGCAAGACTTTTCGGCGATTATGGTAGAGTTTGATACCGAGGTTAAAACCGAAGTGGCGCTTCAAAAAGTAAAAGATGCAACTGATAAGGCTAAACAAGATCTTCCAAAAGACTTAACCATCGAACCAACAGTTTTAGAGGTAAGCTTTAGTGAACAGCCCATTATGTCTGTAAACTTAAGTGGTGATTTTGACTTGCCGCGTCTAAAAAAATATGCCGACGACCTAAAAGATAAACTCGAAAATCTACCTCAAATTAACAGAGTAGATATTGTAGGTGCACCAGAAAGAGAATTTCAAATCAATGTAGACAATTACCGTGCACAAAGCGCGGGTATTACTTTTGATGATATCACGTACGCCATTCAAAGAGAAAACATGGATATCTCTGGCGGTTTATTAGAGGTAGGTAATATGAAAAGGACCCTGCAACTAAAAGGGCAACTGAAAACAGCGGGTGACATTGCAAATATTATTGTAAGAAACACCAGTGGTGCACCTATTTACCTCAAAGACATTGCAACCATTGCGGATACAACCAAAGAGCGCGAAAGCTTTGCACGTTTAGATGGTAAAAATGTAGTAACCTTAAATATTATTAAAAGAAGTGGTGAAAATTTAATTGAAACGTCCGATGGCGTAAAAAAGATTGTAGAAGAAGGAAAAGGAACCATTTATCCGACCAATCTAAAAGCGGTTATTTCTGGAGATCAGAGTATTAAAACCAGAAGCTCATTTAATGAACTTGTAAACTCAATCATCATTGGCTTCATTTTAGTTTTGATTGTGCTCATGTTTTTCATGGGCGTAGTAAACGCATTTTTTGTGGCGCTCTCAGTTCCACTGAGTATGTTTGTTGCGTTTGTGTTTTTACCAGGTGCCGATTTAATTGTTGGCACACATGTAACGCTCAATTTTATAGTGCTCTTTGCCCTGCTATTTGGGCTTGGTATTATTGTAGATGATGCCATTGTAGTGATAGAAAATACCCACCGCATATTTGTAGAAGGAAAGGGTAAATTAAGCGTCAACAACGCTGCAAGAATGGCTGCTGGAGAGGTTTTCATACCGGTACTAGCTGGAACCATCACAACCCTTGCTCCTTTTTTCCCACTCCTATTTTGGCCTGGAATTATTGGAAAGTTCATGGTGTACCTGCCTACCATGCTCATATTTACACTAGCAGCATCGTTAGTAGTAGCATTTATCATGAACCCTGTATTTGCGGTTGATTTTATGAATCACCCAGAATCAGACAGCAAAGAACCTAAATCTGCCATTTTTAAAAAGAAAGGATTTTGGATCGCTGTTGGCATTGGTGTTTTATTAGATATTGTGGGTGCTCCATTTTTTGGAAACCTCTTAATTACGTTCATGCTACTTGTTGTAATAAACAGGTATTTTATTACGGATGCCATCCATAATTTCCAAAACAAAGCGCTTCCTTGGATTATGAATCATTATGAGTCATTGTTGCAATGGGCGTTAAAAGGTTGGAGACCCGTTCATTTACTCATTGGTATTATTGCACTCTTTTTTGTATCCTTATTTGTATTTGTAGGATCTATTATTGGAGGCAGAATACCTGTTACGTTTTTCCCCAAAGGAGATCCTAACCAGTTGTTTGTATACCTCAAATTACCCGTAGGTTCTGACGTACGTTACACCGATTCTATTACACGTGTACTTGAAGGCAGAGTAAATAAAGTTTTAGGTACCGAAAATGGTAAAACGAATCCAATTGTAGAAAGTATTATTAGCAACGTGGCTGTAAACGCCGCCGATCCTACCAGTGGTGACCGTACTACAAGAAGCGAACTTGGCCGTATACAAGTATCGTTTGTAGAATATGAAAAAAGACATGGCCAAAGTACGGCGCCATACCTAGATCAAGTTAGACAGGCAGTACAAGGGATTCCTGGAACAGAAATAAGTGTGAACCAAGAAAGTGGTGGACCACCAACCGATCCTCCCATTAACATTGAAATCGCCAGTGAAGATTTTGATGCCATGATTAAAACTGCTTCTTCACTTAAAAACTATTTAGATTCTATTCGTGTACCAGGTGTGGAAGAACTTAAAATGGATGTGGATTTAAAAAATCCAGAAATCACATTAAGTATCGATAGAGAGCGTGCCCTTATTGAAGGTGTGTCGACAGCTCAAATAGGTATGCAAATTAGAACAGCTCTTTTTGGTAAAGAAATTTCTAAAATCAAAGAAGGTAAAGAAGAATATAAAATTCAGCTTCGTAACAATGCTGTTCAGCGTAAAAGCTTAACGGATTTATTAAATATGCGCATCTCATTTAGAGACATGGCTTCGGGCGGTGCTGTAAAAAATATCCCCATCAGTGCACTTGTAAAAGTAGATCCTACTAGCACGCTTGGGAGTGTAAAAAGAAAAAATCAGAAGCGCTTAATTACACTACGCTCTAATGTGTTAACCACAGAGGGCTATAATGCAACAAGTGTTAACCAAGTAATTGCGAAACATATTGCAAACTTTAAAGGAGTAACAGATGGCGTAACTATTAAACAAACTGGTGAAGGTGAGCAACAGGCAGAAACCGTTGCCTTCTTAGGCAAAGCGCTTTTAATTGCACTCATGCTTATTTTATTTACCCTTGTTTTACAATTCAATTCTGTAAGTAAATCCGTAATTATTTTAAGTGAAATTTTATTTAGTGTAATTGGTGTGTTTTTAGGATTCACCATTACCGGTATGGAAGTATCAGGCCTTATGACTGGCCTAGGTATCGTGGGTCTTGCAGGTATTGTGGTTAAAAATGGTATTCTAGTAATTGAATTTGCCGATGAATTAAGAAGCAGAGGTATGAAAACAAGAGATGCTATTATTCAGGCAGGTAAAACCAGAATTATTCCGGTATTACTTACTGCAGTTGCAGCAATACTTGGCTTTATTCCAATTGCGATTGGATTTAATATCAATTTCATCACTTTATTTTCGGAACTAAACCCGCACATATTTTTAGGCGGCGATAGCGTTGCGTTTTGGAAACCTCTTAGCTGGACCATTATATTTGGACTTGCATTTGCGTTTTTCATGACGCTTATTATTGTACCTAGTATGTATTTAATTGCTGAACGTCTTCGTAGACCGATGCGTAAAATGTTTGGCGGAACTTGGATTAGCTTTTTAGGTATTCCTCCATTTACATTTATCTTTTTATTTTTGATGGTAGCCGTTATGATCAAACATAAAATAAAAGTAAAGGCAAGAAAAAATAAATTACAAAACGCTGGCGAAACATTTATTGGTAGCTGGTTTTAAAATTTATCGTATGATACAAAATCACGAAATCGATTACAAAATCTATGGAGAAGAAATGCAGTATGTGGAAGTTGAGTTAGACCCTAACGAATCTGCAATTGCTGAACCAGGTGCATTTATGATGATGGAAGATGGCGTTCAAATGGAAACGTTATTTGGTGATGGCAGTGGTGCACAGTCTAGCTTTTTAGGAAAATTAATGAACGCAGGAAAGCGCTTATTGGTAGGTGAAAACCTATTTATGACCGCATTTACCAATACTTCAGGTGGTGTTAAAACCGTAAGTTTTGCATCTCCGTATCCGGGTAAAATTATTCCACTCGATTTGTCAAGATTTCAAAACAAAATTATTTGTCAGAAAGACGCATTCCTTTGCGCAGCTAAAGGAGTAAGTGTTGGTATCGAATTTCAAAGAAAACTAGGTACCGGCTTATTTGGCGGCGAAGGTTTTATTATGGAAAAATTAGAAGGTGACGGTATGGCCTTTTTACATGCCTGCGGTCATGTGGTACAAAAACAATTACAAGAAGGTGATTTACTAAAAATTGATACCGGATGTATTGTTGGTTTTACTGCTGGCGTTCAATATGATATCCAGTTTGTAGGCGGCATTAAAAACAGCATTTTTGGCGGAGAAGGACTCTTTTTTGCAACACTGAGAGGACCAGGAACTGTTTGGATTCAAACCCTTCCTATTAGCCGTTTAGCAGGACGCATTTTACAATATGCAACAACTTCTAGAAGAGAAGAAGGCAGTGTACTTGGTGGTATTGGCAATATATTAGACGGCGATGGCTGGAGATAACCGAGCAAACCAAGATTCACTCAAGGCATTTTTTGATAAAAAAGTTGCGGTATACAATCAGGTAAGTTTTATTAAAGACGACCCTATTTGTATACCGCATTTGTTTTCAAAAAAACAAGACATTGAAATTGCAGGTTTTTTTGCAAGCATTTTTGCATGGGGTAACAGAACCACCATCATACAAAAATCTAAAGAGCTGATGCAACTGATGGACAATGCGCCGCATCAATTTTGTGTGGAGCATAAAGAATCTGATCTTAAAAAATTACTAGCCTTTAAACACCGCACATTTAACACTACAGATTTACTCTATTTTATAGAATTTTTAAAAGCACATTATAGTAAACATGAAAGTTTAGAAGCCGCTTTTTGTTTGGCACCAGATAATAATCCAGCAGCGAGGCTTCATCATTTTCACCAATACTTTTTTTCTTTACCGGACGCACCACCCCGAACCAAAAAGCATATTGCTACACCCAGTAAAGGCTCTACCTGTAAACGACTTAACATGTACCTCCGGTGGATGGTTCGTAAAGACAATAAAGGCGTTGACTTTGGTATTTGGAATACCATTAAACCCAGCGAGCTAATTTGTCCTATAGATTTACACGTTGCAAGGGTGGCCAAAAGATTTCAGTTATTAGACCGCACCAAAATAGATTGGCAAGCAGGACTTGAACTTACGCAGTACCTTAAAACACTCGATCCAAAAGATCCGGTAAAATATGATTTTGCATTATTTGGACTAGGTGTGATAGAAAAGTATGTGTAATTTAATAGTATGGAATTAAGCCTCGAAACCATAGAAAAACTCGATCCATCGGCCTTAACAAAGCTCATCAACGAATGGATTACCCAGGATTTTAAAAAACTTTTATTGGTACTGTACCGCTTAGATGTGAGCGAGAAAAAACTGAGTCAATTACTAGCAGAAAACAAGGGAGTAGACGCCGCCAATATTATTGCAGCCCTTATAATCGAGCGTATTGCTGCGGCTAAAGCCTCGAGGGAAAAGTACAAAATGGACACGTCCAGCATTCCTGACGACGAAAAATGGTGATTTTAACAGAAAAACGGGGCCTAGATATCCAATTTTGTATAACTTTATAGTTATATCCTAAAACACTAAAAACACTTTTTATGAAAAAAATAATGATGCTTGCTGTAGCAGCTTTACTAACTACAGGTGCTGTATTTGCTTGCGATGGTAAAAAAGATTGCAGCAAATGCAAAAAAGAAGAGAAAAAAGCTTGTGGTAAAGACTGCAAGAAAGATTGCAAAAAATGCAAGAAAGACCCTAAAACTGCAAGCGTTGTAAAAAACTAATTGTACAATCTAGTTTATAAAAAAGCCGCTAACATGTTAGCGGCTTTTTTTATGGTTATATATAACTATAAAAGTTTAGCAATAGACGGTAAATCAAAAACTTCATGGGTGGCTTTTACATGTGGTGTGGCGCCAATATGATTTACAAAAATAGTATCCATCCCAGCGTTGATACCTCCTTTAATATCTGCATCTTGATTATCTCCAATCATAATACTATTACTAGCAGAAGCGCCAGTTTTTGCAAATGCATAATCAAATATTTCTTTGTTGGGTTTTAAACTATTACTTGCTTCTGAAGTAATAACTGCACCAAAGTATGGATCTAGTCCAGCGTGTCTAATTTTTTGGTGTTGTACATTTTCAAAACCATTGGTAACAAGGTGCATCTGATATCCTTTCTGTTGCAAATAAGTGAGTAGCTCGGTAGTACCTTCAAACAATGATTTTTTTGTAGGAAGTATTTCTAAAAAATCAAGTGACATTTGCCTCGACAATGTCTCATCTGCTATTTTATATTCTAAAAGCGCCAACCACATACGTTTCCATTTTAATTCTTCCTGTTTAATAAAACCCTTTGTATACCTATCCCATAAGCGGTGATTGTGTGCGCTATAATGATCAAAAAAATGATCAAAGCTATCCACACCCCTGCCTGCCAAGTTGTGTGCTGTATATAGGTCTTGTAGGCTTTCTTTGGCATTTGTTTCAAAATCCCAGAGGGTATGATCTAGGTCAAAGAAAAGGTGTTGGTATTTCATGGAGTAAAGTTAAAGCAGTTTTACCCAAAAAATATGTTACTTCGTAGTATGATAGTTGTAATTACAGGCGCCTCTAAAGGCATTGGAAAAGCAGTAGCAAATGCATTCGCACAAAAAGGGTATACCCTCCTACTATGTAGTAGAGGTGAAAAAGCCTTATATGATACCGTTTCTGAATTACAAACAACCTATCCAGATGCTACCATTAAAGCAAGGCCCACTGATATGTCAAACGAAGCGGATGTTCATGCTTTTGCAAATTGGTGCTTAGAAAAAGGAACGCCTGATATCATTATTAATAATGCAGGACATTTTGTACCTGGTAGTATTTATAACGAAGCGCCTGGTACACTTGCTACAATGATCGAAAGCAATTTATACAGTGCTTATCATTTAACAAGAGCTTTGCTAGCGCCTATGATGTCCGCTAAAAAAGGACATATCTTTAATATTTGCTCGATCGCATCACTTCATGCATATGCCAATGGTGGTAGTTATAGTATTAGCAAATTTGCATTAGCTGGATTTACAAAAAATTTACGCGAAGAACTAAAGCCACACGGCATAAAAGTTACGGGCGTTTATCCTGGAGCAGTTTATACAGCCAGTTGGGATGGATCAGGTGTAGACCCTAAAAGAATTATGGAAGCAAGTGATATTGCTACCATGATTGTGGCTGCTGCTTCCTTATCAGATGCAGCGGTAACAGAAGACATTGTGCTAAGACCTCAGTTAGGCGATTTATAAAAGGAAATCTAGTATTAAGACCAAGAAGCAAGTACGGTTACTCCGCCTTTTACAACCTGATTAAGTTCAACATTAATTTTAGTACCTACTGGTAATAAAATATCTACCCTGCTACCAAATTTAATAAAGCCGTATTCATCGGCTTGCTTTACTTCTTGACCTACTGTTGTATAATTACAAATACGTTTTGCAAGTGCACCAGCAATTTGCTTGTATAAAATAGTACCGTGGTTATTTTCTACGGCAACGCTCCATCTTTCATTTTCGGTGGAAGATTTTGGATGCCATGCCACCAAGTACTTTCCTTTATGGTACTGGTTATACACCACTTTGCCGCTCATTGGATTTCTGTTCACGTGTACATTTGCTGGACTCATAAACACACTCACCTGGATGCGTTTGTCTTTAAAATACTCAACATCTGTAATTTCTTCAATCACTACTACTTTACCATCGGCAGGACAAATAATTTGATTGTCGTTGATGGTTAATGTTCTATTCGGAATTCTAAAAAATGAAATGATAAATAAGAAGAAGAAAAGCGACAGTCCAAAAATAGCGCCGGCTAATCTAGGACAACAGGTTCCTAAGTAAGAAATTGAAATTAAATTGATAACACCAAAAATGAGCGCTGTAATACCAATTGTGCGGAAACCTTCGCGGTGAATTGTCATAATAAGGATTTGAGTTGCAAATGTATAGTAAAATCTATTGCGCAAAAAGTGTTAGCAGTAACCAAACACAAGGACCTGCTAATAATAAAGAGTCAAAACGGTCAAAAAAACCACCATGCCCTGGCATAATATTACCACTATCTTTAACGTCAGCCATTCTTTTAAACTTACTTTCAATCAAATCGCCAATTGTACCCATTATGGCAGAAGTAGCACTCACAATAATAAGGGTTTGATAAGTTAGGCCTGTTAAAGATCTTCCTAATAACACTACTACTACCACAGCAAGTAATGCGCCACCAATGGTGCCCTCCCAAGTTTTTTTAGGCGATACCACCGAAAGCGGCGTTTTACCAATAAAAGATCCTACTATATAGGCCATGGTATCATTGATCCAAATACTCACAATAACAAGCATGGGTAACACATAATATTGAGTGGTACCTAAAACAGCAACCCAATGCGCAGATGCTAAATGTGTAATAGCAAAAAAGCTAATAGTGATGTATGCAAGCCCAAACAAGTTATACAAAACCTTTGTTTTATTAGTAGTGATAGTTGGAATCTTTTGGATGAGTTTATTATACTCCGAAAAGCATCCCGTATGCACAATTAAAAAAAGGATAATAAAACTGTAGATACTATAAAAAATGGCACCTAGCATCACCACCACAAAAATAATTGCAGATAAAGCCCTTGTTTTAAATGTTTGAAGATCTAGTGCCATAGCAACAATTATACGGTGAAGTCTAAATGTTCTGATTGTTGATCAATAAGTTCGCGCGCAAATAAAACCATATCATGTGGTACATAAAGTTGAATGTCACCAAACATTGGATAACTACTGTCTTGTTTATTTAAAAGTTGAACCGGCACATCGTTATCAGCAAGCAAGCCCTCTATAATAGAAGCTTCTGCAAAAACACGCGTACTAAATATTTTTTCCCAAGACATAAAAACAGATCATTAAAGTGAGACTCTACAATTGTGAAGTTACAACGGATTGCCCAATGTTGGACTATGCTTTTTAAAAGCTTTAAATGAAAACCAAAGCACAATAAGGCCAATTACACCCCACCAAACAGCAATATTTTCATCCATAGCCTTTTCAATAGATTTACCTTGTTTGGCGACAATGTATAATTGCGTAACAATTAGCCCATTGTTTAAGAAGTGCATAAAAATGCTTAGCCAAATATTTTTACTGTAGTAAAATAGTAAACCTAATAAAATACCTAGTGCCGTTCTGGATAAAAAACCAAAAAACGAAAAATGGATAGCACTAAAAAATATGCTTGTAATAATGATGCCTACCCATACATTTTTTGTCCAGCCAATAAACAGTGGTTGAACGGTAGATCTAAATAATATTTCTTCGAAAATTGCTGGTGCTAAAGCCATTACAAATAGAGCCGTAATATAATCTTGTACATTATTCATGCGGGCCATGTTAAGCATGAGTGTTTTATAGGTGTGCTCTAATGCTTTGGCTTGTTCTAATAGTGAAGATGGCAAATAAATATGTTGATTAATTTCTGCAAGTGAACCACTTAACAAAATACCACCATAGGTAATGGGTAATGTATACAACAATAATTTAGGATCTCCTATTGTAGCAAAACCAAGGGCCTCAAATGTTGTTTGCGATTCTTTTTTATTGATGCGGGTAAAAATAATCGCTGGAAAAAGAAATGCAATGAAGGTAGCACCCAAATTGAGGATTTTAGAAAGCCCCGCATTGGCTGGTAAATTTAGTAGCACTGGCACTTCTAACCACTTACAATGCAGGATTTGACTTCCAACAATCGTTAATAAAAAGGTGCCCAGAATCATAAATACCCCTAAAAGCCCCATTAAAAATATAAATTGAACTGGATAACTATAGGTTTGTTTCATGAGTTGAAAAATAAGCTTGTAAATTTGTGCCGCCGCCGTAATTGTTCAGAGAACTAAGATAACACTAGAAGTGATTGCAACAAAAAGCGGATTAATAATTAATGACCATGGTTAAAATAGATACAATAGAACTTCCCGATTTTCCGCTACTGTTGGCACCCATGGAAGATGTGAGTGATCCACCCTTTAGAGTGGTGTGTAAAGAAAACGGGGCAGATTTAATGTACACCGAATTTATTAGTAGTGAAGGTCTTATACGTGACGCAATCAAAAGCCGTAAGAAGCTAGATATTTTTGATTACGAAAGACCGGTGGGTATTCAAATATTTGGCGGCGATGAAGATAGTTTAGCACTGGCAGCTAAAATTGTAGATGTTACCAACCCCGATTTATTAGATATTAATTTTGGTTGTCCTGTAAAAAAAGTAGCAGGAAAAGGAGCAGGTGCTGGTGTTTTAAAAGACCTTGATTTAATGGTTCGCTTAACGTCTGCGGTTGTTAAAGCTACTAAATTACCCGTTACAGTTAAAACAAGACTGGGTTGGGATGAAGACAGTAAAAATATTGAAGAAGTAGCAGAGCGCTTACAAGACGTGGGCATTAAAGCACTCAGTATTCACGGACGTACCCGCGCACAAATGTATAAAGGTGAAGCCGATTGGACATTAATAGCGAAAGTAAAAAACAACCCACGCATTCATATTCCTATTTTTGGAAATGGAGATATTGATAGCCCACAAAAAGCAGTGGCCTATAAAAATAAATATGGCGTAGATGGTGTTATGATTGGTAGAGCAGCGATTGGCTATCCATGGATATTTAGAGAAATCAAGCACTATATTAAAACCGGCGAAATGATGGCAGCGCCTACTGTGGCGGAGCGTGTAGCGGTTTGCAGAGAACATTTAATTCAGTCGGTGGCCTGGAAAGGACCGGTGGTAGGTATCAATGAAATGAGAAGACATTACGCCAACTATTTAAAAGGATTGCCGGGCATCAAAGATTACAGAAATAGACTGGTAACCATCAAAGAAAGTGAAGGTGTAGAAGAAGTACTCAATGAAATTGCTGAAGTATACAAAGACTTTATTGTAGAAAGAGCCCCCATTGAATTAATAAACTACCACGAAAACTGTCCGCTGTAAATATTTTTATTGAAGTTGTGTTGTAACAACTTCATCAAGTGGAGACACTGTTTGCGGAAAGTAAGCCGTTAACACACCTTCTTCGTTGACTAGGTATTTACAAAAATTCCAAACGGGTGCTTTACTACACCAACCGTTAGCCGCTGGTTGTGTAAGCCACTGATACACGCTTTGCTGTTCGGAACCCTTTACCACAGAGCCTTTGCGCATGAGTAAAAAAGTAACACCATAATTTACTTTGCAAAAAGTAGCAATGTCGGCGTCCGATTTTTTTTCTTGCTCTTTAAAATCGTTGGCAGGAAAACCTATCACCACTAAATTGTCTTTATACTGCTGATAGAGTGCTTCGAGCTCTTTGTACTGTCCCGTATAACCGCAATCGGAAGCTGTATTTACAAGTAATACTTTTTTGCCTCTAAAGTTTTCAAAAGAAATAGAATCGCCATTATTTAATACGGCGTTGAGAGAATAAAAACTTTGAGTAGGTTGTTTCCCAGCTGTATTTATTTGGACTGCATTTTTAGCACCCATTATTTTTCCAGGAAACATAATAACCGGATACATGGTTTTTAAAATGGATTGTCTATAACTCATGTCTTTCTTTTTCATGAGTAATACAGATCCAACAATGACACCAAAAACAATCGCAAATTTTATCATCATGGGTTTTATATTTTGTAAACGCGTGCGCATTAACCTATTAATTTTTTTAACAACCAACCTTTGCCTTTATACGGCGGATATTTTAAATCTGGATCGAGCCAAGTAGGCGTTTTCATCACCGATTTAATATGCGAAAAAGTATCAAAACTTAATTTTCCATGATATCCACCCATACCGCTAAAACCCCTGCCACCAAAGGGTAATGCGTGGTTGGTTAAATGCCAACTGGTATTATTTACGCAGGCGCCTCCTGATGGAACATTTGTTAACCAATACTGCTCTGAAGCACTATTGTTTGTAAACACATAAAATGCCAACGGGTTTGGATGGCGGTTAATAATTGCAAGCGCTTCTTCGTTGGTATCGTAGGTAAGTACAGGAAGTATTGGACCAAAAATTTCGTCCTGCATCACTTTACTATCTACAGATACATTTGTTAAAATGGTAGGTTCAATATATAAAGTAGCTGCATTTGATTTTCCACCATGCACCACTGTTCCGTCTTGTAAATAACTTACAAGTCGCTGCCACTGTTTTTCATTGATGATTTTTCCATAACCATCCGTGTTTGCCGGATCTTCGCCATAAAACTTTTTGGTAGCGATAATGAGTTCTTGTATCAAACTATCTTTTAATGCAGTAGGTACAAGCACATAATCTGGCGCCACGCACATTTGACCACAATTAGAAAATTTAGAGTTGGCGATACGGCGTGCAGCAACGCGCACATTGGCGTCAGAAGTAACTACAGCAGGGCTTTTACCGCCTAGCTCTAAGGTTACGGGCACTAATTTTTCGGCGGCTTGCTTATAAATAATTTTACCTACAAACGTACTGCCGGTATAAAAAATATGATCGAATCTAAAATTTTCAAACAGTGGAGGCAATACAGCTGCGCCATCACCCTCTAGATATAGCATGTAATTTTCAGGAAACAACTGCTTAATCATTTTACCCATAACAGCAGCAGTAGCGCCTGCAAATTCACTTGGTTTTAATACCGCGCAATTGCCTGCGGCAATCGCGCCAATCAGTGGCGTAAATAAAAGTTGAAACGGATAATTCCAAGGCGCAATAATACATACGACACCGAGTGGTTCAGGAACGGTATAACAACTAGAAGGTTGATTTAATAAATTAGTTGGCACACTAGTTGGTTGCATCCAACTTTTTAGGTGCTTGATGGTATAGTTTAATTCATTTAAGAAAAAACCTACTTCTGTGGCCCATGCTTCTTCTTCCGATTTTTTAAGGTCGGTGTGGAGTGCCTGTGCTAGCTCTTTTTCATGGTCTAACACCAATTTTTTTAAGGCCTCCAGCCTGGCAAGCCTAAAAGCAAAAGATTGGGTAGCACCTGACATAAAATACTGTCTGAGTGCGTTCAATTGTTCATTCATAGAAAAATGAGGTTAATATAGTAGCAATTTATACCTAAATAACGATACTCCTATCCTATTTGTTCGGGCCCTAAATATAATTTTAGCATTTCCCCATTTTTCAATAATTTAACCATCTCAAAAAACATGTAGGATCAAACCTACTTCAACGATTCTATACCTATGAAAAAACAGCAAAAGAAAAAATTGTTAGCTGCAGCAACTACGGATGCAGCAACTTCACCGGAAGCAAGTAGTAATGATGCAAATCAAGATTCGAGACGAACGTTTTTAAGAAATGGATTACTTGCAGCGGCAGGTTTTTATATTGTTCCGCGTAATGTGCTAGGACGTGGCTTTACAGCGCCTAGTGATAAATTACAAATTGCAGGTATTGGTGCTGGAGGAAAAGGTGAAAGCGATTTATACAATTTCTTTATGTCTGGAAAAGCAGATATCGTAGCACTTGCAGACGTTGACAGTCGTCAAACTGCAAAGAGCAGAGCTAGGTATACCAAAGCCAATGTCTACGAAGATTTTAGAGAAATGCTAGACAAAGAAAAAGGCAGAATTGACGCCGTGTCTGTGTCTACGCCCGATCATACGCACGCAGTTGCTGCGATGGCCGCTGTACAATTAGGCAAACACGTATATGTACAAAAACCATTAACACATGATATTTATGAAGCGCGTATGCTTACAGAAGCTGCACGTAAACATAAAGTAGTTACACAAATGGGTAACCAAGGTGCTTCTGGCGATGGCGTTCGCAAATTACAAGACTGGTACAACGCAGGTGTGATTGGTGACGTACATACCATTTACTGCTACACAGACCGCCCAGTATGGCCGCAAGGTATCTCTTGGCCTACGAGCAGTTCACCTATCCCTGCAGGTCTTAATTGGGACTTGTGGTTAGGTACAGCGCCTAAAAAAGATTATATCGATGGATTATTGCCATTTAACTGGAGAGGTTGGTGGGACTACGGTACCGGCGCCCTTGGTGATATGGCTTGTCATATTATGGCCCCTGCTTTTGCAGTAATGGGTCTTGGCTATCCACTTTCGGCACAGTGTAGCGTTGCAACGCCGTATGTAAGAAACTGGAACAAAGCGTACACCCCAGAAAGTGCTCCAATCGCTTCGCATATAACACTTCAATTTAAAGGTCAACCTGGCAAACCAAACGTAACCCTACACTGGATGGACGGCGGTATTCAACCAGAACGTCCTGAAGAATTAGGCCCTAACGAAAGAATGGGTGGTGATGGTGAAAACGGGGTTATTTTTATTGGTACCAAAGGAAAAATGATGTGTGGCACTTATGGTGTAATGCCTCAATTATTACCTACCCATTTATCTAAAACAACGATTGTTCCAGAAACAGTAGCGCGTGTAAAAAATGGAGAAGCAGGTCACTACGCTGCATGGGTAGAAGCATCTATTGCTGGTTATAATAGCCCTGAAGCTAAAAATTTGAGCTCGCATTTTGATATTGCAGGTCCATTAACAGAAAGTGTTTTGATGGGTAACCTCGCTATTAGAAGTTACGATTTACAAGCAAAAGACGCAAAAGGAAATATCAATTATCCAGGCCGTAGTATTAAATTATTATGGGATGGTCCTAATATGAAAATTACCAATTTTGATGAAGCCAATCAGTTTGTAAAACGTACTTACCGTGATGGTTGGAGCCTAGGTATTTAACAAGTATGGAAAATATTGCGGATTTATTTTTATTAAGAAAGGATATTACTTTTTTAAACTTTGGCTCCTTTGGTGCTACGCCTGCGCCTATTTTTGATGCCTATCAAAAATGGCAAAGGGTATTAGAAGCAGAGCCCGTTCAGTTCATTGTATTTGATGGACCAGGCTATTTGCAAACGTCAAGAGCCGCGCTAGCAGCGTATATTGGCGTAGCAGACAAAGATGATTTGGTGTTTGTAACCAATCCATCTTTTGCCGTTAATATGGTAGCTAAAAATTTTCCATTAGCTGCAGGCGATGAAATATTAACCACCGATATTGAATATGGTGCATGTGATAGAACCTGGGAATATTACTGCGCACAAAAAGGCGCTACGTATGTAAAGCAAAAAATTACACTCCCTATTACCAGCAAAGAAAAATTCATCGAAGAATTTTTTGCTGGCATCACACCTAACACAAAAGCGGTTTTTATAAGTCATATCACTAGTGCCACTGCATTAAAACTACCGGTGCATGAAATTTGCGCCATCGCAAAACAAAAAGGACTGATCACTTTTGTTGATGGCGCGCACGGACCTGCACAAACAGAAGTGGACCTCTCAAAATTGCAAGCAGACTTTTATACCGGTGCTTGTCATAAATGGATGATGGCACCTAAAGGATGTTCTTTTTTATACGCGCATAAAAGTGTGCAACCCATTTGCGATCCACTCGTAGTAAGTTGGGGGTACAAAGCATTAAAGCCTAGTCATTCTCCTTTTTTAGATTACCATCAAATGATTGGTACTAGAGACTTTTCGGCGTTTTTAACGGTGCCGGATTGTATCTCATTTATGGAAAAATACAACTGGGCTGAAGTATCAAAAAAATGTCATGAACTGGTGCTTTCTAATGCGCAGCGCTTTTTTGAATTACTTGGTAGCACACCCATTAGCCCTTTAACCAGCGAATGGATTGGACAAATGATTAGTATCCCTATTAAAACATCGGATCCTGAATTATTACAGCGTACACTTTTTACAGAATATCAAATAGAAGTTCCCATCATGCGCCAAGGAAATGATGTGTACCTCAGATACTCCATCAATGGTTTTAATAGTCAATCCGATATTGATCGGCTCTATCAGGTTATAGCCGAACTCCAGCAAAAAGGGCGCCTTTAGGCGCCCTTTTTATGTATACAGTATTTGAATACTAAAAATTCTTCTGCATATATTTTGCATCAAGTCCTGCAGCATCAATTGGATTTGTTCCCGTAAATGCTTCCTGCTCAACAATAAAAGTTTCGAGGCCGTATTTAGCACCTGCTTTTAATACCTTTTTAAAATCGATGGTACCTGTGCCCAGCACACATGAATCGTGACCGTTGTTGGCTGTTTTGGTTAAGTCTTTAACGTGACAAAGTTTAAAACGGTTAGGATATTTTTTTAACCAAGTAATAGGATCTTCATTGGCTGCAAGTACCCAGTAAATATCCATTTCAAAATCAACGAGTGCAGGGTCTGTGCCCATCATCATTACATCTTGAGGCATTTGACCTTGCATTGGAATAAATGAATAGTCATGATTGTGATATGCAAATCGTATACCATGCTTTTTTGCAATCTTACCAGACTCGTTAAACTCGTCTGCAAACGCTTTATATTTATCTAGGCTTTTTTGCGTGCCCTTGTGCGGACAAATTAAATACTGCATACCAATAGCGGCTGCTTGTTCCGATTTTTTATCAAAATCTGTTAGGTTATCACAGTGGCTAGAAACAATTTTCATACCTAAATCATCGAGATAGGATTTAAAACCAGTATGACCCATACCCCAAAACATACCTTGAGGGCCTTCGTAACTTTCAATTTGCTTGTATCCAAAACTAGCCAGCTTTGCAAGGGTGCCCTTGGCATCCGCCATCATATTTTCTTTCACCGTCCACAACTGAATACCAAAGTTTGGAATTTTAAATCCTGCAGGTGCATCCAAAAAACTCGCTTTACTTAAAAAAGGCAAGCTTAAACCAGCCGCTGCAAAAGAACTATTGCGTAAAAAATCTCTTCTATTAATAGACATCAAATAAATAATTTAAAATTGAAAAATATTGCGGCTAAAAAAAGCGCAATCTAGCTATGCCCAGGCTTTATCCCCTTTTTTGTAAGGAACACATCCTTCATATTTTCCAGGAATCGCAACATAGCGGAGTGCTTGCGTAGCGCCTATTTCAGAACTAAAGTAGCCCCAAAGTGTAAGCTGTTTGATCATGGTAAAATAATGCGTAGGCTGTTCTGCCGTTTTTGTTTCTTGGTATTTTTTCGCTTCAGCATCCAAATCAACAATCATTTTTTGCTGCGCCTCTGGGTTGGCTGCACTAAACTTACTTGCTAATGCTGCTAGTCCATCTTTAAATACTTTTTGATCTTTTGCATCATAGCAATCCGTTACAATGACACCCATAAACTCACCCACTTTGGCAGCTTTTGCACCTGGTGTTTTTGTGGTAGGAATAATAATTTCTGCAATGTCATTTAACAAACTCATATCGGCAGCTGATAATACACCGGCAGCAGCATCGGGGTTTGCTTTACAACCGCTCAAAAAAGCAGATGATCCAATAATGGTTCCACCTAGTAATAGGGCAACACTTGATAAGGCTTCTCTTCTATTCATGGTTAATGATTGATAAATTATACGTCACAAATTTTAATCGCTTGCTTTAATGAAGCAAGTGGATCTTTAGACGCTGGAATAAATTCTTGTGCTACATACTTTGTAAACCCAGTGGCTACTATTGCTTTCATGATAGCAGGATAATATAACTCTTGTGTATCATCAATTTCATGACGGCCCGGTACACCCGCCGTGTGGTAATGGCCAATGTATTCGTGGTAGGTATTGATGGTATGAATTACGTCTCCTTCATCTACTTGCATATGGTAAATATCGTAGAGTAATTTAAAATTAGGAGAACCAATTTTTTTACAAAGTGCTACACCCCAAGCCGTTCTATCACACATATAATCTTTGTGGTCTACTTTACTGTTGAGTAATTCCATAATAATGGTCACGCCTCTTTTTTCGGCGTGAGCCATAATTTGTTTTAGACCTTCGGCACAGTTGTCAAGTCCAGTTTGATCATCAAGGGTAGCTGTTCTATTGCCACTAAAACAAATTAGATTGGTATACCCAGCATCCGCTACTAAATCAATATGCTCATTGTATTTTTGAATCAGTGTTGCATGGTTGGTTTTATCGGCCCACCCTTTTGTTAAACTAATTTCAGCACCATTACACATGGTAGAAATAAGTCCGTATTTTTTTAGCGTTGGCCAGTCTGATGGACCTACTAAATCTATACCTACTAGCCCCATTTCTTTAGCGGCTTTACATAAGTCTTCTAGTGGGATGCCACTAAAACACCAACGACATACCGAATGGTTTACATTTCCTTTTAATCCTTTATACATAGTGCTTTCAGGGGTATTTGTTGCCGCAGACGCTAGTGATCCAAGCGCACTACTTGCAGCAAAAGTAGCTGCACCAGCCACCATATTTTTAATTACGTTTCTTCGATTGTTAGACATGGTATTTATCTTTTAAATTAAGCTGCTACTTTATTTTTACTACGCATATAAATAAACAAACCAGCAAATGCTACTGATAAAAATACGGGAATCAAAAGCGTGGTATTTAATACCGCTTGACCAGCCTCTGCAGGTGTTAATGAAGAGGCTTGCAACGCTGCATAATGATCACCCATAAATATCATGTACACTGATACAGCAAACATACCAGCACCACCCATAAGGTTTAAGCCAACAGCGCCTGTTTCAGGTAAATTTTCTGCAACAAAACCAAGCATGGTAGGCCAGAAATAACACACACCCATACCAAACACAATCGCACCCACAAACAACATATTGCCTGTTGTGTGACCCATAATATAAAGTCCTACCGCCGATAATACTGCCGATAAAAACAAAACACCTGTTGGTGAAAAACGGTGTACTACAGGTTCTGCAAGGCCACGGCCTATCACCATAATGCCCGTTTCAATGGTTAACAAGAGGAGTGCATTATCAGAAACATTTTTAAGTAACACATCAATCCACTGACCTGTAAATAATTCGGTAATAGCTGTTCCAAACATAAGTACAATCATGACTAAAAAAAGTGGATTCAACAGCGCCTTATACATAGCAGCGGTAGAGATACCACTTGCCACACGCTCGGTAACTGGGAAGTCTAGTTTGCTGAAAAAATATCCATACAACAATGTAGGAATAGCCATTAGTCCAACCTGCACCTGCCAACCAATTCCGGCTTTACTTAAAAAATAAACTATGAGGGTACCAATTACAATACCGCCCGGAAACCACAAATGAAAGTGGTTTAGTTTGGTGGTTTTATTGTCTGCATAAATCGTTGCCACGAGCGGGTTACAAGCCGCTTCTACGGTACCATTGGCAATTCCAATACAAAGGGTAGAAATAAATAAACCCCAATAACCGCCGGCAAAAACGGTGAGTAAAATGCCTGCCAAATGAAATATAAAAGCCACCAACAATAATTTTTTCATACCTATAATATCCACCACAAAACCACCTATTACAACCGCAAGTGGAAAGCCCCAAAAGGCAGTGGCAGCAATAGTTCCGAGCTGACCCGGGTTTAACTGAAACTGTTCGCCCAGCTGGCCTAAAATACCAGCGCGAATGCCAAAAGATAAGGATGTAACAAGTAACGCTAAGCAGCTGGCAATAAAGAGTTGCTGCTTTTGAATGTTGTTTTGCATAATCGTAAAAGGTTCGTGATAAATTCTATTCAATAAATGTAATTTTTTTATTTTAAATGTTGACCGATAAAATTTACTTTTAGTTCCACAATTTAAAATTGAACAAACATGAACAGAAAATTAAGAATGGGCATGGTAGGCGGCGGTAAAGACGCCTTTATTGGTGCTATACATAGGCTTGCAGCCAATATGGATGGACTCATCGAACTCTGTTGTGGTGCGCTTAGCATCAATCCTGAAGTGGCTAAAGATTCAGGGGCTTCCTTGTTTTTACCCGAGCATCGTACTTATTTAACCTACGATGAAATGATCACCAAAGAAAGCCAGCTTCCTGCTTCTGAAAGAATGGATTTTGTAACCATCGTAACACCCAATTTTGCGCATTTTGCACCTGCCATGATGGCCCTCGATCATGGGTTTCATGTAGTCATAGAAAAACCAATTGCTTTTACCCTCGACGAAGCCAAACAGCTGCACCAAAAAGTACAAGAAACAGGACTTACGCTTTGTCTTACACATACCTACTCTGGCTACCCACTTGTAAAACAAGCAAGAGCCATGGTAGCGGACAATGTTTTTGGAAAAATCAGAAAAGTATGGGTAGAATATCCGCAGGGCTGGCTTAGCAAGTTAAGTGAGCGTGAAGGAAATGCACAAGCTGCTTGGAGAACCGATCCTAAAAAATCAGGTAAAGCAGGTTGTATGGGCGATATTGGTACGCATGCTGCGCACTTAGCTGAATATATTACGGGCGCTCAAATCACACAACTCTGTGCCGATTTAAATGCCATGGTAGAAGGCCGTATGCTCGATGATGATGGCAATGTGCTCTTACAGTTTAGTAACGGTGCAAGAGGTGTTCTAATGGCATCGCAGGTTGCAGCTGGCGAAGAAAATGCATTAAAAATTAGAATCTACGGCGAAAAAGGTGGACTTGAATGGGCGCAACATGACCCTAATACATTACTTGTAAAATGGCTCGATGCGCCAACACAAATTTTACGCGCGGGTGGCAACTACGGCGACAGACTTAGCAAGTACGCCATTCATAATAGTAGAACACCTGGTGGACATCCAGAAGGATATTTAGAAGCGTTTGCAAATATCTACCGCAATTTTGCACTCACTTTATCTGCAAAAATAGATGGCACTACACCAACTCCAGAAATGTTAGATTTTCCTAACACCAACGATGGATTAAGAGGCATGGCATTTATTGATAACGTAGTTGCTTCTGGCGCTTCGGATCAAAAATGGACACCGTATACAATTTAAATGACCGCATCAATCAATTACTATGACAACAATTAAAGGCCCTGGTATTTTTTTAGCGCAATTTATGGGCGATACTGCACCTTTCAATTCTTTAGAAAGTATTTGCAAATGGGCGGCATCACTGGGTTTTAAAGGTGTTCAAATACCAAGCTGGGATAGCCGTTGCATTGATTTACAAAAAGCCGCCGAAAGCAAAACCTATGCCGATGAAATAAAAGGTATTGTTGCTGCAGCTGGTTTAGAAATCACTGAACTCTCTACACATTTACAAGGACAGCTCGTTGCCGTTAATCCAGCGTACGATAGTTTGTTTGATGGCTTTGCACCAGAAAATGTGCGCGGTAATTCAAAAGCAAGAACAGAGTGGGCCGTGCAGCAATTAAAATATGCAGCAGCAGCTTCTGAAAATTTAGGATTAAATGCCCACGCAACTTTTAGTGGTGCACTCTTATGGCACACCGTATATCCTTGGCCGCAAAGACCTGCAGGACTTGTAGAAACAGGTTTTACAGAACTTGCTAAAAGATGGAAACCTATATTAGACGTTTTTGACAACCATGGTGTAGACCTTTGTTATGAAGTGCATCCTGGCGAAGATTTACATGATGGCGTTTCTTATGAAATGTTTTTAGAAAAAGTAAATAACCACAAACGCGCATGTTTACTATATGATCCATCACATTTTGTATTACAATGTTTAGATTACTTAAGTTATATCGATCATTACCATGAACGCATCAAAATGTTTCACGTAAAAGATGCAGAGTTTAACCCTTCCGGTAAACAAGGCGTATATGGTGGATATCAAAACTGGGTAGACCGTGCTGGCAGGTTTAGATCACTAGGTGATGGTCAGGTTAATTTTGGCGCCATATTTAGCAAATTAGCTGCTTATAACTATAGTGGCTGGGCTGTAATGGAGTGGGAATGCGCCATTAAAGACGCACAAGTAGGCGCTGCAGAAGGAGCTCCCTTTATTCAAAAAAATATTATTCAGGTAACGGAAAAAGCATTTGACGATTTTGCTGGCACCGGCGCCAACGAAAAATTAAATCGTGCCATTTTAGGAATAGATTAATAACTTTAAACCCTCATTAAAAAATAGTACCCGTGAAAAAGATGTACCTAACACTTCCCCTATTTGCACTGATTGTAGCATGTGGTGGCGGTAATGAAAAAAAAGATGATGCAGGCACTGCAACTGCAGAAGTAGTAGACTTAAGTAGCAATCCAGATTACCAAAAAGGTTTAGAGCTTATTGGAAAATCAGACTGCTTAACTTGTCATAAAGTAAGTGAAAAAAATATTGGACCTGCATACAAAGACGTTGCAGCAAAATATGAAAACACCGAAGAAAATGTAAAAATGTTGGCTGGTAAAATTATCAAAGGCGGCCAGGGTGTATGGGGCGCAATCCCAATGACACCGCACACATCATTATCTGAAGCCGATGCCGAACAAATGGTAAAGTATATTCTACTCCTTAAAAAATAAAAATATGATTGCTTCATTTTTCACTTCATTGTTATTAGGTGGCTTACTTAGCGGTACCACACCTACAACAAAACCAACGGATGCAAAACCTGCTGATTCAAAAAAAGAAGCAGTGGCGCAAAAATCAGAATGGATTTCTTTATTCAATGGTAAAAACACCAAAGGATGGCATTCTTATGGTAAAGAAACAGTTGGCAAGGCATGGAAAGTAATGGACGGCGGCATTTTATACCTAGACGCTTCTAATAAATCCGATTGGCAAACCAATGGTGGTGGCGATTTAGTACACGAATTAGAACTTCAAGATTTTCATTTAAAACTCGAGTGGAAAATTTCTGCAAAAGGAAACAGTGGCATCATATTTTGGGTACAAGATGACAAATCAAAATATGATCATGTTTGGTTTACTGGACCAGAAATGCAAGTATTAGATAATGAAGGACATGGTGATGGAAAAATTTTCAACCACCGCGCGGGCAACTTGTACGATTTAATTGCAGGACCAGAAGGTGTTGTAAAACCCGTTGGCGAATGGAACCAAGCAGAAATTGTAAGCTATAGAGGTAAATTAGATTTTTACTTAAATGGCGTAAACGTTGTTTCAACAACCTATGGCGATGACGCTTGGAGAAAAATGATTGCAAATAGTAAGTTTAAATCGATGCCAGATTTTGGTAAGGTATTTTCAGGTCATATTGCACTTCAAGACCATGGCGATAATGTGTGGTATAAAAATATCATGGTTAAAAAATTATAACTAAAGAACGCTACTTTAGCGTCATGAATCATTTGCCCGACGAATACTACATGGAGGAAGCTTTAAAGGAAGCAAACCTCGCATTTGAGGCAGATGAAGTGCCCGTAGGTGCGGTGGTGGTGGTAAATGGTAAAATCATCGCAAGAGGCCATAACCAGGTAGAACTTTTAAACGATTCTACCGCACACGCCGAAATTTTAGCTCTCACCTCTGCATATAGTTCAATGGGCGCTAAATACCTCCCAGAAGCCACTTTATACGTAACCCTAGAACCCTGCATGATGTGCGCTGGTGCACTCTACTGGGGTAAAGTAAGTCGTATCGTTTACGGTGCCTCGGACGAAAAAAATGGGTATCAGAAAATAGCCCAACCTTTTGGACCAAAAATAGAAATTGTTGGGGGCGTTTTAGCCGCAGAATGCAGTTGGCTCATCAAAACCTTTTTTAAAAACAAACGTTAAGCATTTTGATAGGCTCTAATTAGAGTGTAGCTTTGCATTTTAATTTATTACTTTTTAAAAATACAATTATGTCATTTACACTTGCACCTTTACCCTATGCACATGATGCATTAGAACCACATATCGATACCACTACCATGCAAATTCACCATGGTAAACACCACCAAGCTTATGTAGATAATTTAAACAAAGCAGTGGCAGGTACCGAGCATGAATCAAAAACCATAGAAGAACTAGTGGCAGCTGCAGGAAGCATTAGCCCTGCTGTTCGTAACAACGGTGGTGGACATTGGAACCATACATTTTTCTGGGAAAGTTTAGCGCCAAATGCTGGCGGTGCGCCAACAGGTGCGTTAGCAGAAGCGATTGATGCGGCTTTTGGTTCATTCGATGCATTCAAAGAAAAATTTGCTACTGCTGGACTTACTCGTTTTGGAAGTGGTTGGGCTTGGTTAGTAGTTGTAGATGGCAAACTTGTGGTTTCTTCTACCCCAAATCAAGACAATCCTTTAATGGACGTTGCAGAAGTAAAAGGTACCCCAATTTTAGGCGCTGATGTTTGGGAACACGCTTATTATTTAAAATATCAAAACCGCAGAGCAGATTATTTAGCTGCGTTTTGGAATGTTGTAAACTGGAATACAGTAGCAGCGCGTTTTACAGCGGCTTCTTAGTATAATATATTACGGAACGGGGTCGTAACCATGACCTCCACCCGGTCTACATTTACTGATACGGATTATTGAGAGGTACATGCCTTTAAATAATCCGTATTTTTTTAGGGCATCTACTGCGTAGTGTGAACAGGTAGGTGTAAACCTACACTTAGGCCCAAGCGCTGGCGAAATCACGTACTGATAAAATTTAATGACCCCAATAAATGGAATGCTCAGTATTTGCCAAATTATTTTCATGCCAGTTGTTTGATTAATTTTTCAATAACTGCTGGCATCATTTCCTGCAGTGCCGCAGTGGTTGGCATTTGTTTATCGATCCACAAAATAAATATCGCAACGCTTTTTTGTTGCGCCACCAAATGTTCGTGTAATGGAAGTTTATGCAAACGGTAGGCCTCCCGCATGCGTCTTTTAATGGTATTACGGTCTACAGCTTTTTTAAAATTTCTTGCAGAAACGCCCACACCTACTTGCACAGGATGTAGAGGCGTATGATCGATGGGTAAGTAAAATACTTTAACCGGAAACGCAGCTATGGTTTTTCCTTTCGCAAACAAGAGTTCAATTTGTTTACGGCTTTTTAATTTTTCAAATTTGTTATAGGAAAAAGTTGCGGCCATATTTTAAAAATGGGACTACACTAAATTAAAAAAGTCCTGCTTATAAAAGCAGGACTTATATTGTAAAATCTTGAGGATCACTAACACAACTATGTTAGCGTTTTCCTGTTCGGTTTATTTTAAACCTTTCTCGCTAGAAACAGTTAGTTTCTTGCGGCCTTTTTTACGACGGCTTGCCAATACTTTACGTCCATTAGCAGATTCCATTCTTTTACGAAATCCGTGAACTGTTTTACGGCGGCGCTTATGCGGTTGAAATGTACGTTTCATAACTTGCGTTTTTTAACTAACCCTTTAATCTTGTTTCGTTTCATATACGGCAGTCACCATGCTGCTGTCTTGTGAAAGGACGGCAAAAGTAAGGAAAAGTAGGTGTAAGTTAAAAAAGGAAGAAAGATTTTTTTTAA
>JBANFS010000010.1:0-64299 GCA_037975885.1 Bacteroidota bacterium
CTTTCGCAACAAAGTTTTGAGCATGGAATTGAGTAAGAATTATGTCCCAAATGAAACGGAAGCGAGATGGTACCAACATTGGCTATCAAAGGGTTATTTCAAAAGCACCCCAGATGCGCGTGAGGCATACACCATTGTAATGCCGCCACCCAATGTAACGGGCGTTTTACATATGGGCCATTGCTTAAACAATACCATTCAGGATATTTTAATTAGACGTGCCCGTATGCAAGGTAAAAATGCCTGCTGGGTGCCCGGAACCGACCATGCATCTATTGCCACAGAAGCTAAAGTAGTAGCCATGCTTAGAGAGCGTGGTATTACGAAATCAAGTTTATCGAGAGACGAATTTTTAGCATATGCCTGGGAATGGAAAGAAAAATACGGCGGCATTATATTACAACAGCTTAAAAAAATGGGCTGTAGTTTAGATTGGGATCGTACAGCCTTTACCATGGATCCGGATTATTATAATTCGGTTATTCAAGTGTTTTTAGACCTTTATAAAAAAGGACATATTTATAGAGGCAAAAGAATGATCAATTGGGATGTTAAAGCAAAAACGGCCCTTTCTGACGAAGAAGTTATTTACAAAGAAGTTCAAAGTAAATTATACCATATTAAATATGCCATCGAAGGCAGCAATGACTTTATAACTGTAGCTACCGTAAGACCAGAAACCATTTTTGGCGACACAGCGGTTTGTGTAAATCCACTCGATGAAAGATACAAGCACCTGCATGGTAAATTTGTTTTTGTTCCTTTAATTAATAGACGCGTACCTATTATTACTGACGAATATGTTACGTTAGATTTTGGAACGGGCGCCTTAAAAGTAACACCAGCACACGACATCAACGACTATCAATTAGGTCAAAAATATAATTTAGAAGTTATTGATACCCTCAACGATGATGGTACCATGTCTGAAGCAGCACAATTTTTTGTTGGTGAAGACAGACTTGAAGTGCGTAAAAAAATGGAGTCTGTTTTATCTGAAGCAGGACTTTTAGAAAAAGTAGAAGCATATACCAACCAAGTTGGTTTTTCAGAAAGAACGGATGCTATGGTAGAACCTAGGCTTAGTTTACAGTGGTGGGTTAGCATGAAAGACATTGCGACTCCTGCATTACAATCTGTAATGGAAGAAGCCATTCAGTTTCATCCGGCTAAGTTTAAAAACTTGTACCGCCACTGGATGGAAAATATTAAAGACTGGTGTATTAGTAGACAACTTTGGTGGGGCCACCGTATTCCGGCTTGGTATGCACCTGATGGATCTGTTGCAGTTGCTGCAAACGCCAATGAAGCACTTGCTATCTTACAAGAAAATAACGCGGGCCTTACCCTTGCAGATATTAAACAAGATGAAGATTGCCTTGATACATGGTTTTCAAGTTGGTTATGGCCTTTTGAGGTTTTTAAAGGTTTATCCAATCCGGGCAATGAAGAAATAAAATATTACTATCCAACGCAAACACTTGTTACAGCTCCTGAAATCATATTTTTTTGGGTAGCGCGTATGATTATGGCGGGTCATGAATACATGGATCAAAAACCTTTTGAACATGTATACTTTACAGGGATTGTAAGAGATAAGCAAGGCCGAAAAATGAGTAAGAGCCTAGGTAATTCACCGGACTTGTTAGGACTCATAGATGTTTATGGTGCAGATGCTGTTAGGTTTGGTATTATGATTGCCTCACCTGCAGGTAATGATATTTTATTTGACGAGTCTGCATTGGAGCAAGGGCGCAACTTTAACAATAAACTTTGGAATGTACTCAAACTTATAAAAGGTTGGGGTAAAAGAATAGACGTCCAAGTAGATGCAAAAAATGAAAAATTTGCAATGGATTGGTTTGAGAATAGACTCTCTCAAGTACAACATGAAGTAGATGTTTTACTCAATGGATTTAAATTATCGGAAGCACTTAAAACTATTTACTCGCTGATATGGGATGATTATTGCAGCTGGTATTTAGAATGGATTAAACCTGGTTTTGAGCAACCAATTTCAAAAGAAGTATACGACAAAACAGTTAGCTATCTCAATGAAATGATGCACATGCTACATCCGTTTATGCCATTTATAACCGAAGAAATTTATCATTTGGCAAGTAATCAATCAGATGATCTTTGTAATAAAATTGCACCAACTTTTGCAAGTCCTAACAACAGTATTGTAGCAGGTGGCGAGCTATTAAAACAAGTAATATCTGCACTTCGTGATGCGAGAAATAAAAACCAATTAAAGCCAAAAGACACTATCACCCTTCATATTCAAACAGCTAACACCGATACCTACAAAGCCATTGAGTCTATTTTGCGCAAACAAGTAAATGCAACAAGTATAGAATATACCAATAGTAGTGTAGATAACACCATTGTTGTAGCGGTAGAAAAAGACAAGTTTTTTATTGGTACCAGTATTGAGCTTGATGCAACTGCTTTAAAAGCAACGCTATTAGCTGACTTGGCTTATCAAAAAGGCTTTTTAGAAAGTGTGACTAAAAAATTAAGCAATGAACGTTTTGTGCAAAACGCAAAACCTGAAGTGGTGGCATTAGAGCAACAAAAACAAGCTGACGCTATTGCAAGAATTGCAACCATAGAAGAAAGTTTACAATCTTTATAATTTCTCAATTGACATGATGCGTAAACTATTTTTACTAGCGGCCTTATTTTTATTATTGGTTGCAAACACTTTGCAGGCGCAATCAAGTAGTGAGGTTAACACCTTAAGACGTATCAATCCGGACAATCCAAATAGTGCTTTTTGGACAAGCTTATCTAGTACATCAAAATACATTAGTGTTGGTGTGCCAGTTGGTTATTTTGCAGCAGGTCTTATTCATGACAATAAAGAACTAAAGCAAAAAGCAGCATATACAGCAGCGGCCATTTTGTTAAATACAGCCACCACTACCCTTTTAAAAAATGTGGTTAAAAGAGAACGACCTTATAATACCTATACAGGTATTTTTCCAGATAAAATAGAATCTGATTTTGCATTTCCTTCTGGGCATACATCATCTGCTTTTGCAACGGCAACTTCGCTTGCTATCACAACAAAAAAATGGTACATAGCAGTTCCTGCTTTAGCATGGAGTACAGGCATTGGTTATTCAAGAATTTATTTGGGACAACACTACCCATCTGATGTTATCATGGGAGCGCTTGTGGGCAGTAGCTCAGCGCTTATTTGCCACTGGGCTTCCAAGCAATTAGCCAAGCGTAAAAAATCTAAAACTGTTCTAGTACAATAATGTCTACCTCCATACAAATAAGAGCAGCAGATGTAAATGACATTGCAACTATCAGAGAAATTGCCAATATAACCTGGCCAGTTGCTTATGGATCATATATTAGTAAAGCGCAGCTAGATTATATGTTAGACATGATGTATAGCGACAAATCTTTACTAGAGCAAATAAATAAAGGACACCAGTTTTATATAGCTGAACAACATAATAATCCCATTGGATTTGCCTCTGTATCTAAAGAAGAAGAAAATTCTTGTAAGCTTAACAAATTATATGTTTTACCTACGGCGCAAAAAACAGGTGCTGGAAAAGCATTGTTACAAAAATCCATTGATTACGCAATATCCCATGTAGCAAGTTGCTTGTATTTACAAGTGAATAAACAAAATACTGCTCAGCATTTTTATAGCAAGCACGGCTTTACTATAAGAGAGGCTTCAATTTTAGAGATTGGCGGTGGCTACATCATGGATGATTATATCATGGAGCTTGTTTTTAATGGCTAGTAAACAAGTACATGTGTTTGCTTAATAATACCCATAACAAATACACTTTGAACATGTCCAATATTATCTGCTTCACTTAATTTATTAACGTGGAAATTATAGTAGTCGTCCATGTTTTCTGCAACCACTTTTAGCATAAAGTCAAATTCTCCAGAAATATTATAGCACTCAATTACTTCGTGCATTTCTAAAATGCTTTTAATAAATCTGGCACCCGCATTTTTGTTATGTTGCTTAAGTGATACATAACAAATAACGGTAAGACCCTTTTTAACCTTATGCGGGTTTACTAGTGTTGCATACTGCGTAATCACTCCATCTTCTTCTAATCTTTTAATGCGCTCATGCACGGGCGTGGTACTTAACCCTACTTTATCAGCTATTTCTTTAACCGTTATTCTTGCATTTGCTTGTAATAACCTTAAAATGGCTAAGTCTTTACTATCTAAACCGCTTGAAATAGTGGATTCCTCTTTTTGAATGCTTTTTTGTGCCATAAAATGATAGTTTATGCTGAAATTTAGCTCAAATATATACTTTTATTCTATATATAAATATAATTTTAGTATTAAATACTATAAATATACCTTTGTACTTCATAAATAATCTAAATAAGTAATTATGTCATCACTTTCTTCTATCGACTTTAGTTTAAAACACAAAGTAGCGGATATCAGTCTTGCAGATTGGGGCCGTAAAGAAATCAGATTAGCCGAAGCAGAAATGCCAGGCTTAATGAGTATCCGTGAAGAGTACGGACCAAGTCAACCATTAAAAGGAGCTCGTATTGCGGGTTGCTTACACATGACCATTCAAACAGCTGTATTAATTGAAACTTTAACTGCATTAGGTGCAGAAGTAAAATGGAGCTCTTGTAATATCTTTTCAACTCAAGATCAAGCTGCTGCTGCAATTGCTGCAACAGGTGTTGGTGTATTTGCATGGAAAGGGCAAACAGTTGAAGAAGGTGACTGGTGTATCGAACAAACATTATTTTTTGGATCAGAAGATCGTCCATTAAATATGATACTTGATGACGGTGGTGATTTAACCAATATGGTACTTGATAAATACCCTCAGTTTGTTAGCGGTATTAGAGGCTTAAGTGAAGAAACAACTACAGGTGTTCACCGTTTATATGAGCGCATGGCTAAAGGAACTTTACCAATGCCTGCAATCAATGTTAATGACTCTGTTACCAAATCTAAATTTGATAATAAATACGGTTGTCAAGAATCTTTAGTAGATGCAATCCGTCGTGCTACTGATGTGATGATGGCTGGAAAGGTTGCTGTTGTTGGATCTTACGGTGACGTAGGTAAAGGATCTGCAGCTTCTTTACGTGGCGCTGGTTGCCGTGTAATTGTTACTGAAATTGATCCAATTTGTGCTTTACAAGCAGCAATGGACGGTTATGAAGTAAAGCGTATGATTGACGCGGTTAAAGAAGCTGACATTATAGTTACCGCTTCTGGTTGTCGCGACCTTATTACAGAAAAACACTTCCGTGCCATGAAAGACAAAGCGATCGTTTGTAATATTGGTCACTTTGATATTGAAATTGATATGGCTTGGTTAAATGCTAATTATGGTCATACAAAAGATACCATTAAGCCACAAGTAGACCTTTATAATATTGAAGGTAAAGATATCATTGTACTTGCCGAAGGTAGACTTGTAAACTTAGGTTGTGCAACTGGTCACCCATCATTTGTGATGAGTAACTCTTTCACTAACCAAACACTTGCTCAAATAGAACTATGGACAAACCATAAGAACTACGAAAATAAAGTGTACGTTTTACCTAAACATTTAGATGAAAAGGTAGCTCGCTTACACCTTGCAAAAGTAGGCGCTCAATTAGATGAGTTAACTGCTGAACAAGCGGCTTACTTAGGTATTCCACAACATGGTCCATTTAAATCTGATTTATACAGATATTAATAGTTCCCCCGGATTTAAAAAATGCCCGACCTTTATGGTTGGGCATTTGTATTTTACCCACAATTAGCAATGAAAATTGGTATTTTTCGCATCCTAATGTTCACCTGTTTACTTATACCAATAAGTAAACATAGTCATGCGCAAGAAGATACAAGCTTTCACTCCCTTCGAGATTCCACCTTTATACTTCGTAGCAAGAAAGGGTTGCTTAAGAAATTAGGTGACGCTATTTGGATTGATGCCCCACAATTTGAAGTTCAAAATAATAATAGAGTTATAAAAAACGAATTTCCATTTGCAAAATATAAAGGCAAAATCATCAATCAAATTCAGGTAAATAGTGTTTCTTATGAAACGCCATTTAACGACACTATGCCAACCGGTAAAAAAATAAAAAGGGCTGTTGAAGAAGCGGTGTACACAAGCACCACCAACAAAACAATGCTCAAAAACTTATTTTTTAACACTGGCGACACCCTGTATCCTTACCTGATTGCCGATAATGAAAAATTTTTAAGAGAAATCGCTTTTATACAAGATGCTAGAATTATTGCAAGCATCGACCCCGCCGATACAAATGGCGTAATCATAAATATTCAGTGGAAAGATATTTTTCCTTTTGGAGGAAGCGCAAACATTGGAAGCATACAATCTTTTAATGCAGAACTAAATCATAACAACCTACTTGGCTTAGGCGATAAAATTCAAATCAATGCACTTTACGATTTAGACAGAAGGCCACTTGCTGCAACTGGATTTGAATATATTAAACGAAACTTAATGGGCACATTTTTAAATGTAACAATAGGATACGATAAAATCAAGCCCGCATTTAATAGTGGCAGAAGAGAAGAATATGCCCGGTACATAAAAGGAGATTTACCACTTGTGAGTCCTTATCATAGCTTTACTGGTGGATTTGAATTTGGTAGCTACGAATCCAACAATACTTATACCACCAGGCTTCCCTATCAACAAGTTTACAAATACGCCTATGGAATTATGGACGGCTGGATGGGCATTAATATTGGCGCAGGGTTTAGAATCAAAGACAATTTACAAACGAGACTAAGAAAATTTGTTAGCTTCAGAGCTGTATCCAAAAGATTTAGCGAGATACCTGATACAGCAAATATCAAATACAATATACATTACAGTAATATTGACGCTGGTCTTATCGCTTTTAATATTTTTAAACAAGAATACTATCATACCAATTATATCTATGGATTTGGTCGTAACGAAGACGTTCCAGAAGGATATAGCTTTTCGGTGGTAAGTGGCCTCACGCAACGCAATTCAAGAACCAGACCCTACATTGGGATTGATTATGAAAGAGACTATTTTACGGATCAAAAAAACTATACCAATTTTAATTTAAAAATGGGCGGGTATTTACACAATGGCTCCTTAGAAGACATTAGTTTTTTAAGTGCAGTCAATTATTTCACAGTACTCAAAACACTATCCAATCCAAAATGGTCCAAAAGAAATTTTGTTCAAATTAGTGCTAGCCAACAATTAAATACCATATTAAATGAGCCCCTTTATTTACGGAGTGAATATGGTATTCCAACATTTAAAAACGATAATATACAAGCAGCTACAAGAATATCATGCAATCTAGAGTCTGTGTATTATAACCGGGTTAAATACTATGGTTTTAGTTTTGCTCCCTTTGTTTTTGTCAATAGCAGTTATATTAAATTAATTGGCGAAGCAATTCAAAAAGGTAGCATATACACCGCTCTTGGACTAGGCTGTAGAACCCGAAATGAGAATTTAGTATTTGGAACCATTGAGCTTAAAGCCTACTATTATCCACGTACTATTTCAAACATGACGCCACTCAATATAAGCCTTACCACGGGACTAAGATTCAGGTATAATAGTCAGCTTATTCGCAAACCAGACTTTGTTCAGCTGAACTAAATAAATAATAAAACCAACAACATTTATATAGCATATTTGTTATAACAATATCAATACAAACATTATGGTTCAAGCTTATAATTTTCTAGCCAGCTGGCAACTTTTTCCTGAAAAATGTTCATTTGAACACGGCCTTGCTCCAAAAAGTGGGAATTATAAAATCGAAAGCATTAATAATGGACATGCGCTGCTCATTAGCAGTAATTGGGTAAGCATCGAAAACGAAGCATTTTACACCCAGCACGAAGTAGTACCGGATGCTTCATTAAGGGCTTTCGACAACCAAATATTAGCAGACAGTATCCTATCTGAAATACCCAATGCTTCTACCCTAGTTACTCGTTTTATAAAAGAAGAAAAAACAGTATTAGATGTTACGCATGAAATATTAGCCAATGGTTATTTAAAAATTACACAAAAAGGTACGAGTCCAACTGGCGACGCATTTACAAATATTGAAATATACCACAAACAATTAAGCGTGATGCCATATGCTGCATCGGCGGCAGGTGTTGCCATTAGACCCACCAAAGAAGGTGTTATCAAACACAAAGCTTTATGGGCGATGGAAGAGCAAACTAATATGCAACTTGATCAAATCAAGCAACAAATTGAGTTACTAGCCAAACAAGCACAAGAAATTAGAAAGCGTAAAGAATTAAGTTTAATGATTTACGAAGCGAAGCTTGGATTCAAACCTCAAATTGGACATACCTATCATTTATATGAGAAAAAAGACGGCAATCATATGTTGTCATTGGTATCACCTGTAGAATGGGGAGGCAATGGTCCTTTCAAACAATTTATTTCCAGCGTTCGACTACTTGCCGATCATACTTGGGTAGAAGTAAGTGAATAAAGGCTTCCCCCTTTTTCAAATAAACGGTCAACCTGTTTTTCTACAATTTCGTCTTTTATTAAAACAGGTGCATGATGTGGCTTAATTCTTGCATCAATAACGAGTGGCCCTGTACATCCCCAATGTTTGTTTAGCGTAAATGATCCTATGCCATAAATATCATGAGATGGATTACTTCTTGTATACGTTACCCATAAATAATTATTAAGACTTGCTGCTGTAAAACTTGCATCATCACAAATTACAATGATGGCTACCCCATCTAATGAAGCATCTGATAATTGTGCATTTAATGCATTCATTTGACTAGCGGCTTCCTGCGCTGTTGTATATACAGGAGCAGTAATACAAACAACGCCTGCCATAGCAAGATGTGCGGTACCAAAACCTTGTAGGCCATTTAATACAGCAGGAACCTCGTTTGATAAATCACGAATTTTATCACCGTAAGCCGCAAAAACCACTTTGCTTCCGGTATTAATACCCGTGCCAGAATAATCTAGGGTATCCATGGTGGTGTTGGTATAAAAATGAACATCACGTGTAAGGTTGATACGCTCCAACAAATAAGTCATAAATGAAAGCGTATCCTGCGCATCAATATGCTCATTATCTGATCCCGTAATAAATAAAAACTTGGCTAAACTTAACTGACCAGTACCTAATATATGATTTGCAATAGTTAAAAGTTCGGCAGGTTGTTTGGTGGGCGTATATGGTGTATAACGCTCACTTCCTACTGCCAATAACAAGGGGTGTACACCAGCGGCATCCACTGCATGCACTGATTTTAAACCAGGTATTTCTTGCGGTATTGCATCACCAGTAATTTCATGAATGAGTTGACCAAAACTGGTATCTTCTTGAGGTGGACGACCTACAACTGTAAAAGCCCAAATCGCATCTTTTTTTGCATAGACTTTATGAACGCGCATGAGTGGAAAAGGATGCTGTAAACTATAATAACCAAGGTGATCTCCAAAAGGTCCTTCAGGTTTATTTTCATTGGGATATACCTCTCCCGTAATTACAAAATCGGCGTCAGTACTCAAACAAAATCCATCTTCGTAGGTATATCTAAATCTTCGAGAGCCCAAAAGTCCTGCAAATGTCATTTCGCTAATACCCTCTGGTAGCGGCATTACAGCTGCTACACTATGTGATGGCGGGCCTCCAATAAAACAACTTACTTTTAGTGGCTGTCCTTTTTTATTGGCTTTAGTTTGATGGACTCCAATGCCTCTATGTAATTGATAGTGTAATCCTATTTCTTTATTTAAAGCATAATCATTACCCGTTAATTGAATTCGGTACATGCCAAGGTTGGCATTAAAAATACCTGGCTTATCTATGTCCTCGGTGTATACTTGTGGCAGTGTAACAAAAGCACCACCATCATTTTTCCAATGCTTGATGAGTGGTAAATCTGAAATATTAATTTCCTGATATTTTACCGGCTTATTAATTGGGTTTTTTAAAGGGAGCGCTTTGATAGCAGCAAGCCCTGCTGTAAAATTATCAAGTGGATGCTTGAGGGCCTCTATTGGATTGTTTCTTAATTGAATGAGTTTTTTTACCGAGTCTAGGCTTTGTCTAAAAATGTACTTGCTTCTTTCCAGTGTTCCAAACAAGTTGGAAACGGCCCTAAATTTTGACCCTTTTACATTTTCATATAATATGGCTGGGCCTCCCATTTCATATACACGAAGATGAATGGCTGCCATTTCTAAATTAGGGTCCACTTCTTCTTTGATACGTACTAAATGACCTGCTTTTTCTAAATCTAATAAACAGGCTTCTAATGATGGGTAAGACATATTACTCTAACAATTTTGAATCAATATAGTTCGTAATAATTGCCTGCAAATTAATGCATAAGGAGGCAAGATTTTAGTATTTTTACAATATGACCCATTTAAGTGTAAACATCAACAAAATTGCCACTTTGCGTAATGCTAGAGGCGGCAATAATCCGGATGTCATTAAAGTAGCCCTCGACTGCGAAAAATTTGGCGCAGACGGCATTACGGTGCACCCCAGACCCGATGAGCGTCATATCACCTATAAAGATGTGCACGACTTAAAAAAAGTGCTTACTACCGAGTTTAATATTGAGGGAAACCCTACCGAAGAAAAGTTCGTACAACTTGTTTTTGATACCAAACCCCATCAGGTAACACTCGTACCGGATGCTCAGGGCCAACTAACCAGTGATCATGGTTGGGATACAGTTACCCACCAAGATTATTTAATTAAAACGATTGCGCTGTTTAAAAATGCAGGAATTAGGGTTTCAATTTTTGTGGATCCAATTATAAGCATGGTAGAGGCCGCTGTAACAACGGGTACAGACCGTATTGAACTATACACAGAGTCGTATGCATCTGCTTTTACAAAAGGCCTTCACGAAACAGCTATAGAACCCTATAAACAAGCAGCCTTAGTAGCACATCAAATAGGGTTAGGTATTAATGCGGGTCATGATTTAGACCTTCAAAACCTTGCTTTCTTTAAAAAATCAATCCCTCATTTAGATGAAGTAAGTATTGGGCATGCACTTGTCTGCGATTCCTTATATTTAGGATTACATAATACCATTCAACTCTATAAGAGACAACTTCAATAATAGCCACTATGAAAAAAACGATCTTTGCGCTAATGACACTACTTATTTCAGTAGTTGGTATAGCTCAAAAAATTAAACCCGTTTTACCTGTTCCTACCAAAGAACATTTGGAATGGCACGAAAAGGAATTTTATTTGTTTATTCATTTTGGTCCCAACACATTTACAGATAAAGAATGGGGAGATGGTAAAGAAGACCCAACTGTTTTTGCACCAACCCAACTTGATTGTAATCAGTGGGTACGTGTTGCTAAACTTGCTGGCGCTAAAGGCATTATCTTAACAGCTAAACACCACGATGGCTTTAGCTTGTGGCCTTCTAAATATAGTACGCATACCGTAAGAGAAAGCAAGTGGTTAGAGGGTAAAGGCGATGTGGTTAAAATGCTTTCAGATGCTTGTAAAAAAGGCGGCATCGAAATGGGTGTTTACATTTCTCCATGGGATAGAAACCACCCCGATTACGGCACGCCAAAATACAATGACATTTACATTGCTACCATGAAAGAATTATTAACCGGCTATGGTAAATTTTTTGAATTGTGGTGGGATGGTGCTAATGGCGAAGGCCCAAATGGCAAAAAACAGGAATACACATTCAGAAGATTTGAAGATTCGGCATTTAAATACCAACCACATCTCATGATATTTAGTGATATTGGTCCAAGCATTAGATGGTGTGGAAATGAACGTGGTATCATTGGCAATACCAACTGGAATTTATTAGATACTGCTGGTTTTTATAGAGGTCATGGCGGCCCGCCAGAAGACACCCTTAACCAAGGTAATGTTAATGGAAAATTATGGATTCCGGCAGAAGCGGATGTGTCTATCAGACCAGGATGGTTTTACCATACAAAAGAGGACAACAAAGTAAAATCTGCAAGTACTTTATTTAATTTGTTTTTAAAATCTGTGGGTAATGGTGGTAACTTATTATTAAATGTACCTCCTGATAGACGTGGGCTTTTTCATGAAGCAGATTCTGCATCACTAGTGGGTTTTGCAGCACTCAGAAAAAAAGCATTTGAGACCAATTTATTTGCAGGCCTTACCCCTGTTTCCAAAACAAATGCAGCTGGACTTGTAACATTAACCTATACCTTTAAAAAGGCTACAAAGCTTAATGCTGTAGTGTTACAAGAGTTAATTGAGCATGGACAACGCGTTAAAAGTTTTACGATAGAAGCAAAAGAAGAAAGTGCATTTGGAAATACTTCAAATTTTGTAAAGATTTTTGATGGTACAACTATTGGTCGTAAAAAAATTGCAACTTTTAACCCAATCACTACAACCTCTATCAAAATAACCATTACTGACGCTAAAGCAGCTGTATACCTTAAACCTACTACTGCTTACGATTTTGGCTTTGAGATAAAAAATTAAGTAAATTTGAACCTTAAACGAATAGTATGAACACCGTTCAACCAATAGTAGGTATTATCATGGGAAGCGACAGTGATGTAACAATCATGCAAGAGGCCGCTAACATTTTAAAGCAGTTTAATATCCCATTTGAATTAACCGTGGTATCTGCACACAGAACGCCTATTCGTATGGTTGAATATGCTACAACTGCCAAATCCAGAGGGCTCCAAGTTATAATTGCAGGTGCGGGTGGTGCGGCACATTTACCAGGTATGGTAGCGTCCATTACTACCCTACCAGTTATTGGTGTTCCTATTAAATCTTCGAACTCAATTGATGGCTGGGATTCAGTACTTTCTATATTACAAATGCCAAATGGTGTACCTGTAGCAACCGTTGCACTTAATGGAGCAAAAAATGCTGGTATATTAGCTGCTCAAATTGTTGGTGCTACTAATGATGCTGTTGCTGCAACAATTGCTTCTTACAAAGAAGGTTTACAAAACGAAGTATCTGAAAAGGTAAATAAATTAAAAGCAGATTGGAATAATAGTTTTGATGTATAAACAAAAAACTAATCCTTAAGATATAAAAGGGTAAATCCTTTGCTAAAATCATCAGAATTTTCTACTATGGCACTCACAAAATGGGTGCCATACATTTTATACCAATCGGCAATATTTTCTACACGTTCTTGCAAGCTTCCACCCGGAAATAAATCCTCTACAATTTTTGTTATTTGTTGTTGTTCCACTTCAAATTTTCGTTTTTCGGCACGGAGCATTTTCTTTTGCACCTGAACTAGTTTTTGTGCTTGCTTGTGAGCTAAAGCCTCTATATGATCCACTAAACTTGTATCGATGCTTGCTGCTTGTTCTTTAATAAGTGTATACTGCGCCTCTATGGCAGCCATTTGAGCATTGATTTGTAGATGATGCGAGGTATTGGCTTTTACAAAACTATCAATAATTACCTGCGGACGTCCTTTAAATAAATTGATCGTATTAATTTGCATCTTTTTCAACTGCTGCGCATGTTTAGCAGGCACGAGTAAAAATGAATTGCGTAGCAATAAAACCGGGTATGGAACTGCAGCTTCTGCAAAAACCTGTTTAAGCTCAAGCCAATAAGCTAGTTCTCCCCCTCCTCCTATAAATGCAATATTGGGTAAAATGGTTTCCTGGAAAACGCCTCTTAAAATAACGTTAGGGCTATAGCAGGATGGATTGTTTTTTAGATCTAACAATATTTGCTCCTTAGAAAATTGTAAACCTAGGGCCGGCACTTCAAAACCAGTACTGGTTTGTACAATGCGCTCTCTTTTATTACCTTGTAAATAAAACAAATTAATTTCTCGGCCGGCAGCCTGTACTTTATAATTTGCGCTCAATTGCTGAATGGTTTGTTGAACGGCTTTATTTGAAAAGCCAGTGGTTAATTCCTTTTCTATAACACTTGTAAATAGTGATTTTAACTTGTCACTATCTGGAAGTAACACCACAAGACCATATTCACCAAATAAATGGTTTACAATTTCAAAAGTGGCATCAGCAATTGTTTTACCAATTGTAAAAGTATTTTTTAAAAGGTTTACCCATGCAGCTCCTTGTACCGTTACACCTATTTGACCTTCTATTAATTTGATGAGTGCAAGCAATTCAGCATCTACTAGCATACGTCCAACCGCACCGGTTTGTTTTGTTTGCCACACTAATTTTTGGCCACCAATAGTAACAAAGCCAAGCTCGTCAATGTCAGCATCCTCTGAACCCATATAATAAACGGGTACAAAGTGAGCACCAGGTATTTGCTTTTCTAATGATCGAGATAACGCAATGGTGTGCGCAATCTTATAAATAAAATAGAGAGGTCCAGTAAAAATATTGGGCTGATGCGCTGTAGTTATGGTATATGTTTTACCGTTGTTTAAAGATTGAATATTAGCATTTACAAGTTCGGAAACCTTAACGCCTTCATACTGTTTGTTTAATGTATCTACAAGTCCTTGCCTGGGTGTATTAAACGAATCACGCGCTACCATAGCTGCCTTTATCCCATTAATATTAGGCGGATGGGTATAAAACGGATCTAATTTTTGATTGGCTTCTAGGTAATCAGAAACCAAATTAGAAAAATAGCCCGTTAAAGGATAAGCAACTTGCTCGGCAGCTTTTATCATAATTAGGGTTAAAATTACAACAAGGGCAGCAAATAATGGAAGATTCATCAGAATAGTTACATTTGTAAAGGGTCAAATCCCTCATTACTTGCTATGGAAAGCTATGGTAAAATATTACTGATTGCCATGCCGGCGTTTTTATTGCTGGTACTCATTGAAAAATGGTATGGTATACTTAAGGGTAAAGAAACCGTTCGAACTTTTGATATGATATCAAGCCTTAGCTCTGGTGTTACCAATGTTACAAAAGACGTACTTGGTTTAAGCATTGCCGTTATCTCCTATGGCTGGATGGTTCAGCATCTTGCTTTAACCAAAGTGCCAGACGGCCCACTCACGTATATTATTGCTTTTTTTGCACTTGATTTTGCAGGTTATTGGATCCACAGAATTGCGCATGAATACAATGTGTTTTGGAACAACCATATTGTACACCATAGCTCAGAAGAATACAATTTAGCCTGTGCGTTAAGACAAAGCATTTCTTCGATTGTAAAAATATTTGTGATTTTTTTATTACCCGCTGCTTTATTAGGGGTACCTGCTAAAGTTATTGCGATAGTTGCTCCACTTCATTTATTTGCTCAATTTTGGTACCATACACAACATATTGGCAAGATGGGATTTTTAGAAAAAATTATTGTGACTCCGTCACACCATAGAGTACATCATGCCATTAACAAAGAGTACCTCGATAAAAACTACAGTCAGATTTTTATTTTTTGGGATAAATTATTTGGTACTTTTAAAGAAGAAGATCCTACTATTCCTGCGGTATATGGTATTACAAGAGCTGTTCAAACATGGAACCCTATTAAAATTAATTTCATGCATTTTTGGCTTTTAATTAAAGATGCATGGCGTACAAAAAGCTGGTCAAGTAAATTCAAAATTTGGTTTATGCCAACTGGCTGGAGACCAGCTGACGTTGAAGTACAGTACCCTGTAGAAAAAATTGAAGATGTGTATCATTTTGAAAAATATGATACCAACGAAACCAAGGGTCTTGTGCTTTGGTCATACTTTCAACTAGCAGCACTCTTATTATTTGTAAGTTATTTGTTTGGCAATATTGCGTCCATAGGAAACCCAAATATGTTTGTATATGGTGCATTTGTTTTTGCCTTTGTGTATGCCCACACCGAGCTAATGGACAGAAGTGGCGAAGCGCTCATTGCAGAGACCGTAAAAGCAGCTATAGCAGTAGCTGTTTTATACTACCAAAAAGATTGGTTTGGAGCAAACGCATTATTTAGCGGTGCAAGTATTATTGTAACGCTATACTTAATTGTATCCCTAGCAGCTACTTTTTACTTTCATTATATAGAGCGTCCTTCGCTATCTACTAGTTCTCCTTCAATGTCGTAATCGTAGGCTTTAGTAATTTTTACCCAAACAAAATCACCAATAGTGAGTTTGCGCTTGGTATTGATCACTACTTCATTGTCTACTTCTACACTATCAAATTCAGTACGTCCTAGGTAGCGGCCGGCTTCTTTTTTATCGACAATCACTTTAAGTACCTGCCCTACTTTTTCTTGATTTTTTTCGAGCGAAATTTCTTGCTGCACTTCCATGATAGATTGTGCACGCTCAGCCTTAACATCGGCAGGGACGTCGTCTACTAAATCATGAGCTGTGGTGTTTTCTTCGTGGCTATAACTAAAAATACCTACTCTATCAAAGCGGTGTTCTTGTAAAAAATCCTTGAGTTCTTCAACATCATCTTCAGTTTCACCAGGGAAACCAGCAATTAAAGTAGTACGCAAACATATACCCGGTACACGTGCTCTAATTTCTTTGATCAGCACAGACATATCTTCTCTAGTAATGTTACGCTTCATGGCCTTTAACATGTTATTACTTGCGTGCTGTAATGGCATATCGAGGTACTTACAAATATTAGACCTTTCACGCATTACATCCAGTATTTCTAATGGAAATTTACTTGGATACGCATAGTGTAAACGAATCCACTCGATGCCTTTAACATCAGCAAGTGCGTGTAATAATTTAGGAAGCGCCCGTTCTTTGTAGATATCTAAACCATAATAAGTAAGCTCCTGCGCAATAAGCATAATTTCTTTAACGCCCTTTTTAACAAGGCCTTCTGCTTCTGTAACAAGGTCTTCGATGGGACGACTTACGTGTTGTCCGCGCATGAGTGGAATAGCACAAAACGAACAGGTACGGTTACAGCCTTCACTTATTTTTAAATAAGCATAGTGCTGTGGTGTACTCAAAAAACGCTCACCAACAAGTTCCGCTTTGTAGTCTACTTCAAACTGTTTTAACATTAGAGGAAGTTCCATGGTTCCAAACCATGCATCAACTTCTGGCATTTCTGATTCTAAATCACCTCTATATCTTTCACTCAAACATCCAGTTACATAAACTTTATCTAGTTTACCCCTGCGTTTTAATTCCAGTTGATCTAAAATGGTGTTGATACTTTCTTCTTTGGCTTTGTCAATAAACCCACAAGTATTAACCACTACCACATTATGGTCTAGCTTGGTGTTTTCATGCACCACATCAATATCATTTGCTTTTAGCTGACCACTCAGTACTTCACTGTCCACTAAATTTTTACTACACCCGAGTGTAATAATATTAACCTTGTCTTTATGTAGTGTTTTTGACTTCATGGATTATTTATGAATTTCACTCGAAAAATGAAAAGTTATATCTGGATTATTGGTAATTTCTGTATTTAAAAACCATTCGCTTTGTGCTAGATAAACTGGATTACCATCTTTGTCTACCGCAGCATTTTGCTGTTTGAAACGTAAAAAATCGTCGAGCTTGCCAGCTACGTTTGAAGTAAGCCAACATGCTTTATAAAAAGGTAGGGTTCTAAATTCGCAGGCAGCACCATATTCTTGTAAGAGCCTGTACTGAATTACTTCAAATTGTAGATCACCAACGCAACCAATAATTTTTTTATTACCTCCAAACTGGGTAAACAACTGAGCCACACCTTCATCGGTTAATTGGCTAATACCTTTTTCGAGTTGCTTTGTTTTTAAAGGATCTTTATTTACGAGTTCTTTAAAAATTTCTGGTGAAAAAGTTGGTATACCCGTAAAATAAAAATCTTCTCCTTCTGTTAAGGTGTCTCCTATTTTAAAATTACCGGTATCAAATAAACCTACTACGTCACCAGGATAGGCGTCTTCAATAACGTCTTTGGTGCGCGCTAAAAACGTGTACGGATTGCTAAAGCGCATGTCTTTGTCATTTCTTACATGGTGATAGTATTTGTTTCTTTCAAAACGGCCACTACATACACGCATAAATGCAATACGGTCTCTATGTTTAGGATCAAGGTTGGCATGAATTTTAAATATGAAGCCACTAAATTTATCTTCACCTACTTCTACAAGTCGTTTAGAGGTTGCTCTGCTTCGAGGCACTGGCGCAATTCTAATAAATGTATCCAGCATTTCTTTCACTCCAAAATTATTAACGGCACTTCCAAAAAATACGGGCGCAACTTTAGCAGTTAAATAATCATTGGCATCTAATGAACCATACACACCTTCAATAAGTTCTACGTCTTCTCTTAACTGATCTGCGTCTCGCTTACCCACTTTTGTTTCTAGTAAAGCGTCTTGCAAATCATTGATGGCTACAATATCTTCTTCGTCGGCCTTTGTACCTCCGGTAAATAAGCGAAGGTTTTTATCATGCAAATTGTATACCCCTTTAAATTCTTTACCACTATTAATGGGCCAGGTCATAGGGTGCAACGAAATGTGTAATTCATTTTCGATTTCTTCTAATAAATCAAATCTTGATTTACCGTCTCTATCCATTTTATTGATAAAAACAATTACCGGCGTATCGCGCATGCGACATACTTCCATTAAACGGCGAGTTTGTGGCTCAACCCCATTTACACTATCAATAACCAATATAACACTATCAACTGCACTAAGGGTGCGGTAAGTATCTTCCGCAAAGTCTTTGTGGCCAGGGGTATCTAATAAATTAATTAGGAAGTCTTTGTATTCGAATGACATTACAGAAGTAGCCACCGATATGCCACGCTGACGTTCAATTTCCATGAAGTCCGAAGTAGCATGTTTTTTAATTTTGTTGCTTTTAACGGCACCTGCAGTTTGAATAGCACCACCAAATAACAGAAACTTTTCTGTTAGGGTTGTTTTACCCGCATCCGGATGCGATATAATGGCAAAACTCTTACGTCGACTTATCTCTTTCTCGTATTTCATGAAGCTATTAAATTATGCGTTGCAAAGGTAAGGACAGCAGGGCTTAACTATAGCAAAACATTCACAATTATTGAACAGTAGGCATCTTATCTTTACGGCTATAAACGCCTTATTATGAAGAAATTAGTTTTTATTGCTGCATTTTTAGGTTTTCAAACTGTTGAGGCTCAAAAAATAGGAGATTTATTAAAAAAAGCGTCCAATATATCGCTACCTTCTTCTGCTGGATTAAGTGCCGATGAAATTGCGGGCGGGCTTAAAGAAGCGCTTCAAAAAGGGGCTCAAGCCGGCGCCGCAAAACTATCCAGCCCAGGTGGTTTTTTAGAAAATGCTGCTTTAAAAATTATCATGCCACCAGAGGCACAAAAAATTGAATCAACGCTACGTAAACTTGGGTTTAATCAACTGATGGATGATATGATTGTGAGCATGAACCGTGCCGCCGAAGACGCTTGTAAAACTGCCGTTCCTATTTTTACAACAGCCATTAAAGAAATGACTATTACCGATGGTATTAATATTTTAAGAGGAAGCGATACCTCAGCAACTTCATATTTAAGAACAAAAACAAATACGGCACTTGCTCAAAGCTTTTCGCCCATTATAAAAACATCACTTGATAAAGTGAATGCGACTCAGTATTGGGAAAAAATAATTACCACCTACAATAAAGTACCACTTATTGGTAAAAAAATGAATCCAGATTTAGTTGGTTATGTAACCGATAAATCTTTATCTGGTATTTACACTGAAATTGCATCTCAAGAAAAAGACATTAGAGCTAATCCAGCTGCAAGAACCACAGATTTGCTGCGCAAAGTTTTTGAGAAAAAATAAGGCCACAATTTCTTGTGGCCTTACCATAATTATATGATTAGATTTTAGATGTCTATTGCCTCGCCATAAGCAGCAGCAGTAGCTTCTTTTAATCCTTCACTCATAGTTGGGTGCGGGTGCACAGCGTTTAAGATTTCATGTGCAGTAGTTTCTAATTTACGAGCAACAACTGCTTCTGCAATCATTTCAGTAACGTTCATACCAATCATATGGCAACCTAAAAACTCGCCATATTTTGCATCATAAATTACTTTAACAAAACCTTCTGTAGCGCCTGCTGCACTTGCTTTTCCGCTTGCTACAAATGGGAATTTACCCACTTTAATTTCATAACCAGCTTCTTTAGCCGCTTTTTCTGTGTAACCTACACTTGAAATTTCTGGTGTGCAATAGGTACAACCAGGAATGTTGTTATAATCTAAAGGATCAGGTAAATGATGGTGCTTTTTTTCTAGGTAAGCCATATGCTCTGCAGCATTGATACCTTCTTTAGCAGCCACGTGCGCAAGGGCCTGGCCTGGAGAACAATCACCAATGGCGTACACACCAGCAACAGATGTTTGTTGGTATTTGTCTACAATAATTCTTCCTTTTTCTACTTTAACACCTACTTCTTCTAAACCAAGATTTTCAATATTAGCAACAACACCAACAGCACTTAAAACAACATCTGCTTCTAGTGTTACCATAGAACCATCTTGCTTTTTAACATGTGCCTTAACACCAGCACCATTAGTATCTAAAGATTCTACAGAAGCGTTGGTCATAATTTCGATGCCTTGTTTTTTATATTGCTTTTCTAATTCTTTAGAAATGTCTTCGTCTTCTACAGGAACAATGCGTGGCATAAATTCTACGATGGTTACTTTAGTACCCATGCTATTGTATACATACGCAAATTCTACACCTATCGCACCACTACCCACAATGATCATTGATTTTGGTTGTTCGGCAAGTACCATTGCTTCGCGGTAGCCAAGAACTTTTTTACCATCTTGTTTTAAGTTTGGTAATTCTCTTGATCTTCCACCAGTTGCAATAACAATGTACTTGGCTTCTTGTATTTGCTTGGTTCCATCAGCAGCAGTAACTTCTACTTTACCTTTTGATACTACTTTACCATAACCCATGATTACGTCAATCTTGTTCTTCTTCATTAAGAATTGAACACCTTTACTCATTTTATCTGCAACACCACGGCTACGCTTAATTACACCACCAAAATCGTGGGTACCTGTTGCGTTGATACCGTAATCGGCACTATGCTTTACATATTCATATACTTGGGCACTTTTTAAAAGCGCTTTGGTTGGAATACAACCCCAGTTCAAACAAACGCCACCAAGGCTTTCCTTTTCAATAACAGCTACTTTAAAACCTAATTGAGAAGCACGAATAGCTGCTGGGTATCCACCAGGTCCACTACCAATTACAATTACATCATATGCCATAAAACAAAATTAATTGATTATTAAGGGCCTATTGGCCTGTTTGCGTTGCAAAATTAAACTAAAATTGGGCAAATTATTCAAAAAACACACGAACCGTTTGATAAAACCAATTGGTATCCGAACCGCCACCTTTGTTTTGCATTTGTTCATTGAAACCTTGTAGTCCAAAGAGTCCTGCCATATTACCATTTCGAAGGGCTATTTCTAGGTATCCAGCCGAATTAAACCAAGCTAATTTATCGGTTTCGGCAACAGAGGTATAATTGGAACTGATTGCATCAATGACTTCGTTTCGCTTAAAAACGATTTTAAAGGATCGGCCCTTTGCCTGAGCCGCAAATTCTGAAGCAGTAATATTAATTACTACGTTTTCGAATTGATCAATAAATAAGATTTGACCCTCTATCCAGTCCGGTCCTACAGTAGGTCTTAATGGATAAATTTCGTTGATAGCAGGTATGGCCACGCCCCCATCCAATAAATTACCCGTTTTACTTACTTTATTGATAGTCATAGCAATTACAGCAGTTATCTCAAGTAAAGTATGCTTATTTTGTAAAGGAATAGCTACAAGCTCGGCAGGTTTTTGACCCGTAATCATGGTTAAAAGACCATTGTCAGGACAAATTATATACTGCTGGTTATACTTAGCCATAAGTACATGCTGCGCCGGGCCTTCAAATAAGTTTACCAAAATAACATGGAAACTCCCACCCGGAAAATGCTTGATGGCATTACCACAAACATAGGCGGCTTGCGGAAAGTTAGTTTGCGGTAAATAATGCGTAATGTCACACAAATTTGTGGTAGGATCAAGCTGTAAAAACTGACCTTTTATAGCGCCAACTAAAAAATCACGTTGGCCAATATCTGTAGAAAGTGTTACAATGGGCATGCCTCATTGTTTAACGTAAATACTTGCTAATTATTTCACTAGCTCGTTATTTTTAAAGAAAAACTTACGTACCAATTTGTCGGCTAAAGAAGGAAAAAACTTATTCATAAAAACTGCGCGCTTACCCGTAAAAGTTAACACAAGTGTGCGTTTGCGCTTTTCAATGGCAGTAGCTATATGTTCAGCACATTCTTCAGAACTCATCATAGCGCCTTCATCCATTGGAGATTCGCCCTGCGATTCTCCCTTGCTATTTAGAGCGGCATTTCTAATATTAGAACTGGTAAAACCTGGGCACACCCACATTACGTTGGTACCAGATTCTAGTAACTCGGTACGTAATGCTTCTAACCAACCATTTACGGCATATTTAGACGCCGAGTAACCACTGCGACCCGGAAGACCTCTGTATCCCGCTATAGAAGAAACACCCACAATAGTGCCCTTATTTTTGATAATATGGTCAAGTGCAAATTTGGTACAATACACCGTTCCCCAAAAGTTAATATCCATTACACGTCTAATAGTATCTAGGTCTACATCTTGCACCAAAGCACGCATAGACACACCGGCATTGTTAATTAAGATATCAATGGTACCAAACTCTTTAATTACGGCATTTATAAAGCCCCTGCAATCTATTTCTTTACTTACATCTGTGGCGTGAATAAATAACGGCTTACCCGTATGTGCAGATTGAAGTTGATATAGCTTTTGATAATTGCGGGCACAAGTGGCCACTTTAGCACCTTTATGTAAATAAAGTTCTACGAGTGCCTTACCAATGCCATCAGAACCACCGGTTATCACTACAACTTTTCCCTGTATTTGATCCATTATTTTAAATTATGTTCAAAAATAAGCAAGTAAAAGGGTGTTATTTACGAAATGTGGGTAAATCAAGTAAAAAAGAATCATAAATATTTGGCTATTTTTTTATTTCGCCTATTTTTGCACTCCCGAATCAAACAAGTGATTGATTGTGAAGGGTGAAGATTCCGTAGCTCAGTTGGTAGAGCAATACACTTTTAATGTATGGGCCCTGGGTTCGAGTCCCAGCGGGATCACAAAGCTTCAACGAAAGTTGGAGCTTTTTTTATGCCGAAAAGTGTCGAAAGCTTGCTTTCGTAAACGCATGAGGCATAAAAAAACTAAACGTAACCCAATGGTTGCGGTTAAAAGCTTTGCGCTAGCTCAATGCGGAAGGGACGACGGCTAAACGAAGTGAAGCCGTCAATCCAAGACTTGAAAAGTTTTTTGTGACGACGGCGGAGTGAAACGGAGCCGACAATCCCAGACTTGAAAAGTTTTTTGTGACGACGGCGGAGTGAAACGGAGCCGACAATCCCAGACATACACTACTACCCTTTCTCTCTAAACAACACTTTGTCTGCATAAAAAGTACCAAAAGGAACTAAGGAAGCAACAAATGCCCAAAACATTTTTAGCAGGTTCCACTTATGTAAAAATGCAACTTTAACCAATAAACCTACATACAAAACAAAAAGTATTCCATGAGCCAACCCAACTACATAGTTAGGCTGCGGCATAGCATATTTATATTTCAAAATCATTGTAAGCCCTAAAAGTAAATACGAGCAGCCTTCTAAAAATGCAACAACACGCAGTCGTCCCAATGCCGTTTTTAACAATTCTCTTACCATTTGATGTTATAATAAATACTTAATGAAAATTTAAATTAATGATTCCATTTTAAATTGACAAAAACAAAAGCCATCACTCCATAAAGAGGATGGCTTTTGTATAAAAATGAATGGTAAGTTATACGCTAGTAATGTCGTAATGCCATAGCATTTAATGCCTGTCCACGTGCAGTACCAATTGCAGCGAGTGTAACGATTCTTCCACTAGATAAAGTAGCTCCTAATGGGAAAGTAGCCACCACAGTTTGCGTGCCTGGTAATTTAACTCTAATCGTATAAGTACCACCAGGAATTGGAGCAAATGCAGACAAAGCTGTAGCATTTGGCGTAGCACCCAGATAGCTTCTATTTGTTAATGTAACGCTATCTGTGCTTGGGCTAGTTCTTAACAATGTAATATCTACAGCAGGCGCTAATGGAGCTAAATGCAAGAAACGCACGTGCACATTAGTACCAGAAGGCACTGTTAAATCGTCTGTTAATTGAACTGCACGCAAGGTTCTTGTTCCAGATGCAGCTAAAGTATCATAAGCAACAACTGTATAAGCTTTCTTTGCTTCAAACTGTAAAGTTGCATTGATGAAATTGGTTTTTCCTGAGTCTGGTGAAATTTTAATTATACGGGAACCAGGAGTAATAGGCATGTATGCACCACCATTACCTACGCCACCACCAGCAGAAACAAGTCCGTAGGTTAAACGACGGCTTCCGTTTGATAATAAATTATCAATTAATATATCTACAGCAGGAGCGGCAGTACCTGTTGCAGGAGGCGGAGTTGGAGCAGCATGAATAAATGCTACTGCTGCACTAGATTGTGCAGTTAGTTCGAGCGCTTCCTTTTCGCAAGAAGCAAATAAGAAAGCAGCACCAATTGTTAAAAAATTAAATAATTGTTTCATTGAATAAGTTTTAAGTACCATGAATTAATATCCTGCATTCTGTGACATATTTGGATTAGCATCTCTTTCTGCTTGTGGTATTGGCCATACCCAAGAACGGTTGTTAGGTGCTAATACAGATTGGGTTGTTGGAGCAGTAATTTCTCCACGATTAATTGAACGAGTTGTTCTCTTTAAATCCAACCAACGATGTCCTTCCATGAATAATTCTTTTCTTCTTTCTAACTCAATAGCATTTGTTAAAGCAGCACCAGTTTCAGTACCATTTACAAAACCACTAATACGGGCTGCTCTTAAAGTATTTAAATCATCAAGAGCAAGTGCAGCTTGAGAAGAATTAGCTCTTGCTTCGGCACGAATAAGGTACATCTCTCCTGTTCTAAATGCTTTCCAATCAACTACACCATCAAGTGCACTACCTTTACCTAAATGTTTTACAACCACCAAGCGGTTATTACCTCTAACAGGAGTAGCAGTGGTAGCATATCCTCTTCTCACATATGTATTGAATCTAATATCGTTGGCTTCGTCGATTGTATTAAATAAGCTATTGTTACCTTCAAATTGAGAACGGTTAATGGGTGGGCTAAATACGTCTCCAGCCAAACGACTCAAAAATTCTCCGGTATTAAACAAACTTGCAAATGCAACTTCGCTAACACTTTGATCTCTCCAAATACTAGGGAAAGTAGATCTATTAGCAAGTGGCAAAGCATTGATCACCACTGTTGAAGAGGTAATTGCTGTTTGCCAATCTTTTGCATACAAAGCAATTCTTGCATGAATAGCATTTAAACCAACTAAATCTATGTAATATCTGCTAGTAGCTGGGTTGATAGGTCTATCAATACTAGCAAAAGCAGTTCTTACAGCTGCGATATCCTCATAAATAGCATCGTATACTTCTTTAACAGACAATCTACTTGGCTTTGAAGAAGCTGGAGGATTTTCTAATACCGATTGTTTAACATATGGTATTGCAGGAGAACTGCTATTTCTATCTAAGTTATCAGCAAAGAATTTCATTAAGTCAAAATGAGCCAATGCACGAATAGCTAGGGCCTGTCCTTTGATCCTATTAATCCTACTTTGATTATCTGCAGTTTTAAATTGATCAATATTATTGATAATGATATTAGCGTTGTTGATAACGTTCCATCCAGCCAACCATGTTTCTGCAATTGTTCCATTTTGGGGTGTGAAAGCCCAATCGGTCATCTCAATGAAGTTTACCAATGACTCAGGAGTTTGAACAAGGTTGTCAGTCATCATGTCGGAAAGAACTGATTGGTTTCTTCCGTAATAACCTACTGCTCGCATAGAAGTATATGCAGAGCTTAGTGATGTTTCAAAATCATTTAAAGATTTAAATGCATTTTCTAATGTTGCCGAGTGTGTAGGATTTTTTTCTACCACTTTTTCGCAACTGATACTCGTAAGAATCAGTATCGCAGCAAAAGAATTTTTTATAATATTTTTCATATAAATATTTTTTATATTGTTTTTAGAAACCAACAGATAATCCAAACGTTAAAGTTCTTAATGCAGGATACTGTGCACCAGAAAGTGCTCCATTTGACAATTCAGGATCGAATCCTAAGAACTTAGTACCCGTCCATAGGTTTTCACCCATCAAGAAAAATCTCGCTGAAGTAATTTTTAAACTTTTTGCTACTGATGGAGAAACATTGTAAGCAAATTGTAAATTACGTAAACGTAAGAAACTTCCATCCTCTAAGAAACGAGTGGTAGCCGTTCTAATGGTTTGGTTAGCTCTTGGGATATTGGTAATATCGCCTGGTTTTCTCCATTCTTTTGCCACTTCAACCCACATATTGTCACCAAAGTAACTTGGGTTTTCTACGTTAGCACGATCGTTGTTGTAAACCAAGTTTCCAAAAACATAAGAGAAAAACACACTTAATTCAAACGATTTGTAGTTGAATTTATTGGTAAAGCCACCATAAAAAGGAGCATCTCTTGTGCCAAAAATTTGACGGTCATTAACATCATCAAATAATTCAGTTAAGGCGCCATTAGGTCTACGATAAATTGCATTACCGTTGGCAGGATTAACCCCTTCAAACTTCACTAAGAAGTTACTATTTAATGGATGACCAATACGTTGAACCGTTGTAGAAGTAGTAATACCAATTGGTGGTGTTGTTGGTGTTAACTCTAACACTTTATTTCTATTCACCGTAAAATTCATATTGGTAGTCCATCTGAAATTACGTGATTTGATATTTTCTGTAATCAACGTAAACTCCCATCCACGATTTTGTACTCTACCAATATTGGTATTTAAAGAAGTAAAGCCTGTTGTTCTAGATAATTGATTGTTTAAGAACAAACGATTTGTAATATCATTATAAAAATCAACACCAACAGTAATTCTACCTTTTACAAAAGTAGCGTTAAGGCCAGCATTGAATTTTTGTCTTTCTTCCCAAGTTAATTCTTGGTTAGGTAATTGGCTGATACCAGGTCCTGGAACACCAGCATAGGTTCTATTTGTAAACAACTCTCTTGATGCAAAGTCACCAATACCCTCTTGGTTACCTACAGTACCGTAAGAAGTAGAAAGTTTTAAAGTTTCAACAAAATTTACATTTTTGAAGAAGGCTTCGTCACTGATCATCCAACCAGCACCAACAGTAAAGAATGTTGCGAAACGATTGTTTGCACCAAAACGAGATGATCCGTCTCTACGTACAGAACCGTTTAAGAAATACTTGTTTTTAAAGCTATACGATCCAATTCCAAAGAAAGAAATTAAAGCATTTTCTGTTCTATTTTCAGTAACAGTAGGAATATAGGTTGGTGAACCATTGGTGATACCAGCACCATTTTGGAAATTACCAGTTAAACCAAATCCGTTATATCCGAAAGTAGAAAATAAACGATTCACAAATTCATTGTACGCACCAACACTAAAATCGTGATCTCCAATTTTTTTGGCATAGTTTAATGAAGTGGTTCCAGTATAACGCGTTAATTTTCTAGAAGTTTTAGCGTACAATCCATTGTTTCCTGTTTGAGCCTGACCAGCAACGCTAAAACGAGTAAACAAAGTAGTTTGATCCCAATCTTCGTAGTCCACACCCCACTGTGTTCTGAAGCTCAAACCATTTAAGATGAAAGGTAATTTTTGCTCTAAAAAAGCAGAAGCAATGATTTTCATTTCTTTGGTTCCACGGTTAGTTTCATTCATGTCTTGCACCGCATTTGGTTGCCCAGATACAAACTGCTGATACGCTCCCGTTGGTGTAAAAGGACGCTCGTATGGGTTAGCCCAACGAATGGCATTTAACGGAGCAGCGATTGTTGTGTTATTTTCTGTGGTATTTTCGAAATGACTCCAACCAATATAGGAGTTAACACCAAACTTTAAATTTTGATTTGCAGAATGTGTTATGTTCATTCTACCACTGTATCTTCTTAGTCCAGTTTTTTGGATGGTTCCAGATTGATTAAACAAGGCACCAGAAACATAAAAAGAAGTTTTTTCATTACCACCACTCGCACTTAATTGATGGCTATTGGTAATACCTGTTTGTGTGATTTCATCTTGCCAATTGGTATTGATTTTACGAAGGCTATCCAATTGAGTAGAAGTCCATCCAAAAGGGTTACCACGAGCAATTTCATAATCCAGTTTTTGGTTGGTATTCATTACAACCAATTTATTTTCAGGAAAACGAGATTGACCATATTGAGCATTGTATTCAAATTTAGTCTTACCTAATTTACCTTGCTTAGAAGTAATTACGATTACACCATTTGCACCACGAGAACCGTATTGTGCAGTAGTAGATGCATCTTTTAACAAACTAATACTTTCAAAGTCATTTGGGTTGATAGAAGAAAAGTTAGCAGCAGAAATTTGTACTCCATCTAAAATATAAAGTGGTTCGGTTGTTCCATTTACAGAACCCACACCACGAATAATTACTCTTGCTGCGGCACCTGGCTGACCAGAATTGGCTTGTATTAATGCACCAGATGCTTGACCTTGTAACATTTGATCAAATGAACCTATAGGTGTGTTTTTAAATGCCTCTGCTTTCACAGTGGAAATAGCACCTGTTACCTGACGCTTTTGTAAAGCTTGATAACCAGTTACCACAACTTCGTTCAAGGATTTGTCACCAGGAACTAATTTAATGTTTTGTGCAGAAGTACCAACTGTTATTTGTTGATCATCAAAACCAACATAACTAACTGTTAATTTTTTAGCACTACTTGGAACAACTACTAAATAGGTTCCATCAGCTTTTGTTAGTCCTAATCCTTTTCCATTTAAGCTAATAGTAACCCCAGAAAGTGGCTCTCCAGTTTGTGCATCTGTAACTTTACCAGTTACAGTTGTGTTTTGTGCTAAAAGCGAAAATGACGCAAATAGAATAGCACAGAAACTGAGTAAAATTCTTTTTCTCATTTGGTTAATTTTTTTGATGAAAGCACCAATCATCACGACTGGTTCGTGTGAAATTAACATAAAAAAAAGTGAAAATTCATTCGAGAAATTTTCTTTAATGATGCTTAATTAATTGTTTCTAATTTAATTTTTTTGAGGATTTGTTTAATAAAAACAAATAAAATTAAGCCAATCGCAAAACGCGAATTTTGGAGTTTGCAAATAAGAAAAAAATAATTTTTGACGAGTGTTCCCAAATTAGTGTCAAAGAAAACAAGAAAGACCAATCGTCTATAAAAGCTACTACTCGAAGTCTCGAGTGAAAGTTCAAATAATTTTTTTACAAAAGTCTTTCGATGGAAATAAAATTATTTATATAAGAAGGCATTATAATTAAAGTTACTCTATATAATCTACCATTATCTGCATCTGTCAAATGATAAATGATCGTATCACCCGATGAATTAAATCCCCATCCAAATGGGGAACCACTTGGAGTTGTTGTATAAGTAACTGGGCCAGCAGTTCTTGTTCCTGCTATATTTCCATTATTAAATCTTCCTTCTACATATAGGTTTACTGATCCTGAAACTGTAGCTATAGAAAGACCTCTTGGATCAACAGTAGTAACTGAAAATCTTAAATTGTCAAAATTAACAAAAGTTCCAGCGGTAAATCTAGTAGTTAGTTTAGTAGATACGCTTCCTGTAGGATCAGTAACATTTAATTTACCTGTCACATTCACATTTCCACTATTGTCTATACGTAATCTTTCTGTTCCTGCGGTACGCATAACAATGTTACTACTCATATCAGGAACTGAAGCTGAAAATCCAGATAAATCTATTGAAGATTGTTGATTAGCATTTGTTCCACCACCAGCAGATAGCCTCAAAAAACCGTCATCCTGTCCATCATTTTGAGGATTACCACCTCCAACTCCCCTTATTTCATAATTTCCAATTGAACTAGTATTTATGGAAGGTCTAGCAGAAGTATTCCCCAGTCCCGATGCAATTCTTATACCACCACCAGCGATATTTAATTTTGAAGTTGGATTACTTGTACCAATTCCTAATCTTGCATTTGTATTATCCCAAAAAAGTTCTGAGTTGTTTTGTACCAAATTAGTGCCATTGCTAAATATAATCGAGCCTGCTGTATAACTAGAGCTTCCAGTACCTCCTTTACTTACTGGCATTGTGCCAGCACTCCATGCTCCTAATTCAAGCAAAGTCATTTGATTGCCGTCCGCCTCTCCAAATTGATATGCACCACCGCCTATAGATGTAATTCTTACAGAATAAGTATAGGTTCCTGCTGTAGGATTATCAATAAAGTTTAAACAATAAGGTACATTTTCATTCGATGAAGAAGATTCTGCTTGTATTTTTTTACCAATAGCAGTTCCATCTCTAAAAATTTGAAGTTGAACCCAAGCTCCATTAACTTGAGGATTAGCATCCCCAGTTGCAATGATTTGAACAGGTCTACCAGAGGTTGTAATAGATTGACTTACAATTATATCTCCTACAGTATTTCTTGTAACTGAACTAGCATTTGATTGAGCATAATTTGGCACAAAGCCACTGAATGCATTAAGCGAACTTTGATCCACCAATCCATTCCACTTGCTTCCATCCCAATAGTAATAACCAGGTAATACATTATTAGGTGTTGTGCCTGCTGTTGCTGTATTATAAATTACCAATCCAGTAGCAGGTGAAGCAATAGTTGATACATCCAGTATTCCCGTCAATGCAATGCGAGGCGGTAAAAATCCCCTGTTGGTAGCACTAACCTCCAGCTTTGCAGAAGCATGTGGGGTGTTAGTCCCAATGCCTGTTTGTGCAAATACTTTACAAAATAGAAATAAAAAGAAGATTAGTTTTTTCAATTTATAAGATTTAATTGCCTAAATAAATAAATGTATTTACTACTAATTTTCGAGGTGTAATATCAATCGATTGTTGCGTTACTCCACCATTGATACTAGAAGATGTTGCAGTATGTCCATGCGCATTCATTGTGTGGCTATGAGTTCCGGAAGAACCAATTATGCCTGTAGTGACATAAGTAGCAGAATTGCCGCGATCTGTAATATCTGCGTACGATTCATTCATTGGGTTAGGTGCTACTCCATTTTTAAAGGCAAATGGATTAGTATTTGCATATCCTCCTGTAGAATTAGGAACAACATTCACAGGATGGTCGTGACTTCCCGCATTTTGCATAGTTGATGTTGTATTACCAATAGTAATAGTAGGAATGACGTTAGGTAATTGATTTTGGGCAATAGTTCTACTCATGCTTCCGGTTACACTACCTAAACTTCCACTAGATTGAACCAAAACCGCATCCGTAGCATCAGGAAGATTATTCCCAATTCCGAGTGCAGTGGCTTGCAATTGTTGCGATGCTGTTAAGGTAGATTTTAAACGTCCATCTAATTTAACCCAACCATTATGATCGCCTGATTGAATACCAGTTTTAATATCTCCTAAATTAAATTGATTGACTGGTAAATTACCAGCTACCATTTTATAATAAACTCGATCATAATCATTTGATTCAAAACTTCCACTTGTAGCATAATTATATACATTATAACTTACCCCAGCTTGCAAGTTCACTTCTACTTTCCCATTGTATTCTACATGCACATTATTATTATAGCTGCTTTGCATATCAGATGCCAATACTGTTGTACCTTGTCTAACTGTAAAATAAAAAGTAGTAGTTCCTCCATTAAGTGCAGTTCCAGCAGAAGTAAAATCAAATAAATACCTGCCAGATAAAGGAACTGTGAAAACAAAACCAGTTGTTGAATTACCTATTTTTCCAGTAGCTTTTGAATGGGCTTCACCATATAATTTCACCATATCACTAGCAACAACCGCATTTCCAGCTAAAGTTGCAGTAGCAATAGTTGCCCAGTTAGCACCATTCCAATAATAATACCCCGCTTGCAATCCTGCAGAACCTACATTATACACCAACAAACCCTCTGCGGGCGTAGGTATTGTAGTAGCATCTGCTGAGCTCGTTAACGTTACCCTTGGTGGTAAAAAACCCTTGTTGGTTGCACTAATATCAAGTTTTGCAGAATTATGGGGGGTTGTGGTTCCAATGCCGGTTTGAGCAAAAGAACCAGATGAAATCACCAAAAAAATTAAAAATAGTTTTTTCATTGTATTTTGGATTCTAGGTTTTTCAATCTTTCATCTAATTTCTTCTGATATAACTCCAATTTTAAATTTTCAAGCTTTAGCTTTTCCATTTGCTTGCTTAATTCTTGAATTGCAGCAACACTTAAAGCCGTGATTTGATCAAAATCGATGGCGCGAAAATCGTTTACTTTTTTGCCATAAATAAATACATTTTCAACGGGTTCACGCCAACCTGTAATCGTGAATGCGTGTGAATCAATAATGCTTTCAATGGTAGAAATAACTTCTTTTTTCCCCTCAGCAAAAAATTTAACAACATCTCCAGTTGCAAATCCATGAGGTTTTTCAGTGGTGAGTATTAATTGAACTTTGTTTACTGATGCAGACTTAGCCAGAGCAAATACCGATGGAATAAAGTCTGTGGATTTATTGACAAATTGTGGATTAACTTGTTCTACCTCTTGTGCAATGAATCCAGTCTTTTGCTTGTTACCATTGACTAATTGATCTATATAAGCATAATTTACTGGTCTGAGTTTATTCAATTCTGCTAATTGATTAGTGGTATTTAATTTTAAAATATCTTTTTTAATTCTGATATCAGAAATGGCATTAAACTCCGGAGCTCTAATTCTTTCATCTGTTTGAATTGAATAATTAATGTTTTGATTGACGTTTGCTACTCCAGTGCTTCCATTCCATGCAAGGTATCCATATGAACCAACATATTGAGTAACATTTGATGCCACATGTAAAGGTGCTGCAGGATTTGCTGTTCCTATGCCTACTCTAGCGTCTGTTGTAATTGTAATGACTGGAGTAGAGCTATTATTAAAGGCCCAGTTATTCTGGAATTTAAATTTATCGTCTACGTTATCAATCCCCATAGAATAACCTCTTATTCCCATAACATCAAATGAAAGATAGGGATTGCCTCCAAGGTTTCCGCCACTTCTAATTAATGCAGAAGCATGTGCTGCATTAGAATTATTGTTTGAGTTAAGGATGTATAAGCTTGGACTATTAGTGCTAGAAGGATCTGTACCAAACAAATTGGTGTTTTCGATATGTAAAGTTGTAGAAGGAGTTGAAATTCCCAATCCTACCTTTCCACTATTTGTGATAATCATTTTTTCTGTTCCGCCAGTATACCATTTATGCGTTTGAATACTAGTTCCGTTTGACTCAAACCCATATGCCAAATTATTACTTTCTGAAATTGCATCATTGGTGGCAAACCAATGCATGTTTGCACCATCTTTTCCAAAATAGGTCCTCGCCCCCGCATTAATTAATGATGCACTAAACTTTCCAGTACCCGTTACATCTAAAGCTACAGAGGGTGTTGTATTTCTAATTCCCACGTTTCCTCCTATTGGATTCAGAAGTAAATTATAGGTTGTACCATATGCAGACTTTGATCGTGCTTGTAACCATGAAAAAGTACTTGTACTACTCAATCCAAAATCCAATACATGAGATCCACTGATTGAACCTAATCGCAAATTACCATTCGCTAAAGCGCCACTTGAAGCAGGATCGGCGCCAGTGGTAACAATTTCAAGTTTATTAACAGGCGTAGTAGTCCCAATACCGGTTTGTGCAAATCCGCCAAGGGAAATTATAATTCCTATAAAAGTGAAATAAACTTTCATTGTTATTTTTTTTTAATTGCCTATCTTTATAAATTTAACTACATCAACAAATTTTTTGGAATCGATTTTTAATACATAAGTTCCAGCTGGCAAGCTGCTTAAATCGATAGTTAAACCTTGAAACAGGTTATACCCAGTTTCTTTTCTAGTATTTAATACTGCGCCATTAGCATTAATGATAGTTAAATTAAAGGTTTCATTTAATGGCGGCGTTTGGGTTGCTTTCACTTTTGCTTGTGCTTGAACAGGATTTGGGAACATTTTAACCCCGAGTGAATTATACTGCATTGAAACCTCACAATTAATTGCAAATTCCCCGGAAGCCCTCTTCCCTGTTAAAACAGTAATTCCAGATTTAATATCGATACAGGTAGCGATGCTATTAAAATTAATGGCGCTGACATTAGCGACTGATCCACCAATTGATCCAATGCTACTCACACCGCTTTGCCCCATAGAATCAATGGAAACAAATAGCATAAGTAACACACTAATGATTTTTAGTTTATCTAACACTGAAGTATCTTTTTGTGGTTTGAGAATTTGAAACAAATGAAACAACTAGATCTTTAGCTCCCACAGATTCTACTATATATGTATATTCTACAGTTGCTAACCCTACAGTTTTAGCATTTACTTGAATCTGCAACTTCCCACCAATGTTTTTAACCTGATACGTTCCGTTTAACCCATCCGAATCTTTAGTAGACCTATTCTTTAAAAAATTAATGAAGTAGGTAGACTGACCAACATAAGTTTTTGTTACACTAGAACTACCTGTAGTGGTAATAGAATAATCTAAAAACCATGTTTTATCTTGAAGCATTTGCTCAGATAATATTGTATCTGAACTAGTTGCATCTTTTGAGCAAGAACCTAGCGCTAAAACAAGAACTAATGCAAGAATTTGAAATATCTTTTTCATAAAAAACAATTAAATAATTTAAAATAGATCTTTTAGCTTCAACAATACACCAAAATTGAATGAGTTAATATTGGTTTTAATTGGCGACTTAGTTAATGAGTTTATATTTCTATTGTAATGCAAATACAATGTGTAATAAGAATTATTATCAAACTCAACACCCAAATTTGCACCCAAGTATACCGATCTGTAATTGTTATTTACTTGATTTTCGATACTTTGCTTTGATATTCTAAAATCGACACTAGGGCCTCCAACTACATAAAATTTGTATTTGCTTGAGTCTGCTATTGGAAGTAAATGCTTGTAATGAGCAATCACATGAAAGGTTACCAATTGATTGTCTGCTTTAAAATTTGCAAACTCGCCAACAACTGGATCCATTCGCTTAGAATTCAAATATCTTACGCCACTTGCTATTTTATTAAACCCCACAGCTATTGAATACTTGTGCTTTACTTTATAAAAACCATCAAATCTTACTCCAGCATGATAGCCTGGCTTATAAACATTATCAGTAACATCCGCCAATCGGTAATTAAATGCAGAAGTAAAAGCTTCTTCATTAACATTTTGCTTGTTAAAGCCAATACCACCATACAAGTAGGTCTGATTTCCGGAGAAGTCTTTAAATGCTTTAGAAACCTTTAGTACAATTTTATTAGCAACAGAACTGTCTTTAAAGCGTTTTGTTTGCGCATTTATACTTATGGCAACAAGTAAGCATATTGAAAATGTAATTGATCGAATGGTGGATTGTTTCATTTGTATGTACATAAAAAATATATTGTATAAGAGTTTAAATTGAAATTATTCTAGTCATGTTAAGTTTATGAAAAATTACCTTATCCAAATTTGGTGAAATGTGTGAAAAGAACTGCCGCCATTAAAATCGTCGACTTCCCATCTAAAATTATGTCCCTTAATTCCCCAATGATATGTACCAGCAAGCCAGTAAGGAAAATTGGTCATAGCAAGATTCGATTGATCTGTAAAAAAGGAATTTGAACTAGCTGGCAAAAAAGCAGAGTGCCCAGACAATGCAGTGAAACTTGATTGGATTCCGGAACTGGTACCAGTACCCGATTTAAAATAGCTAATTGTAGATGCATGGCTAGTCTTGAAATGTATTATCCTATTGTGAGCGTTGGTAACTCCGTAAAATCTTAACTCAGAAAAAGTAAAATTATTTAAATAGCTATTACTTGCATGCCCCCATGTTGTTGCAGAAGTAGACTCGTCAGTACCAAGAGTAGTAGATCCAAGTAATGGTAGTGAGGAGTTAAACGTTAATAAAGCAGGATCTGTACCACCCCTATGCTGATAATTTAATACCAAGGTCCAACCACCACCGTCTGTTGTCATATCGCAGTAACAATCTGTGGCAGGCACACTCCCAGCTACACCATCAGGATCAATACTATAAACTCCAGAACTAGAACCAGGGAATCGATCAATTATTTCTTTACAAGATTTTAAAATATTTTCGCGTAATAAGATCCCTAGTCGCATAGATGCGTAAGAATTTACCCCAATAGGCGTAACCCTAATATAACGAGCATACATTACTTTAGGGAAATTATTAAACACTTTTGTATTTTGATCTATATTTAAATTCAAACTAGAACTTGCAATTGCCCAGTTAACATTATCAACACTGGTTTCAACTTTTGCACTAGTAACCCACTGAGCCATATTAGCTCTTCCCTGCGTAACAATTCCTTGAACCCACCTTACCCCTCTTAAATCATATTGTAAATAGTCTGTTCCATTATTGGGCGAACCAGCAGACCACGCTTGACTTCCATCAATCCATGGTATGTTATGACTAGCACCAAAACCATCGTTATTATATACATTGGAACTTGACCAATTTTGTGAAAGATTTAAAGACTCCATTGTAGGATTTGCATTCATACTAGTTGATGCTATCCATTTGCTTGTATTACTAGTTAAGAGTAATTTAGCCGAGCCTGTAAAAGTAATTTTATCTGAATATACATTAGTAGCGGTGGGTATCGTAACAGTGTGCCCATTTAAAATATTAGCAGTTCCAGTTAAATCTTTAGGACTCGTCCAAGTTGTAGTATTATTAAAATTTCCCGAACCACTACTATTGGTTGAAGTTTGAGCAACAAGTGTTGTCAATCTAAATAAAAGAATAAATAAGAATGCTTTTTTCATTTCTATTTATTTCTTTTTTTAGTTAATCTATTTACTTCAGATCGCAAACTATCAATTTGTTTTTGTTGCTCCTTAATTGCTTCTACAAGAAGAGCAACAACTTTATCGTATTTTACGGAGCGAAATGCATCCTGAGTTTTGTCTTGCATTACAATTTCAGGAATAACCTTTTCAACTTCTTGTGCAATAAATCCAATTTCTGTTTTATCGGTAAAATCTTTTGCAGGAAAAGCTTCTCTATTCCAATTAAAATATACTCCTCGCAAAGCCTTCACTTTATCTAATGCATTTTCAAGTGTACGAATATTTGTTTTATATCGAATATCGGAAGTACCTGAAATCGAGTTTGCAGTAATGTCTCCATTTACAAATAATCTTGTTGTAGGATTATTTGTTCCAATACCCACATTACCATTTTCTAAAATATTGATGCCATTGGTTTCTGTAACTCCACTAAAGATCCTTAGTCTAGCATTAGCAGATGTAGTGCCATACTGGTCAATTGTCCAATCGACAAGACTTCCAGTTAATGAGCGCTTTAAAGTTAGTTGTCCTCCCTCATTAACAGTAGCGGCTGGATTCAACAAAAGCTCTGCACCTAAACTACCATCTGCTCTTCCAACCGTTAGAATACTTGTTGGACTTGAAGTACCAATACCAACATTGCCTCCTATCGGATTTAAGGCCAAATTAAAGGTTGTGCCATATCCAGATCTTGACCTTGCTTGTAACCATGCATACGTAGAGGATGCACTCAAACCAAAGTCAAGCACATGTGATCCAGAACTTGGCCCTAAACGTAAATTTCCGTTCGCCGCTGCACCAGTAGTTGCAGGATCTGCAGTAGCAGCTACTACCTCAAACTTATTTACAGGAGCAGTGGTACCAATACCTGTTTGCGCGTGTAAATTTTGAAATGAAATCAAAAATAATATGAATAATAAACGATTCATTAATCAACAAGTTTATGTTCTTGAGCTAATTTAAAAAGTTCAATATTGTTGTTCACCCCTGTTTTTGATAAAATACTTTTCTTGAATGTTGAAATAGTATTTGATTTTAAATCCAATGCTGCACTAATATCTTTTACTTGCACCCCTTGGAGCATAAGTTGCAGCACTTCCTTTTCTCGTTTAGAAAGCACTTTAAAAGGGTTTGTTATAGTTAAGTTTTCCATTGTTATTGTCTTAAATGAATTCATGTTAGTTTAGAATAGGGCACGGAATACGTTCCATTGAGTACCATCAGATACTAGTTTAACCCAGTTGTTAGATGCTTCTATGCCAAGGGTAATTGACGTTGCAGCCGAATTACCAGTACTATTTTCTTGGAAAATTGTTTCTGATCCAGATCTTTGAACAGTTAAAACGAAAGCACTTTTATTTTTAATTATAATTTCCTTACCTGCGTTATTTGAAGCTGCTGGTAAAGTAAATGTTGCTGTTGCAGTTCCATTATAAAATACATATCTATCTGATAATGTAATAGTATATGAACCTGTTTGTATAGAAGTATTTCCGCCATTGTAGGTCCAACTTGCTAAACCACTTGCATCAGAAGTCAATACCTTTCCAGCACCGGGTGATCCTCCATCTATTTCAAGCGTACCACCAATAGTTACATTACTTGCAACACCCACACCCCCTCTTACAACTAACGCTCCTGTTGTAGTATTTGTAGAGTTAGTTGTATTACTAATAGTAGCAGCACCTATTAATGTAGTTGTACCACCAACATTTAAAGCACCTGCAATACCAGCTCCACCACCAAGGGTCAGAGCTCCTGTAGATATTGATGTAGAGGCTGTAGTACTTGGTAAATCCAAAGCACCCATAATACGAGTATTCGTTGTTGATGAGTTGCCAATTAATGTAGTGTTACTTCCCAAACCAGCAGTTCTAACACTTCCGCCTGAAATAACTACTTCATTGGAACCCCCGTTAGATAAGGCGCTTGTTTGATATCCAATAAAAATACCGTTAGAGCCAGTTGTATTGCCAGTTGTCCCTGTTGTTCCAATATATCGACCGGCATCTGAACCTAAAAATACGTTTCCATTTCCAGTTGTGATTAGATTTCCCGCTCTATCACCAAGTGCAGTATTATTTGATCCGGTTGTTGCCCCTGATAAAGCGTTCCTACCAACACTAACATTATTGGTTCCAGATGTAGTATTGTACAAACTGGCATATCCTACAGCAACATTACTACTACCTGAAGAGGTGACACTGTTTAAAGTATAATCTCCTATTGCTGTATTAAATTGAGATCCATTTGAATTAAGAGCACTAAATCCTACTACTAGGTTATCTGGGGAACCTAAACGGCCAACTACAACACCATTTGAGGTAATATTAGAATTAAATATTTTTGCTCCTGCAAATGTTTGACCTAATGTGGTCACTAAGCCACCAAAATTAGAATCAGCTGGTTGCAGAGTCAAAGTCGATCCTGAAACACTTGCACCGTTGGCATTCGGTGTAGACCCAATCGCTGCCATAGTAGTAATACCAGTTGGTGTTGTCCAAGCAGGCACACCACCAGAAACAGTTAAAACTTGACCCGTAGTACCCACTCCTAATCTTGTTCCTGTTCCTGATGCACCTCCATATATGATATCACCTGAGGTAGTCATCGGCGACAAAGCATTAAATGCTGCAGCCTTTGTTGTGGCACCTGTACCCCCATTTGCAATTGCAATAGCCGTTCCACTCCAAGTACCACTCGAAATTGTTCCTAATGACCAACCATTTACACCATCGTGTTGTGCACGAACATTTCCAGCACCGTCAGCTAAAATAATATTGCCAGACAGCGTTGCTGACAGTCCTCCTACTCTTGATCCAAGAATAGTGTTATTTGATCCAGTTGTAATCCCCATCCCTGTTGAATCACCTATAATTGTGTTATGATAACCTTCGGTTAAAGTTTCCCCCGATTGTTGTCCCAAAAATGTATTCCATGATCCAAAAGTTACAGCAGCTCCAGCATTATCACCAACTACAACATTGGCAACTGGTCTTGTCGCAACTGACATAGTATTATTACCAATTGCAATATTTCTGTCAGCGCCAGTTAGGGTCGTTCCGCTTCCATTCATAAGCAAAGCAAGATTTCCAATCCCAATATTATATTGTCCTCTGGCTCTACCACCAGCATTATATCCAAGAAATGTATTGTAATAAAAAGAAGTATTATCTAAGAAATAACCAGCTCCAGTACCTACAGCAGTGTTACCATTTGCAATATTTTTTTCTAAGGCTTCTGCCCCAATTGCAATATTTCCTATGGTATTTGTAAGATTTAACAACGAATTATATCCAACTGCGGTATTGGATCGGCCAGTTGTATTTTTATTTAGAGCCGAATACCCAATTGCAGTATTTTTTCCTGTTCCAGAATTATTTCCCGCAAGAGCCTGAAAACCAAATGCAGTATTAGAAAGGGTTCCACCATTCACTCCCGTACCCACAGTTAACCCATTCACCGTTAAATCATAGGCTCCTAAATTTACCGCTTGAGTCGCACCCACATATGGAACACCACTAACTGCAGAAGCAGATGTCCATGTATATGTTCCTCCAGCAACTGAAGTTAAAAATTGATTCGCAGATCCAACCGGAATCATCGCAGTAGTTCCCGCAGCTGTTTGATAAGGAATAGAACCTGATACACCACCAGCTAAATTGGTTGCTGATGTTGCATTACCAATAAAGTTAGGTGCAGTAACATTTGCATTAAATGTTTTTGCACCAGCAATGGTTTGAGCACCTGTCGAAATCAAACCAGGGTTTGATCCATCAGCAGCAGCTAACGTTAAGGCTGTTCCACTAATGGTCCCACCGGCAGCATATGAAGTAGTTGAAGTGTAGTTTAATGAAGAAACACCAGCCGTAATACCTACTGTGCTGGCTGAGGTAATTCTACCCTTGCTATCTACGGTTAATGTAGGAATAGCAGTTGAAGATCCATATGAACCAGCAGTAACACCACTATTACTTAATGTGGTTGTAAAAGTTCCCGAACCAGAACCAGTTACATCTCCAGTAAGCGTTGTAGTAGCATTAGCCGCCATTACATCTGTTCCAATAGTTAAGCCTAAATTTGTTCTTGCATCAGAAGCAGTTGTTGCACCTGTACCTCCTTTTGCAATTGCAATAGCTCCGCTTATTTTACTGGAAGTAATACTATTGTCAGCAACTCCAGCATTAGCATTTTGCTGATCTACATAGTCTTTAATTAATTTTACCGAAGGGTATTTTGTTGTAGACAAAGCATCTGTAGAAATACTAGTACTTTTATTTGAAGCAAGTTCAACACCACTAATATCAGCAGCAGTTAATACTACGTTAGGGCCAGCATTACCATTTACAGATGTTACTGATGATGGTGTCGCTAATTGAATCCAATTTGATAAAGTTGATGCTGGCGTGGCACTTAATACATAGTTACGATTGTTATCTGTTCTAATGGCAATACTACCAACCACCGAACTACTTAAAGCCAACATTGCTGCTTCACTTGCTACAACACTTGCACTTTGAAAAGATACAGACGGGATTTGAATTGAGGGTATTTTACCATCGTTACCAAGCGTTGCAACACCATTGTTAGCCCCCTTTTCTGTAGATGCAATTACACCTAAATTTGTTCTGGCATCAGCAGCGCTTGTAGCACCGGTACCTCCATTTGCAACTGAAATAGCAGTGCCACTCCAAGTACCACCAGTAATAGTTCCAACTGTATTTAAATTAGGTAAAGAAGTTAAAGTATTATTTGAAGTTGCGGTGATATTTCCAGCGGTAGTTGCTGTTGTAGCATTTGTTGCGGAACTTGCATTACCTGTTAGATCACCAACAAAATTTGGAGCAGTAATATTTGCATTAAATGTTTTTGCACCCGCAATAGTTTGTGCACCTGTCGAAATTAAACCAGGATTTGTTGCATCAGCAGCAGCTAATGTTAGTGACGTTCCACTAATTGTTCCGCCTGCAGCATACGAAGTAGTTGAAGTATAATTCAATGAATTAACACCAGCTATAATCCCTACCGTTCCTGCAGACGTTACTCTACCCTTACTATCTACGGTTAATGTTGGAATAGCTGTTGAAGATCCATATGAACCAGCAGTAACACCACTATTACTTAATGTTGTTGTAAAAGTTCCCGAACCAGAACCTGTAACATCACCAGTTAAGGTAGTAGTAGCATTAGCCGCCATTACATCTGTTCCAATCGTTAAACCTAAATTAGTTCTTGCATCAGCTGCATTAGTAGCACCTGTACCTCCATTGGCAACTGCAATAGCAGTGCCGCTCCATGTACCACTTGTGATAGTACCAACTGTATTTAAATTAGGTAAAGAAGTTAAAGTTGAATTAGAGGTTGCAGTAATATTACTAGCAGTAGTTGCGGTTGTTGCATTACCAGTTAAATTACCTACAAAATTTGGTGCTGTAACATTTGCATTAAATGTTTTTGCTCCAGCAATCGTTTGAGCACCACTTGTTAAAACACCACCATTGGTAGCATCCGCTGGCGTTAAAATTAACTCCGTTGTTCCACTAATTGTTGCTCCTTTTGCATTTGAAGTTCCAGAAATATTTCCAATGCTACTTATTCCTGCATTCGCTGCAGTAATTGAATTCTTCACATACTCAGTTGTTGCAACTTTTGTAGAATTATCACTCGTTGCGGGTGTAGGTGCAGTTGGTGATCCTGTAAACGCCGGCGAACTAATTGGAGCTTTAGTTAAAATATCTGCTGTATTTGCAGTAATACTAGATGTGTTTGAAGTGATCCTTGTATCCAAAGCTGCTTCGGCATTAGTAGCTCTTGTAACTTCTGCAGTAATACTAGCAGTGTTAGCATTAACACTTGTAGTTAATGTATTGATGCTATTTGTATTTGCAGTTATGCTAGCTGTATTTGAAGTGATCCTTGTATCCAAAGCTGCTTCGGCATTAGTAGCTCTTGTAACTTCTGCAGTAATACTAGCAGTATTAGCATTAACACTTGTAGTTAATGTATTGATGCTATTTGTATTTGCCGTTATGCTTGCTGTGTTTGAAGTTATTCTAGTATCAAATGTTGAAATAGTATTTGAACTAACCCCTCCTACACTATTTATAGTAGTTGCAATTGTTCCATTACCAGAACCTGCAACATCGCCGGTTAAAGTAGTAGTAGCGGTTGCAGACATTACATCTGTCCCAATCACCAATCCTAAATTAGTTCTTGCATCAGCTGCGTTTGTTGCACCTGTACCACCTTTAGTAATTGCTATGGTGCCATTTATTTTATTCGAAGTAATGCTATTATCAGCAACGCCTGCATTAGAACTTTGCTGGTCTACATAATCTTTTATCGCTTTTACAGAAGGATATTTTGTTGTTGATTGTGCATCGTTTGCAATATTATTGCTTTTATTTGTTAGCACTTCTACTCCATTTATATCTGTAGCTGTTAAAACAACGTTAGGGCCAGCAAATCCATTTACAGAAGTAACTGATGAAGGTGTAGCAAGTTCAATCCAATTGGCAAGGGTTGAAGATGGTAGTGAACTTAAAACATAGTTTTTATTATTATCCGTTCTAATGGCAATACTTCCTACCACTGCGTTGCTTAATGCAAGCATTGCAGCCTGACTTGAAACAACAGTTGCACTCTGAAAAGAAACAGCAGGAATTTGCGCAGAAGGTATTTTACCGTCATTACCAAGTGTAGCAACTCCGTTATTTGCACCTTTTTCTGTTGTTGCCACAAAATCGTTTGTATTATTATTTGCAGCAGATCCAAATGTTCTTTGCGCTAGTACATCCGTACCAATTACAAGACCTAAATTAGTTCTTGCACCAGCAGCAGTCGTTGCACCAGTACCACCGTTAGCTAATGCTACAGTTCCAGTTAACTTAGAACCAGCTACAGCATTAATTTTAGCATCGGTAACCGCACCATCTGCAATTTTTGAAGTCGTAATCGCATTAGCAGCAACTACTGGTTGCGCAGCAGAACCAGTTAAATCTCCAGCTAACTGAACAATACCTTTAGAAGTTGAAGTTGCATCTGTAGGATTACTTCCAGTTGCAATCGTAATATTTGATGAACCATCAAACGCTACACCGTTAATTGTTCGTGGTGTGGCAAGTTTGGTAGCATTTGCAGCTAATGTTGCAGTTGCAGCATTACCAGCAATATCACCGGTAACTTTAGACCCAGAAACCGAGGTGATTTTAGCATCTGTTACCGCACCATCTGCAATTTTTGAAGTCGTAATTGCATTAGCAGCAACTACTGGTTGGGCTGCAGAACCAGTTAAGTCTCCAGCTAACTGAACAACACCTTTTGTAGTAGCATTTGCATCCGTAACTGTAGAGCCCGTTGCAATCGTAATATTTGAAGTACCATCAAATGCTACACCGTTAATTGTTCTTGGTGTGGCAAGCTTGGTGGCATTGGTTGCGTTAACTGCATTTGTAGCATTGACAGCATTTGTTGCATTTGTGGCAAGCGTTGCCGTTGCTGCATTACCTGCAATATCTCCTGTAACTTTAGAACCAGAAACAGAAGTAATTTTAGCATCAGTTACCGCACCATCTGCTAATTTAGCAGCAGAAACTGAACCATCAGCTAAAACAAAATTTGAAAATTGTAAATCCACATAACTCTTAATAGCTCTTACACTTGGATATTTTGTATCTGAAGTTGCGTCAGTTGTAACATTTAATGATTTATTGGCAACTACCTCTCTTTCACTCAATCGATTGTAAATAGCTGTTGTATCAAATTTAACAGCTCTTAATTGTGTTGGTGTTACATAAATAGTTGTACTATCTGCAACATTTACTTTTAAACCTAAATTGGTATTTATTTGCTGAAGTGCACTAGCCTTAGCGTATGGCAATAGCATGGCAGCAGTATCAGAAGTTTTAACAACATCCTTAACGCCGGCTGTACTACCAGAATAATATGCATAAGGGACAGTTCCAAATGATGAAGCCCCTAAATCTATAAGCTCCTTGGTATAATCCCAGTTTGAAACTGGCGATAAAGGCTTTATCGCAATTTTTAAGCCTAAAAAGTAGGGTCCATTGGCCCAATCTACTTTATCAAGACCACTAAGGGTACCACCAATACGCTGGCCGCTACCAATGTTTATACTAAAAACACCCAATCCATCGGTGGTGGTTTGATGAAGTTCCGTTAACACTTTGGTTCCATTGGCCGTAAACTGTAAAATACTGGACTCTACAAAAACAACACGGTCTTTGGCAGGATTGGAGAAATTGTCTCTTGCTACCGCCTGAAAAAAGATTCCATAATTTGGAATAGTATTTTGTGCAAGGGCACTTGTTACCCAGCTAACGTTTAGTAAGATTACTAAGACACAAAATAATTTACGCATACCTTTTTAGATTTAAGGCCGCGAAAATAGATATATGTCGAATATTAGACTAAAATCGATATTCACAACATGTCCAATTTTCTAAAATAGGACATGTTTGTTTAATTTAATATTGATTTACAATGTTTTAGAATTTAAATGTGTTTATAATTTGTAAAAAAAAGGACATAGACATTTATCTAAATTGAAACAAAATTGGAAAACCAAAAGTCACAAACGCTGTCCAAACAAAATATAATGGCAGAAATAATGCGATACTCGTTTCCAATTTTTCAATACATAATTGGCCTTTCACTACTTTAAACAAGCTAAAAGAAACAATTAATAGATTTAATAAAATTAATATATCACCACCTAAAACAGCCAATCTGTTTGGAGTAATACCAAAATCGTTTATTCGGAATAAAATTGAACCCAAGGCTATACAATTCACAATAATTGCCAAAACAGACAAAACAAATAAGATGATCTGATTGAACTTTTGCTGGGTATTTTTTGATATTTCTGACACTGAAAATAATATGAGTGCCATAACTACAATAAGAAGCACATTAAAAAGAATTAAATAGTCACGATTACCAGTTGGATACGTCCCTGTAATAAAAATAGTTACTAAATATATGAGTAATGTTATAGTAGCGAGTGGCGTAAATATGCGGGCTATAACTGGAGATACTTTATGTACTAGGTGCCCATTGTTTTCAATTAAAAAAGATGCAAAAAGTGGAACAATTGACAAGCCAACTGCTACAAAATAATTGAAGTAAATAGTAATAATATTAATCTTTAAAACATCAAATAAATTAATAGTAATGGCCGTAAATAACCCGCCAGCTATCAACATAAGCCCACTAAGCACCAATAAATCTCCATTAAACCTTAAAAAGTTTATTTTTTTTCCAGTTGCACTAACATCTCCTCCTATGTATATGTACCCGAAAATTACCCATAAAAATAAAGGTAAATGAAAAAAGGCCTGACTTATAGAGTCACTTTTTAATGGTGAAGGAAGTAAATTAATATATAGTGCCGATATACAAGAAATAACAAGTGGCGCAATCAATTTATTAATAGGTTGATGCTGCTTCCAAACAAAATATACCATTAGTGCAGGGAACACAATAAATCCTGCATTTTTAGCATAATATACATCTTGCTCAACTACAATAAAATTAGGCACTAGTGCAATAAAAGCTACAAGTGTTGCAAGTAAGGCTACAACTTTCCATTCGTTATTAATACCCCAACTTATATCCAACTGTTTGTAATTAAGTCTTTCATACCAAGCCTTTGCCAATAACTCGTCTTTAACTGTTGGATAGGCTTCTGCAAATGCTTGCTTAAATGCAGCACCATCTTTGCGATACGATGTTTCTAAAAATGCTGGATTATTTATTTGTTCTATGATTTGGGTTTTCATAACTATTTTTTTGTTTGTATTAATTGTTCGAGGGCTTGAATATGTTTAGTAAAAGCTTCTTTACCGGCTATTGTAGCAGCATAAGAAGTATTTGGTTTTTTACCTACAAATTGTTTGGTAACAGACACAAAACCTAGTTTTTCTAGTCCACTAATATGACTTGCAATGTTTCCATCAGTAATTTGTAAAAGTTCTTTAAGCATGGTAAAATCTACCTGATCATTTACCATGAGTATCGACATTATACCAAGCCTAATCCTACTCTCAAAAGCTTTATTTAAAGTGTCTATAAAATTTTTCACTTCTCGTATTTAGTATAAATAATAAAGCCATAAATGATATGCAATATGCCAAAGCCAATTACCCAACACCACATACCATATTGGGTAAATGTTGCAGCAATAAGACCTGCAACAATTTCTAAATAGCCTAAATTCTTTATCGTATCTAAAGAAAACTTACTGGCATGTACTAGAGCAAAGCCATAAAATATGAGCATCATAGCAGGGATAAATCCTACTTGATTTTGACAAGCAAAAATCAAACACAAGATTCCACCCACAATTAAGGGTATAAAAAACTGAACCAAAAAACGCTTAGCTGTTGTATCAAAAATAGCAGCCCCCTCCTTTTTTGCTTTAGCAATGGATAAATAAAGTCCAATATTTAAGGCTACTACTAATGTTCCTACCATAACAACAAACATGGATGTAACACTCGTTACATCAAACCAATGTATACCGGCAAATACAATAACAGCAAGTATACCAACTACTATTCCAGCTTTTCCGCTAATAGATGAAAATTTGGTAGACCGTTCCATCATTGTTTTTATTTCCTGAATGGCCTGTAAATGCTCTTTTTCTTGACTCATAATAAATATTTGAAAGTACTTTGAATTACAAAGTTGATATAAATTTCAATTCCATCCAAATAAATTGGATAGAGATTGATTTACAATGATTTACGGTAATTTATAAGAGTGCCTCAAGTAAAATTTCTACAGGATGAAGGGCTTTTTCACCTGTTCCATCCTTAATTTGGTGCCTGCAACTGGTTCCAGGAGCGGCCACGGTGCAACTAGATGCATTTTTACGAACAGTTGGGAAAAGAACCAACTCTCCTATTTTCATAGAAACATCATAATGTTCCTTCTCGTAACCAAAGGATCCCGCCATACCACAACAGCCAGATGGTATGGTTTGTACGGTATAATTTGCTGGAAGCGAAAGTGCAGTTACAGAATCAGTTAGTGAACCAACTGCTTTTTGCTGACAATGTCCATGTAAAACAATGGTTTTAGCATCTGTAGTAAAGACTTCTTTTTTGATATTGCCATCCGCAATTTCTTTGGCAATAAATTCATCGATATAAAAACTATTCCGCGATAAATTTTTAGCAGCTTCTATATTTTGATCGCTAGCTAAATCAGGATACTCATCTCTAAAAGTTAAAATAGCAGAAGGTTCAATACCTATTAAAGGGCACTTATCAGAAACCACTGTACTTAACAATTCAATATTTTTATTGGCAATAATTTTTGCTTTTCTAACAAGCCCCTTCGACAACCAAGTTCGCCCACTCTCTTCATGAACCGGTATCACAACATCATAACCTAATGCAGTTAACAATTGTACCGCTTTAATGCCAATATGCGCATCGTTGTAATTGGTAAACTCGTCGCAAAATAAATACACACGCTTTAAGGGATGCTGCGGTGCAATATAGTTTTTACGGTACCATGCCATTAGTGTTTGCTTTGATATTGCAGGCATAGAACGCTCCACCGCAAAGCCCACCGCTCTTTTTATGATGCCACCCAATATCTTATTTTGCATCACAAAATTATAGATGCCAGGTGCAATTGATCCAAGCTTTGCAGATGCAGTAAAATTGGCTATTAGTGATGATCTAAACGGCACACCATTGGAGTCATAATAATGCTGTAAAAACTCTGCCTTTAATTTAGCCATGTCCACATTGGAAGGACATTCACTTTTACATGCTTTGCAACTTAAACACAGGCTCATAACATCATAAATTTCTTTATGGTTAAAGCGGTTTTGCTGCGTCGAGTGCGTTAAAAATTCACGTAAAATATTGGCCCTTGCTCTTGTGGTATCTTTTTCGTCACGCGTTGCCATATACGAAGGACACATGGTACCTCCCGACAAATGCGTTTTTCTACAATCACCTGATCCATTGCACTGCTCGGCGTGTTGTAAAATATCTTGTTTATGAAATCTAAAAATGGTTTCAAATGCTGGTGTGCTTTGTCCGGGCTCATACCTGAGCATACTATTCATGGAAGGCGTATCCACAATTTTGTTGGGGTTAAAAATCCCTTTTGGATCCCAAGTATATTTAACCTCTTTAAGTAATTTATAATTCTTTTCGCCCACCATTTGCTTGATAAACTCACCACGCAATCGCCCATCTCCATGCTCACCACTTAACGAGCCTTGGTATTTTTTTACCAGTGTTGCTACTTCTTCAGCGATTGTTCTAAATAACTGATTACCCTCTACCGTTTTTAAATTGATAATGGGCCTTAAATGTATTTCTCCTGAGCCAGCATGGGCATAATGCACAGAGTACAAACCATGCTTCTTTAATATTTCATTAAAATCTTTAATATAGGCTGGTAAATCATTGACATCCACGGCCGTATCTTCAATTACGGGTACTGCTTTTTCATCTCCAGGTAAATTGCTTAATAGCCCAAGACCTGCCTTACGAAGTGTCCATATTTTTTTGGTATCGGCACCAAATAAAACAGGAAAATGATAGCCCAGGCCTGCAGCGCGCATATCTGCTTCCACTGCGTTAGTTAAATCTAAAATTTCCTCTCTGGTTTCACGCACAAATTCAATGACTAAAATTGCACCCGGATCACCCTCAACAAAAAAACGATTTTTACTTTGCTCTTTATTTTCTTTGGTACATTCTAAAATGTAATGATCAATTAATTCACTGGCGCTAGGATTATATTTGAGTCCAATTAAATTAGCCCGTAACGATTCATCGATGGTATTAAAATGAACACATAAAAGACCGGTTTCTTTGGCAGGCGCTGGCACCACTTGTAATTTAATTTCGGTAATAAATGCCAGCGTTCCCTCTGAGCCCGCTATTAGATTACAAAAGTTAAATGCTGGGCCGCCCGCAGTAAAGGGGCTTGCATCTACAAGTACATCAATGGCATAGCCAGTATTGCGGCGTACAATTGATTTTTTTGGAAATTCTTTTCGTATCTCTTGTTGATTTTCATAATTGCTAAGCATAGATCTTAGCGATTTGTAAATATTTCCTTCGAGTGTAGATAATTCACATTTAGCATGAAAATCATCATTACTAATGGCGCTAAAAACAACTTCAGATCCATCACTTAGAAAAGCAGTGACTTCTAATAAATGCTCGCGTGTACTTTTATAAATAACAGAATTGGATCCACAAGAATTATTACCAACCATGCCACCAATCATAGCCCTGTTGGCAGTAGAGGTTTCGGGGCCAAAAAATAACCCATGAGGTTTTAAAAATAAATTGAGTTCATCTCTAATAACACCTGGCTCAACCCTTACCCATCCTTCCTCTTTATTGAGTTCTATTATTTTCGTAAAATGTTTAGAAACGTCAACCACTATTCCATTACCAACCACCTGACCAGCAAGTGATGTTCCTGCCGTTCGAGGAATAAGTGAGGTATTATTAGCAGCAGCAAATGAAATTAATTTGGCAATATCGGCCTTTGTTTTAGGTATTGCCACGGCAAGCGGCATCTCACGGTAACTTGAAGCGTCTGTGGCATATAGCGTGCGCATGGTATTGTCAAAAAACAATTGTCCCTGCAGTGTATCTGCTAAACTTTGTAACGCTTTATTCATTGCTGCTTATTGGAGTCACAAATTTAGTTAAAATTGAAGACTTCTACCGCTTATTCCCCTGTTAGGCATTTTTGATTTAATTTAGTGTCTATGAAAAATATATTCAAAATACAATGCCTACTTCTGTGTATTTGTTTTGCTGCTAGTGCTATGGCACAAAGCAACAGTAACTACGAAATATTTAAAAACATCCCCTATTACCCCGATTCCATTCGAAATAATAATGCATACATCAAAGAACAATGTGTGTTGGATATCTACAAACCCATTGGAAAAAATAATGTACCTGTTATTGTATGGTTTCATGGAGGAGGACTTACTGGTGGTACAAAATCAATACCCAAAGAACTACTCGATTATGGCTACGAGATTGTTTCTATTGAATACCGATTAAGTCCCAAAGTAAAAGCTCCAACGTACATAGAAGACGCTGCAGCAGGCGCCGCATGGGTGTTTAAGAATATTGAAAAATACAATGGAAATACTAAACAAATTTTTCTATCAGGTCATTCGGCAGGAGGATATTTAGATCTAATGATTGGACTTGACAACAAATGGTTGGCTAAACATGATATTCGCACAGATCAAATAGCAGGCCTAATTCCATTGAGTCCACAAGTCATCTCACATTATACCATTAGAAGTGAAAATGGAATTTCAGAAAACCAACCATTAATTGACAAATACGCACCAGTTTATCATATCAAAAAAGAAACACCGCCCATAGTTTTAATTACTGGCGATCGTGAAATGGAATTATTAGGCAGATATGAAGAGAATGCCTACTTTTTTAGGATGATGAAAGTGATTGAAAACAAGCAGGTAAAACTTTTTGAATTAGAGGGCTTAGATCATGGAGAAATGATGAAGCCAGGAATTAGTTTGCTCATGAAAGAAATAGGTAAAATACTTAAGAATTAATTATTATATGTTATACACATTTTGACAATATCTTATCCCCAAATCATTCTATTTTAACATAATTCGGTGTATATCTACTCAAACTGGCCGAAATATTTTGTTTTACTGTAAAAATTAAGTATTATTATAATGGATTTGCTTGCCCAAATTCACTTATTAATTCATTATTAAACAGACCAAACAAAATCTTATGAAAAGTTTGCTTTTAATTTTTTGTTCTGTGCTGTGCATGATGTCAGCGACATTCGCACAAACACGACAAGTTTCTGGAACCGTAACTGGTCCGGACAACAAAGCAGTTGCTTCGGCTACCGTAAAAATCAAGGGTAGCAGTACTGCAACTTCAACTAAGCCTGATGGTACATTTAGCATTAGTGCACCGTCGGGTAATGTAACATTAGAGATTTCATCTCTAGGCTTTGCAACCAAAGAGGTTTCAGTCTCTGGTTCACAAAGTAATGTTTCAGTTTCTTTAGCAACTGCATCTTCTGATTTAGGTGATGTAGTAGTTACTGCACTTGGTATCAAACGTGAGAAAAAAGCCCTAGGCTACGCTTCTCAACAAGTAAGTGGTGACGAATTAAGAAAAGCTGCAAACTTTAACTTTATGGACGCCTTAAGTGGTAAAGCGGCTGGTCTTGACATCAAAATTAGTAGCTCAGGTGCTGGTGGTTCTACCAAAGCAGTATTAAGAGGTGCTAAATCACTTATCGGAACATCAGAAGCGTTATACGTAATTGATGGTGTACCCATGGTAAACAACAAAGGCGGTCAGCCTGGTTCTTACGGTGGTACCGATGGTGGTGATGGTTTATCTTCTATCAACCCTGCCGACATTGAAAGCGTAAACGTTTTAAGAGGCGCTAACGCTTCTATCCTTTACGGTAGCCAAGGTGCAAACGGTGTAATCGTTATCACTACAAAAAAAGGTAAGGCTGGTAAAACGCAAGTAGATTTTAACCACAGTACCATTGTTGATCAAGTATCTGAATTACCTGATTTACAATTTTCTTATGGTGCTGTTAATGGGTCAGACTACAACTGGTCTAAAACAAAATCTAACTACTACCAAAACAATTACGTGAATGAATTTTTTCAAAGAGGCGTAAATGTTACTAACTCAATTTCTGTTAGTGGTGGTAATGACAAAACAACTGCTTTCTTCTCTTATGCAAATATGAGTGTAAAAGGTATCATGCCAACAAACACTTATAATAAGCACAACATCACATTAAACCAATCTACTAAATTATTTAATAATAAAGTAACGGTTAGTTCTAACGTGATTTTTGCATACGAAGAAACCAAAAACCGTCCGGGAGCTGGATACTACAACAACCCTTTAACGGGCTTATATTTATTTGCGCGTGAAAGAGATTTCAATGCATACAAAACAAATTATCAAGTTTTTGATGCAGCAAGAAATCTCTACAAAATGAATTGGTACTCTACCGAGGAAAAACAAAACAATCCATATTGGGAAATCAATAAAAACTCAAAGCTTCAAACTTCACACCGTGTTATTGCAAACGTGAAACTTTCTTACGACATTGCTAAAAACATCAAGTTTGAAACAAGAGGAAATATTGATTACAACGATATGTTACGTGATAATCGTTGGGCAGCAGGTGGCAACTCAGTAAGTGTTAGCCCTAATGGTACTTGGTCTTATACAAAATACAACGACCAATCATTATACGCCGATGGTATCTTTACTTATAACAATACTTTTGGTAACTATTCAGTATCTGCTTTAGCTGGTGCGAGCTACCAAAAAAATACATTCAACAATGGCATGAACGTTGGTAACGGTACAATCGCACTGATGTACCCTAATTTCTTTACGTTCGCAAATATGCCTTACAATATTGTATTTAACCAAACAATTAACAGAACCATCAAACAAGGTGCTTTTGCAAATTTACAGTTAGGCTACAAAGACATGTTGTTTGTGGATTTATCTGCTCGTAATGACTGGGCTTCTACCCTTGCCCTTACTGGTAACCAGTCTTACCTATATCCTGCATTTGGTTTATCAGGTATTGTTAGCCAAATGGTTGATTTACCAGAAGCCATTTCTTTCATGAAAGTAAGAGGATCTTATTCTCAAACTGGTAATGAAGTTCCATTTAACGTTGTTAATCCATGGAATTCAATCAATGCAGCTGGTGGCCCTACTGGTATCGGTGGTATCGCAAGAAATACTCAAGTTCCTTTCACCAACTTAAAGCCTGAAATTATTGAGGGTACTGAATTTGGTTTAGAAATGAAAATGTTTAAAAACAAAATTGGTTTAGACTTCACTATCTACAAAGATGTAAGTACCAATCAATTCTTATCTCTTGCTGCTCCTTCAGGTTCTGGATTTACATCTTACTATGTAAATGCTGGTAGAATTGAAAACCAAGGTTTTGAATTTACTTTAGATGCACAAGTACTTAGCACAAGCAACTTCTCTTGGAAATCATCAGTAAACGTTTCTCGTAACACCAACAAAATTGTTGAGTTAATCGCTTCTAACCCTAACTATCAAGTTGGTGGTAACGATGAAGGTTTTGCTTCAGTTATCAGAGCTGGCGGTTCTTTCAACGATTTATGGATTCACAAATTTGCTAGAGATGCATCAGGCCGTATCATTTTAAATGCAACAACTGGTGCTCCAACAAGAGGTGCTTTACAAGAAAAAGTTGGTAACGTTAACCCTGATTTCTTATTGGGTTGGAACAACAACTTCACTTACAACAACTGGTTTGCTTCAGTACTTGTACAAGGTAAATTTGGTGGTGTTGCTTTCTCTAAAACAGAAGCATTCTTAGATTCGTACGGTGCAAGTGCAAGAACTGCTGACTTTAGAGATAAAGGTGGTATGCCAATTAACGCTGTTCAAAATGGCAATCCAGTATCTACTATTGATCCTGCTGTATTCTTCTCTGCAGTTGGAGATAGAAACGGTATCATGGAACCATACTTATTCTCTAGAACAAACGTGAGAGTTGGTCAATTAGTTTTAGGTTACAACTTAAAATCTAATAAGGCAAATTCACTAATCAAAGAAGCTAACTTCTCATTAGTGGGTCGTAACTTATTCTTCTTATTTAAAGAAGCTCCATTTGATCCTGAACAAGCTATGAGTACCGGTAACGCAATGCAGTCTAACGACGTATTTGGTTTACCTGCAACTAGATCATATGGTGTTAACGTTAAGTTTACTTTCTAAAAAAATTTTTAAATACAATTTAGTATGAAACAATTATTTATTGCATCAATCATTCTAATTGCCTTTGGATCTTGTACTAAAGATTTCCAATCGACCAATCAGAATCCCAATCAAATTTCTGATGAGATGCTTAAGCAAGACTTCAACCTGGTAGGTTCGCCTTTTGCAGGTATGTTGTACGAGCTGCATGGCAATCAGGGTAGTCAAACCCAAGAAGATTTATGTTACGATTCATGGATGGGTTATATGAACACGCCTACACCATTTACAAGTAATGTAAATAACACAACCTATTACGTTCGCTGGAACTCTTATTGGGGTCGCCAATATGGCAACGTAATGTCTCCAGCAAGACAAGTTATACGTTTAGCACAAGAAAACGGTTTACCAATGTTTGCTACTTGGGCAAAACTAATCAGAATCTTATCTATGTCTAGAGTTGCCGCAATACATGGCCCAGTCATTTATTCAAATTACGGATCAACTGCAGCTACTGTACTTTATGATAGAGAATCTGATTTATACAATACTTTCTTCGCGCAATTAGACACCATTCAGTCAGAATTTAATGCAAACAAAGCCTATGCTGGCTTCGTTAAATTTGATCCTAGCTACAAAGGCAGTATTCCTGCTTGGATGAAAGTGGTTAACTCTCTACGTTTAAAACTTGCAATGCGTATTTCAAAGGTAAACCCTACCCTTGCTAAAACTCAAGGTGAAAAAGCATTAGCAGATGCTGCTGGTTTAATTTCTACAAACGCAGACAACTTTAACATCTCATTACTTGGTAACATTATGCCTGTAGGTATGATTTGTTTCCAATGGGATGATACGCGTATGGGTGGTCCAATGGAATCATTTATGGTGGGTTTAAAAGACGGAAGAATCTCTAAATACTTTTCACCAGTTACAGATCCTAGCTTATATGCAGATCATCCTACTGTTCCTTACAAAGGAATTAGAAATGGTGCTTATTTAGATGCTAAAATTCAACGTGTACCTTTCTCAAAAGTTTCTACAGATTTTAACAGCGTACAAACGAGAAGACATATTACCGCATCTGAAGTAGCTTTCTTGAGAGCAGAAGCTGCTTTAAGAGGTTGGACAGGTGCTGGCGATGCTAAAACAAACTACGAAAATGGAGTTAAATTATCATTTGCTGATTGGGGAGCTGGTGGTGTAGATGCTTATTTAGCAGATGCTACAAGCAAACCTATCAACTATGTTGATCCAATTGATTCTCGCAATAATTTTACTGCTGTTTCTACCATCACAGTTGCTTGGGACGAAGCTGATTCAAGAGAATTAAAGCTTGAAAAAATCATTACTCAAAAATACCTTGCAACATTTACCAATACTTTGGAGGCTTGGGTAGACCACAGAAGAACTGGTTATCCTAAAATTCCATCTGCTGCAAGAAATGACTCTGGTGACGAGTGGGGTGTAATCCCTGCTGGTCAATTCCCTAAAAGATGGCCATTTGTTGCTGGTGAAGTTACTGGTAATGCTGCAGGTGTAGCTGATGCACTTTCTAAAATGGGCGCATCTAAAAACGACATATCTACACGCTTATGGTGGGATACTGGCGTAGCTTCTAACTTCTAGTATTCTAGTTAGAATATACTAAAAAGCCCTCCGAAAAATCGGAGGGCTTTTTTTATGAACAAATATGTATGTTAATGTTTGTGATCCAACTGCATCAAATAACGCTCAGGAAAATTGGTAGTGATATATTGTATTCCTTGCTCTAGTAAATGATTAAAATCTTCATCCTTATTTACCGTCCAACTACCTAACATCAACTGATGCTTTTTAGCATTTGCAGCAATAGAAGGATTGCCTAAAAATTGAGCATAGTTAAAATTGATTCCGTTAAATTTTGCTGCCATTATTTGCTCTAGCGTCTTGTTGTTTTCTAAATACAATACGGTAGCACTCGGTCTTAATTTTTTAATGGTTTGTAGTACTTCAAAATCAAAGCTGATATAAATAATCCGCTCCTCTATACCCAATTGTTTAGCAAGTTCAACAGTCTCTGTCGCTGTTAACTGACTAGTACTATTGCTTAATAACGCTGCCTTAATTTCACAAATTAAGAGTGTGTGATGATTAGAAGCGGTACCTTTTTTAAAATAATCTTGTAGCAGCGGTAAATCTTCTCCATTGCTTAATTTTTTTGCATTTAATGCAGCATAGGTTTTTAACTCGATGGTGTCACCAAAATATGTTGGGTCATGATTCACCACCAGCTTTCCATCAAGGGTACGACGTACGTCAAATTCACTTCCAAAGGCTTTTATTTCAATCGCTTTTTGTAGCGCTGCAATTGAATTTTCTGGTAAGTTAAATTCTTTCCAAGCACCTCTATGCGCAATAATTTTTGTGTCCTGAGCATTCATTTGTTGTAGCATACAAAAAGAGGCTATAGTTATCATTAATTTTTTCATATCAACTATTTTAATTGCTGTAAGGCTTTTGCAACAGTAGAATCTGTGCTATTGAGTATTTGATAATAACCTTCGGTTCTGAACATTTGACGTGCCATTAAAACCTTAATGGTTTGAAGTAAATAGGCTTTGCCGGCTGCAGATACTTTGTTTGCCACAATATTATCTTTAGCAGCTGCAGCTACAAAAGCATTCCACTCTGGAGCTGAAGGCGTAAACCCTTTGTTTAGATCTGCGGGTGATTTAAAGCTGTTAAAATAACTGCGGTTGTTTTTATACAACTCATAAACAAAATTAGATAGCGTATTGGACAAATAAAGTTCCATGATTAATGTGTCTTGTAAACTAGCTGCAAGAGGCACAATAATATCAGGTGTAATACCACCACCCCCGTATAAAATATGACCTGCGGGTGTCTTGTATTTCTTTCCTTTTAAATTACTTGAATCGGGTTTATCTAATAGGCCACTATGAAAACGATCCATAAGTTCCTGCTCGTACTTTTCTTTACCTACTGCGTAGGTTTTTTGAATATTTCTTCCAAGTGGCGTATAATACCTAGCAATGGTTAAACGCACAGCACTCCCATCAGTTAAGCCAAACTGCTGCTGTACAAGGCCCTTTCCAAAAGAACGTCTACCAATAATAGTTGCCCTATCCCAGTCTTGTAATGCACCTGCAAGCACTTCACTTGCAGAAGCAGAACTTTCATCAATAAGTACCGTTAGTTTTCCTGTTTCAAATAAACCAGGTCTTTTACAAACAAAATCGTAACGCTTACTATTGGCCCCTTCTGTGTACACAATTAATTTATTATCACTCAAAAATTCATCTGCAATATCTACAGCTTCTTGTAAAAGCCCGCCACCATTGCCACGTAAATCAAGCACCAAAGATTTCATGCCCGCTTTTTGTAATTTTTCTAAAGAAGCCATAAAGGTTTCATAGGTTCTTTCAGAAAATTTATCAATTTTGATAAAACCAATAGTAGGTTGAATCATATATGCAGCGTCGATAGGAGAAACAGGGATAACACCTCTTGTAACATTTAATTGAAGTTGTTTATTATTTCTTAGCACGGTAAGTTTTACCGTACTACCCTCTGCACCTCTGATTTTTGAACGTACCCAATCGGCATTTATATTTTTTCCATAAAGTGTTATGGAGTCGTTTGCTTTTAGAAGCTGATCCCCTACTTGTAAACCCGCTTTAAATGAAGGCCCCTCTTTAAAAACATTCATAACGTTTACGGTATCATTCATCATTTGGAACTCGATGCCAATGCCCATAAAGCTTCCCGCGATATCATCATTAAAGTCCTCTAAATCACTAGCTGGTATATATGCCGAGTGTGGATCCAAATGTGAGAGTAAGGCATCTGCAACCAGTTTATTGATACTATCTGAAGCTACCGGATCTACATATTTATTGTTAATGAGTGACACTAGCTCCTGTACTGAACTGCGTCCAGAAAAACCTAGAAATTTACCGCCAGCGGTATTGTCACGTAATTGGTATCCAATAGTCATACCAACTATCATTACAACCGATAATAAAATAGGTAACCAGATACTTATTTTCTTTTTTTGCTCATTCATGGATTCAATAAATTTAGGAGTCCTTACAAATATCCTATTTAAAAGTATAAAATTGACCTAAAACCTTAAATATTAACCATATAAAGGTTGTTTTATCGCAGATATTTTCGTACTTCGTAGTATCATTTCTAAATTATAAAAGATGCGGGTAACCTTAATTGCAGACAGTGGTGCCACCAAATGTGAGTGGTGCTTGCTAGTAGATGGCAAGAAAAAAAAGACCATTATTACAGATGGCTTAAGCCCCTATTTTTTAACTGCTGCTCAAATAAAAGCCTTACTAGAGCAGCACTTATTACCCAAAATAAAAAATTTTCCGCCTAAAAACATATTCTTTTATGGCACTGGCCTTGCCAATCCAGCAAATGCCAAAGTTATCAATACCGTTTTAAAAAGTTTATTTGGTAAAGCCAATATCGAAATCAACAACGATTTAGATGCAGCAGCAAGGGCATTATGTGGCAAACAAAAAGGGATTGCATGTATTTTAGGAACAGGTGCTAATGCAGGATATTACAATGGCAAAAAAATTGCTAAAAATAGTCCGGGGCTTGGTTATGTTTTAGGGGATGAAGGCAGTGGCGCTTACCTTGGGAAAAAAGTTATTCAGTATTATTTGTACCAAACATTTGACGAAGAATTAATGGCACGCTTTAATAAGCGCTTTAATACCAGTAAAGACGAAATTTTAAATAATGTATACAAGCAACCGCTAGCCAATAGATACCTTGCTAATTATGCTATTTTTTTAAGTGAAAACAGAGGTCATTATATGATTGAAAATATCATTGAAGATGGCTTAAACGATTTCTTTTTCACCCACCTTTATAAATTTAAAGAGAGCTGGAAACTACCCATCAATTTTGTTGGTAGTGTTGCATTTGGTTTTAAAGATGTTTTAAAAGACTTGTGCAATACCTACGAATTAGAATTAGGAAAAGTTTTAAAAGCCCCAATGGAAGGTTTAATTACCTACCACAAATAATTATTCATGGCTGCATTTACAAGAATTACAGAACAGGATTCCAATTATAGACAGTTACAAGACATGTCTGTACTTGAAGTACTCACAAGTATCAACAAAGAAGATCAAACAGTTCCAGAGGCTGTTGCTGCCGCCATCAATGACATTGAAAAAGTAGTTAGTATTGCTATAGAAAAAATGTTAAGCGGAGGACGATTATTTTATATTGGCGCTGGCACGAGCGGTCGATTAGGTATTGTAGATGCAAGTGAATGTCCTCCTACCTATGGTGTTCCTTACGGATTAGTTATTGGTATTATAGCAGGTGGAAGCCATGCCATTACAAATGCAGTAGAAAATGCAGAAGATGACCCTAATCAGGGCTGGCTCGACTTACAAGCGCATAATATAAATGAAAATGATGTTGTAATAGGCCTTGCTGCCAGTGGTACTACTCCATATGTAATTAGTGCACTTGAAAAATGCAACGAAAACGGCATCACTACGGCAAGCATTTCTTGTAATCCCGGTGCGCCATTATCTGCAGCTGCAAAGTTCCCTATAGAGGTTGTAGTAGGCCCCGAATTTGTAACGGGAAGCACAAGAATGAAAAGTGGCACCGCGCAAAAGCTGGTGCTTAATATGATTTCTACTGCTGTTATGATTGGGCTTGGCCGAGTAGAAGACAATAAAATGGTGAATATGCAACTCACCAACGATAAACTCGTTGACAGAGGTGTGCATATGCTTATGAAGCAAATTAAAAGTGACAACTACGAAACAGCTAAAGCGCTTTTATTACAGCATGGTTCTGTAAAAAAAGCAACAGACGCTTATTTAGGCGCTTAATTATTTGTATGCACCAGATTGAGCCATTTTTTAATTGGAGACATTTATATACTGCCGAAGAAGACCCACAATCTCCTTTTTACGGTCGTACTTATTCCGAATTTGAATTTACACAATTGGTGTACAATTATTTCATACATCCACAATGGGATGATTTTGGAAGTCGCACACTATATTTAAAAATACTTTTTACCGATTACGATGAAAAGTATGCTGTGCTTGAACTTTTAGGCGAGTGGAATGACGCCATCGAAAATGATATCATGGAACTCAAAAGAGAAATCATAGATCATTTATCTCAAAAAGGTATTTATAAATTTATCTTGATTTGCGAAAACGTATTAAATTTTCATAGTAGCGATAAAGAATATTACCAGGAGTGGTACGACGATGTATCTGAAGAAAACGGATGGATCGTAGCACTTAATATGCCACAGCAAACCCAGCAAGATTTTAGACAAAAAAAACTGCACTACTTGATCGAGCTCATGGAAATAGAAAACTGGCGAAATTTTAAACCAGGGCATTTATTTGAAAAAATAAATTTTGAGTTATCCAACAGGCTTACATTATAATAAGTGATACTGTGCATTGTCGCGTAAGCAAACGCTGTAGCTTTCTCCTATTGTAATACCTGGTTCAAAAGCAGAAACTTCCAATACCAATCCATCTATTTGTAATTGCACCATATAATGGCTACCCATAAACAATACCCCAGTAACAATCCCTTGCAATCCATTACATGCAGGCTTTTCAAGTAAAAGTTGTGAAGGTCTTATAAATAACTGCTGATCTAAATTTGCATCTGTAATCAATTGCTTTATGCTTGGAAACATAGAAACAGGGATGCAATTACAAGCACCCAATAATTTTGCTTCATACTCGTTTTGTGGTGAATAAAAAATAGCCGCAGGTGCATCATCTCTAATAACGGCACCTTCTTTAATGAGGAGCATTCGGTTGGCCCAGGGTAATAAATCTGCTGCGTCGTGCGATACTAAAACACAAGTAGTATCAAAATGTGTAGCAATATCTGCTATCACATCTTGCATGATTTGTTTATGAATTTTATCGAGGTTCGAAAACGGCTCGTCTAGTAATAATAAAGAGGGTTCTGTAGTTAACAGTTGTGCCAGTACTATCCGCTGCTTTTCTCCACCAGAAATTTGATTGGTTTTACGGGAAAGCAAATGCTCAATTCTACAAATTTGATAAATATGATTGGCCCTTGCTGGAGGAATTTTTCTTGCCATATCAAGTAGCTCCTCTACCCTATAATTATTGCGCAGTTCAAAATGCTGCGATAAAAAAGCAATTTTTGGATGCCCCGGAATGAGTTGCTCACTGGGCATTAAAATACGCGTACCATTAAAATGTACCGATCCAGTGGTAGGTTCTATTAAACCCGCCATCATTTTTAAAAGTGTTGTTTTGCCCGAACCTGTTTCACCAGCAATGGCTAATTTTTGTCCCTTGGGAATTTCAAATGAAATGGTACTGGCATAAGAACCGCCAGCATGATTTTTAGCAACACCACAAACCTCTAATAAAAACATAGAATAAAATTAAGCCATTCATCTATTAGCTACCGGTAATTCGTATATTTGGAGATAAATATTTATAAAATGGCTTTACCCGTAAATAATTCCAAAGCAGGCAAACCAGGCACTAAAAACCAGGCCAACAAAGCGCAAGGATCAAAATTTATTGCAAAACCAGGTACTAAAGCGGTATCGGTAGGCAAAAAACCTATTAAAACTGGTGGTTCTAGAGGTAGTTAATAAACCCGATCTAATATATTAAGTCTTCGTAGGCAGCTTGTAATTCTGAATATGCATGCTTGTCCCCTGCTACTTTGCAGGCTTCCAATCCTTTTTCATACCAAGTAATGGCTTCTGCTTGTTCTCCCATTTTTTCAAGTAGTTTAGCCAAATGGTAGTATGTACCCACATAACTAGGCGTTTCGGTTACAATGGCCGTAAATAAAGCCCTAGCTTCTGCGTCATTTCCTACTTTAATGTATTCGAGTGCAAGCGCATGCCTCAAAAAATTATCTGAAGGCTGGCTAGCTAAAAAATTTAACAATTTTTCTATCCGATCCATAAACCAAAGATAGACGAACTTTGTAATTAAAATGATACCTATATTTGCAAATAGTTGCATAAACAACTATGTAATAACAAGGTTTAAACAGTACTTATGAAAATTCTAGTTTGTATCAGTAAAACACCGGACACCACGGCAAAAATTGCCTTTACTGATGGTGCGAAAAAATTTGATGAATCAGGCGTTCAATGGATCATTAATCCATACGACGAGTGGTATGCTTTAGTTCGTGCCATAGAGTTAAAAGAAAAAGATCCTGCTACCACTATTCATTTAATCACCGTTGGTGGTGCAGACGCAGAACCAATCATTAGAAAAGCACTGGCACTTGGTGGTGATGAAGCTATTCGTGTCAATACAGATAGTGCTGATAGCTTTTCTATCGCAGCTCAAATTGCAGCAGTAGCGGGTACCGAAAAATATGATTTAATTTTTACAGGAAAAGAAACCATCGATTACAATGGTTCCTCAATTGGTGGTATGCTTGCTGCTTTAATTGACGCTCCATATATACCACTTGCTACTTCTTTTAATATTGAGGGATCTACAGCTACAATTACGCGTGAAATTGAAGGCGGTGAAGAAGTAGTAACCGTTAACAACCCAGTTGTAGTGAGTTGTCAAAAAGGAGTTGCAGAACAACGTATTCCAAATATGAGAGGCATTATGGCCGCGCGTACTAAACCTCTTAAAGTACTAGAACCCACTGCAGTAGAGGCTTTAACAAGTATCGAAAGTTTTGAACTACCGGCTCCAAAAGCAGGCGTAAAACTAGTTAGCCCAGACAACATAGAAGAACTTGTTCGATTATTACATGAAGAAGCAAAAGCTATTTAACCCCCATCAAATTTAAATTATGGTACTCGTATATATAGATCATCAAGACAATCAAATTAAAAAAAGTACGCTTGAAGCGGTTTCTTATGGCGCTGCACTTGCAAAACAATTAGGCACCGAATTACATGGCCTTTTATTAGGTTCTGTTAATGACGACCTTGCAACACTTGGTGCTTACGATTTAAAAAATGTATATCAAATTAATGATGCTGCACTCACTCATTTTGATGCACAAGTATTTGTAAAAACAATTGCAGCTGCAGCAACAAAAGTGGGCGCATCCACCATTGTTTTCTCACATAACCAAACTGGTAAAGCTTTGTGTGCTGGCGTATCTGCTTTATTAAAAGCAGGCCTTGTAACAGGCGCTATTGAATTACCAAATACAAGTGCTGGATTTGTTGTAAAAAAATCTGTATTCTCTGGTAAAGCATTTGCCAATGTTTCGATACAAACAGCTGTTAAAATAATTGCAATAAGCCCAAATAGCTATAAAATTGAGGGTGGTGCTGCAGCAGCAGCTACGACTACCCCACTAGATATTGCTGTTACTGCTGGCCATGTAAAAATTAGTGCTGTTCATAAAACAAGTGGAGAGATTTCTTTAACAGAAGCCGATATAGTTGTAA
>JBANFS010000011.1:0-57500 GCA_037975885.1 Bacteroidota bacterium
CACAGCCAAAGGATGTAACTTTTAAAGAAACACTATACACTGCCGACTTGTTATATTTTACACCAGGATTTTTAGCCGTTAACTGAGCTGGTGTATAGGTAGGCCCTGGTGTAACTGCGGGACTGCCTGCATTAAAATTCCACTGGTATGAAAAGTTAGTAGCACCATCCGCAGAAGTTGTACTATCTGTAAAAATAGCGTTGGCATCATTTAAACAAACTTCTGGAAGTGTATAGCCAACTTTAGGAATGGAGTGTATAAGTAGGGGACTCGCTAATTTAAAAGTGTCGCTTTTACAACCAGAGCTTGCTTCTGATATGAGCCATGGGTTTCTGTTTCCCCAACTACTATACTTTGTAGTTTGCTGTGTAAAACTATTTGAACTAATGACGCCATTTCCGTCATCTAAATTCCAATAACTCTTTTGTAGCGTTCCATTTGTAATAGTAGATGTTTCGGTAAAACCAATATTTATATTTACGCATGTATTGGTTGTAGCTGTAAATGATGCAATTGGCTTTGGTGTAATTTCAATATTTTTTGTATTGATATCTGATTCACATCCGTTTTTAGAAATTACTTTTAAAGTAACAGGGTAGTTGCCAGCGCTACTATATTTTATGGGTCTGATATTTGAACTGGTGGTGTCAAGTTGTTTACCATTACTAAAATTCCATAACCATCTTGCGCCATCAATAGTTGGTGTGGCAAAATAAACGGAGTCTTGAACACAGCCAGTTTGTGTAGAAGTGAAATTTGCAAATACACGTTCTGAATTTAGTTCTATTGTTTTTGTGGAAACGCCACAAGCAGATGACGCAGATGTAATGGTATAGATGCCGTTATTGACACTTGTAAAATTGTTGATCACTAAATTTGCCCCAGTGCTAGAAAAATTATTTGGGCCTGTCCATGTAAAGGTATTGGCGTCGCCAGTTACTGCATTAATGGAAGCGGTTGTATTGTGACAAATAGGTTGATTGTTCGTAAAAATTTCCGTGTTTTTAGAAGCGTCAAATAGCTGAATCACATTGCTGCTAAAATCAGAAAAGTAACCATACCTACCGGTTGATCCCGAAGTTCCCTGAATAACACCAACATGGAATTTACCTTTGCTATTTTCGATAAGTGCATTTTGACCACCCGAAATAACGGATGCTGCTAAATTTAGTCTTGCATACATCCATTCGTCATTGCTGCCGGTTACTGGGCTAAATAAGCTCGCTTCAATGCCTGTATTACTGCCATTGAGTTTAAAATCATTGATGCTATTTTTTGGCGCTAAGACATTTAAATAAAAGCTACCAGTACTAGAAGCTCTCGTAACACTAATGCTTTTTGATCCTGTACATTTTATAGAAGGTATGATAGCGCCTCCCAATTCACAACCAAAACCCGTAATGTGAAAAATATGAATGGGTTTGTCTGAATATACAAAACAAGAGTTTTCACTTAAAGAACCTTTATAGTATTCGCCTGCTTGTAAGGTTGCCACAGTAGCTCCGTTTACTTTTACAACGGTATTGTTTTCTATAGCAAAAGCATAATAAAAATCGGGACTATTAAAGTAGCCTTTAATTACAATAAATTCTTGCCCAGCAATATTGTCTGGGATGAGTTGGTCGCCAGCTGTGTCTGCACATCCCTGTCCTGTGTAAAATAGAGAGTCGTCTTTGGTGGAAATGCAAATAGGTTTATTGGATGTAACAACAGTTCCACCAGGTCGTTCAGTTGCTACGTTGACAGCCGCAGTGCAGGTATAGGTTTCACCTTTTTGTAATGTAATGGTAAAAGGAACACCGGCTGCATGTCCCATTAAATTGGTTTTAGGCGTTATGGTAACCTGGGTGTTATTTTCTGTGGCTAGTACAATAAAATCGGTGGTATATGAGGGGAGTCCTCTACCCACCAAGCCCATTTGAAAAGGAAGTGTAAATTTTGTTCCGAGTGCATTATTACCTTTTAATGCATAGATATCTCCATTTAAGCCATTGGCAATATCGTAATAGCAAGATATGGGGCTATTGGATCTAATTAATAGACCCTTGTTACTAACTGAATTGGGCGTAATATTTTCTATCTGCGAAATTACCGTGGTTAGATTTACCGAATTTGAACTGTTGGCGGGAATATTTATACTGATTGGGGTAAATCCCGGACTCGCAGGTTGAGATATGGTAATCGAAGCTGCTGTATTGGAAGTTGAAAATCTTAAAAAAATGGGTCGGTCGCCATGTGCCTCTTGGAGATCTGGAGCAGCAAACCAAAAAGTGGTGTCTGTTTGTGCATTTGCCTTTATGCAAAAAAGCATCAGGAAAATACACCAGTAGAAAAAGGGGGGTCTACTGCTCATTTTTGCTATATTCTTGATCAATTTTCAAATCTTGCCTTATATACCCTGCAAACTACTTAAAACGTCCTTAAAATTGTTATAATTTATTTATCTTGAACACCTTAAATCTTGATTCTAATGAAAAGACGCAACTTCCTTAAAAACGGCAGCCTGGCTGCGGCTTCTGTGGCATTTATGCCTTCTAGTCACCTATTTGCAAAATCATACACCAGTAATGCAGTTAAAATTGGCATTATCGGTGTTGGTTTAAGGGGGCAAAATCATTTGGAATTACTCCTTACTAGAAAAGATGTGGAGGTTACCGCAATTTGTGACATTAGTGATTATATGTTACAAAGTGCAAAACAAGAAGTTACAAAGTCTGGCAAAAAAATGCCTGCTATTTATACCGGCGATGCATATGCATGGAAGCGTATGTTGGAAAAAGAAAAATTAGATGGTGTAGTAATTGCAACCCCTTGGGAGTGGCATAAGCCAATGATTATAGGTTCCCTTGAAGCAGGTGTTAAATATGTTGGTTCCGAAGTTTGTATTGGACTTAGTTTACAAGATCATTGGGATGTAGTAAAAACAGCAGAGCGTTACAACGCACAAGTAATGATGCTTGAAAATGTTTGTTACCGCCGTGACGTGATGGCCGTTTTAAATATGGTGCGTCAGGGACTATTTGGTGAGCTGATTCATTTGCAAGGAGGTTATCAGCACGATTTAAGAGAAGTTAAATTTAATAATGGCAATAATCCTGCAAACACGCCAGTAGAATTTGGGGCAAAGGCTTTTTCGGAAGCGTCTTGGAGAACAGAACATTCTGTTCAGCGCAATGGTGATTTGTATCCAACGCATGGAGTAGGACCTATTGCTAATTATATCAACATTAATAGAGGGAACCGTTTTGTGAACTTATGTTCATTCTCTTCAAAAGCAAGAGGCCTTCACAACTATGTGGTAAAAAAAGGTGGCGAAAATCATCCCAATGCAAAAGTCAATTTTAGACTTGGCGATGTTGTTACTACTAATATTCAATGTGCTAATGGTGAAACCATTTTATTGCAACATGATACGAATCTACCACGTCCATATTCTTTAGGATTTAGGGTTCAAGGAACAGAAGGATTATGGATGGACGTTAACAAGAGTATTTATATTCAGGACAAATCTCCTAAATCGCATCAGTGGGAGCCCGCTAAAGAATGGTTGGATAAATATGATCATCCATTATGGGCGCGTTGGAGTAAAGAAACTGAAGGTGCTGGTCATGGTGGTATGGACTTTTTTGTAATTCATGCATTTGTTGAATCTATTAAAAATGGCACAGCTACACCACTTGATGTATACGACGCTGCAACTTGGAGTGCGATTACGCCACTATCTGAACAATCTATAGCTCTTGGTAATGAAACGGTAGCATTCCCTGATTTTACAGGTGGCGAGTGGATGTATAGAAAGCCAGTGTTTGCTTTAAATGATAGCTATTAATTGTAAGGGATGAGCGTTTCGGAAAATGTATTAGCTGTATTTGGTTTTGATTCTTCATTAGTGGATGTAAAGCCGCTTGGAGAGGGTCTTATCAATCATACCTATGTTATTAAGTCCGAACAAGCCACTTATGTTCTACAAAAAATCAATACAGCTGTTTTTAAAAATCCAGCAGCCATTGCGCATAATATCAAATGGGTGTCTGATTATTTAGCAGCCAACAGTCCTGATTACTATTTTGTTGCACCTACCCCTTCGGTGCATGGAAATCAAATGGAGTATATTGAAGATGGGTATTATAGGGTATTCCCTTATGTGAGTGGTTCGCATGCAAAAACGGTGGTTCAAAATGAAGCCCAGGCTTTTGAAGCGGGCTATCAATTTGGACATTTTACAAGTGTATTGAATGGACTTAACGCCAATGATTTACAAATAACCATTCCAGATTTTCATAATTTAACCCTCAGGTACCAGCAGTTTTCTACTGCGCTTGCTTCCGGGAATCAAGACCGAATTGTACAGTCAGAAAATCTAATAAAATTTTTAGAAGATCAAAAATGGATTGCTGATTTTTTTGAATCCATAAAAGCAAATCCAAATTTTAAATTGCGGGCTACGCACCATGATACCAAAATAAGCAATTTGCTTTTTGATGAAAATGACAAAGGTATTTGTGTGATTGATTTGGATACGCTAATGCCAGGTTATTTTATTAGTGACCTAGGTGATATGTTTAGAACGTATTTGTGTGCTGTTTCTGAGGAGGAAACTGATCTTTCTGCGATAAGTGTAAGACCCAATATTTACAAAGCAATTGTAAAGGGGTATTTGAAGGGTGCTGGTAGTATGTTGTCTCAGGATGAGTCGGATCAAATTTATTATGCGGGGCTATTTATGATTTATATGCAGGCGCTTCGCTTTTTAACAGATTTTATAAATGACGATGTATATTATGGAGCAAAATATCCGCTTCATAATTACAATAGAGCAACAAATCAAATTAAATTGTTAGAAGATTATTTACAAAAAAAGGAACTATTACAAATTGATATAAATAATTAAATCTTTTAAAATAAGATACGATATGAAAAAGTTAGTTGCGATTGTTGCTGTTTTATTTGTTGCACATACTGCCAGTGCTCAAAAGTATAGTAAGCCAGAGTGGTATGAAGCTTTTGCAAGCATCAATGCCGAAGTGCAGCAAAACTCTAAAGCATACGCAACACTGAAGTATGCCACCGAAACAATCGGTCACCGTTTAACAGGATCTGTTAATGGTAGCAAAGCGGAAACCTATGCGTATAATTTATTAAAGTCTTATGGGTTTAAAAATGTAAGGTATCAACCTTTTGAAGTAGAAAGCTGGAGTAGAGGGAGTTTGACAGTGAAGATGGGAAATAGTGTCTCCAATTTACAACCTGTAAAATCGGTATCCTTGGCACATTCGCCAGTAGCTGCAGATGTAACACTTGAAGTGGTTGATATGGGTAATGGTTTAGAAGAAGATTATGCAAAGGATCCTTCAAAAGTAGAAGGTAAAATTGCGCTCGTTTATTTAGGCGTTTTACCTGGATCAAAACCTGGTACACCAAGTTTACACCGTTCAGAAAAAACGGCTATTGCTACCAAGTTTGGTGCGAAAGGTATTATCGTAATTAATACAGCTGCAGGTGGCATTTTATTAACTGGAACTGCGTCTGTGACAGGGAAATTGATTCCTATTCCTGCTGTATGTATTAGCAAAGAAGATGGACTTGCATATAAAGAAGCGCTATTAAAAGAAAAGCAGTTTGCAAGCATAAGTATGACTAATTTTTCAGGTTTAATTAAAGCGCGAAATGTGATTGTGACAATAAAAGGAAGTGATTTGCCTAAAGAGAAAATTGTAGTAGGCGGCCACTTAGATTCTTGGGATTTAGCAACAGGCGCGATTGACAATGGTATTGGCTCTTTTTCTGTGCTTGATATGGCCCGAACTTTTGCAGCGCTTAATTTAAGGCCTTCACGTACCGTAGAGTTTGTCATGTTTATGGGCGAGGAAGAAGGTTTATTGGGTTCAAAAGCATATGTGGATGCTGCAATAAAAGATAAGTCAATTGATCAAATTAGGTACATGTTCAATTACGACATGACCAACGATCCAACAGGCTATTCAAGTTCTACAGATGTGTCAGAAAACTTATTTAAATCGATTGGTTCGATAGTGCAAAGCATAGATACAAGCTTTAAAAATACATTTAGTGCAGGTGCAGGGCTACATAGCGATCATCAACCGTTTATGCTTCAAGGCATTCCAACAGGTGGTGCTGCTGGCGGCAAACTTCCTAATAATGCTGGTCCTTGCTACCACGCAGATTGCGATGGCTTTAAACTTGTTGATGAAAAAGGAATGAAGAATACCGTTCGATTTAATACGATATTAGTTTATGCTGTTGCTGATGCACCCACTATTGAGGCAAAGCATTTAAATGACGAAGAAACTAGATTGTTTTTATTGAAAAACAATCTAAAACTACCCCTGCAAATTGCTGGCGACTGGCGTTGGAAGGATTAACGGATTATTTTAGTGTGTGTTTGAGTACACTCAATTTTCCGTCTATGGTTTTATCATCAAATTGTAGCCCTAAAATTTTAGCAACAAGTGGGTATACATGAACGTTTTCAAATCCTTTAATTTTTTTACCGGATTTAAAAGCTGGACCCCATGCTAAAAAACTGGCCCTCATTTCTGGAAGCCTTGGGTCGTAACCATGTTTGCCCGGACTGCTAGGTCTGCCACTTAAACTAAAAGTGTTAGGCAACTTGGCTACTAAAATAATATCACCTATACGGTTAAAGCGGTCATCTGTATTATTGTAGTGAAAATCTTTTGGAGTATTTTCTTTGAGGTAAACATCGTATCCATTGGCTTCTTTTAAAAGCTCTTTGTAGGTTGGTAAAATTGCCAAACTATCTTTTGCATATAGTTGCAATAGTGCACTTCCAGAAGGAATATAAAACTTTGCAGGGTCCACTGCTTTGGGAAGACGCATTGGCGTTTGGCTATTAACAAGCGCCATGCCATGATCTGAAACCAAAATAAAATTAACGGGCAGGTTTAAACTGCTAACGGCTTCATTCATTTGTCTAATCACATTGTCAATGTATTGCACAGCTGCTTCAGCTTGTTTGCTATCTGGTCCGTAATTATGCGCTGCATCGTCTACATCAGGCATGTAAAAAGTAATGAGATGTGGCCTGGTTTTTTCTGGTAAGCTTAGCCAAGATTTAACTTGTGCAATCCTTGTTTCTATTTTTATTTTATCGTTGTAATTATAAAAGTAGGTAGGCTTTGTATTTGCAATGGGCGCTTCAGAAGCCACCCAGTAAAAGCTTGCCGTAACCATTTGTTGTTTTTCTGCAAGTACCCATAGTGGTGTTCCTCCATACCAATACGGATCAGCCACCATTTTTTTATTGGACATGGTATATGTTGCATTTGCTTTTTCATCAAAAAAAGTATTGTCTACAAGACCATGGTGTGCAGGATAAAGGCCAGTTACAATGCTATAATGGTTGGGGAAGGTTAAAGAAGGAAAGGATGATGTCATATAATCCGAAACGACACCTGATTTACCATAGGCTTGTAATGATTTCGCATTAAATTTTTCTACAAAATCAGATCGAAGCCCATCAATTGAAATGAGTATGACGTAGGGCTTTTTTTGAGCGGCGGCACTATTAAACCTGCCTGGTGTAATTTGTTGTGTAGTGTCTTGTGCTGGCGTCGCGGTGCTAAAGCAAAGCATCAACAAAAAGCAAGCACCTACATTATATTTAAATATTTTCATAATTACTTATTGAAATAATTGATGTGGATAACCCATGATATTATTATACTGCAATAGGCTACTAATATGCCAGCGCCTACGTCTATTGGAAAGTGCTGTGCTGCGTAAATTCTTGCATACCCACCAAGCAGTGCATATGCAAATCCAGCCGGCACAATCCATTTTTTAGTACTAATAAAGCAGCAAAATAAAAAAAGCGAAAACGCAGTTGCAGTATGGCCTGACGGAAAACTATTTGTTGTATGAATTTCGATGCCAGGTACTTTATGAATTAGAGATGCATTTGTAATAACGGCGGCAGGTCTATTTTCTGATTTAAAAAACACCTGTTTTGAACTTTGTGTAATAAGGGTAGAGAACACAATAGTAGCCACCAAAAAAGGGACAAATTTTTTCTTGTACATGAGTGTTAATGCAAAGGCAGGAATCCAAATAAATCCATCGCCTGCATTGGCCCAGATATAGAAAAAGAAATCTGCAACTGGTCCTAGGTTTACATTAAGGAGTAGAAAAGCATTTTCTTTACCCATTAGCATTGACAAAACAATAAAGCTAGTACCTGTGACTAACGATAGTCCTATACCAATAGTAGCATTTCTATTTAGTTGCAATTGCATCTTGTTGATTTACAAGCAAAGCTACTATAGTTGCACCTATTTACTATAGAACACCGGCTAATTCTAGGCTTTTTTTCTTGAGATGAACAATGTCAAGGTTGTCAATAATAGGGTCGGGGGTTAAAATCAGGGAGTTGTTGTTTTCCTTCCACCAATTGCTTTGAATCAGCTCCTTAACGTGCAGTACCCCAATGAGGTATTTGCGGTCTTCTTGGGCATGCCATTCTTCAATCCACTCAAATTTGTCTTTTGGAACATTTTTGATGTCATCAAAGCTTACATACACTTTTAAGAAATAGTCAGTTGTTAATTCGTGCGGAGCCTGCTGGTATAATTTCTTATACTCGTAACAATAATTGTAACGTAGTGCCGAAATATCACTTAATACTGCCGATGCTGTAGGGAAGCTTCCAGCGCCCTTACCATAAAAGAATTGTTTATCTGCAAATCCGCTCTCTATCACAACGCCATTGTATTCGTTTTTAACAAACGAAAGGGGTTCTGCTTGGCTAATTAGTTGTGGCAGTACAAATGCCGCTACTTTTCCATTCGCTAATTTTTTAGCTTGCGCAATGAGCTTGATATCAAGCTTTTTTTCTTGCGCCACAGCAGCGTCACTTAGTTGAATATTTTGAATACCGCTAAACAATATGTTTTCCGGTTTTTCAACAATGCCATATGCATGGGCCAATAAAACGGTCCATTTATTAAGCGCATCATAGCCTTCTACGTCTAATTTGGGGTTACTTTCCGCAAAACCTAATTGTTGAGCTAGTATCAGCGCTGCTTGAAAACTTAACTTGTCTTCAAACATTTTAGTTAAAATAAAATTGGTAGACCCGTTTACAATGGCTTTAATAGAGTGCAAAAGATCATTGTCATAATATTCTTCTAGGTTTCTGATTACAGGAATCGAAGCACAAGCTGCTGCTTCATATAAAAACGGAAGTCCTGTTTTTTGTTGCAGTTCCAAAATAGCAGGGAGATTATCAGCAATCATTTTTTTACTAGCACTTACAACCGCTTTACCTTGTAAAAGTGCTGTAGAAACAATATCAAATGCTGCTACCGAATCATCAATTACTTCTACGATTACGTTGATATTTGGATCTAATAATAGATCGTTTTTTTGGGTGGTAAACAGCTCCGCTGGGGCATTTCTTTTTTTGTCAACGTTTTTAATACAAACCTTAACAATATTTGCTTTTAGCGATGGCGTTTGTTGCATTACTTTGTAAAGCCCTTCACCCACTACGCCAAACCCAAACAATCCAATTTTTAAAACTTTTTGATGATCCATTTTTTTCTTTTTTTCTTAGGTGCTAAAAATAAAAAAGCTCACCAGATATAGTCAGGTGAGCTTGAAATATTAGAAGCCAAAGGCAAAAAATCAAACGTCGCTGACTTATCTTTCCATGCACATATATATATTATGTGATGGACGGATTTGGCACCTTCATATCACTGCGAATGATATGGGTTGCCAAGGCATCAATGGGCCATTCCCTCTGCCTTTCTGGATAAGATTTTTTAAGAACTATTGTAAAATTAAGACAGAAAATTGCTGCACCCAAAAAAATTTTGCCTAATATCTACTAACATTTGTATGTTTTCAACCATTCAAGCCCTTCGTTGTTATTATATTTACATTCTACTATGGCAAAGAAATCCGCTAACGCAATAAGTTCTAGTATTCATACCGAAAACATCGAAGTTTTTGGCGCAAGAGAACACAATCTGAAAAATATTGATATCAGTGTTCCTAAAAATAAATTAGTGGTATTTACGGGGGTAAGTGGGAGCGGAAAATCATCCCTGGCTTTTGATACCATTTACAATGAAGGTCAGCGCAGGTACATGGAAAGTTTTGGTGCCTATGCCAGACAATTTATGGGAGATATGGAAAGACCCGACGTTGATAAAATTACAGGGCTTTCACCAGTTATTTCTATAGAACAAAAAACCACCAATAAAAATCCAAGATCAACAGTTGGAACAGTAACAGAAGTTTACGATTTTTTGAGATTATTATACGCCCGTATTGGAGAAGCCTACAGTTATAATACGGGTAAAAAAATGGTGAAGTTTACCGAAGAAGAAATTGTTGCTTCTATCACCGAAAAATATGCCAATAAAAAAATTGTTTTATTAGCACCGCTTGTTAGAGGAAGAAAAGGTCATTACAGAGAACTTTTTGAAGAAGTAAGAAAGAAAGGTTTTTTAAAAGTTAGAATTGATGGAGATATTGTAGATCTAACTCCAAAATTGCAAGTAGACCGTTATAAAATTCATGACATAGAACTGGTAGTAGACCGTTTGCAAGTTACACCTGATAGTAAAGTAAGGCTCTCGCAAAGTGTACAGCAAACATTGAAACTTGGAAAAGATCTTTTGTTTTTGATGGTGCATGAATCAAATAAAGTAGTGCAGTACGCAAAGCAACTTATGTGTGAAGAAACGGGCCTTAGCTACGAAACACCATCTCCCAATGCCTTCTCATTTAATTCGCCCTATGGAGCATGCCCTACTTGTAAAGGATTAGGTAATGTGTTTTCAATTTCATTGGAACAAATTATTCCGGATAGGAGTTTAAGTATTAAGGAGGGAGGTATTGCTCCACTGGGTGTGCAGCGTGAAGCCTATTTATTCAAGCAAGTAGAAGTGCTTGCGAAAAAGCATAAAATAAGCCTTGATAAACCCATAAGCAGTTTATCTGAACAATCGATTAACCTATTGTTATACGGAACAACAGATGGTCCATCTGAGTCTACATTTGATATGGATGAAACGACGGTTGTTAGTGCTTATGAAGGTGTTTTTGAAGGTGTTGTTCCAATGCTAAAACGTTGGTTTACCGGAACAGGTATAACCGAGGCGCTTCGTGAATGGGTAGAACAGTTTATGGAGTTAAAGCACTGTCCAAGTTGTGAAGGCGCTAGGTTAAAAAAAGAAAGCTTGTGGTTTAAGGTTGCTGGTAAAAATATTGCAGAGATTAGTGATTTAAATTTAGACAAACTGCTCAATTGGTTTGAAGGCATAGAAAATCATCTTTCTAAAAAAGACAATGCCATTGCAAAAGATATTTTAAAAGAAATTAGAGAGCGGGTAGGTTTTTTGCTTGATGTAGGACTTACGTATTTGTCACTTAATAGGCCTTCTAAAACACTGAGTGGAGGAGAGTCTCAACGTATTAGACTGGCAACGCAAATTGGATCTCAATTGCAAGGTATTACCTATATTTTAGATGAGCCTTCTATTGGATTACATCAGCGTGATAATATGCAGCTTATAAAAGCGCTACAAAACCTGCGCGATATTGGTAATAGTATTTTAGTAGTCGAGCACGATAAAGACATTATGTTGGCTGCTGATTATCTAGTAGACATTGGTCCACGTGCGGGTAAGCATGGTGGTCAAATAGTGGCAGCGGGTGCACCACAAGAAGTGCTTCTTTCTAATTCTGATACCGCACAATATTTGAATGGAAAGAAAAAAATAGCGGTCCCAACAGAGCGTCGAACGGGCAACGGGCATGCTATTTTGTTAAAAGAAGCTTCAGGTAATAATTTAAAAAAGGTTTCTGTGACATTTCCGCTTGGAAAGTTAATTGTGGTAAGTGGTGTGAGTGGAAGTGGAAAATCAACGCTTATCAACGAAACTTTATATCCATTACTATCAAAGCATTGTTATGATAGTAAGCAACAACCCATGCCATTTAAATCGATTAAAGGACTAGAGCATATCGATAAAGTGATTGAAATAGATCAATCGCCTATTGGTAGGACACCAAGGAGTAATCCGGCTACGTACTGTGGATTTTTTACCGAAATCAGAACCTTATTTGCAGCTGTTGCAGAATCAAAAATAAGAGGCTATACGGCAGGTCGTTTTTCATTTAATGTGAAAGGTGGACGTTGTGAAATTTGTGAGGGTGGCGGGATGCGCGTGATTGAAATGAATTTTTTACCAGACGTGTATGTCCATTGTGAAAAATGCAATGGCAAACGCTATAACCGTGAAACATTAGAGATTAGATACAAAGGAAAATCAATCAGTGATGTTTTAGACATGACGGTAGATGAAGCTTGTGAGTTTTTCCAACCTGTTCCCTTTATTTTTCGAAAAATAAAAGTACTGCAAGATGTAGGGCTTGGTTATATCACACTGGGGCAATCGGCGGTAACGCTTAGTGGTGGTGAAGCGCAGCGCGTTAAACTGTCTACTGAGTTGGGTAAAAAAGATACGGGTAAAACTTTTTACATTTTAGATGAGCCTACAACAGGGCTTCATTTTCAGGATATTCAACATCTCATTGATGTGCTTAATAAACTAGTGGACAGAGGTAATTCGGTACTTGTGATTGAGCACAATTTGGATGTTATAAAAGTAGCCGATCATATTATTGACTTAGGCCCAGAGGGTGGAGATGGAGGCGGTACTATTTTATTTGAAGGTACGCCTGAGCAAATGGTGAACTGCAAAGAAAGTCATACAGCCCGTTTTGTAAAAGAAGAATTACGGTAAGATCATTTCTATATGTTCAATGTCGTCTTCTAAGTATATGTCTGAATCTTTGATAAAACCAAAGCTGCTATAAAATTTTTGAAGGTATAATTGAGCACCAATCCGGATGGGTTGTTTCCCAAATTTTTCATAGCAAAAAGATATGGCGTTTTGCATCAGGCCAATGCCTGCACCTTGCCTACGGTAGGCTGGCGAACTTAATACACGTCCAATAGAAACTTCATCAAATGAAACCCCTGCAGGTAATAGCCTGGCATAGGCAACTAGCTTGTCGCCATCCCATCCACATAAATGAAAACTTTTAAGGTCTTTACCATCAATGTCTTGATAGTTGCAGGCCTGCTCTACAATAAACACTTCGCAACGAAGTTTTAATATCGCATACAACTGCTTATTGGTAAGGTTCTCAAAGGTTTCTAGGGTCCAGTTAAACGAATTCATGTAGCGCGTATTTTGAGGAAAGATAAGTATAAATTGAAGCCCAAAAATAGCGGTAGATCCATATTAATTTAGCACCTTTGCCTTCTTACACCGATAACCCCTAAGTCTATGTCAAAAAGAGTCGCAATTATTGGAGCTGGTCCAGCTGGTTTAACAGCCGCTTACTTACTTGCAAAAGGCAATCAAGAAGTGGTTGTTTTTGAAAAAGATCCGCAGTATGTGGGTGGTATTTCAAGAACCGAGTCTTATAACGGCTATCATTTTGATATTGGTGGGCACCGATTTTTTTCCAAATCTAAAGAGGTGGAAGATTTTTGGACCGAAATATTAGGGGATGAAATGTTAGAGCGTCCAAGAAGTTCACGTATCTATTACAACAATCATTTTTTTTCTTATCCACTTATTGCTTTTGAGGCTCTTCGGAAACTAGGCATTTTTGAAAGTGCTTTGTGTGTATTAAGTTATTTAAAAGCAAAAGCATTTCCTGTAAAAAATCCAACCAATTTTGAAGAATGGGTAACCAATCAATTTGGTCAAAGACTGTTTAATATTTTCTTTAAAACCTATACCGAAAAAGTATGGGGCATTCCTTGTAACGAAATCAGTGCTGATTGGGCAGCACAGCGTATTAAAGGACTTTCTTTAAGTAGTGCCATTTTTAATGCGCTTTTTAAGCCTAATAAAAAGGCAACAGACAAAGACAAGGTAATTAAAACACTTATCGATTCATTTAGGTATCCTAAGCAGGGGCCTGGTATGATGTGGGAAGCCTGCGCCGAAAAAAGTAAGGCGATGGGTGTTACACTTCACATGAATTGTGGTGTACAAAAAATCGAATACGCAAATAATTCTTGGACTGTACAAACAACAAGTCAGGGAAATGTTTCTGGTTTTGATTGTGTGCTATCATCGGCACCTATGCGTGAATTAGTGGCAAATGTATTACCAGCTTTTCCTGCAACTGTGGCTGCAAACGCTGCTGCGCTTGGGTATCGTGATTTTTTAACGGTGGTACTTATTTGTAAAGACGAGGATGCTTTTTCTGACAACTGGATTTATATCCATGATCCTAAAGTAAAAGTGGGTAGGGTTCAAAACTTTAAATCTTGGAGCCCTTATATGGTACCTGATCCAAGCATGGCTTGTTATGGGCTTGAATATTTTTGCTTTGAAGGAGATGGTTTATGGACAAGTTCCGATGCCGATTTAATTGCACTTGGTAAACATGAGATAGAAAAAATTGGTCTTACAAAAGCATCGGCCGTAGTGGATGGATACGTAGTAAGACAACCTAAAGCATATCCAGTGTACGATCAGTTTTACAAAGCAAGAGTGGATAGTGTAAGAGATGCTTTAGCAAATTATCCAGGGCTTTATTTGGTGGGCCGTAATGGTATGCACAAATACAACAATCAAGATCACTCCATGATGACCGCTATGCTTGCCGCAAAAAACATTATTGCAGGTAAAGAGTTGTATAATTTATGGGATGTAAATGAAGATGCCGAATACCATGAAGGTGGTGATAGAGGAGCTTCTGGTCGATTGGTACCACAAAAAAATAATTAATACCCGTATTTCTTTTTCCAGCGCTGCACTAGAAAGCTTCTAATTTCATTTTCTCTGGCATTATTCCCTGGAGTGTATAGTGTTGTTCCTTTAATGGCTTCTGGGAAAAACTCAAGGTCCACAAAATTATTTTCGCCTAAGTGAGCGTATTTATAATCTTTGCCATAATCCATTTGCTTCATGAGTTTGGTAGGTGCGTTGCGTAAATGCAGCGGAACCGGTAAGTCACCTGTTTTAGCAACAAGTGCAAGTGCATCATTGATGGCTACATATGCAGCGTTACTTTTTGGAGAAGTAGCCAAGTACGTAGCGCACTGCGATAATATAATGCGCGACTCGGGATATCCTATTTTACTTACTGCATCAAAAGTGTTGTTGGCTAGTAATAGTGCATTGGGGTTTGCATTTCCAATGTCTTCACTTGCGAAAATAAGCATGCGCCGTGCAATAAATTTTACATCTTCACCACCTTCAATCATGCGTGCAAGCCAATAAACGGCTGCATTTGGATCACTACCACGCATGCTTTTAATAAAGGCAGAAATAATATCGTAATGCTGCTCGCCTCCCTTGTCATAAATAGCCAATTTTTGTTGTGCTACTTGCATCACTACTTTATCCGTAATGACAATTGCATCATCTCCTGCATGCGTTTGAATAACAAGCTCAAGTATGTTGAGTAGTTTTCTGGCGTCACCACCGGCAATTTTAAAAAGTGCAGCGGTTTCTTGTAATTGAATGGATAGGGTAGATAAGTAGCTGTCTTTTTGTATAACCTCACTAATGAGTGTTTGCAGGTCGGCTTCCTGTAATTGCTTTAAAACAAAAACCTGGCATCTGCTTAATAAGGCGTTGTTTACTTCAAATGAAGGATTTTCGGTAGTGGCACCAATAAGTGTTATAATGCCCTTTTCTACAGCTGCTAAAAGTGCATCTTGTTGACCTTTATTAAAACGGTGTATCTCATCAATAAAAAGAACGGAACCTGATTGATCTTTTGCCTGTTCAATTACTTCTCTAACTTCTTTTACGCCACTACTAATTGCACTAAGTTGAAAGTAAGGTGCATTTAGTTGATGCGCAATAATATTCGCAATGGTTGTTTTTCCAACACCCGGAGGGCCCCATAAAATCATGGAAGGAATATGACCCTTTGCTATACTTGTGTTTAAAATACTTCCCTTACCTGTTAAGTGTTCTTGGCCAACTAGGTCTTCTAGTTTACTCGGCCGCATTCTTTCGGCAAGCGGTGTATGGTTATTCACTTTCAAATACGTAGCTATATGCTTTTAAAAAAACGAATTGAATTCTGGTATGAACAAGTATGATTGTGCTTGTGATAAGCATAAAAATTGCAGTATACTTGAGCATTTGTCCTACAAAAGCAGGTGTAATGCTTGGAGGTAAACTAGCCTGTGTTTCCATGGCTTTGCTTACAAAATCATTAAACTCAATGGGGCGTAACATTAAAATACCAATGCTATTTAATAAAAACATAAATGCAGTAGCTACACTAATGTATCCGTTTATTTTAATCCAATCTTTTAAACTTGGGTTACAGTTTTTGGCTTTATTGATAGCCGTTGTTACAAAACGTAAGCTAGAAAAAGTGTAAATAGCAATACAAGAAAATATAAATACCACAAGTAGGAGCGCAGGATTTACAAGCGCTGTTGGTAATACTAATAATGCCATAAAGCCAAATAATAGCGCAATGGGTATTAACAAATAAGTGAGTACCTTAAAAATTTGTACCTGCTTCATGCTTTTATTTTAGGCTTTGTCTGTAAGGTTTAATTTGATTTGTAGCTCAACAAATTGTTTGTCATCGATGGTGCTAGGTGCGTCAAGCATCACGTCTCTACCAGCATTGTTTTTAGGGAATGCGATAAAGTCTCTAATGCTTTCTGAGCCACCAAGAATTGAACACAAACGATCAAAACCAAAAGCTAGTCCACCATGTGGAGGTGCGCCGTATTCGAAAGCACCAAGTAAAAAGCCAAACTTATGAAGGGCTTCTTCGGTAGTCATGCCAAGTGCATCAAACATTTTTTCTTGTAGCGCACGCTGGTAGATTCTGATAGAACCACCGCCAATTTCATTACCGTTTAATACCATGTCATAGGCATTGGCTTTAATGGTAGCATAAGGGTGTTCTAAATATTTATCTGCGTTTTCAATAACCGGACTATTGTTGATCATAACACTGATATGGTCAGGCTTTGGTGATGTAAACGGATGGTGTCTAGCAACCCATCTATTTTCTTCTTCGGCGTATTCAAATAATGGGAAATCTAGTACCCATAACAATTTAAATTCATCGTCTTTTCTGAAGCCTAATTTTTTACCCATCTCAAGCCTTAATTCTGATGTTGCTTTACGGGTCCTTTCTTCTTTACCAGCAAGAATTAAAACAAGGTCTCCAGGTTTAGCACCTGCAGCATCTGCAATGGCTTTTAATTTGTCTTCGGTGTAAAATTTGTCTACACTGCTTTTATAAGTACCATCTAGGTTGCACTTGATGTAAACAAGGCCTTGCATACCTATTTGCGGGCGTTTAACCCACTCGGTTAGCTCGTCGGTTTGTTTGCGGGTATACTCGCTACAACCAGGTGCAGCAATGGCTAAAACAGTTTCTGCATTGTCAAATACGCCAAAGCCTGCGCCATTTATTAATTCGCCAGTGGCTTCAAGTTTACCGCCTTTTAAAAACGCTGATTTTAAGTTGGCAATTTTCATGCCAAATCTAATATCTGGTTTGTCATTACCAAACTGCCACATCGCGTCTTCCCAAGTCATTCTTTCGATGGCGTCTGTGTAATCAATATTTTTTACGTCTTTGAAAACGCGTCTAATTAAGTTTTCAAACATTTGTAAAATATCTTCTTGCTCTACAAATGCCATTTCACAGTCTATCTGTGTAAATTCTGGTTGTCTATCCGCTCTTAAATCTTCGTCTCTAAAACATTTTACAATTTGGTAGTAACGGTCGTAACCACTTACCATTAATAGTTGCTTAAAGGTTTGTGGCGATTGAGGTAATGCATAAAATTGACCAGGGTTCATGCGGGATGGAACCACAAAGTCACGTGCACCTTCTGGCGTAGACTTAATTAAAAAAGGTGTTTCGATATCCATAAAACCCTCTTCATGTAAATAGTTTCTTACTGAACGGTTAACGTTATATCTTAATTCTAGATTTTTTTTGACAGCGTTACGGCGTAAATCTAAATAGCGGTATTTCATGCGTAAATCATCGCCACCATCTGTATCATCTTGAATGGTAAAAGGAGGTACTGCAGATTTATTAAGCACCACGCAGCTACTAACAATGATTTCAATATCACCCGTTCCAATGTTTGCATTTTTATTACTTCTACTCGCAACCGTTCCTTTGGCTTGAATTACAAATTCTCTCCCTAGTGGATTTTCATCCAAAAAAGATGCCATTGATTCGCCAAGTAATAATTGAGTAATACCATACCTGTCACGTAAATCGACAAAAGTGATGGCGCCAAATTTTCTAACTGTTTGAACCCATCCAGCAAGGGTTACTTCATTTCCTACATGACTTTCTCTTAATTCTCCACAGTTATGCGAACGGTACATAGTGCTAATTTATTAATCCAATAATTTGAAGAGCAAATATACTTCAAATGCTGCTAGAACCTACTCAAAATGGGGGTATTACAGCCCTTAATTACATGGTTTCTGCCTCATTTTTGTGCCTAGGCTTCCAGATTAAGTAGTAGAAGCCTAAAATGAGTACGCCGATGCCAAATGGGATCATGGCCAAATGCTTATAGGTAATTCCAAAAAATGCAATTTGAGTATCGATATGAAAAAATTCGGTAACCATCCAAAATGAGTTGGCACTAATCCAAACGGTGATGGCCAAATTATGGCACAGTTCTGACATGTACTGTCTGGTACGCCATGAAATAACAATCGAAATAATAAGGGTAGGAATAATCATGGTAATACCTAGTAGTGGTATGCCTAAACACCATGCGATATCTTTAAAAAGCCAAAATACAATGTGTAAGTTTTCCATTTTTCGGTACTGAACTGGAATTACATATTCGCTGCTGTTTTTTGAATTTGGCATATTGTTATTGTTAGGGTACTAAATTATTAAATCTATTGATATTGGCTTCGGTTTCGATAGGTGTTTGGTGTAAAATATGCCCGGTCATTTGTTCCGCAAAGTAGGGTGCCAATGAACACCCTTTAGTGCCCATTCCATTAAAAATACCCATATTTGCATGGGCAGGGTGCATGCCTAAAAATGGCCTACGCTGAATGTTTGCGGGTCTTATGGCTGCAATATGATCCACTACTTGATAGGGTAATTTGAGCCATTCATTTAATGCCGCAATTGTTTTTTCTTTAAATGCCAGCGAAGGGTCGTCGTTATTATTATTCCATTCGTAATTTGAGCCTACCCAAAAAGTTGAATCTTTCCATGGAACAATACTCACCGTTTTTTTATAGATAAACCGGTTGTCTAAATCTTTGATGTCTACAAGTAAAGCTTCTCCTTTGTTGGGAGCAAAAGGGAGTTTTTTAAAATAGGGATTGTTTTCTCCTTTAGCGCCTTCGCAAAAAATAATTTTGTTGGCAGTGTATTTGTCGTAAGTAATTAGATCCGCTTTTATATCTAGTTTATTAAAATCAAATACCTCTTCAACTAACTTATGTTGTTGAGTTAGATATTGGCGCCAATGATGCAATAAATTTCCTACATCAATAAGCCAGCATGGATCAATAACGGTGTGTCCAAAAGGGGCGTTAAAAGCTGCAGAAATAGCATTTGATAAGGGTGGAGTAGATAGGTAAGTAGGGTCTTCAGCAATCCTGTCTGCAAAAGCTTTTTGCATCTGTTCACTGGCGTGAAAATTGACAATATTACACTGCTTTACAATGCTGGTGTCCAACTTCTTTTCAAGTGCCTGATAGATGCGAATCGCCGCTGGCATAACATCGTCTATTTGCCAGGTTTTTACAATGCGCCTTCCGGTAACTGGATTTATCACGCCACTGGCTATTTTACTTGCTGCCTTATTATTAGCATCGTCTATGACGATTACCTTTTGACCCTGCAAAATAAGTGCGCTACTTAAAACAGTACCACAAATGCCCTGGCCAACTATCATCATATCGTAATGGCTGCCATGCATTTATTCTTCTATTCTTATTTCGGTGGTAGGTAAAAAAAGTTGAATCGTTTTACGCGGAGTCTTTTGTTTTTGGGCTTTAGTTTCAATGTTTACAAAAGTATTACCCGTATTAAATACACCAGCGTTTGTAAGTATATACTGGTAACTAAATACTTGTTTTTTAGAACTATTGTAGCCAATCGCTTTTGTAAAATATGAGTCATATTTTTTCTCTACTGTAGTTTGCGAAACTAGGCGTACGGCGCTGCCCATGGTGTTTTCCTCAATTGATATCTTCTCAAAAGCTGTTGGTGTATTAATGGTTAGCGTAACGTTAAGCGTATCGCCTATATGTAGTGTAACATTTTCGGGTAAATCAATCCAGCGTCCTTTTACTTTTTGTTGAATTGTTTTTTGCAAACTAAAGAGCACACTTTTATAAACCGGTTTTTCAATTTTGTTATAATGCGACCAAACAATTTTTGTTTGTAGGTTATTTACTGCGCCAGAATTATTTGTTTGAAGTGTATAATTCGCCATGTCATTACTTATAAAATCACTGAGTAGCAATGTGTCAAAGCGTGCGCGTCCCGTTGTTGTAAATTGTTTCTTGCCCATTTGTAGTTTCCAATAATCAATTGGGGTAGATGCGGCAAACGAAATACGTAAACTGTTATGGGTGCTGCTTTCTGGGGCTTGAAGGAGTGAAGCAAAAACGCCCTTTATAATCGTGTCTTTACTAGATTTAATCAGGATAGAATCTGAAACAAGTATTCTATTGGTATATACCTGAAAACTATCAGTGTATGTAGTAGTTGCTACCACTTCTTTTTTATTTTCTAATACTGTAGCTTCTAATTGATATCGAAGCATTTGTATATAACCAAAGGCTGCTTGTATCGGAAACTGAATGCGTATTTCAGCGCCAGCGTCAATACTATAAAACTGTGATGGGAAAACATTTTGAAACCAACCATCTACAGGGCTATTAGTAGAAGGGTTGAGAAGTGATAAATGAACCTGCCCTGTAACTGGTTTGCTGCTTTTATTGGTTAGAGTAACAGTGATAAAAGACTTATCACCTTCTCTTAAAAAGGCTGCATGACTGCCTTTAATATCAACTTGTGATGCAGCAGAAAAATGGCAAACAATAAATATTAAAATCCATAAAAGAGATTGCTTTTGTAGGCGCTTCATAGTTGTAAATCTAAGTAGAGATGGGCAAAAAAAAGCCTGCAACAAAAGTTACAGGCCTCTAATAAAAATTGTAATTATTTATTAATAACTTCTGCCATTGTTTTTCCAATATCTGCAGGGCTAGCTACCACATGAATACCGCAAGCTGCCATGATTTTCATTTTAGCTGCTGCTGTATCATCAGCGCCACCTACAATTGCACCAGCGTGGCCCATTCTTCTGCCCGGAGGCGCTGTTTGACCAGCAATGAAACCTACAACAGGCTTTGTTTTATTGGCTTTAATCCACTCAGCTGCTTCAGCTTCCATGCTACCACCAATTTCACCAATCATAATGATACCATCGGTTTCAGGGTCGTTCATTAAAAGTGCAACGGCGTCTTTAGTAGGGGTTCCGATAATTGGATCGCCACCAATACCAATAGCTGTTGAAATACCCATGCCTGCTTTTACCACTTGGTCTGCAGCTTCATAGGTTAAGGTTCCGCTTTTTGAAACGATACCAATACGTCCTGGCTTAAAAATAAAACCTGGCATGATACCAACCTTTGCTTCTCCGGCTGTAATTACGCCAGGGCAGTTAGGTCCAATAAGTCTTGTATTTTTTCCTTGTAAATAGTTTTTAACTTTTACCATGTCTTGTACTGGAATACCTTCTGTGATACAAACAACAAGTTCGATACCCGCATCGGTTGCTTCCATAATTGCATCTGCTGCAAACGCAGGAGGTACAAAAATGATACTCACGTTGGCACCAGTTGATGCAACAGCGTTAGCTACAGTGTTAAATACAGGCTTATCTAAATGCGTGCTACCACCTTTTCCTGGGGTTACGCCACCAACAACGTTGGTGCCATATTCAATCATTTGGGTAGCGTGGAACGTACCTTCTGTTCCGGTAAATCCCTGAACAATTACTTTAGAATTCTTATTAACTAATACTGACATAGTGGTCTCGGTATTTTATTTGCCGCAAAAATAGGTGAAAAACAATACCTTACCTTCTTTCCCATTAAACTTTACTAAAATATCCCGTTCAATCCCTACTTTTGCGCTCGACTTGCAGAAGTCTTCATTTTAAAACTAAACACATGGCAACTACTTCAGACATCTCACGTGGGGTGATTCTTAAATTAGACGGCAGCTTATATTCAGTTGTTGAATTTGGCGAAAACAAGACAGCCCGTGCAGCAGCAAAGGTTTGGGCTAAATTAAAAGGGGTAGATAATAAAAGATCTATCGAAAAAACATGGAATAGTGGGGAAACCATTTATCCTGTTCGTGTAGAAAAAAGAGCTTTTCAGTTTTTATACAAAGACGAAAGTGGCTTCAATCTTATGAATAATGAGACTTTCGAGCAAATTGCTTTGGGAGAAGAAATGATTGATGCACCGCAGTTTTTAAAAGACGGTTCAGAGGTTTTTGTATTTATCAATACCGAAACCGACCAAGCTATTGGTGCTGAATTACCAGAAAAAATCGTGGTAAAAATCACCTATTGTGAGCCAGGATTAAGAGGCGATACTGCAACAAGAGCCCTAAAAGCAGCAACTGTTGAAACAGGAGCGACTGTAATGGTTCCTTTATTTGTGGAAGAAGGTGAGTTAATCCGTGTTAATACCAAATCTGGTGACTACGTAGAAAGAGTAAAAGAATAATATTTAACGTTAATAAATAAAAAAGGGGAAAATTCAATTTTCCCCTTTTTTTGGCAAAAAATGTCTATTTTGCCCCCGAAATTGATCAAAATAACCCCAATTTACCCCAAAAATCGTAAAAATGGACTTAAAGCAAATTCACGAATTAATCAAAATTGTCAATAAAAGCAACATTGGCGAAATCAGTATAGAAGATAAAGATGGTAAAGTTACCATCAAGCAAAAAGAAGAGGCTGCGGTTACCTATACCGCTGCGCCTAGCCAAGCGGTGTATGCACCAGCTCCAGCTTCAGCACCAGCACCAGCGGCTGCTCCTGCTGCAAGCACACCAGCACCGGCTGCTGCTCCAAAGGCGGATAACCTAATTACCATCAAAAGCCCAATGATTGGTACTTTTTACAGAAGACCTTCTCCAGACAAACCTTTACTTGTTGATATAGGCACCGAAGTTGCGGCTGGTAAAGTGGTTTGTATCATTGAAGCGATGAAACTATTTAATGAAATTGAAAGTGAAATTTCAGGAACCATTGTTAAAGTACTTGTTGAAGACGCAAGTCCTGTAGAGTTTGATCAGCCACTATTTTTGGTTGAGCCAAACAAATAAGAAGGGTCTTTCTTAAACTTTAAATTCAAAAGATGTTCAATAAAATATTGATTGCCAATAGAGGTGAAATTGCGCTTCGTATTATTCGTACCTGTAGAGAAATGGGTATTAAAACCGTAGCCGTTTATTCTACTGCCGATAAAGATAGCTTACACGTAAAATTTGCCGATGAAGCTGTTTGTATTGGTAAGCCTAAAGGGGTTGATTCTTATTTAAATATTCCTCACATTATGGCTGCTGCCGAAATTACCAATGCAGACGCCATTCATCCTGGATATGGATTTTTAGCAGAGAATGCCAAGTTTGCACAAATCTGTGCGGATCATGGGATTAAGTTTATTGGTCCTACACCCGAAATGATTAATAAAATGGGGGATAAGATTACCGCCAAGGATACCATGATTAAAGCAGGTGTTCCGGTTGTGCCAGGTGGTAAAGGGTTGTTAGAAAGTGTAGAGGAAGCGATGACTCTTGCCAAAGAAATTGGATACCCTGTTATTTTAAAAGCAACTGCCGGTGGGGGTGGTAAGGGTATGCGTGTGGTTTGGAATGAAGAAGAAATTGAAAAAGCATATACCTCTGCTAGACAAGAAGCCGCTGCTGCATTTAAGAATGACGGCGTGTACATGGAAAAATTTGTAGAAGAGCCTCGACATATTGAAATTCAGGTAGCTGGAGATCAGTACGGAACGGTTTGTCATATGAGTGAGCGCGACTGTTCTATTCAGCGTCGTCACCAAAAATTAGTAGAAGAGTCTCCTTCTCCATTTATGACACCTGAACTTCGTAAAAAAATGGGTGAAGCCGCTATTAAAGCAGCAGCAGCCATCAATTATGAAAGTGTGGGTACCGTAGAGTTTTTAGTGGACAAACACCGCAACTTCTATTTCATGGAGATGAATACCCGTATTCAGGTAGAACACTGTGTAACGGAAGAAGTAATCAATTTTGATTTAATTAAAGAGCAAATAAAAATAGCAATGGGTGAAAAAATTTCTGGCCGTAACTACGAGCCAATAATGCACGCCATTGAATGTCGAATTAATGCCGAAGATCCATACAACGATTTCAGACCTTCGCCCGGAAAAATTACAGTACTGCATACGCCAGGTGGGCATGGGGTTCGCGTAGATAGTCATGTATATGCAGGTTATGTAATCCCGCCGTATTACGACTCTATGATTGGTAAACTCATTACCGTTGCACAAACACGTGAAGAAGCCATTGATACCATGTATCGTGCGCTTTCTGAATATGTGATTGAAGGCGTTAAAACAACCATACCTTTTCATTTGCAACTCATGCAAAATGAAGATTTTAGAAAAGGTAATTTTACCACTAAGTTTTTAGAAACATTCACGATGAAATAAAAAAAAATCCCTTACAATTTGTAAGGGATTTTTTTTGAATGCTATTGGATTTATTGTCCACCACCACGCTGTGGTCTATTTCTTCTCATTTCTTCGTAGAAGTCGTCAACTGCTTTAATTTGATCGTCTGTTAAAGGAATTGCTTTTAACTTCTTTTTACGCTCGTCGGCAGTTTCTTTTTGTTTTGCGGCTCTTTCTTCTTCTGATAAATCACGAAGTCCTCTATTTTGTGCCTGCGCCCATAATTGGATTTCTAAAACCTTATCTGCTTCCGTATCAGAAAGCTTGGTTTTTTCAATTAACTGTGGCTTGATACGTTGTTTCATCATTTCAAGCATTTGAGCTGGGTCCATTTGCTGACCACCGCCAAATCCACCACCTTGTGCCATAACACTTGTAGCTGCGATGCAAGCAACAATGGTTAAGAGTGCAATTATTTTTTTCATAATTTAATTTTTAGGTTTTGTTAAGATAGTAAAATATTATTTGTTGCTTTTATTTTTTCGGCAAACCTCATTGATTATTCGGTACGCTTATCTTAAAAATAACATTTCTCTATACTTTGGTAAGGTCCACTTATCGTCGTCCACTAAATGTTCTAGCTTATCTACATGATAACGGATTTCATCAAAAAATGCTGATTTCACATCCGCTTCATAAGCAATTGCTTTTTTTCTAGTGTCTTCGATATTATTGGCAACTTTTCTAGCTTCTACCATTGCATTTACCTGGGTGTAAATAACTTGTATGTGCTTGCTTACCTGTTGTAACAAATCGGCTTGACTCGCATAGGTATCTGCGCCAAGGCCAGCAGCTTTTAAACCAGCTATGTTGCTAGATAATTTATTTTGGTACGTGATGGCTGCAGGTAAAATATGGTTGATGGCTAGATCTCCCATGATACGCGCTTCTATCTGTACTTTTTTAATGTATTTCTCTAGTTCAATTTCATGTCTTGCTTCAAGTTCGGTGTGGGTGTATACATGGTTACGTTCAAATAAATCTTTTGCTTTTTTAGTTACCATCGCATCAAGCGCAACAGGTGTTGTTTTTAAATTAGGAAGACCTCTGCGTTCTGCCTCTTTGTGCCACTGATCACTATAGCCATCGCCTTCAAATAAAACAGCTTTGCTTTCTACAATGTATTTTTGAATCACTTGCATGATAGCGATTTCTTTTTTATCGCCTTTCTCGATAAGTGAATCAACATCTGATTTAAATTGTTTGAGGGTGTCTGCTACAATGGTATTTAATACCGTCATAGAGATAGCGCAGTTAGCAGAAGAACCTACTGCTCTAAATTCAAATTTGTTTCCTGTAAACGCGAAAGGTGAAGTACGGTTACGGTCGGTATTGTCTAATAATAATTCAGGAATACTTCTGTGTAAATCGAGTTTTAAAATGGCTTCGTCCTGTTCGTCAAACTTATTGCCCACGCGGGTTTCGATATCGTCTAATACCTTAGCTAAATATTGTCCCACAAATACAGAAATGATAGCAGGAGGTGCTTCGTTGGCGCCAAGTCTGTGATCGTTTGGTGCAGATGCAATAGCAGCGCGTAAAATATCTGCGTAATCATGAACGGCTTTAATGGTGTTTACAAAGAAGGTCAAAAACATGAGGTTTGTTTTTGGCGTTTTACCAGGTGCTAATAAGTTAACACCTGTGTCTGTTGCCAAACTCCAGTTGTTGTGTTTACCACTTCCGTTAATGCCTGCAAAAGGTTTCTCGTGAAACAGTACCACTAATTTGTGACGCTTTGCAACACGACTCATGATGTCCATTAATAGTGTGTTGTGGTCAACTGCAATATTTACTTCTTCAAAAATCGGTGCGCACTCAAATTGAGCAGGTGCTACCTCATTGTGACGCGTACGAAGTGGAATACCTAGTTTGTATGACTCTTGTTCAAAGTCTCTCATAAACGCATATACACGCTCTGGAATCGATCCAAAATAATGATCTTCTAATTGTTGTCCTTTGGCAGGAGAGGCGCCGTATACGGTTCTTCCACACTGAATTAAATCGGGTCTTGCATTGGCAATGGCTTCGTCAATTACAAAATATTCCTGTTCCCAACCAAGTGTAGGGGTTACTTTGGTTACATTTTTATCGAAGTAATGACATACATCGATAGCTGCTTTGTTAATGGCTTCTACAGCCTTTAATAGCGGTGCTTTATAGTCAAGTGATTCACCTGTGTATGCCACAAATAAGGTAGGAATACAAAGTGTTTTACCTTGTCCAATTTCAATAATAAATGCGGGTGAAGAAGGGTCCCATGCTGTGTAGCCTCTAGCTTCAAAAGTTGCGCGGAGTCCACCACTTGGAAAAGATGAGGCGTCTGGTTCTTGTTGAATGAGTGCAGCGCCATCAAATTCTTCGATAGCGGTACCGTCACCTTTTAAAGTAAAAAATGAATCGTGTTTTTCTGCGGTGGTTCCAGTAAGTGGTTGGAACCAGTGTGTATAGTGTGTTACGCCTTTACTTTCGGCCCATGCTTTAATGCCAATGGCAATTTGATTGGCCATCGAGCGGTCAATTTTTTTACCTCCTCTAATACTCGTCACTAAACTTTTATACGACTCGTCGGTGAGGAACTCTCTAGCAGTTTTTAGCGTAAAAACACTAGAATTAAAAATGCCGGTAATTTTTGCACTCGCAGCAACAGTGGTTTGATTGTTTTTCAAATCACGAATTGCATCAAAACGTAATGACATATAAAATGTTTTAATATGAATTAAAACATAAAGTTACCCGCCTTTTTGATGGTATTTGAGTAAAATAATCAACAAAAAATCCCCCAAATCTTCATTTGAGGGACTCCGATTGCTTACTTAACCTTCTAAATTTAAACTTTTGCTGTTTTTACGGTCTTGATAATTCGGGCAGCAACCTTGTATGGATCTGCTGCCGAGTTTGGACGACGATCTTCAAGCCATCCTTTCCACCCTTTTTCTACCGCACCAATTGGTATACGAATAGAGGCACCTCTGTCTGATACGCCAAAAGAAAAATCGTGGATAGATGCCGTTTCATGTTTACCTGTTAAACGTAAGTGGTTGTCTGCGCCATATACATCGATATGTTCTTTAACAAACGGACGGAACGCTTCACAAATGGTTTCGTACACTTCACGTTTACCACAAGTTCTTAATGTTGTATTGGAGAAGTTTGCATGCATGCCAGATCCATTCCAATCTAGTGTGCCTAGTGGCTTACAATGCCAGTTTATAGATACACCATATGATTCACCAATTCTTTCTAATAAATAACGAGCAACCCAAATTTGATCGCCAGCTTCTTTAGCACCTTTTGCAAAAATTTGGAATTCCCATTGTCCAGCAGCAACTTCTGCATTGATGCCTTCTACATTTAAGCCTGCTTCTAAGCAAATGTCTAAATGCTCTTCTACAATATTTCTGCCAAAAGCATTGTTAGCACCCACCGAGCAGTAGTAAGGTCCTTGAGGGCCAGGGTAGCCGCCTTCAGGGAAACCAAGTGGCTTGTTGGTATTTGGGTTCCATAAGAAATATTCTTGTTCGAATCCAAACCAAAAGTCATTATCATCATCTTCGATGGTTGCACGGCCGTTAGATACGTGCGCTGTGCCATCTGCATTTAATACTTCACACATTACTAGGTAGGCGTCCTTGCGTCCTGGATCTTTGCAAATAAACACCGGCTTCAATAGACAATCTGATGAGCCCCCAAGTGCTTGCTCAGTAGAAGATCCGTCAAAGCTCCACATGTCACAATCTTCTAGTTTGCCACTAAAGTTTTTTTCAATTTTCGTCTTACTTCTTAAAGACTGGGTTGGCTTATAACCATCTAGCCAAATGTACTCCAATTTCGATGCTGACATGGGGATGCTTTTGTATTAAAAAAAATAAATATATTACTAAAGGTGCTTATTTATTCGATTATTTTGCAAAAATAGGGCACAGTAGGTAAGATTTATAATTATTTACCAATAAATATTTACAAATTGTCTGAAAATATTAACATAATTAAAATAACTAATATATAATTTAAGAAGATTGTATGATTTTTTTGTACAGTATTGAATTACACATTTTTGGGGTCTTAATGTTGGTAATTCGGCAATACAATTAGGAGTTGCTAACCTACCTTCGCAGCATCATGGAAATTACAGTAGAAACCGCCCAAAAACTTCGCCTTACTGCCGAAGAATTTGAACTCATTAAGCAAAAACTAGGTCGCACGCCCAACTTTACAGAGCTCTGTTCATTTAGTGCCATGTGGAGTGAGCATTGTAGTTATAAAAACTCCATTAAGTGGCTCAAAACATTGCCACGTGATGGTGGAAGAATGTTAGTGGCTGCTGGTGAAGAAAATGCTGGACTCATGGATATGGGTGGTGGTTTTGGTGTGGTTTTTAAAATTGAAAGTCATAACCACCCAAGTGCACTAGAACCTTTTCAGGGAGCGGCAACGGGGGTAGGTGGTATTCAGCGTGATATATTTACCATGGGTGCTCGTCCTATTGCATCACTCAATAGTTTGCGTTTTGGAAATTTACAAGATACAAAAACACAGCGCTTGCTAAAAGGTGTGGTGCATGGCATTGGACATTACGGCAATTGTTTTGGTGTACCTACAGTTGGTGGTGAAGTTTATTTTGAAGATTGCTATCATACCAATCCACTTGTAAATGCTATGAGTGTTGGTATCATGAAAGCAGGCGATATGATTTCTGCAACTGCTGCAGGTATTGGTAACCCTGTATTTTTTGTAGGAAGTGCAACAGGAAAAGATGGTATTGGTGGTGCAAGTTTTGCATCTGCAGATATTACTGCTGATAGCGTAGAAGAATTGCCAGCAGTACAAGTAGGTGATCCATTCCAAGAGAAAAAATTATTAGAAGCTTGCTTAGAACTTATTCATACCGGCGCTATTGTGGGTATGCAAGACATGGGTGCTGCAGGTATTATATGTTCTACTGCAGAGATGAGTGCTAAAGGTGGCGTGGGTATGCGCATCGATTTAGAAAAAGTACCTACACGCCAAAAAAATATGAAAGCTTGGGAACTACTTTTAAGTGAGAGCCAAGAGCGCATGTTAATTGTAGTTGAAAAAGGAAAAGAAGCATCGGTTTTAGAAATATTTGAGAAGTGGGATTTATCTGCAAGTAATATTGGAGAAGTTACTGGCGATGGCATGTTAAATTTTTATATGAATGGCGTGCACGAAGCTTCGTTACCTGCACATGAACTCGTGTTAGGTGGTGGTGCTCCGCAGTACACTAGAGAGTATACAGCGCCTGCATATTTTTCAAAAATTGAAGCGTTTGATATGAGTAGTGTTGCTGATATTACAAGTGTGCAGGAAACAGCAGAGGCACTTGCAACGCTTCCAAACATTGCATCTAAGCGCTGGATATACACACAATATGATAGCATGGTGGGTGCAGCAAATGCATCTACCAATGCGCCAAGTGATGCATCTATTGTGCTTGCAAAAGGAACGGGTAAAGGCCTTGCCATGACCGTTGATTGTAACAGCAAATATGTTTTTGCAGATCCATATAAAGGGGGGATGATTGCCGTTGCAGAAGCGGCAAGAAATATTGTTTGTAGCGGTGGTGAGCCAATAGGTGTTACCAACTGTTTAAACTTTGGAAATCCATACGATCCAGAAGTGTATTATCAATTTGTAAAAGCAGTAACCGGAATGGGTGATGCTTGTCGTAAATTTAATACACCGGTTACAGGTGGTAACGTAAGTTTTTACAACCAAAGTCCAGAAGGTCCCGTGTATCCTACGCCAACCATTGGAATGGTGGGTATTGTAGATGATATGAATGCAACCATGACGCTTAACTTTAAAAAAGAAGGCGACGTTATTGTTTTATTAGGTGCTCCGCAAAATGAGATTGGGTCTTCAGAATATTTACATAAATTAAAAAAAGTAGAATATTCTCCAGCACCTTATTTTGATTTAGATACCGAGTTTAACGTGCAACAGTTGGTGGCATCTCTCATCAAAAATAAAAACATAGTAAGTGCACATGATATCAGTGAGGGTGGTCTAGCCATTACACTTTTAGAATCTGGTTTTACAAGTAATTTGGGTTTTGAGGTAGGCGCTGCGCCTGCAGGATTTAGAACCGATGCCTACTGGTTTGGTGAGGCGCAAAGCCGTGTGGTCGTGAGTTGTAGAGCTGAACAAGTAGCTGCAGTTGAACAAGCCGCGGCAGCGGCGGGTGTAGCTTTTTCTATTCTAGGAAAAGTAACAAGTGGCGCGGTAAATGTTGGTGCAGAAAACTGGGGAACCATTGCTAGCTGGAAACATAAATACGATACTGCTATCGAAAATTTGATTCAATAAATTAATTGTAGCGTAAGCCCAATGACAATACATCCTTCAACAATAATAGTTACAGGTGCTGCAGGATTTATTGGATCGTGTATGGCAGGTTATTTAAATGCAGCCAGGTATCATCATTTAATTTTAGTTGATGATTTTGGTGTAGAAGCAAAAAGAAAAAACTGGGAAGGAAAAATTTACGATCATATTGTAGAACGTGCTTCCTTATTTGAGTGGCTTACAAGAACGGAAACAAAAATTGATGCTTGTATTCACTTAGGTGCAAGAACAGATACCACAGAGTTTGATTATGCAGTGCATGAAGCGCTAAACCTCGAGTATTCAAAACAAATTTGGCAGTACTGCACTTCAAAAAATATTCCACTTATTTATGCATCATCGGCAGCAACTTACGGAGCTGGTGAAAATGGCTACAACGATGCGCACGAAACGGTTGCAGCGCTTAAGCCATTAAACCCTTACGGCGTAAGTAAAAATGAATTTGATAAGTGGGCGCTAGCGCAAAAAGAGGCGCCTGCTTCTTGGACTGGGTTAAAATTCTTTAATGTTTATGGTCCAGGCGAGTACCATAAGGGCCGCATGGCATCTGTAATTTTTCATGCGTTTAATCAAATTAAACAAACAGGAAAAGTGCAGCTATTTAAAAGTCATAAGCCGGAATTCAAAGATGGCGAACAGCTCCGTGATTTTATTTACGTTAAAGACGTAGTGGCTGTTATTGGATGGATGTTGGAAACAATGCTTCAAAACAATTGGATGTCTGTAAATGATGGGCTTTATAATTTAGGAACAGGGGAGGCGCGTAGTTTCATAGATTTAGTTAGAGCTACTTTTGCTGGGCTTGAACTGGAGCCCAATATCCACTTTATAGATATGCCACTAGATATTAGAGATACCTATCAGTATTTTACAGAAGCCAGCATGGAAAAACTAAAGGCGGCAGGCTATAATGCAGGCTTTACAAGCCTCGAAGATGGGGTGCAAGACTATGTGGCCAATTACCTCCAAAAAGGGCTCATTTATTAACCAGTTTATTCACATTTTCAACTATTTTTTCGTTTCAAGACGCAAACTCTTTGCGGGTCTTTCTAATTGATGTAGGTTTGTATGACCTCTAATAAATTTCCCTTTTAAATCAGGTCAAAAAAATTTTAACCATGTAAAAATGGACTGCTCAATGGCCATGCTATTGGCTGCATTTTATTTTTACAACTAGATGAATTTAATTTATGGCAAAGTACATTTTTGTTACGGGCGGCGTTACAAGTAGCTTAGGAAAAGGAATCATTGCAGCATCGCTCGCAAAATTATTGCAGTCTAGAGGACTCACTGTAACCATTCAAAAGTTTGATCCCTACATTAACGTGGATCCAGGAACTTTAAATCCATACGAACATGGTGAGTGTTATGTTACCGAAGATGGAGCAGAAACGGATTTGGATTTAGGGCACTATGAGCGCTTCTTGAATATTCATACTACTCAAGCAAACAATGTTACAACAGGCCGTATTTATCAGACCGTCATCAATAAAGAAAGAGCTGGTGACTTTTTAGGTAAAACGGTGCAAGTAGTGCCGCATATTACCGATGAAATCAAGCACCGCATGAAACTACTTGGTGAAACAGGTAAGTATGATATTATTTTAACTGAAATTGGTGGTACCGTAGGTGACATTGAAAGTTTGCCTTTTATCGAAGCCGTGCGTCAATTGCAGTGGGAGCTTCCTGAGCAAGACGTAATGGTGGTGCACCTCACACTCATTCCATATTTGCGTGCAGCAAAAGAATTAAAGACAAAGCCTACGCAGCACAGCGTAAAAATGTTAAGTGAAACCGGCGTACATCCAGATATCATTGTTTGTAGAACAGAAGAGCCGCTTAATGACGATATCAAAAGAAAGATTGCACTGTTTTGTAATGTTAAACAAGAAGCAGTTATTGAAGCTATGGATGCTTCTACCATATACGAAGTGCCACTTTTAATGCTGCGTGAAAAGCTTGATTTAATTTGTTTGAAAAAATTAAATATCAACGGATATGGTGCGCCTAATTTAGATAAGTGGAATGGATTTTTACAAAAATTAAAAAATCCAAAATCTGAAGTTCGTATTGGATTAATTGGAAAATATATTGAGTTACAAGATGCGTACAAATCTATTTTAGAAAGCTTTATTCATGCAGGTGCGCCTAATGAAGTTAAAGTAAAAGTAGTGAATGTGCATAGTGAACATATTACTCAAGATAATGTAGCACAAAAATTAGAAGGCCTTGATGGTTTACTGGTAGCGCCTGGTTTTGGTAACAGAGGTATTGAAGGAAAAATTCATGCTGTGCAGTATGCAAGAGAAAATAATTTACCATTTTTTGGTATCTGTTTAGGTATGCAAATGTCTGTAATTGAATATGCAAGAAATGTACTAGGGTTAGCCGACGCGCATTCTACGGAAATGAATGCGACCACTTCTAATCCAGTTATTAATATGATGGAGGAGCAAAAGAAAATTAAAATGATGGGTGGAACCATGCGCCTTGGTGCATATCCTTGTGAAATTACTCCGGGTTCACTTGCCCATAAAATTTATGGAGCTACCTCTATCACAGAGCGTCACCGTCACCGTTATGAATTTAACAATGATTATTATGACGCGTTTATTAAAGCCGGACTTGTGGCGAGCGGTAAAAATCCCGAAACTGGTTTGGTGGAAATTGTGGAACTTCCCAATCATCCATTCTTTATTGGTGTGCAGTACCACCCAGAGCTTAAAAGCACTGCCGAAGTACCTGCGCCACTTTTTGTTAGCTTTTTGGCAGCCGCAAAGCTCTATCAAGCCTCTAAAGCGGCTAAATAACCTTAATTTTTAACTGAGGGGTCAATGATTCTAGGTTTCAACTAGTACCTTTGTCCTTCAATAAATACACGTATGAAGTCTGATAAGAATTCGCTCATAGGATTTGTTTTGTTAGGTATCTTGTTTTTTTCTTATTTCTGGTATACCAATCAACAACAAACAGCTTTGGTTGCCTTTAAAAAGCAACAAGAAGATTCTATAGCCAAAGCGCAAGCTAAACTCGTAAAGCCGCAAGATCTTGTAGCTGCTAAACTTGATTCATTAAAAAGGGACTCGATAGCTAAAATTGCTACTGCAGGAAATTTTGTAGCCGCAGCACTTGGTAAAGACACGACGGTAACAATTGAAAATGAATTGATCACTGTTGTATTAACCAATAAGGGTGGTCAAGTAAAAAGTGTTACGCTAAAAAAATATAAGACTGCCGATAGTGCAGCAGTGGTTCTTGGTCAGCAAAATCAAATGGGATACGCCGTAAATACTGCGGATAACAAATCAGCACTTACTTCTGAATTATACTTTACGCCATCGGCTATTACCAAAACACCGGATGGGTCTTCGTCTATTAAATTTGAAATAGCTTCTGCTACTGGAACTTCAATTATTCATACCTATACATTACATCCAAATTCATATGCACTTGATTGGGACATTGAATTAGTAGGAGCTAACCAATTATTAACGGCTGGTGTACTTAATTTTAAATGGTTGTCAGAGACTAGTCAACTCGAAAGAACGGCTGAGTATGAAAGACAGATGTCTAATATTTGTTTTTCAGAAGGAAACGAGTTCGATTATATTTCGGCAAACAACGAAAAAACATTTGAAAAGCCGGTACAGTGGGTGAGTGTGGTGCAGCAGTTTTTTAATACTACGCTTATTACAAAAAATAGTTTCAATTCGGGTGCTGTAAACTGGTCTCGCTATACAGACAGTTCTAAAAAGCTGGCTAAAACAGAAACTAATTTACAAATCAAATTGCCACAAGCAGTAACAAATAAAGTTGCCTTGCAATTGTTTTCAGGTCCTTCAGATTTTGAGATTCTTAAAAAGCAAGCACCAGAAATGGACCGTATTGTGAATTTAGGAAGAGATATGTATTCTTTTGTGCGCCCAATTAACAAATACATTATCATGCCAGTATTTGATTTCTTCGCTGGCTTTGTTTCAAATTATGGTTGGGTTGTATTGCTCCTTACGTTGTTTATCAGACTTGTAACTTCTCCTTTAACGTATAGCAGCTATTTGAGTGGCGCAAAAATGAAAGTATTAAAGCCGGAGCTTGACACCATCAAGAAAAAATTTGGTGATGATCAACAAGGATTTGCAATGGAGCAAATGAAGTTGTTTAGAGAGGCGGGTGTTAATCCTTTAGGAGGATGTATTCCAGCCTTACTTCAAATCCCAATTTTCTTTGCGCTCTATAGTTTCTTTAATTCTCATATCGCGCTCAGGGGGCAGGCTTTTTTATGGAGTAAGGATCTATCAAGCTATGACGTTATTGCGACCCTTCCCTTTAGTATTCCACTAGGCTTTGGTGATCATATTAGTTTGTTTACCATTACTGCGGTGTTAACAAGCTTTTTAATTTCTATTTATAATATGAGCATGACGCCAACACAGGACAATCCTGCACTTAAGTACATGCCATATATTTTCCCATTCATGCTACTGTTTATCTTTAACAGATTGCCATCGGCATTGACATGGTATTATACTGTTTCAAATATTGTGACCCTTGGTCTTCAATTTGTGATTCAAAATTATATCATCAATCATGATAAAATTTTAGCACAAATGGATGAAAAAAGAAAAACGCCAAAAGCGAAAAGTAAATGGCAAACTCGTTTTGAGCAAATGCAAGAAAGTCAGAAAAAATTGCAAGACTTGAAAGATAGAACGGCAAAGAAAAAATAAGTTAAAAGCCCTGCTGTTGTAAGTAGGGCTTTTTTTAAATAGAATTACTTGAAATTATTTGTATCGATATTTTTTTGTTTAGTGGCTTTAAAAACGGCCTTCTCGCAGCAACGTATTGTGGCGGAGTGTACGGTGGTGTATAAAGTAGAATCACAAGAAGCGTCTGATGCGGGTATCCGTGAAAAAGCTACAAAAACTGTTTATATTAAAAGCAATAATGCCCGCATAGATCTAGTTGCCCCTGCATATTCGCAAACAACAATTTATAATAAAACAACGTCAACTGCTACCATTCTTCGTTCTTTTGGAGATGATAAATATATGACGCCTTTGAATTTAATGCAGTGGCGAAAGGTGAATGCTGCCCTAGATAGTGTTCAAATTCAAATGACTAGCGACTCTATTTCTATACTAGATTACACCTGTAAAAAAGCGGTATTGCATTTAAAGGACAAAACTGAAGTTGTCGTGTATTTTACTACTGCTATTATTCCTTCGGTAAGAGAATATGAATATCTATTTAAAGATATACCTGGGTTTGTATTAGGCTATGAAATGAAAGATGCCGCAGGTAAGAAAACAGTTTTTAGGGCCACGCAAATTAATCTATACAATCCAGTTTCTGCATCAAGGTTTGATATACCCTCAAAAGATTACCGAGTTATTGCGATAGACGATTCTTTAAAGTTGTAATTGAGAAAAGCTGTGCAGCTGACTAATAATTAATTATTAGTAGGGCTAGGTGTCTTAAACTTAGGCACTTTTACTTTAAACTTATAAGGAAATACAAATGAACTATTTCCGTTGTCAAAACGAAGCATCGAATTCATTTCTGTGTTGTTGTTTCCTTTTAATTGCAGGCCTAAAGTTTGAATGCTTTTGTACTGCATTGTTAACTTAAGGGAGCTATAGGATAAGCTTTTAGAATTAAGTAAAGTCAAATTTTTGAGTGTAAACTTAGATTGCTTACCCCTTTTTTCTGTAGAAATCCCACTCAATGTAAACGCGGCGTAACCTGTTTGTACCCCTACAAGAAGGGTAACAGCTAGGGTTAAAGTAAGTATAAGTGTACTGCGTTTCATTACTGCAAAGGTATGGATTCTTAATTATTTCACAATTACCAAATTATTAATAGAACAGATATGTTCATAAATTGTTGTCTAGATTGTTGGAAAACCTTGATTTTTAAGCTATTTTAGGTTAATTCCTTTCATTAATGAGCCAAAACAGATACCAAGAAGACCGGGAATCCCTCAAAGAACTGCTTCAGCAGTACCGGAATCTCAAGCTTGGACGCCAGCACCGATTTTTGGAAGAAGACGCATTTTTGCGCATTATTGACTATTTCGACGAAAAAGACAATGTAAAAGAGGCTTTAGAAGCAGTTGAAATTGGGTTGATTCAATTTCCTTTTGCCTCTGCTCTAATGATTAAAAAGGCTGATTTACTAATAGTTGATAAACGGTATCTAGATGCGTTAGATATTTTAGAAACCTCAGAACTCTATGACAACTCGGATATAGATTTATATATCTTAAAAACAGATGCTTATTTAGCACTTGATCAACCAGAAAAAGCGGCCGAGCTTTTAGAAGCGGCTATTCAAAAATTTGAGGGGGATGAAAAGGTTGATCTTCTTTTTGAATTAGCGGATGTATACGATGATTATGAATCTTTCGAAAAAGTTTTTGATTGTTTAGTACTCATTTTAGAACAAGAACCCGCAAACGAAGAGGCGCTCTATAAAATTTGTTTTTGGACAGATTACACAGGTCGTAATGAAGAGAGTATCAAATTGCATCAAAAAATAATTGATCAACTTCCTTACAGTGAGTTGGCCTGGTTTAATTTGGCCGCTGCATATCAAGGATTAAAACTTTACGAAAAATCGATTGATGCGTATCAATATGCTGTAGCGATTGATGATAAATTCGACTATGCCTACCGTAATATGGGTGATGCGTATTTGCGTTTACGTAAATACAAGGAAGCGGTTGAAGTACTTGAAAAAGTAGTAGCATTATCAAGGCCTGAGGACGTGATATACGAGGCGATTGGCCATTGTTACCATAAAATGGGAAAGATTGCACAAGCCAGATTTAATTATAAAAAAGCAGTTCATTTAAATCCAGACGATAGTAAACTCTATTATAAAATTGCAGTTACTTATATGCTGGAAAAGCAGTGGCAGCCTGCTGTTAAGCAACTTGAAAATGCAATGCGTATGCACCGTGCCATTACAGAATATAATTTGGCAATGGGAGAATGTAAAGCCAACCTTGGTCAATTCAAAGAAGCGGTTCATTACTTTGGTGTTGTTGTAAAGCACAAGCCTAAAAATGTTTCGGGTTGGGAGGCGTTAATTAATTGTTTGCTTACTGCCGAATATTTTGATGAAGCTTTGATGCAGAGTAAAAATGCAATTATCGCTACAGATCATAAGCCCATATTTTTGTTTTATCAGAGCGCCATTTTATTTATAGTTGGAAAATCAAAAGAAGGTTTGCTATTACTTGAGCAGGCTATGATTGCTTCGCCTAAGCTATTGAAAAAATTTATAGATATCAGACCCTCTATTCTTCAAAATACACAAGTGGTGGATGTTATTGCCAGACTTAAGCGTCGGCGAAAAATGTAGAATCAACAAGTTTTGACACCTATAATCAGCCTTAAAAAGTCATTTGTTTAACTTATTTTTGCATTTCAGTAAAAAAATAGAACTATGAATTTTAATTTATCTCAAATCCCAGTACGCACCGCGCAGCCAAGAACTTCTGGTTTAACCATGGTAATGGACAAGGGATTAAGTATAAACGAAGTGCATAATTTTATGAGTGTGGGTGGTCCACATTCTGATGTTGTTAAATTGGGATTTGGAACTTCTTTTGTTACGCCCAACCTCAAGCAAAAAATAGAAACCTATCATTCTTATAATATCCCACTTTATTTTGGAGGTACTTTATTTGAAGCCTTTTTAGTTCGTGGTCAGTTGGATGACTACATAAGCGTTTGTAAAGATTATGGAATTACCTATATGGAAGTGAGTGATGGATCTATCAGTATCCCACACACCGAAAAATGTGGTTTAATTGAAAAGTTAGCCAAACATTTTACCATTTATAGTGAAGTAGGTAGTAAAGATGCTGCTCATATAATTCCGCCTTACAAATGGATCGAGCTGATGAGAGCAGAGCTTGAAGCGGGAGCTAGTTATGTTATTGCAGAAGCACGTGAGGCAGGTAATGTTGGTATTTACAGAGGAAGTGGAGAAGTGCGTGAGGGATTGGTACAAGAAATTTTAACACAAATTCCTGAAGAAAAAATAATCTGGGAAGCACCACAAAAAGCACAACAATTGTATTTTCTTGAGCTTATAGGTTGCAATGTGAATTTAGGAAATATTCCACCTCACGAGATCATTGCCCTAGAAGCCATGCGCATTGGACTTAGGGGCGATACTTTCGAATTATACTTAAATAAGTAATCGATTTATGAAACGTTACGGACTCATTGGTTATCCTTTAACGCATTCATTATCCGCGCAATATTTTACACATAAGTTTACAGAAGAAGGAATCGAAGATTGTATATACGAAAGATTTTCGATTCCTTCTATTGCAGATTTGCATGAAATCTTAAAAGCCTATCCTGATTTATGTGGGTTTAATATTACCATTCCTTATAAAAAAGAAGTGCTTGCTTTTTTGACTGAGCGGTCTAAAGCTGTTGAAGAAGTAGGGGCTTGCAATTGTGTTAAAATAGAAGGTGATAAACTAATTGGCTACAATACCGATGTTATAGGATTTGAAAATTCATTGGTTCCTTTTTTAAAGCCTTCGCATAATAAGGCACTCGTTTTAGGAACGGGTGGGGCTGCACTTGCTATAGTGTATGTGCTTCAAAAACTAGGGATTGCTTTTACCTATGTATCGCGCTCAGCTACTAGTGAACAGTATAGTTACGATCAGTTAGACGCCTCTGTAATGGCATCGCATACGCTTATTGTTAATACAACGCCCCTGGGAATGTTTCCGAAAATCGAGGATTGTCCAGCTATCCCTTACGAATTATTAACGCCTGCGCATCATTTGTTTGATTTAACCTATAACCCCTCAGAGTCCACGTTTTTAGCTAAAGGAAAACAAAGGGGCGCTACCATTCAAAATGGTCAACAAATGTTTGTTGAACAGGCAGAGCAGTCTTGGCGTATTTGGAACAGCTAATATTATTGAAGCGTCACTGTTTTTTTAAGCCTGATATCTCTAGATGAACTTCCAATCATAATAGTGAAATCTCCAGGCTCAATAACCGTTTCCATTTTTTCGTTCAGCATTTCAAAGTCTTCTGGATGTAATGTAAGTTTGATGGTTTTTGATGCGCCTGGCGCTAAGTGAATTCTCTCAAATCCTTTTAGTGCTTGAACTGGTCTTGCTACAGAAGCAATTTGATCTCTTAGGTATAATTGAGCTACTTCATCACCGGCAAGTTTGCCAGTATTTGTAACGACAAAGGAAATATTTATTGGATCTCCTTTTTTTGCAATAGGTTTTTCAACGATCAAATTACTGTATTCAAAAGTAGTATAGCTAAGTCCATATCCAAATGGGAATAATGGAAGTCCAGTTAAATTTTCATAATCATCACCACGTCCTGTAGGTTTGTGGTTGTATACAAGTGGGAGTTGTGCTTCGCTTATAGGAAATGTAATGGGAAGTTTTCCGCCAGGATTGTATGATCCTGAAAGTACTGCTGCCACTGCATGTCCGCCTTCTTCACCTGGGTACCAAACATCCACAATGCCATTAACTTTGTCCATCCAATTACCCATGGTTACGGCGCTTCCGCCAACAATCACAACAACCGTTGGTGTGCCTGTGGCTGCAACTTTTTGGATGAGCTGTTCTTGTTCGCCAGGTAATTGTAGAGATGCTCTATCTCTAAATTCTCCTTCTTCAAGTCCAACTACAACCACTGCTACTTTTGATTTTTGTGCAACAGCAACCGCTTCGTTTATTTTTTCTTCTACTGTATTTGCGACATCCACATTCCAAATTAATTTGATGGTTGAATTGCCATTTGGCTCTTTAAATTCAACTCGAATGGGATAGTTATTTCCTGCTGTAAAATTATAATCAACGAGGCTTGTATGAAAGCTTTGCTTATCCCAATTGTTAATGATGAGTTGGTTATTGATATACAATTTAAAGCCATCATTACCAGACAATCCTATTTTGTAGGTTCCTGTTTTAGGGGCTTTGATATTTCCGGTCCATTTTGCACAGAAGAATTCCGGATTAATTGCTTGATCGGGGGTAGAAATGGTCCAATGAAAATTAATGGTTTTATCAATTCTTTGAAGGGTAGGATTGTTTCCAAATTCTATGCCATTAAAATACTGTGCAGTAAGTCCTTCTTGTGTTTGGTTGCCTTGCGTAGTCCACAAATATTTACTTGGAATGATGTTCCAGTATTTACTATCTCTACCCGGACCAGCTGCAGTAATAATTTTATTTGCGCCATATTTTTGTAGCATCCCATCTAGTATACTTACTTTTTTGGTGCCTGGTCCACTATACCCACCCAGTCTTGCTTCTGTGGCGTCTGTACCAATTAGGGCAATACTTTCTGTAGCAGTTGAAATGGGTAATATTGCATTTTTGTTTTGTAATAAAACAACCGATTCTAGCGCCGCCTCTAGTGCAATTTTTTTATGCGCCGCTTCAAAATTTGCCGATTCTGTTGCTTTAATATCGAGGTATGGCGTTTCAAATAAACCTAGTTCAAACTTTGCTCTTAGTACACGACTAACTGCATCATCAAGTCTTTCGGGATTGATTTGTCCATTTAAAAACGGAGGGATAAATAGTTTGTAATGTTCTTGTGCAGTTTGAAATAAAACGTCAAGCCCATTGTTAACAGCGTTTCTTCCTGCATCTGGGTAATCTTTTGCTGTATAGTGTAAAACATTGGCGCCGCCCACGGCGCCAGCATCTGAAATTACAAATCCGTTAAAGCCCCAGCTCTTTTTTAAAAGAGTATTTAATAAATAATCGTTGGCAGTTGCAGGACTTCCATTTACAGAATTGTAGGATGTCATGATTGATCTAGCGCCTGCTTTTTGCACCGCATCTTTAAAAGGAGGGTAGTGGATTTCAGATAAGTATCTTTCGTTCATGTCTATCGGGTAGCTGTCTCTACCACCATCGCCTACATTGGCAACAAAATGTTTTGGCGTAGCAATGATATTTTCATCTTCTAAAGTTTTCATGTAAGCCACGCCCATTTTACTACTCAAGAATGGGTCTTCTCCATAGGTTTCTTCGGTGCGTCCCCATCTTACGTCTGTTGCAATATTTATAACTGGAGAAAGTATTTGTCTAATGCCTCTAATTTTTGATTCTTTAGCAATAGCTCCAGCTACAGCCTCCATGGTGCTTGTTTTAAATGTAGCAGCAAGTCCAATACTTTGTGGGAATATCGTAGAACCCTGTCTTACCAGACCGTGTAGGGCTTCATCAAATGGTAGCATGGGAATACCAAGTCTGGTGCTGTCCATAAAAAACCGCTGTATGGCGTTCACTTTTTTTGCAAGGCTTACAGCTGTTTCTGTTGCATTGTATTGTAGCATTTGTTGTGCGCCTTCTCCGCCTGCGGATGCAGCACTTACTTGAAATCCAAAAAGTCCATCTTTATACTTTGGAGCATCTCCTGGTTTAATATCGCCAGGTATCATAAATAACTGCCAAAATTTTTCGGTAGGCGTCATTCTGTCTAGTAGATCTTTGACCCTTTCGTTGATGGGTGCTCTGCTATTTTTATAAAGTGGAATGGTTTGCGCATCTACATTTAAAGTAGCAATGATTTGGATTAACATTACGCATACAATTCGTGTAAATATTTTGCGGGTAGCTATGTTTTTTGTTTTCATTTTTAGGCTTCGTAGTCGTTTAAAAAATCTATCAGTTGTTGTACTGCTTTTTTTCTGTGGCTAAATTTATTTTTTTCTGAAATATCCATATTAGCAAATGTGGTATTACTGCCCTCTGGAATAAATATGGGATCGTAACCAAATCCATTAGTACCATCTTGTTCGGTAGTAATATGTCCATTGCAAATACCTTCAAATTGATATTCTTTTCCACCAATAATGAGCGAAACAACCGTTCTAAACCTTGCAGCTCTTGAAGGTTTGTTATTTAGTTCAGCTAATAATTTATCAATATTGTCCTGCATGTTTCGGCCTTCTCCTGCATACCTCGCAGATTTTACACCTGGTGCGCCGCCAAGGGCCTCCACTTCTAGTCCTGTATCTTCACTAAAGACGGCTTCATTAGTGAGTTTGTAAATGGTTGAAGATTTTTCTGTGGCATTGGCTTCTAAAGTATCATGTGGTTCTGGAATGTCAATATCAATACCCACTTCTTGCAAAGTAAAAATTTCAAATTTTTGGTGGCTAAGGTGTTTAATTTCCTCAACCTTGTTTTTATTGTTGGTTGCAAAAATTATTTTCATCGACTACTGGATATTAAATGTCTTTTTAAGTGCATTCCAAAGTTTTCCCTTTTCTAATTTTGCTGCATCCGTTTTTACAAGCATTGATTGTAATGGTGCAGAAAATAAAAGGGTGCAATTATCATATTGCTGTACCTGATACTGAGGTACTTCAAAAGGAAGTGCAATGTTTGCAGCAGCAATATCAAATAAAATAATAGTGTTAGGTTTTAATTCAGATTTTATTTGTGTATAGTTAATAGCTTGATTGGCTGTATTCACAATAGCAACGTCACCCATATTTAGTTTACACGCGGCCAGAATGGCTGTTAAAAATTGTAAGGATTCGTCTGCCACATGAACTGCTGAACTGTCTTTTAATAGGATGGTTATCTTTTTTTGATTGTCGCCTAAAAAACCAATGGGTTTTGTTGGTTGTACATTCTCAACAATAGGAGTAATAGTCACGCTCTTTTTTGTTTCATTGATTAGAGTAGGTTTGCTACTCTCTTTAGCGTCCACTAAAACAAGGTCATCTTTATATAAAGAGGCTATAACAAAGGGTGGAAGCAAAATATTTTCAGAATTCATAGCAGTTTTACAATATTAACGATTGTTAGTTTTCATTTTTTTTGTTTCTTTGCACCAAATATAAAACTATGGCAGCAGCACTTGACGTAAAGATTGAAAAAGTTCAGCACAGTAGGTTAGCAAGTACCACGCTTGAAAATATTCCTTTTGGTCGTGTTTTTACAGATCATATGTTTGAAGCTGACTACATAGATGGTGTTTGGGCAAATGTGGTGATTAGGCCTTATCAGCCGCTGCAGTTTGATCCTTCTTTGGCTGCGCTTCATTATGGGCAATCCATTTTTGAGGGCGTTAAAGCATATAAGAGTGATGCTGGTGAGGTTCATATTTTCAGACCTCAAGATAATTTTAGAAGATTCAATATTTCTGCAGCGCGTATGTGTATGCCAGAAGTTCCAGAAGCGATATTTATGGAGGGTATGCGCCTTCTTATTGATATGGATAGAGATTGGGTTCCGGCAATGTCGGATCATTCGTTATATATCAGACCCTTTATGTTTGCGACTGATCCAGTTATTGGCGTAAAACCTTCTGATCATTATAAGTTCATGATTTTGTTAAGTCCTACTGGGCCTTACTATAGCACCCCTATGAAAATTTATGTTGAAGAAACATACACAAGAGCTGCTCCGGGTGGTGTTGGTTTTGCAAAAAATGCGGGTAATTATGCGGCAAGTATGTTGGCAACACAAAAAGCAAAAGAGGCTGGTTATGATCAAGTATTATGGACCGATGCTTTTGAACATAAATACTTGCAAGAGGTAGGTACCATGAATGTGTTTTTTGTTATTGGTAACAAAGTGGTTACCCCTGCATTAACCGAAGGAACCATTTTAGAAGGCGTTACTAGAGACAGTGCTATCACGGTTTTAAAAGAAATGGGTATGGAAGTGCAGGAAGTGAAAATTACCATTGATGAACTAATTGCTTTCCAAAAACAAGGCATTTTACATGAAGTGTTTGGTACTGGAACGGCTGCTACTATTTCAAAAATTAAAGAACTGCGCTATAAAGATTATAGCATGCATTTCGATACCGATAAGGCAGGTGTTGCCAAAGAATTAAAAGACAGGCTCACTGCTATCAGGTATGCAACTGCTCCAGATACGCACCACTGGTTATTTAAAGTTTAATTAACTGTTTCAGTAAATAGTTTTTTCCTGCTTTAATTACTGCAATATAAGAGCCCGCTTTTAAGTGAGGTATTTCTATAATTGCTAATCCGTTTTTACTTGCGGCAAATGTTTTGTTTAGCAATAGTGTACCATCTATGCTAAGTATAGATATTTGGTGCACTAGCGGCTCTCTAAATGAATAACGGATTCCTAATCGATTGTGTACTGGGTTGGGTGTAACAGTTGCTATAATAGGATCTTCTTGCCTTGGGGGTGGCGGTGGTCCAGTAATTTCAAAACGCTTCTCTCCAGCCGTTGTGCTGTCTGTGCTTATCTCAAAAGTATAACTGCTATCCTGTATTATTTTTTGATACCTATTCAATAGTTTGTCATGTAGGTAGGCTGTCATATCACTTGCTATGACGTAAGCAGTACATAACAATTTGTATTTTCCGGTTTTGTTGGACTTGATGCCTAATGGAATAAAAAGGTTGTTGTTAAAGGGTCTTGCGTCGATGCAAAGGGCCATACTATCTCTCGAAATGGAATAAAGCGATATTTTATTTTCGTTTATTTTTTCGGCGTCCCACTTTTCATAACGGCTACTAGCGCTGTCAATACCTAAAATTTCAAGCCTATCCAATAAATTATTTTCTTGCATAAGAGCTAGGCTTATATGTGCGTATTCAGTTTTGTAACGAACGGTATCGGGCGTTTCATTTTGATTGACTTTTGTTCTTTCTTCATAAAATAAATAACCTGCAGTCTCCGCCGTATTTTTAATTATAAAGCCTTCAAGTTTTTGTAAGACCCTTGGATGTCTGAATGCCTTAGCAGTATAATTGCCAGTGGCTCCAAGGCTTGCATCCCAGTGCCAGTAATACTTTCCTATGCTGCTGCTACTTGATATTTTACTGGCATCAATGTTGGCAGGGTATGGGTTGCCAGTTAAATAATAGCGCGTTAATGGGTGTGCAGGGAAACTCATTTCTAGGGGGCCATGATGGGGTATGCCTTCTGCCAAAACGTCCAGCAATGCATCTTGTTTTTTTGTTTCAACAAAAGGTGTTTCGTTGATAATGCTTGAATTATTTGGGTACAACCAAATTTTAATGGCGCTGTTGGGTTGTAGATAACTGCTGTCCATTTTTGTAAATGGTTGAAATACTAATTGTGTATGGATGTTGGAGGCGGTATCTAAATAGTAGCTAGAAGGGTGTTGGTGTAATGCACTGTCAAAGCCAGTGCTAGAGCTGCTATTACCCGTTATGGCAATGCTATTTTTAAAGCTTTGTAAACTAGATATATTAGAAAAGGGTAGTGACAATAATTTTGTTTGTCCTTCTAATAAATGATACATTTTATGGACTGTAACGGGGCTTATAATTTTAGTGTTATTACCGGAGGGGTTAATTTGCGCAGTTGTTTGTATGGTAATATGCTTCGTTTCAAGGCTGCCGTTAAATAGAGTAATGCTATTGTCAATAATCAGTGAATCTAAAAATTGTACTTTATTTTTTGTGTCTATTTGTAGGGTATGGATGCGTCCATTTTTTAAAACATTTGGACGAATAATTGCACTGTCTTTTTCTATGTAGATAGTTCCACGTGATGCATCAATGGTGCCAGCGCCAAGCAATTCAGTGGGCCAGTGTAATGCGCCGTTTACAGTAATGCTGGCAAGCGAGTCCAACATCATTGTTTTGGCTGTATTGAGCTGGTTTGGAAATGCATCACTAATTACTATTTGACTGCCTTGTTGCACAAAAACATGGGTGCTAGTATCTGGTATGGTGCCGCCACACCAATTGCTACCTATTTGCCATAGCGCATTTTGTGCGCCCATCCATAAACCATTATTTTTTACCTGAACACGAATAAAGTTACTGGTATCGGTGCATGAAAAACGGGTGGTCATTCTTTTAAACAAGGTGCTGCTTTGTAATGTGCCAGATTGATAATTGTATGTATTGCTAAGGCCTGTAATTATTTTAAATTGTACAGCAGTATCTTCTTTGTAAAGCCAATGATATATTGTGTTTGCTGAATTACTGCCGGTAAAAAGTGTAGGCGCAAAACCTTTGCAAATGATTTGATTCCCTGTAATAATGTTGTCTATAATTATGCTATCTAATGGAAATAAAACTTTTTTAAAACTGCTATTGATGCCGTCCGATATTTCGATAATGGCACTATCCATTCCTGCATGTACATTGGATGGTATAAATGTTAGGACTCTTGGATAAGAACTATCGCTTACCGTTTTCTTCGAAAACGGTAAGCCCAAAATTTCCCCCTGCGTGGGAGGGGTCTTTAATTTCCAAATGATCGTTTCGCTACTATCTGTTTGTGTTGCGCCTAAGGTTACAGAAGTTATGTCTACTGGGCGTTTGCAGCTATGTAAGCTTAGTGTATTGGTGTCTATAAAAGTAGGCGCTACTGCATCAATTTTTACTTGTAAAAAACGGGTGTTGCTTGTTATTAATCCGTTGCAATCATTTAAAGCAGCGTCTCTAATGGCGCCCGTGACACTATTGATGGTAGGATACAAATTGAATCCATTTTTTACGAGGTCTCCATTTTTAATAAGGTATGAAAAATGCCATTCGTTGGTGCCCGATCCTTTGGTGTATACAAGGTTTTTTGCACTATCTGAAATAGCAGCTACTAGGTAAGGCAAAAAAGAACTGCTGTTTAAAAAGCAAGGTTCCGAAAAAATAATTTTAGCCGTTAGTGTATCACCTGTGGTGTATGTTTTTGTTTTGGGTGGTATTACCTCAATTACTGTTGGGGCGGTGTTGTCGGGCATAGCAAGTGCTTTGCAACTTAATTGTTGCAAAGCCATGCCATCATCATTTCCAATGTCATCATTGTCTTGCCATTTTAAAATGAGTTGTTCGCCAGGTTTCCAATTTAGATTGAATAATGTGTCTTTTTTTTGTTGCTGATTGATTTTTAAAAGTCCATTGAGGGCAGCAGATCCTGTGCTTGTTTGAACCGAATAAAAATTCAGTGATGTATCTTTTTTTGTAATGGTATCCAGCAGATTATTTGATAATGACGTTGCATAAGAAAAGGTCCATTCGCCCGCTTTACCACTGCCGCCTTTTCGCCATTGAGCTGCTACAATTTCAATTTCAAATTGATCAATCATTGTGTTGGACCTATTGGTAAAAACAATACCAAAAACATAAGAGCCTGCGCTGCTCGCAAGGCTACCAAGACCTCTGATAGCAGCATTTGCGGTCCCATTTGCAGGTCCGTAACTAAAAATGCCGTTAGTGGCATTGGTTCCAGAACTGGTGTTAAAATTGAGGACTGAGTTACTGCCATTTGTTTGCGCTATAAATAAACCAGATAAACCTGGGTGAATACTTCCCAAATAATAGGGCCCCTTGGCAGATATGCCGCTAACATAACTGCTAGCGGTTGGTAGAGTGGAGAAGTTTTGGGTGTACACAAAGTTTACGGCAGGGTAGGGGTAGTTATTTGGCGTGGTGGAGATTTGCGAAAAAACAACATTGGAGGCGCTAATTAGTAAAAAAGCAACCGTAAATGCCAGCGCAAAAGACGTATTTTGGCAAATCGAGCGGAAATTGGAAATAAGCATAAAAAAGGGGCTTGTTTTTGGCTAAACAATCTAAATCAATCAGATAGCTTTCTTTTATTTGCCCTTCAATTCAAGTATTTACTCCTTTTTTACCCTTGTATTTGCCCTGAAAATCAATATTTTACGTCTAGTTTGAGAAAACTTTTTAAAACTTTTTGATTTTTCAGTTCCAGCCATTACCTTTGCCGTCCGAAATTTTAAACGGTTTAGAATGCCTACAATACAGCAATTAGTTAGAAAAGGTCGTGAAATTATCAAGGCTAAAAGTAAGTCTAGGGCTTTAGATGCTTGTCCTCAACGTCGTGGTGTATGTACCAGGGTGTATACGACAACGCCTAAAAAGCCAAACTCTGCCCTACGTAAAGTAGCGAAAGTGCGTTTGACAAACAAAATTGAGGTTATTGCCTACATCCCAGGTGAAGGTCATAACTTACAAGAACACTCTATCGTATTAATCCGTGGTGGTCGTGTTAAAGACTTACCAGGTGTGCGTTATCACATTGTTCGTGGTAGCCTCGATACTGCAGGTGTTAAAGATCGTAAGCAGTCTCGTTCTAAGTACGGTACTAAAAAAGAAAAGGCTAAAAAATAGTCTCTAAAAATATTATTACAAAAAAGCTAATAAGTAGATCACATGCGTAAAGCACAAGCCAAAAAATTACCCCTAGCTCCTGATGGACGTTTCAATGATAAATTGGTTACTCGTTTCATTAACAACTTAATGTGGCAGGGTAAAAAAAGTACTGCAATCAACATTTTTTATGATGCAGTAGATAAGGTTACTAAAATGACCGGAGAAGATGGTTATGAAGTATGGAAAAGAGCCATTGCTAACGTAACGCCTGCTGTTGAAGTACGTAGCCGTCGTATTGGTGGTGCAACTTTCCAAATTCCTTCAGAAGTGCGTGCTGATCGTAAGATTTCATTGAGTATGAAATGGTTAATCCGTTACAGCCGTGAAAGAAACGGTCGTACTATGGCCGACAAATTAGCGAACGAAATGTTAGCTGCTAGTAAGGGTGAAGGTGCTGCTTTCAAAAAGAAAGAAGATACACACCGTATGGCTGAGGCGAACAAAGCGTTCTCTCACTTTAAAATTTAATTTCAATCTAACTGCTTATAGAAGCCCCAAACTTAGGTTTGGGGCTTTTTTTGTGCATAATTAATTAATAAATTACACCGGAAACCTTTTTCCAATTGGTATAATTATTACCTTTGCCGCCTCGAAAATTGAGGAACTGTTTCCTCAAACAAAACTTAATAAACAAGCACTATTATGGCTGACTTGAAATTTCAAAGAAACTTTGGTATCGCCGCACACATTGATGCTGGTAAAACCACTACAACAGAGCGTATTTTACGCTACACAGGTATGATTCATAAAATTGGTGAAGTGCACGATGGTGCTGCTACTACCGATTGGATGGAGCAAGAAAAAGAAAGAGGTATTACCATTACTTCAGCTGCTGTAAGCTGCCAATGGAATTTCCCTACTGTAAAAGGTAAAGCGGATGCTAATACTAAAGGTTATTATTTCAATATCATCGATACTCCGGGTCACGTGGATTTTACCGTAGAGGTAGAGCGTTCTATGCGTGTATTAGATGGTTTGATTGCGCTTTTCTCTGCAGTTGATGGAGTTGAGCCACAATCAGAAACAGTATGGCGTCAAGCAAACCGTTATAAAGTTCCACGTATTGGTTTCGTTAACAAAATGGACCGCGCTGGTGCAGACTTTTTAATGGTAGTAAACCAAGTAAAAGAAATGTTAGGCGCTAAAGCTGTGCCACTTCAATTACCAATTGGTGCCGAAGATAATTTCACAGGTGTTGTGGATTTAATCAAAATGAAAGGTATCATCTGGCATATGGAAACAGAAGGTATGACTTTTGATGAAATTGAAGTACCTGCTGATATGAAAGAAGACGTTGAATTCTGGAGACAGAATTTGATTGAAGCTGTTGCAGAATACGACGACAAATTAATGGAGAAATTCTTCGAAAATCCAGATTCAATTTCTGAAGACGAAGTGCATGAAGCGATTCGTAAAGCATGTATCGATTTAAGTATCGTTCCAATGATGTGTGGATCTTCATTCAAAAATAAAGGTGTACAAACTGCACTAGATGCAGTGTGTCGTTACCTGCCTTCTCCAATTGATGTAGAAGATACACAAGGTACAGATCCTGACACAGGTGCTGTTATCACGCGTAAGCCTGATGCTAAAGAACCATTTGCTGCACTTGCATTTAAAATCATGACCGATCCTTTCGTAGGACGTTTAGCGTTCTTCAGATGTTATTCTGGTCACTTAGATGCTGGCTCTTATGTACTCAACGTTCGTAGTGGCAAAAAAGAGCGTATCTCTCGTATCATGAAAATGTTTGCGAACAAACAAAACCCTGTAGACTTTATTGAAGCAGGTGATATCGCTGCAGCGGTAGGTTTTAAAGAAATCAAAACAGGTGATACTTTATGTGATGAGAATCATCCAATCACTTTAGAAAATATGTTTATTCCTGAGCCCGTTATCGCTGTAGCTGTTGAGCCTAAAACGCAAGCAGACGTTGATAAAATGGGTATGGCCATTGCTAAATTAGTGGAAGAAGATCCAACACTTCGTGTAAACACAGACGAAGATACAGGTCAAACCATCCTAAGAGGTATGGGTGAATTACACTTAGAAATTATCATTGACCGTATGCGTCGTGAATTCAAAGTGGAAGTAAACCAAGGTGCGCCACAGGTTGCTTACAAAGAATCATTTGGTACTACCGTAGAACACCGTGAAGTACTTAAGAAGCAATCAGGTGGTCGTGGTAAATTCGCTGATATTCAATTTACAATTGGACCTGCAGACGAAGAGTGGCTAAAAGAAAACGAAGGAAAGCATTTCCAATTCGTTAATGATATTTTTGGTGGATCTATCCCTAAAGAATTTGTTCCAGCGATCCAAAAAGGATTTGAAACCTCAATGAACACTGGTGTATTAGCGGGTTACCCTGTTAACAACATGAAAGTGCGTGTATTTGATGGTTCATACCACGATGTGGATTCTGATTCAATGTCTTTCGAATTGTGTGCTAAATCTGCATTCCGTGAAGCGGGTCGTAAAGCAAAACCTACCTTACTTGAGCCAATCATGAAAGTAGAGGTTTTAACGCCAGATCAATATATGGGAGACGTTACTGGTGACTTAAACCGTCGTCGTGGTATGCTTGAAGGTATGGATAGCCGCGCTAACCTACAGGTTATCAAGGCAAAAGTACCACTTAGCGAAATGTTTGGTTATGTAACCCAACTTCGTTCATTGTCTTCAGGTCGTGCTACTTCAACCATGGAGTTCTCACATTACAATCCAGCACCAAACAACGTTGCTGAAGAGGTAATGGCGAAAAACAAGGGTAAAGTTAAAATCGAAGAATAAGGTTTATATCTTATTGATTTATAAGTGTTTTAAAGCCCAAGCCCTGCTCCAAACCGGAGTGGGGCTTGTTTTTTTAAGTATTTTGAAAAAAAATAGCTTTTTTCTTAAAAATTATTGTTTTTTTCTTGACCATCTGATTGCAGTCCCTTACCTTTGCAACCCCAATAAGAAAATTGGGTTTCGACTATGTCTCAACGAATCAGAATCAAATTACAATCTTACGATCACAATCTAGTAGATAAATCTGCAGAAAAAATCGTAAAAACTGTACGCAGCACAGGTGCCGTAGTAACAGGTCCTATTCCTTTGCCAACACACAAAAGAATCTTTACTGTTCTTCGTTCACCACACGTAAACAAGAAAAGCCGTGAGCAATTCCAACTTGCAACGCACAAGCGTTTGTTGGATATTTACACGTCTTCTTCAAAAACAGTAGATGCGCTAAGTAAATTAGACTTGCCTTCTGGTGTTGAAGTAGAGATCAAAGCCTGATAAGCTGTCTTAGTTGTTTAACGCCTAAGACAAACCATCAACAAGAGTTCTTATAAATTCGTCAACTGTCAACAACAACTCGTTTTAATAACTGGTTATTGGAAAACAGCTCTGATAAAAATAAAAAGGTTTGCACGCACAATGCGCGTAAATCATACATATAAACAGGCCCTTCGAGGTTTGTTTACTACCGGTACTTCCGCTTCAAGTGTTATAACAACATATTGAAAACAAAGGAAAAGGTCGGTGGCAAACAAGGATTGAATCCCGCTTTCATCGGCAGGATGTCCTCTATAACCTTTGCGGGGCATAAACCGCAACACGATGAAAGGTATTATTGGTAAAAAAATCGGGATGACCAGCATCTTCCAAGAAGATGGCAAGCAAACTGCTTGTACCATCATTGAAGCTGGTCCTTGTACCGTAACTCAAGTGAAAACCCAGGAGACTGATGGTTACACTGCACTTCAATTAGCATTTGGCGACAAAAAAGACAAGCACGCTACTAAAGCCGAGCTTAATCACTACGCAAAAGCCCAAACTTCAGCTAAGAAATTCGTAAAAGAATTCCGTAATTATTCTATAGAAAAGCAACTAGGCGAGACCGTTACTTTAGATATTTTTTCTGAAGGTGACGAAGTTGAAATAGTTGGTACCACTAAGGGTAAAGGTTTCCAAGGTGTTGTAAAGCGCCATGGATTTTCTGGTGTTGGTGAAGCATCACACGGTCAGCACGATCGTCAGCGCGCACCAGGATCTATCGGTGGTTCTTCTTATCCATCACGCGTATTTAAGGGCATGAGAATGGCCGGCCGTATGGGTGGAGACCGTGTTAAAATGAAAGGTCTTAAAGTGGTTAAAATTTTCCCTGAAAAGAATTATATCCTAGTTACTGGTTCAGTACCTGGTCACAATGGTTCTATCGTTTTAATCCAGAAGTAATAACACCTAATTCCAAATTATCATGCAAGTAGATGTATTAAATATAAAAGGACAGAAAACCGGCAGAACGGTAGAATTACCAGCTGAGATTTTCGGTATCGAGCCAAATGATCACGTGATCTACCTGGCTGTGAAACAATATTTAGCTGCGGGCCGTACTGGTACGCACAAAGTAAAAACTCGTGCTGAAGTACAAGGTGCTAGCCGTAAGTTACACAAGCAAAAAGGAACGGGTGGTGCTCGTAAGGGTAATATCCGTAACCCATTATACAAAGGTGGTGGTACCATTTTTGGTCCAAAACCACACTCTTATGATTTCAAATTAAATCGTAAAGTAAAAGACCTTGCTAAACTTTCTGCTTTAAGTTACAAAGCAAAAGAAAATGCAATCGTTGTTGTTGAAGACATCACAATGGATGTTCCTAAAACAAAAACTTTAGTAGAGGTAATGAAAAACTTAAGCCTTTCTAATAAAAAGTCTTTGTTTGTTTTACCAGAATACAATGATAATTTATACTTGAGCACACGTAACGTACCTAATGTTGCTAGCAGTTTATTAGCTGATATCAACACCTACGAAATCATGAACGCTGATGTATTAGTAATCACAGAAGCAACTGCAAAAATCTTCACAGAAGAGGAAGCAGCAGCATAATAATTTTAGAAACGTTTCAACACAAATACAATGAAACCGACCGACGTATTGATAAAGCCTATATTAACTGAAAAAGCAAACGCTCAACAAGAAACATTGAGAAAGTATGCTTTTAAAGTAGATCGTAAGGCCAACAAATTAGAAATTAAAAAAGCAGTAGAAACTTTCTACGGTGTAAATGTTGTAGATGTAAACACTGCTGTTGCTCCAGGTAAAAATAAAGCACGCTATACAAAAGCTGGTTTTATTCAGGGTATGAAGTCTGCTTATAAAAAAGCATTCGTTACTGTTGCCGAAGGCGAAACAATTGACTTATACGCAAACATTTAATTTATAGTACGCAGAGCTGAGAATTCTGCATTTAAACAAATAGAAAATGCCACTTAAAAAGTACAAACCAATTACTGCCGGAACACGCTGGAGAATTGGAAATGCTTATGCTGAAATTACTACCAACAAACCTGAAAAGAGTTTGTTAGAACCACAGAAGAAAACGGCTGGCCGTAACTTCCAAGGTCGTCGTGTAATGCGTTACATGGGGGGTGGAAGCAAGCACCATTACCGTCTGGTTGATTTCAAAAGAGACAAACGTGATATTGCAGCTACTGTAGTATCTATCGAGTACGATCCAAACCGTACAGCGTTTATTGCTTTATTGCAATACACCGACGGAGAAAAGCGTTATATTATCGCTCCACAAGGTTTACAAGTTGGTGCTAACGTAATTGCTGGTGACGCTGTTGCTCCAGAATTAGGTAACGCACTTCCATTAAAGAGCATGCCTCTAGGTACCACTATCCACAACATCGAATTACAACCTGGTCAAGGTGGTAAGATGGTGCGCAGTGCAGGTGGATCTGCACAGCTTGCGAACAAAGAAGAAAAATACGGTGTATTAAAAATGCCTTCTGGCGAACTTCGTAAAGTTCTTATCAATTGTTATGCAACTGTAGGTGTTGTTTCTAATAGTGATCATAACCTCGAAACTGCTGGTAAAGCTGGTAAGAATCGTTGGAAAGGTATCCGCCCTCGCGTTCGTGGTGTAGCCATGAACCCAGTAGATCACCCGATGGGAGGTGGTGAAGGTAGAGCTTCAGGTGGTCACCCACGTAGCAGAACTGGTAAGTATGCAAAAGGTGAAAAAACAAGAACAAAAGGAAAAGGAAGTGACAAATTAATTATCCAACGCAGAGACGGTAAAAAGCTCGCTAAATAATTAACAAGCATTTTCAAATCATAATATTTATCATAACTCAATTAACTCATAATTATGGGTCGTTCGATTAAAAAAGGTCCTTACGTTGATGCCAACGTTGAATCTAAGGTTTTAGCAATCAATGATGGTTCAGCAAAAAAAGGCGTAATCAAAACTTGGAGTCGTAGAAGTACCATTACTCCAGATTTTGTTGGGCATACTTTTGCAGTACACAACGGAAATAAATTTATCCCTGTGTATGTAACAGAATTCATGGTAGGTCACAAATTGGGTGAATTTTCACCTACTCGTAACTTCAGAGGACACGCAGGAACTAAAAAATAAACAGTAAGAAGTGAACGCTAAGTTTACTTCAAACGTCAAACTAAAAAAGAAATGGAAGCAGTAGCTAAACTGAACAATTATCCAACAGGGCCGCGCAAAATGCGTTTGCTTGCTGATGTGATCCGTGGAATGGAAGTAGAAAAAGCTTTGGCGATTCTAGAATTCCACCCACAACACAATGCAGTACCTTTGGCTAAATTGCTAAAAAGTGCCATCAATAACTGGGAACAAAAAAACAATGGCGCAAGTGCTGCAGATAGCAGCTTGATTGTAAAAACTGTATTTGTAGACGGTGGCCGTGTTTTAAAACGCATGCGTCCAGCTCCACAAGGCCGCGGTTACAGAGTTCGTAAGCGCAGCAATCATGTAACATTAATCGTAGATTCTAAAAACTAATTGTAAAACCACTATATGGGTCAGAAAGCAAATCCAATTGGTAACAGGTTAGGTATCATCCGCGGATGGGACAGCAACTGGTATGGTTCTAAAAAAGACTATGCTAACAAGTTGATTGAGGATCATAAGATCCGTACTTACCTAAATGCCCGTATCAACAAGGGCGGTATCGCTAAAATCGTAATTGAGCGTACCCTTGGTAAGTTAATTGTAACGATTCATACCTCTAAGCCTGGTATCATCATCGGTAAAGGCGGTGGAGAAGTAGATCGTATCAAAGAAGAGTTGAAAAACTTAACGAAAAAAGATGATGTGCAAATCAACATCCTAGAGATTCGTCGTCCAGAATTAGACGCACAAATCGTGGGAGAAACAATTGCTCGTCAAATCGAAAATCGTATCAACTTTAAGCGTGCAACTAAAATGTCTATTGCCTCTACTTTACGTATGGGTGCAGAAGGTATTAAAGTGAAATTAGGTGGCCGTTTAGGCGGTGCTGAAATCGCACGTTCTGAAGAATTTAAACAAGGTCGTGTACCTCTACATACGTTCCGTATGGATATCGATTATGCAAACGTATTTGCACAAACCGTTTACGGTAAAATCGGTATCAAAGTATGGATCTGTAAAGGTGAAGTACTTGGTAAGCGTGAATTAAATCCAAACTTCGTTGGTGGCAAAAATGACATGAGCGAAAGAAGAGGTGGAGAAGAGCGCAGACCGGGTGGCGATAGAAGAGATGATCGCAGACCAGGTGGTGGTAGAGACAACCGTGGTGGTGGTCCTCGTCCAGAACGCAGAGGATAATATCTTCTGTACAACAAAGAATTGACAATTTTTGAATTTTCAAATTGAAATAAATGTTACAGCCTAAAAGAAGTAAACACAGGAAGCAGCAAAAAGGCCGCATACGCGAAGTGGCTAAGCGTGGCACTTCCATTTCATTCGGTTCATTCGCTTTAAAAGCATTAGAGCCAATCTGGTTAACAAACCGTCAGATTGAATCTGCTCGTCAAGCAATGACACGTGCTATGAAAAGAGAAGGTAACGTGTGGATCCGCGTATTTCCTGATAAAATTATTACCCGTAAGCCTGCAGAGGTGAGAATGGGTAAGGGTAAAGGTAACCCTGAATTCTGGGCTGCTGTTGTTGAACCAGGACGCATCATTTTTGAGTGCGACGGTGTTACAGCGCAAGTAGCACAGGAAGCAATGGGCTTAGCGGCTCAAAAGCTACCTATCAAAACCAAATTCGTTACTAGAAGGGATTTGCAAGCTTAATTTAAAATACAATTTGCAATGGCAAACAAGACATCATACGATTTTAA
>JBANFS010000012.1:0-53170 GCA_037975885.1 Bacteroidota bacterium
GGCTATTGGCTACTCACTACTTGTAAAAGAAGGTTATACCAACGTTTCTAATTATAGCCCAGGTATCAATGAGTGGATCAAAGAAGGTCAGCCACTTGTAAGCTAAGCTCAATAATATATGCACATAAAAAAGGCCTTCGAAAATCGAAGGCCTTTTTTGAAAACTATAGTTAAGTGAATTACTTCTTTTTAGTTTCTTTAGCAGCTGATGCTTCTTCTTGCTTTAACTGACGTGTCATTACTACAGAAGCAATAGGAATACGTGGAGAGTTCATGATTTCGAGTCCTGGCGCTTTCACGTCTTCTACTCTAATGTTTGCGTTAAGTGCAAGATTAGTGATGTCTACGTTAATGGTTTCAACTAAATCTTTAGGGAAAGCTTTCACTTTTAAAGATTTGATTTTGATAACGAGCTTACCACCTTCTTTAACACCTACAGAAGTTCCAACATACTTAAGTGGTAGGGTTGCTACTACTTTTTTGTCATCTACTAGTTCTAAAAGATCTAAGTGGATTAACGCATCTGTTACTTTGTCAAACTGAAGATCTTTTAAGATACATCTGTACTTTTTACCGTCCACGGTAACTTCAGCAATTTGGAACTCACCAGTGTACACTAAAGGCTTAAATGCCTTTGCAGAAGCGTAAAAATTTACCTCCTGAGCACCCCCGTAAATTACAGCTGGCACGTTTTCTTGAGAGCGAATTTGGCGGGCGGCTTTTTTGCCATGATCGGTCCTCAAGTGTCCTTCGATTGTAATTGTTTTCATATTAAAAATTTTGGACGGCGAAGGTAAGGAAAAAACGGTTTACCCGCGCTCTTTAAGCTGAGAATGTATAAATAGGCTCGTAATGCTCTTATTTTCATAGGCATTACGGATGGCGATGGCAAAGAGGTCGGCCACCGAAATCACCTTAATTTTAGCACTTTCCTGCTTTAAAGGGATGGTATCACATACCACAAGCTCCTCTAACACACTGTTTTCGATGTTAGCATAGGCGTTTCCGCTTAATACGGGGTGGGTAATAAGGGCTCTAACGCTCTTGGCACCCTTTTCTATTAAAAGGCCGGCTGCCTTGGCTAAAGTGCCCCCTGTGTCGCAAATATCGTCTACTAAAATGATGTCTTTACCAGTTACGTCCCCAATAACCACCATACTAGCAATTTCATTGGCACGCTTACGGTGTTTATCGCAAATCACCATTTCGGCATTAAAATAGCTGGCAATTTCACGCACACGGTTGGTACTACCCACATCCGGAGCGGCAAAAGCCAGGTTTTGTAATTTAAGGTCGTTGATATATGGGATAAAAATAGCTGAACTATCTAGGTGGTCTACAGGTACATCAAAGAAGCCCTGAATTTGAGCCGCGTGTAAATCCATGGTGATAACACGGTTAGCACCCGCAGACTCTAGTAATGTAGCAATAAGCTTAGATCCTATCGCAACCCTTGGCTTGTCTTTACGGTCTTGACGCGCATACCCGTAATAAGGAATCACTGCAATAATTTTATACGCACTTGCTCTTTTAGCTGCATCAATCATGAGCAGGAGCTCCATTAAATTATCGGTAGGTGCAAACGTGCTTTGAACTAAAAAAACATAGTCGCCACGCACGCTTTCTAAAAACACCGGCTGGATTTCTCCATCACTAAAACGTTGGATGTTTACTTTACCAATTGGGGCGCCAAAACGTTGTGCAATTTTTTGAGCAAGCTCCTGAGAACCAGTGCCTGAAAAGATTTTTACGGAAGGGTTCATAGTCGTGTAGAATATGCAAACGAAGGTATCATTTACCTATTTAACTTTAAAACCGACTTATGCCTATTTTATTGACATTGTATCCAAACCAACCAAAAATAAATTTGGATGCATTGGTAGCCCTACTTATGCCTGCGCAGAAGGACCACCAAAATTCATGGGGATCTCAATTTGCTCGAGGTCTTTAATACTGCCATTACCCGCCTCGTAACGCTCAATGTTTTCGGCAAGGGCCTTCATAAAACGCTTGGCGTGCTGGGGCGTAAATATCACCCTCGATTTTACTTTACTTTTTGGCGTACCAGGCATCACATTTACAAAGTCAATAACAAACTCGGCATTGCTATGCGTAATAATAGCGAGGTTTGCATAACTGCCTTCTGCTACTTCTTCTGAAATTTCTATGTTTAACTGATTGCCGGGCTGTTGGTCCATGGTATTAATATTGTGTAGCAAAAGTAACCGAAATTTTTAAAAAAAAGCGGCCCCGAGAATTCGGGGCCGCTTTACTATAATTAAGTCAGCAATATATTATCTCCAACCTTTGTTAGATGTGTTTACACCATCAAGTCTGTTAGGACCACCAAAAGTGTAAAACGGTAAAGTTTCAGCTAAAGTTTCTTGTGTTTTAGCTGGAACAGGCCAATGTAAAGGAGTACCTGCTTGTAACAAGTCACGCTTTCTCATTTCATAGAACTGTAAACCCATACCAGTTACATATAATTCAATATGTCTTTCTGCGTGGATAGCAGCTCTAATAGCCGTTAAATCTGCAGCAACATCAGGTAAGCCACCACGTGTTTTACGTGTACCAGCATTGATGATAGCAGCAGCACCCGCTAAGTCACCAGCGTATGCTCTTGCTTCTGCACGATATAAATCGTTTTCAGCTTTCATGAATTCTGGTAATGGACCTTCACCTAAAGCGTAGATACCATCGTATCTGCTATGACGGTAAATAGACCAGTGGTAGTAACCACGAACTGCTTGTAACCAGTTTGATGGTACATATTCAAAGTCAGTAGTTAAACGTCTGTCTGCATTTGCATTGGTAGAACGCAATGGAGTTGGGAATGTAGGATCATCTTTCCAGTGTGGAGCGATGTTTGGATCTAACTTGTTAACAACATACATGTCAGTTAAACCCCAACCTGGGTATGTTAAATAATCGCCAGCTTCTGCGTACCATCTGTTGTAACCATCGTTAACAACGTTAAAGTCAGCAGTGATACCTGCATCAGCAGCTGTTCTAACAGCAGTCCAGTTTACAGCAGCAAGTTCTGTTGCGTTACGTGGCGTGTTAGATAAGATACGTGCGATGTATGAGTTAGCCATTGCTCTTAAAGTAGTATTTGATACTGGAGCAGCGGTACCCATCCATGTGCTAGGGACAGAAAATGAGCTTGCAGATAATGCAATTGCTTCATTCAAATATCCAATAGCAGCATCAGCAACCGCTTTGTATGGTTTTGCATCTGATAATTTAGCACCAGGGATGGTTGTTTTTTCATCCACAATAAATGCCTTATCAAAGTTTAATGCAAGTACGCCATATGCGATACCCATATTAAAACGAGCAAATGCTTTTACCAAATTGTCATCAGCGCCATTAACGCCAATTTTAACACCACCATTCATCGCTTTGATAACGTTTGAAGCGGTATTAATTACCGAATACATTTTATCAAAAGTGTGTTTAGTAGTTGCTTGGTATGGATAGTTAGGGGCGTTGTTCCACTCTCTACGAGGCTCCCATGACATATCACGCATTGCTTGGTTACCCCAAGAGCATGTTACGTTATCAGCAGAGGTAGCCATAAACATGGTCATACCACTGTAACTTTGCGTACCTGAATAGTATGCGTTAAATAAACCACTGGCTACGTTGTAAACGTCTTCGCCACTAGCGTATACTTTCTTAAAATCAGGCTGGTTCTCATTTTGAACATCAAGCGTTTTTTTGCAAGATGCAAAACTCAAAACCCCAATTGAAAGAAATAATAAAAATTTATTTTTCATGTTGTTTGGTTTTCTATTGTTTAGAAATCAAATGATAAAGAGAAAGCAACGTTTCTGTAGTTAGGGTATGAACCAGTATCGTCAAATGGACTTCTGATTGAACCAACTTCAGGATCGTAACCACTGTACTTTGTAAAAGTTAACAAGTTACGTCCAATGATTCTTGCATTCATTGTTTTAACAACTTTGCTTAAACCTGGAAGTGCAGTTCCTTTTACAGTGTAACCAATAGCTAATTCTCTTAATTTAACAAAAGACGCATCTTCTACCCAATAGCTGTTATTGGTATTTACATCATAAAAAGCTTGGTAGTAGTCGTAAGCTTTCTTTTCAGAAGCAGGCTTGCCGCCCATATCCATGATACCATTTCTGTTATCACGCGTTAACCACTGAGATTTTCTGTTGTAAACATCTCCACCGCTCTTGATATCAAACAAGAAGTAAAGTGTAAAGTTTTTGTAAGAAATGTTGTTGCTGATACCCATTGTGAAATTAGGTAAACCAGAACCCATTTTAACAAACGCTAGAGCACCGTTAGCATCATTTAATTTAATAGGCTTTTCAAGTAATGTACCTTGAGAACCTTTAGGAACTACATAACCTTCGTTATTTACTTCATAATCCGCAATTGTTTTACCAGCTGGTAATTGCTTGCTCATTTGAGCCAAAGACCTTACCCAATCGTAGCCATAAATAGCACCATAGGTTTCACCTTTTTTGATGAAGAATAATCCATCAGGACCAGATTGGTATGAAGGAACTGGAAGTTCTGTGATAACTGTTTTTGTTTGACCAAAAACAACGTTTGTATTCCAAGAGAAGTTTTTAGACTTCACCCAGTTTGCACCTAAAGTAATTTCTAAAGTTTTAGACTCTACAGTACCTGCATTTTGGAATTGAGAAGTAAAACCATCGTTCACGAAAGGAATAAGTGGCACGTTCAAGAACTGATCTGTAGTAACAGATTTTGCATAGTTCACTTGTAAGTTAAACTTCTTTAAGAAGTCTACGTCGATACCAAATTCAGTTTCCGCAGTTTGAGAAGGTCTTAAGTTTTTGTTACCTTTTTGACCAGGAGAAGTTACACCATTAGAAATGTTGTAAGTTTCATACTGCCAGTTAAAGCCAGGACGTAAACCTGCAGTACCATGTGCTGCACGTAATTTAAATTCGTCTACACCAGGAATTTTGATGTCTTCAGATAAACGGTATGCACCTGATACACGGTAGTAGCTAGCCCACTTTGCTTCAGAACCGAATAATGAAGAACCATCATAACGGTACATCGCATCTAATAAGTAGCGGTCTTTGTAATCAAATGAAATAACACCAAAATAGTTTCTTGCTCTGATGGTTTGTCTTTGAGAACCTGCATCTCTGATCGTTGTAAAGTTTTCCATGGTAGGTAAATCTCTTACAGCAAATTGAGAAGAGTATACTTCAAAATTCTCATAGAACTTATCCTCAAATAAATAAGACAACTTACCTTTTACGCTTAAGTCTTTGTATTTCTTAGGCGCAATGTTTAAAGTTGCTTGGGTGTTCTGGTTCATGGTATGATCGAAGTACTTGTAAAGGCTACCCTTTGTGTACGTGATACCATAAGCGTTTCCACCGCCACCACCAATTGTCCAAGTATCATACGGGTTGTATGAAGTGTAGTGGTAGTTATTTGATTCGATCGTGTGTGATACATCTAGGTTAGCCCACTTAGTAAACTTAACGTTTGCAGAGTAGTTACCAATCCATCTTTGAGAAACATCGTCACGCTTATTTTTCCAAGTAGAATAAAAAGGGTTACGCTCGTTGCTCCAATGGTTGTGACGTAAGTAGTATGGTTGACCATCTACTGGGTTAGCAAGATTTAAATCATTGTCTGGCTCTGCAAGTACAATGTTAAAGAAGATACCGCCACCATCACCAGGATATTGAGTTCTGGTATTGATAACCAAATTGGTTGCAGATAGTTTTAACCACGGTGCAATTTGGTGATCAAGGTTTAAACGGAAGTTTTGACGTGCATAACCATTTGTGTTTTGTACGATACCTGTTTGCTTGTTGTTTTCAAAAGAAGCAAACATGTTGGTTTTTGCATAACGGCTAGAAACAGCAACATAGTTAGTCATGTTTGTACCGGTACCAAAAAACTCTTTTTGTAAATCTCTAGTAACAGCAAAAGGATTATCTAAGTAATGGTCTGCAGAAATTTTTCTTGAACCAACAATGTTAGGGTTATAACCACCAGCATAGTTAGCTGGGTATGTTACACCTGCATACTTAGTGTAAGCTTTTTGAGTAGCCCAATCAGGAGCTAATTCAAAAGCATGGTTTTCTGCTAGGTCAATGTAGTTAGCGATTTGTTGGAAACCAATTTCATTTCTAACAGTAACTTTAGAAGAACCAATATCTAATTTGTTACCTCTTTTAGAAACGATAGCGATTACACCGTTTGCCGCTCTTGAACCATAAAGTGCAGATGCAGCAGCACCTCTTACCACTTCCATTGCTTCAATATCGTCTACGTTGATATCAGCTAAAGAACCATCAAGGATAACACCATCCACTAAAATAAGTGGAGAAGAGCCAATACCTAAGTTGTTGTCACCACGTAACAAGATGTCAACACCAGCTCCTGGAGAACCAGAAGTCATGCTAACTCTTGCACCAGCAACTTTACCAACTAGTGCACCCGCTGCAGAAACAGCTGGCACAGCACTTAATCTTTCTTCACCTACTCTTGTTACAGATACGGTCATTTTTTTCTTTGAGGTAGCACTCGCAACACCCGTTACAATTACTTCATCAAGCGCGCTTGTTGAAGGTTGAAGTGTAACAGTCATTCCTTTTGCAGCTGCCACCTTTAAATCGGTGTAGCCTACATAAGAAACGGTAAGTGTAGTACCTACAGCTACTCTAATACTAAATTCACCGTTACCGCCAGTTAGTGCGCTAACGTTTCCAGATTTAACAGTTGCTCCAGAAAGAGCAGCGCCTGAATTAGATAGTACTTTACCATCTATAACAGTTTGCTGCGCTAACGCATACTTACTAGATGTAAGCATGAGCACTGCAACCATGAAAAATAAAAATTTTCTCATTTGCATATTATTTGGTTAAAAAATAAGAACCTAAGTTAAGTAAGAATTAACAATTGTTAAAATTAATTTAACAATTGAAGATAAATCATTCATTTTCAATTAATTACAAACTAACAAATGATTGTTTTATTAAGTAATACTTGAATTTTTATTCGACCAAACGGCAATATAAAAGGATGAATGGTAAAAAATTTATGAATTGCTGAGCATCATTTTCAGGTACTTTTGCAGCATGTTAGTACTCGACGGAAAAATTGCAGCGGCAGCTGTGAAAGCATCATTACAAGCGCAAACAGCAGCAATTGCTGCGAGTGGTAAAAGAGCACCTCATTTAGCTGCAATACTAGTGGGCAACAATGGAGCCAGCGAAACCTATGTTGCAAGCAAGGTTAAAAACTGCGAAGAAACAGGCTTTCTATCGTCACTCATTCGTTTCGACGAAAATGTGTCTGAAGAAACCCTCTTAGAAACCATACAAAAGTTAAACAACGATAATACCGTTGATGGAATTTTAGTCCAACTTCCTTTACCTAAACACATTAGTGATCAAAAAGTAATTGAAGCCATTAATCCTACAAAAGACGTGGATGGTTTTCATCCAGTAAACGTTGGGAAATTAGTACAAGGCCTCGAAACCTTTATCCCTGCTACTCCTTACGGCATCATGCTATTACTAGAACATTTTAATATTGACACCAAAGGCAAACACGCAGTGGTGGTTGGACGTAGTAATATTGTGGGTAGACCCATGAGTATTTTACTCAGTAGCAACGTTAATAAAGGCAATTGCACCGTTACCATTTGTCATTCGCACACACCAAATATTGAAGCGTTTTGTAAAGACGCCGACATACTTGTAGCCGCACTGGGTAAGCCTGGTTTTATTACCGCTAATATGGTGAAGCCCGGCGCTGTAATTATTGACGTGGGTATTACAAGAGTATCAGACGCAACTACAAAATCTGGATTTAGAATTAAAGGTGACGTAGCCTACAACGAAGTATCAGCAGTAGCAAGTGCTATCACACCGGTTCCAGGTGGCGTAGGACTTATGACCATTGCAGGACTTCTAAAAAATACCATGCAAGCTTATTTACAGCACGCTTAATTATCACATGAAAGGCACAACCATAGCAACAGAGCAGTTACCCGTGATGGAGTATTTTTATACACTCCAAGGCGAAGGCTATCACCAAGGTAGAGCTGCCTATTTTATAAGACTAGGTGGTTGCGATGTAGGCTGTGTATGGTGCGATGTAAAAGATAGTTGGGACGCTAGCAAGCACCCATTACAATCTGTAGAATTTTTAGTAGCCGAAGTAAAAAAAACACCCACCAAATTAGTAGTAATAACAGGTGGCGAACCACTGCTACATAATTTAGATGCATTAACTGCTGCGCTGCAGGAACATGGTTTTGAAACCAATATAGAAACCTCCGGATCTTCTCCATTATCTGGTAGTTGGGACTGGATTTGTTTATCGCCTAAAAAATTTAAACCTGCCTTACCTGAAGTAATACAAGTAGCCAACGAATTAAAAGTGGTGATCTTTAATAAGCATGATTTTGAATGGGCCGAAAGCTTTGTGGCAGAAGTGCCAGCAACCTGCAAATTATACCTGCAACCGGAGTGGGAAAAAGCGTCAAGTATGCTTCCTTTAATTACCGCATATATTAAAGAAAACCCAAAATGGGAGCTCAGTGCCCAACTGCATAAGTATATTAACGTACCTTAATTGCATGAAGCAAAAAAGCTGGTATAGGGCGCTGATCATTTGTTGTGCTTTTCTTTTATTGAGCACTTTGGCACTTGCACAAATACCTCGTCAATCCAGTAATCCAAAAGCACTAAAAAAATACAACGAAGCCATACTCGCACTCGAAGATAACCGCAGCGCAGAGGGTATTGCACTACTTGCAAACACCTTACAAATAGATTCCAATTTTATAGACGCCTATTTATCACTTGCAGGCGCATACGGTAATAGTAAGCAGTATAAAAAAGCAGTGATTGTGTATGATCGTGCAAGATTAAAAGACAGTATTTATTTTACACCTTATTTACTACCCTATTCTATAAACCTTGCGGGTCTTGGCCAGTTTGATAAAGCACTAGATGCTATCAATACTTTTTTAAAACTTTCTGAGTTGAGTGGCAGAAGTTTAAAAGCAGCGCAGTACCGAAAAAAAACGTACGAATTTGCAGTTAGCGCTGCACAAAAAAATAAGAACGCACAGTATGTTTTTGCGCCAAAAAATTTAGGCGATAGCGTAAACTCTAGTAGTTCCGAATATTATCCTTCGGTAACGGTTACCGATGACGCCCTTGTATTTACAAGACGCACCGGAAATGCCAGAGAAGATTTTATGCTGAGTAATATTCCTTTCAAAGACAGTTTTAATAAAGCTGCGCCACTAGATGGTGATATTAATTTGGAACCCCGCAAAGGCGCTATTACTGTGTCACAAGATGGTGATTGGCTATTTTTTGCTGCCGATATTGCAGGAGCAGGACTTGGAGGATTTGATATTTACAAATCGGTGTATACGCCAACAGGTTGGAGTGTTCAGGAAAATTTAGGCGACTCTATTAATACTGATTTTTGGGAAAGTTCTCCAGCCATTAGCCCCGACAAACGCGCATTATATTTTAGTAGCACCAGACCTGGCGGATACGGTGGTGCCGATTTATACGTGAGTTATTTAAAACCCAATGGACGCTGGACCGAAGCGGTAAATATGGGCCCCAGCATTAACACAGCTGGTGATGAACTTGCACCATTTATTCACGCCGATAACCAAACGCTTTATTTTACATCGGACGGTTTACCTGGTTATGGCGGATCCGATTTATTTGTTCTAAAAAAATTAACGGATGGCAAATGGGGCGTTCCAGAAAATATGGGTTACCCTATTAACACCATCGAAAACGAAGGCAGTTTAGCCGTTGCCGCAGATGGCTACACCGCATACTACGCAAGCGATAGAGAAGATAGCAGAGGTGGCCTCGATATTTATTCTTTTACGCTGCCCGCTCATGCAAGGCCTTATAAAACAATTTATGTAAAAGGTGTTGTATCAGATGTTAAAACTCAAAAAGGACTGCCTGCTAATGTAGAATTAACAGACAATGCAAGCGGTACCCTTATTAATAAAGTTCAAACCGACGAGCTGGGTAATTATTTTATAACGCTACCCGAAGGAAAAGATTATACGTTTACCGTTAACAGAAAAGGATATTTATTTTATTCAAGTGCGTATGCATTATCGGGTGCAGCACCTGATAGTACCTATGTAAAAAACATTGCGTTAGAACCTATTAAACTTGCGTCTAGTTTTGTATTTACACAAGTGTTGTTTGATAACAATAGTTATGCACTTTTACCAGCTTCCTTACCAGAATTAAATAAGCTGGTACAAATTTTAGAAGAGAACCCTAGCATGCACATACAAATTTGTGGGTACACAGATAATGTTGGTAAGGCTTCCGATAATTTAATTCTTTCTACCAATAGAGCAAAAGCTATTGTTAATTACCTGTCTAGTAAAGGCATTGCTACTGAAAGGCTTACCTACAAAGGGTTTGGAAGCGATAACCCCATTGCCACCAACGAAACAGCTGCGGGTCGCGCGCTTAATAGACGCACCAGTTTTACGATTACGCGTTTGTAGTTTTCGCATGCGTTGTTGCGGTGTTTACATTGCACTTTTTGTTGCGCGTGTTGAGTTGCGTTTTTTATGAGAACCTTGCGCATATTTTCTAGTACAACTACTAGTTGTTGTTTGACTCATTTGCGTGAGCTTGCATTATCATGAATACTCAAATTTCAGACAACGAACTCCGCTATCAAATTGCGCTTACACAAATAGATTCCATTGGACCTAGCCTTGCTAAATATTTACTAGAACGTTTTGGATGCGCTAGCGCCGTATTTAACGCTTCAAAAAAAGACTTACTCGACATCGAATATTTTGGTAATTATAGAGCCGAAAAAATTATACGCTTTAATAATTTTTCAGCCGCCGACACAGAAGTTTCATTTGTACAACAAAATAAAATAACCCCCTTATTTATTAATGATGCCAGCTATCCAAAAAAGTTAGCAGCATGCTCCGATGCCCCTACCATACTATATTACAAAGGATCAGCACCCATTAATCAAGCCCGCATTATTAGTATTGTTGGCACCAGACTTCCCACCCATTATGGCAAGTGGCTTACCAGTTTAATTGTGGAACAGCTCGCGCCCTACAATCCACTTATTATTAGTGGGCTCGCATATGGTATCGATGTTACCGCGCATCAAACGGCGCTCGATTGCAACTTGCAAACCATTGGCGTGCTCGCGCATTCATTAGCTACCATTTATCCTCCCGCACACCAGCATATCGCAAAAAATATTATTGCGCAGGGCGGCCTTTTAACCGAACTATCATCAACAGCACGCATCGAAAAATTTAATTTTCCAAAACGCAACCGCATTGTAGCCGGCTTATCAGACGCTACCATCGTAATCGAAACAGAAACAAAAGGTGGCAGCATGATTACGGCTAATCTTGCATTCGATTACGACAGACAAGTATTTGCTTGCCCCGGAAAAATTACCGACAAAAAAAGTAGTGGTTGTTTAAGACTCATTCAAACAAATAAAGCGGCCATGCTTGATTCTGTAGCCACTTTTATTGATGCACTAGGTTGGGCGCCTATCACCACAAAAGCAATAAACCCAAAAGTGCTACAAAACTTAACAGATTCAGAAAAAACAATTCTTACCCTTTTACATCATCAAATGCCCGTTTCCATCGATGAAATATACCTCAAAAGCATGCTTCCAAACGCTGTATTAGCAGGCAGCCTGCTTAATTTGGAGCTCTATGGCCTAATTGGTGCCCTTCCGGGCAAAACATACCTACGGCTACTGGGCTAAATCATTTTTTTGGCTGAAATATGCGGTTCCTATTATCTTTGCACATGGCAACAAGAAATACAAAGACCGCCAATAAGGCAACCAGTGCTAGATTATTTGGAGAAGGGCTAACGTTCGACGACGTTTTACTCATGCCAGCCTACTCCGAAATTTTACCAAGAGACACTGACATCCGTTCTCAACTTACAAAGTCTATAACGCTAAACGTACCCATGTTATCCGCTGCAATGGATACGGTTACAGAAGCCAACCTTGCCATCGCATTAGCGCGCGAAGGTGGCATTGGTATTTTACACAAAAACATGAGCATCGACAAACAAGCCGAGCAAGTAAGACGTGTAAAAAGAAGTGAAAGCGGTATGATTGTTGACCCTATTACGCTTTTAATAGACGCCACCATTGGTGACGCACTCAAACTAATGCGCGACAATAAAATTGGTGGTATCCCTATTGTAGACGCCGGACAAAAATTAGTAGGTATTTTAACCAATAGAGACCTTCGTTTTGAAACAGACAAAAAACGTAAAGTCAAAGAAGTAATGACTAAAGAAAATTTAGTGATTGCTCCAGAAGGTACCGACTTAAAAAAAGCAGAAATTATTTTACGCAAACACAAGATCGAAAAATTACCTGTTGTAAACAAACAAGGTAAACTAATTGGTCTTATCACCTACCGCGATATTTTACAACTACGTAATTTTCCAAACGCCGTAAAAGATGGCATAGGCCGTTTATTAGTAGGCGCTGCACTTGGTATCACTTCCGATTTAATGGATAGAGCCGCAGCACTTCAACACGTTGGCGTAGACGTAGTAACACTCGATAGTGCACACGGACACAGTAAAGGCGTAATCGAAGCACTCAAAGCACTTCGCAAAAATTTTAAAGGACTACAAATTATAGCTGGTAATGTGGGTACGGCCCAGGGCGCCCTTGCGCTTGCCGCAGCCGGCGCCGACTGCGTTAAAGTAGGCATTGGACCAGGTTCTATTTGTACCACGCGTATTGTAGCAGGTGCAGGTGTGCCGCAGCTTACAGCCATCATGGAAGCAAGCATGGCATTAAAATCTAAAGGCATCCCGGTTATTGCGGATGGTGGTATTAGATACACTGGCGATATGGTAAAAGCACTTGCAGCTGGCGCCAATGTAGTAATGATGGGATCTGTTTTTGCAGGTACCGAAGAAAGCCCTGGAGACACCATCATTTATGAAGGTCGTAAGTTTAAAGAATACCGTGGCATGGGAAGCCTTGGCGCCATGAGTCAAGGAAGTGGTGACCGCTATTTCCAAGACGTAGAAGCGGATATTAAAAAATATGTACCAGAAGGCATCGAAGGACGCGTAGCATACAAAGGAAATATTGCTGAAATTATCTACCAGTATGTTGGCGGATTAAGATCGGGTATGGGCTACTGCGGTGCTAAAAATATTAAAGCATTACAACAAGCTACTTTTGTAAAAATTACCAACGCGGGTATGAAGGAAAGTCATGCACACGATATTGATATCACAAAAGAAGCACCTAATTATAGCCGTAAATAATTATACGACTTGAAAAAATCAACCCTACTAGGTTATAGCATTTTAACAGGCCTGTTACTCGTTGTAGCATGGCCTGTTTTTTGGTTTGCGCTCCTACTATTTATTGCATGGGTACCACTACTCATTATTGCAAGTAACGTAACAAAAAAACTAACCTTTTTTGGCTACACGTTTTTATCAGTTCTGATTTGGAACATTGGCACCACTTATTGGATGTGGAACTCCACAGATGTTGGGAGCGTAGCAGCCATCATAGCTAACAGCCTACTCATGTGCGTGCCCTGGCTATTTTATTTTTCGGCATCGAAAAAAAATAAAAACATCGGTTATTTTACACTCATTGCCGCATGGCTAACTTTCGAATACATCCATTTAAATTGGCAAATTAGTTGGCCATGGCTCACGCTAGGCAATGGTTTTGCCATGCATACCAGTACTATTCAGTGGTACGAATACACTGGCGTAGCGGGTGGAAGTTTTTGGATTCTACTCATGAATATTTTGGTGCACAAACTAGTAGTTGCAAAAAAAGAAAAGCTACCCATCAAAAAAAATATTGTTCAAATTGTTGCTTGCTTTGTTGTTCCCGTTGTTTGCTCAAACCTAATACTCAGTTATCAAAAAACACTGAATAGCACAAAGGCCAGTAGCCCAAAAAGCACACAAAACGTTCTTATTGTACAACCCAATATAGACCCATACCAAAAGTTTGAATTATCAAATGCTTCATCACAAATTGCAGCGCTTGTTAGCGCAACAGAATCAAGTATTGATAGTAATACCACACTTGTACTATGGCCTGAAACAGCCATGAGCGTTGCAGACTGGCAAGACAACATCACCACCAACCCTTACTATCAACCCATTTTTGAATTAAGCAAAAGACATCCCAAACTTTCTATTTTATCGGGCATCGAAACTTTTAAAAAATATGGTGCCAGCAAAGAAACACCCACCGCTAAAAAATCGAGCGACGGAAGTTTTTATTACGACGCATTTAACGCCGCCGTATACATCAACAACGGAACACCACTTGCTTTTTATAACAAAAGCAAATTGGTGCCGGGTGTAGAAACCTTACCCAGTTTTTTAAATTTTTTGGGACCTGTGTTGGAGCAGTTTGGAGGCTCCACGGGTGGATACGGAAAATCGGAAGAAGCAGAAGTGTTTACAAACAATGGTTGCCAGTACATTAGTGCACCCATCATTTGTTACGAAAGTATTTATGGCGCTTATGTAGGTACCTACAAGCAAAAAAGCGCTAACCTCCTTGCCATTATCACCAACGACGGGTGGTGGGGCAATACCAGTGGGCACAAACAACATTTGCAGTATGCTGCACTTAGAGCTATCGAAACAAGAACCTGGGTGGCTAGAAGTGCCAATACGGGCATATCAGCAGTTATTAACCCACTCGGTAATATAGTTGCACAAAAAGGATGGGACGAAAGGGCAGTAATCAAATACCCTATTCCAACAAAAACTACCCTTACATTTTATGCAAAACATGGCGACTGGCTCTATCAGATTTTTTCGTTTTTTGCAGTGCTATTACTATTTCAAGGTTTGTACAAGCGTTTCAAGTAATTCTTTCAATACATAAACATGGCTACCTATTTTTTTGAATTTGACAATTGGCAAATGGGTTACCAAAAAACGGGTACGGGACCAGCTGTAATTTTATTACATGGTTTTGGCGAAGACCACAGCATATTTAATAGCACGGTTATAGCACTTGAAAAAAACTACACGGTATATACGCCGGATTTACCAGGCACAGGTATCTCAATCATCCCTTCCAATGCATTTCCTCTTCATTTTTCGATAGAATATCTAGCTGATAGTGTAGCTGCGTTAATTGAACAGGAAAAAATAGAAAGCTGTGTTTTATTAGGGCATAGTATGGGCGGATACACGACCATGGCTTTTGCAAAAAAATACCCAAGCCTTTTAAAAGCATTTGGACTATTACACTCAACCGCCTTACCCGACACGCCGCTAAAAATAGAAAACAGATTACGTGGTATTTCAATTATAGAAAAAATGGGTGCTGCATGTTTTTTAGAAACCACTGTGGCTAATTTATTTGGTGGCCATACAAAAGAAACCAACCAAGACATTGTTGCAGATTTTATAAATACACTACCTCATTTTTCAAACGAAGCGCTCATAGCTTACTACCACGCAATGATGGCACGTCCAAATTTAACAGATGTTTTAGCATCCACAAATGTACCGGTGCTATTTGTATTAGGAGATCAGGATATAGCGGTTGCGCTAGAAGACACATTACCCCAAACAAAAATGCCCAATACCGCCTATCTTTATGTACTAGAAAATTGTGGACATATGGGTATGTTAGAGTACCCTACTATTTTTAATAACGCGGTCCTAGATTTTTTAGATAAAGTGAATGCATGAAAAAATGGTTTTTAATATTACTTGTGAGCGCCTTTGTTACAACAGCGCATGCATCACATATTTCGGGTGGCGAAATGTATTATACGTATTTAGGAAAATCACCCACCGATGCCAACAAGTTAAGATACGCTATCACACTTCTTTTATATAAAGACACAACCGTCACTGGACCTACCGTTGCCTCACTATCAAGTAATTATAATATCTCAATTTACAGAGGCGACAACAATGCACTGGTTGGCAATTATGTAATGAGCCGAAAAAGTTACGAATTCATGAAGCTGGGCACCTACGACAAATGCTTATCTAGTTTTCCACGCGTTGAATTTGCCGTTTCCGCCTATGAAGTTATCGTAGATTTGGATCCTAATCCGGATGGTTATTTTGCAAGCCACTCTCAGTGCTGCAGGGTAAGTAGCGTATTAAATATGAATTCAAACTCTGTTGGCATTAGCTACTGGGTAAAAATTCCAGGCAGCAATACCAACCCCTTTGCACCCGATAATTCAAGTGCTGCATTTTTAAAGAAAGATACCATCTTAGTTTGTGTATCATCCCCGCTACAACTTGATTTTAGCGCAGTAGACCCAGATAAAGACTCATTGGTATATTCATTTGCACCCGGCTATATTGGCGCAGGACCTCCTCCCAATCAATTGCCACTGCAATCCGATACACCACCCTACACCACCGTATCTTATTTTGGCGGATTTAGTTTTAATAGACCCTTTGGAAATACCACAACACAAATCAATGCAAAAACCGGGCTTGTAACTGGTAAAGCGCCTGCTATTACTGGTATTTATTTGTTGGCAGTAAAAGTAGAAGAATACCGCAATGGTATAAAAATTAGTGAGCACCAAAAAGAGTTTCAAGTAAAAGTTGAAAACTGTTCTATCACTGCCGCCGAACTAAAACCTCAATATATTTCTTGTGATGGTTTTACGCTTCAATTTGAAAATGAATCGGCAAGCCCAAGCATAGCTAGCTACTTATGGAATTTTGGAGATGGCAAAAGCAGTACATTACCAACACCAACCCATACTTACGCAGACACGGGAACTTATGTATTAAAACTAGTAGTAACCAGTACTGGCGGTTGTCAAGATTCTGCAACATCGATTGTAAAAGTGTACCCCACATTTAAAACAGATTTTTCGGTAACGGGCACTTGTGTGCTAAACAATTATTCATTTAAAGATTTAACCAGCAGCAAATATGGTACTGTCAATAGTTGGCGCTGGAGTTTTGGTGATGCTGGCAGCACCGCTGACAGTGCCACCACAAAAGATACGGTTTGGAAATACAGTAGTGCACAAAAAGCAACAGTCACACTTATTTCAACCAATAACAAAGGATGCATAGACACCCTCACCAAACAAATTGATGTTTTAGATAAACCACAAATCAATCTTCCTTTTAAAGACACGCTTATATGCAGTAACGATACCCTTCCTTTAAAAGCGGTAATTGCTAATACAACCTCCATTAGTTGGGTGCCAAATAATGCTGCCAATAAATTAAGAATTTTTGGTGCGAACACTGCAAGCCCCAGAGTGTATCCAAACGATACAACTAAATATTATGTAACAGTAATGGACAACGGATGTACTTCTACAGATAGTGTGATGGTGAATGTGCTTCAATTTATCAAAGTAGATTTAAAAACAGATAGTACCATTTGTAGAGGAGATAGTTTTGCATTAGCCCCCACTTCTTTTGCGCTATCGTATTTGTGGCGTAGTTCTGGTGGGGATGTGGTAGACAATATTAAAAACCCAATTGTAAAACCGGTAACCAATACAATGTATTTTGTAACTGCCAATTTGGGCAAGTGTCAAGATAAAGATTCGATACTAATTAAAGTGGTAGCAACGCCATCAGTAAACGCTACACTCGATACCATTATTTGTTTTGGCACCACGCTACCTTTACAAGCCACCATAAGTGCTAGTAAATTTACATGGAGTCCAACTAGTAGTTTAACAGGTTTTAATACCCTTCGCCCAGTAGCCAGACCCATAAGTTCTACCAACTATGTAATTGCTGTTTCTGACACACTTGGATGTCCAAAAATTGTTACCGATACTATACGTGTAACCGTTGTGCCGCGCATTATTCCAAATGCCGGAAACGACACCATGGCTGTTATTGGAAGGCCTATGCAACTTGGCGCCAGTGGTGGACTCAGTTATGTTTGGAATCCTTCTACCTTTTTAAACAATCCGCTCATTGCCAATCCGGTATTTACAGGTGCAGCAGGAACTGACTCAGTAGTATACACAGTTAGGGTGTATACGCAGGCTGGTTGCTACGCCGAAGACAATGTAACCGTTACCATTTTTAATGGCATTGCCAATATATGGGTGCCGTCTGGATTTACGCCGAATAAAGATGGTAAAAATGATATTTTGAGACCCATTACAAAAGGCATTAAACAATTGATTCACTTTAATGTTTTTAATAGATGGGGGCAACTCATTTATACAACCAGCAAATTAGGCGAGGGCTGGGATGGAACATACAAAAATGAATTGCAACCAAATGGCGCCTATGTGTATGAAGCAGTAGGCATCGATTATGCAGACAATAAAGTATACACCAAAGGAACGAGTGTGATCATTAGATAAAATAAATTATGAGTAAAACAATTTTAATTACAGGGGCCACTTCTGGTTTTGGAGAAGCCATGGCGCATGTATTTGCAGCGGCCGGTAATAAATTAATTATTACCGGTAGAAAAGAAAATTTATTATCGGCGTTACAAGAAACCCTTGTTGCAAAACATAATGCAGCAGTGCACACCCTTTGCTTTGACGTACAAAATAAAGAAGCTGTATTTGCTGCCATCAAAACAATTCCTGCTCATTTTTCTAGTATTGACGTGCTCATCAATAATGCAGGTCTTGCACTTGGTCGCGACGCTTTTCAGGACGCCAACCTAGACGATTGGGAAACCATGATTGACACCAACGTAAAAGGTTTACTTTATGTAAGTAAAGCGGTGCTCCCACTCATGATTAATAATAAAAAAGGACATATCATTAATATTGGTTCTACCGCAGGCGTAGAAGTATACAAAGAAGGAAATGTATACTGTGCCAGTAAGCACGCCGTTGCTGCTATTTCAAAATCAATGCGCATTGATTTATTGCCACAACATATTAAGGTAACAGCTATTCATCCGGGTGCTGCAGAAACAAATTTTAGCAATACAAGATTTAAAGGAGACGAGGCAAAAGCAGCAGCTGTATACGAAGGATACAAAGCACTAGAAGCTGTTGATGTAGCAAATGTTGCCTACTATGTAACTACCCTTCCGGATCATGTATGCATCAATGAACTTGTTGTAACATGCACCAGTCAGGCCAACTCCTTTTATTTGCAGAAGTAATAAGTACGCTGGATTCAAAATTTATTTATCCAAAATCGATTTCGGTATTGTCGCCAATATTTAAACTGCGCGAAAGGCCTTTAACACTTGCGTCACTTCCTATTAAGGAATTGTCAAGTACTACTTCGTGAAGGTTGGTATAGCTACCAATAATACTATCTCTAATAATTGATTGTGTAATAGTGGTGTTAGGACCAATGGTTACATTGGGGCCAACAATAGCATTTGTAATGGTACAGCCCTCTGAAATACTCACTGGATGAATGATAATGGTGTCGGTGTAACCATGATCATCTGGCACATGTACGTCCATCTTTTTTAATAGCAGGGCATTGGTTTCAAGTATCGATTCTTTTTTACCACAGTCAAACCAATTGGCTACTTTAAATGACTTAAACTGAGTGCCTTTTTGAATCATACATGCAAGCGCATCCGTTAAATTGTATTCGCCCCTAGTAGTAATATTTTCAACAAATAGTTGTTGAAGGCATTCAAATAAAACAGCTGTTTCGTTGATCTTATAAAGCCCAACAAGGGCCATATTACTTTTAGGAATAGCAGGCTTTTCTACCAACTGTTCAATAAATCCATTATCGTCAATGGTAGCAACCCCAAAATTGCGCGGGTCGTCTACTTTTCTTACCCCAATCATACTAACGGGGCTTTCTATAATTTCTTTTACATCAAATTCACAAATGGTATCACCAAGGGCCACAAAAATGGGCTCGTCTCCAATGATTTGTTTGGTTAATTCTACCGCATGACCTGTACCCTGTCTTTCATTTTGGTACACAAAATGCGTGGTTAGATTTGGATAGGTTTGTTTAACGTAGTCCTGAATTTTTTCGCCCAAATAACCCACAATAAAAATAAACTCGGTGATACCTGCTTGACTTAACTGATCTACAATATGCGACAAAATGGTTTTGCCTGCAATAGGTATCAGCGCCTTGGGTTGGGTATAGGTAAGGGGCCTCAACTTTGTTCCAGCACCAGCTACAGGGATTACAGCTTTCATAACTTGGGGGATTTGAAAAGATTTACCCACATTGATTAGGGCTTCGAAAATAGTAAAATTAGGCATCATAACAACAATTGTGAATAGTTTGAGGCTTCTCGGCTCAATTTGAACCCCCATAATGAAACCCGTAACTTATCTTTGTGTCCAAGCAAAAAAAATAGCAACCATGCAAAGAGATACCCTTGTTTTTGACATCATCAACCAAGAATTAGCACGCCAACGTAGAGGCATCGAACTCATTGCTTCTGAAAACTTTACAAGTCTTCAAATCATGCAGGCGATGGGCGGTGTGATGACCAATAAATATGCCGAAGGGTATCCAGGACGCAGGTATTATGGTGGTTGTGAAATTGTAGATCAAACAGAGCAGTTAGCCATTGATCGTTTAAAGCAAATTTTTAATCTCGAATACGCCAACGTTCAACCACACAGTGGTGCGCAAGCCAACGCTGCACTTATGCTTGCTATTTTACAACCTGGCGATGCAATTTTAGGTTTAGACCTAAGCATGGGTGGTCACTTAACGCACGGATCGGGTGTTAACTTTTCTGGCAAAATTTACAAACCTCATTTTTATGGTGTTGTAAAAGAAACCGGCCTTATTGATTATGAAATGTTAGAAGCACAAGCACGTGCTGCAAAACCAAAATTAATTATTTGTGGAGCTAGTGCTTATAGCAGAGATTGGGATTACGCACGCATCAGAAAAGTTGCCGACGAAGTAGGCGCTTTTGTACTTGCCGACATTGCACATCCTGCTGGATTAATTGCAAAAGGTTTATTGTCTTCTCCATTTGAACATTGTCATTTTGTTACCTCTACTACCCACAAAACATTGCGTGGACCTCGTGGCGGTGTGATTATGATGAAAAAAGATGGTGAAAATACTTTAGGCTTAAAAGACATTAAAGGTAATTTAAGACTATGGTCTAATGTTATTGATATGGCGGTGTTTCCGGGTACACAAGGTGGACCACTAGAGCACGTCATTGCTGCTAAAGCCATCGCGTTTGGCGAAATATTAACCGATGAGTTTTTAGTATACCAACAGCAGGTGCAAAAAAATGCGCAGGCTATGGCTAAAAACTTTACAGACAAGGGCTATGAAATTATCAGCGGTGGTACCGACAATCACTTAATGCTAATTGATTTACGTAATAAAAATATTAGTGGTAAAAAAGCAGAGCAGGTTTTAGGACACGCAGACATCACAGCCAATAAAAATATGGTACCTTACGATGACAAGTCTGCCTTTGTTACCTCAGGGATCAGATTTGGTGTTGCTGCTATTACTACAAGAGGCATGGTAGAATCAGATATGGCTTTTGTTGTAAATGCAATTGACAAAGCGCTTATGAACCCGGATGATGCAGCGCTTCTAGAAAAAATTAAAGGCGAGGTAAATGAATTTATGTCTCAATTTGTTTTATATCCTGAGCTATGATACAACGCATTCAAACCCTATGGTTACTATTAGCAAGCATTTGCGCTTTTGCATCTGTTAAGCTTCCTTTTTATTTTGGTAGCATAGAAGTACCTGGCCCAACTATCACTATCACACCTTACGATCATTTTATGTTACTCGTATTTGTGATTGCCACCGGTCTTGTTGCGCTAATCAATATTTTTTTGTACAGCAATAGAAGCCTGCAAATTAAAATAAGCGTGGTAGGCGTTTTGTTAGGCCTTGTAAATCTGATGCATTACTTCCTATACATGCGTAACTTTAAAACGGGTGGACTATCGCTGTATTCGATCTTCAGTTTTTTAGTGCCTATATTTTTTATACTATCTATTATAGGTATATACAAAGATCAAAAGCTACTTAAGAGTCTAGACCGTTTAAGATAATCAGTACTTACAAATATTTTGCGGTATAAGATGCGGCGCATTTTTTAATGCCCAGTGGCACGCCCTCGTATACAACGGTTCCACCACCATCACCAGCTTCAGGCCCCATGTCTATCAGCCAATCTGCCGATTTGATAACGTCCGTGTTGTGCTCAATAACAATGAGCGAATGGCCCTGATCAATAAGTGCCGAAAACGAATTAAGTAATTTTTTGATGTCATGAAAGTGAAGACCGGTAGTAGGTTCATCAAAAATAAACAGCATTTGACCATGCCCCTTACCCTTACCCAAAAAGCTGGCAAGCTTTACGCGCTGGGCTTCTCCACCACTTAAGGTATCACTACTCTGACCTAGTTTAATATAACCAAGCCCCACCGATTGTAATGGCAGTATGGCGTTGTAAATATTTTTATCTTCTACAAAAAATTCGAGTGCTTGATCTACCGAAAGTTCAAGTACATCAAAAATATTTTTGTCTTTGTAGCTCACTTCTAACACTTCTTCTTTAAATCTTTTGCCACCACATGACTCGCAAGTAAGGTGTACATCCGCTAAAAACTGCATCTCTACTACTTGTTCGCCTTCACCCTTACAAGTGTCGCAGCGTCCCCCATCTACGTTAAAAGAAAAATGCTTGGGCATAAAACCGCGCATTTTTGCAAGTGGCTGCTTAGCATATAAATCCCTAATGCCATCATACGCTTTAATATAGGTTACCGGATTACTGCGTGACGATTTACCAATGGGGTTTTGATCTATCAGTTCTATTTGTGAAATAGAATCGATATCACCAATGAGTTTGGTATGAAGGCCCACTTTGTCGGCGGGTTCACCCTTGTATTTTTGAAGTGCCGGATATAAAATTTGTTTTACCAGCGTTGTTTTACCACTACCACTTACGCCACTAATTACACATAGTGTTTGTAGCGGAAATTTTACAGTAATATTTTTTAAATTATTTTGTCTAGCACCTTCTACTCCAATAAAACGGGTGCTCTTTCTTATGGTTGAAGGCGCCTCAATGCCAAGCGCACCCGATAAATATTTACCCGTTAAACTTTCTGGATTTTTTATGAGCTCGTTGTAATTACCAGCTGCTACTACTTTACCACCAAGGTGCGAAGCAAATGGTCCCATGTCAATAATATGATCTGCTTTGCGCATAATCATTTCATCGTGTTCAACTACCACTACGGTATTCCCTAAATCGCGTAAGGATTGTAATACGCCAATTAAACGCTCCGTGTCGCGGGAATGAAGACCAATAGAAGGTTCGTCAAGTATGTACAAAGAGTTGGTTAAATTACTCCCTAAATTTCTAGTTAATTGTATGCGCTGACTTTCGCCACCACTTAACGAATTTGCAAGCCGGTCCAGTGTTAGATAGCCAAGGCCCACGTCTAGTAAGGTTTGTAGGCGCTGATGGATTTCAATTAATATGCGTTTGGCAACGCTGTTATCATGCTCCGATAATTCGAGCGCATCAAACCATGTTTTCAAATCACGCACCGGCATTTTACAAAGCTCACCAATATGTTTACCACCAACTTTTATATACAGCGCTTCTTTGCGTAAACGGTATCCATTACAATCTGTACATGTAGTACGGCCACGATATCTACTTAATAAAACACGGTACTGAACTTTGTATAAATTTTGCTCTACCTCTTTAAAAAAATCATGGATACCATACACTTTACCAATGCCATCCCATAACTGCTGATACTGCGTTTTGGTTAACTGAGCAATGGGTTTATGAATAGGAAAATCAAATTTAGATGCGCCTTTAATAAATTGATCTTTCCACCAACTTAATTTTTCACCTTTCCAAGGTGCTACTGCACCTTCAAATAAACTTAACCTTGTATCCGGAATAACTAAATCGGCGTCTACCCCTAGTACCTGACTAAAACCTTCGCAAGTAGGGCAGGCTCCAAATGGATTATTAAATGAAAATAAATTAGGCACGGGTTCTTCAAACACAATACCGTCCAGTTCAAAACGGCTGCTAAAATGATGCACTTTTTTGTTGTCCACCTCTATGTACACTTCACCCTCCCCTTCGTAAAAAGCTGTTTGCACCGAATCAGAAAGTCGGTGCATATCATCTTCATCAAAGTCTTTAATAACAACGCGGTCTATAAGTACCCAAGTTTGCGGGATAGTTTCGGTGGCAGAAGTTGATTTAGCGAGTGGTAATATTTTTTTTAATGCAGCAGGCGTTTGTTCCATCAGCTCTTCTATGCGCATGAGTGGCTCCGGAGCTGCTGCTACATATATTCTTGTAAAACCTTTTTGTAATAGTATGCCCAACTCTTCTAGAACGGCTCTGTTTTTATGTTGCTTTAAAGCAACCCCAATCACTACTTTACTATTTTTTGGAAGGGCGCAAATGGCTGCTACCACATCCGATACTTCATCTTTTTTTACTTCTTTGCCACTAACTGGCGAAATGGTTTTACCAGCTCTCGCAAATAAAAGGCGCAGGTAATCATAAATTTCTGTCATGGAGCCCACCGTACTGCGGGGTGTGCGGGTAATTACTTTTTGCTCTACCGCAATAGCCGGACATAGACCCTTAATCATGTCCACGTCTGGCTTTTCCATACGTGCCATAAATTGTCTGGCGTAAGCACTCAAACTTTCGGCGTAACGGCGCTGACCTTCGGCAAATAAAGTATCAATGGTTAATGACGACTTACCACTTCCTGACACACCCGTTACCACAATAAATTTGCCGCGCGGAAATGCCACGCTTACATTTTTTAAATTGTGCACGCGCGCTCCCATCACTTCAATAGCGTCCATAGCCTTTACCTGATCCACTTTCTGGCTCTTTGCCACCGCTGTATCTATTTGTTTTTTTGCTGCCATAAATATTACACAATGTAAACAGATTATCGCAGCATAGGTTTAGTTGAGGGTTAAATTAACCCAGATTTTTTTCAAGCACACACAATTTTTTTTGGATTTATTCGATGTGAATAACCAAACACCTCTTTTGCAATGTATCCACAAGCGATCAACCAGCATAAAAGATAACTAATTTGAACCCCGAGAAAGAAAATAGACTATGAAAACACTCGAACAGGTTGCAGATTTAGATTTGATACGCTCTTTTCAAGCAGGTGACACAGAAGCATTTGACGTTCTGGTAACGCGCTACAAAGACCGCATCTATTCGTCTATATTGTTTTTTGTAAAAGATACATACTTAGCCGAAGACCTGTTTCAAGACGTGTTTATCAAAATCATTGATACCCTAAAAAATAAGCGCTACACAGAAGAAGGTAAGTTTTTACCATGGGCGCTCCGAATTGCACACAACTTATGTGTCGATTATTTTAGAAAGGTTAAGCGCACCCCTGCCATTAAAACTTCTGACGATCAAGATATTTTTGAAGTGATCAATGTGTCACAAGAAGCGCCGGACCAAAAGCTCATGCGTGGTGAAAGTCATGACAAAGTGCGCCGTATGCTTGATTTACTTCCCGAAGAGCAAAGAGAAATTATCGTGCTCAGACACTATGCCAATTTAAGCTTTAAAGAAATCGCTGAAATTACCAACTGCAGCATTAATACGGCACTAGGCCGTATGCGTTACGGGCTTATTAACCTGCGCAAAATGATGACAGAAAATCAGATGACTTTATAATCCCTTATCAAATGCTGCTTTTACAGCATCTAAATGCTTGACAAAGCCAGCCACACTTGGGTCGTAGCCATACTTAACATCGCTTAAAGGCTTCCCATTTAAGTCCAAAAACATATAGAGCGGCTGCGCATTAAATCCAAAGGTTTTGATTTCGTAGTCTAGGTTTTTATCGCCAACAGTCACAATTTTAACGCCGTTTTTATCGGTGTACTGTTCACTTGCAGGCAGTTCTTCCGATTCGTCTACATATAAACTTACGAGCACAAAATTTTCTTTGATGCGCGATAATACCGCTGGGTCTTTCCATACCTGCTCTTCCATTTTACGGCAGTTAGGGCAGGTATGCCCCGTAAAATCGAGCATGATGGGTTTCTTTAAAATTTTAGCAGCAGCCATCCCTTCTTCCAAGTCAAAATAAGCCGTTAACCCAAATGGTACGTGTAATTTGTTGGTATACTTTTTAGGTGGCGCTGCCTGGTTTCCTGCTGCACTATGCGCAGGACCGGCATTTCCTATTTTATATTGAAGGTCATTTAAATTAAACTCTTGCGTGGTGGCTGGAGGAATAAAACCACTCAGCGCCTTTAGTGGTGCACCCCATAACCCTGGTACCATATATACTGCAAAACTAAAACTAGCTATCGCAAAAAATAAACGTGGCACAGATACAAACGGCAAATCACTATCGTGCGCAAATTTTAATTTGCCTAGTAAGTAAACGCCCAGCAAGAAAAACACTACAATCCATAATACTAAAAACACATCTCTGTTTAAAATACCCAAATGGTAAGAGAGGTCTACGTTGGATAAAAATTTAAGTGCGAGTGCTAATTCAATAAAACCAAAACTTACTTTGATGGTATTTAACCAACCGCCACTTTTTGGTAATGATTGTAGCATGGACGGGAAAAATGCAAACAAGGAAAACGGAATGGCAAGGCCTACACCAAAACCCATCATACCCATAATAGGCGCAAGTCCTACGCCTTGCATGCTGGTTTGTCCAAGCAGGGTTCCAACAATTGGACCCGTGCAAGAAAATGAAACTATCACCAGCGTTAAGGCCATAAAAAAGATGCCTAGTAGTCCACCTTTGCCCGCTTTTTGATCGGCTTTATTGGCCCAACTATTAGGGAGCGACAATTCAAAAGCACCAAAAAATGAAATGGCAAAAACAATAAACACCACAAAAAAGAAAATATTAGAAACCGGGTGCGTAGAAATGGTATATAAAATTTTATCGCCAAAAATTAGCGTAAGCACCAGTGTAGGAATGGTATAAATAAGTACAATCGACAAAGAATACCAAACTGCATTTTTTAACCCTTCTATTCTTGTTTTGCTGCGCTTTAAAAAAAAGCTAACCGTAACGGGAATTAATGGAAATACACATGGTGTAATCACTGCAAGTAAACCCGTTACCAAACAAAGTAAAAAGATGCTCCACATAGAGCCTGCTTCAGCGGCAGGAGCTGCATTAGTTGCTGTAGCCTTATCCGCGGTAGCACCTTCAACCGTTACATTTATTTTTTCTTCTCCACTTGGAAACTCTTCGCCTTTTATTCCTAGCCAATTAAATGAACCTTTAATAGCGCTGGTACCCGCTTTAAAATAAACGGTGTATACATATGTTACGCTATCATAAGCGGTTCCCTTATCAGTGCTTCCAGGAAGTGCCACGGCACCTGCCACACCTTCTTCTTTAAATTTTGCATCTACTAATAATGCACTATCCAATTGTAGAGCAGACACAAAAACATCGTCACTATTTTTTTTAACAGCGGTAAAAATGCGCGTGCCGTTTGTGGCAGTAGCTTTTACCATTAATGTGGCCGAAGTATCGGACAATTTGTTAGCTAAAAAAACAAACTGCACAGGTCGATCCTGTGCAGCTATAAATTGAAATGATTGCAATACTACGAGTGCAACAATAAATAATATTTTCTTAGTCATTATTGAAGCTTAAGGTCAAAAGTTTTTTTGCTAGGCGGCAAGCACTGACGGTCGTCACAAACCATGTATGCCACAAATCCACTAATATTTGTTTTTACGCCGCCACGTACTTTAATAGTTTGGGTGTAAGTAGCAGTTTCACCAATAAAACGAACTGTGGTTTTAAATAGTTCGTCGTAAACCTGCTTTACTTGACCAGTTTCTTTGGTTGCACCTACAATTGTTATGAGTGGATTTTTATTAAAATTAATTTTAGTAGGCACTGGACCACCTTTACCTGTGGTTTGCGAATAAATATGCCAATCCCCCTCTATGTTTGCAGTTGCCGTAAATGTATAGGTGTCTGCACTTACTTTTTTAACAGAATAAGACCAGTCTACAGGGTCCTGAATTTGAGCAGCAACAGTAGTTGTGAGCCAAATAACCGAAAAAAGGGCAATAATTTTTTTCATAACAATTAATTTAACCCAAGTAATTCAAAAACTTTTTTACCATCTATATTTCCAAGTACACTTGATGTAGCCCGCTCAGGGTGTGGCATCATACCAAATACATTTTTTGTAGCATTAGAAATGCCAGCAATATTTCTGGTGGCGCCATTAGGATTGCTTCCTTCTGTTGCATTACCATTTGCATCACAGTAAGTAAAAATTACTTGCCCATTTGCTTCTAAGGCATCTAATGTTTTGTTGTCGGCAAAATAACGGCCTTCACCATGTGCAATAGGTATTTGTAAAGCGCCTGTTTTTGGGTTGGTAATAAATACATTTTTACAAATAAATTGCTGATTGGCATTTTGTAATAATACGCCAGGCAGTAACCCACTCTCACATAATATTTGAAATCCATTACACACACCAAGTACTTTGCCACCTCTATTTGCAAAGTCAATAACTGATTGCATCATTGGACTAAAACGAGCAATGGCTCCACATCTTAAATAATCGCCATAAGAAAACCCACCCGGAAGTATTATACAGTCATCGGTGGTAAACATACTAAGGTCTTTGTCTTTATGCCACAACATAATCACTTCTTTACCCAAATCTTGGGCCAAAGAGTCTTGCATGTCTCTGTCACAATTAGATCCTGGAAAAACGACCACGCCAAACTTCATAAAATGTATAATTATCTGATAGAATGGTACAAAGGTAACCCTCAAAAAGATAAGCAAAAGGCTAAATTTTCACCAAATGCCAGTTGTTGATAATTATAAGCCCTAAAGCCGTCCAAAACAGGAAATTAGGCATCAAAAGGGATTTTGGGTTACTATATCCATTAGAAATGGTTGCAGATAGCGGAATAAGTCCCATGAGCAGTACTTGAGCACCTAAACTGCTGAATAAAAAGGGACTGATAAGCAACATAAAAAGAAGCACCATCATAACACCCCAGTTTTTGCGAATTTGTATCACTAGCCTACCCACGTGCTGCTGTAATTGATAAAGACCAACCAGTGTGGCAAATAGTATAAATCCAAGGTTAATGAGGTATGTATTTTCGAGCCCTTTTAGTGGCGAGCCAAATGAAACATTGGGTAAATAGGCGCCTACCAATGAAAATTGATTGTTTAAATAAAGAAACACAAAAACAAAATAATAGGGTAGCAATATTCCCAAAAGCAACACCAGCCACTCGGCAATTCTAAAGGGCCTTACCACAGCGAGGGCAAACAGCACTACTACAATTAAAATGGCGGTAGGATGAAAAAGTAAAATGGAAACACCCGCAATAATACCAATATTAAATAAAAGCGTTTTGGGCTCTGGATTGTTATAGAGTCTACTCAGTTTGATAAATATCCAAAGTGTGAGTGAGTTGCTAACAAGGGTTGCAGTAATCATATCAGAGCGCATCATAAGCCCAGACAATAGAACATAGGTCATGGCAGGTACATAATTGACGCTAGAAAACATCCGCAAATCCTGCATCACCATATTAAGCCGTAACGCTTGTGCCACTATCAAAGCATGGAAAAGAATCACCTGAACAGCTAGGGGCAAGGTATAAATGTAGTTAGCAAGCACATAGGAAAACAGTCCGTTTTGCTGTCCTACTGCAACAGTTGGTTGCAGTGCTTGTGCCCCAGGGTGCAAATGCACTCCCACACTTAATAGGAGCACGAGTAAAATATTGACAACAGATCTATCTCTAAATAAAAAAACCATGTACTATGTTTCGGTCTAAAAGTACACTAATAATCAATTTTAGCAAAACAAGTATAGCCTCTATACATACACGGCACAATAATTTGTCTGAGCCCAACTTGCTTAGCAAGCCTAGGCATAAACTCATGTCCTCGATCTACATTTTTAAAGCTTGGATTTCTATTGATTCTGCCATCTGGTGAAATGGCCTGATTGGTTAACACGTTTTGATTTTTTTCTTGCATGTTAAATATGAAATTGAGCTGATCGCCAGCATTTAACATCGAAAACCCAATAAAATTTTCTGAATTATCGTCGTACTGATTTTTACGAATCATATTACTCCACTCCATATTACCTTTTGCATCAAAAGAAATGACAGCAATATTTTCGGCGAAATACCTAACCTGATTGTTGTTGTTAAAAAAAGCGTTGTTACGTCCCCAAGGAGAAAGGCCCATGCCCCCCATCGGACTGTTCCAAGAATAATAATCCATGGGAGACCAAAAAGGAGAGCCATATAAATAATCCCATCTATTAAGCGTATTGCCCCTAGAAGAAGAAAAAACAGATTCTGAAATCATCATAAAACCACCGTCACGTCTTAGAATGATATTCTTTAAAAAATAATCATTGAAAGCAGCTTTTGCACCATTTTGGCCCTTGGCATCTTCTTTAAATTCTTCTGAAAAATAAGTCGTTGCATTTAATAATTCTTTGTCCAAAGCCTTATCCCACAAGGTAAAGTAAACGCCCTCTATATTTCCACGTCGTTGTTTACCAAAAAAAGAAGTGATTAAATAATGCTTATTTAAATTGTCAACTTTAATATGAATATCATCTAAATAAATACCCTTAACGGCTAAATCAGAAATATATGCAAGGTCATAATTTGCTTTTTTAGTAATCAGTGAAACCTTATTGATATTGTCGTTTTGAGAAGTACCACTGGCTCTTACACAAATCAAATCGCCATCATTGTCAAGTGCAAATTCTGCTAAAAAATCATTGCGCTGCGGCATAGGTAATTCGATGCGCGATTTTCTAATAAGAGAAAAATTTTGATCAAATAAACAAGTCGTTAATACATGTAACTTTTCATTTTGGCTATTGATTTTAAAAATCATGATTTTTTTCTTGTCCTCACTCACCACTAAAGAATACAATCTGTTTGAACCAATAGAAGTAGCATCTAGCGTACTATCAAGCTCCATGGGCTCCGATAATAAGTTACCGTCGCTGTCCATTTTTACCACCATACAATGCACTGTGTTTTTTCTTTGAAACTGATAGAGCATGTAAAAGTGATTGGCGTAGGCTAAAAAGTCAGTTTGCATGAGCCTATCAGGCATGTTCAATTGTTGTTTACCTAATAGCTTCATCTCCCCGTCAAACACCGAAAGGGTATGACTTTCTCTATAGTTTTTATAGACCAGTATCTTTCCGCCTATTTTACCAAGCACTTCAAAACTGTAAGAACGAGGATCGTCTTTGTCAGGTTCAGAATAGGCAATTTGCTGAGCTTTAAGGGCAAAAGGCAGCAATATAACCAGCAAAAAAAGGAGTAATAATGACTTTTTCATACCAAAAAGCTTTAGTCCCTCAAAGTTAAGCCCCTTTCACAAGAACTACCTTACCAAAAGGTGAAATAAATCTTAAGGTATAAACCTATTTATTTAGAATCCGAACTTGTTTTTTGCTATACATTTGTGCAGCTTAAACATCATATACGTGAGCAAAAATCTTAACAAAGTCACTTCTGCAGGACTCATCATTGCACTAGGTATCATTTACGGAGACATCGGAACCTCTCCCCTTTACGTTTTAAACGAAATTATTTCAGGTAGAGAAATAAGCGATTTGCTTATCATTGGTTCTTTGTCATGTATTATTTGGACGCTGACGCTCCAAACAACTTTCAAATATGTAATACTCACTTTAAAAGCCGACAATAAAGGTGAAGGTGGTATTTTTAGTTTGTATGCACTTGTAAGAAGACGCAAAAAGTGGCTTGTAATTCCGGCCATGATAGGCGGTGCTGCACTCCTCGCAGATGGTATTATCACGCCACCCATTACTGTTACTTCAGCTATTGAAGGCCTTCGACAAATTCCTGCATTTCATGAAATTACGCAGCAAACCATAGTAACCATTGTTATTGGCATAATTAGTTTACTATTTTTTGTACAACAATTTGGTACGGCATCTATTGGAAAATTGTTTGGCCCCATTATGATGGTGTGGTTTAGCATGATTGCCATTTTAGGCCTATCGCATATTGTAGACGAATTAAGTGTATTTAAAGCATTAAACCCTTACTACGCAGTTAAACTACTCGCTACCTATCCAAAAGGATTTTGGCTACTCGGTGCGGTGTTCTTATGTACCACTGGAGCCGAGGCACTTTATAGTGATTTAGGTCACTGCGGTAAAGGCAATATTCGCATCTCTTGGATTTTTGTAAAAACATGTTTAATCATAAACTATTTAGGCCAAGGTGCTTGGTTACTTGCACAGTATAAGGGTCAAATAATTCCTGCAGCTGTTATGGCTGATGGCTTTAACCCTTTTATTGGTATCATGCCACAGTGGTTTAAACTAATAGGTATCATCATTGCTACTGGAGCGGCTATTATTGCGAGCCAGGCACTTATATCAGGGTCCTTTACCCTAATAAGTGAAGCGATGCGTCTTAATTTATGGCCTAAAATGAAAATCAATTATCCAACCGAAGAAAAGGGACAATTGTACATTCCTGGCATTAGCCTTTTATTATTTGTAGGTTGCGTAGGCATCACTCTTTACTTTCAGAAATCGGCTAACATGGGCGCAGCCTATGGTTTAGCGATTACACTTTGCATGATTAGTACCTCAATTTTGTTTGCTAACTTTTTAGTAAGCAAAAGAACGCTACCTGCTTGGATTTATTTATACCTCGTTGTTTATCTACTCATAGAGAGTTCATTTTTAATTGCCAACCTAGAAAAATTCATGCATGGTGGTTATGTAACACTGATTGTAGGTGGTGCACTATTTGCAGTAATGTATGTGTGGTTTAGAAGTAGGAAAATTAAAAACAGGTATGTAGAGTTTGTACACCTCGAGGATTATATTCCAATGATTCAGGAATTAAGCAACGATAAAAGTATTCCTAAATATGCAACGCACTTGGTGTATATGACCAGTGCCAATAACCACAACGAAATTGAGCATAAAATCATCTATTCAATATTAAATAAAAAGCCAAAACGCGCCGATATTTATTGGTTTGTACACGTAGACGTTATAGATGAACCTTATACTTGTGAATACTCTGTAGAGCATATCATTCCTAACGATATTATCAGAGTCGAATTCAGACTTGGTTTTAGAATGGAACAGCGCATTAACCTCATGTTCAGAAAAGTGGTGGAAGACCTTGTAACCAACAAAGAAGTGAATATTACCAGCCGTTACGAGAGTCTAGAAAAAAATAATGTGGTGGGTGATTTCCAATTTATTGTTCTTGAAAAATACTTAAGCCAAGACAATGATTTGCCTATTGTAGAAAGAGTCATCATGAAGCTATATTTCTGGCTTAAAGAAATTAGCCTTGGCGAAGAGCGTGGCTTTGGTTTGGATCCAAGCAATGTAACCGTCGAAAAATTCCCACTTATTGTAGCGCCTGTTGCAAATTTAAATTTAAAGCGCGTTTATTTTGAAGGGAACGAAGAAGACGAAGAAGACGTAATCGCATAAGTTATTCAATTTCTTGAACGCTTACTTTTTTGGCCGTTACTTGTAAGGTATAGGTTGCACCATGCTTGATGGCATAGTTTTCTTTGTCGTGACTAACCGGAAAATCGTAACACACTGGATAATTATATTCCGCTACTGCATTTTCAATAATTTCATATACGGTTGCTCCAAATGCAGGGTCCGAATCTTTAGTTTGTGTAAAGCCCCCAACAATAAGCCCAGCAAGGTTTGTAAGCATGCCGCTTCTTTTTAGTTGAATCATCATCCGGTCAATATTGTATTTGTATTCCCCAATATCTTCTAAAAATAATATGGCATTTTTTGTTTGCAAACCAGACGCTGTACCAATGGCATGTGCTACCAGTGTTAAATTACCACCCACTAATTTTCCGGTGGCAGTACCGGTTCTATTAAGTGCGTGTGCCCCTGCTTTATAGTTTGCTTTTTTTCCTTGGAGTGCGTGTTTTAAAGAAAGCACCCACTCGTTATTTGATTGTCCATTATTAAATGCGCCGGCCATGGGTGCATGCAGCGATGCTATTTTTAATGCCTGCGTACAATGATTGTGGAGTAGTGTGATATCACTAAATCCAATTACCCATTTAGGATATTTTTTAAACGTTTTAAAATCGAGTAAATCAATAATTCGGCTCATTCCATAACCACCTCTACCGCACAAAACTGCCTGCACATTTTTATCATCAAGCATTGCCTGCAAATCTGCGGCACGTTCCTCGTCAGTGGCCGAAAAATAATGATGCTGCGTTCCAAGGGTTTTACCAATTTTTACTTTATAACCCCATGCTTCTAAGGTACTGATACAAGTAGCTGCTTTTTTTGCCGGAAGGGTGCCTGATGGGCATACGAGGCCAATGGTGTCGCCCTTTTTAAGGTAGGGTGGAATTTTGATCATGCGGCAATTTAGCAATTTCAACCAGTATACCCAAGCTGTTTCAAAAAGGCTTTAGGGAACGGCGCTTCTTTTGTACTTTTGTAGCCTATTATGAGTACACCCAAACGATATTTAATTACAGCGGCCCTTCCGTATGCGAACGGTCAAAAACATATAGGCCATTTAGCGGGCGCATATCTTCCTGCGGATATTTACGTGCGTTATTTAAAGGCACAAAAAAGAGACGCCGTTTTTGTTTGCGGTAGTGACGAGCATGGTACTGCCATTCCTATTCAGGCTACCAAAGAAGGCACAACAGCGCAGGCCATTATAGACAAGTACCACCCTTTAATGGAACAAAACTTTAAAGATCTAGGTATTGTATTTGATGTGTATCACCGCACCAGCGATCCACTACATCACCAAACAGCGCAAGAATTTTTTAGTAAACTAGAAGCCAGCGGCGAATTAGAAACCAAAGAAACGGAGCAATATTTTGACGAGAATGCACAAACCTTTTTAGCAGACAGATACATTAAAGGCACCTGCCCTTCTTGTAGTTATGATAGTGCCTACGGAGATCAGTGTGAGAAATGTGGAAAGAGCTTAAGCCCCGAAGAACTTATTAATCCAGTGAGTACTTTAAGTGGTAATACACCTATTAAAAAAACCACTAAGCACTGGTACTTACCGCTTAATAGACACGAAGATTTTTTACGTAAATGGATTTTAGAAGAACATGCAAACGATTGGCGCCCTAGTGTTGTAGGACAGTGCAAGAGTTGGATAGATGGGGGTTTGCAGCCACGCGCAGTTACACGCGATTTAGATTGGGGCGTAAAAGTTCCTTTAGCAGGCGCCGACGGAAAAGTGCTCTACGTTTGGTTTGATGCACCAATTGGGTATATCAGTGCCACCAAACAATGGGCCCTTAATACTGGTAAAGATTGGAAACCTTATTGGGAAGACAAAGACACCAAGCTGGTACATTTTATTGGAAAAGACAATATCGTTTTTCATTGTATTATATTTCCAGTGATGCTTAAGCTACATGGAAATATTTTACCACAAGACGTTCCTGCCAACGAGTTTATGAATTTGGAAGGTGACAAAATGAGCACTTCCAGAAACTGGAAATTAGACATGCAGGATTATATCACCGACTTTGTCAACAAAGAAAATGGTGGTCCTCAAATGGCGGATGCACTGAGGTATTACCTTACACAAATTGCACCTGAAACAAAGGATAGTGAATTTATGTGGAAGGGTTTTCAGGACGCCATCAATTCAGAACTGGTAAGCGTGTATGGTAATTTTATCAACCGCTCACTGGTGCTCATGCACAAATTATGTAACGGCAAAGTGCCTCCATACCACGCAGCCATAGAAGATAGTGAAGACATAGCTGTTAAAGAAGCCATTGCTAACACGGCTAAAAAAGTAGGAGAATTAATTGAAGCCTACCGTTTTAGAGAAGCCCTTTTTGAAGTGATTGCCCTTGCTAGAATTGGTAATGGCTACATGCAAAAGAAAGAGCCTTGGATTGTTGCCAAGCAAGTAGCCGAAAATCCAGAAGCACAAAAACAAATTGACAACTGCTTACACCTTTGCTTACAACTAACGGCTAATTTGGCCATTTTGGCCCAACCATTTTTACCTTTCACAGCAAAAAAGATTTGCCATTTATTAAAGGTGGTGGATAAAATATTAGACTGGGAAAATGCAGGTAGCTTAAAACTATTAAGTGTTGGCTACACGCTTCGTGCACCAGAATTACTCTTCAGAAAAATTGAAGACGAAGAAATTGCAGCGCAGATTCAAAAATTAAATGACGCCGCTCAAAATAAAAAAATGGAAACAACGCCAACGACAACAACATCAACATCTACCATTGCTGCTGTAAAGCCGGAAATTGTATTTGATGATTTTGCTAAAATAGATTTACGCGTAGGTACCATTGTTGCCGCATCAAAAGTAGAAAAAGCAGATAAACTCCTGCAACTCAGTGTAGACCTAGGTTTTGAAACACGCACGATTGTATCTGGTATTGCACAGCATTTTGAACCAGAATCGATTGTAGGGAAGCAGGTAACTGTGGTAGTTAATTTAGCCCCTCGCAAAATGAGAGGCATAGAAAGCAACGGTATGATACTTATGGCCGAAGATGCAAATGGTAAACTCCATTTTGTAAACCCTTCAGACAATATTAATCCAGGAAGTGGTGTGAGCTAATTAAGAATAGCTCACACACTCTTTATTTTCTTTATCGGTGTAGGCAAGTCCTTTTTCTTTAAGTACTTCTGCGGGTACACCATTCCATTTATTAGGAACGTTACCTGCATAACCTAAATCTTTAACGCCCATTTCTGAAGTGTAAAAACCGGTAAGGGTTAAATCACGCATGAGGTTAAAAAAGGTAACACCTTGTTTGTTTTTTGGATCCGCTTTTTCTGGATAGGCAATTTGATCCACCATTTTAATTTGTTCAGCGGCTGAGCAGTCCACAAATGCTTTATCAAACTGTTTAAAGCACTGCATATCAAGCCATCTTAATCCACCACGCATAGGCGTTTGGTGTTCTGGCATATCTTTTACAATAAATGCAATAAACTCAGGTACTTTGGCCTCTGTAGCACTACCGCTAATTTCATCTTTAGGTACAATAATATCAGATAGTACGGTAATTGTAGCGAGTTCGTGTGGTGTAAAAAATTCAGGCTCCGCTTCCACTTTTTTCAAATGGTCTTTTTCTTCTTGCATACGGTCGGCGAGTAATGCTTCCGCGTCTGCAGCAACTTTTTTATCATCAGAACTTTTGCAGGCTTGTACCACTACACCGGTGGCTACGGTGCCTACAACAAGGGCTTTGATGGATTTTCTTCTGTCCATAATTCTATTATTAAAAGTTACAGATTTTGTTTTTTAAGTTGGTCGATAATGTATTCGCTTGCACGCATACTAAGTGCTAAAATGGTCCAGGTAATGTTTTTATCTGCTTGAGATGTGAACTGACTTCCATCTACACAGAATAAATTTTCACAATCATGCGCCTGACTCCATTTGTTTAACACGGATGTTTTTTTATCGTTACCCATGCGCGCTGTTCCTGCTTCATGAATAATATTACCAGGGTTAGAAAGACCATAATTGTTAGACGCATCATCATCTCCACCCCAAGTAATTACAGCGCCCATATTGTGCATGATTTCCTTGAAGGTTTCTTTCATGTGCTTAGCCTGTTTGATTTCATAATCAGAATGCTTGGTATGGAAACGAAGTACCGGTATACCATATTTGTCAACCACATTAGGGTCAATTTCACAATAGTTGTCGATGGTTGGAACGGCTTCACCTCTTCCACCCATACCTACGCTAGCGCCATAAAAAAAGCGTGCGTCTTCTTTTAAGGAAGCACCATATCCGCCCGCTTCTTTTGTTTTACCATGCACTGCAAATTTTCCGTTAAGACCTTGCATGCCAAATCCAAAACCATAAGAAGGTTGCGTCATGCCACCCCAATACTCAATGTGGTATCCGCGTGGGAAATCAAGTTTTGCTTTTTTATTATCAAGCCACCATGGTGTGTAAATATGCATGCCGCCCACACCATCTTCGTTGTAGCGTTTGCGGTCAAATAAATCTGGGAGTACGCCACCAAGTGCAGCACCAGTAGAGTCATGCAGGTATTTACCAAGCACATTACTACTGTTGGCAAGACCATTTGGATGACGCTGTGACTTTGAATTAAGCATTAAGCGCGCTGTTTCACAAGCACTTGCTGCAAGCACCACCACTCGGCCCTGTACTTGATATTCTAGTCCATCCATTTTATTTACGTACGCAACACCTGTTGCTTTACCTTCTTTGTTGGTAAGCACTTCGCGTGCCATCGCTTGCGTAATTACATCTACATTACCTGTTTGAACCGCAGGTCTGATAAGTGCCGTAGAAGAAGAAAAGTCTGCAGCGATTTTACAACTTCTATTACACTGACCGCAATAAAAACACTCGCCTCTATCTTTATTAATTTGCTTGGTTAAAATAGAAAGTCGTGAAGGATACACTGGAATACCTGCGCTGATCGCAGCTTTTTTCATGTATAATTCATGGAGCCTTGGTTTTGGTGGTGGTAAGAAAATACCATCCGGATCATTTTCCAATCCTTCGTTGGTACCAAAGACACCAAGTAGTTGATCTATTTTATCGTAATAAGGTTTTACATCTTCGTATCCTATTGGCCAGTCTGCACCAAGCCCATCAATGCTATGACGTTTAAAATCTTTTGGACCAAAACGTAATGAGATACGTCCCCAATGGTTGGTTCTTCCACCCATCATACGTGCACGCCACCATTCCCATTTTTGAGAACCTTCGGCCATGGTATATGGCTCTCCATCAATTTCCCAACCCCAAAAACAACCATCAAACTCACCAAACGGACGGTACTTAGAACTTGCACCACGACGCTTGGATTCCCATGGATTTTTTAATTGAGAAGAATGCTTGACTGGATCATAATCGGCCCCTGCTTCTAATAAGCAAACCTTAAGTCCTGCACTCGCTAAAACGTAAGCAGCCATACCACCACCAGCACCAGATCCCACAATAACTGCGTCGTACTGCTTTGCCGTTTTTTTAATTTGAAATTCTCCCATTTGAAAAGTTTTTACAGGTATTTACTATCAGCATTGAAAATAAGATTTTTTAAGCAAAAAAAACCGCTCCAAATGATTTTGGAGCGGTTTTGTGAAAATTGATTCAAACTCTGTTTAACTAGCTACAACCCATGCTGTTTCCGCAGTTTAAACACTTGTAACAAGTACCACTTCTGATGGTAATATGTCCGCAAGTATTACATGCTGGAGCGTCAGACTGCATGTTTTTTGCTGCTGCATTTACTGCGTCCATACCAGCCGGAGCTGCTGCGGTCGCTGTTGCATGTTGTAATTTTTGTGCAGGCGCAGGAGCTGCAGCAGGTGCTGTTACGCGGATGCTACTTAATTCTGGCTTACCTAATAGCGTAGCTTCACCATCATCGCCTGTATTTTCTACTTGAGGGCGGTCTAATACGTGCACTAAATCGGTTCTATTTAAGTACTCGTATGCAAGCGCTCTAAACACGAAGTCTACAAGTGAAGTTGTGGTTTTAATATTTGGATGATCTACCATACCTGATGGTTCAAATTTGGTAAATACAAACTTCTCAACAAATTCTTCTAGAGGCACACCATATTGTAAGCCCACAGAAATAGCGATTGCAAAGCAGTTCATAAAGCTTCTTAGTGTAGAACCTTCTTTTGCAAGATCAATAAAGATTTCACCTAAAGTGCCATCTGCATATTCACCAGTGCGTAAGAAAATAACCTGTCCGCCAATTTTTGCTTTTTGTGTGAAGCCTCTACGTTTAGAAGGAAGAGATTTCTTTTCTACGATACCAGACAACAAGCGTTTTAATTTGGTATCTGTAGAAGCGTTCATTCTTTTTTGAACCTCTTCTAGTAATTCTTCTACTGTTAATTGACCTAAATCAACAATGCTTGAACCTGCCTCAACACCAGCAATATCTGCTGTTTCAGCAGCTTCTGCAGTAGCGTCGTCGGTTTTCTTTTTCTTATCAGATTTATTACTTAACGGTTGACTTAATTTAGAACCATCTCTATAAATCGCATTTGCTTTTAAGCCTAACTGCCAGCTTAACATGTAGCTATCAGAAATATCAGATACGCTAGCTTCGTTTGGTAGGTTTATGGTTTTTGAAATCGCACCAGATAAGAATGGCTGACAAGCACCCATCATTCTGATGTGACCATGTGCGTGAATGTAACGCTCACCTTTTTGACCACACTTGTTTGCGCAATCAAATACAGATAAGTGTTCTTCTTTTAAATACGGAGCACCTTCCACTGTCATGGTACCACATACATAGTCATTTGCTTCTGCAATTTGATCTTCTGTGAATCCAATCGCTTCTAATAAATTAAAGCTCCAGTCTGCATATTCTTCTTCTTTAAATCCTAAACGCTCCATACAAGCATCACCTAGTGTAAAGCGGTTAAAAATAAATCCGATTTCAAAAGCAGATTTTGCTGCACCATTTAATTTATCAATTTCTGCTTGTGAAAATCCTTTTGCCAATAAAGCTGCAGGATTCACATGTGGCGCACCTTCAAATGTTGCATGACCCACTGCATAATTTACAATCGCATCAACTTCTTGTGGTGTGTATTTTAAATTCTTTAATGCTTGTGGTACAGATTGGTTGATAATTTTGAAATAACCACCACCTGATAATTTTTTGAACTTTACAAGCGCAAAGTCAGGCTCCACACCGGTTGTATCACAATCCATTACAAGACCAATAGTTCCTGTTGGTGCAATTACCGTTGTTTGTGCGTTTCTGTAACCATATTTTTCACCTAATTGTACAGCGTCATCCCAAGCTTTGGTTGCCGCTTTTAATAGCACATCTGGTGTATATTTTGCTTTGATACCTTGAGGCTTAATTTCTAATCCTACATACGCATCATCTGCATCGTAAGCAGCAGCACGGTGGTTGCGCATTACACGAAGCATGTCTTCTTTGTTTTCTTCGTACTTATCAAAAGCACCTAAAAACGAAGCCATTTCTGCAGAAGTTTTGTACGCAATACCCGTCATGATTGCAGTGATGGCACCAGCAATACCGCGCGCTTCTTCAGAATCGTATGCGATACCACTTACCATTAACATTGAACCAAGGTTTGCAAAACCTAAACCTAGTGTACGGTAGTCGTAAGATAATTGCGCAACTTCTTTAGATGGGAACTGCGCCATTAATACAGAAATTTCAAGCACTGTTGTCCATAAACGAGACGTGTATTCGAAACCTTCTACATCAAACGAATTGTCTTCTTCATTGAAGAATTTACGCAGGTTGATAGAAGCCAAATTACATGCAGTATTGTCTAAGAACATGTACTCAGAACATGGGTTAGATGCATTGATGCGACCACCCTTAGGGCAAGTATGCCACTCGTTAATGGTGGTATCGTATTGTGTACCAGGATCTGCACAACGCCATGCCGCTTCAGAAATCGCATCCCATACTTGACGTGCAGGAATAGATTTCATAACGCGTCCATCGGTACGTGCTTTTAAATCCCAATTGCCATCTTCTTGTAAGGCTTTAAAAAATGAGTTTGGAATACGTACAGAGTTGTTTGAGTTTTGACCCGAAACAGTTGCATACGCTTCACCTTCGTAACTATTATCATAACCAGCTGCAATAAGTGCCGCTACTTTTTTCTCTTCTTGAACTTTCCAGTTAATGAACTCCATGATTTCTGGATGATCTAAATCCAAACAAACCATTTTAGCCGCTCTACGTGTTGTACCACCAGACTTGATAGCACCTGCAGCACGGTCTCCAATTTTAAGGAAACTCATTAATCCGCTTGAAGAACCACCACCAGATAATTTTTCGTTTGCTCCTCTAATTTGAGAGAAGTTAGTACCTACCCCAGAACCATATTTAAAAATACGCGCTTCACGAGTCCATAAATCCATGATACCACCTTCATTTACTAAGTCGTCGCTCACGCTTAGAATGAAGCAGGCATGCGGCTGAGGGCGCTCGTAAGCATTGCTTGATTTTTTTAATTTACCGTCTTTGTGGTCTACATAGTAGTGACCTTGCGGCTTACCCGTAATACCATAACTCTCGTGAAGTCCGGTATTGAACCATTGTGGCGAGTTAGGCACACAAGCTTGGTTTAAAATACTATATACCAATTCATCATAAAATACTTGCGCGCTAGAAGCGTCTGCGAAATACCCATTGCGTTCACCCCATACTCTCCAACAATTTGCCATACGGTGTGCAACTTGCTTTACTGTGGTTTCTCTACCTAATGAACCATCTGGTTGTGGTACACCCGCTTTTCTAAAATATTTTTGTGCTAAGATATCCGTAGCAATTTGGCTCCATTGTTTTGGAACTTCTACGTTGGTCATTTCAAATACCTTTTCACCATTTGGATTTTTGATTACGCTATCACGGTAGTCGTACTCAAATTGATCAAAAGGAGATACACCATCTTTGGTGAATCGGCGGCTGAATTGTAAGCCTTTTTTTGTGCGAGCGTTGGCCATACTGGGTGTCTATTTAAACGAATTATTTAATGGGGTCCCGAATTCATAACAAATTGTTAAGCGGTCGACGAAAATATCTTTAGCTGAGCAGAAAACAACACCCTAAATATTAACAGATTGTGGAAAAGGAATTTGAAATTTTTGAGAGTTCAAATCAGGCCTGAATTTGACCCATTTTCCCCCAAATGTTAGCAACAAAAAAAATAAATTTGGGGGTGATATGGGCTTTTTCCCTTAGTAAATACAGGGGTTTGAGCCATATTTTACATGAGTCATTGAAAATGAAGGAGTAAGGAGCCTGCTAGATGGCAAAAACTACAAACAAATGAACGATTATTGCTTTTAACAAAAACTTTTCTGCATTTTTGCAGGACTACTATTCTACCAATTCATGAACGCAAACGTTTATTTACAGCTACTGGAATCAAAAAAAGCAGGTCGTCCGCTTTTTACGGTTTTAATAGACCCCGATAAGGTAGATGCTAAAAGCCTGGAGCACTTGGTACAGCTGGGTTTAGAAGCAAAAGTAGATTACTTTTTTGTGGGTGGAAGTCTTGTGATTTCCAATCATTTAGATGCTTGTATCCAGCAAATTAAAGCCGCCTGCAGTATCCCAGTCATCTTATTTCCTGGATCTCCATCACAGGTATCCAAATACGCAGACGCCTTACTATACTTGTCTTTGATATCAGGCCGTAACCCCGAATTACTGATTGGACAGCACGTAATTAGCGCTCCATTTGTAAAAAAATCCGGCCTCGAAATTATGCCTACGGGGTATATGGTGATTGATGGCGGTGCGCCTACAACGGTTTCCTACATTTCTAATGCAGCTCCTATACCATCCAATAAAGATGAAATCGCTATGTGCACTGCCATGGCAGGCGAAATGCTTGGCATGAAGCTGATATACATGGATGCAGGCAGTGGTGCTCAAACGCCCATTACAGAGGCTATGATTAGCGCTGTAGCTGCTTCTATTAACATTCCACTCATTGTGGGTGGTGGCATCACAGATCCTGAAAAAGCATACCTAAACTGCAAGGCAGGGGCCAATATGATTGTTATTGGTAATGCCATCGAAAAAGACCCAAGTCTCATCAAAGAAATGAGTGCTGCGATTCACGCATCAGGGAAAATAACTGCGAAATAAACATCTGATTTTCTAGTATTTGCCGCAGATTTTCATGCATTGTTAAATCTGCGGGGAATACATAGTCATGTTGTAACTTAACAACATATGTTGCGGTGGTGAATGATCTACCTAAGATCTTTTTGATAACGTAAACCAACCCCTATGCGAATCAACAACATGTTACCGGTTACCCTGTTTGCAGTAAGCCTATTTTTAGCAAGTAGCATCTGTGCACAAACAAATACAAGTAAAAGTTCATTCAAACCTAAGCCCAGTTACGCAGCACATTTATTTGTAGGACAAGTACTTTTTGGCACAGGTGACGTGAGAGGTTATGGACTTCTAGTAGCCGTTGAAAAATCAATTTTTAAAAAGTCGGTGCGCCCCTATCCAACCTTCCAAGTTGGATTTGGACTCAATTTTGAAACAGGCATTAGAAAGCCTATAAATATTTTATATCCGAGCGGTGTTTTTGAAGAATCTAGTTATGGTCAAACAAGCAAAACGTCGGGCTGGGCAACCTTCAAATACCACCCCTTTAAACATTCGATGGATGGATTTAGTGTGACAGTTGGTCCAACATTAGGCATTACACAGGCTACTTCCGAAAAAAGTGTAAGTTTTAGCTACGATCCATTTTTAGGCGTCATACGAAAATCAGTACTCAAAACAGAAAATCATTTTGGCATGGGTTACCGCATTGCGTTGCAACAACAGTTTCTAATCAAAGATCATGTAACCATTGGATTTCGTGCCGATTTTTCAAACGATGTATACGGTGATATCAATACTTTTTTAGGCGGTGGCATTGGTTATAAATTTTAAATAAAGAGTTCGTAATTGTTATCGTAAAATACCGGCCCGTTGGGCCGGTATTTTTTTACCTCATATTTTTTTACCCATAATTTTTTTGCTCCCATAAATAAAATAACCGCTGCGTAAAATATCAGAACTAATGCGCAATCATATTTTCTTTGCGCCTTGATTTTATTTATGCGGTTTCACGTAACATAAACAGCTGTTGAATTGAATAGGTTACACTAGATAGCTATCCAACCCTATTCTCTTCACTTTAAATTAAGCACTATGTTATTGAACCTAAAAAAAGGCTTACTTGCACTTACACTTTTAACTGCTGTTATTGGTTGTAAAAAAAATACGATCGACTACCAAAATGGAGGCGTCGATGAAAGAAAAATATACCAAAAACCAATTACCTATGATCAAATCGAACTTGTAAGTAACCTCGAAAAAATCACACTCATTTTAGAGGACCTCTACAAAGAAAAAAAGAACCTTAAACTGGTTAATGCGTCCATTTATGCAAAATCCTACACCGACGAATCGGTTTTATTAAAAGACCTCATTAACCCCATTCACAGTATCCTGCCTGGCAATAAAAAATTTATTGAGCTATGCAGCAAATGGAACGTGAGCCTACAAGATTTTTCGGAAGCATTTTGGAAAGCCGCACGCGGCAAAAACGACACCCAATTACTTGCATTTTTAAACTTTATCCAAAACAAGCATCTGTCAATACAAAACTTAAGTAATGGCCAATTTGGCGTCAATGGTCAAGAAAATAGTTACGATGTTAGCATTTACTTTCCATACAGTTCCGAATTTGACATAAGCGCAAGTGGCGATAGTTATGGGCCTGTTTCTAGTTTAGTAGCGGCCAGCGCAGAAGCGGATGAAGCGCTCGGTTATCAACCTTACTACAGTGGTGGCGTTTTGGTCAATTACCAACCTGTTGTTGTCAATGACGACTATGTCTTTTCCCATCCCACCCATATTGTTGGTGTCAACGGCATCGAACCATACGAAACACAGGACGCTGCTTTAAATCCGCCCACGGTTACAACACCTGCTAATGTAAACCGGGTGTATGTGGGTGATGCTATTTGCAAAGTGCAGTATGACAGGCTAATTAGCTTTACAGGCAATGGTGGAGGTTCCGAAATAGCTTACTGCAGGGTTAGTGGTTACTTAAAATTAGTAGGGCATCAGATCACTGAGTTTGAAGACAAAACATCCGTGAAATTTGAACGTGGCACCATTCGTAAAAAACAATGGTTACGTGTATACGCGGTATGGGATGCGGATTGGGTAGTTGATAATAAAGAACAAGTTTTTGCCATTTATGAAGACGACAATAATTCAGAAATCACATTCACAGGTTCACTTAGCACAAGGGTCAAAATTGCTGATGGAACTACCGTAGATGGCAGCATCGACTACCAAATAAAAAGGAGCTCTCAAGATGAAATCATCAAGCAACTAAAAATATCGCGTGTCTCCTATTTTGCAGGCGCGCTCAGAAATCAAGGATGGGGATATGGCATTGACAAATCTTTTTTACCAGCCTCCGCAGCTAATGGGTGGCCATTTTACGATGCCGTATCAAGTGGAGGAGCAAACGTTGGTTGGACCTGGCCTTATGATGGATATTAACAAAAAATAATCTGTGCAAATAACTAACAAGCCAACCCGAATACTAGTAACCATCCTTATTCGCTGGTTACAAAATAGTAGTAAGGTTGGCTTGTTTTCTATTTTAGATCAGAAGTATTCACCCGCGTTGGCGTGTCTTTACCACTTACAATACCACGTGCACTGAGTGCGATGGCCTTAATAATTCTTGTCATATTATCTATATCAATCGTACCTATTTCATCGCTTGCTTTATGGTAATACGGGTCGGTATCAATTTTAGTAGTAGAAATGGTATGCGCCGGAACACCCAGTCTAGCAAGGGTTGCATTGTCTGAACGATAAAATAAATTTTGAGCAGGGTACGGATCTGGATAAAAAGTAAAATCAGTACCTTCTAAATTCGCTTGCAAAATTTTACCCATATCGGTTTTATCATAACCAGTTATAAACGCAGAGTTTTTACCCCACTTACTTTCTGAACCAATCATTTCTAAATTAAACATGGCCATTACTTTAGCCGGATCCAATTGATTTGAAAAATAAGTAGCACCAAAGCCACCCACTTCTTCTGCTGTAAATGCAGCAAATACAAGTGTACGCTCATTGTTGTTCAACGCTTTAAAATATTTTGCCAGCACTATCATTGCAGTAGTACCTGCTGCATCATCATTTGCTCCATTGAAAATTGAATCGGCTACTACATTGCCGTTTCTATCTTTACTGTTAATACCCAAATGATCATAATGTCCACTAAAAATTACGATTTCATCGGGTCTAGATTTTCCAGGAAGCACACCTACTACATTCGCCAGTGGCATTTCAGTAATTTCATGCTTGGCTTCAATACTATAGCTAGAAGGATTTGTAGCGCTCAATACAAACACCACCGATTTATCCGATTTAAATAAATTAGACTTCAGTCTCGTTAATCCACTAAATGTTTTTGCAAAACTGGTATCTACAATAACTAGCGCATTCTTTTTTAAACCCGCTAGCTTACGCGCTTCAGTCATTAAATTGGCTGTTTTACCAATCGTAATTTTTTCAAAACCAGACGTTTCATTGATTGACAAATTTGCTTGTGTGGTAATAACAACAATGTCTTTTTTATCAAGTGCAGCGCCATCAAAAGTTCCAGACGTGCCTAAAAATTTGGTACGAACCATAGCAAATGACTGCAGGTAAGATCCACTGTTATTCATTGTTTGAAGACCCGTAGCCTTAAACTCATCCGCAATAAATGCAGCAGCTTTTTCGATCCCGGGGGTGAAAGTACGGCGGCCTTGCATATCGTCTGCAGAAAGAATGGTCTCAATGCGTCTCACCTCTTTTTCTTTGATGAGTTTGTCAATTTTTTGCGACTGTGCACTAAAAGCAAGCCCCAAAGCAACAACTAGAATATTGATTTTTTTCATAGATCTGATTTGAATGTATTTGATGTAGAAGCCAACTAAAATACGGCTAATTTTTGGGATGCCTACAGGCTCATCATTTCTTTGAACTTAACAGTTTGACGTCTACTCACTTCAATTTTTTCGCCACCCTTTAATTCTACAATGAGTCCGCCATTAAAGTAAGGCTCAATTTTGTCAATCCAACGCAGGTTAATGATATGCTTTCGATTGGCCCTAAAAAACATGCGTTCATCTAGGCGCTCTTCTAATGCATTTAAAGATTTTAAGATAAGCGGCTTATTGCCGTCAAAAAATACTTTTGCATAGTTGCCTACGCTCTCAAACAGCCTGATTTCACCAAGTTTCACAAACCAACAACGCTCTCCATCTTTTACAAACACTTGATCCTGCTCTGTTAATGGACCTCTGTTATTACCATGAAGTCCAATTTGTTCCTTAAATAACTCGGCTTGTAGTTTTTGTATAGCGTCTGAGAGGCGTTTGGGCTCGATGGGTTTTAATAAATAATCGAGTGCATTGACTTCAAAAGCTTTGATGGCATAGTCATCGTAAGCCGTAGTAAAAATTACTTTTGGCGCACGCTCTATTTCTGCGAGTAAATCAAATCCGGTTTTGCCGGGCATTTGAATATCTAAAAAAATTAGATCGGGATTGTGCTGCTCAATTTTTTCAATGCCTTCATCTACGTTTGACGCTTCGTCAAGTACTTCAATGTCGGAATGATCTAATAACAATTTTTTTAGCTCATTTCGCGCGAGCCTTTCATCATCAATGATAATTGCTTTAATAGCCATACGTGTTACTGTTAAAGTTATTTATTATTTGTGGCTAAAGGAAGTCTTACAACTGCCTCCACCATATGATCATTTGTGTTTTGAATATAAAACTCTGCATTATTTCCAAAAAGTAAACCGAGTCTATTTTTAGTGCTACTAATACCAAAGCCACTATTATCAATATCTAAATCACTATCAATAGCGCCGGTATTTTTGATAATAATTTGATGGTGTTCTTTTTTAAAATCAGACCATATTTCAACAACACCGCCTTCTCTTTGTTTTCCAATGCCATGCTTGATAGCGTTTTCTACAAGGGTTTGTAGCATCATAGGGGGCACGGGCTGATCAAGCGTATCTTCATCAATATGGTATGCCACGCGGAGCCTACTTTCAAATCTAATGGATTCAAGGGCCAAATAATCTTTTACTATTGAAAGTTCTTTTTCAAGCGTTACCGTTTCAAGTTTTTCGGCTTGCATACTGCTGCGCAAAATATTACTGAGCTCTGTAATTGCTGTTCTTGCACGTTCTGGATTTTCATCTACAAGTGCTCTAATGCTATTGAGTGCATTAAAAATAAAATGCGGATTGATATGCGCTTTAATGGTTTTTAATTCAAGTTCTTTTACAAGCGTTTCAAGTCTCACTTTTTGAATTTCATTCATTCGCCCTAACTGTACATAGTGCCATACATAATAAATGCTGATCCAAATAAATATCATGGGCGAATCAAAAATCAAATTGGAAAAGAACCGTGTGCTTACAGAAAATTTAATTCTAGGGTCATAAAGGCCCACCCACTCCACAATGGCACTGTTGGTTAAACTATAAAACACAACCACCCCAAAAAATAGAGTCAACAAAAGCCACCATTTCTGAAAAGGAAAAGGAGGCCTTAACTTAAATTGTACAATCAGGGTTCTAAACAAATGGGTAAATAAAATACCAGAAACGATGGTAATACCCAGTCTTGGATAAAAAACGGGATTGGGCTTGCTGTCAAAAATGAAAGCGAAAAAAATCATGGTTAACCCGTAGGAAAACCAGCCGCCCACCTGACACCACCAATAAACATGGTTATTTCTTCTAGACATAGTTACAAATATAAAAATTAAGCACCCCAAAAGGGGTAAATTAGGGAAGAATGGCAAAAACCAACCTTGGTTGGTATAAAATAAAGTGAAGAAGGGGTGAACCTTTGTTTTTGTGTGATGTTTCTATTAGAAGAAAGGTGTTTAGCTTCACACTAAATGCCTATTTTTACAACCTAAACTAACTTTTTGCATGGAAATAAGGCCAGGAGCGCTTCTAGGGAACATCAATAACCCCGATGACCTCAAAAAGATCCCCAAAGATCAATTGCATCAAGTTTGCAATGAATTACGCCAATACATTATTGACATTGTGAGTGTGCATGGTGGGCACTTTGCAGCAAGCCTTGGTGTGGTTGAATTAAGCGTTGCCCTTCATTACATCTATAACACCCCTTACGATCAGCTCGTTTGGGACGTGGGCCACCAGGCGTATGGCCATAAAATATTAACCGGACGCAGAGATCAGTTTGTTACCAACAGAAAATATAAAGGACTTAGTGGATTTCCTAAAAGATCAGAAAGTGAGTACGATACGTTTGGCGTAGGCCACTCTTCTACTTCAATTTCTGCGGCATTAGGCATGGCCATGGCTGCAAAATACAAAGGTGAAAACAGAAAATCAATTGCCGTTATTGGTGATGGTTCCATGACTGCTGGTATGGCTTTTGAAGCAATGAACCATGCGGGTGTTGCGGATAGTGACGTGCTTATTATTTTGAATGACAACTGTATGAGCATCGACCCAAATGTAGGTGCCCTAAAAGAATACTTAACAGATATTGCTACTTCTCCAACCTACAATAAAGTAAGGGATGAGATTTGGAATTTGCTGGGTAAAATGCCTGTTGGAAAATCAACAAGTAGATCCCTCGCTTCAAAATTAGAAGCCAGCGTAAAAGGCATGGTAAGTAAGAGTAGCAACCTTTTCGAAGCTTTACAGCTTCGTTATTTTGGTCCTATCGATGGCCATAATATTACCAACTTAGTAGACACGATCAAAGACTTAAGAGATATCCCTGGTCCTAAATTATTACACGTTATCACAACTAAAGGTAAGGGCTACGAACTTGCTGAAAAAGACCAAACAAAATGGCATGCACCCGGACTGTTTGATAAATTAACGGGCGAGATCATCAAGAAAAAAATTGACACACCACAACCACCAAAATACCAAGACGTATTTGGTCATACATTGGTTGAACTTGCAAAAGCAAACCCACTTATTATGGGTGTGACGCCTGCAATGCCAAGTGGCTCTTCCTTAAAATTTATGATGGATGCCATGCCGGACCGTGCATTTGACGTAGGTATTTGTGAGCAGCATGCCGTAACACTCAGTGCTGGCCTTGCTACACAAGGCATGCGTGTGTTTTGTAATATTTATTCTTCATTCATGCAGCGCGCTTTTGATCAGGTGGTGCATGATGTTGCGATACAAAAATTACCCGTGGTACTTTGTTTAGATAGAGCCGGACTTGTAGGCGAAGACGGTCCTACACATCATGGCTGTTACGATATTGCTTATTTGCGCTGCATACCTAATTTAATTGTGAGTGCTCCTATGAATGAAGAGGAACTTCGCAACCTTATGTATACCGCTCAACTTGATAGCACTGGTCTTCCATTTGTAATCAGGTATCCAAGAGGTGAAGGTGTAATGCCACAGTGGCAAACACCATTAGCACCTGTTGAAATTGGCAAGGGTAGAAAAATCAAAGACGGTAAAGATGTTGCTATTTTAAGTTTTGGACATCCAGGAAATTTTGCAACAACAGCGATTAGAAATTTACGCTCGGAAGGTATTGATCCGGCGCATTACGATATCAGATTTGTTAAGCCACTAGACGAGGCTTTATTACACGAAGTATTTAGCAACTATTCTAAAATTGTTACTGTCGAAGACGGAACGGTTGTAGGTGGTTTTGGTTCTGCAATACTAGAATTCATGAACGCCAATGGCTACAAAGCGGACGTTACCATATTAGGTATTCCGGATAGACTTGTAGAGCATGGTACACTCAAAGAATTACACAGCGAATGCGCGTATGACGCTGCAGGCATTGAAGCAGCAGTAAAACAAATGATTACTAAGGAAGCGTTACAAACTGTATAAATAATTACTCCATTTCTAATGGAATATCCTCATCGGTAAAACTACTTGGAAGATCTTCATCTGTAAGACCTTCTTCTTTTAGTTCCGCTTCGCGGTTGTCATTCCATTCGATGATGAAATTGTTCATACCCTCTCCCACAAGGAGTTTCATGTATTTCTGCTGGGTTAATTCGAGGGTTGATAAAAACAGGAATAAGGCATGAACGCGGTCGTTACAAATTTCAAATACCTTTTCAAAAGCAACTGTTTTTTCGCCGCGTACAAAATCCAACATATAATCTCTACTGCCTTCCATGGTGTAGTTGTAACGCACCACCGTATGCACAGGTTTGTTTTGACGGTCATGTACACGCTGCATCACTTTTTCAAAAGCTTTCATAAGCTTGAACATAGTGATGTTCTGAATTTCAGTTCCTTCAGATGCATCTTCACCAATTGAAATAAGTTCCTTTTGAAGATTACCTCGCTTCACCATCAGCATACGCACGGCTTCCATTTCGGCCATTTGAGTAGAAGCTTCTTTGAAGCGCTTATATTCTAATATTTTATCGATTAGTTCTTGGCGCGGATCAATTTCATTACCTGCAGCATCTACTTCTTTACGAGGCAGGAGTAATCTTGCCTTAATTCGCATAAGGGTAGAAACAAATAAAATAAACTCACTAGAGAGTTCAATGTTTAGTTTCTCCCCTTGATGAATAAACTCCAGGAAGTCTTTAATGATTTTGGTAATTGGGATATTGTAAATATCCAGTTCGTCTCTTTCTATAAAAAACAACAATAGGTCAAAAGGACCTTCAAACTGATCTAACTTAATTTGATAATTTGGAACATTCACAGCTTCACACTTTTGCTACAAAGAAAACCCCTTCGGGCCTCAAATGCGCAGATTGGGCTCAAAATTTATCCACTTTAGTGGCTTTTGGGGCTATAAATTGTTAGAAAAGGGACTGTTTTTAGATTCTAAATAGGGAACTTTGCCAAAATTCAATGCCGTGAGGGAAAAGATCATTAATTGGGTGTTATTTATTGTTTTGTCGATTATTTGGGGGAGTTCCTTTATGCTTATGAAAGTAGGCATGAAAGAAGGCGGAACTTTTACATTAAGTCCTTATCAGGTAGCTTCTTTGCGCATGATTTTTTCGGGACTGGCCTTATTGCCATTTTGTTATTCGGCACTGAAGCAAATCCCTAGAAATAAACTTTTTGTAGTGGTGCTTTCTGGTGTGATGGGCAGTTTTATTCCAGCTTATTTGTTTTGTATTGCAGAAACAAAAATTGATAGTGCACTTGCAGGTATTTTAAACGCACTCACGCCACTATTCACCATCATTGTAGGCATTGCTTTTTTTAATTTAAAATCTAGCAAGCAAAAAATTATTGGTATACTACTGGGCTTTGCAGGTTTAATACTTTCGGTTTCCGCTGGCAAAACACTTCACTTCGACAATTTTTCTTACAGCTTTTTTGTAGTACTCGCAACTATTTTTTATGGACTCAATGTAAATATGGTTGGCAGTCAAATGCAAAAAGTAAGTGCCATCAATATTGCATCAGTTGCCTTTTGTTTTACCATGATTCCTGCTGGCATCATCCTGTTTAGTACTGGATATTTTAATTATGATTTTTCTAACCAAGCACTG
>JBANFS010000013.1:0-50215 GCA_037975885.1 Bacteroidota bacterium
AGAGCCCAGGATTATTCGCAGTGGTACAACGATTTAGTGATAAAAGGCAGCCTCGCAGATTATAGTGCGGTTAGAGGCTGTATGGTGATCAAACCTTATGGTTTTGCACTTTGGGAAAACATGCGTGATGTGCTTGACAAAATGTTCAAACACACGGGGCACCAAAATGCATACTTCCCTTTATTTATTCCTAAAAGTTTATTTGAAGCCGAAGAAAAAAATGCAGAGGGTTTTGCAAAAGAGTGTGCTGTTGTTACCCACTACCGCTTAAAAACGGACCCTAACAATAAAGGAAAGTTAATTGTAGATCCAGAAGCAAAACTAGAAGAAGAATTAGTGGTGCGTCCAACATCGGAAGCGATTATTTGGAACACCTACAAAGGGTGGATTCAGTCTTATCGTGATTTGCCAATTCTCGTAAATCAGTGGGCGAATGTGGTGCGCTGGGAAATGAGAACAAGACTTTTTTTACGTACTGCCGAGTTTTTATGGCAGGAGGGTCATACCGCGCATGCTACCAAAGAGGAAGCGGTTATTGAAACAAAAAAGATGCTTGAAGTATACGCCGATTTTGTTGAAAATTGGATGGCGCTTCCGGTAATTAAAGGTGTTAAAACAGCCAACGAGCGTTTTGCTGGCGCAGAAGACACGTATTGCATAGAGGCTATGATGCAGGATGGTAAAGCATTACAGGCAGGTACCTCACACTTTTTAGGACAAAATTTTGCGAAAGCATTTGACGTAAAATTCTCTGATAAAAACAATAACCTCGAATACGTTTGGGCAACCAGTTGGGGCGTGAGTACCCGCTTAATTGGTGCACTCGTAATGGCCCATAGCGATGATCAAGGACTTGTGTTGCCTCCTAAAATTGCGCCACTACAGGTGGTGATTGTTCCTATTTTTAAAGGTGACGAACAAAAAGCGGCGATTGATGCAAAGGTAAATGTGATAATGTCCGAATTAAAAGCATTGGGTGTTTCTGTTAAATATGATGATAGTGATAATGCAAGACCAGGATGGAAATTTGCAGAGCATGAAATGAAAGGCGTGCCAGTAAGAATTGCCATTGGCGCAAGAGATCTTGAACAAAATATTGTAGAAGTAGCAAGACGTGATACCAAAGAAAAAGCAAATGCTTCAATTGATGGTATTGGATTACACGTTAAAAATTTACTGGACGAAATCCAGCAAAATATTTTTAATAGAGCCAAGGCTTTTAGAGATGATCATATTACGGAGGCCAATACCTGGGAAGAATTTGTTCAATTGCTTGATACCAAAGCTGGATTTATTAGTGCGCATTGGGACGGCACTCCAGAAACGGAAGAGAAAATTAAAGAACAAACCAAGGCTACGATTAGATGTATTCCTTTAGATAATAAGCAGGAAGCGGGCACTTGTATTTTATCGGGCAACCCTTCTACACAGCGCGTTTTATTTGCGAGGGCTTATTAATCTATGAAGAAGCAAAAAGAGTACCATCCATCCATGCAGCCCTACCTAGATGGGCAGGTGATATTATTTGATAAGCCACTTAAATGGACATCTTTTGATATCATTAAAAAAGTGCGTTACCAAACGCGAATTGCAAAAGTGGGTCATGCCGGAACCCTAGATCCCTTAGCTACAGGACTTCTTATTGTTTGTACGGGAAAATTTACCAAGCAAATCAATGATTATATGGGCATGGAAAAAGAGTACACCGGTACAATTACGCTGGGTGCTACAACGCCTACTTTTGATTTAGAAAGTGAACCCATTAACATTACTACATTAGAAAATATTACGGAACAAAAAGTGTTGGATGCCACTGCTCAATTTACCGGAGCCATTATGCAAATGCCACCCATTCACTCTGCCATTAAAAAGGATGGACAGCGCTTATATTATGCCGCTCGAAGTGGGGAAGTTGTAGAAATAGATCCAAGACCCGTTACGATTTACGAATTTGAAATTACGAAAATTGAATTACCCATTGTACATTTTAGGGTGCGCTGTAGCACTGGAACTTACATTAGAAGCTTGGCCAATGATTTTGGTGCAGCCCTTGGTGTAGGTGGATATTTAAGTAGTTTAAGAAGAACAAAAATTGGATCTTTTGCAGTAGAGGATGCCATGCAAATTACTGCATTTGAACAGCATATTGCAACACTAAAAGGGGAGACCAATACCGAACTGTAAAGCCAGGTTGTTTACTTTTAATCCTGAACTGCGCGTTTCAGTTATTGCAAAATTTTTAATGCTCATCCATCCATTGTTTTGTTGACGAGCTGGGTCTTTAACGCGGTACGCTAAATCAAAGCGTAATAAAAAATACGAAAAGTCAAACCTCAGCCCGGTGCCTAATCCAATGGCTAGGTCCCTTCCAAAGTTTTTAAATGTAAAATGTGCATCAGGTTCTATCGCATTTTTTTTAACGTTCCAAATATTACCAATATCGGCAAATACGGCACCGCCAATTTTTACAGAAGAAAAATCGGCTACTGTAAAACGGTATTCAATATTTGTTTCGAGTTGCATGTCACCAAAGCGGTCTCTGTATGTAGAGTTAACGGTATCACTAAACACAGAGCTTCCAAGACCTAATTGTCTTAAGCCCCAGGCGCGCATGCTGTAAGGGCCACCTGCAATAAATTGTTTAAAAAACGGTAAACTTTTGCCTATAACCGGATCCGAACCATAGTTGTAACCAAAGCCTGCAAAGGCGCGGTATGCTAGTTCAGATTTTCTGAATCTGTTTAGTTGACGGTATTCGGTTTCTGTTTTTATGTAGCGGTATAGATTGTTTTTAATGCCCGGGAACAGCTCAAAAATTGCACCTGCTTCTTCAGCACTAATTCGTAAAAAATGGCTTCTATTTTTGTGCTTGACACTATTTGCGGTTCTAATAAAAGAAAAACTTTGGCTAAAAATATTTCCTTCATTAAAAGAGGCTTGTAAAAAAGGATTGTTTTTGATAAGGCTATCAAGTCCTGCAAGTCTACTAATACCATAGAGTTCAAGGTTAAGCGGTTTGTAGAGCCAGATATTATCGCCGTTCTTTTTTTGTTGGTGCCACTCATAACCAATACTAGTTACCAGTGATTTTAACTGGTAGAAATCTTTTCTATCGACATAAGAACCATTGATTGATACGAGTGTGCGCTGGTTGTCTAATGCCTTTATTTTTTTCCAATTTTTAAAAGGCTGCATGATATGCGGAATGGCATAGGTATGTCCTGCATTGATTAAAAATGTTTGTACAATATTATTATTAGTGGCACCTATTAAATTTAATTCTACCCCGGTTCTAAAATTTGTTACCGATTGAATAGCCTGTTTCCAAACATTGCGGTTGGTGTAATTTAAATTGGTAGAAATCCCTAGGGTATTGCCCGTTACAATATCTGCAGAGTTGCGGCTACCTTCTAAATCAATTGAAGCGCTTTGCTTGGTAGCGGGCACTAAAAACAAATGAATATCAAGGCTGTCTTTTGCCGTTTTTAAGATGCGTGCATCTACTTGTTGCCATGCCCCAATTTGTCCTAGTGTATTCAGCGTTTTAAAATAGAGTCCTTCGTTGTATAGTATTCCGGGATGTAAATAATTGTGTTGTACAAGTGGTTTGCTGCTAAATTTTCCTGTTTTATTGTGGAAAATAGCATCCTTGTAATAATTATTTGATAAAAATTTATTGCCAATTAGCGTGTCTGTGGATTCGTAAATACTTACCTCTGGATAAAAATGAACGGCTCTAATGGTAAAGGGTGTTGTTTGCACCGAGTCTAATACATTTTTATTTTTGATGATAATATCCCAGTTGATATTTGATTGTTGTTTGGCCTGTATACTATCAATTCTATTAATTTGCTCAAAAGGGTTGGTAACAATTGCTAATAACTTGGTATCGACCGTATCAACTTCTGCTACTAAAATTTCTTTGTTGAAACCATAGTAACCATTGTTTCTGTAAAGGCTTGTTAATCGTTCCAAATCCTGACTTATGGCTTCTTTGGTATACACGCTGCCTTTTACAAGACGGCTTTCTTTATTATTTTGTTGGGTAAGTGTTTGTAAGCTGCTATCTTCAATGGCGTAGCCTACATTATTGACAATTGTTTTGCTGCCCGGTGTTATGCGGAGTACAATATTGGTTTGCAACTGATCGCCAACAGTATCTACCCTTACCGAATCTGAAAAAGTTGCCCTATAAAAACCTCTTGTTTGTAAAAAGGCATTCATGAAACTAATAGAGCGCTGTAAATTGATGGGTTCAAAGACTGCAGGCTGCTTTATTTTATAGAAAAACCCAAATTTTTGTATACTTCTAACACGAATACTGTCGTCCCAGTAATTATCTAGTTCGGTAGTTAATTGTTTTTTCTCATCTTTGGACCCTGTACCGACAATTTCAATTTTATTGTTGTAAACAAAAGCCTTATTGAGGGGGTAGTTGACAACGGTGGTTCTGCGCTGTTCGGAACAGCTAACTAGCATACTAATCACTACCAAAGTGACAAGGGTGCTGGCTAAATGATTAAAATTGCTTACTAAACGCATAACGATGGTAACGAAGTCTGAGCTCAAATATATCCAATCTTTGTCCGACAAAAAAGTTAGACTTGAAACCGGTTGTTTTATAGCCGAAGGCGTAAAGCTAGTTGGTGAAATGATTGCTGCTGGTTATCCTTTAAAAGCCGTGTATGCGCTTGATAGTTGGGAGTCGCCAGATGCTAATATTGAAGTGACCCGTGTTGAGGCATTTGAGCTTGAAAAAATGAGTTTGCTTCAAACACCCAATCAAGTATTAGCGGTTGCTATGATGCCTCAAAAAACAAAAGAAATAGATATTGCAGGACAGTTAACGATTGTGTTAGACGGCATTCAGGACCCTGGAAATTTAGGTACGATTATAAGAACTGCAGATTGGTTTGGCATAAAGCAAATTGTAGCGAGTGAAGACACTGCCGATGTATACAATCCAAAAGTAATTGGTGCAACCATGGGTAGTTTTATGCGCGTACAGGTGAGCTATAAAAATTTAGCAGATTGGTTGCCTACTGTAAAAATTCCGGTGTATGGTGCTTTACTAGAAGGCGAAAATGTGTTTACAACCAAAGCACCCAAACAAGGGCTACTTGTAATAGGTAGCGAAGGAAAAGGTATCAGAGAAAATATTATTGACTTTATTACACATCCAGTAACCATTCCTAAATCTGGTGGCGCAGAATCTTTAAATGCAGGTATCGCCGCAGGTATTATTGTTGCACAATTAACGCGTTAGTTATTTGAATTCGATGGCTTTTACTGGACTCACTTTTGGTATGAGAAGGGTGGGTAAAAACAGAGATATAAAACATACCACACTGGTGCCGGCACATACAGCGGCTACTTGCCACCAAATAATTTTAATAGGCGCTACCGTAATGTAATAAGACGCTTCGTCGAGTGTGATAAATCCGGTAGCTTGTTGTAGTAAGCAAATGCCTACGCCTATAATCAGTCCAAATCCAACACCAGCAAGGGTTATAAAGGAGGCGTACACAATAAATATTTTTTGAATGGTCCAGCTCGTAGCACCCATGGCTTTTAATAAGCCAATCATATTGGTGCGCTCTAGCATTAAAATAAGCAGGCAAGTAATTAAATTGATGAGTGCCACAATACCCATTACAATAAATACCACATTTCGGTTAACGTCCTGTATGTCGAGCCAGTCAAAAATATTTGGATAAATTTCTTTAATGCTTTTACTCATCCACTCTAAAGGCAATGCGTTGGACAAGCCACCACTAATAGCGTCTATATCTTGATATTTATCTACAAAAACTTCGTAGCCACCAATTTGATCGGGTTCCCAATTATTAATGCGTCTTATTAAATTAATATCTGCAATCATAAATAATTTGTCGTACTCGTCAATGCCGGTATGATAAAAGCCAACCACCACTAATTTTCGGTAGGTTTTTTGTGCATCTGTATTTGTAGAAACAAAATGAACTTTGATGGTGTCATTGATTTTGATTTGTAACTGCTTTGCAATAGCGTCTGAAACGATGGTTTCTTTGCTGTACAAACTATCCGTAAACTGCATCCATCTGCCGACTACTAAAAACTTTTTTAGTGCGGTATGGTTTTCATTTTTTTCGATTCCTTTAATAAGCACGCCTTCAATTTCTGTATTAGATTCTAATACCGCAGATTTGGTGGCAAAACTTTGATAGGATACTACACCCGGCGCGGTAGCCAAGCTATTTTCAACGGCTTTGTTTTTGGTGAGTGGTAGCTCTTCGGAAATGAGGGATTTGCCCGTTTCATATTTTTGAACCCGAATATGTCCCCAAAAGCCAAAAATTTTATTGGCTACTTGTTCCTGGAAGCCATTCACAAAAGCCAGGGTGATAATCATGGCTATAATGCTTACAGCGGTAGCTACCACCGATAGCCGGATGATAAATCTGGAAAAACTTTGCTGCTTGTTAAAAGCGATGCGTTTGGCAATATGGTAGGATAGGCCCAAAAAGGTTGTTTTGGTAAAATTACGAATAGTATTTTTGTAAGCATGAATCTATCTCATAAATATTGGATTAGTTGGCTTCTAATACTCTTTGTTGTTGTTACAACCAGCAAAGCACAGCGTGCACCAGACCAAATTTATATGTCCAATATTAAAACGGCACTTCTATTTCAGCAAAACAATCAACTTTCTATACCACTTATAAGACTGCAATCATCAGATGCATTGGAACTTCATTTTGATGATTTGTCGGGCGTACCTAAAAATTATTTTTATACGTTTGAACTTTGTAATGCTGATTGGACACCTGCTATGTTAAATCCATTTGATTATATAGGAGGCTTTCCGCAAAATAGAATTAGCATGTACCGAGTATCTAGTGTTTCTGCTACACGTTATGTGCATTATCAAGTGCTTCTCCCAGAAAAAAATTGTGTACCTACAAAAAGTGGAAATTATATTTTAAAAGTTTTTTTAGACAACGATTCCTCAAAACTTGCTTTTACAAAAAGGTTGTATGTGCTTGACGAGAAAGTAACGCTAGGTGCTGGTATTATGCAACCTTTTGGTTCTGACATTATGCGTACCCACCAAAAAGTGCAAGTAAATGTGGGTACCAAAGAACTAAATATTTTAAGCCCTGCAAAACAAACTAAACTCTTAATCGAGCAAAACAATGTGCACACTGATGCTGGCTTTATTACACAACCAACATTTATTAGAGGTAAAAATTTTGAATATTCTACAGAAGACGCGCATCAAGTTTTTGAAGCAGGCAAAGAATTCCGCTGGGTTGATATTAGAAGTTTGCGATTTGAATCGGACCGTGTTGTAAGAACTGATAGAAGTAAAAATCCTGTAACGATTACCGTTAAACCGGATTTTACAAGAAATGATCAGCGGGCTGTTTTTTACATGGACACCAATGGTTGGACTTCTATAGCAAGTACCGAGCTAATTAACCCTTGGTGGCAGGGCGATTATGCCAACGTTAATTTCACCTACGTGCCAGCTGGTTTAAAAGCTTTGCCCAATAAAGAAATATACTTGGTGGGGCAACTTACCGGACATACCCTTGGAGACACCGCAAAAATGGAATTTGACCCAAGCGTTGGGGCTTATACCAGAACACTACTTCTAAAACAGGGTTTCTATAATTATACCTACCTTACCAAAGAAAAAGGGGCTCCTTTTTACACCGCTTCTTTTGCCCCTACAGAGGGTAATTTTTGGGAAACTGAAAATGATTACACAGTATTTTACTACTACAGGTCACTTGGGGGTCGACATGACGAGTTAATTGGCTTTGCCAAGGTAAATTCTCGAAATCAGCTTGGAATCAGATAGATTGGCTTATTTAATCCGTTAAAAATTAGGGAGAATTGAGGGCAAACCTTACTTTTGCACCGGCAGGTCTTACACGACCAGCTCCTGCAGAACCTCCCCAGGGTAGGAATACAGCAAGGATAAGCGGTTGAGCGGTGCGATGTGAGTAGCCTGCCATTTTTTTTATTCCCCGTCTATTTCGGGGATTTTACATTTAACAGAAAAACCATGAAGTTTTTTATTGACACGGGCAACCTCGCTCAAATTAAAGAAGCCTACGATTTAGGCATTTTGGATGGTGTTACAACCAACCCAACGTTAATGGCTAAAGAAGGTGTAAAAGGTGAAGAAGCCATCGCTAACCACTACAAAACAATTTGCGAAATGGCAGATGGTGACGTAAGTGCCGAAGTACTTTCTACGGATTTTGCTACGATGGTAGAAGAGGGTAAAAAACTAGCGGCGATACATCCAAATATTGTGGTGAAAGTGCCACTTATTAAAGATGGTATTAAAGCAATCAAATGGTTTACCGATAACGGAATTAGAACCAACTGTACCCTAGTATTTAGTGCCGGCCAGGCAATACTTGCTGCTAAAGCAGGTGCTACCTACGTGTCTCCATTTATTGGAAGAATTGATGATAGCTCTTGGGATGGAATGGAACTCATTGGTCAAATCCGTCACATTTACGATATCCAAGGATTTAAAACTGAAATATTAGCAGCATCTATTAGAAATGCGCTACACATTGTTAAGGCTGCAGAAGCTGGTGCTGATGTGTGTACATGTCCACTTGATTCTATTTTAGGACTTCTAAAACATCCTCTAACAGATATTGGACTTGCTAAATTTATAGAAGACGCTAAAAAAATGTAAGGGCAAAAATTTTTGACCCGCAAAATGGCCGCACTTGTGCGGCCATTTGTATTTAGTGCTTGTGTGCTTTTTTCTTGATCAAGCCACCCTTGGTATCTTTTACAGATGTCATCACCACAAAAGCAGTGGGACTTATTTTTTCAATTTCAGTATTGAGTTTATTGATTTCAAGTCTGGTAATAACGGTATAGATAATATCAAGATCATCACGTTCGCCTCTTTTGCCAATTCCTTTGGCGCCTTTGTAAACGGTTACGCCTCGGCCCATGGTTTGAACAATCATGTCTTTTATTTCTTTGCAGTGCGATGAAACGATGGTTACACCTATGTATTCATCAATACCTTCAATAATAAAGTCGAGTGTTTTTGAAGCGGCAAAATAGGTGATCATAGAATATAGTGCCGTCTCAATTGAAAGTAAAAAAGCAGCCAATCCAAAAATAATTACATTGATGATGATAATAAGATCTCCAATGGTGACGCCCATTTTTTTGCTAATATAAATAGCGAGTACTTCTGTGCCATCTATAACACCACCACCTCTAATGGTAAGACCAATACCAGCCCCTAAAAATATACCGCCAAATGCTGCTACCAGTAATTTATCATTCGTAATAATTGGGAAATGAATGATTGCAACACAAAGGCCGAGTCCAATAATCGCTATAAGGGTTTTTAAAGCAAATGATTTTCCTAAAGTGAAGTAGCTTAAAAATATAAAGGGAATATTTATAAGTACTATAAGTACTGATAAGGGAATCTTTGTAAGTTCTGTTAATAATAGTGATACGCCTGTAACCCCTCCATCAATAAAATTATTGGGGAGTAAAAAGCCGTTTAAGCCAAAGCCCGCTGCAAGAATGCCTAGTAAAATGTATACACTGCTCTTAATTTCGGCCTTGATGGTTACCCATTTTCTTTTGTAATTTCTTGCCTTTTGAAATCTACTATTGTTTGTGGTGGCTTCCATATAATTATTGATGTTTGAGCGCTTCGCGTTTGGATAAATTAGAAAGTTGCGGGTGGTCTTTTACAAAACGAATCACCCATTTTTTATTGGTGTACGCATAGGCGCGCAGCGCCCAGCCTATGGCTTTGTTAACAAAAAATTCGTTGGTATCAATGCGGTTAAGGATGTATTTTTCAAGTAGTTGTGTATTGGTATTTTCTTTGTAGGATAACTGAAATAAAATACTCATGCGCTGCAACCAAATATTACTCGATTGATTCCATTTGTTGGTAGTGGGTTCTAACAGCGCTGGAAATTTGATGAAATATTTTCCAATCACATTTGAATTGGTGGAGTCTACACTGTCCCACCAACTTTTATGCGTAAGCATCCATTCAATAATTGTGATCGTTTTATCTGTCCACAATTTGTGGTGAAAAGCAAGTAGTTCGATGGCAAAATAATGGAGTTCACGCTCGGGAGCAGCAAAAGCTTCTTTAATAATGGTAACAAGGGTAGCGTGGCTTGTGACAGGATTTGTTTTGTAAAACGCCTTGCAAATACTGCGGCGCTCTGGTGTTTGTAGTCCGTAAAATTCAAACTGATGCAATAAATAAGCTTTAGCACCTGCTGCTTTTGTAGCATTAGCAGATGCAGCAAATTCTTTTTTTATCTGAATAATATACGGGTGCGCCATAGAGGGGTTTATAAGTGAACCACTTGTTTTGTTTCATTGCTTTTTTTAGCGGCTACTAGTACTTTCATAATATTAATGCCCTCTTGAGGCGAAACGGGTACCGGTTTATTTTCTAAAATCGCTGCAGCTACTGCTTCATAATATTTTCCGTAATCGCCACGCTCACTTTCAATAATGCTACTTGTAATTACGCCGTCAGTATCGGTAGTGAGGGTGCCATAATTTTTAGGATCTTCTTTGCCCCAATTTTCACCGCCTGGTTTGTGGCCTGCTAGTAACAAATCTTCTTGCACATCAGATCTATTTTTTATAAAACAACCTTTGGTTCCATAGATTTTATAGCCAGGTCCTTGTTGCATAAATACCATACCGCTGGTAAGTAAAATGCGGTGGGTAGGGTAGTATAATAGGAGTGTGAAATAATCATCCACAAGCGATACGGATCTTGTGATACGAACATCTGCAAAAATTGAGGTAGGCATGCCTGACAGTTGAATGGCTTGATCTACAAGGTGTGGCCCTAAATCAAGTAATACACCTGCACCCGGTGTAGGCTGCTCTTTATGTACTTTAGGGCTCAAGGTTGTTCTATAACGTTCGTAAGAAATTTGAACATCCAGTAAACTGCCAATTTTATTTTCTGCAATTAGTTTTTGTATGGTTAAAAAGTCGGCGTCAAAACGTCTGTTCTGATACACCGTTAAAAGTTTTTGCTGCTGAACCGCTAGTGCTGCAAGTTCTTCTGCTTCCTCTACGGTTACGGTAAAAGATTTTTCTACCACTACATGTTTACCTGCTAATAGCGCTAGTTTGGTATATGCATAGTGTGTATCGTTGGGGCTGTTTACCACCACTAAATCAATTGTCGAATCATTTAGTATGTCTTCGTAAGAATCATACGATCTAACGCCCGGATAAATAGCTTGTATATTTTTACTAGAACGTTCCCATGCACCAGCTAATATAAAATTTGGGTTCAAATCTATAAATGGCGCATGGAACACACGTCCACTCATGCCAAAAGAAACAAGTGCTGTTTTTATCATAGCTTAAAGTTAAGAAAATCCAAGCAGCGTTTAAAACAAAAATCCCTCTGAATTTTCAGAGGGATTTTTAAATCTTTAGAGGTGATTTTTAATCACTATCCAGCAACTTGCTTTCTAATAATATTTAGTGCACCACCAGCTTTAAACCACTCGATTTGTTGTTGGTTGTAAGTATGGTTAGCTTCAATTGAATCAGTTGATCCATCTTTGTGCGTTAACACAAGTGTTAGCGGCTTACCTGGTGCAAAGCTTGTTAAGCCAACTACATCGATACTATCATCTTCCTGGATTTTATCGTAGTCTGCTTTGTTTGCAAAAGTTAACGCCAACATACCTTGTTTTTTAAGGTTTGTTTCGTGGATACGTGCAAATGATTTTGTTAATACCACGCGAACACCTAAATGTCTTGGCTCCATCGCAGCGTGCTCACGAGAACTACCTTCTCCGTAATTTTCGTCACCTACTACTATTGAACCTACACCTGCAGCTTTGTATGCTCTTTGTGTATTTGGTACGGTATCAAATGCGCCTGTTAATTGGTTTTTCACGCAGTCTGTTTTTTCGTTGAAAAAGTTAACTGCACCAATAAGCATGTTGTTTGAAATATTATCTAAATGACCACGGAATTTTAACCATGGACCAGCCATTGAAATATGGTCTGTGGTACATTTACCTTTCGCCTTAATTAATAATTTTAAAGACTTAAGATCAGTGCCTTCCCATGCAGCAAAAGGATCTAATAATTGTAAACGCTTAGATGCTGGATCTACAGCCACTACTACACTTGAACCGTCTGCAGCAGGTGCTTGGTATCCCGCATCTTCTACTGCAAAACCTTTTACTGGTAATTCGTCACCAGTAGGAGCGTCTAATTTTACTTGTTCGCCTTTATCGTTGGTTAAAGTATCTGTTAATGGATTAAAAGTTAAGTCACCCGCAATCGCAAGTGCTGTAACAATTTCTGGAGATGCTACAAAGGCAAAAGTGTTAGGGTTACCATCAGCGCGCTTTGCAAAGTTTCTATTGAAAGAGTGTACGATGGTATTTTTTTCTTTTTTCTCCGCACCAACGCGCTCCCACATACCAATACAAGGTCCGCAAGCGTTTGCAAATACTTTCGCACCAATTTGGCTAAACACGTCTAAGAAACCATCTCTTTCGATAGTATATCTTACCTGCTCAGAACCTGGTGTGATCATGTATTCTGCCTTTGTTGTAAGTCCTTTTTGTGCAACTTGTTTTGCTAAACTTACCGCACGGCTAATGTCTTCGTAAGAAGAGTTGGTACAGCTACCAATTAAACCTACTTCAACAGTTGTAGGCCAGCCGTTTGCTGCTGCTACTTCTTTCATTTTAGAAATAGGCGTAGCTAAATCTGGTGTGAAAGGACCGTTTAAGTGTGGCTCTAATGTATTTAAATCGATTTCAATAACTTGATCGAAATATTTTTCTGGGTTTGCATACACTTCAGTATCTGCAGTTAAATGCTCTGCAATACCATCCGCAAGTGCAGCAACATCGGCACGGCCTGTAGAGCTTAAATAACGGCTCATGCTAGCATCATAACCAAATGTAGAAGTGGTAGCACCAATTTCTGCACCCATATTACAAATGGTTCCTTTACCTGTACAACTCATGCTTGTTGCGCCTTCGCCAAAATATTCTACAATCGCACCAGTACCACCTTTTACAGTTAAAATACCAGCTACTTTTAAGATAACGTCTTTAGGGGCAGTCCAACCATTTAGTTTTCCTGTTAATTTAATACCAATGAGTTTAGGCCATTTTAATTCCCATGCAAGTCCTGCCATCACATCACAAGCGTCAGCACCACCTACGCCAATGGCAAGCATACCTAAACCACCCGCGTTAACGGTGTGAGAATCGGTACCAATCATCATACCGCCAGGGAATGCATAGTTTTCTAAAACAACTTGGTGAATAATTCCTGCACCTGGTTTCCAAAAACCAATGCCATATTTATTAGAAACAGAAGCTAAAAAATCATACACTTCTTTACTCTCTGTTGTAGCAACTTGTAAATCTTGTTTGGCTTCTACTTTTGCAGAAATTAAGTGATCGCAATGCACGGTGCTTGGTACGGCAACTTTAGGACGACCCGCTTGCATAAATTGTAACAATGCCATTTGCGCAGTAGCGTCTTGCATAGCAACACGGTCTGGTGCGAAGTCTACATAAGAACCGCCTCTTTCAAAATTACTTGGAGACTGATCGCCATGTAAATGTGAAAAAAGAATTTTTTCTGAAAGGGTTAAGGGTCTGCCAAGTGCTTCTCTAGCTGCATTAATTTTTGCAGGCATTTCTGCGTACACTTTCTTGATCATTTCAATGTCAAAAGCCATAACAATAGGTATTTATAGATGTAAGATTGAATTTTTTAAAATCTGCTGCAAAATTACGAAAAAAGGGGGTGCTTAAAAGAGATTCTTGGTTATTATGTGACTTAAATTGCCATTCACTTGTTAAAAAATCACCAATATGATTCAAAAATTGAGAAAAATCCTCAATAAAGGGCTTTTGCCTCTTAAATAATGGGTCAAAAGCCCACAGTTGAGGGGGCCTCAATTACTATATGCTAAAGGGCTAGGGTTATTAACCTTAGGATCATTCTTTATGATTAGTTGGTTGCTAATATCTGTTTTAAGGACGAAATTTTTTGCGTTAAATCATGTAGCTGCTTATTTTGATTGTTTATGAATTCGTTATCAGCCAAGCTGCCAATTACAGCATCCATTTCAGCTTCATTTTCGTAAACCATTTTTCTAAATGGATTCGCATAATCTTTAGCACGGGTTGTAAAAATTTTGTGCGTGAAGTCTTTTTTGAATTCTACATAGCTGTCTAGCCAATGTATAAGTTGAGGTATTGTGATTTGATTGAATTGAATATTGGTGAGCTCTTGTAAAATAGTCAATGCATGTAAGTCTTTGTTTGTATGGTATGATTCGGATGCGGCATTGTAAAAATCATGAACTTCATTCCAATTTTTAATGGCGCCAGATTTTATATTATTTAAAAGCTGTTCAACGTTTTCAGATGGGATTAATTGCCCTCCTATATTCATCCAGTGTAAGGTATTGGATGAACAATTGATTTGTTGTATTGCGCTTATGATATTTTTATGATTGTTGGTATCTATATATCTAATTAAAGCATCCATGCCATACATGAAAATGATTTTTTCGAACATATGATATGCATCATATGATTTAATTAATTTTACTTTTCTTTTACTATTTTCAATGCCATCAGCAATAATTTCTAGCTTTTCAATTTCTTGTTTAGACTTTTTTTGTAATAGGGAATTGCCCAATTCAAATAATTCAGATTGATTTATTGGGCTCGATTTCTTTTCATTTTTTAAGTGTGCATTAGCAACCGCCTCAGCAATGATTTTGCGTGCATTCAGTAACTCATTAACTGAATCTGGAGCTAAATAATCGTATTCAAAAATTGGCGTTTTATATTTTCTTTTATCACGGGCTAAATATTTCCATGCGTTTCTAGCCAATGCATAAAAATTATACAAAAACCAGTAGCCTGGCATGATAACGAGCTCGTCTTTTATAGGATCGTTGCTGATTAGGGAAAATGGAATTGGTATGTTTAATTCATAATTGTAGTCTCCTTTGGTTAGCAGTGAAAAGCTAGCAAATACTGAGTTGTGTTTGATACTAACGCAAAGGCCGGGCCAAAAACCTCTTCCCATAATTACTTCTCCATCTACTCCTCGGCTATTGTGATTGGAGCCAAGCGTTGCACCAGCAGCAATATTTGATTGTCCCATAACTGTTGCAGCACATAAGAAGCTATTATTATGGTGTTGTTCATGTGCAGGAAATATGAGTGAGTTTAAAACTTCACAGCATGAGATTGTAGCATTTGGACCCAAAAAGGAATTAATGAGCCTTGCCCCATATTTAAGTTGAGAATAATCTGATAAGACAAATCGAACAGCTTTAATGCCATAAAATATGCTGCATCCATATCCAATAATGCCATTTACCAATTCACATCCTTCCCCAATCTGCGTACTTGCCTCTGGATGTGAATTGATCGTAACATTTTTTATTTTATTTGCCCCTTTTATATAGGCGTCTTCGCCTATCCAAGCATCTTTTATAATTTTACAGTTCTTAATGACGGTTTTGTCACCAATCTTTCCATAATATCCAAGATTGTTATCGAATTGGTTTTCGGTTAGTTCTATAAATTTTTGTTGTAAATCTTTGTCTGCTCTGTGTCTTGACCACAAATAAGCATCTCCAGCAGTCATCCCATTAAAAGGCAAAACTTTTCTTCCTGTGTTTTCATTGCAAATTTCCAGCCATATTCTTATTGATTCAGATTCGCCTTTTTTAATAATGCCATTTCCAAATTTAGCATGATTGGTTGTTACCAATTCATTTACATTATTAATAATCACCTCATTTCCAATTATGTAATGCGACATATAGTTTACGTTGTGTATGGAAACATTGTTTCCAAAGTCGCAACTTATAATAGTAGAGTTATATATTCCAATTGGTACTATTAAATCCCTAAAGCCTAAGCAGCTTGTTTGTAAATCACCAATTCTATTAAGCCCAAAAAAAGAATTATTTTTTACAAGTTCCGGATTAAATTGATTTGAAACTAAAATATTTGACCAGTCGTCACTGGTGTTTCCATTTCTTACGAGTATCTCAATCTCTAAAGAACTAAGCTTTCGATAGTTGATACCGCTTCTATTTTGTTTATTTCTTAAATAGTATTCGTCTTTTCCATTGGGTAGATTCTTAATAAATCCATAGCCCAACTCACTATGTGAAATCAGTTTAATATTATTCATACTACTCAACAGTTACAGATTTTGCTAGGTTTCTTGGTTTGTCTACGTCAACACCTTTATAAATGCCTATGTAATAACTTAAAAGTTGTAAAGGGATAACGCTTAATAGAGGTGCTAGTACTTCATCGATTTCTGGAACAAACATGATATTTTGACACATTGTTGGTAAAATTGAATCACCCAATGTAGCCACTGCAACTATTTGCCCCTTCCTAGCTTTAATTTCTTGGATATTGGAAACAACCTTTTCGTAATACGCGTCTTTAGTCGCAACAAATACTACAGGCAGGTTTTCGTCTACTAATGCAATTGGTCCATGCTTCATTTCTGCGGCAGGATATCCCTCTGCGTGGATGTAGGTAATTTCTTTTAATTTCAAGGCACCTTCTAATGCAATTGGAAAATTATAACCTCGACCTAGGTATAAAAAATCAGAAGCGTCTTTATATTGTTTTGCTATGTCTTTTATTTTGGAAGTGTCCCCTAAAATTTCTTTTACTTTTTCTGGAACAGATGCTAGTTCTTTAACCAACTGTGAATATCGCTCATTACTAATGCTTTTTTTTGCTTCAGCCATTTTTAATGCCATCATATATAATACGGTTAGTTGACCAGTAAAGGCTTTGGTACTTGCCACACCAATTTCTGGTCCTGCGTGTGTGTAGGCACCTGCATGTGATAAACGTGCAATACTACTTCCTACAGCATTTACTACACCAAATATAAAAGCACCTTTTTCTTTAGCACTTTCTAAAGCAACTAAAGTGTCTGCTGTTTCACCGCTTTGTGAAATAGCGATGATTACATCTCCTGGATGAATAACTGGATTTCTGTATCTGAATTCTGAGGCATATTCCACTTCAACAGGAATTCGACATAGTTCTTCAATCACATATTCTGCAACCAATCCAGCATGCCAGCTAGTTCCACAAGCTACAATGATGATTCTGGAGGCTTTTATTAAATCCTCTATGTGATTGTCAATGCCTGCCATCACTATTTTTTGTTCTTCATGCAATAATCTACCTCTTAGGCAATCATATATAGTTTCAGGTTGCTCAAATATTTCTTTAAGCATAAAATGTTCATAGCCCCCTTTTTCAATAGCGGCTAATTCCATATCTAGTTTTTGGATAAAAGGCGTTTGCTTTTCATTGCCTAAGTTCTTTAATGTGAGTTCGTCAGGTTTTACTATGGCAATCTCATAATCGTTCACATACACTACTTCTTTGGTGTACTCGATGATAGGGGAGGCGTCACTTGCTAAAAAGTGTTCACCTTTTCCAATACCAATTACTAAAGGACTTCCTTTTCTTGCGGCAATAATGGTTTCTGGATCGTCTTGGTCAATCAATAAAATACAATAAGCACCCACAATTCTTTTTAATGCAATGCGTAATGCTTCTTCTAAACTGCATTTATTATTTTCTTGAATATCTTCAATGAAATTTAATAATACTTCGGTATCTGTATCGCTTTTAAAAGTATATCCCTTACTTATCAATTCTTGTTTGATTGGCGCATAGTTTTCAATGATACCATTATGAAGCATTGCCAATCGGCCATTGTTAGAGAGATGTGGATGCGCGTTTCTGTCAGATGGTTCGCCATGCGTTGCCCAACGGGTGTGTCCAATGCAAATATGGGAATGCATGTTATTTCCAACAACAGCCTCCTCTAGTACTGAAACCTTGCCCTTTTTTTTATGAACTTGTATGTTCTTGCCTTGTATTATAGCTACGCCAGTGCTATCATATCCGCGGTATTCTAAACGTTTTAAACCTTTTAATACAATAGGATAAGCCTCTCGATTCCCAATGTATCCTACAATTCCACACATAAATCACATTTTTTTCTACTCATTAAATTTGTATATCTACTACTTTTTGTTTCATTGAAACAATACAAAAAGAGTGTTTTTTGCGCCGCAAAATTACTTAAAAACGGGGGCAGACAAAAGCGATTCTTAACTATAAATGACTTAAATTGCCATACAATTGTTAAAATAGCTCAACTATGATTCAAAAATTGAGGGAATTTCTAGAATTAAGGGCTTTTGGTGTTTGTAATGCCATGGGCGAGCGGCTTGGTATTGCTACGTCCCGCATTAGAATGTGGTTTATTTATATCAGCTTTTTAACCCTCGGTTCACCAGTAATTATATATATGGTACTCGCTTTTTGGATGAACATCAAGCGTTACATTTTGGCTGGTAAAAGAAATCCATTAAACAACTGGTAGTTGTTTAGATAACGGCTTCTCTTAATCTCACTAATTTTTCTAGCAAAGGTTCTAGTAAATGCAATGGTAGCATATTGGCGCCATCACTTTTTGCTACCGCAGGGTTTGGATGCGTTTCAATGAATAATCCATCAGCTCCAGTAGCTATGGCTGCTTTTGCAATTGTTTCAATTAAATGCGGATTACCACCTGTTACGCCACTTGTTTGATTGGGTTGTTGAAGTGAGTGTGTACAATCCATAATAACAGGCACGTTATTTTCTTTCATGGCAGGAATATTTCTATAATCCACCACTAAATCTTGGTAACCAAAAGTGTTGCCGCGTTCTGTTAACATGATATTGTTGTTGCCCGCTAATTTAATTTTATCAACGGCAAATTTCATAGAAGCGCCACTCAAAAACTGACCTTTTTTTACGTTTACAATCTTGCCTGTTTGTGCAGCTGCTACCAGTAAATCTGTTTGTCTGCACAAAAAGGCAGGGATTTGTAAAATGTCAATATACTTAGCAGCCACAGCTGCTTCGTCGTGTGCATGAATATCAGAAGTGGTAGGTAGGTTATACGTGGTGCCTACTTTTTTTATTAGTTCAAGTCCGTTATCATCACCAATGCCGGTAAAAGAATTGGCACTGGTGCGGTTGGCTTTGCGGTAGCTTGCTTTAAACACATAAGCAATGCCTAGGTTTTTACAAATCCTACTTACTTTGTCTGCAATTTCCATCACCAGCTCTTCGCTTTCTACCACGCAGGGGCCAGCAATTAAAAAAAACTGATTTTTATTGTACGATTGATCCTTAAATAATTCTGTTACGAAGGGCTGATTCATGTGTATGTATTTATAGTCCTAAAACTTCTTTCATTGAAAAAATACCTTGATGGGTAGCAGCAAATTCTGCAGCTAATACCGCGCCGCCTGCAAACCCTTTTCTGTTGTGAGCAGTATGTGTGATTTCTATGGTGTCAATTGCGGATGCATAGGTAGTGGTGTGTGTGCCAGGTGCAGGATCAATTCTTTCAGAGGTAATCACTAGATCCGATGCTACACCAGACGGCTCGTTTACCCATTTTGTTTTATTGGGCACCGCTGCTAGTACCTGCTCTGCAAGTGTGATAGCCGTTCCGCTTGGGGCATCCTTTTTTTGTGTGTGGTGAATTTCATGTAAGCTTACTTCGTAGCTTGGATGCTTGCTCATAAGAGCAGCAAGTGTTTTATTGATTTCAAAAAACAAGTTCACGCCAATACTAAAATTACTTGCATAAATAAGGGTGCCGTTTTGCGCCTCGCAAAATGTTTTTGCTTTTTCATAATCTTCTAACCAACCGGTAGAGCCGCAAACCACAGGAATGCCCAGCGATAAACATTTCATAACATTATCAAATGCACTATGTGGTCCTGTAAATTCGATAGCCACATCAACGCCCGTAACATTTTCAGCGTTTAAATCAGCAGCGTTATCTAGGTCAATTTTTAATCCAATGGTATGACCGTTTGCAAGGGCAATTTCTTCGATGGCTTTACCCATTTTCCCGTATCCAACAAGTGCAATATTCATGCTTACATTATTTTGTAGTAAAGATTTTTTTTGATGGCTCTCTAAAATTTAAAACAAGTCCAAGGCCTGGTGTTCTGGTATTAGGGTTGAACTGTGGTTTTACTTGTAAAGATAAATCATCAGAAACATCAAATTGTTTGAGGTGCGCAAAAACAGTAGCGTCAGCTACTTGCAAACCCCAAGCTAAAATGAAATATAAAATGGAATAGTCTCTGTCTCTTCTAAATGTGTTTCGGTAAGATTGTAAAGAAGCGAGTCCTAAATTTTTTAATTGCGGATCTATGCCTGCAAGTCCCGAACTATCTAGGGTAGGGGCCTGTGCTTTAAATTTTGCCTCGTAAGCATATTTTGTTTTGTTGTACCAGCTATCATTGTAAAAATACAAAGCACCAGGTATTGCTAAAACGCCATAAACGAGCGGAATCTTCCAATATTCTTTATTAGTGGCTTGTCCCCAGCCTGGAAGGATAGCGGCTCTGCGGGTAGCTACCTGCGGACGGAATTTTAATTTAACAACCGTATCACTTTTTGCACGGGTACTGTCTTTTTTTATGGGGCTGCTATTTGCTGAAAGGCTGGTATCTTTTTTTTGCGCGCTCAAGTGCGTACTGCAAAAAAGTATGCAGCCAATGAAAAAAAAGATCAACTTTTTTGCACCTATCATTTTAGTTCACCGTTACGTTCATGGCATCTAGTATTTTGTTTAATTCGTCTAACGAAAAATACTCGATGGTAATACTGCCAGTTCCTTTTTTGGAATGCGTCATTTTAACTTTTGTAGAAAAATGCGAAGACAAATTGTCTTCAATTTTTTTATAGGCGGCCGGAAGGCTAGATTTATTGTCTTTTGCACCTGCAGGTTTTTGTGCGAGGTACATTTTGCGCACTAGCTCTTCAGTTTGTCTAACGCTTAAACTTTTTTGTATAATTTCTTTGAAAACAAAAAGCTGTCTGTCGATGGTGTCAATATTAACCAGTGCTCTTGCATGGCCCATCGAAATTTTACCGCTTCTGATAGCGAGTTGTAAATCCGGTGGTAATTTTAAAAGTCTAATATAATTGGATACGGTGCTTCTTTCTTTGCCCATGCGCTCTGCTACCTGCTCCTGGGTATAAGAAAGCTCATCCATCATGCGCTTATAGCTGAGGCCAACTTCGATGGCGTTTAAATTTTCTCTTTGTAAATTTTCAAGTAAAGCCCACTCTAACAATTGTTGGTCGTTGGCTTGTCTTACATAAACAGGCACTTCTTTAAGACCTGCCATTTTAGAAGCTCTAAACCTGCGCTCACCAGCAATCAACTGGTATTTGCCAGATGCTAGTTTAGAAACCGTTAAGGGCTGAATAACGTCATGAATTTTTATAGACTCCGCAAGCTCGTGTAAAGCCTGTTCATCAAAATCGCGGCGTGGTTGCTTTGGATTGATTTGAATATCGGCGAGTGCAATTTTGCTTGTAGCAACTGCCTGCTCTACAAGGGCAGGTTGCACTTGTCCCTTAGGCGTTTTATATTCTGCATCTATATTGGATAGCAAAGATCTTAGTCCTTTGCCAATCATGTCTTTGTTATTTTTAGGACTACTCATGTTATTCTATAATTCTTTCTTCGTTAGAAATTTTTGTCATGCCGTTATTTTGAAGAATTTCTTTGGCAAGGTTTAAATAATTAATGGTGCCCTTGCTGTCGGCGTCGTATAAAATAACGGGCTTGCCCACACTTGGCGATTCGCTGAGCCTAGTGTTACGGTGAATAATGGTATCAAAAACCATTTCATCAAAATGTCTTCTAACTTCACTTACCACTTGATTGCTTAAGCGTAAACGGCCATCATACATGGTCATTAAAATACCTTCAATTTGAAGTGCTGGATTTAATCTGCTCTGTACAATTTTGATGGTATTAAGTAATTTGCCTAAACCTTCTAATGCAAAAAACTCGCACTGTACAGGAACGATCACACTATCCGCAGCAACGAGTGAGTTAACAGTAATTAATCCGAGTGAAGGAGAACAATCGATGATGATAAAATCATAAGTATCTCGAACGGCGTCTAAAATACCTTTCATCACATTTTCTCTGTTCGGATAATTGATCATTTCAATTTCTGCTCCCACTAAATCTATGTGAGAAGGAATTAAATCTAAATTGGGCACTTCCGATTTTAAAATTACGTCACTTGCGGTTGCATTGTTAACCATGCAGTCGTATAAACTGCTTGTGATATTATGCAAATCAAATCCTACACCCGTGGTGCTATTTGCCTGTGGGTCGGCATCTACAAGGAGGGTTTTAAATTCTAAAACAGCCAAACTTGCCGCTACATTGATAGCAGTAGTTGTTTTTCCCACGCCTCCTTTCTGATTGGCTACGCCTATAATTCTCGCCATAATATTTATTGCTTGTAAGTTGCCAAAAATAAGCTTTCAGCTACATCTTTTGAAACAATCTTATCCATACTTTGTTACAGGAATAACCCCTTGTCAAATTTCCCTAAAAACGGCTAAAAAAGGGGTAATTTTGCCTTTTTCCAATCGATTTTGGCATAAAATCAACCAAATAACCCAAACCTATGCGTAGTGCAACAAGCTGGTGGATCATCGCTCTTGTCATTTTTTTACTGGATTTATACGTTTTTCAGGCCTTAAAAACAGTTAGCCAGCAGGGGGCCGAAAGGGGGCGTCAGGCTATTTTTATTACCTACTGGGTGGTGTCTTTTTTTACCATCGCCACCATGCTTTCTTTTCCGTACCTCCAATTTTTGCAGACATCCAAGGTTTTTAGAAACTATGTGTTTGCGATTTTGATAGGACTTTTTTTAGCCAAATTAATTGGCTCACTATTTTTTGTTGCCGATGATATTCGAAGAGGCGCTTTGCTACTCATGAATAAAATATTTCCGTTATCTGGAGCGCAGTATATGGGGCCAGAAGGACAGGGTATTCCAAGATCTACTTTTTTAAGTTGGCTGGGACTTGGTCTTGGAGGTACTTTATTTGGAACTTTACTATTTGGTTTTGGTAACAAATACAATTACCAAATTAAAAAAATAAAACTCTCATTTAAAAATTTACCAGAAGCATTTAAAGGCATGCGCATGGTACACATTAGTGACATTCATAGTGGTAGTTTTCAGGACATACGTGCGGTTAATAAGGGCATCGATTTAATATTAAAGCAGCAGCCTGACCTTATTGTTTTTACTGGCGATTTAGTAAATGACAGAGCCACCGAAATGGAACCATATCAAAATTCTTTTGGACGTTTAACAGCGCCACTTGGCGTTTTTTCTACACTCGGTAATCACGATTATGGCGATTATGTGCAGTGGCCTACACCACAAGCTAAAATAGATAATTTGGAAGCGCTTAAAAAAGTGCATGCCAATATGGGTTGGCGTTTACTTATGAATGAGCATGTGTTACTTGAAAAGAATGGCGAAAAAATTGCACTACTAGGCATCGAAAACTGGGGTGCTAAAGCTAGGTTTCCAAAATATGGCAAAATGGATTTGGCGTACCCGGGCACCGAAAATATTCCGTTTAAAATACTTTTAAGTCATGACCCTAGCCACTGGGATGCACAAATATTGCCGGAATATCCGGGTATTGATCTCATGCTTTCTGGTCATACACATGGCATGCAGTTTGGCCTCGAAAATCCTTATTTTAAATGGAGTCCCGTGCAGTGGATGTACAAGCAGTGGGCGGGTTTATACGAGCAAGGTGCTCAAAAATTATATGTGAATAGAGGGTATGGATTTATTGGTTACCCAGGTAGGGTAGGGATACTTCCTGAAATCACGGTTATAGAATTTGTGTAAAATGTTATTGTTGGCTTAATTAACAATTAGTTGTTATTTTTTTCGTTTTAATTGTTAGAACTTACTGTTTTAAAAATTTCAATTATGAAAAAGACATTTATTTTAATTGGTTTTGTTGTTTTCTTTTCAATGCAAGCTGCTGCGCAAGGTGGATTTAGAATTGGCGTAAAAGGTGGTCTAAATTTAAATAAGGTAAACGGACAATCTTTTAATGATGCTTTTGATATGGGCTATATGGCGGGTGCTTTTGCTGAAATTGACATCAATAAATTTATTGGTATTCAACCGGAACTATTGTATAGTCAAACCATGACCAAGCGTTCTAGCTTTTCTACTTTATACAATTCTAGATTTAGTCAAGCTTTTTTAATTGATAACGCCTATACAAGACTTAACTATTTAAGTATACCAATTCTACTACGTCTTAATTTAGGTAAGCTTATAACTTTTAATGCTGGACCTCAGTACGGCATACTTATTGGTCAGGATAAAAATGTTTTAAACAACGCGCAAAATGCATTTAAATCTGGCGACATATCGGCAGTAGTAGGTGCACAATTAAATTTGAGTTCCTTTAGAATCTATGGAAGATATGTAGCTGGCTTGCAAAATATTAATGCCATTGATGACATGGAAACTTGGAAAACGGCTTCTTTGCAACTTGGTATTGGGCTTAAGTTTTAACTAATTACAACAGTAGTCCCTGTAGGAATAAATAAGCAAAGCTAAAATAGATAATTAGTCCTGTAACATCCACCATGGTTGCAACAAAAGGTGCCGATGAAACAGCAGGGTCAAATCCTAAACGCTTTAAAAAGATAGGTAGCATGGAGCCTGATAAGGTTCCCCAAAGCACTACGCCTATTAAAGAAAATCCTACCGTAAATCCAATCATCATCCAGTGTTCGCCATAAATATTGGGGAAGATAGAATGCCAAACGCCAACGCGAATAAATCCAATGATACCAAGCACCGAGCCTAGTAACATACCGCTGGTAATTTCGCGGCGTAGCACGCGCCACCAATCTTGAATGGTAATTTCACCAACGGCCATGGCCTGAATAATAAGGGTGGAAGCCTGTGACCCGCTATTACCACCACTTGAAATAATAAGTGGCACAAATAAAGCAAGTACAATGGCTTTTGCAATTTCATCTTGGAAATAACCCATGGCAGTTGCCGTAAGCATTTCACCAATAAATAATACCACCAACCAGCCCACTCTTTTTTTGAAGAGTTTTAATAATGGGATATCTAAATAAGGTTCGTTTAAGGCTTCAGTACCTCCCATTTTTTGCATGTCTTCACTGAACTCTTCGTTGGCAACCCAAAGCATATCATCGATGGTAACAATGCCTAACAAAATATTATTGTCATCCACTACAGGAAGTGCCACTCGGTTGTTCATTTTAAACACCTGGTTGGCGTGCTCCTGATCGTCATGTACATTTAATGATACAACCCTGCCATCAATAATTTCATCCACTCTTTTATTAGGCGCTGCTAAAATTACGTCTCGGATTCTGATGTCGTCTACCAGTTCACCTTTTTGATCAATGATATAAATAACATCAATCGTTTCTGAATTTTTGCCAAACTTTCGAATGGTATCAAAAACTTCAGTTACGGTATTATGGGCGTAAATGTAAACGTAATCAGGAGTCATTAAACGGCCTACACTATCCTCGGGATAGCCAAGCATAGCCAGGGTAATTTTTCTTTCTTCGGGGTCAAGTAATTTAATTAAATCACGAATAGCCGCTTTAGGTAGTTCCTCCAAAAAGTCGGTTCTATCATCGGCAGGAAGTTCATTTAATAACTCGGCAGTTTTTGAAGAAGGCAATTCTTTGACAATGTCTTTTTGTTGGGCAATGTCCAGAATTTTGAAAACGCTAGCCGCTCTGTGAATGGCCATGTTGGCAATAATCTGGGCCTCGTACTCCGGAAATTCATTGATAAGCTCCGCCACATCGCTAATATTTTGATCGTCTAGAAACTCTTTGATTTCTAGTTTATCTTCATTAGCAATGAGCTGTTTGAACTGGTCGTTGATATTTAATTGGTCGAGCTCCAAAGACATGGGCGCAATTTAGTCATCATTTGTGAATCGTCCATATTAAATGATATGAAAAGAGGCTGTATCTTCATATCTGACATTGATTTATATGATATTACCCATTTTAACCATTGCCCCATCTAATCAGCGCGGGAGAGGTGTATTTGCGACCGAAAGTATTGAGGTGGGCACCACCATAGAAATTTCGCCGGTGCTGGTGGTGAATCCTACAGAAAGGGCGGAACTCGAAAAGACTATTTTGTATGATTATATTTTTGAGTGGGGTGACGATTTATTGTCGGCGTGTGTGGCACTGGGTTACCTCTCCATTTACAATCATTCTTATGCAGCCAACTGTGTGTATGAAATGGATTTTGATAACGCAACTATTTCTATAACCACCGTTAAGCCAGTAGCCGCTGGTGACGAATTATTTATAAATTATAATGCAGAGCCAGATAATACAAAACCTATTTGGTTTGAGGCTTCTTAAAAATAGATCTATGAAAAAAAATATTTTTTTTGCTGTTGCTTTTTTAGTGTTAAGTGTAAGTGCTATTGCACAGCGTGATAGTGTGTTGTCTGTTACAACTGCTTACATTACGCCACTGAATAACGGTTTACAATTAGCGGATGAAGAAGAGGAAGCCCAATTTGTAAAAGGGAATCCTGATTATTATAAATGGAAACAAGCGGGTAAACAAATTCATTTTTTTGTAAAAGTTAGAAAGGCTGGAGAACTACGCGTTCGGTTGCAGTTTGCGAATAAATGGGCGCTGCCTATTCGCGTAAGTGTTGGCGCTACAATGTTAAAAGCGGTGCTTCCGGCTACCAATAAATTTACAACGCTTACAATTGGTAAGGCTTTAATAGCTGATACAGGTTTTGTTCAAATTACACTATCAGTCCCAAAAAACACGGCGCGCATGCAGGCTTCAATTGCTGGTATTTTGCTTGGTGGAACTGCTATAGAAAATATGCATTACAACCACAAGCCTAGACGCAATGCGGCATCTGTGCATTTAAAATATCCGGTAGCGGATAGTGTTAAAACGGTTTCTTTTTACAATGAGATAACGGTCCCTGCTGGCTTTGATCCTATACACACCTATTATATGGCCTGTGGTTTTGCCCGCGGTTATTTTGGTATACAGGTGAATAGTGAAAAGGAAAGACGCGTGATATTTTCGGTGTGGGACGCAGGTAATGAAGCCGTAGACCGTACTAAAGTAGGCATTGAAAATAGAGTGGTGTTACTTGCAAAGGGAGATAGTGTAATTACCAATGATTTTGGTAACGAAGGCACCGGCGGGCATAGTCATTTAGTATATCCATGGAAAACCGAAACAACCTATAAATTTTTAGTGACTGCATTAACAGACTCGGCTTCTCAAACCACTATTTACACGGGTTATTTTTATATACCTGAAAAACAAAGATGGAAATTGATAGCTAGTTTTTCGGCTCCAAAAGATGGAAAAAATTTACGCGGCTTATATTCATTTAGTGAAAATTTTGTAGGCGTTAATGGGCAGCTACAAAGAAAAGCTTTGTTTGGAAATCAGTGGATTCAAAACGGCGCCAATGGCCAGTGGCAAGAGCTTACAGAAGCTCGTTTCTCTTATGATGTTACCGGTAAAATGGGTGACAGAATTGATTATGGTGCAGGTGTTACCCCTTCTGGTGCTTTTGAACTTTGGCATGGAGGTTTTAAAAATGCTACTGCACAGTATGGTCAAGCTTTTAATAGACCAGCCGGGAAAAATAAACCTGTTATTGATTTTACAAAAGATGCAGACTCCTTACATCAGGCACAGCAAGATATTGCGCAAATACATGCAGCAATTACTGCTCGTGCAATTGATACTACAGGAACTGTGGGTGGTGTTTATTACCAAATTGTAAAAGAAGGTACTGGTGATTATGTGCGCGTATCCGATACGGTAACCGTGCATTATAAAGGAACGCTTTTAAAAGATGGTTCTATTTTTGATCAAACAAAAGATAAGCCCGCACGTTTTCCTTTGCAACGCTTAATTAAAGGTTGGCAAATTGGCCTTTCGAAATGCAGGGTAGGGGGTACTGTAAAAATTATCATTCCTTCGGGCATTGCTTACGGAATGCGCACTAGAAGTAAAGCCATTCCGCCTAATAGTGTGTTGGTATTTGAGATTGAGGTAATTAAAGCAGAGCCTGCCAAAAGCTAGTTTTGTGGAGGATTTTAGGTTATTTGAAGGCTAAATTTCAATTTTATTTGTTCAATGCCCTCCAAGGCGCTATTTTTGTACTCTAATGAAACAATTTACACATAACCACCATCATCATTACTTACCAAATGGGTAGGCTGTAGGTGTTTGTGTCATTATAAAACATTGAAGAGGCTTACCATTTGGTAGGCCTCTTTTATTTTAATCTATGTATATGAAATTAAGGTTAGCAATTCAAAAAAGTGGAAGGTTACACGACGATTCTATCAAGCTCTTGAAAGAGTGTGGGATAGATATTAGTAATGGCCTAAACAAGTTAAAGGCAGAGGCTTCTAATTTTCCGATTGAAGTTTATTTTTTGCGTGATGATGATATTCCTCAATACGTAGAGGATGGCGTTGCAGATATTGGTATTGTTGGAGAGAATGTAGTGTATGAGAAGAACAAGCCATTAAAGGTTCTTAACAAACTAGGTTTTGGTAAATGCAGGCTCAGTGTTGCGGTGCGTAAATCTGAAAACTATACGGGCATTTCTTTTTTAGAAGGTAAAAAAGTGGCGACTAGTTATCCTGTTATTTTATCTAAGTATTTAAAAGATAAAGGTGTTAATGCCGAAGTGCATGAAATTAGCGGTAGCGTAGAAATTGCGCCAAGCATTGGTTTAGCTGATGCTATTTGTGATTTGGTAAGCAGTGGCTCTACTTTATTTTCGAACGGATTACAAGAAGCGGAAACTATTTTATCGTCAGAAGCAGTACTTGTAACAACCAATAATGTAGATGCACAAAAGCAGCAAATTATAAACCGTTTGCTTTTTAGAATCGAATCTGTAAAAAAAGCACGCAATACTAAGTATATTTTATTGAATGCACCAAACGATAAGTTGTCTGACATTATAGCTCTTCTGCCTGGCATGAAAAGCCCTACGGTACTGCCCTTGGCGGAACCTGGCTGGAGTAGCGTGCATAGTGTTCTCAATGAAAATGATTTTTGGGAAATCATTGAGCAGTTAAAAGCTGCTGGAGCACAAGGCATTTTAGTGGTACCTATCGAAAAAATGGTGATATAAATTTATTCTATGAAAATTATTGAAAACCCTTTAGATGTTTCGCTTTCGGAATTACTCCAAAGGCCAGCCATGGATCATGCGGCATTATATGCAGTGGTGCAGGGTGTTTTGGATGGGGTAAAAAAAGAAGGTGATAAAGCGGTGGCTGCTTATACCCAAAAATTTGATGGAGTAACTTTTGATACTGCAATCGTTACTGAAGCAGAAATTAATGAAGCAGCATTAGCGCTTTCACCTGCATTAAAAGAAGCGATACAACTAGCTGCAAAAAATATTAGGTGTTTTCATGAAGCGCAGGTTTCAGAAACTATAAAAATAGAAACCATGCCAGGGGTTAGTTGCTGGCGTAAAAGTGTAGGGATTGATAAAGTGGGGCTTTATATTCCAGGTGGATCGGCGCCATTATTTAGTACGGTTTTAATGCTGGGTATTCCTGCAGTAATAGCAGGCTGCAAAGAAATTATTTTGTGTACACCTCCAGCTGCTGATGGTAAAGTACACCCTGCTATTTTATATGCAGCATGGGTAGTGGGTATTACTCGAATTTTTAAAATAGGTGGTGTGCAGGCTATTGCAGCCATGGCATACGGTACCGTAACAGTGCCGCAAGTGTATAAAATTTTTGGTCCAGGTAATCAGTACGTAACGGCTGCAAAGCAACTGGTGCAGCAATCGGGTGTAGCTATAGATATGCCTGCTGGCCCAAGCGAGGTTTGTGTATTAGCCGATGAAACTTGCAATCCGGCTTTTGTTGCATCCGATTTATTATCACAAGCAGAGCACGGCCCTGATAGTCAGGTGTTACTTGTAAGTACGAGCAAAAAAGTGGTAGCAGAAGTAAAGGAAGCTTTAGCGGCACAATTAGCGATTCTGCCTCGAAAAGAAATCGCACAAAAAGCATTAGATAATAGCACGGCAATTGTAGTGGATGATATGGAACGTGCTATTTTTATAGTAAATAGTTATGCAGCAGAGCATTTGATACTCGCATGCAACAATGACGAAGTCGTTGCAGAAAAAATTACCAATGCGGGATCTGTATTTTTAGGAAATTACAGTCCAGAATCGGTGGGGGATTATGCAAGTGGTACCAATCATACGTTACCTACAAGTGGATATGCAAGAGCGTATAGTGGCGTGAGTGTTGATAGCTTTGTAAAAAAGATGACTTTTCAAAAACTAACACCCGCAGGACTACAAGCTATTGGAACGGCTGTAGAAACGATGGCGGCGGCAGAAGGTTTGGAAGCACATAAAAATGCCATCACTATTCGGCTCCAATCATTATAAAAACTAGAAAGTATAAATACACTAACATGTTTGACGTACAAAAATTAGTTAGAGACAATATTAAAAACCTGAAACCGTATTCATCGGCAAGGGATGAATTTAGTGGTACAGCTAAAGTGTTTTTAGACGCCAACGAAAATAGTTTTGGCTCACCGCTAACAAAATGGTACAACCGTTATCCAGACCCGCATCAAGTGGCAATTAAAAAGGCTTTATCTACTATAAAATCGGTTCCAGCGGAGCAAATATTTATTGGTAATGGTAGTGATGAGTGTATCGATTTACTTTTCAGAAGTTTTTGTGAGCCAGGTAAGGACAATATTATTATTTGTCCGCCTACATATGGAATGTATGAAGTATCGGCTAACATTAACAATGTACAAATTAAAAAAGCACCCTTGCTTCCTGATTTTCAGTTGGATCTTATTCATCTTGAAAATTTAATTGACTCTAATACAAAAATTATTTGGATTTGCTCTCCTAACAATCCAACCGGGAATTCTATTGATCGTGCATCTATAGAAATGGTGCTCAATAATTTTAATGGCCTTGTAGTAATTGACGAAGCCTATATTAATTTTTCTAAACAAAAATCTTTTATTCAGGAGTTAGCGGATTATCCAAACCTCGTTGTGTTGCAAACCTTAAGTAAAGCCTGGGGACTTGCTGGTTTAAGACTTGGCATGGCATTTGCTTCTGTAGAGATTATTTCTATTTTAGACAAAGTTAAACCACCTTATAATATTAATACTGCTACCCAAGAGCTGGTGCTTAAAGCATTAGAAGAAGTTGGGCAGGTAAATGATATGATAAAAATTATTGTAGACATGCGGGAGGCGCTAGCGGGTGTGTTTAGGCAAATGCCAACCGTAGAAAAAGTATATCCTTCCGATGCAAATTTTTTACTCGTTAAAATAGCAGACGCAAGGGCCGTGTATGAGTTTTTGTTAACACAGCAAATAGTGGTAAGAGACCGCAGTAACGTGGAACTTTGTGAAAACTGCCTACGTATTACTATTGGTACCGAAAAAGAAAACACTTTGTTAGTAGACGCCATGCAGGCCTGGTATAACAAGTAAACAAAATGAAATTTACGTTTAAATTATAATTATATTAGGGTTCTATTTATACAACAATTAATACACTATGAAAAAAGTTACTCAATTTTCGGTTTTCTTAAGCTTGTTTATTTTGATGCTATTTATAGCAACTAGCACATCTGCGCAAAATATTAAGCCCGATACAGACAATGCAGGCTTAACACTGCCTAAAGGATTTGCAGCCTTAAAAGTAGCAGACAATGTAGGTCGTACAAGACATATTGCGGTTAACAAGCAAGGTGCCATTTATGCAAAACTTGAAAGACTAGATAATGGTAAAGGTATTGTTGTTTTAAAAGATACCGATGGGGATGGACGTGCAGAAACTAAAACAACATTTGCTAATTATATTGGAACGGGTATTGCCATCAAAGGAAATTATTTATATGCTAGTTCAAATAAAGAAGTGTTTAAGTATGCACTAAATGAAAACGGTGATATTGTGGATGAAAATGCAGCTGCAACACTTGTAACCGGACTTGTTGATAAAGGACAGCACAATTCAAAATCTATTACGCTAGACAATGCTGGTAATATTTATGTGAATGTGGGGGCCCCATCCAATGCTTGTCAAGAAAAAGACCGTACCAAAGGTTCTATGGGTATGATGCCATGTCCAATTTTAGATTCGGCAGGTGGTATTTGGCAGTTTAAAACCGATCAGTTAAATCAAACCTATGCAACGGGTGTTAGATATGCAACAGGACTTAGAAATGTGGTAGGACTTGACTGGAATAATGAGCTCAATCAGTTATTTGTTACGCAGCATGGTAGAGATATGCTCAATAATTTATATCCTGATTTATACGACACCACATTAAGTGCCGAGCTTCCTTCTGAAACGATGTACGCTATTAATAAAGGCGATAATGCAGGTTGGCCTTACATTTATTACGATCATATTAAAGGAAAAAAAATGATGGCGCCAGAATATGGTGGCGATGGTAAAAAAACTGTAGAAGATAAATACATTAATCCGGCTATCGCTTTTCCTGGGCATATGGCACCTAATGGTTTATTATTTTATACCGGTAATCAATTTCCTGCTCGTTACAAGAATGGTGCATTTATTGCGTTTCATGGCTCATGGAACAGATCTCCACTTCCACAAGAAGGTTATTATGTTGTTTTTGTTCCTTATGAAAATGGCAAACCAACCGGCAAGTGGGAAGTATTTGCAGATGGATTTTCTGGAAAAACAGTAGTGAAAAATCCGCGTGATGCACAGCACCGCCCTTGTGGTTTAGCGGAAGGACCTGATGGGTCACTCTATGTATCAGACGATGTAAAAGGAACGATTTACAGAATCATGTACCAAAAATAACTAAGCATGCAGCGTATTTTTTTAGTGTTTGTTGTAATGATGATTTCTTTTACAACAGTTATGGCACAAACAAATAATAAATTAGCCGCAGCTAGTGCAGCGCGCGGAAAAATGGTATACCTGCAGCGCTGTATGGTTTGTCATCAAGCAGATGGGGGTGGCGTTCCAAAGCTTAATGCACCGCTTGATGGATCTACTGCGGTTAATGGTACAAATATTGCAAAACTTGTAAAATATATTGTGAAAGGTTTAAACGACCGTATCGAAATTGATGGAGAATTTTATGAAAATGCAATGCCAGCAGCTGACGATTTAAAAGATCAGCAAATTGCAGACGTACTAACTTTTATTAGAAGCAATTGGTCTAATAAAGCAGGCCCTGTTACACTTACGCAGGTCAAGCAAATAAGAAGTAAATTAAAATAGTGATTTAAACAAGCGGTATGAAGCGGATATTATTTATAGATAGAGATGGTGTGATTTTACAAGAACCGCCGCAAGATTTTCAGGTAGATAGCACAGACAAAACAAGCTTTGTACCAGGCGCTATTGTTGGGCTCTCTAATATTGCAGCTTCGCTAGATTATTATAAAGTAATGGTGACCAACCAAGATGGACTTGGTACGCCTAGTTATCCTGCAGATACTTTTTATCCCTATCAAAATTTAATGCTTCGCACCCTTGAAGGTGAAGGGTTCACCTTTGATGAGGTAATTATCGATACAACCTTTGCACACGAAAATGCGCCTACGCGTAAGCCGGGCACGGGCTTACTTACGCATCTGATCAATAATCCGGCTTACGATTTGAGCGGCTCATATGTTATTGGCGACCGCTACACCGATATACAACTGGCCAAAAACTTAGGGTGTAAAGCCATTTATTTTAAAAGTCCTTTGCACCAGCTTACACCGGAGCAGGATGCTGAACTTCGCAGCACCATTGCACTTGAAACAAGTAGTTGGGAAGAGATTTATAGTTTTTTAATGCTAGGTATCCGAAAAGTGAGCCATGCTCGAAACACCAACGAAACAAAAATACAAGTAGAACTAAACCTGTCAGGATCGGGTATTGCACAAATACACACCGGCCTTGGTTTTTTTGATCATATGCTCGAGCAAATTGCGCGTCATGGAAATATTGACCTAGCCATCACCACTAAAGGCGATTTACACATTGATGAGCATCATACCATTGAAGATACTGGACTAGCGCTTGGCGAAGCGTTTGCTATGGCGCTTTCGGACAAGCGCGGAATGGAGCGCTACGGTTTTGCTTTACCTATGGATGAGGCAGAAGCAAAAGTATTGATTGATTTTGGTGGTAGAAACTGGCTTGTGTGGGACGCTAGTTTTAAAAGAGAAAAAATAGGAGAGATGCCTACCGAAATGTTTTTCCATTTCTTTAAATCTTTTTCGGATGCAGCAAAATGTAATTTAAATATTAGTTGTGCTGGTGATAACGAGCATCATAAAATAGAAGCTATTTTTAAAGCATTTGCAAAAGCTATAAAAATGGCTATTAAGCGTGATCCTTTCTCCAATCACTTACCTTCTACAAAAGGTGTATTGTAAAACCTTTGTTACTATTGAAGGATAGACGTGTTATTTATTTTGTCTAATATTTTATGCGCAACTTCCATTGCTAAATAACCATCAATTTCACTTACAACCGTAGGCTTGTTATTTACAATGGCATCAACAAAAGATTCAAGTTCTAGTTTAATAGCGTTGAGTGGTTCGATGCTAGGATTGGCAATTGCAATCGTTTTTTTGCCATTGGGTGTTTCTATATCAAAAGAAAACGCATCAACGTCTTCTGGTTGCTTTAATTTAATGATTTCTGTTTTCTTTTCTAGCAAGTCAATGCCTATGTAAGCATCTTTTTGGAAGAGCCTTACTTTGCGCATTTTTTTCATAGAAATTCTGCTGCTCGTTAAATTGGCAACACAGCCATTGTTAAATTCAATTCTAACATTGGCGATATCTGGTGTATCGGTCATAACGGCTACACCACTTGCTGATATTGATTTTACATCCGATTTTACGAGGCTTAAAATAATATCAATATCATGAATCATTAAATCTAAAATCACGCTTACCTCGGTACCTCTTGGATTAAATTGTGCAAGTCTATGCACTTCAATAAACATTGGGTTGAGGTTGAGTTCTTTGAGTGCCAAATAAGCAGGGTTAAATCGTTCTACATGACCTACTTGCATTTTTACACCTGCTTCTCTTACCATGTTTACAAGGTCTTTACCTTCTTGTAAGGTGTGGGCAAGTGGTTTTTCTACAAATACATGCTTGCCTTTTCTGATGGCCATCATACATACTTCGTAGTGGAGGTCGGTAGGGGTAATGACATCAATAATATCAGATGCTTCAATTAACTTTTCTTCGTCAGAAAATCTTTTAAGACCATGTGTATTGATCACTTCGTTGGCATTGTCATTGTTTGGATCAAAAAATCCAACAATTTTTACGCCTTCTATTTCTTTCCAATTGGAGATATGAAATTTTCCTAAATGACCTACGCCAAAAATCCCTACTTTAAGCATCTATGATTATTTGTAGCAAAGGTAGGCAAACGTGCAACTTTAACTGCCTAGGCGCATTCTATGTGGATATTTTACCTTTTCTTCTTGGCTGACGCCTTTTTGGATGGCGCTTTTTTAAGAGAAGCCTTCTTTGATAGTGGCTTTTTAGCTGACTTTTTCTTAGCAGATGTGGCCTTTTTCTTGACAGACTTTTTAACCGGCTTTTTCTTTTTGCTACTTGTTTTTTTACTCTTTTTCGACTTTTTAGATTTCCTTACAGGCTTTTTTTCTAATTCATCAATGGTTGGAGAAAAAGTTGGGTATCTGTAATTTACTAGGTCTACTTTATCAAAGATAACCGTTTCAGTTTTTAGCTGTTGTGTGCTAAGGTCAATAAGTAGCTGAGGGTCAAAAGAGTAATCTTTGTAACGCATTTCAAAATGCAGATGTGGTCCTGTAGAGTGACCACTTGTGCCCCCAAGTCCAATATGCTGTCCACTTTTTACATATTGATTTTCGACAACATCAATTTTACATAAATGTCCGTAAATTGTTTCCAGCCCATTTTTATGTCTGATAACAACGCAGTTGCCAAAGCCAGATTTATTGAATTGCGCATATCTTACAATGCCATCAAATGCAGCAATGACAGTATCTCCAATGTTTAAGTCTACGTCTAAGCCATGGTGCTGTCTGCCCCATCTTTTGCCGTACTCCGAATTTATTTTTCCATACCAGGTTAAAGAAAATTTTTCATCCTTGTTAATTAAAGGCAAATAAATTTCTTCTGGTAAATCATTATACTCTACACTATCGTAAACAAAAGTGATAGCGTTCACCCAGTCCTTTGTATAAATAGAATCGGTGGTTAGTAAAGTGTTTGTTATTGCATTTGCACTATCGAGCGGTAAGGCAGGAGTTGAGATCCAGTTTTTTTCGCTTAACACAATTGGGTCAGGAATTGGGTTGTAGTAAATGCTTCTTACCGGCTTTCTTCCTCTTTTGGACTTTTTCTTTTTGCTTCCTTTCTTTTTTTTACTTGTCGATTTTTTGGTGCTGCTTGTTTTTTTCTTTACCGGGGCCTTTTTCTTGCTTGTTGATTTTTTTGAGTTAGACTTTTTTGCGGTAGCGGACTTTTTCTTTTGTGCAAAACCCTCGGGAGCAACAATGCTTATAGCCACCAAAATGGTTAAAACTGCTATAATTTGACGCACAAAGCCCTTAAAACGCATTATAATTTAATTAGTTATATGAATAATGGAGGCCAAGATACTAAAATCAACTAAAATGTTAGTTAAGTTGGGTCTAAAATTACAAAGGCCGCTTACAGCGGCCTTTGTAACGCAAAAATTCTCAAACCTCTGCTATCTTATTGATATCTAATCAGGGTTACGTTTCCTTGTCTTATTACTGGCTTGTTATTGTAGTCGAAACCTTGAATAATCCAAGTGTATGTTTCCATAGGTTGATTTACACCGTTTGAAGTTCCATCCCAATACTTACTCATGTCAGATGTTGTGAATACCTCGTGACCAAAGCGGTCATATATTTTGAAGTATTTAATAGCGGTAACACCCACATATATTGGTTTGAATATAGCATTGTCCCTATTGTTACTTGCTGGTATAAATGCCCTTGGCAAGAAGATATCAGTTCCAGGGAATCCCCAGATTTCTTGCTTGTCTGTAATGGTACATCCGGCCGAATCTATGATGGTGATTTTATAGGTTGTTTTTGGATGCTGCACATTAATGGTAACGCATCTACTATCAATAGGATTGATGTCTGTACTTGGAGACCATGTGTATTTATCGCCACCTGGCAGAGCGCACAAACTTTGAGCTACATTGTACTGAAGGTATTTTATAGCATACACAGAATCTCTTCTTCTATCGATAATTTTTAGAGGAATAGTAATTGAATCTTGTAAAGATGGACAAAGGTTTCCACTCACAACTAATTGAACAGGGAACGTGCCAGTGCGTTTATAAATATGCACTGGATTTGTTGAACCGCTAAATGAGTTATCTCCAAAATTCCATTTCCAAGAACCTAATCTATCTGCATAGCCAGCAATACTTGAATCTCTAAAGAAAATAGGTGTTTCAACACAATAGTTTTCGATGCCAAATTTAGCTTTAGGATATCCAATAACAGTAACAGAATCTACAAAGGTAGAAGTCATACAAGAGCTGTCCGCTCTAACTGTTAATCGAACACCAAACTTTCCAGCAAATTTAAATCGATGTGTTGGATTAGCTGTGTAATTAAGTGGGATGCCATCACCAAAATCCCAAGTATATGAAATGAACTTTGTACTACCATAGCCAAGTGTTGACGTATTCACAAATGGAATAGAATCTGTCAAACAAATTTGTTTAGGCATTACAAATGCAGCTTTTGGAGAACCATACACAATTAATTGTTTGATAACTGGAAGTGAAGTACAACCCTCATTATTGGTAACAGTTAGGGTTATAAAATACTTCCCTGGGTTTCTAAACACATGTGTTGGGCTTTGAAGGGTTGAGCTATTTCCGTCACCAAAATTCCAATTCCAATTTCGAATAGTTGTTGGTGCATAAGTAGAAGATAAGTCTGTAAACTTAACTTGAATAGTGTCCATGCAACTTATGCTATCGCTCATATTAAAGGATGCAATTGGCGCATCAATGAGCAACGGATACACAACTGAATCTTTTAAGTTAGGGCATGCAAGTCCACTCACAAGTAATTTGACATTGTAAGTTCTCAAACTATTAAATCTTTGTGTGGGACTTGGTTGGTTGCTAAAGCTTCCATTATCAAATGTCCATCTCCATGCACCAAGTGTATCAGCGAATCCAACTTTTGATGTGTCAATAAAGTTTACAGGACTGTTCACGCAATTAAATTGATGGGTAAATCCAGCTTTAGGGAATCCTGCAACTGTAATTGTGTCATACACAGTAGAGGTAGTGCAAGAACTATCAGCTTTTACTTTAAGTGAAACAATATATATACCTGGTTTTGTGAATACGTGACTAGGGTTAGTATTGGTATTGTTACTTGAGCCATCGCCAAAGTTCCATTCTGATGCAAACGTTGATGTTCCATGACCTAAAACGGTATTGTTTGTAAATCTGATAGTATCTGTTTGACAAACTTTTTTAGGCATCGTAAATCTAGCCCTTGGAGAACCATATACCACCAATCTCTTTCTCGTTGGTAATGATGAACAACCTTCGTTATTGGTTATCACCAATGAAATAGTATATGTGCCAGGTTTATTGTAAAAATGAGAAGGGTTTTGGCTATTTGATGTTGTGCCATCACCAAAGTCCCATGACCAACCAGTAATTGTTTCAGGCGTCCTTGGTATCGATTGATCTCTGAATCTGATTGTAACAGAATCAATACAACTACTTGAATCACTCATGCTAAATACTGCAGTAGGTAATGCTTTAGCGTCTAATTGAACAATTGCAGAGTCTACGCACCCGTTAACCGTTGTTGCTACTTGTTTTATATAATAGGTTACTAGGTTTCCTGTAATATTTGGTGGTACTAGTACTTTAGGACTTGTAGCAGTGGCAGATGGAAAAAAAGAAAGTGGGTTTCCAGTAGGTGTGGTATAAGACCATACTTTGGCAGTAGGAACATTATTTGTTTGGTCCGTTAATTGCAATGTAATTTCACCACATACCAATGAATTATTTATTGTAAAATTAACATTTGGTCTTCGGTACAAAGAAATATTTGTAGTTGTATCTGCTTTACACCCATTGATGGAAGTGGCCGTTAATTTGACTGCGTAAATTGTATCAATATTACCAGGATTGTCACCAAATTGGAGTTGGAATCGCTTATTGGTACTTGTTGGTAATACTTGTAAACCAGAAGGTCTGTTCAGGGTTAAATTCGTAACAGTCCATGCAGCATTGTAGACATTATTTTTTGCAACTATACTTTCTGTTACAAAGTTTTTGAATCCAACCGGGTTGCCACATATTTCTTTACTTGTTACCGTAAAGTTTGGAGCAGGGGCTGGGAAGATGGTAATCTTTTTTATGGTGCTATCATTACAGCCAGTACCAGTAAATGTTGTTACAAGTTTTACGTATAATATGGAGTCTGAAACATTTGAATTGTTTCTAAATATAAATGTGGGACTATTCAGATTTGTGACTTTACTGTCATTTACATACCAGTCATAAATTAAGCCGGCAGTTTGATTGTTATTACCATAATAACTTGTGTTTGTAAATGCTAATGGTAAGTTCGAGCAAATGGTGGAGTCAGCAGTTACATTTGCTTTTACACTATTGGGTCTAGTAATTACTTGCCTTGAGAAGATATCTTGTGTACATCCCCATTTGCTATAGGCGATGAGTTGAAGTGTTACAGTATCACTCTCGTTTTGTATGATATAATCAGGTGCTAGCACAGAACTATCATAGTTGGCAAGTAAGAATCCAAACCTGTCATAAATACGCCACTCATATCTCCATATATCATTGGCTCCAGGGAAGTCCTGCACTTTAATATGGTCTCTGATTTTAAATGGCGCACATCCTAAAGTGTCTGTATTAAAGAAGGCTCTTGCATTTGGATGAACCGTAATTTGCTGAATTGCAGTGGTATCTAAACAACCTTGCGGGTTGCTAACAAATAATCTAACAGTGTAGACGCTATCAACAACACCCGTATTTGTAAATGTGTAAGTTAAATTTTGTGCACTCGTATTCAATCTAATGACATTGTCTCTTCTTACTTCCCATCTTGAGGTTATGGCGTTAACGCCTAGTCCGTTTTTAGGATCTGAGGTGTTTCTAAATGTTTTTGTCCAAGGCCCACAACTATCAATTTTACCTACAACAAACGAGGCTGTTGGTTTAGGATGAATGGTGATAAACCTATTTAAAGAGTCTATACATTCATCAAATCCTTTTACAGTTACAGATTGTTTAACCTTATAAGCAATTGAATTGGCTGTATTGTTTACTGGGAATATAATGTAAGGGTTGTTTGCATTCGCATTAAATAAAGACAAGCCTCCAGTTGGTAATACGGTCCACTGTCTATTTAATGAATCGTTCGGGAAATTGGTGGTATTGTCTGTTGGATTCACAATATAAATACCGCAGCCTTCAACTGGTATCGTAAAGTCTACATTAGGCCTTCTTCTAATTTTGATTGATTTAGTGAGGGTGTCGATACATCCATCTACAGTGTAGATCATCATATTGATGTTGTAGCTAGTGTCTACAGTCCCTTTTGCGTCTCTAAATTTAAAGTTTGGTCTTGCGGCAATAAATGGAGCAGTAGTAGAATCAATAATGATGGCTCTAGCGGTGTCAAATAAATTATTGTACGTAACAGACCATTTGTATTGTGGTACTGTTCCATTTTTAAACAATGAACTGTTATTTATGCTAGAGTTTACACCATTAATAGTCGTACAAACTTCATCGGCTTTATCAATGGTAAATATTGCTTTAGGTTTTGGATATACCACTAAATTGCCAACACTACTACTGTCCTTACAACTATTAACCGTTTCAGAAACAACTAGTTTAATTGTATATATCGTATCTCTTGTATTACTATTATTGATCAAATTAAAAGTACCTGGCACTTGCGCGTTGCTTAGTAGTGTCCCATTTGCATACCATGCATAGCGGAGTGTACTAGTTGTTCTGTTTGGTCCAATATAGCTTGTATTTACAGCTTGTGTACTTAACATTGTACAACTATTTTGTGGAGCTACTGTAAAGTTTACGATTGGATTTTGATATGTAAAAACAATTCTGTTTACACTGTCAGGTCTACAGCCATATAAGCTATTTACCTTTAAGGCAATACGTAAAGTGTCATCTGGATTTGTGATTGTATAATTTGGTGGATTAGGACTTACCGTATTTGATAAAATATTTCCATTTCTATCTCTAATTGTCCATTTATACGATGAAAATAAATTAATTGTTGGATCTGGTGAAGGGTCTGTTTTATTGACAACATTAATAGAGTTGATTGCATTAAATGGAGCGCAAGCGGCTGTTCTACCAATTGTTAAATCTATTCTTGCATCTGGATGTACAGTAATGGTATCTCTGTATGTATTAATACATCCATTTGGAGATTTTGCGGTTAAAGTAATAGGATATAAGCTATCTCTAATACCAGTATTTGTAAATGTATAATTTACTTGCGTTGTATAGTTTGTATTAATTAAGCTATATACTGGTACTGCTCCACCATTTCTTAAGATATCTATACCCCAAGTAAATGTTCCATTTGTAAGTGGATTACTATTTACTGAAGAGTTATTGATAAGGGTCCTAGTTGTAGGTCCACAATCTGCTCTTGGGCCACCAATACTAAAGTTTGCAATTGGTAATGGATCAATAGTTACAGAAATGCTTTGTTGATTTGTACAGCCATTTGCAGTTAGCGTGTAAACATAATTTACAACAATTGGATTTGGTGAAGTATTGATAAGGGTTTCGCTGATTGCTCCAGTGCCATTTGCTGCTGGATTAGATATCCCAGCAATATTTGCTCTTGTCCAAGTATACGTTGTTCCTGTAGTTGCACTTGTTGGATTATAATAAAACGATGTTCCACTACACTGTGCAGGGTTGATAAGTAAACTAGTTAATTGCGGTGTTGGATTCACAATAACATTTACAGTTTGTGTGTTTGGACAACCGTATGCAGTTAACGCAAATGAATAAGGTACCGTAATTCGATTTGGTGTAGTGTTAATGAGGGTTTCATTAATTGGGCCGTTACCAGTACCAGCGTTATTGCTAATGCCGGCCACTGTATTTCTTGTCCATACATAGCTCGCGCCATCTGTAGGTGTATTTGGATTGTAACTAAAGTTCGTTGCATTACAAATTGCCGGTGGCGTGAGCGTAGAAATTAATATTGGCTTAGGGCTTACTGTAATTTCTACATTGAATGGTGCGCCTACACAACTACCGGCTGTTCCAGCAGTAGGCGTTACAACGTATGTTAATAGGCCTTGAGAATTGCTATTGTTGGTTAGTAGTTGTGAAATATTTGAAACCGAGCTCAATTGTGCCGAACCGCCAGAAATAGCACCTGATGGATTACTAGTTGGAGCGGTCCAAGTGTAAGTAGTATTGGATGGAACAATTAAGTTGCCGCCATTTACAGGTGTAATATTAAATGTAGCATTGCTACAAATAGTTTGTGTTTGAGTTGTAATAACTGGTTTTGGATTAACCGTTACTGTCAAGAGGAAAGTTGCACCCACGCAATTTCCAGTAGCGCCAGATTTTGGTGTTATGGTATAGGTAATTTGTTGAGCAACGTTGGTGTTGTTTGTTAGTGTTTGACTAATTGTTGGTTGATCAACATTAACATCCGATTGACCAGAAATATTATTGTTATTCGTACTTACAAACCAGGTATATGTTGTATTGGCTGGAATGATAGTAGAGCCGCCATTTGATAATGCAACATTAAATGCACTTCCGCTACAAATTTCTCTTGTTTGATTTCCAATTACTGGTTTTGCATTAACAGAAACTACAACGTTAAATGGACTGCCCGTACAATTACCAGCAGCACCAGATCTTGGTGTAACGCTATAGGTTAAGGTTGCAGCGGTGTTTGTAGTGTTGGTTAATCGCTGGCTGATATTATTTGCTGCTACAGTTTGTGTGGATCCTCCAGTAACTGCACCAGCTGGATTGCTTACAGGAATTGGCCAGGTGTATGTTGTGTTGTTTGGAACAATTCCATCTGCAGTATTTACCGGACTAACTGTAAATAAATCTTCACTACAAATAGTTCTCGCTTGAGCATTAATATTTGGTTTTGGGTTGATTGTAATTACAGCTGTAAAATTTGGTCCAGTACATGTACCTGCTATTGGCGAAATAGTGTACGTTATAGTTGCCGGTGTGTTTGTGATATTATTGAGTAACTGACTTACTGAGTTAGCGGCTACTAGTTGTGAACTTTGGCCTGTAATTGAGCCTACAGGATTGTCAATTGGATTTGCCCAAGTGTATTTAGTATTTGAAGGCACAATGCCATCAGTCGTATTGGTAGGCGCAATGTTAAATGCAGTACCACTACATACGGTTTGGGCTTGTGCTGCTGTGATTGTTGGCTGCGGATTTACTAGTACAGATACATTAAAAGATATTCCCGGACAAGCACCTGCTTCACCAGATGTAGGTGTAACTGTATAGGATACAGTTTGTGGTATGTTAGATGTATTTACTAAGGTTTGGCTAATATTAATGGCTCCAGTTGAAACATTTGACTCACCGGTAACATTTGGATTATCTAAAACAGTCCATGTATATGTTGTATTTGCTGGTACAATTCCATTTGTTCCATTAACAGGAGTAAGTGTAAATGTTTCACTACTACAAATGGTAGCAGACATAGCTGTTATAGATGGTTTAGGATTTACATTAACGATTAGCTGATAGGTAGAACCTGTACAGCCATTTGCAACTGGTGTAACAGTGTAAGTAAGTGTAGCCGGAGCATTGGTATTGTTGGTAAGTAATTGTCTTACTTGTGTTTGAGAAGATGTTTGTGCTGATCCACCTGAAACGGCTCCAATTGGATTGCTTGTTGGCGTTGTCCATGTAAATCTTGTACCAGAAGGAATAATATTTCCATTTCCATTGGCTGGCTCATTGGTAAAATTATTTCCACTACATATAGATTCTGTTTGTGGTGTTACTGACGGTTTTGGTTTTACTGTAACATTTACGGTAAAAGGTTGTCCAATGCAATTGCCTTCTATTCCAGAAGTTGGGGTAACGGTATAGGTTACTATTTGATCTATGTTGGTATTGTTGGTAAGTGTTTGACTAATTGAAAGTGAAGGAACGTTTACATTTGATGCGCCAGTAACGTTACCGTTTTGTGCTACTGTCCAAGTGTAATTTGTGGCATTTGGTAAGATATTTCCGCCACCATTTGATAGTGGAACACTAAATGCAGTGCCACTACAAGTAGAAACGTTTTGTGTGTTTATAAATGGTCTAGCATAAATTGTAGCTGTTCCAGAAAATGCTGTACTTAAGCATCCATTTGAATTTGCAATAATACTATAGGTTGCTGTTTGCGATGTATTTGATGGGTTAGCCAAAGTACCTCCAACAATAGCTTGTGCAGTTCCTGTTGCACCACCTGTTAGTCCACCCGTTACTGTTGGAACTGATGACCAAGTGTATGTTGTGCCTGTTGGAATAACGTCTGATCCAACACCGTCTATTAGTGCAAAACTGAAGGCGTCATTACTACAAGCAGCAGCTGTTTTTGCAGCAATAATTGCTTTAGGTTTAATGGTTGCAACAACAGTAAAGTCTTGCCCAATACAACTAGTTCCACCAGGAACGGTAGGTCTTACTGTGTAAGTTGCGGTTTGATTAACACTTGTTGGGTTGCTTAAATTACCTGACACACTTGTTGCAGAATTTCCTGAAGCTCCACCTGTCATGCCACCTGTAACAATTGGAGCAGACCATGTATAAGTAATACCATTTGGCACAATATCATTATTGGTGCCATTTGTAATTATAGTTGTAAATAATTCATTACTACAAGCTGTAACTGTCTTCGCGCTAATGGATGGCTTAGGGTTGATGGTAATAGTAATTGTAAAAGGTGTGCCTGGGCAATTGCCTACATCACCAGATACAGGGGTTACTGTATATACTACAGTTTGAACTGCATTGGTATTATTGGTAAGTGTTTGACTAATATTATTTGCAGGTGTGTTGTTATTTGATTCACCTATGATACTTGTATTATCAACAATAGACCAAGTATATGTTGTGTTTGCAGGGACAATTTCATTCCCACTATTTGAAGGAGTTATGATAAAGGCGTCTCCGCTACATATAGTTTGTGTTTTAGCAGCTATAGTAGGTTTCGCATTGATATTAACAAGAATCGTAAAATTATCTCCTTGGCAAGATCCAATTGGTGAAGTAGGTGTAACGGTATAAGTGGCTGTTTTTTGTGTATTTGTTGGGTTGGATAAATTACCGCTAAAACCAGTTTGTGATGACGCTGAAGTGCCGCCTGTTAATCCTCCAGTAACCGTTGGTGCTGACCAAGCGTATGTTGTATTTGCTGGAATTATATTTCCATTGGTGCCATGTGCTGGTGTAAATGAAAATGCATTACCACTACAAGCATCTATTGCAGGAACGCTTACAGTTGCTTTTGGATTAATTGTAACAGTATAGGTGAATGTAGCTCCATCACAATTGCCTGTTCTTGGAGTAACTGTATAGGTAGCTGTTTGAGGAGTGTTTGTTGGATTGGTAAGTGTTCCGTTGAGTGTTGTTTGTGCAGAACCTGGAGCACCTCCAGTGATGCCTCCTGTAACTACTGGGGCATTCCAACTGTATGTTGTATTTGCAGGCACAGTAATACCTCCGCCGGAAGTAAGTGTTTTACTAAATGTTGTGCCACTGCAGTAGGCGTCATTTTGATTGGTGATAATTGCTACAGGATTAATAGTTACAGATCCAGATGCGCTACTAGCTCTAAAACATCCGTTACTGTTTGTAACTCTTACATAATAATAAAGTGTGCCTACATTGTTAGATGCGGGCGTATATGTGTTTGTAGTTGAAGATGTAGTATTTGTTGCAACAACTGTCCAAACGGGTGTGCCTGAAATATTACTTGTGCTATACCAAGTATAGGAACTAATGTTTCCGCTACCTGCACTTGCATTAACTGTGAGGTCTGTGGTTGGCGTATTTAAACAAGCAGTTTGATTTGTGTTTGAAGGCTGTACACTAATACTTGGTAAATCATTAACTGTAAAAGGTGCAGATATATTACTTGTAATTTGGCAACCATTTGTATTGTAAACAATCACATAATAATATAGAATACCAGCGCTCGATGATAATGGTGTATAGCTATTTGTTAATGCGCTAGAAGTGTTTGTGGCAACAAGCGTTCCACCTGTAGTGCTATTTGTTGTATTGCTATACCACTCATATTTTAAAATGGATCCACTACCGGCGGTTGCACTTACTGATAAAGCTGTAAATGCTTCGTTCAAGCACTTCGTTTGAGAAGAAATAGATGGTTGAGTAGATATAGTTGGTAACGGGTTTACTAAAATGGCACCTGAAACTGTTGTAGTTGTTGTACAATTAAATGAGTTTGTGATTAAGGCAAAATAATATCTAGTGCCAGCAGCATTTGTTGGTGGTGTGTATGTACTAGTATTGGCTCCCGATATAAGCAATGCGCCTGATGTACTATTTGTTGTATTACTATACCACTGATAACCTGTTGACGAAATAGTGCCTGTAGGAGTTGATGCTGTAACACTTAGATTACTTGGGGTCGCATTTAAGCATAATGTTTGTGCGCCTAATGCAATAGCATTGATAACTGGCAAATCATTAACGATTACGGCAACAGCATTTGATGGCAATAAACTACATCCAGCTGCACCGCCACCATTGTTGATTACAACGTAATAATAGGTTGTACCAACTGTTGATGTTGAAGGTGTATATGTAGCACTTGTGGCGCCAGTTATTAGTGTGCCATTTGAATTTGAATTTGTGGTATTGCTATACCACTGATAGGTTAGTGTTCCTAGGCCTCCAGCAGTTGCAGTTACACTTAAAGCTGTTGCATTTACATTTTGACAGTAAGTAGCACCACTAGGTTGAGATGTAATAACTGGTGCGGCATAAACATTTATAGCGCCAGAAATTGCAGTTCTTGTAGAGCAACCCCAGCTATTTGTGATTTCGCAGAAGTAATAAGTTGTACCAGTTGTTGATGTTGGTGGTGTAAATGTGGCATTTGTTTCACTTACAATTTGTGTAGCACCTGTGTATGAATTAGTTGTGTTTTTATACCACTGATAGGTAGCGATACTTCCTGTAGCCGTAGTTGCCGAAGCAGTCATACTTGTAGCCGTTGTTCCAATGCAAATATTTTCAGAGGCAAAAGTAGATGTTGAAACCGGTAAAGGATGTATAGTAATGGTTGCAACATTTGATGGGGTGGTATTACATCCAGTGGCTCCACCAGTGGCACCATTTCTAGCTTCCACATAATAATAATAGGTTCCTGGCGTAGTGCTTAACGGTGTAAATGTTGTTGTTGTATTTGTTATTGTTGTGCCTCCACTGTTTGTGTTGGTGGTATTACTGTACCACTGATACGATAATGTTCCTAAACCGCCTGTTGTTGCGCCGCCAATTGTAAGCGCTGTGACAGTATTGTCTTTACAGTAAGTGGCACTAACAGGATGTGTTCCAATACTTGGTGCGGCATAAACATTAATTGTAGCTATTGCCGAAGTTATGGTGTTACATGTATTTGCAGGGCCGCCATTATTTATAACAACATAAAAGTATTTTGTTCCTACGGTAGTTGTACTTGGTGTGTAAGTGCTACTGTTTGCGCCATTTATAATGGAGCCATTTGGAGTGCTTGCATTAGCATTTTCATACCACTGATAGGTAAGCGTACCAATGCCTCCATTGCTGGCTGTAACGCTTATGGCATTTGCTGGCGCGTCTTTACAGTAGTTTGCTGAAACAAGGTTTGCACTTATTGTTGGTGCGGTATAAACATTGATCAAAACTGCATTCGATGTAGTTGTTTGGCAACCAGCAGGGCCTCCATTGCTCACTTCTGCATAATAATAAGTAGCGCCAACAGTTGTGATGCTAGGTCTATAACTTGCATTTGTAGCTCCGCCAATTTGTGTGCCTCCTGTATTTGAATTGGTTGTATTCGTAAACCATTTATAGGTAAGTGATCCTGGTGCGGGTGTTGACGCAGTTACACTTAATAATGTAGCTTGTACAGAAGGTGAGACGCAATAGTCTGCCGCAATTGGTTGAGCACTGATAGTTGCTGCAGCATATACTTTTATGGCACCTGATACAGCAGTTGTTGCTTTACAGCCCCAGCTGTTTGTTATTTCACAATAATAATAAGTAGTGCCTGCTACGTTTGTTGGCGGTGTAAATGTTGCATTTGTTTCGCCAGCAATTAATGTACCCGTTGTATTGTTTGCGTTTGAATTTCTATACCACTGATAACTTGCAATAGTTCCAGTAGCGGTTGTTGCAGAGGCGGTCATGCTTGTTGCCGTGCTGCTAATACATAAGCTTTCAGAAGCAAAAGTTGCAGAAGTAATAACAGGTAATGGATGAACTGTAATTGTTGCAATGCCTGAATTTAAATTATTACATGAGGATGCTCCATTTGTTCCTCCGTTACTTACATTGACATAGTAATACGTAGTTCCTGCTGTTGTAATAGTTGGTGTAAATGAGGCTGTAGTTGCTGATCCAATTAATGTGCCACCGGATGTAGATGCCGTTGTATTTGAATACCATTGATATGAAATGCTTCCGTATCCGCCATTGGTTGCATCTGGAACTGTTAAGGCTATAGGTGTTGCTCCAGCACAATAAGTTGCAGACACAGGGTTTGTTGTTATTGTTGGTGTAGTGTATACTTTTACTTCAGTAATATTTGATGTAGCGGTATTACAATTTGATGCAGAACTTGGCCCACCATTTGTTACGACTACATAATAATATTTTACACCTGCAGCACTTGTTGGTGGTGTAAATGTTGCATTGGTTTCGTTAGGAATCGGTGTTGCTCCAGTAGTTGATGCCGTTGTATTACTATACCACTGATAAGTAAGTGTTCCATAACCTCCGTTTGTAAATGTAGGTGTTAATGCTCCGGCAGTTGCGTTCATGCAATAGCTGGTTGTAGTTGGTAACGTAGTTATTGTGGGTTTGCCGTATACTTTTATACTTCCTGAAACATTACTTGTTGCAACGCATCCATTATTATTTGTAACCGTTAGGTAATAGTATAGTTCACCAGCACTGCTATTTGGTGGAGTGAATGAACTTGTAGTAGCTACTTGAGTGCCACCCGAATTTGATGCAGTGGAATTGCTAAACCATTGATATGAACTAATGGTGGTTGTTGTAGTTGGCGTCAATGCCGATCCACTAGGCATTAATGGATTTAAACATAAAGATTGGTTTGTGTTAGGAATGCTAACGGTTGGCAATGGATTTATGGTAACGGTTGCAGTAATTATACATCCATTGCTATTGGTATAAGTTATCACAGATGTTCCTGCGCTAACTCCGGTAACAAGTCCAGTATTACTAATTGTTGCAACGCCTGTTGATGCAGAAGACCAAGGTGAAGTAGCATCTGCAGTTGCTGAGCCTGATAATTGTGTGGTACTTCCAACGCAGGCATTCAATGTTCCTGAAATTGTTGGTAATGGATTAACAGTAATGACTGCAGATCCTGTTCTGTCACCTGTAACTGCTGTACATTTTGCGTCTGTTAGTGAAGAGACCGTATAGGTTTTGGTTGTTGCTAGAGAAACAGTGAATGTATACGTGGAAGAACTTGTTGTTACAGATGTTGATGTAGTTCCATCAGAATATGTGATATTCCAAGGCGCAGTTCCAGTAAGTGCAATTGATATTGTAGCAGGTGTGTTTGCACAGACAGTTGTAGATCCACTTATTACACTTGTGGGTCTTGGATTAACTGTAAGGGTTACTTCGTTTGAAGTAACATCTGGAGTACAACTACCACTAACAATAAGTTGGTATTTGTAACCATTCATGCTCAATGTGGCCCCAGTAATTGTTAACGATGCAGTGCTTGCTCCTGAATATACGCCAGTATTTGTCACATCAGTATAGGTTCCGCTTGGCACTTTAACCTGCCATCTGTA
>JBANFS010000014.1:0-48776 GCA_037975885.1 Bacteroidota bacterium
CTTTTAATCCTATTTCTAACCTCTTTTAATTGACCTGCCATGGTATTAAATATTACACGTTTTCGGGGGCAAAAGTAGCAGAAAGACGCTGAAATTCCATAAAGAAGTTTTCAAGAAAGAATGAACCACCTATTTGGGCCTAAAAACGGTAGGCAAGCCCCATGCCGGTTGATGTTGGCCCCAGGGTCCAAATACCAAATTTTTGACCCAACCTTTTACCATTTTTGCGGTGGGCTCCATATTGTAAGAGGTCGTATGCCAGTAAAAAAGCCCCTTGTAGCATGATGCTGCCCCCATATCCTTGTATTTTGGCGTTCTTGTTGCGGATGCCACTATTTCGCATAAGCAGGCCAATACCAAAGTACCCTATGTCTAAACCACTGTTAATGAGCAGTATTTTTTGAATTTTTTGCTGTTCCCGAATTTCTGAGGCCAGGGTATTGGTTTTTAAAAGCTGTTTTTTGATACCCAAAAAGCCTACTGCTGCAATTCCCACATTAACGGCATTAAAATAAGCGCTCATTTGGTGAAAATAGTGCTCAGGGCCTACGGTGTTGGTAGCTGAAATGCTCCCTTGTACCACGTTTACGAGGCCCCAGGCGCCAAGGGCGGTCATGTAATTACGTGTTATATTAATTCTTTCCATGGCTACGGCCTCCGGCAGAGGTAGCTGAATGCTGTCATTGGACACCGTTTGAGCCGAGTCAGAGGCGTTATTTTGACCCAAAACGGGCCCGCTAGCCAGAATAATGGCTAAAAATGCCAAAATCCCCATTGTCCAAGTTTTGTTACCTATAATCTTGTTCATAATCAGTTCTTTGTAACCCGTGTACAACCGCTCTAAAATCTTTACCTTTGGCGGCCTTGATATAGAGTGCCAAATTGACGCAAATTTAAATGCCGCACTCTTTTTGAGTAATATATTTTTACTAAAACAGTTTATTTAACAATATGTTGAAATTTATAACCAAATTATTTGGAAGCAGTAAGAGCGAGAAAGATGTTCAGAAGATACTTCCAATTGTAGAAAAGGCCAATGCTTTTTTTGCGTCTTATGCTAGTTTAACAAATGATGAGCTTAGGGGAAAGACGGCTGAGTTTAAGCAGAGAATACAAAATCATTTAGCAGATATAGATGCGCAAATTGCAGAGAAAAAACAAATTGCTGACGCACTCAGTGATACTGAAATTCACAAGCGCGATGCCATTTACAAAGAGGTAGACAAATTAAATAAAGAGCGCGATCAAAAAATTGAAGAAGTTCTTGCTGAAATTCAACCAGAAGCTTTTGCAGTGGTTAAAGAAACAGCGCGTAGATTTTCTACGGGCGAAGAACTTGTTGCAACAGCTACACCACTGGACCGTGAGTTTAGCGTTAAAAAAGATTACATATCTATTAAAGGAGAACAAAGTGTTTTCAAAAATACATGGACGGCCGCTGGCGGAAAAGTTACCTGGAACATGGTACACTATGACGTGCAGTTAATTGGTGGTAGCGTATTACATGAAGGTAAAATTGCCGAAATGTCTACCGGCGAAGGTAAAACGCTTGTGTCTACACTTCCTGCATATTTAAATGCACTTGCTGGAGAGGGCGTTCATATTGTAACGGTAAACGATTATCTCGCAAAACGTGATAGTGAGTGGAATGGTACCATCTTTGAATGGCTTGGACTTCGCGTAGATTGTATTGACAAACATGATCCAAATAGTGAAGCGCGTCGTAACGCTTATTTAGCAGATATTACTTACGGCACTAACAACGAATTTGGTTTCGATTACCTGCGTGACAACATGGTGCATACGCCACAAGAAATGGTACAACGCAAACATCATTTTGCCATGGTGGATGAAGTGGATTCCGTATTAATTGATGACGCCCGTACGCCACTTATTATTTCTGGTCCAGTAGGACACAATACCAACGAGCAACAATTTTTTGAATTAAAGCCACGTATCGAAAAATTAGTGGAAGCGCAAAAGCGAGCCACCAATCAATTTTTAATTGAAGCAAAAAAGAAAATTGCAGAAGGTAACGACGATCCAAAAGATGGTGGTCTTGCATTATTTAGAGCACATAGAGGTCTTCCCAAAAACAATGCCCTCATTAAATATTTAAGTGAGCCTGGTATTCGTGTTAAATTACAAAAGGCCGAAAACTATTACCTCGCCGATCAGTCTCGTGAAATGCCAATTGCTGATGAAGAGTTATATTTCTACATCGACGAAAAAAGTAATTCGGTAGAGCTTACAGATAAAGGTATTCAGCTCATTACAAAAGCCGGTGAAGACCAACAGTTTTTTGTGTTACCTGATATTAGTTTGTCACTTTCTTCTATTGATAAATCTGATGGATTGTCTGCCGAAGAAAAACTACAACAAAAAGAAGCGATCATCAATGATTACTCTGTAAAGGCAGACCGTATCCATACCGTTCAGCAATTATTAAAAGCCTACACCCTTTTTGATAAAGACATTGAGTATGTAGTAATGGATGGCTCTGTAAAAATTGTAGATGAGCAAACAGGTCGTATACTCGATGGTCGTAGATATTCTGATGGTTTACACCAAGCCATTGAAGCCAAAGAAAATGTAAAAATTGAAGCGGCTACACAAACCTATGCTACGGTTACTTTACAAAACTATTTTAGAATGTACCACAAACTTTGTGGTATGACGGGTACTGCCGAAACAGAAGCTGCAGAACTTTGGGATATTTATAAACTAGACGTAGTTTCTGTTCCTACAAACGTAACAGCGATCAGAATTGATGAGCAGGATTTAGTGTTTAAAACCAAGCGTGAAAAATTTGGTGCTGTTATTGATGAAATTGTAAAACTAAGAGAAGCAGGAAGGCCGGTACTTGTTGGTACGACAAGCGTTGAGGTGAGTGAGTTATTAGGCCGTATGCTTCGTCAAAAACAAATTCCACACAACGTATTAAACGCCAAGCAGCACGCACGAGAAGCGCAAATTGTTGCTGAAGCAGGTTTAGCTGGTGCTGTAACAATTGCCACCAATATGGCGGGTAGAGGTACCGATATTAAATTAGGGCCTGGCGTAAAAGAAGCGGGTGGTCTTGCTATTTTAGGTACAGAGCGTCACGAATCTCGGAGGGTTGACCGTCAGTTAAGAGGTAGAGCGGGACGTCAGGGAGATCCAGGATCTTCTCAATTCTTTGTTTCTTTAGAAGACGATTTAATGCGCATGTTTGGTAGTGAGCGTATTGCTAAAGTAATGGACTTTGCTGGCTATAAAGAAGGAGAAGTTATTCAGCATAGTATGATTACAAAATCTATTGAGCGTGCACAAAAAAAGGTAGAAGAAAACAACTTTGGTATTCGTAAGCGTTTATTAGAATACGATGATGTGATGAACAAACAGCGTACCGTTATTTATGCAAAACGTCATCACGCATTATTTGGTGAAAGATTAGCACTTGATTTAGATAACGCATTTTATGGCGTTGCAGAAGGATTGGTGTTTAGTTTTAGAGAGCAAAGTGATTATGAAGGTTTTAAATTAGCCGTGATTGTAAACTTTGGACTCGATACTGCAATTACTGAAGAGCAGTTAAACAAACAAAGCGCGCAAAACGTTGCCGAACTTTTATACCAAGAAGCGATTGCACATTACAACCGTCGCCGCGCCGAAATGATGGCTCAAGCTATGCCGGTATTTAAGCGTATTCGTTTACAACAAGGCACTCATATCGAAAATGTAATTGTTCCATTCACTGATGGTAAAAAAGCCATGGAAGTACTGGGCAATATGGAAAAAACATTGGCAACAAATGGTGCTGCGCTCATTAATGCGCTTGAAAGAACCATCGCACTTGCACATATCGATAACGCATGGAAAGAACACCTGCGTGCAATGGATGATTTAAAGCAAAGTGTACAAACGGCTACTTACGAACAAAAAGATCCACTCGTTATTTATAAAATGGAAGCTTTTGAGTTGTTCAAAAAAATGGACACCGAAGTCAACAAAGACATCATTGAATTTTTGTGTCATGCAACCATTCCTTTAACGGAAACGGATCAGGTACAAGAAGGTCGTCAGCAAAAAACCGACATGAGTAAGATGAGTGTTACCAAGCAAGATGCGGGTGCGCCTCCAACCGAAAATGATTATTACGATCCAACACCAGAAAAGCAACAGCCAATTACGGTGGGTCCAAAAATTGGGAGAAACGATCCTTGTCCTTGCGGCAGTGGCAAAAAATATAAAGCTTGCCACGGTAGAGATGCCGATTAATTTAATTTTTGATTGATGACATTAAACGCCTACATCGACCATACCATTTTAAAACCTACAACACTTGTTGCAGATATAGAAAAATTATGCGCCGAAGCAGTTGAGTATGGTTTTGCAGCCGTATGTGTGCCACCCAATTTTGTTAAAACAGCAAAAGCGCTGGTTGCGGGTTCGCCTGTTAAAGTAGCAACTGTTATTGGTTTTCCATTCGGCTATAGCGCTGTCGAATCAAAAATTGCTGAAATTATTTTAGCGGTGGTGGATGGTGCCGATGAATTAGATGTGGTAGCAAATATTAGCGCTATTAAAAATGGCGATTGGGCCTATTTGGCAAATGAGCTGGGTCATATTTTACCCATTATCAGAAGCAAAGAAAAAGTGGTTAAGGTAATTATAGAATCTGGCGTTTTAACAGACGAAGAAATTATTAAGTGTTGTGAGTTATATGGAGTAGCAGGGATCGATTATTTAAAAACGTCTACAGGCTACGCCGAAAAAGGAGCAACTATTGAGGCGGTTCAATTATTTAAAGCACATTTACCTTCAAATGTTCAAATAAAAGCGTCCGGCGGCATTAGAGATTATGCTTTTGCAAGCGCGCTTGTTGCTGCGGGTGCTACCAGGCTGGGTTGCAGCGCAAGTGTAGCCATTGTTTCGGGCGCTTCAGGCACTGGAAACTATTAATGTTGTAACTTAGGTAACACTACAAATTGTTTGTAATGAAAAATAACAATGTTTGTTCTATCGCCTTTTTTATCGCCGCTTTGTTTTTTGCGGTGGGTGCTAGTGCAGCAGATACCATTGTTGTTATCAAAGACCCACGCCTAGATGTATTATCGCAAAAACAGGTATTTATAAACAAACGCACATCGGTACTAACCAGTAATGGAAAAGTAAAAGGTTTTAGAATTCAAATTACAAGTACCAACAGTCGCGATCAAGCATTTAATGCAAAAGCTGCTGTGCAATCAAAATTTCCAGATCAAAAAGTATATACCACCTATCAAGCTCCTTTATTTAAAGTGCGGGTAGGTGATTTTATAAAAAGAGAAGATGCCGAAAAATTTAGAAAATTAATGCTCTCTATTTTTCCAACAGGCATGTATGTGGTGGAGGATGTAATAGAAGTGAGTTTAGATGAGATCGATTAATAAATGACAACTTATATATGAGTCAATTACAAGAAAAAATTAAAGCATTGGCAAAAGAATTTGCGCCTGCACAAATTGCAGTGCGTCATCATTTGCATGCGAACCCCGAATTAAGCTACAAAGAATTTAAAACGGCTGCTTATGTTAAAGCGCAGTTATTAGAAATGGGCATTGATTCTGAAGAAAAAGCAACCACAGGTCTTGTAGCTATTATTGAAGGAAAAAATCCTTCAAGCAGAATCATTGCACTTCGTGCAGACATGGACGCCCTTCCTATTCAAGAAGAAAATGATGTTCCCTATAAGTCAACGGTACCAGGTGTTATGCACGCTTGTGGTCATGACGTACACACTTCTATTTTGCTGGGTGCTGCAAAAATTTTGCTCGCAACAAAAGATAGTTGGGAAGGTACTGTAAAATTATTTTTTCAACCTGGTGAAGAAAAAAATCCGGGTGGTGCTAGTTATATGATTAGAGATGGGGCGCTTCTAAATCCAGCACCTGAAGCAATCGTTGCACTGCATGTGCATCCAGGACTTGAAACGGGCAAACTAAGTTTTAGAAAAGGCCGTGTAATGGCAAGTGCCGATGAAATTTATATGACCATAAAAGGTCCGGGAGGTCACGCGGCATCTCCTCATTTAGCACCTGATACTATTTTAATTGCCTCACACGTCATAATTAGTTTACAACAAATTATTTCGCGCAACAGAAATCCTGTTTCGCCATCTGTACTTTCTATATGCTCGGTACAGGGCGGTAATACTACCAATGTAATTCCTTCAGAAGTAAAACTGATGGGAACATTTAGAGCCATGGATGAAACATGGAGGTACAAGGCACATGAATTAATTACCAAAACAGCAAAAGGCGTTGCCGAATCGATGGGTGCCACTATTGATGTGCTTATTGATGTAGGTTACCCAACCGTAGACAACGATCCTGCTTTTACCGAAACAGCATGGAAATTAGCAGATGAATATATGGGTGCTCACAATGTTTTGGAAACAGAAATGCGCATGGGGGCCGAAGATTTTGGTTACTATACCCAGCAAATTCCAGGTTGCTTTTTTAGACTAGGCGTGCGTGATGAGGCTGCTGGAATAATTCATAATGTACATACCCCGCACTTTAATATCGATGAAAATGCCATTGAAATAGGCATGGGAATGATGGCCTGGCTTGGCGCAACCGCTCATATATAGGGTTTTACGTATTTTAGGCAAACAAGTGTTAGCCTTTAAGAATTAATGGTAAATTTGTAATTCGAACAAAACAATACAGATGGCAAAAAACAATGACCTCCGCAGAGAACAAGCCCTCGAATACCACGCTAGTGGAAGACCGGGTAAGATAGAGGTAGTGCCTACAAAAGAGGCTAAAACCCAGCGAGATTTATCGCTTGCATATAGCCCAGGGGTTGCAGAGCCTTGTAAAGAAATTCACGAAAACATTGAAGAGGTATACAAATACACCGCAAAAGGAAATTTAGTAGCTGTAATTACCAACGGAACCGCGGTTTTAGGCCTTGGTGATATTGGTCCAGAAGCGAGTAAGCCGGTTATGGAAGGGAAGGGCGTACTCTTTAAAATATTTGCAGACATTGACGTATTTGATATTGAAATTAACGAGAAGGATCCCGAAAAGTTTGTTCAAATTGTAAAAGCATTGGAGCCAACATTTGGTGGCATCAATTTAGAAGATATTAAAGCGCCCGAATGTTTTTACATCGAGCAGCAGCTCAAAGAGCAAATGAAAATTCCTGTAATGCACGACGATCAGCACGGAACTGCAATTATTAGTGGTGCTGCGCTATTAAATGCATTGGAACTTCAAAAAAAGAGAATTGATCGAGTACGTTTTGTAGTGAACGGAGCTGGTGCAGCTGCTATGGCTTGTGTACAGTTGTATGTGGCACTCGGCGCGCGTTACGAAAATTTTATCATGTTTGATAAAGATGGTGTTTTGCATGAAGGTCGTACCGATTTAGATGCTACCCGTAAAAAGTTTGCTGTAAAAAAATCTGATAGCACGCTTGCAAAAGCGATGCGCGATGCGGATGTTTTTTTAGGTTTAAGTATTGGTGGTGTAGTAACACAAGAAATGGTGAAGTCGATGGCAAAAAATCCAATTGTTTTTGCCATGGCCAATCCAGATCCTGAAATTTCTTACGAAGATGCAACTGCAGTGCGTAAAGATATTATCATGGCAACGGGCCGTACCGATTATCCAAACCAAGTAAACAACGTATTAGGCTTCCCTTATATTTTTAGAGGTGCATTAGATGTGCGCGCCACAAAAATTAATGAAGCTATGAAACTGGCTGCTGTGAAGGCATTGGCAGAACTTGCTAAAACAGCAGTACCTGATATCGTAAACCTAGCGTATAACCAAAACAGTATGAGTTTTGGTCCGGAGTATATTATTCCAAAACCACTAGACCCTCGTTTACTTTCTACGGTTGCGCCTGCGGTTGCAAAAGCGGCTGTAGAATCTGGCGTAGCGCAAAAGCCTATTCAAAACTGGGATGCATATACGCTTCAATTAAATAAGCGTTTAGGACTCGACAATCAACTCATACGTGTTATTGGTAACAAAGCTAGACGTGATCCAAAGCGTTTAGTATTTGCAGAAGCGGACAATCAAAAAGTGTTAAAAGCAGCAAGTATCATTTATGATGATGGTATTGCTTATCCAATTTTACTTGGTGATCCAATCAAGATAAAAGCGATAGCAGAGGAGCATAATATTGACCTTACAGATATTCCTATTATTGATTCACGCAGTGATGAACAAGAAGCGAAAAGAGAATTTTATGGTGAGTTGTTCTTTAAGAAACGTCAGCGTAAAGGCTTTAACCATTACGAGAGCATTAAAATAATGAAAGACCGAAACCATTTTGGTTGTATGATGGTTGAAACCGGTGATGCCGACGCAATGCTTTCGGGGCTTACTAAAAATTATGCCGAAGCCATTAGGCCAGCGCTTCAAATTATTGGTACCGAAGAAGGTGTTAAAAAAATTGCTGGCATGTATTTATTATTAACCAAACGTGGCCCTATATTTTTAGCAGACACAACGGTTAATTTTAATCCAAATGCAGAGGAGCTAGCAGATATTGCCATGATGGTAGCTAAAGAAGTAAGAAACTTTAACATTACTCCACGCATTGCGATGCTTAGTTATAGCAACTTTGGTAGTTCTGATTCGGCTGAGGCAAAAATTGTTTCAGAAGCCACCCGTATTTTAAAGCAGCGTAATCCATCATTAATTGTGGATGGTGAGATGCAGGCAAGTATGGCTTTCAATAAAGAGATATTAAAAGACAATTACGGCTTTAGTGATTTAGTGGATGAGGACGTTAACGTACTTATTTTCCCTAATTTAACTTCAGGTAACGTTGCTTATAATTTATTAAAAGAAATTGGTGGTGCAGATGCGATTGGCCCAATTTTGTTAGGTCTTAAAAAGCCTGTACACGTTTTACAATTGGGTAGCTCTGTAAGAAGCATCATTAATATGGCACTTGTTGCAGTAGTGGATGCGCAGTTAAAATCGCGAATAGATACAGATGAGGCCGTTCAGCGCAGTAGCTGGTGGAAGCGCCTCAAAAAGAAAAACAAATAGTTACCTTATTCTAGCATATGAACTTAATTACGCATTTCGGGAATTATTTGCTCATGTTAAAAGGCATGTTTACAAAGCCCGAAAACCTGCGTATGTATTGGAAAGAGTTTGTGCATCAAGCAGTAGAAATTGGAATAGGCTCTTTACCTATTGTTATTATTATTTCTGTTTTTTTAGGTGCTGTTACAACTGTGCAAACAACCTATCAGTTGGTAAGCCCACTTGTGCCGCTTTCTACCATTGCTCAAATTGTACGTGATGGTTTATTACTTGAATTATCGCCAACCGTTGTGTGTATTGTACTTGCTGGTGTGGCGGGTAGTAAAATAGCTAGTGAACTTGGTAACATGCGTGTGAGTGAACAAATAGATGCACTGGAAATTATGGGGATTAATACCAAAAGTTATTTGATACTACCTAAAATTATCGCATCCATGCTCGTGATACCTTGCCTCATAACACTTTCTGTGGCACTTGGTATTTGGGGCGGTCGTTTGGCAGGACATTACACCGGTTTAATTTCTACAGATATTTACGATGCAGGCCTTCGCGAAAATTTAAATACTTTTTATATCAATTTTGCCCTTTATAAAGCCTACACATTTGCATTTATTATTAGTACCATTTCTGCGTATTATGGATATTACGTAAAAGGCGGTGCACTCGAAATTGGTAGAGCAAGTACCAGCGCCGTTGTGGTAAGTTGCATTTTAATTTTAATTTCCGATTACATATTGGCATTACTTCTTTTAGGTTAAAATCTTTTTTATGACACCTAATTTTACTGCGTTTCGCGCGTTAATTATGCATCCAGTTAAATTCTGGTTGTACATGCTTGTTAAGCTTCCTATGGGATTTTTAGCGGGCCTTAAACTAGTACAATTAGAACCTGGCCAGGCTGCAGTGCAAGTAAAGTACAAGTGGCTTACACAAAACCCATTTGGGTCTATGTATTTTGCCGTCTTATCAATGGCCGCAGAGTTTAGTACTGGTATTTTATGTCTTGCCAATATTTACAAATCTGATCCGGCCATTAGTATGCTGGTAGTAAAAATGGAATCTCATTTTTATAAAAAAGCGGTGGGTGTTATCACATTTACCTGTTCTGATGGCGACGCCATTATTGATATTGTTAAAACAGCTAAAGAAACAGGAGAAGGTGTTACGCTTGTCAGTAAATCTACAGGCGTTAATCAGAACGGCGAAGTTGTTGCCGAATTTTTTATTACATGGAGCCTTAAAGCAAAGGCATCTAAAAGTCTCAAATCAAAATAGTTTACATGAAAATATCTTTCCACGGAGCAGCGCAAACAGTTACGGGTTCAAAGCATTTAATTACACTTAAAAGTGGGTTTAAAATCTTACTGGACTGTGGCATGTTTCAGGGAATGGGCAGAGAAACGCAGGTAATGAATAGTACACTTGGTTTTGAAGCAGCTAGCGTAGATATTTTAGTGTTATCACACGCGCATATTGATCATTCGGGTCTCATACCTAAACTATATAAAGATGGTTTTAGAGGAAAGATATTTGCAACGCCAGCTACTAAAGATTTAGCGGCGGTTTTGCTTGAAGACTCTGCCGTTATACAAAGAGACGATACAAAATTTATCAATAAACGAAGGGCCAAGCAAGGACTACCTCCGTTTGAAGCTTTATATGATTTAGAAGACGCCGCAGAAGCACTCACTTTATTTGAAGTAGCTGCTTATGACAAGTGGACAAGCATTGCGCCTGGAGTCGAGCTTTTATTTACGGATGCCGGTCATATTATTGGTAGTGCATCGGTGCATTTAAAAATTACTGTAAACGGCGAAACCAAGCAGCTTAGTTTTAGTGGCGACATTGGTCGCTACAATGATGCTATTTTAAGAGCACCTGCTGTTTTTCCGCAAGCCAATTATATTATTATTGAAAGCACGTATGGCAATAAGCTGCACGACGAAGTGCACGGCACCCCTGACAGCCTTTTATCTTGGATCGAAAAAACTTGTATCCATAAAAAAGGGAAATTAATTATTCCTGCATTTAGTGTAGGTCGCACGCAAGAGTTATTATACGCCCTCAATCAGTTAAGTATCGAAAAGAGGTTGCCTCGTATTCCCATTTTTGTAGACAGTCCATTAAGTAAAGAAGCTACTGAATTATTAAAACGTTATCCGCAATATTTTAATAAAACCATCCGAAAAATAATGGAGCATGACAGTGATCCATTTGATTTTGATGGGCTTACGTTTATAAGTTCGGTAGAGGAAAGTAAAAGACTCAATACACTGGATCAGCCATGTGTAATTATTTCTGCGAGTGGTATGGCCGATGCTGGTAGGGTAAAGCACCATATCATGAATAATATTGGGAGTAGAGATAATACCATTTTAATTGTTGGTTATTGTGAGCCGAGGTCATTAGGTGGAAGATTGTCTAGTGGTGCGGAGGAAGTAAAAATTTATGGCGAATATTATAAGGTAGGTGCCGAAATTGGTCAGATGCGTAGTATGTCTGCCCATGGTGATTATGAAGATTTGTGTCAGTATTTAAGTTGTCAAAACCCAGAACTTGTGTCGCAGTTGTTTATAGTACATGGCGACTATGAAGTGCAGCAGGATTTTGCTAAAAGGTTAGAGCGTAAAGGATTTAAAGATGTGATTATTCCGGAGATGCATCAGGCGGTTAAATTAAGTAATGCTTAATAAATATATGATTTGTTTAACATATTTGAATAAAAATATGGTTTTGCCGGTTTTTTATTGACTATGACCGAAATTTTTGCCTATTTTACCGATAGGAATGGGTCTATCTTTTAAAAATATAATCTCGGGTACTAACAGAACATTACTAATAAATGTTATTTGGTATTTATTTCCAATGTTGGCATGTATTGCCGAAATAAGCAGAGGGCTTGGTGATATTAATAATTTTCTGATATATAAGCAGGTCTTCTGGCATACGCTCGAGCAAAAGCATTTGTATCTCTCTTATCCTTTAGAATATAGTGACGTTAATCATTACGGTCCACTATTTAGTATGCTTATTGCACCATTTGCATTACTTCCTGTTTATGTTGGTTGCTTTTTATGGTGTCTTTTAAATGTAGGCTTTTTGTTTTACGCAATTAAGCAATTGCCTTTATCTGAAAAAAGTATTCAGTTTATTTTATTGATTGGTGTTTTTGAACTCATTACATCTGTGCATTCTGTTCAGTTCAATCCCATGTTATGTGGCATGATACTATTAAGTTTTACTGCCATCGAAAAAGAAAATATTTGGCTTGGAACTTTTTTTATTGTGGTAGGAACACTGATCAAAATTTATAGTGTTGTTGGATTGTTGTTTTTCTTATTTACGCCCCACAAGAAAAAATTTATTTATACTGGAATTGTTTGGTTAGCTGTTCTTGTTTGCTTGCCCATGCTTATATCTTCTCCTCGATTTATTATGGATTCCTACATCGATTGGTATGAAGTATTAATCGAAAAAAATGGACAAAATATTGAGTCTAGTATGTTTGCTGGCATGCAAGACATATCTGTAATGGGCATGATTCGTAGAATTTTTGGTTATTATTCAATGCCTAATTTATATGTAACACTGCCAGCTGGTGTACTTATGTTACTTCCCATTTTTAGAGTTCATTTGTGGAGTAATTTATCATATCGTTTACATTATTTGGCATTATTACTTATTGGACTTGTGATATTTAGTTCTTCGGCAGAGTCGCCAACATTTGTCATTGCAGTAATGGGCTATTTAATATGGCATGTACAGCAGTCTTATAAAGATACGTTTCCGTATAAAGTTTTATTGGTGCTAATGCTACTGCTTACCATTTTTTCGCCTACCGATTTGTTTCCAAAATTTATTAGAGAGCAGTATATACTCCGTTATTCACTAAAGGCGCTGCCATGTTTTATAGCTTGGTTTGCTGTTGTGTACACACTCTTATTTAGTCAGTACAAAAACAAATTGGCATGAATAAGTTAGTTGAAATAGTAATTCCTGCGCACAATGAGGAGCATAACATTCCTGTAATTTATAGTGCGATACATAATGCAATTGCTGAAACAAACTATGATTTCAAGGTTTTGTTTGTTGACGATGGTAGTACTGATGGAACGCTAGAGGCCATAGATGCATTATCGGCTCATCATGATAATGTATTTTATATTTCTTTGTCCCGAAATTTTGGACATCAAAATGCATTAAAAGCCGGACTGGATGCTTCTTCTGCAGATATTGTAATTATGATGGATGCCGATATGCAACATCCGCCAGCATTAATTCCTGCATTGTTACAAGCGCACGAAGAGGGGTATGACGTTGTGTACACCGTAAGAAAAGACAATGAGCATATTTCATTTGCCAAAAAGCATACGGCTAGTTTATTTTATAAATTGATGAATTACTTATCTGAAATCGAAATAGAACCAGGCTCTGCAGATTTTAGACTCATGAATAGAAAAACCCTTGATGCGTTACTTTTAATGCCTGATCAAGAAATATTTTATAGGGGGCTTGTTAAATGGATTGGGTTTAAACAAACAAAAATCGAATACGAGCCTCAGGCAAGACATACTGGGGTTACAAAATACTCTACTAAAAAAATGTTGAAGTTTGCCATTACGGGTATTGCAACATTTAGTAATAAGCCGCTTTACTTTGCAGCATATATGGGTTTTACTTTCGCCATATTATCTGTCCTTTACATACCCTATATTATTTATGCATTTTATAGTGGTACCGAAGTTCATGGTTGGGCTTCTATTGTTGCAACCCTTGCCTTTTTTGGGGGTATTATACTGATGATGCTTGGTATTGTTGGTATATATTTGGGGAAGCTTTTCGAACAAAGTAAAAACCGCCCTCATTATTTAGTGAAAGCCGCCAAATTATGACACCTCAAATTTTAATTAGTTTTGATGTTGAAGAATTTGATATGCCACTCGAGTATGGCTCTACTATACCATCTGAAAAACAATTAGAAATTGGATTCAGCGGTCTTGAAGCGATCACTCCACTATTAAACCAATCAGGTTTTTCAACTACACTTTTTACGACAGCCAATTTTGCAGATTATTTTTCTTCTAGTATAAAGGCATTATCGGATAAGCATGAAATAGCCTCTCATACCTATTATCATAGTTTTTTTGAACTTGAGCATTTGCAAAGTTCAAGGGTAAAGCTCGAACAAATTACGGGTAAGCCAGTAACAGGGCTTCGAATGCCACGTATGAAACAAGTGCCTATGGAGGCAATAAAAAATGCTGGTTATATGTATGATGCATCTATGAATCCTACATGGCTACCTGGCAGGTACAATCATTTACATAAACCTAGAACTTGTTTTGTTGAAGAGGGGATGTTTCGAATTCCTGCATCAGTATCAGCGAATGTAAGGCTTCCGCTTTTTTGGTTAAGTTTTAAAAATTTCCCCTATAGTTACTATTTGCATTTATGCAAGCAGGCGTTACAAAATGATGGTTATTTGAGTTTGTATTTTCACCCTTGGGAATTTGTAGATGTAACAGGGTATGGACTTCCGGCGTATACTACAAGGTATGCAGGGCAGGAGCTACTAGATAGATTGAATCAATTATTAATTGATTTAAAACCGCATGGTTCATTTAATACAATGCACCAGTTTTATAGTGGATATAACAAATAGTACTAGCAGTTAGATTCTGCCAAACCAATGATATCTGTTTTTAGCAATCCAGCGGTAAATATGGTCTCTCCACTTTTTGGGTACAAGACTGCCAACAGCTAAAAGCTTATATGGAAAGGATAGTTGTTTAGCTATTTCAATAATGGCATCTGATTCTATAAACAATTTGTTGTTTGCAATAAAAATTATGGAATTGATGTTTTGTAATGAAGGATACGTAGCTACTATAGCTGCACCCTCTGAACTGGATAATGGAATTTGTTTTATTTGCTGTTTCTTGTCACCTATGGTAATAAATTTGATGCTACTATTGCATAATTTACATCCGCTATCAAAAAGTAGTACCATCTTTTCCATACCCAAAAGTAAGTTACAATGTTTGCAGATCCCCAAATAATTATCAATACCGATGGTGAGGCTATTTATTATCCATTGGTATTTGATGGGACTGAGGCTCAAAACTTATTAAAAGAACTATTGCAAAATATAGAGTGGCAGCATGATCAGGTAATTATGTTTGGAAAACAAATAACGACCAAACGAAAAGTGGCTTGGTATGCTGGTGAGGGTATTAGTTATACTTACGCTGGTAAAAGAAAAGACCCGTTGCCCTGGACGCCCCTTTTATTATCCATTAAAGAAAAAGTAGAAAAGCAAACGGGTTCCACCTACAATGCTTGCCTTATAAACTTATACCATGCTGGTGATGAGGGTATGTCTTGGCACCGCGATAATGAAAAAGAAATAGTGCCTGAAAGTTCTATAGCCTCCGTAAGTTTTGGTGCCCCCCGAAAATTTGCTTTTAAACACGCTGCGACTAATCAAAAAATAGAGCTCCTATTAGAGTCAGGTTCAGTTTTAGATATGCGCGGGCCTATCCAGCAGTACTGGTACCATGCACTGCCGCCCTCTAAAAAGGTAAAAGACCTGCGGGTAAATTTGACATTTAGATTGTTAATAAAATAGCAGTTTTTACAGTTGCATCCTATGGCCTTAGTGCTATATTTAAGCTACAAATATTTACTATGAAAAAATGTATTGCCCTCGTTATTGGGGTTTGCTTTGCGCTATCATGTTTTGCTCAAGCACTTTCTAAAGATGATCGTATGCAGTGGTGGCGTGATGCAAGATTTGGTATGTTTATTCACTGGGGTATTTATGCAGTTCCTGCTGGCGAATATAAAGGTGATAAAAATCATGCCGAATGGATCATGAATACGGCTAATATTCCAATTCCCGAATATGAAAAGTATGCTGCTTCTTTTAATCCAACTTCTTTTAATGCGGATAGTTGGGTAGCTATGGCTAAAGATGCGGGCATGAAATACATTGTTATCACTTCTAAGCACCATGATGGTTTTTGTTTGTGGGATAGTAAGGTGTCGGATTATGATGTAATGGATAAAACGCCTTTTAAGCGCGACATCATGAAAGAATTAAGTGATGCTTGTAAAAAATATGGTGTTGTGTTTTGTATGTACCATTCAATTATGGATTGGCATCATCCACTCGAAAATAAAAATGACATTAACAGGTATAATCAGGAGTATTTGCGTCCTTGTTTAGAAGAGCTTGTTACAAAATATGATCCAGGCGTTTTATGGTTTGATGGAGAGTGGGTAGATGAGTGGACCAAACCAAAAGGCGACTCTTTGTATCAGTGGCTTTTAACCCTAAAGCCAAATTTAATTGTCAATAACCGTGTAAGTAAGGGTCGCAATGGTATGCAGGGTATGAATATTAATGATGCTGCTGGTGATTTTGGAACGCCAGAGCAGGAAATATTAACTGAGAAATCGACTGAAGATTGGGAGAGTTGTATGACCATGAATGATCATTGGGGGTTTAATAAAAATGACAATAATTTTAAATCAACCAATCAGTTGGTTTGGAATCTAGTAGATATCGCTTCTAAAGGTGGGAACTATTTACTCAATATTGGGCCAACAGCTGCAGGATTGTTTCCCGATTCTAGTGTGCTTCGTTTAAAAGAAATAGGTGAGTGGATGCGCATTAATGGCGCGGCTGTGTATGGCGCAAAAACCTGGGATAGTTTTGGTGAAGGTGCAAACATAAGGTATGCAACTAGTAAAGAAAATAAGCTATTCGTGTATTTAAATGGATGGCCTAAAACAACCGTTACACTTAAAAAAATTAAACCAGCACCAGGTACCAAAATCATGCTTAGTGGATTTGATACACCACTTGAATGGCATCAAACAGAAGAAGGTTTGGTGATTTATTTCCCTTCGGCACCGCCTAGTAATCCAGGACGTGCTAGTGTGTATGTTTTAAACTTAGAAGGCACCCCGCAGTCGCTAGCGACTGCGCCACAAATAGGTAACGCCAACGAAGCCAAGCTAAAGTCTAAAGTAGTATCGGGTGTGTCTGAACGCGTTGCTATTGCAAGCACTGAAAATAATGCAACCATTCGTTTCACCACGGATGGCTCTGAGCCTAATTTAGGATCTGCGGTATATGCTTCGCCTATATTGGTTACACGTAGTGGTTTAATTAAAGCAGTAAGTTATGTGCCTGGCAAAATGCCAAGTGAAACGTCGGAACTTACCATTGTTAAAGGAAAGTATTCGCTTACGCTTGCGCCAAATTATGCGGCGCAGTATAGCGCCATGGGTCCTGTAAGTTTAGTGGATGGTATTGCCGGTGATGCTAAAAACTTTCATAAAAACTGGTTAGGGTTTGAGCAAAAAAATATAGAAGCCGTTATTGATTTAGGAACTGCAAAGTCTATCAATAAAGTATCTGGTTCTTTTTTAAAAAGACATAGTGAGTGGATCTTTTTACCAAAATCATTTAGTGTCTATACATCGGTGGATGGTAAAAAATATCAACTGTTAAGTACGCAAAAAATTACGGCGCCTAAAAATTCAGAGGCAGCAGGCATTGTAAAAATTACAGTAGCTAAAAAAGCACGCACAAGATTTGTAAAAGTAGTTGCCAACAACACAGCTGTTTGCCCTAGCTGGCACGCTGGCAATGGTGGTAAGGCTTGGCTTTTTTGTGACGAAATTACCGTTGATTAAATCTATGGTACAAATAGCTTAGCTTGTAATTTTTTCTGTAAGTCTGTACTTAGTTTGGATAAAAAATCATACCCGGTTGCTTTTTCAATTAAATCAACTGTAGTAATGTATTTTTTCCAATCTGTATCAAGCGCATTTTCATTTGGAGTATCTACGGCAAGTATTCTTGTATCTGCATTTGTGCGTAATAAATCACTATTTCCAGATGGGAGGATAATAGCAATTTTCCATACACGTTTTGGCACCGTTACTTTCCCATTGTTAATCGTTTCGGCGTAACCATTACTTCCAGTCCCACCCTTGCCATAACTGCCCATAATGGTATATACCTCATATCCTTTTTTTACTTCTCCCCGTAAATAAGTTTCTAAATCGGCCCAAGCTCGTTGATTGTTTTGTGGGGCTTGCGGAATCATATTGGTCATTAAAAAAGTACTACTGTTCGCTTCTATTGAGCTTGTTCTATCTGCTGATGGGCAGTTGTGTCCCCTGTCAAAGCCTGATCCGCTATAGCTATTGCTTTGTACTTGATAATAGCCAGTAGGCAAACCTGAAAATGCAGCAAAATTATCTTGTCGTGGAGTGCTTCCTAAGTTCGATTCATCTAAGTGCCATGAAACCCAATTGGGCGTGGCTCTTGTGCTACTGTAGGAAATCACGTAATATTTTTTATCGATTAAATAATTTTCTGTGACTGCAGCACTGTTTGTTGCGTTAGAAGGATTCCCAAAAAGCATGTTGCTGTCATCCCCATCGGAAGGTGGAACATCGGGCCCTGTTCCTGATGGAAGGCCTCTGCCTGCAGTAGGGGTGCTATTATTAGTTGTGTCTATTGTATTATCTGCGGGTTCATTAAAGTTAATGCCGGGTTTGCCAGCTCCAATAAAAATGATATCATCAATATTTACACGAGTAGTTCCTAATTTTCTAATCTGAAATCTTGCGGGTTTATTGCCGGTTATTTTTATTGAATCGGTAATAAAAGTGCTACTATTTGTTGTTAGTGTATTTCCAATTTGTGTATAGCTCACGCCTTTGTCAGTAGACATCCAAACAGTAAGTTCGGAGTTGCCATCGCTTCCAAATTTGGCGTGGTTAATTTTAATCATTGAAATACTATCAATGTCAAAATTCATTTCAATTTTACCGGTTCTAAGCCTAACTGATTGTGTGTTGTTTTTGATGTCGGTGGCTAATTTGCCAAGTAGTGCGTCATCAAAAGACCAGACGCCTGTTTTTATGGTTACTGGGCCTGCGGCGTATGCTGCTTTGGTTCCCATTTCAAAATCTTCTTTGATAACATATGCTGCTGGTACATGCACATAAGTTGTTACTGGTGTAGGCGTTGTGGTATCGTTTTTCTTACATCCTAGTAATGCCACAACAAGCAGCATGCTGGTAAATTGTTTTTTCATTGAATGAGTCCCTTAGTTTCATAAATTATTAAGTCACAATTTTAATTATATTTATTATATATATAGTGCACATCGCATTACGAAATCGTTAATATGTTAAATTACAGGATGTTACAACGAATATTTTTTTCATTTCTTTTGATTTTTGGATTTGAAGTAGCTCAAGCGCAATCAAATAAAGCGTTTACCTATACCAATCCGGTGTTGCCCCTCGATTATTCTGACCCAGATGCGATAAGGGTGGGAGATGCTTATTATATGACTGCATCAAGTTTTAATCATGTGCCGGGCCTTCCTATTTTAAAATCATATGATTTAGTACACTGGCAATTAATTGGGCACGCACTTTCTTCACTTACGCCGGTAGAACTTTTTAATACGGTACGTCATGGCGGAGGTGTTTGGGCGCCAAGTATAAGATACCATAACAATCAATTTTATATTTATTATCCCGATCCTGATTTTGGCATTTATGTAGTTACTGCAAAAAATATTGATGGTCCATGGTCTGCACCTGTTTTGGTAGAAGCAGGTAAGGGGCTTATTGATCCATGTCCACTATGGGACACTGATGGTAATAATTATTTGGTGCATGCGTATGCTGGAAGTAGAGCAGGTATCAAAAGTATTTTAGTGGTTAAAAAATTAAATGCCCAGGCCAATAAAGTAGTGGATGCAGGAAAGTTAATTTATGATGGACATGAAAAGGATCCTACCATTGAGGGACCTAAATTTTATAAGCGGGGTGGTTGGTATTATATTTTTGCGCCAGCTGGCGGTGTAGCAACAGGATGGCAAACGGTGCTAAGGTCTAAAAATATTTATGGCCCTTACGAAAGGCGTGTGGTAATGGAGCAAGGAACAACTAACATCAATGGGCCGCACCAGGGGGCCTACCTAGAAACGCCAACCGGCGAAAGTTGGTTTTTACATTTTCAGGATAAAGAAGCCTATGGTAGAATTGTGCATTTACAACCTATGGTTTGGAAAAATGATTGGCCCATTATTGGAGTGCAGCCATCAGATGCGCCAATAGGTAATCCTGTGTCAAGTTTTGCCTTGCCAGGTGGTAAAAACATATTGTTAAGTGAAGCGCTCAATCAAAATTTATTGTGGCAGTGGCAGGCTAATCCAATGCCGCATTGGAAAATGAATTTAAATGGGGTAGACCGTTTTTATGCAGTTACAAAATTAGATAGTGTGCAAAATTTATGGAACGCGCCTAATTTATACATGCAAAAAATACCTGCTGATAGTTTTGAGTTTACCGTTCAATTAAGTTTTAAGCCTAATCAGGTAGGTGAAAAAGCGGGCTTACTATTATTTGGATCTAGTTATGCATATATAGGGCTCGAAAAAACGGTAGCTGGTAATCAATTAATATTTACGCGTTGTTTATTAGCCGAAAAAAATGGTAAAGAAGAAAAGGAGGTGCTTACACAAAATGTAAGTGGTGTCATTTATTTGCATCTGACTATGAAAGCTGGCGCCATTGCTAGTTTTTCTTATAGTAGCGATGGTGTAAATAAAATCACAGCTGCAACAAATTTTGTAGCAAAACCAGGTAAATGGGTGGGTGCTAAAATGGGTATTTTTTGCAGTGGTGAGCGTATTACCAATGACGCTGGTTTTGTTGAACTACTTTCTACGACAATTAAAAAATAAATGTCATGAAAAATATTATTTGCGGATTACTTCTTTTTGTTTGCATCAGCTCAGGAGCGCAAACAAAGCCTTACAACAATGAAATGTATGTATGGAATCATTCATGGATTGTTGCTAGGCCCGAAATGTCATCGCAACCTCAAGTGCTAGTTATTGGTGATTCACATGCTGAGCGTTATTATCCGGTGGTTACTAATTTATTAAAAGACAAAGCCACCGTTAGTAAGATAACCACTTCTTTAAGTATGGGTGATCCTACATTTATACCGCACCTATCGGGCCTTTTAGGAAATTTTACATTTGATTATATCTTTTTTAATAATGGACTTCATGGGGTGTTGTATTCGCCGTCGGAGTATGCTTCTTATATTAGCAAAGTATACAAACTGCTCAAAAAAAATAATCCATTGGCTACTATTATATGGGTTAATACTACTGCTAGACGTGTGCCTAATAATTTAGATAGTTTTGATGCTTATCATCAAGATGTTATTGAGCGAAATAAATATGTTGCTGCCTTTTGCGCCAAAAAAAATGTAAAAGTGCTCGATTTTTTTAGCTTAACCGTTAATGATAAAAACCTTTTTACCCCGGACGGTATTCATGTAAATGAAGCTGGCGTTGCCGCGCAGGCTAAATTGATTGCAGCGGAGGTTAAATGATTTAATTGTAGGCTTTTAAACCAAACGGTCATTCCATTGTTATTACACTCAATGGACTTAATTACCACAGACAGAATTATTGAAATGGCCTGGGAGGACCGTACCCCTTTTGAGGCTATTCATTTTCAATTTGGCGTTACCGAGGCCCAGGTAATTGAGCTTATGCGCCGCAATTTAAAGCGCAGTAGTTTTAATTTATGGCGAAAGCGCGTTAATAGTGGGGTAAGTCAAAAGCACCTGGTTAAAAGGAGTGCTGCTATTACCCGGTTCAAATGCACCAGACAGCGTGCCATTACCCATAATAAAATAAGTAAGCGCTAGTTATTTCTTTTTTTTCTTACACCCTTCGCTGCAATATTGTACTTCATCCCAGCAGCGTTCCCATTTTTTACGCCATGTAAATGGCCTTTTGCAGGCCGCGCAAATTTTAGTGGGTAGGTTTTCTTTTTTAGGCTTTTTCAATGTGGGTGGTTTTATCAAATAGTTACGCTAGTGGCTACTTACTATTCATTAATCATTTATTTATCAAAACACTACATTTTGATGTATTGTTCATTGCATTTTGACACTGGGACTGTCGGCTCAATCTTTTCGCCGACTTCCCAAATTGGCACCTTACCCAAAGCCTCGGGACTGTCGTTTTTCGCAAAGCTCAAAACGACTTCCTCGGTTGGCACCTTACCCAAAGCCTTTCAAACAAACACTACGTGTTCGTTTGGCTTTTTTATCGCTCCCCAACTTACGAAAGCGAGCTTTCGACGTTGTGTCGCAACAAAAAAGCCTCCCATTTGCATGGGAGGCTTTGTAGCCACAATAGGAGCCAGTTTGGAAGAATTTGCTGGGGATATTAGGTCAATCTTAGATGCCAAGCTTAAGAACCTGTAAAAACAAAAACCGACCCAATTGGGTCGGTTTTTTATTATTTTCTAAAACCTTTATTATTTTAGAAAATAACACTTTGTAGCCACCTTAGGAGCTAGTTTGGATGAATTTGCTATTGATTTAAAAGCTATTTTGGAGCTAAAAATCAATAATAAGTAATGTGGAGCCAATGTTATTGAGGTAAGCTATCATTATCAGGATTCATAACCCTGAGGTCCCGGGTTTAAATCCCAGTCTCGCTACATGAAAATCAAGGACTTACGTTAAATCGTAGGTCCTTTTTTGTTGTTTCTGCGTGAGGTTTTAGTCAAATTTCTTATTAAGAGAATAGCTTAGAAAAAAAACCTTTTTTATTTTCTGGGAAACCCAATGCAGTAAGTTCCTCTATGATATTTGAGTTTATCAAACCTTCCCCCTTAATTGTAACGGTACCAGTTTCTTTTACCACATTCACCTCTTGTATATTAGTATGCTTTTCCAACGCTGTTTTGATTGATTTTACACACCCTTCACATTTAATATTTTTTAAACTCAATGTAATTGTACTCATGATTATTTCTCTTTATTAATTGGATACAAATTTACTACTTATTCAATTAAGTCTCTAATGAGCTAAAATTCAAGTAATATTTGAAAAACTACTGTGTGAGGAAAACACCCCCTGAATTCGACTGAAATCGGTTGATTTCGGTTTTGTGAAAACATAACTATCTACAAATCAACGCCTTCATTTTCTCAAAAAATCTTCATAACCCTGAGGTCCCGGGTTTAAATCCCAGTCTCGCTACATGAAAATCAAGAACTTACGTTAAATCGTGGGTCCTTTGTTGTTTTTGCGTGAGGTTTTTGTCATTTCTTACCGAAAACACGAACTTTTAATTGTCCGCCGCCAATATCAATTATGTTGGCGGTTAGCAGTAACTTAAAAAGCTGTAAAAACTCCATAGAAGTTTTTGGGTACTCTTGAAACCAACTTACTTCGTTGGACGCTTTAGTGGTAAATACATTTTCCCAATGTTGTTTTTTGCTTTCCATGATTTTTTATTTAATAATTACTCTTCGCCGTTTCCTTTTGTAAGTTGTGATAATAAATAATAAGCTCCTTTTGTTACCACTTTTGCATTGCCTGGTATTTCTTCTAAAGGCAATATTTCGGTGAATCCCATATCGCTTACACCAATTTTAACGGCTATTTGTGTGTAATGGTTCTTTTTTGTTTCAACATAAATATAATGTTCATCGCCATTGCTTACAACAGCTTCATTTGGTAAGGCATTGGTTTTGTAATTATCAATTTGTATTCTTGCTTCTACATACATTCCTGGTAAAAGGGTTTCAGTTTGCTCGTCAATTTTTGCATGGGCTAAAATAGCTTGCTGGTTATCTTCAAAAGATTTGTTTAATGAAAAAATGGTTGCAGAGTGGGTATGGCTTGCATCGTTTGCATCGGTAAACATTATTTTGTCGCCAATTTTTACTTTGGAAATATCTTTTTCAAAAAGTGTCAAATCCAAATGCAGGAAACGATTATCCACAATGTCAAACAAGATTGTATTGGCATCTGCAAACTTGCCCATCGTTAAATTGATGTGATGGATAAAGCCACTGATAGGTGCTGTTACTGCAATACGATTTGTAAAATTTGTTGTGCTAATATTGGTTGCATTGATGCCCTGCAATTCCAATTTTGTTTGCAATCCTTTTTGTTTTGCTTGTGCCATGCTTAGTTCGTTTTGCACTTGTTGCAAAGTTTTAGTAGCATTAATTCTATCTTCCTGCAATTCTTTTTGGCGTTTAAATTCTGCTTGCAGATAAACCAATTGAGATTTATTTTCTAAATAGTCCTGCTGCAATTGTATTACTTCGTTATTTACAATTGTTGCCAATGTTTGTCCTTGCTTTACAAATGAGCCTTCGGTTACGTCAATTGATTTTACAATGCCACCTGTTAAAATACTTACCTGTGCTTGGTTTTGAGGAGGCAACATTAATTTGCCATTTACTTTAATGGTAGATTTTAAGTTGCGCTGTTCAATGCTGCCTGTTTCTAAATCTATTGCTTTTATCTGGTCGTCTGTTAGTTCCACTTCGGTTACAGTTGGTTCTTCTTTTGTTGCGGTAGTATCTTTTGTTGATGTTTCTGCTTTGGTTTCGGTTGCTTTGTTTTTGCAAGATGTAATTGCAAAAAACAAAGTAATTATGATGATAAATATATTTTTCATTTTTGAAATTATTTTAGCGATTTAATAAATAGTTAAGTTGGATAATGGTTTGGTTGTAGCTATTAATGGCAGCCAAATAATCGGTTTTTATTTTGATTGCATCCTTAATGTTTTGAATGTATTCAATGTAGCCAATATCACCTGACTTATAGCTGAGTTGTGCAGCATTGATAATGCTTTCAGCCATTGGCAAACCTTCAGTTTGATAATATTTCAACTGTTGTAAACTTTGTTGCTGCAACTGATTTTGCTGTAAAAAAAGGGTTGAAATTTCTTGTTGTGTTTTATCCAATTCTTTTTTTGCAATTTCGGATTCAAACTTGGCGGCTTGTGTTCTTGCCTTTACACCATTTTTAAATAAGGGAATATTGACACCTACACCACCATAATAAAAATATTTTGCTTTGTCCAAGGACTGTGCATTTACACCCAAATTAAATGAGGGTTGCCCTTTTGCTTTTTCTGCTTTAATGGCTAGCTCTTTTGCTGTTACTTGTTGTTGTAAAAATTGTAATACTGGATGTTTGTTTACCAAACTTGTGTCGTTTAAATTAATTTCGGGTAATTGGGTAAACTGTAATGGTGCTTTGTATTGTTCACTTGTACACATCCACTTTTGCAGGTCTGTTAAATAAAATGAAACCTTTGTTTTGGCTTGTGCCAATTGCAAAATCAAATCTTTGTGTTGCAGGGTTGCATTTATTTTTTCTAATTTATTGCTTTCGCCTACTTGGTATTTTTTGTTGGCATACTTTTCATAGTCGGCAAAAATACTATCGGTTTGTAATAGCAAACTATACTCCTGCCAACTGAATAACCAATTGTAATAAGCGTTGGAAACATTTTTTATCAATTCATTTTTTGTAACAGTTTCGTAAGATTTTGCAACGGATACATTTTGTTTCAATAAATTTTTCTCTGCCTTGTAAGCATTGGGCAATTTAAAGCCCTGTGCTACGCCTATATTGTAATCAAACACATTGCTATTTATTTGGCCTAAACCGGTATTGATATTAAAAGGTTCTAAAATGGTAGCTGTGCCTGTGAGTGCCTGTTGTTGCTGAGTTTGCAATGTTGCTTGCTGAATAGCTGGGTAATTTTTTGTTGCTAAGTCCAATGCATTTTGTAAAGTCAATGTGTTTGTTTGTGCTTTTGCATTAAAACCAATCATTGAAAATATGAGCAATAACAAAGTATTTGCGGTAGTATTTATTTTCATCTTCTTTTTTCTTTTTTGATAAAACAAACTGTAAAGAACTGGAAGCACAAAAAGCGTCAACAGCGTAGAAGAAAATAAGCCACCAATAACAACCGTTGCCAAAGGTTTTTGAACTTCAGCGCCTGCACTTGTACTAAATGCCATTGGTATAAAACCTAGTGAAGCAACAGCTGCGGTTGCTAAAACTGGTTGTAACCTTGCTGCACTGCCTTTTAAAATGCGGTTGGTTATATCTTCTTCGCCTTCTTCTTTTAAGCGGTTGTAATAACTGATTAATACGATGCCATTTAAAACTGCTACGCCAAACAAGGCAATGAAACCAACCCCTGCTGAAATGCTAAAATTCATTCCTCTCATCCATAAAGCTAATATGCCACCAATGGCTGCTAATGGAATGGCTGAAAAAATTATCAAGGCTTCTTTAGTAGATCGAAAGGTTAAAAACAATAAAAAGAAGATTATTAATAAGGCTACTGGTACAGCAATTATTAAACGATTTTTAGCTTCCTGCAAATTTTTAAACTGTCCGCCGTAAGCTACATAATAACCTTCGGGCAATTTTAGTTTTGCATCTAACACCTCCTGAATTTCTTTTACTACACTTTCTACATCTCTTCCTCTTACGTTTGCTTCTATCACAATTCTGCGTTCTGCATCATCACGGCTTATTTGTGCTGGGCTAGAAATAAAATTAACATCGGCAATTTCATTGAGTGGAATTTGTTTTCCGTTAGGCAAAGGAATTAATAAAGCTCTTAAAGCATCTGCATCGGTATTGGCAGATTTTGCAATGCGTACTACCAAATCAAATTTCTTTTCGCCCTCGTACACAACACCTGCGTAACCCCCTGCATAAGCTGTGTTAAGTGTTGCGTTTACATCGCTGATGTTTAAACCATATTGTGCAATTTTGCTACGATCATATTTTACTACCAACTGCGGCATACCCACAATTTGCTCTACTTTAATATCTGTAAGTCCTTTAATATTGCTTACCAATTTGCTTACTTCATTTCCTTTCGCGAATAGTTTATCCAAATCATCGCCAAATATTTTTATGGCAATATCACTTTTTACACCTGCAATTAATTCATTGAAACGCATTTGTATTGGTTGCTCAAAAGACAAGTTTACACCTGGGATTTCACTCATTTTTTCGTTCATCTTTTCTGCTAATTCTTCTTTGTCTTTTGCTGATGTCCATTCTTTTTTATCTTTTAAAACCATTAGCAAATCGGCACTTTCAATAGGCATAGGGTCGGTAGGTACTTCACTTGTGCCAATCTTACTTACTGCTTCTTTTACTTCGGGAAATGTGAGTGCAATTTTTTCTAACTGTGTTCCTACTTCAATGGTTTGCGGCAAACTGCTACCTTGCCTTATAGTATAGTTGGTTGCAAAATCGCCTTCGTCTAGCTCTGGAATAAATTCACCGCCCAAAGAATTAAAAACGAAAATTGATAATACAAAAATGAAAACTGCACCTGCAATAACTGCAACGCGAAATTTTATAATTCGGTTTAGTGCAGGTTGATATTTGCTAACTAACCATTTTATTGCTCTATCGGTTAATGTATCTTTTGCAGCAATTTTTTTATTTAGAAATAAACTACTCATTAAAGGTACATATGTAATGGATAGAAGCAATGCGCCAACAATTGCAAAACTTACAGTTTGAGCCATTGGCGTAAACATTTTTCCCTCAATACCACTCAATGCAAAAATTGGGATGTAAACTATAAGGATAATTATTTGCCCAAAAACTGCACTACTCATTATTTTACTGCTCCCATCTGTAACTTCTGCATCCATTTGGGTTTGGGAAAGTTTTTGGTTTCGGAACTGAGTTGAAAATTTGTGCAATAAACTTTCAACAACGATAACTGCACCGTCCACAATTAAACCAAAATCTAATGCTCCCATACTCATGAGGTTTGCACTAACGCCAAATAAATTCATCATAGCAACAGCGAATAACATAGCTAAAGGAATAACACTTGCCACAATTAAACCTGCTCTGAAATTGCCTAAGAAAACAACCAATACAAAAATTACAATCAACGCACCTTCTAATAAATTGATGCTTACTGTGCTGATGGTTCGGTCAATTAATTTTGTCCTGTCTACAAATACATCAATGCCTAAACCTTCTGGCAAATATTTTTCAATGGTTTTCATTTTCTCTTTAACCCGTTCAATAACCCTTACTGCATTTTCGCCTTTCTGCATTAGCACAACACCACCAACTGTTTCTCCCTTACCGTTCCTTGTCATTGCTCCATAACGAGGGGCAAAACCAAAATCAACTGTGCCAATATCTTTTATTAAAACTGGAATACCATTGGCATTGGCAACAACAATATTATTGATGTCGTCTAATTTTTCTATCAAACCTTCACCACGGATAAAATAAATATTAGGCCCTTTGTCAATGTAACTACCGCCTGTGTTAGAATTGTTTTTTTGCAGAGCATTGTAAACATCTATTAGCGTCAAATTCATTGCTGCCAATCTTTCGGGCTTAACACTTACTTCGTATTGTTTTAGTTTGCCACCAAAGCTGCTTATGTCCACTATACCTTCTGTACCTAACAATTGTCTTTTAATAATCCAATCCTGTACAGTTCGTAAATCTGTTGAAGAAAATTTATCTTCATAGCCTTTCTTTGGAACAATTACATATTGGTAGATTTCGCCTAAGCCAGTAGTCGGTGGTGCTATTTCGGGTGTGCCATATTCTTTTGGTATTTGTTCTGTTCCAATTTTTATTTTTTCTGCTACTAACTGCCTTGTAATATTACTTGGCATATTGTCTTTAAAAACAATGGTGATAACTGATAAACCGCTACGGCTGGTACTTCTCAATTCTACTAACCCTTGTAAAGATTTAAATTCTGTTTCTAAAGGATAAGTAATAAATTGTTCTACTTCCTGCGTAGCCAAATTGGGGCTATTGGTAATTACCTGTACTTGATTATTGGTAACATCAGGCAAGGCATCAACGCTTAATTGAGTGAACGAATAAATGCCCCAAAGAACAAAGATGCTCAACAGTACCCCTGTAATCAATTTGTTATTAACTGAAAAATGAATGATTTTATTTATCATTAAATGATATATTAAGTTATAGAAATAATTAAGTGCATAGGTGTGATGTATTAGCACATTATGCTTTGGGGCAAAGCCACCAAATTTTATATAATTCCTTAACTTAATTTAGGCGGTTGCCAAACAGAAAACGAAACTTGGGTATTGTACGAAATATCGTACATCGGATATTTTGTATTGGGGAAAATTCTTTTAAAGATTTTGAAAGAGGCAATTGTTGGAAATGAAACTGATACAGCACAACAAGAGCATGTACAAAATGAGGTGCAATGTTCTGTATCTTTACTGTGATTGTTGTGGTTGATGAGTGCTGAAATGTTTGTTCTTGTTTTTTCTGTACACTCTTCCTTGTCGCCACATGGCAAACAAAACAGTCCTAACAAGTAGAAACTAAAGAAGAGTGTAAAAATTTTCATCTTTGCAAAGGTAACAAATTAAGTTTAGCTGCCAAATTATAGGAGAGCTTACTTTTGTTTAGTTGTGTTTTAGTGACTTTCCAATTAATGTCTTGTCGCTTGAAGGTGATCAGAATCTCGTTATTGGTTTTATTACAAATTATTTATGGCATAGCCAATATTTTTTATCATTGAAAGTAAGTCTCCTGCTGTTTCACCAAGTGTTGTTGCACAAATTTTCATTATCCAAAATGAAAGGGTGATTGCTGGTAGTTTATTCATACTTTTAAAAGTAAATCAATTTATACATGATATTTATCTTAATTAAAAACGGCAAAACACAATTTGCGTTTTGCCGTTTAGATTTTTATTCTTTAGTTTCAGTTCCGTCTTGCTTATAAAATAATTCAACTGTTTTCATACTTTTCGAAATCTCTAATTCATAAATTGTCACTTGATTTGAAGTTTCAATTTTAGAAACTGCTTTTGGCGTTTTACCTTTGTGAGTAATAGTATACGCTCTCTTTTGTATGCATATAGTGTGGTCATATTTCTATTAGGGGACAAATTTACTTTTAATTTCATTGCCTCTTCTTCTTGATGGATTTACTCTTCAACCATTGTGCTTGTTTCCTTGCTTCCTCTATGGTAGCTGGAGTCTGTTTCGATAAGATGATGCTGCACAACTTGGCTCTTTCTACAAATGATATATTCAAATTCATAAATTAAAATTAATGTTTTCTGTGTGAGAAAAACACCCCCTGAATTCGGTTAAAATCTGTTGTTTTCGGTTTTCTTAAAACATAACTAACTACAAATCAACGTCTTTATTTTCTAAAAAAATCTTCATAACCCTGAGGTCCCGGGTTCAAATACCGGTCTCGCTACATGAAAATCAAGGACTTACGTTAAATCGTGGGTCCTTTTCTGTTTTTGCGTGAGGTTTGCGTGAGGTTCATGTCATTTCTTACCGAATACACGAACCTTTAATGCTGATATTTTTATTTGTTTTAACATCCTTTACTCTAAATATTTTAATACCTTTGCACTTCATAATCATGCAAAAGAAGATAATTATATTATTTCTATTAGTAATTGGGGTAAATCTCTACTCCAACAATCTATATGCATGTAACAAGCCACACAAATCAACTAAGGCAACGTCTTTTTTAAACACGACCAAGGCTAAAGCTAAGTCTGATTGTTGCAAATCACATAATAAGGATTCGGGTCACGATTGTAATAAAAAATGTACTCATCACAACTGTGCTTGCACTTCTGTTTGTTCAAATAGTTATTTCTGCAAAAAAGAAGTTATTATAGAAACTACATTTTTTTGTACAACTCTAAAGAAGTACAATATGTATAAGCCTTCCTTCTACAATGAGGTACATATTTCAATTTGGCATCCTCCTAAAATAGCATAAGCTATATTTCTCTTTGGTCAAGTTGTATAACTTGAAAATTTACATTTACTAAAAAAACTTAACGAAATGAAATCAATAAAATTATTGATGGCCACTGCCATTATATTATTTGCAACTATTGCAAATGCTCAATCAAATACCAATATCAAAAAGGTTTTAGATGCTTATATTCAACTTAAAGACGCACTCGTGAAAAGTGATGGTACCAATTCTTCTAGTGCTTCAAAAACACTTTTAACTGCTATACAAGAAGTAAATATGAGTGAACTTAATACGGAAACACATACTCAGTGGATGAAAGTGGTTAATGATTTAAAGGAAGACGCTGAACACATCAGTGAAACAAAAGAAATCACACACCAAAGAGACCACTTTATGAGTTTGTCAACGAATTTATACTCAGTAATTAAAGTTTCAAAGTTAGGAACTCCTGTGTTTTATGAGTTTTGTCCAATGGCAAATAAAGGTAAGGGTGCGAATTGGTTGAGTTTAGAAAACAAGATTAAGAATCCATATTATGGTAATCAAATGTTAACCTGCGGTAAAGTAGTTGAGACCATACAATAATAAAATAAAAATGAAATTAAATAAATTATCTATTTACCTTGTTGTAATTGGTTTGTTATTTGCAATATTTAATCTTAATGCTCAAAAGGTGGTTAGGTACGATTTACATGTAAGAGATACTTTGGTGAATTTTACAGGGAAAACCAAAAGAGCAATTGCTGTGAATGGACAAATACCCATGCCAACAATGACTTTTACACAAGGTGATACAGCAGAAATTCATGTATATAATGAGTTGAAGGAATCTACTTCTTTACATTGGCACGGTCTTATTTTGCCTAATAAAGAGGATGGCGTTCCTTATTTAACACAAATGCCAATCGAACCGGGTACCACACATGTATATCGTTTTCCTATTGCACAAAATGGGACACACTGGTATCATAGTCATTCAGGTTTGCAAGAGCAAATTGGGATGTATGGTTCAATGATTTTAAATAAAAGACAGGATGACCCAACATTTAGAAAAGGCATTGATGACTTACCTACGATACCAGTGGTAATTAGTGAGTGGACGGATTACAATCCAAATAATATCCACCGAATGTTGCATAATGCGACAGACTGGTTTGCAATCAAAAAGGGAACTACTCAAAGTTATGCAGAAGCAATAAAAGAAGGTCACTTTACTACCAAAGTCAAAAATGAATTTAAGCGTATGTTGGCAATGGATGTAAGTGATGTGTATTATGATAAGTTCTTGTTAAATGGAAACCAAGAAAGCCAATTATCTCAATTCAAAGCTGGAGATAAAGTAAGATTGAGAATTTCTAACGGTGGTGCATCAACCTATTTTTGGTTAAACTATGGTGGCGGAAAATTTCAAGTAGTGGCTAATGACGGGAATGATGTTGAGCCCGTTGAAGTAGATAGGTTAATCATTGCTGTTTCTGAGACCTATGACATTGTTTTGACTGTTCCTGAAAAGAATAAATCATTCGCGTTTCAAGCTACTTCAGAAGATAGAATTAATAGAGCATTAATGTATGTGGGTGAAGGTGAAAAACAAACAATGGCACCCGTTCCTAGATTGAAATATTTTGAAGGAATGAAGATGATGAACTCTATGATGAAAATGAATGGGGACTTAGATGATATGGGAATGCAAATGAGTTTAAATCAAATGGATATGAATGTTGTTATGTATCCAGAAATCACCGGCCCATCAAGTGCTCAGCTAAAATCGAGTGAGAAAGACCAGTACAATAGCAATGCATTATCGGATATAGTGACATTAAATTATGCAATGTTGAAGTCTCCACACAATACTACTCTTCCTAAAGATGCGCCAACAAAAGAAATAAAGTTTGAATTGTCAGGTAATATGAATAGGTATGTATGGAGTATGGATAATAAGGTGGTGTCTGAATCTGACAAGATTTTAATTAAAAAGGGTGAGAACGTTCGAATGATTATCTACAACGGTTCTATGATGAGACACCCTATGCATTTACATGGCCATGACTTTAGAGTACTTAATGGACAAGGAGAAAATTCACCTTTAAAGAATATCATTGATATTATGCCGATGGAGACCGATACCCTTGAGTTTAATGCCAATATGGAAGGAGACTGGTTTTTTCATTGCCATATATTGTACCACATGATGAGTGGAATGGGAAGGATTTTTAGTTATGAAAATCAAGCACCTAATCCTTTAATACCAAATCCAAAATTAGCCCAAAGGAAGTTATTTGGAGAAGACAGGAAATTCCATGCGATGGCTGAAAATGACTTCGCAAGTAATGGTAATGATGGAATGGTTATGCTTCAAAACACTAGATGGAGTATTGGTTCTGAATGGAGATTAGGTTATAACAATATGCATGGTTATGAATCAGAAACTCACATTGGAAGATACATTGGAAAAATGCAATGGATCATGCCATTTATTGGATTTGACTGGCGTTATAGGAAAATGGAAATCGGAAAATCTGAGAAAAACCTATTTGGTCAAATTAATACCAAAGATGAAAGAAGGCAGATAAGTGTGGGACTTGCCTATACTTTGCCAATGCTTATAACTTTTCAAACTGAATTGTATCAAGATGGTAATTTAAGAATGCAATTAATGAGGGAAGATATACCGGTTTCAAAAAGAATGAGGGGCGATTTTATGGTTAATACAGATAAAGAATATATGTTTGGAGTCAAATATATTGTTAACAAAAATATGGGATTAAGAACGCACTATGATAGTGATATGGGATATGGGATAGGTTTATATTTTAATTATTAAAAAATCAATTTTATGAAAAAATGTTTATTATTACTTGTTATTTTGGTCTCTTTTTCTTTCACTTATGCACAAGACCCTGCCAAGAAAAAATTAGTATTCAACCCAAATAATCCTACTTATGAAGTGGAAGCTACTTGTGGTACTTGTATGTTTAAAATGGAAGGAAAGGGGTGCCTTTTAGCGATTAAATTTAAAGGCAAGAATTACTTTGTAGACGGAACTGGTTTAGAGGATCATGGTGATGCACATGATAAAGAAGGATTTTGCAACGCCATTAAGAAAGCAAAAGTCCAAGGGAACGTCGTTAAGGATAGATTTGAAGTCTCTTATTTTGAGTTAATCAAAAAGTAAGTTTGAAATAAACCATAGGTGTGGGAAAAACCCGCTGAAATCGGTTGGCTCCTGTTTTATCAAAATATAACTTAATTAACATTAAGGACTTACGTTAAATCGTAGGTCCTTTTTTGTTGTTTCTGCGTGAGGTTTTAGTCAAATTTCTTATTAAGAGAGTAGCTTAGAAAAAAAACCTTTCTTATTTTCAGGAAATCCCAATGCCGTAAGTTCCTCTATGATATTTGAGTTTATCAAACCTTCCCCCTTAATTGTAACGGCACCATGTTCTTTTACCACATTCACCTCTTGTATATTAGTATGCTTTTCCAACGCTGTTTTGATTGATTTCACACACCCTTCGCATTTTATATTTTTCAAACTCAATGTAATTGTACTCATGATTATTTCTCTTTTTTAAAAATTCCTGGTAGTGAAAAACCCATTGTTCTTGACATTTTAACAAAGTTAGACAATTAATCTAGTTCCCCCAATTCCATCCCTTTAACCTTCATTCACCCTTGTTTTCCCTAAAAAAACTCAAAACTTTGCTGGAATTATTTATATAAAATATTGATATTATTTTTAATTCATTAACATCTAATTGTGTTCTTTCATGAAACTACAAAACACGAAATTCTGAATTGCACCAGCAGGAGTAATATGGTCTTCTCTTTTACACTCTATATTTTCAAAATTAGCTTTTTCAAATTTTTCTTTCATTCCATTTTCGTCGTACTGTTTTATTTCTAATCCACTACATTTTTTAGGACCATCGACTGAAAAAGTGCCAACAATTACTAATCCATTTACAGCATGTTTGACAATATTCAAATATTTTTCAATTTTATCAGAATCAGTTTGAAAATGAAATGCTGCTCTGTCGTGCCATACATCATACTTTTCAGTTGGGGTAAAATCTAAAATGTCGGTTACAATCCATTTTACTTTATGTGAGTCTTTACCTAATCTGTTTTTAGCTCTAAGTATGGCTGCATCAGAAATATCTAAAACCGATATATTTGAATATCCTTCTTTTAAAAGAAAATCTACTAATTTACTATCTCCACCGCCAATATCTATTATACTTGCATCTTTTAGTATCTTGAGTTTTCGAATGAACTCTAATGAAACGGTGGGAACATCTTGAGTCCAACTAACTTCATTTGACTGCTTAGTATTGTATATAGTATCCCAATGATTTTTTGTATTTATTTCCATAAGACAAAGGTTAGATTTGATAAATTGAGATTCAGTGACAAATATCACTATAGTAATTTAATCAGATTCCAACAATTCCACACCCTTGTTTCCAAATCCTTGCGTGAGGAAAACACCCCCTGAATTCGACTGAAATCGGTCGTTTTCCGTTTTCCCAAAACATAACTACCTACAAATCAACGCCTTCATTTTCTCAAAAAATCTTCATAACCCTGAGGTCCTTTTTTTGTAATTGAATAGTCCTGAACAGTAATGAATGTTCAGGTACTTTCCCGAATGTAAATAGATGTTCCAGAACGTTAAAATGCGTTCCGGAACATCTATTTACATTCAATTTCTCCTATTTTTTTCAATTTTGCTAGAAACTGCGCTATTTTTAGCCTTCTCTATTTTTGCTACTAATTCTTTCTTTTCCTTATTTAATGACTCTATAATCGATTCATTTTGTTGTAGGTCGTGTTCTAGCATTGCCGACCTTGAAGTTAAATTCTTGATGGATTCATGATTTTTCGATGTATCGTCCTTGAGTTGTCGAATTTCTTTCGATTTTGTTACTGACGACTTTATAGCAAAATAGGCTATTCCTATTATGCCTATGCCGACTAAAACATAGGCGGCTTTTATTTTTACGTTTTTGGCTGGCTTATGAAAGCGCTCAATCATTGTTAGAAATTCTGGATTAGTCATGTTTCTGAATTTTTATGGATTGTTTAAATGGGTTTAATATGATGTTATATCCTAAGAAACCTACTATACTTTCTTCATGGCCATGGCTTATTGAAATACAATTGTTTAATACAATGCCATATGCTTCTAATACTGCAACTGTTACAAATTCGCCATGTGTTATAATAGCTTCTTCAATTTTTGCTTTAGTTTGTCTTTGAATTGCCGCATAATCCAAAAGTTGATCCTCATGTATTTGGTGTTTTTGCTGATGCTTTCTTCTGCGGCAGTTGTGGTGGATGCCATTTTCATCAGTGTACTCAGAGCAATGTCTCTTGGATTTACGTTCTTGGTCTGCAATGGGTTCTCTACAGTCCTCGTTTTCACATACACGACCTAAATGGTAGGTCAGGGATGGTTTGCTTGTAATTTGCTTCTTTTTTGGCTTCATATTATCTTAAATTTTATACTGTAAGTATTTTTAATCAAGTTAAAGGTACAAATATTTTGTTACTTTCAATAAAAAGTCTAAGTTTGCGACATGATATTTAAAAATACAATAAAGCGGTTTGTTTTGGAAGAGGTAGAAAAGGAGTATAAATCAGGAAATTATGCTGCATATGCGCCATTTATGGATACGTTGCTTTCAAGGAATACCCCTTTAAAAAGTACCAATTTAGACAGGCGATTAATCCATTATTGGGAAAGCAGGAAACTATTTAATGAAGTTTCGGATAATGGTTATTTAAGCTTCTTTGATGTCAGTTGGTTAAATGTTTTACAAGAGTTAAAGGTGATTGGTGTAACTCCTAAAACTATGGAGGAGGTACACAAGTTCTTTTTCGGTAACAATAGTTTTCTTGATGCACTTTTTTCAAAGTCTAATATCGAAAAATTAGCATTTTCTTCGAAAGAAATAGATGATTTATCAAAAAGTAAGGATCTATTACAAATGCTTAAAAATTACGGATGGAATAATTTTTCATTAACTATATTGGCTATACTACTAACACGCAAAAACACGTGTTTGCACGTGAGTGCTGGTGGAAAAGTTGCTGCATTTGAAGTCGACAATATTATAAATCATTTAGATCCTAATGTTGTTTTAAATGAATTGTTTAATGGATCATTTATTTCTATTAGTCTTTATAAAATCATTTATAAGGTAATAGATGATAATGAATTATTCTCCTTAAATGAAGGTGTATTAGAAATAAAAGAATCTTCTATTAATATTATTAAGAAGATGTTTAATGACGATAAAATCCAGAAGATCACTTTTAGGTTAAATGATAAAAGGACTCCTATTATGGAAGTTACTAAAAGACTCGATTTTGCGGAGTTCTATAATAAAATTCATTATTTAAAGAAAAAAGGGACTTTCTTGGATATGCAAATAAAGACTAGAGATGGGAAAGTTCAACTTTTTGAAGTGACTGAATTAATAAATACAAAATAGTGCTGAAGCTCTCAGCCATATTATACAAAGCGTACCCTAAACTAAGTGCTAGTTATGGTATGATTTTCATCAATTCAAATGAGCAATCATTATGTAAAACAAACAACTCAGGGTGAATTAGAAGTTGCTGATGTAGCTTCAAGTACAAGTATTAAAATAATAGCAGAGATTATCGCTAATCAAATTATCAAAAAATTACTTCAAGATGAACAACTTGGAATTACAGCTTCAGCAGATGACAGCCAAATTTGCGAAAAAAGCGAAGCCGCCTAAATGGAGGGAGGGGAATAAAATTGTAAACTATACAAGGGTTTCTGACCCCTCTCAATTTGACAACACTTCTTTAGAAACACAAAGAAAAGATGCCATCACTTTTGCAACCAAAAGGTCATTTGAAATCAAAGCCTTTTTTGGTGGGGAAGCGGAGTCGGCCAAAACGGATGAGCGAAAGGAGTTTAAACTAATGCTTAATTATGTAAGAAAAAACAAAGATGTAGTAGCCATATTAGTATACTCATTTGAGCGTTTTTCTAGAAGTGACCATGCGCAAGAGCTTATTATTGATTTAGGTAAGATTGGGGTTAAGGTAATTAGTGTCCTTCAGGATATTGATGTGACTTCTCCCGCTGGCGAGTTACAGCAACAAATATTTTTTGCTTTCGGTAAGTACGATAACGATTTACGAAGAACCAAAACAATGCGCGGTACTTCTGAATTAATTGAACAGGGGTTTTATATTGGTCACTGCCCATATGGTTATACAAACCTGAGAAGAAAGGAGAAAGCCAAGTACCACGAATATGTAATCAATGACCAGGGCAAGTTTATGAAAATGGGCTTTAAATGGAAAGCGGAAGGCAAATGGAGTAATAAAGAAATTGTAGAGCGTTTGCGTAAATTAGGTGCAACCATTGAATACAAAAGTTTTTACCGCCAAATCGGGAACCCCTTTTATTGTGGTTATTATATGAATGCATATTTCCCGGGTAAATTAATTAAGGGACACCACCCAGCTTTGGTTTCTATGGAACTTTTTATGAAAGCAAATTCTGTAGCATTAACTAATCCGCATAAAGGGATTGCTAAGAAATTTAAGGACCCTGATATGCCATTAAAGTCTTTTTTAAGAAGCGAGCTAACGAACTCACCTTTTACTGGCTATAAGCAAAAGGGACATATCTATTACAAGACCAGAGGTCATGTAGAGCCTGTTAATGAAAAGGCCGCAACTATCAACAAGTTGTTTATGGAGGAGTTGAATAAGTATAAAATTGAAGCTGCTCATATTGCCGCAATAGAAACGCAAGTAAAGGAAATTGTGTCGCAGAAGTTTACCGACAAGTTACAGGAGGATGTATCAGCAAAAAGAAAGATTACCGAATTGACTGATAAGATTGAATCACTTGAAGAAAGGTATATCAATCAAGAATTAACCAAGGAACTTTACGATAAATATCGTCTTAAATACTTGGATGAAAAGAAGCAATTAGAGGAGGAAAACGTCAAATGTGATTTTAAGAGTTCGAACTTAGAAAAAGCCGTTAAAAATGGCTTGGAAATTTTACTAGATCCTTTGCAGTTATGGGTTTCCTGTGATTATGATGATAAGCAACGATTACAATATTTGCTATTCCCAGAGGGAATGAGGTATGATAAGGAAAATAAGCGAGTTCGAACTCCAAGAGTGAATAGTGTGGTCTCTCTAATCTCAAGTGTAGCAAGGGTTTCGGAGGAAAATGAGAAAGGCTACCTCGTTGGAAGTAGCCTTGATTCTCGTTTCGTAGAGCGTACGGGAATCGAACCCGTATTACCAGGATGAAAACCTGAGGTCCTAACCGTTAGACGAACGCTCCAGGGCCAAATGTGTCATTCGGGACGCAAAAATAAGGCGAGAAGATTTCTCGCCCAAATTTTTCTCATTTATATTTTAAAAAAAAAGGGCTATTTCTGCTATTCGGCGTAAATTTGCATCTTCTTTACGTTATTATACAATTAAACAAGCAATAATATGAGCACAGTTAAAGTAGCAATCAATGGATTTGGTCGTATTGGCCGCCTAGTTTTCCGTCAGATATATAACATGGATGGTATCGAAATCGTTGCCATTAATGATCTTACAAGCCCGCAGGTACTTGCACACTTATTAAAGTATGATAGTGCACAAGGCCGTTTTGACGCTACCGTAACAGCAACTGAAGACGCTATCACTGTAAATGGTGAGTCTGTAAAAATATATGCACAGCGTGATCCAGCGCAAATTCCTTGGGGAGCGCATGGTGTAGACGTTGTAATTGAGTCTACTGGATTTTTTACCGATAAAGAAAAAGCGGCTGCACACATTACAGCAGGTGCTAAGCGTGTAGTAATTTCTGCACCAGCAACTGGCGAAATGAAAACCGTTGTATTTAATGTTAACCACGATATTTTAGATGGTTCAGAAACTATTATTTCTGGTGCTTCTTGTACGACCAACTGTTTAGCTCCAATGGCTAAAGTGTTAGATGACAATTACGGCATTGTAACAGGTATCATGACAACTATTCATGCGTATACAAACGATCAAAACACCCTAGATGCGCCGCATCCTAAAGGTGATTTACGCAGAGCGCGTGCAGCAGCACAAAATATTGTGCCTAACAGCACGGGTGCTGCAAAAGCAATTGGTCTTGTTCTACCTAATTTAAAAGGCAAACTAGATGGCTCTGCGCAACGTGTACCTACTATCACTGGTTCTTTAACTGAACTAACTACCATTTTAAATAAAAAAGTAACTGCCGAAGAAGTAAATGCGGCAATGAAAAAAGCTTCTGATGAATCATTTGGTTATACCGAAGATGAATTGGTAAGCACCGATATTATTGGTATTTCTTACGGTTCATTATTTGATGCAACGCAAACAAAAGTAATGACACAGGGCGATGTACAGCTTGTTAAAACAGTAAGCTGGTACGATAACGAAATGAGTTATGTAAGCCAGTTGGTACGTACCGTTAAATATTTTGCAGGCTTAATATCTAAATAATTATGAGCCAGTTTTCTAGCCATTCATTTGCCGGTCAAAAAGCGTTAATCCGTGTCGATTTTAATGTTCCATTAGACGACGCCTATAACATTACCGATGACACGCGTATGCGTGCAACTATCCCTACCATTCAAAAGATTATTAAGGAAGGTGGATCTGTAATATTAATGAGCCATTTGGGTCGTCCAAAAGACGGTCCTACGCCTAAATATTCTCTAATACATATTGTGGGTCATTTATCTGCACTGCTTGGTGTAGAGGTTCAATTTGCAAACGATTGTATTGGAGACGAAGCGGTAAACAAAGCGGCTGCATTAGAGGCAGGGCAGGTGTTATTACTAGAAAATTTACGTTTTTATAAAGAAGAAGAAAAAGGCGATCAGGCTTTTGCACATAAGCTAAGTACCCTTGGAACTGTATATGTAAACGATGCATTTGGTACCGCGCACCGCGCACACGCTTCTACGGCTGTGATAGCGCAGTTTTTTGCACCTGGTAGTAAAATGTTTGGTCTTGTAATGAACGCCGAAGTAGCCAGTGCCGAAAAAGTTTTACATGGTTCAGAAAAACCTTTCACCGCAATTATTGGCGGCGCTAAAGTGTCTGATAAAATTTTAATTATTGAAAATTTATTAGACCGTGCCACAGATATAATCATTGGTGGCGGTATGGCATATACCTTTTTTAAAGCACAGGGTGGTACCATTGGAGCTTCCATCTGTGAAGACGACCGTATGCCTTTAGCACTAGAAATTTTAGCTAAAGCAAAAGCAAAAGGCGTTAACATACACCTCCCTGTAGATAATATTATTACCACCGAATTTTCTAATACCTCCGAGCGCAAAAACTGCGAGAGCATGTCTATTCCGGACGGATGGATGGGCCTCGACATTGGCGAAGCTACACGTGCCAAATTTGCAGCCGTTATAGAAAGCAGTAAAACCATTTTATGGAACGGTCCTATGGGTGTTTTTGAAATGGAAAATTACCAGGCTGGAACCAAAGCTATTGCTGAAGCCGTTGCTGCCGCTACCGCTAAAGGAGCTTTTTCTTTGGTAGGAGGTGGAGACAGCGTTGCAGCCGTAAACATCTTTGGCTTTACTGACAAAGTTAGCTACGTTTCTACGGGTGGAGGCGCCATGCTGGAGTACTTTGAAGGCAAAGTGTTGCCGGGTATTGCTGCCATAACTGCTTAGCATCCTTAATTTCTGTTAAATTGTGATAAACGGCAAGCCCAAATATTTGGGGTGGCATACTATTTGCTTACTTTGCTATACAAAATAAAAAATCAAACAAAATGAGTACAAAAAATTTAACCCTTATTGTAATTGCCGCCCTTGTATTATTATTAGGTGGATGCGGTTGTAACGGTTATAACGGATTGGTAAAATTAGATGAAGCAGTAAAAAACAAATGGGCGAATGTAGAGAGTGATTATCAGCGCCGTTCTGATCTTATTCCAAATTTAGTGAACACCGTAAAAGGCGAAGCTAATTTTGAGCAAACAACATTGCAAAATGTAATTAGTGCTAGAGCAAGTGCTACTCAAGTAAAATTGGATGCCAACGATTTGTCTCCAGAAAAAATTCAACAATACCAAGCAGCGCAAGGGCAATTGTCGCAAGCGTTGGGTAAGTTATTAATGGTTACAGAAAACTATCCTAACCTACGTGCCAACGATGCATTTAGAGGTTTGCAAACGCAGTTAGAAGGTACTGAAAACCGAATTAAAGTTGCACGTAACGATTTTAATGACGCAGTAGCTGCTTACAACGTTAAAGCACGTACATTCCCTAACAATATTTTTGCGGGCATGTTTGGTTTTAAAACAAAAGAAGGATTTAAGGCAGAAGCTGGTTCAGAAAAAGCACCAGAAGTTAAATTCTAATTGACCGTTTAATCAGCTTCATGTTTAACCTATTCTCTAAAAAGCCACAGTCCTATTTTACTGAGCCAGAACAGGCCCGTATTGTAGAAGCCATTAAAAACGCAGAAATGCGCACAAGTGGCGAGGTCCGAATTTACATCGAAAACAAATGTAGATTCATGAACCCCGTTCACCGTGCACAGGAAATGTTTTACAAAATGGGTATGCAAAATACCGCTGCTAAAAATGCAGTACTGGTGTATGTGGCTATCAAAGACAGACAACTTGCTGTTTTTGGAGATGCAGGTATTCATGAAAAAGTTGGTTCTGCTTTTTGGGAAGCCGAAGTACAAAAAATGTTAGAAGCCTACAAGCAGTCTCATTACGCCGAAGGTTTAGCAAATATGATTACAGCAATAGGGGAAGCGCTCAAGCAGCATTTCCCCTATGATGCTGCAACCGATAAAAACGAATTATCTGACAATATTGTTTTTGGATAATTGCCAGGCTATCTGCACATGAAAAAATTAATCACGCTTTTACTAATCGCTTGTTTTGCGCATCTATCGTTTGCACAAAACATTTTGCCGCGCCCTAATCCTCCAAAATTAGTAAACGATGTGGCTGGTGTTTTGTCGCCAGAGCAGCGCGAAATTCTAGAGCAAAAATTAGTGGCACTCGATGATAGCAGTTCCAATCAAATTGCCGTTGTTTTAATTCCTACACTCGATGGTTACCCCATCGAAGAATATGCCAACAAATTATTTAGAGAATGGGGTATTGGTCACAAAGGCACCAACAATGGCGTGCTTATTATTGCGGCTATCAATGACCGTAAAGTGCGCATCGAGGTTGGTTATGGTCTCGAAGGCGCTATCCCAGACATTACTGCATCTGATATCTACAACAACGAAATTGTTCCTGCTTTTAAAGAGCAAAATTATTTTAGAGGACTCGATAATGCAATCAATGCCTTAAGTAAAGCAGCCGTAGGAGAATACAAAGTTAAAAAAGAGAAAAAAAGAAAATCTAAAGGTAAGCCCCTGTTTACCTTTTTAGGCATGCTTATCTTTATTTTTCTTGTTGTAGCTGGCGGCGGCGGAAGAGGCGGCGGTGGATCTATGTCGCGTCGTGGATATTCTGATGTTGCTACCGGTATGCTATTAGGATCTTTACTAGGTGGTGGTCGAAGTAGTGGTGGTGGCTTTGGTGATAGCGGTGGCGGCTTTGGTGGATTTGGTGGTGGAAGCAGCGGTGGCGGTGGTGCTGGCGGTGGCTGGTAATCAAATGCGGTCGTTAAAGCTCATTAAAGCTCATTCAAATAATCTCAGTTAAAAATAATCACATGAAAAAAACAATCATTGTTGCTGCTTTATTTGCAGCAGCATTTACAACAAATGCGCAAGCACCCAAACTGCCTGCTGGAACAAAATTTAAAGTAGTAACAGAATCAAACAATGTCACCAGCATGTCTATGATGGGTCAAGATATTGAACTCTCTAACGGCAATAAATTATACCAAAACTTTGAGCTTAAATCTGTGTCTGGTTCAAGTTATCAATTGTCAACTTCAATTACTAGAATAGCTGGTTCTGTAAGTGCTATGGGTAATGAGCAAAGTTTTGATTCTGAAGATGCAAGTTTAAAATCAAATCCAATGATGGCCGAGCAGCTAAAAGTGCTCAACAAGCAAATAGACTACACCATCGAAAATAACAAAGTAGTAAATACGGCAAGCGCTACTGGGTCTGATCTTTTAAATACGTTGCTTACACAAAGCAATGGCACTTCTGATCAAGCAAAATATTTCTTAACCCTTCCTGCCGCTTCTATTAAAGCGTCGCATCAGTGGAGTGTGGTTGATAATAAACCAGGAGCAGCCACAGAGTCTTTATTTGTAATTGCAGAGGTAACTCCTACAGATATTAGCGTAAATGTTTTGACCAATGCAAAAATTACAAGTACACTCAATCAAAATGGAATGGAAATCAAGCAAAATACGCAAGGCACTATTAAATTAAAGCGTATTTACGATGCTAAAACAGGCATGTTAAAATCTGAAACTGGTACTGGTGGCCTAAAAGGAACGATGAACGTTATGGGGCAGGATGCGCCTATCGATTTAAAAATAACAACAAAATCAAGTGTAGTACCTATGTAATTAGGTGCCACACTTGACAGTATATTTTATTTTTTTGGAGCGGGTAGTTTTGTTGATACAAAATTAGCCGCTTCTTTATTTCCAGCCTTTTCTAAGCTAGTTACAAGACCTGTAAGACCTTTGTTGATCATTGGAGAAATCTGCGGTTTATAAGCCTCAGGAATAGATTCTCTAAAGTCTACAATAGAGCTAACGCCTTCTTTAATTTTTACTACATCATTTGTTTTGCCTAAAAAGAAAGCAATTTGATTGGTCATCTGAATTTTTTCCATGGTTAAGCCCATTTTGTTAAAGCTGCTCATGATAAAATCATAAGAACTAGCGTCGCCAAAACGGATACTATTTTCAATAAGTGTAGCGTTTAATCTTCCTTTAGAAGGCTGCTTATTAAGTAACTCGGTCATTTTTTTACCAGCAGTACTATCAATGTCTGTAAGCGCTCTTAATGCAGATCCTGCCACGGTGTAGCTAGAATCGTAACAAGCACTCGTAAATAAATCAGCTAACTTTTCGCTGCGTTGCATGCCTAAATAATCAATAGCAGCGGCTCTAGCTATACGTGAAGGATCATTTTTAGCTAAATCAATACATTTATTAATAACTACAGCATCAGAAGCTAGTCTTGTAAATGCATTGATTGCAAAAGATCTAATTCTAAAAGAAGTATCTGATAAGGCGGCTAATAAAACTTTTCTGCCCAGTTGACTTTTTGCATTGTCAATATCATACATAAAGGAAACGGCTTCTCTTCTATCCAAAAAGTTGCCGGCATGAAAGTACTGGTGCGCATAGGCTTCCAGTGTTTTGGTATCCTTTTTTTCTGCCAATAAAATTTTATCAGCATCCACATTGATATTGTCTGGTTTTGCAGTAACTGTAAAATAAAATGTGTCTACTTTGTTTTCGGCCCAAACCATGTGGCGTGTTTTTGCATCTCCATTCCATACATCAATATTGATAGGGAGCTTAAATACTTTATCGCCCTTTTGCGTTTGCGCAACAATTACAGATGCGGTACGTGTAGCATCATTGTAGTCATAACTAATTTCTAATTTCGGATGACCGCTTCCAAAATACCACTGGTTAAAATACCAGTTAAGGTCCTTGCCAGTTACTTCTTCAAAAGCCATTCTTAATTTGTGTGCGCTACCTGTACCAAATTTGTTAGCACTTAAATATTTGTTGAGTGCTGTAAAAAAGGCGTCGTCACCAATATAATTGCGTAGCATGTGTAAGATGCGTCCGCCTTTATTGTAGCTAACTGCGTCAAACATGTCTTCTTTATCGTTGTAATTAAAACGAACAAGGTCTTTATTTTGAGAGCCGCTAAATAAGTAACCCTGCATTTCATTGTAATGTTCAAATAAGGCTTCGTCTTTACCTAGTTTGTGCTCCCACCATAATAGTTGGCTATAATTAGCAAAGCTTTCATTAACAGTTAAGTTGCTCCAACTTTCTGCAGTAACATAATCGCCAAACCACTGATGAAATAGTTCGTGTGCAATGGTTGATTCCCAGTTATTGCCGTCCACTAATTCGCGTGCATCTTGTTGCGCACTTTCTTGGTGAAGGGTAGCGGTGGTATTTTCCATAGCGCCGCTCACATAGTCTCGCGCAGTCATTTGCGCATATTTAGCCCAAGGGTATTCTACACCTAATTTTTTAGAGAAAAACTCCATCATAGCAGGGGTTTCGCCAAATATCTTGCGTGCTACTTTTTCATAATCTTTTTCTACATAGTAACTTACTTCTTTGCCTTTGTACGTATCTTTTACAACAGCGAAATCACCCATGCCTATAAAAAATAAATAGGGCGCGTGTGGTTGTTTCATTTCCCAGGTATCCGTTCTAGTGCCGTCACTATTTTTAACTTGGCTGGTTAACAAACCATTGGATAAACTCACAAATTTAGCAGGCACTTTTAATCTAAATGTTTGGGTAGATTTTTGATTGGGTTTATCAATTGTTGGAACCCATACCGATGTTCCTTCTGTTTCACCTTGTGTCCAAACTTGTGTAGGCTTATTTTTTTCAGTACCCATTGGGTTAATAAAATATAAACCTTTAGCATCTGTGATAGCCGCGCTACCAGTGCCTTTGTAGTCGTTTGGTTTAGCGATGTAACTAATAAATACTGTGTAGTTTTCATTTTTCACATAGCTTTTATCGAGCTGTATGTTCAGTGTCATGCCATCGTTTGTAAATTTCAAAGGCGTGTTTTTACCATTTTTTACAACCGCTACTTCTTTAACGTCCATACCTTTTGCATCGAGTACTAAATTATTAGTTGGGTAGTGGTGTGGGTGTAATGTAAGTTTTACTTTACCTACAAGCCAAGCGTTATTAAAATCAAAACTGGCATCTAGTTCTGTGTGCACTAGATCGTTGATTTTGGTAGCAGTGGCCTGATAAACTTCTTTTTTTACAGGGGTTGCTGGTTTGTTTTGAGCTTGTGCGCTTATTGCAATTGCAAAAAGCAAGCAGCTCATGATTCCTATTTTTTTCATATCTATTTATTGAGTCGTAAAGATAGTTGACTGCAATTATTGGCCCATACTCATTTATTATGAGCGGTAGATTTTAACTTTCTTGCTAGAATGAAGTAGATTTGACCCCATTAATAGCAGGCAATGGCAAGGTATTTTTTAGAAGTGGGGTATGAGGGAACGTCCTTTTGTGGCTTCCAAATACAGGATGGGCAGGAAACGGTCCAGTCTGTGGTGGCTGCTGCCTTGCAAACGGTCCTTAAGGAGCCTTTTTTGTTAACAGGATCTTCTCGTACCGATGCGGGCGTTCATGCCAAGCAAAACTTTTTTCATTTTGACACAGAGCTGGCTATAACGGGTAAGCATATATATAGTATGAACGCCATACTGCCGCCAACCGTTGTTGTCAATAATATATATGCGGTAGCGCCAGAAGCCCATGCGCGTTTTGATGCACTTTCCAGAACCTACACCTATACGGTTACCACCAAAAAAGATCCTTTTTTAATTGATAAAGCTTGGCATTTCCCTTTCCCTGTATCTCTGGAAACCTTGCAGGCCATGGCTTTGGAGCTTCCTAAACATCAAGATTTTGAAGCATTTTCTAAAAAAAATGCGGGCAACAAAACAAATATTTGTGTCATCGAAATCTCCAATTGGCAAATCATAAGCCCTTCTGCTTTTACATATACCGTTAAGGCTAACCGCTTTTTGAGGGGAATGGTACGTGGTTTAGTAGGAACTATGCTCCGGATTGCTAGGCAATCTGCTACTACAAATGAAGCAGTTGAAGCATTCAAGGCGGTGATTTTATCCAAAGACCCTAGCTTATGTGATTTTAGTACACCAGCCAAAGGGTTAGTTTTGGAAATAGTGGCCTATCCAGCGGGTGTCCTAAATCAGCCTATTTAGGTTCAAAATGAGGCAGTTACGCAGTGCAATCAATATATTTTAAAATTATTTTGCTTCTGTAACCCTTGTCTGGCTTGCATTTGAACAAAATCTATTGAAAATCAATGCAAAAAGATTTGGCAGAAAGAAAATCACCCTTATCTTTGCAACCCGCTTTGAAAAAAGAGGGGGTTCTTTGAGACAAGTTTTACAGATAAAGGCAGAAAAAAATTCCAAGTTTTTTCAATAAAAATTTGGTGGCTCAAAAATGAGTCCTATCTTCGCCGCCCGTTCAACAAAAACGGGACTTCTTGTAAAAGCAGTGAAAGGGGTTTAACGAATTTTTCTAGTATTTATTTTACATAAATTTTGCTAGTTCAAAATAACCTCTTATCTTTGCCCTCCGTTTGAAAAAAACGGGTTTTCTCAAGTAGTTCTTAATTTGAATTTTTAGGTCAAAAACATCCAGTAAAAAACGAAAATTTTTTACAAATATTTTTGGCCAGTAAAATATCGGCCCTTACCTTTGCACCCCAATAAAATGGGAAAGGCTCAAGTAAAGCCAAAAGATCTTTGAAAGTTTGGAAGTAACAGCACAATAAAACATAATTACAAATTAGTTTTCTTGTAAGGTTTAAGTAATCAAAAAAAATAACAACATATCCGACGTTAATTTCGATTAATTTGAGATTATAGTCAGATCAAACAACATTTACAATGGAGAGTTTGATCCTGGCTCAGGATGAACGCTAGCGGCAGGCTTAATACATGCAAGTCGTGGGGCAGCATGAACTAGCAATAGTTTGATGGCGACCGGCAAACGGGTGCGGAACACGTACACAACCTCCCGATAAGTGGGGAATAGCCCAGAGAAATTTGGATTAATACCCCGTAACATTGCGATGTGGCATCACATTGCAATTATAGCTTCGGCGCTTATTGATGGGTGTGCGGCTGATTAGATAGTTGGCGGGGTAACGGCCCACCAAGTCTACGATCAGTAGCTGATGTGAGAGCATGATCAGCCACACGGGCACTGAGACACGGGCCCGACTCCTACGGGAGGCAGCAGTAAGGAATATTGGTCAATGGACGAAAGTCTGAACCAGCCATGCCGCGTGAAGGATT
>JBANFS010000015.1:0-48491 GCA_037975885.1 Bacteroidota bacterium
GGTTACCTGGAAGGGCAAACAATTTATTTGCATCAAGCCTACAACGTATATGAACTTAAGTGGTAAAGCATTTAAGTATTGGATGGACAAAGAAAAACTAGAGCCCAGCCAAACGCTTACGGTGGTGGATGATTTAGCATTACCCTTATCTAAAATGCGTTTAAGAGGCAGTGGTTCTGATGCGGGGCATAATGGATTAAAAGATATTCAGTTAATGCTTGGTACCGACGTGTATCCAAAGCTTAGGTTTGGTATAGGCAATCAGTTCCCAAAAGGTGGTCAAGTAGATTTTGTGTTAGGTAAATGGTTGCCAAGTGAGCAACCGGTAATTCAACAAAAAATTGACAAGAGCATTGAGGTGATTGAATCCTTTGCTGCGATAGGGCTTGATAGAACCATGACGGTTTGCAATGCTTTAAATTTTGAAATATAAGTGTTATGAAAATATTTTGTGTAGGCCGTAATTACGCAGAGCACGCCAAAGAATTAGGTAACGCTTTACCTGAAGCACCGGTAATTTTTATGAAGCCTGATACGGCGTTACTAGCACCGGGTGCAAAGTTTGAATATCCAAGTTTTACTTCTGATTTACATTACGAAATAGAACTTGTTTTACGCATTGGCAAAACGGCTAAAAACATTGCGGCTGCTAACGCCCTTAGCTGTGTAGACGCTATTACGGTAGGAATCGATTTTACAGCGCGTGATGTACAAGCTGGCTTAAAATCTAAGGGGTTACCTTGGGAAAAAGCAAAGGCCTGGGATAACTCGGCTATTATTGGGGACTGGAAGCCTTTTAACGCAGAAGCTAATGCGGATGGCGGCGAAATTTTGTTTTCCCTAACCAAAAACGGCCAAAAAGCACAATCTGGCACCACACAAGACATGATTTATAGCTTTGAAACCCTTTTAGAGCACATATCAGGCTACTTTACCCTATCGCCGGGGGATTTAGTATATACCGGCACTCCCGCTGGTGTAGGGCCTTGTTTACCCGGCGATACACTCGCTGGTTTTTTAGGTGACGAGAAATTGTTTGAATTAGCTATCCATTAAAACATTTGATACCCTATATTTGCAGCCCTAAATGGACCTCTTGGCGAGGTAGCTCAGTTGGTTAGAGCACAGGATTCATAACCCTGAGGTCCCGGGTTCAAATCCCGGTCTCGCTACAAAGCCTGTCACGTATGTGACAGGCTTTTTTAATGCGACACAACGTCGGATGCTTGCATACGTAAGTTGGGGAGCGTTAAAAAAGGCAAGCTATTTGCGGAGCGAATAGCTTGAAAGGCTTTGGGTAAGGCGACTTGCGAGGATGTCGACGTAGTCGACAAATCCGAGATTTTTTATTATAGGAAAGGATGAGATATAATTGATGTCAAGATGGTAATCCAGTTAGTAATTGATATCTTGATTAGATTATCATGCTTTTGTTACTTAATATACACAAAACCCAATTTTAATTAGGATATATTGTGTCACGTACATAAGAATTATTTAACCAAAAACTCTGCTTTGTATATTCCATTTTTTTTGTAACTCTATCTCTAAAAGGAAGAGGAAGCGTGTCTGATGCATTCAGGGCATGTGGCCTAACATGAGCAATTTTATTAAAATCTTTATTAGGAAAGTTTGTATATCTGATTTTGCCTTTAACTTCCCGAACAATATCACCATTTGCGACAATTTTTTTTACTTTATTCCAAACTTTTTTTGCTTCAATTATATCTTTTTGTGGCATATTCCAGAACTTAACTTTGTTGAGTTTTAATTCATTATTTTCATCGTATTTATAAAACACAAACAAGTATTTAGTTTCTAAAATTTCTTTGAAGAATGAGTTTTCCCATTCTTCGTCCACAATTTCCAAAAAACTAAATGTAGGAAATGATATGTCTTCTTTTGGTAAATTATTGGACTTCAATCTAATTGTTTTTAGCTTTATTCCAGCTTTATCAAATTCTTCAATTTCTTTATCCAAACTTATTCCAAGCATTAATTTGGTTAAACTGGTATAAAAACCCTTAGCGTTTTTATTTAAATTATAATTTAAATCGCCTATTATATCATTAATTGTTTTATTGATGTAAGGCTTGAATCTGTCTAAAACAATTTCTTGAATTGTTCTGTTTTTTATCTCATTTTTAGAAGATATTATTTTCCCATAGTTTATTTGCGAATCTTTATTTAAAGTAGCAATAATATGGTTTAAATATCCCTGTTTAAAGGAGTATGCTCTTTGCTTTGCCTGTATTTTATTGAAAGGCTGGCTCCTTTGGCTACCTCCTTTTGCTCCTTTTGTCGAAGCTCCTAGATAAAATGTATCGCCTTCGCTAATTTCATGTGCTTTTCCTTGTTTTATTTTTTCATTTATTGAATTCCAATCAGATTTGATTATTTCAAAATCAGTATCAGGAAATTTCCATTCATCAACAATTTTAATATATAAGTCCAAAATATTTATTTCGTATTCATGCAAATAAAAGATTAAAAGTAGGTGAGAGTTTTTTCTGTAAAATGAAACAAATGCTCACAAACTTATACCAGCTGTTAATGTCTGCTCCTTTTTTTAAGCTCTCTTTAAAATGGAAACTGTTTTATATCATCTACTCTATTGTGGTTTTAGGAGGGCTGTATTGGTATGATCATAGATAAGGTTGATTTTTTACCTACCATCTCCCAATCTCGTTGCCCCAATATTCCCATATCATAACCATGGCCATTGTATCAAGCTCGCAATAGCGCAGTAGTGCTTTGCGGTAAAGCTCTCTTTCCTCATCTGTCATATCCGCAAATTGCAGGTAAGCATAAGCAATCATAGCTGCACCACCATTATCAAGGTTGCTTAAATTACCTTCCGCTTCTATTTCTTCTAATGCCTTTTCGTTGAAAATTGGAGGTAGGGTTTTGTAAGGGTTCATGCCTTTACTTTCGTCAATCCATATATGAGGCTCTGTTAAATTTAAGCTAGGTATGTTTTGTGTAGCGTAAATGGGTTGACTGTACTTTTTTCTAAGGTAGTCCGAACTTTTAATTACAGCTGGTAAAATGTCTTTAATTGAATTTGACCCCTTGGCATGTAGTGAATAAAAATATTGAACAACAAAATCCCATAAGTCTTGCATGTTATTTGTTGGTGTCCATAGTTCACCCGGTGTATCTCTAGTTGGGGTTGTTATTTCTCTAATAAATGACATTAATTCTGCTTTATCCGGCACAGTGTTTACGTTCTCTGCATATAGCTGTTTGTATAAATGAATTAAATAATTATTCTCGTGTTTGTGGTATCTGAAAATGGTGCCATCAATTCCTCCTAAATCATTTTTAAGTGCTCTTAAAAAATCGTAGTTAGGAAAAGCTCCTCGCTCAAAATTGAGATATTGACTTTTATGTTCAATGTTACCATTCTCATCCATAATGTGATATGAATATTGGAATGCTATTGCTTCGTAGGGTTTTCTGCCCTCATGAAATGGTAAGGCTACCATTGTGGTTTCAAAATCTATAAAGTGGTAAGGCGTAGGGAGTGAATCAAATAGTTCAATGAGCCCTTCTTTGTCTAGGTGAGGCGTAAAGTCTTGTCTTTTTGACTTTTCCACTTGAAGCATTCTTCTTTTAGTTGGGTCGATTGCATCGCCAGTAGGATCTAGTCTTTCTGCGCTTCTTGGAAAGTCAGTTTCATCTAATTGATTTAGCAAATATTTTTTATTTGAAATAGCGTCGCCTAAAATGCTTCTTGCACCAGCTAAGCCACCCCATAATTCTAGTGCAAGGGGTTGGGTAAGTTCATTTTCTGATAGGTTAGCTATTTTTTTCCAGCACTCGTGCAAACCACTCTTTTTTGATACATTAGGATACTCCATGTTTTTAAATTGACATGTCTTGCATTTAGAACCAAGTTTATTACTCCACAATCTTTCATTAGCTGAATATTTTTCAGATAGATAATTAACCAGATTTTCAAAAGTCCAGTCTTCACCATCTGGGTGATCAAGGTCAATATCTACCTTGTTAGCATATATCCAATCGCATACATCATCAACGTTAATTTGTTTCAAAGGGATATCACCTAAATCTGCTTTGGTGATATTTTCATTAACCTCTATATCAATTCTGTCGCCGTTTCGCTTGATTTTAAATTTTTGATTTAGGCCTTCTACAGACGCTGCTTTTGTTTTATCAGCTAAAACAATATAGGCAAGAACAGTTTTTGTTGGATTCGCTTTTTGAACTACATATTTTTGAAAAGCAATGTCATACATATATTCTCTCCACTCAGGATCAATTGCCGTTTTGCCTGCTTTAGCACCTCTTTTAAAAGTCTTCAAAAATTCTACCGCTTCATCCCATGATTTTGCTTTTACTTCTAAAAGTTTAATGGTATTATTCTCTTCCAAAAACAAATCCGTTCTTACAAAAAGGTCTTCAAAACTAAAAGCAGCCTCAGCAATTGCCACACGCCCTCCAGCTGCTCTTTTTTCTCCTGTAATTTGTAATGACTCATCATATCCTAATTGATCGATACTAATATTTTCTCCAATAGGGTTGTCACTAATTAGAAATTTAGCCAACTCGCCAACTTGATAACCGCCTTCGGCTAATGCCATCATAAATGGGTCTTCGGCATTGGTATCTTCATAATTATTCCCTTTAGTGCCGTAGTAAAGTTTAGTAGGGCAGCTAAGTGCAAGTTTGAATCTAGATTTAGTTAAATAAGCCATAGTTATATTTAATAAATTGAATATACGAATTTTAGGTATCTGTCCGAAGAGTTTTGTTTATCAAAAACCATGTCTTATACAAGTATTTTGATATATTTAATCTCGGTACAAAATTAACATTAACAGCTCACTGAACTGCGCAATTGAATTGCGCACTTGGGTGATACGTTTGCACAAAATGTCACATGAATAAGATATCCAAAGACCTAGTAGATTTATCTAGTTTGAAAGCACATGCATATTTGCATCCGCATCCATTGGATCCTGATTCGTATGCTGATATTGAAGTTGATTGGTTTAGCTGGATACCAGGTTTTGATTCAAGAGATTTGGGTGACGAAGATGAAGAACCGTTATTTAGAGACAATAACATTCAACTCTACAATAAAATAGAGGAGATAGCTGTAGAGCGATTTAATGCTGCGCTAGAAAATGTCTGGCCGTTGCTTGATTCTTTACTAATTAATAATCTGTCTATTACTATTGATGTTACAGGCGACATTTCAGGACCATCGGCACTTGCCTCATATCTTTATGATCATTCAGATCCTCAAAAAGGGAACTATTTTTTTAGCTTAGCACCTTTATACCTACATAAGTTATTGGTAGCATCAAATAATGGCACAGAACTAGATTTAAAATACCATACAACTTGGGAGCATGAATTTATACATTTAATTGACCACCGATCAATCGAAAAATCTAGTGTTTTTAGGCATTCAAATTTGTCTATCGATTGTTTGCGTTGCTACATTGTTAACTACCGCGACGAAGGTATCCCAGAGCTTTATTATTTGTTAAAAGGCGGATGGCCAGAGATTAAGAATGTACAAATGGCGTTAGACAAATTCACAATTTGTTTAGCTGCAGCAAAGCAAAAATGCAGCACATCCAAAGAACTGACTTATAAGGAAAGACAAGAAGTGCTAAAGACTTATGATTTCTATGAGTTAGGACCTTGGATTGTATTGAATATGCTAAAGACATTTGAAGGGGGATATCATGAAGAACTAATTACTAGCGTTATTGAGCAAGTGGAGGCAGGCAAGGTAATTGAGCATGATGTAATTTTGCAGGTAATTGAAATTGCCCTAAGAATTAAACCGGATGAGTTTATATTAACTTACTCTTAAGTATAAAAACTGTTTTACTAATTCAATAATTATGTTGACCGAAATAGAATTATTTGCAATAGCAAATGAAGTAACAAGCTTATTAAATTCTAAATTTGAAAAGCAATTTAATGATACCTTAAAAAAGATTAAAAATCTGAAATTGGGTAAGGAATTACATTTGTATTTCGAAGAAGTAAGGGAAGATGTTTTTGGTAAAAATCTATCTCATTACGTTTACATAATTTTTGCAAAAAGTAATTGTATTTGCGGCAGCAAGCGTAATAAATATTGCTACTCTTTAGATTGTGACAATAAAAAGTATAAGCCAATAATTCAACCTAGTAATTTTTCAGAACCTAATTTGTCACACAAAAAGCGAAAGGATAAAAGTATTCAAAATAAGAAAAAAAATAAAAAATCTGATAATGTTATTTTAATCAAAGAAAAAAATAACATTATCTATATTCAACCTAATTCAAAAAAACAAATAGAAGTTCACTTAAAAAATTTATTTAAAAAACACATATTTTCAAAGCAAATAAATGAATTAGGGTTAACAGATATTTTGCTGTTTGATCGTGGTATTTTAGATAACATTTTTAAAATATTACAATCAGACTTGTTTAATAATCAAGAAAATTCTGTTTTAAATGATTTAATAATTAAGTTTTTAACTGACAAGTTATTATTAGAGGGAAAACTACGAGCTCTTCATAATTTATTTGAAATTGGAGATAAGTTATTTCCAAGCAATTTCGATGTTATTGACTTAGATAAATTTAAAGATTTAGCTGAAAAAATTCAGGACTACATAGATACAACTTATGGAGCTGGTATTTTTTATTTAAGAAATACAAAGGAAAGCGGGTTTGTGAGCCTTGGTGCTATCAAGCAAGCTTTCAAAGAGCACTTAACCAATAAGTCGGTAACAAAATTTACAAAAGATCATATTTATAGAAGAAAGCTAGCAGCTAATCATCTTAAAAATGAATCTAATATTGATTTTTCGGAATTTTACTATCTATATCGAGAAAGGTTCGCTTATATTTCTTATGTAACAAGTGCCGAGAATAAAAGAATCATCAGCTGGGATAAAAATCCTGAATCAATGAAAATTGACTTTCATAAAAAGTTTAAACAATTATATAAAGATTCATTACGAAAGTTAAATGTCATTTTAATTAAAACGAAAATAGAATCTGAAGCGAATTTAAATTCAATTATACATTTTATGTTTTTGGAAAAAATAAAGAAGAATAATATGGATTTAGCGGATATAGATAATATTCAAGAAAAAGATGTTCAAGAATGGTTTGATTATTACAATAAATTTAAAAACATATTTTAAATGAATTCAACGATTATAAGTATTCATTCGTTGCATATCTTTAAAACTGCATTCTATGAAGTTAGATTTACTACAGGATAATAAATTGATAAGGCGACATTCTGAAATCGAAAAAATTCGCTCCCAAGGTCTCATGGATAATGATCTAAAGGTTAAGTATTCTAGATCAATTATTGAAGCATATGGGCAGCTATTTCAGGTAAGTCCACCTCCCAAAAAATCGATGAAGATGAAAAGTGGCAGCTGCTACGGTAATGCACACAGTAAACGAGAAAAGGGATACGAATACGTAGAAGGGATTATTAAAAGTAAAATTACTGGCACCGAAATTAGCCATGCCTGGAATGTAGATTCTACCGGTAAGCATATTGACTTCACGATTATGGAAACTGAGGAGTATGAGTACAGAGGTATTGTAATCCCATTCTCGCTGCGATATAAAGTGTCTGAGAAAACGGGGAGGATATGGTATTGTGTGCTCCCGTATATTTCCTTTGAGCAATAAGGAGCATTTATTTTTTTAAGGCCATTATCCGATTAGTTTGATTTTAGTAACTTTTGCGTATTCTCCAAATCGTCCAAGGAGGAAAGACAAAGGCTTATTCCTTTTTAAGATATCTTCACCTTTATTTTTTTCATGAATCAATCTAAGCTGTAAGCTCATAATTAAATATTTTTCATTTTTATTCTCTTCTATTATTCTTTGCGTATGGTGGTATTTTAACCTCTTCATATAGCTAGCAGCCCATTCAGTAAATTTGATCTGAATTTCATACATATTTGCGTCTGAAGGATTGTAGGGAAATACGCCCATTGATTCTTTGAAAAGCTTTTTTACACTCGTGTGTTTTTCTAATGCTTTTTTGTCAAAGAACACTGGTTCATCATTGCTATCTAGCATTTCGTCAATTTTGAACCGGTGAATCATATCAACTCTAAATGTGCGAAGCGCCTTGTCTTTTAAATCGGAGGCAATCAAATAATAATAGTTCTCGTAATATCTAATTTCAAGTGGAGCAACTTGATGTAGGTTTAATTTTTCGGCTGAATTTTCGTAGAAACTAACAGGTGTGTAATTAAATTCGATAGCCTGATTAAAGTGTATGAACCTAAGGATATTAATAACGCAGCCGATCACTTTTTCTTCAAACTGGCTATTGTTTTCATCATATAAATCTGGTCCCGAATGAAAGATAGCAGAGCTGCTCTCCATTTCTTTTTCTGTGATGTTAAATATTTCAGGTAGCTGATAGAGTATCTTTTGAACTGCTGGGATAGATTCATATCTCCTAAGTATGCCCGCTAAAAATGGTAAAGTAAACCTTTCGCTATCGTCTAAGTCGCCAAATTCTGGTTTCAGTGAGTCTGCCGCCCACTGATAGTTTTTATTGTTGACGACTTGTATTTTAAAAAGTTTATCCTTGCTTTTAGTGGTGCTTTGTTGCATGCTATGATCAAAATCGCCATTTCTTAGGCTGTTTATGCATGACTGTAACGTTCTTCTTCCAATCGCCTTTAGGCTTTCTTCTTCTAAACGTTCATTAACCCAAGCTTCCATTTCATCTAATTTACCGCCACCATTGTTTAGGAAGTCGCAGATTAATCGGATTCTTTTGGTTTTTAGATGATTATTCATATTCATAAACGTGCATTTAAGTGCGCAATACGATTGCATACTTGGTTACTACTTTTGACTTGTTTTAAAGCAAATAGTAACTATTACTAAGTTGTGTAGAATAAAAATACAATTTTCTACGCAAACCAATTGCGCACTTGGTTGGTAATTTTGCGTAAACATTAAAATTTTACATATGAATACAATAAAGCAAGTTATCCAGGAAGTAAACTCAATTGGGTTCTGGAAGGTCATTTTTCGCTGGTCTAGTATCAAAAATTGGTTGCTAACCATGTTTTTGGAATTGCAAAAAACCATTGAAATGGCAGAGAAGGAACATTTAGATTTAGATGCTGCCAATAAAAATTTAGTTCAGTTACGTTCAGAGAAATCGGCTATTGAAAATAGAGTCAATGATTTACTCCAAGATAAAGCTGCGCAAAATACTGAGCTTTCGATATTACGAAATCAAATTAGACAGCTAGAAACTGAAAATTCGCAGCTAAAAAGTACCGATGAACAAAGATATATTGATCATCAAAAGTCGATTGAAACACTTACGGTATTTCAAAATGGGATTATTAAGGAAAAGGAAATGATAAAAAGTGAGCAGCAACGCCAGGCGGTTGCGCGACTTGAAAATCAAAAACAAACATGGCAGCGTCATCAGCAAGATGTTGAAAATAAGATGCGCCTTTTGTGTGAAAAACATACCATTGAGTATGTCGATACTGTACCGTTTAAGGGTGATCCGGATAATACAGTTGTGATTAGTAATTTATTCCAGGTATTTGACTCTAAAAGTCCTAGAGGAGAGGATTTAAGCAACTTTACAACTTACCTGAATAAAGAGGCTCAAAATGCAAAAAAATACGCAGAAAAAAAGGACGTGCGTTCTGATATCTTTTTCGTGGTTCCATCTAATACACTTGAGATCTTAACTCAAACAGTGTTTGTTTTCGAAAAGCATTGCGTTTACGTTATTCCTGCAGAAGCATTAGAACCCGTGTTGATTAGTCTTAAAAAAATTGAGGATTATGAATTCATGGGCCAATTTACCCCTGAGGATAGAGAAAATATCTGTAGAATTATTGGAAGGCTTGTGCATAATATCAAGCGCCGAGTTCAAATCGATATATCTCTTGGAAAAGAAACCATGTCTTTAGCTAGCGACTGCGAAAAGCTATTACCTGAAGAGATTGCTAAAGAGGTTTTATTAATTGAGCGTGCAATTAAGGTGAATCCTACAAGGGAGATGAAGGGTAAGGAAATACCATTAGAAGATCTAAAAGAAGACCTTTTAAAAGTTGAAAAAGACTCCGAAAGAATGGGGACTGTAGCAGCTCCAGGCTCTGTGATTACAATAAGTTTAAAGCCAGAGGAAATGAGCATGCTTAAGGAAGCGGTTGGTTAGTAAAAAAGATTTAAGTAAATGGATTGGTGTTTTCAATAGATACTTTACAATATTAAAATTGTTACGACATGGATCAGAATAGTCAAATCAACAAAGAGTTAGCAGTTAAACTTTGTAACTCGATAGAGTTGATATTTAATTTATCCAGCCAATTGAAAACGGTAGACTTAGAAAAGTATGAAAAGTTGAATGATCACTTTGAATTTGTTGCTGATTTTTTTAAGTTCAAAGATCGATTGGGCGTTTTGCTATTGTGCTATTTTATCAATAGGCGTTTGGTAAAAGGCAAGTCGCATATTAATTTAAACGAACTTATGAATGCCTTTAATTGCAATTTGGTTAATTCAATCTCAATTAACGAGCAGCTTGAATACTTTAGAAAATCAAAAATTATTGTTTCGTCAAAAAAGAATTATGGCAAAAAAGAGGATATAGAATATTCGCTATCTCAGGCAACATTAAATTCTGTTTTAAAAGGTGATCCGGAAATGCTTTTGGATAAGAAAGAGGTTACTTTTACAGCATTTTTGAGTTTATTTCATAATGTTCTTTATAATAATGAGTTAGATGATGAAGACGTTAAAGAAGAGCTTTTTGCATTGATGGATGAATTTGAACAGTTAGAGGAAGTCAAGTACCTCAAAGCTGAAAATTTAATGCCGGAAGAAATGTCTATTTACCTTTTTATTGTAGCAAGACAGTCTATTTTTGGCGATACGAGCGTGTCAATGGAGCGCATTTTTAGAGTTGCCGTAAATGATAGTTTTAGCAGATATTTTTATCAAAATGAACTATTAGAAAAGAAAAGCAGCTTATTAACTAATGACTTGGTGAAGTTTTCAGCGGATAGCTTTATGGATTTTTTACAATTGACTGAAAAGTCTATCAAGGCTTTAAATATTGTAAATAATAAAAGCAATAGACAGTTTACGACAGGATCAAACATCGTCACGCTTATTATGCCTGAAAATATTAAGTTTCAAGAAGGCATGGTGTATGAGGAGAGTTTAAAAATTGATTTCTTAGAAAAATTGATTAGCGAAGATGGGTATATTAAGGCTATTAATAGATTAGAGCAGGAGAATGTTGAAACAAAACAAGTTGTTGCATTACTTTACGGCGTGAGTGGGCTTGGAAAGTCACAGACAGTTAGAAACTTAGCAGCAAAGTATAATAGGCCCATATTGCAGGTTAATTTATCACAGATTAAAGATGCATTTGTGGGAAATTCAGAAAAAAATGTTCAAGAGTGTTTTAATATTTACAGAAAAGCAGTCAAGCATTTTCAGTATACTAAAAACATAGATGGTGTTGAGCACGGGCCTTATGGTACCCCCATCTTTTATTTAGATGAGTTTGATTCATTAATACCACATCGGAACCAAAGTGGATCAGGGTCGTCGGTATCAAATATGTATTCGAATATGGTTGGCATTTTTTTAACTGAACTTGAGAGGATAAGTGGAATTATTCTTTTTTCATCTAATCTACCGGGTGCAATTGATACAAGTTTGCATCGTAGGATTAATTTTAAATTTCACTTTGGAACATTTTCAAAAAAGAATCAAATTCAAACACTGAAATTATACTTTAAAGACTTTGACCCTTTGATTTTGGAAGAAGTTGGCACAGCTGCGGAATTAACGCCTGGTAATATTGTGAATATTAAAAAGGCATATGTTTTAGAGAGCATTTTCACTGAATTTAATACAGAAATTGAAAAGAAAAATATTTTGCTAGACTTAGTGAGTAGAGAGCTGATTTTACAGAAGTCAAATAGAACGCCAATAGGGTTTGTGCATTAATAGGTGTGGGTTGGTTTGTGAATAAGAAGGCGCTATGAAAACTAGCGTCTTCTTTTATCACGTTTTTTTACAAGACCACTGGATAAGCAATATCACCCCAGTTATGTTCGCCATTGTCCATCATGATGTCAATAATTATAGGAACCAGTAGCTTCATAATGTTACTGGCATCCCTGAGCTGTGTTCTGTTGAGTTTTGAATTGAATGTAGCTCCGCCATGGACAATTGAATTTCGTAAGGTATATAATCGTTCTAATACAATTTCTAAAAGCCCTTCAATATTTTCCTTGGATAAGCAATTATGAGCTGTTGTAATGGACTTATTGAAAGGGTTTAGGTAGTCATCAATTTCCCCACGATTAAATTCCCAAAATTTTTCATAAATAAATTTGTTCTCTATAAGCACGCGAACGGGGCCGCTAAATTTTTCCCAGAATAGGTTGTATAAACGTGAACGGTCATATAAAACTAAGCTACTGGTAAAGTCTCTCAATTTTGCTCTTTCAGGCTTAGAGCTAATCCCATTAAGGTCTACGCCGTAACAAGCGTTCAGTGCTATCCAAAGTGACAGGAATTTAATGTCCAAATTCCCGTCCTGCTTTTCGGCACTTTTAACCCATGAAATAGCCCTGTGTATTCTAATCGTTAAGGTTTCTGGTAGATTAGACGCTTTTAGTTTTCGGGAGAGTTGGGCGGAGGTCATTTGAGTTTAGAATTAATTCCAATTGTTATCCCATCAATAATTTTTTAATGGCAAGGATGTCATTTGGCTTGATATTATTGGATGCTATTTCGTCTCTTAGTTCTATTAAAGAAATGGGAACTAATTCACTGCCATTATTGAAATACAGTTCTATGTCAAGCCCTTTACCTTCTGTTGAGTAATCAGCGTTTTCTTCAAAATCAAGGGTATCACCGTTCTCTGATTCATACTGATATCCACTTACTTTATCATTGTCAAAAATTGGAGTGATGTTGTTTACATAAAACGTTTCATCTTCAATTTTGAGTGTATATTTTTTCCAATTATTAAAATCGTAGCACTTTTCATACGAAGTAGCGGCATTAATAAAATCTCCTTTCTTACTATTATTAAAATAATATTCAAGTCTATCAAAATCAGGAGTATCATAAGGTATGCTAATTGTGTATTCTGTTTCGTTATCAATTAAAGCACAGTTAGCGGGTTCGTTTATGCCATAGCTATGTTCAATATTGTCAAATTCATACCAATTATCACTGTTATACTCAGACCAGCTTTCAGCATCGCTGCCAATTGCTTCTAAAATAGTAACGTCCGGAACTGTACCGCAAACATTTTCTGTAGGATAGGTATTTGAATTATAGCCTAAGGTGATACTTGAACTACCATTTAGTTGTATTTCATCTGTAACCGTTTCTTCATATTGATTTTCTTCGTCCTCTGTATTATTACTAACTGATAATTTAAAATACGAATCATTTTCAAAAGAAATTTCTGTGTATATAAATTGGCTTATTTCGGTCCCATCTTTATTAATGAGTCCATATAAATTCCCGTCTTTAGAAGCACTAGCTGTACCTACAGTAAAATTGTCGGCATCAGAATAAATGGCATCAATTATTAATTTTCCTTTTCTGTCTATGTATCCAAATTTATCATTGATTTGAACTTTTGCTATCTCTTCTGAAAATGGCCACGCATCTTCAAATGCGAAATCAATAATAATATCTTCGTCATAGCTTACATAGCCCCATTTATCATTCTTTTTTGCTAGAAGCCATTCACCATCAAATAGTATAGATTGGTAAGAGTTTTTGGTAATTGGCTTGCCTGTTGTAAGATTAATTATTTGATATTTTTCATTTATGCAGATGGATGCATATTTTTTGATGGAATTTACGGAAGGATATTCTTCCGAAATACATGGCACAACTTCATTAAAATTTAAATCTATGATTCCGTATTTTTCATCTAAATTAACAATGCAATACCCCCCTGAGAAGTTCATTACGTCGTCATACTTAAACTCGCAAACTATTTTATTATCTGAATTAATGAAACCATATTTTTCATCTATTTGTGCCCCAAATACTCCTTGGCTATATTTTTGTATGAGGTCGTATTTACAAGGTATTATTAGTTTGCAGTTTGTGTCGATTACTCCCCATTGACCATCGATATTTACATTGGCAAAACCTTCTTCAAAATCTTCATAATCATCGTATTCGAAGTCCGATAATTGCTCACCTTTGTAATTGAAAAAGGCGTATTTATCATTCAGCTTTGCCGCATATATATTATTTTCTAATGACTTGAATTCTTCAAATTCTCCTAGTCTATTGACTTTACCTTGTTTATTAATAGTGCAAATAGCCTCGTCTATTTTAACCCAGGCATATCCATTATGGAAATTAGTGATGCCGTCGTCGTCAAATTCCCCCTCAAATAATAACTTTCCATTCCAATCTAAAACCTGCCAATTTTCTTCTTTTTTGACCCAAATGGCCTCATTGTTTGGCGCTTTACCGGATATATATCCAGTTAATGAAAGCTTTAGTTTACCCTGATTGTCAAAGTAGTGAAAAGTCATATCATCGTTTTCATCTTTTTCAACAACAAAGGCAATATTACTTTCTGCTGGTGCTGCAAAATAATATTTGCATTCAATTATTTCTTCTCCTTCTTTATTCAAGTAGCCGAACAAGTCATTGTATTTTACTCTTATTAGACCGTCTGAAATTTCAGAAATTTCTTCATAATCTTTTTCAATCAATAAATTATTCTTTGGATAGTATAAGTGATTTAGGTCTATTGATGTTTCGGTTGTATTGTCTTCATTATTATCGTCCTCTTCATTTTCATCAAAATCTCCTTCTTCAATATAATTGTTTGAGCTATAGTCTACTTCTATTTTGTAGGTATCACCGTTTAATTCTATTTCATAATGTGTTGGATTACCTATTGTTTCTTCAGACAATTCTTCTGAAATAGGCAATAGATTATTTGTTAATTCATATATATTCAGATCGCCATTAAAATCTTGAAATTCTTCTGGAATATTGGCTAGTTCAGGTGAAACATCTGTTATTTCATAATAAAAGCCGTTATCGTTATCTCCACAACCATCAAAATTGTAATCAATTAAGTCCTTTGTAAGATAATTTTCAACAAGTTCGTTTCCGTCATTGTTTTCTAGAAAGTTAGTCAAGCCTTCGATTAAATCTTTATTTACAATTTTTCCTGTCCAATAAGAATCTTCAGACCAATTGGTTCTGGTTACTTCAATGATTGATTTATTAAGCTCAAATTTTAACCAATAAGTCATTTCTGATCGGTTATTGGTATATAGTTTTATGTCTACATTTTCCGTCTCCTTTAATTTTGAAAGTTCGGTAATTAGTAAACTTATATCTGTTAGGAGGGGTGTTGAATTATCTGCTGCTGCCATAGGCTCATCTGCATTTTCCATTTCTTTTATGATATCAGCAAGCTCGTTGTATTCATCCGTATTGAGCTCTTGATCATCTTCGTTTGGGGAGGAAAAGGCATAAACATATTTACCATTGCAATATAAAAGCACTATAGAAACTGGATTTTCGTCTTTAAATTCAGCTTCTATAGATTCTGATTCTTCTTTTCCAATAAATGCAGCTAAATTCTTCCAAGTAGATGAACTATTGTCAATATTTACACTACCTAAGATATTCACTAATTCACTCAATTCATCTGTATTATCATCAAAATCGATTTTCTCTAATTCCAAAACAATGATTTTACCAATCTCAGAATATGTGTCAAGAAAATCATTTAAATTATCGCTCCCGTAATTTTCTACAAAGTCATTTATATTATCATCGTTTAATCCATCCTCATCATTACTAAGAATGGTATTATTTGTAGGTGACGGAATTTGTTCAATTTTTTCACCTATAATTTCATTTATAAAGTTTAGTGCGCTGGAAGTAGCTTCATCTACATTTTTTTGTAAAGGATTGTTCAAAATTCTAATACCCTGAGCATACTGTTCAATATTTGAGCTATTTTTTAATACGCTGGCAATAAATTCTTCGTCTCTGCAATAGAAACCTATTTTGATACCATCTTTTGCTGTATTAAAAAATAAATGAGTGCCACGTTTTTTGTTTATTTCTGGAAGATATATATCCAAAAAATTGTCTTTATTTATTTTTTTTGCTTCTGCATTTGGAAAATGTTCTTTGACTGATTCAAAAAGTTGTTCTTGAACACTCGAAAGGGTATTTCCAGTAAATGATTTTTTAAATTCAAATGGTTGGCATTCATTAGCCTCGCACCATTTGTTTAATTCATTTAATGTTTTATCAACCGTATCTTTTGTATAAACAACCTTATCTGATTTTTGATAGGCGACTTCTACAATCAGCCCATAGTTATCCAAAAATCTTTTTTCTAGTGTGTTAACTTTTAAAGATGCGACTATGGAGATATCATCCCCTTTTGCCTCTCTAACCTCAGACAAGGATTTTGAAATATCAACAGCTCTTCGTCCTTTATCTAAAAAAACGATTGTCAGGTAAGGGAACTTTTGAGTAAACTCTTTTTGTAAGGTTTCTATCTTCTTTTTGCCGTTCATTGATAATTCAGCTGCCATAATAATTAATTTATATATAAATTTATATAATTTAAGTTGATCTATAAAATATAATGCTAATACTTTGTAACCTGAAGTGCCTATACTTCATTTTTTTTGAAAATCAAGAAGATAGTGTTTGATTTTCAAAGTCTTTTGGAGCGCGCTTTTTCTTATTTTTTACAAACTAATGTAACTCCACGACTATCTTTTTTCGTTTCAAAAATTTCAGTATCAATTGATAAGTTAAAAACACTTAATATATCGGATACATTGCCGCTTAGTTGTGGTAGAAATCTTGTATGATAATTCTCGTAATTGTATTCTTCCGTCATTTGGTATACAGTTGGGTCAATTACCTCTTTTGATATGGGGTTTATCATATAAAAGTGTGAACCACCACTTGCTTCTTTTTGTCCACATGCTATATATCCTTTAGGAATTTTATTAGATATCCTCAAAGCGCCAATAACGCTTCCACATCTCCCTGCGGTAGGATTTTGCTTACTCCATTTTCCATTTGCATATTTCTTGGGCTTCCCCGCACGAATCATTTTCTCAAAATATTCTTCAATACTAATATTTAGAACTTCTTTGAAAAAATATAAATTTCTTCTCTCAATTTCTTTTCTAGAATTAATATTACTCATTTTAAATAATCTTTAATTAATGAAATTAATTTTTCATTATTACACATTTTTTGAAAATTTGGATTTAGCCCTGATGCATGTTGAATTGGTAAATATGCAATCGTATTCCCAAATAATTCTATTTCTGGTATTTTGTTATTTACAATTATTTGGTTAATTAGGTCGGTGAGCGATTGTTTGTTTTTGTATTTTAAAATCTGTTCAAAAAAAGTTTGAGTACTTAATTTACCCATCAATAGAATTAATTTTGGTTTAATTATATTAATCTCAGAAAACAAAAATCCAGTATTGATGCAGTTTTTTATCTCTTCTTTATCAGGCAGCCTGTCGCCTTTTGAATCTGCTTTGCCCGGGTAGCACTGAGTAATCTCTGTATTATAAACAGTAATGTATTCTTGATTTTTTTTAGATATGATTATGTTGCCGTTGCCTAATTCAATATTTTTTGGTGGAAATATCGTTTGTCCAAATTGGTTCAAGAACTTTTCTAACAATCTCCCAGTATCTCCAACCGTACCATCAGTCTTAAAAAAGTTCACGCCGCTTAATCTTAGCTGTTTTTCTGCTAATGCTTGAGATAAAATAAAAACCTTTGTGTCAGCATCAACTGAATTTACGTTTCTTAGCGTTTTATAATTGTCCATCTTGGGACATATAGTACAGCTTTTTATTTTTGAGTAAAGGGCAGTTAGTTCAGTTTCCATAATTTTAGATGTTATCCTACTTTTAAGAATTGCAAAACAGCTTCCCAATTAGGAAATCTTTCAGTTCCAAAATGTATGTGAGTTCCTTTAAAATCTCCGGCACCATTTGCTGTTCTGTCATCAATCAAGTAGTCTCCCATATTTAAGTGTTTATTATGTGAGAATATTACTCTTTTTTTAGCCAATTCGCCGATATGATTTTTAATCCACATTAGTTTATCATTTAAAGCAGTTGGATTTTCCCATGGAGCAGTTGATAATATAAAAACATTGTAATGATTGGTTAGTTTTTGAAAGCTTTCTATTGCTCCTTCAATTGGCTTCATCCTTGAAAAAATACCTGGAACTTCGTCAAGTCTATTTTCATACGATTTTAATTCTTGCTCTGTGAGAGAATCAATTCCAGATTCAAAATCTACTAGAACACCATCCATATCTACGTATACTATTTTACTCATCATTTTGTTCTTTAAATTCAAATTTTGGACAGGTATGAAATCGGTTGGGAATATTTGATTTATCTATGTCACATTTCACCCCCTGACCTAACCCAACCATCCAAAGCATATTCTTGCAATTGAAACATACTTTTTCATCAGGTTTTGGATTGTGTACTTTATTATCCATTTCCATATATTATTATTTATATATGAATTTAGTTAATTTAAAGTCACATATGGGATTTTTTTTAAAAACCTTTTAACTCCTTCACATTCCCCCATTAAATAAATCTCTCTACCTACGCTTTATATTTTGTGAAATTGATTTGTAATATAAAATTAATTTATATGTGTTATAGGTAAACTTATATTACATAAATTTACCTATAACTAAAATTTTAAAAACTTATTTTATGGGGTACATTTTTCGAATTACAGCTTTAAGAGATCAATGGGGTGGTGCAATAAAAAAGGGCGAAACATTTACTTTAGTCGAAAGTAGTAGCTCGCCTAATTCTGTAACCCTAGGTAAACAATTGAAAAGTATGGGTAGGAACTATACTACATCAACAAGTTTGCCATCTATGGGGCTCAATGACAAGACTAAAGAAATAAATGGCTGGCTCATAGAAAATTTGGGAAAAAACTAGATTTGTTTAATTTATTATTTACTATTTCAGTACCACAATATGTTTTCATTCATAATATTATAAAATCAAATGGCTAAAGATTTTACAAAATTCTCAGTTTCTCAAATTGGGAACAAGCTTACTAAATCTGGACTCGTAAAAGCAATTGTGCATGACTATGCTAAAATAAATAATCCCACATTTAAAGAGATTATAAACATATTTCCTGACGATCTACAAGGCAGCAGCGTTGGAGTAATTAAAAAAAAGATTGATGTTGATTTCGAAAAAAAATTTAAAGGAAGATATTTTGATTTAGAACCTATTCATCTTTCTGATGGTGAAATTATATTAATTAGTAATCAATGGGGAATTGATAACATATCAAAATTTATATCAAAGGCAGTTCAATTGGGTTACTCTATTGAACAATCTAAAACGATTGAAACTAATGAAGTGAATACCTCGATTGACTTACGTCAAATTGATATTTTCGATTTTGTAAAACATTTAAATAATTTAAATGATACTGGTGGATTAGAGGAATTATATCACGATATAGATTTGCTTCTATTAGAGGACCCTTCATTTGCTAGTTTTGCAGCTCTTTTAGAATTCTATAGCCAAGAAAATGAATTTTCTGTACAATATGAATTTGAATCCAAAGATGACTATATAAACATATTTTCATTTGGATATGATCAACTCCAAAATTTAAACTTAATTGAGTTGGCAATTGAGGAGTCTGAAATGACGTCACAAGAAATCACTACTGATAGTGCTGCTCTTGCAATTTTTCAACGAAACTTATTAAGCTATATTTTTTATTGTATCAAGTATGGCTTAGTTCAAGAAGCAAATGGAGAAATAATTGGATCATTTATTTTTTCTTTGCAATCAAGAAAATGTAAAGATTGGGAAAATGAAGAAGACTTCGTGAATTCTTTTGTTTTATTCTTTGTTCAAAATACATTCGGAGTAGCGATAACCAGTTTTGATGAAATAGTAAGTGATATACCGCCTTTTTCTGATGATGATCGATGGGAAGAATCAGGATATGATTATTTGCGTGGTGGTCGAGAGATTTTTGATTACTTAACTGATTAATGTGCCGAATTTATTTTGGCTATTCCTATTATGAAAAATCCACAAAGGAGCTTTGATGACATACAAATTGAACACTTAGGTGACTATGTGTATGCCCTAAAAAATCCGATAAATGGCAAAATATTTTATGTGGGTGTTGGTGTAGAAAATAGAATTTTTTACCATTTTAATGAAGCAGATGATGTTGTAACGGGTAAGCAAAAAATAAGTAAAAAGACAGCAACAATAATAGATATATGGAATGCCGGCTTTGATGTTGAGTGGTTTATTGTTGCTCATTCACTTCCTGACAGGTCGTATGCTTTTAAAATCGAGGCCGCACTCATTGATGCTTTTAGGGAAATTCAAACTGTGAATGAAATTTCAAACGACCAAGGTGGGCATCATTCTTCTAAGTTGTTGCCCGATGATCTTGTAAGTATTTCTGCACCATTTGTAAATCCTGATACATCCTATGCTTCGGTTTTTTTATTTTCGATTCAAAATGCATCGCAAAATAGAGATAATGTATATGATGCTACCAGGGCTTATTGGAAAGTGTCTGAACAATATAAAAAGCAATTAAACTCTTATGCTGTAGGTATTGTCAATAATATTTCTAAATCAAGTTTTAAAATAGATACTTGGTATAAAGATGATACCTATAGAAAAGACGCATTTGTATCTCCAGGACATCCAAATCCTGTTGTATATCAGGCGCTCTTAAATAAGAATTGGAGTAAAATTATTGCGGCAGCTAAAGGGTTTTGGCAGCGAGGACAATATTTAATTGTCGAATTTGATGGCAATGGAAAATTTAGAATTATTAGGGGGTTAAAGGACCCTGATAAATGGTTTGATTGCTAGGGTGGTCTTTTTTCTGTCATGCTGAATAGTTTATTGTAAAGCTATTTCAGGACACGACAGTTGCGCTAAAAATTGATTAACTTATTATTCGCTCAATTTTCAAAGGTTTGCCAAATTAAAATTACTACGCAGTTATTGAATCATTTTTAGGTAAATTGTTGAAATTCTAAACATTTCAATATCAGTGATTTATCTCTTAATTATTCGGTTTTGAAGTATACAAACGAGTTATATAATTGATATGTCCTCGCACTATAAAATACATTTTTGTCAGTATTTTAAATCGATTTGAAAAATTTGTCATTCCTCAGAAGTTTATGTACCCATTCATTACCTTTGTTTTACTGTTACAGGGGCAGGAATCCTAAGTGATATCCTTTATATAGCAACATTTGGCAAGAATAATTTTATAATGAATATTAAATAAAGGACATTTTCAATTATTCGTCTAATTAAAATAAAACTTCGATTTACATCTTTTGCCATGCAATAATTAAATATATTTTATACATATTCATTTTTTAGTTAATTTAGAGACAATTTTAAAAGTAAAATTATGCCAACATTTCCAAGTAATTTTGAGCCAAACAAGGCTTCTTTACATAAGTGGTTCGGAACTCGAAAAAAACCAATGGTTTTTGGTGCAGTGGAACTACCTGGTGTATTTCAAACACATTCTTACAGTAACGATACCCTTAAAATTTCTATTATTTTAATTCTTGAATTAATTGGAGCATTTGCCATCATGTATGAAGGCGGTTTTGTATTTCTATCAGTAATTCCAGTATTATTTGCAATAATTGTGGATATATATTTAGCAATTCAATTACATAGTTTTGTGCCAAACCGATTAGAATTAAAAAATAGAGCAAAAGCTGAAAGTGATCCAACAACTGCTGCAAAATTTGAACAGCAAAGTAAGCAAGGAGGCATGGCGGAAACGTTAATTAAATTTGCTATTTACTTGTTAGGTACGTTAAAAGGTATTGCTTACTTCCTTTATGTCGGAAGTGTAGATCCTCAAGTGGTATTAATGATCTTAATATTTTTAATTATAGCTAGTTTGCACATCAGTACTACTGGTTATTGGGTAGCTGAATTTATGTTGAGGCTTAGTATTAAAAAACAAGTGGAAGAGCATATTTTAAACCCAAGTAGTACAACTAATAAAGCTATTGAAAGGGCCTCGATATTCAAAGCTGATGCAAAAATAACAGTTATCAATATTGGTCAACATAAGTTAGAACAAGGTGATAATGCAAATGAGTATAAATTAATTACTTTAGGCGTTTTAACTGATAATGAACTAGCTGCGATGGTGGCTGTTCAGCCTAGTGTTAGTTTGCAATCTGTAGTTGCCTCAGCATGCATTAAGCATCAAATTCAAAATATTTTATTAGGTTAGATTATGAATAAGAGTTTAAATATCTTTTTTACTATACTTATTTTAACTTGTTTTATTTCTGGGTGTAAGCGTGCTGAAGTGATTGAATTGCCGATGACAATAATTATTGACCATCAGCTAACTTCTTTAAATTTATCAAGCGATAAAGATTTAGAAACAATTATTTCTCCATTTTACGTAAATAATGACTCGATATTAATTTCACCTAAATTTGTAATAAAGAGAATTGATTTAAAGGATCCAATTGTTGATAGCATTGCTGAAAAAGAAGGTGGTATGATTGCCGTTGCTCAGTCTTGGCTAGTAGGAGGCAAAAAAAATGATGTTAAATATAAAAAGATTAAAGATAAAAACATCGAAAATAAAATACTGAGTCTTGCTTTTACTCAAGCAACAGGTAAGGAACAGTATGTTGATTCTTTTTTAGCAAATAATAAAATTGAATATGTCTTTTTTGTAAAGGATAATATTGCATACAATGATTTTAAGAAATCTAATTTTAGGGTTTTTAATAGAGTTGATTCTTTGCAGAATTTCATAAATAAAAGCTTGAGTTTAGCCCAATCAGGTAAGAAAAAAATCAATATTTTCTTTAATCCAAGGCAGAAATATATTAAAGACACTGTTGTGTCTTTAATTCGGCAAAAGGAAACAATAGGAGAAAGCAAGGTGATTATAACGCCGACGGTGAATAAATCTCCTAATGATCCTAATCAAATGCCGAATGTTAGTTCTAAAATAGTTAAACCGCTAGTAGAATACGACCCTAGTATAAAATATTGTAGAACAATTTTTAACGACGATGATAAATTATTATTTTTTTTTACTGAAATCTTTCGTTACGTAAAAGGCTCTTCATATAACTCACCAGAGTATAAAATATTGCTTAAAGAAATTGCAGATGTTATTCAGCAAACACTGCCAAATAACAAGGATATTAAAGGCGGCTTTAAAACATCATATCTAATTTCTTGTTCTCATAAAACAGATTTTATATTGGAGTGTAGTTTATTAAATAGCTCAATTGATATATCAAAACTGAAAAATATTTACAATAGACTTTGTCCTTAAAATAATTAAATTGTATTCTAGCATAATGAAAAAGATCTTAATATTTCCTATCTTTTTTACAGTATTATTGAGTTTTGTTAATGGACAATCTCCATTTAATTTTTGCAACAAGCCTGCTGTCTATAAAGATAATGGAGGTACCCGCAAAACCTACTTTTTCAATAAAGGGAAAGTGAAAAGGGAAGCCTTTTTTCTTGAAGCTTGCAGAATTATCAATGATTTGACTATCGCAATCCAAAGAAAAGAAAGTGGGTTATTAAGTAATATCGAAAAAAATAGTGCCATTGATTCTGTAATTATTAAATCAATTGTTGCATCTAATAAAGAGTTAGATGCATTGACTAATGAAGCAAATAGTATTAACGTTAAGAATGCTCAAGATTTTGAAAGGCTACTTGATCTTTTAAAAAAGTTACGTGATTTAAAGTGCAAACGAATAGATGCTTTGACCCAATTTGTAAATAAAAAAACTAATAAATTATATAGTGATGTAGCTTTCAGTGTAGGATCTTCAGATATTTCACGAAATGGTATAGCTGAAATTTCTAAATTGGTTGATAATATTATTAGAGAAATAGCCGAATGGAAGAATTATGTTAGCTCTTGTAACGAAAGAGTATTCGAAAACGATCTGTTTATTCTCGTAGTTGACATCTCAGGATATGCAGATCAGCAAGGGGCTCAAGCATTGAATCTAACTTTATCCGAAAATAGAGCTAAGTCCGTTAAATTAGAAATTATTAAGCAATTAAATTCAATTGTAAAAAATCAAAGGGTAAGTTTAATTTTTGATAAAATACAAACAAGAGGGTATGGTGAAGAGTTGCCTCCAGGTGTAATTCAATCTGGCCAAGATGATCCTTCGAGGAGAGTTTGTATTATATCTTCATTAGTTGGTCCGTCATCGTTATTAAAATAAACAATCAAAACAAAACGTTTAATAATACCATTGATTTTTGATTAGTGACTTAAATTATTGATAGTCAAATGTGTATTGTATAGAGCTATGTTACTCCTTCTTGGAGCGGACTAATGAAAGTATCTTACTTTTTAAGAACCTTTTAACTCCTCAACCTATCTCCATTAAATAATTCTCTCTAACTTCGCCCTATCATCAAGAACCCTTAACTGGGTACCAACCGAGAGCAACACTCCGCGGTGGTAATACGATGAGGACTTACAGTCACAATAAAATGTAATCCTATCTACTTCTTGGTGTGATTTAATAACCTTACAATCATACCAGTATGCAAATCGCCTTCACTTCACAAGACGGTCGTAAACTACCGCATTCAATGGGCTATGGCCTTATTGACCCTTTAAGTATTATCGAAAATGACGGTACACTTGAAGCTAACTACATTTCAGAAATCTCTAACAATGTTGTTCACAAAGTAACATGGTCATTAAAAAGCTGCGAGTTAGAGACTTTTAATAGTAGTGGTACTACGGCTCGGTTAACTGTAAATCGTGATTTAGAAAAAGCGCTATTATATGACGCAATGAGTTGGGACTTAGGAAAAGACTCTTTATACCGTGAGGTTTCTAATGCGGTTACCGGGCTAGGTAATATTTTGGTCATGCACCCTGGCAAAACAGAGCTTAACTATTACCCGGCGGGTAAACTCATGATGTTTATTTTACCTGTTAAAAAACTGGATGATCCTTATTTGCGTTTTAAGCAAGGCCTGATAGATAATAAGTTAGCTGGCCTTTTTATGGAGCAAAAAGGTCATTATATCGAGTTTACAAAGGAGCTTACTATTCAAAATGTATACCTCGTTTCATTTATTGTTCCTATTGGGCAAATACATGCTGCTGCTAAGCATTTTGCTGCATCTGGTGTTATTGGGCCCGATAAACCAGACCGCCTCATAATTGATGAGGCAAATAGTATGCGAACAAAACATATGCGCACTTTTACCACACATAGTGGTGATGGTTATTATGCGCTGCTGTTTCAAGAATTAACAAAGCAAAATTATAATGTAGTTATTGAATCGTTTTTAAAAAATCTAAAGAAACTTTAAAATTCTTGAGATGATTAGGTTTAACAAACCTAACACACTGAACCTAATTATTTTTAATCAATCTTCTAATTTAAAATGTCAATCATGAAAAAAATCAATCACATCTTGGAAATTACATTTAGTATTGGCGCCGCATTAGTTATTTTAGGTGCTTACGGTAAAATTATTCACGCCAGTTGGGGTGGACTTATGCTATCAGTAGGAATGATAACGGAAGTGCTCTTGTTTTTAGCTTCTGGAATAATTTTAATATTTAACAAGCCTGTTACACCAACGTATACCGCCCTTGAAATAAGTGAGCTTCAGCATAATATAGCCTCACTCAATAAAACTTTATCAGTAATTAAGGTGGATGGATCCAATTTGCAGTATGAGTTTGCTTCTTTATCTGAAAACTTATCAGAAGCCAACAAATTACTTTCGGGTATTACTAAAGCTGTGAGAGGTTAGTTGTGCAGTATCATAGATGATCTCGAGATTTTCAAAAATTTCGAGATCATCTTTTTTAGGGTAGTTTTTAATGAATTCTATAGTATGCTTCTGAAGTAATTTGTCATATTTTCTTTTTGATACCTGCTTGCCTTGCCAAGAATAGGTTTGCTTACCAGTGGTTCCACATGAAGAAAAGAATAATATAAAAACAAGTATCTGTAATGTATTTTTCAAAGTCTTTAGTTTCTGATAGTTTTTAATTCGTTTGTTCACAACCTTTTGCACCCACACAAACACGTAAAACAGTACGTAATAGGTTAGGTGAAATCCTGCAAAGCAAACCGTAATTCGGTAATCATACCCACTCAAGAGATAATGAAATACTATGGGCATGAATACGATAAGGGCAATAGACACTTTTCGTAACTTATGATCAAAGCCAAAGCTAATAAGAGCAAAAAAGTAATAATAAAGGGTAAGGGTGATGGAATAATATATCATCCACATGCCTAGTTTAAATCCAGAGTCACCTTGCATAAACTCGTCTCCCCAATAGTATGTACAAGATAATACTACTGCAATCGATGCAAGTCCATATACTAAAATAGGTAATACTATCACGTAAAGGGTTATGTTTAACAGGTAGGTTAATATAGTTTTTACTGCTTTGTTAATAATAAAACCCTGTATAGGCATATAGTATATCGTTTAAAAGGTCATCGCAAGAGCCATCATATAGTGTTAATGACTTCTTTTGGTACTTAATGGTATAAATAGATTTTGTAGTACAGCTTCCGTTTGTATTCTTGCTTATTTTATTGACAGCAGTATTTATTTTAGCAATGTCTTCGTTTTTAATAAATTTAGCTTTTGAAATATGAATTGGCTTTTGTGATATCTCTAATTTGCCGGATTTACTTTCTTGCCCGCATTCAACTCTGTATTGATGTTGCTGTATCATCCAACCAATACCTTTTTGTATCAAAAATGTTTTGCTGTAAAAGTGCTCAAAACAGCCTGTGGTATTGTTTTCTATTAAAATTCTATCTCCAATGGTAGCTTCTCTAAATATATTTATTGAATCTACAAGTGCCTCCTGATAAGGGCCAAGGCCAAAGGCTGTAGGCATTTTTTGAGCGTACATACTACTTGATATTGCAAATAGTATGATCCATATCATTTTTTTCATAAAGATTGTTTAAGCGTCTCCTTCACTAAAATATTCGGCAAGTAATTCTTTGGCTTCTTCAGAACCCATTTTAATGGCTTTGTTGAGGTCTTCTATAGCCATGTCATCATCATATTCACTCTCGTTAAACATGTAAATTTTGGCCCTTAAAACATAGTAAATTGCTTTTTCGCTCTTCAACTTAATGGCGCTATTGATTTCTTCCAGTGCAGCGTTATAATTATCTTCTATATAATTGATCCTAGCTCTGTAATAGAATGGGTTAGAAACTGTTGAATCAATGTCAGTAGCCTTGTTTAAATAAGCATGTGAAGAGTCGTATTCTTCCAAATAAAAGTAGGCCACACCGGTATAAAATGAAGCGTCATATTTGTTTGGGTTTAACTGATAAGCATATTTAAAATCCTTTAATGCCAGGCTGTTGGAGTCAAGATCGAGATAGGCATAGCCCCTGTCTATTCTAAAGTAAAAATTGTCCGGCTTAAGGAGTATGCTAGTATCAAAATCTCTGATGCCCGCAAGGGTGTCTTTGAGCCAAATTTTTGCATCTCCTCTAAAATTATAGGCATCTGCATTTTTGGGGTCTAAAAAGAGAGATGTATTAAAATCATTAACGGCTTCTTGCAGTTTGGCTTCGGCATATAGTGATTTCCCTCTTTTGTAATAAGAAAAAGCATGTTTAGGATTTATTTTTATTGCCGAATCGTAATAAAGTTTGGCATTGATATAATCCTCGGCATCATAAAGCTTTTGGGCTTTGTTGTAATACGTTAAAAAGTATTTGTTTTGAGCACTAGTGGTCGTTGCAAATGCAAATACAATTGCAGTTGCCGCAAGAAGGGTTTTTAACATGGTGGTTTATTGGTTTTTGATTTTGAATAATTGGCTTAATGCGGGGAATAAAAGGGGGAGTAGTTTTGGGGAGGAATTAGGCTTCTGTAAAAGGTAAAGAGCCTTTCGAGCCTTATAGGAGAGGATAAATAAGTAGAGGGTGTGTAGTGGCCACAGTATGCAAAAAACGACTACGTTAATTTCGTTATAGGTAAGCCCAGTAAGGTCTCCCAAAAACGACATGATGTTAACGCAAATAGTAAATACGGTGTCCCACATGGTTTTATTTATTTGTTTCAACCGAAATTAAAATGGCAAAACATTTTAATTTGTTATCAAAACCTAAAACCACAATACATTAACATAAGGGTCTGTTAACGACTTCCTGGAATAAACATCCACAATAAAAAATAAATAACAGTCATGGCGCCGGAAGATATGCCAAGTGTAATGCCGCCAATGCCAAAGTATAGAACAATAAAAATGACTCTTAAAAGTCCTGCCGATATTCCTAAAGAATTTGCAATACCTGAAAGTACGCCGCCAAGCATTTTGTCATTTAAGTTTCTAGTCATATGTGGCTTTTTTATAGAATCTGAAAATACTAAACTTTGTTGGTTCTTCTATACTTGCCTTTCGAAAAAAAAACCTCTCCGTAATTAAGGAGAGGTTTTTTAAATTTAATATTTAGGAAATAAATTAATTATTTTCTGTAAATAAGTAATTTATTTGTTCATCAGTTAGCGTACGCTTATATATTCTAATTTCATCCAGTTTTCCCCCGAAAGCATCAAATGCACTTTGATTTTTTCTTCCAATGTTCAAAGTTGTGTTTGAATAGTTTGATTCATTTACAGGAGTGCCTTGAATTGTTTTCATTAGTTTACCATTTAAATATGATTTTGCGACACCAAGTTTATCTACTGTAAAAGCAATGTGCTGCCAGCTAAGTGCTGGTATACTTACGCCATTTCCTTGGTAACCACAACAAAAAAATGAACCTTGTCCATTGCTCATTGCAATACCACCATCTATGAATCTACTTACATTTGAAGTGCCGGTCATTGAAATTTGATATTGTGTTCCACTTCCTTCATTTCCATAGATTAATACTCTGGGATTGTAATAACCACCATCTAGATATATCCATGCCGCCATTGTAATAGAACCTGTAATTTTTAATGAATTAGTACTTCCGCATTCAATATATGAATTAGAGTTTCCAGGAAATGAGTATGCTTTATTTGCATTGTTAAGTCTATCTGTTGTTAATGATACCCCACCCATTATTGTACCATTATTTCCGTTTCCACTAATATCATTTGCATTACCTGAAAACGGGTAGTAGGCAACAAGGTCAGTTGTTATGTCTATGTTAAGTGTTGTAAAAGTGATTTCATTGCCATAGGTTGTGCCATTTTTGTTAGTTGCATACGCTCTAACGTAATAGGTTGTATTTTGCTTAAGGTTATTTAAGGTGCTGGTAAATGAGCCAGTTCCTAAGCTATCTGATGTTTTTGTAGTTAAAGCTATAGTTGGATTTGGGGAAGTGCTCCAAACTATACCCCTAGCAGTAATTGGGTTGCCAAAATCATTGGTAATTGTACCCCCACTTTTTGCTGTTGTGTTTGTAACATTTGATATGTTAGTGGTTGTCAAACTTGCAATTTGTACATTTTTTTTACATCCTAGGCTAAGCGCAATTGTAATAATCAGAAAATAATTTCTCATGTTTTAGATTTATAAAAATTAGAGTCGAAATTGACGGTTCTCAATCAAAGTTTGGGTATTTGAGAAACAGTAAACCTAGAAATGGTGATAATTATGGTTATTAAACTATCTAAAAACAAAAAGAATACCAGATTTTTAAATATTTGTAATTCAATATAAAACATAATAGATATTATTTATATATCTATTATTAAGTCACCTAAGTAATATATTGGCTAATTTATTATGCGTTAATTTGAAGCAACAAATAATTTCAGATTATGGTCATTGATAAAAAGGCTGCCTTACTAGTAGTTATTGTTTTTAATGTATTTCTTTATTCGAATGCTCAAGACATTAAAGCGCCTCAAAATGCATTGTTAAGCCACTTGCTTAGAAATTCAGATCTAATTTCTAGAATTCCAATTTCGAAGGATCCGATTATTCCACAACCTGCTCCATTCACAAATAATTTCCAGCAGCTCATTAAATCAAAAACAGGGCTTTATTTGTGTATTGATGGAACAGGAAGGGTGTACAAAGCAAAAAGCTGGGATGATAAGTGGGTTAGCTTTGAAAGAATAGATTCTACAACATTTTTTGGGTCAAATAAGGGTTCTCAGAAATTTCTAATTGGGGATACATTATTTAGTTTTGGCGGTTATGGGTTTTGGCATTTTAATGGGTCGCTTAGTTATTTTACTTCTCAAAAAGAGTGGGAGATGCTTCCCTTAAATTTAGAAGTTCCCTATTATGACATCAATGACCGTATTTCATCTATTTCTCAGTACGATGTTAATAATCATTTATTTTATTTTTCGGCAATGCCAATAGGTCAACAAACAATTATTAATGCTCCTGTAAATGATAGCTTTTATGTTTTTGATGTGCGTAAAAGAAACGTAAGGGCAATTGGCAAAAGCATCCTTTCTAAGGAGGATTATATGAGATTTGCAGAGCCACATAAAGTAGAAACGCCCTGGGGATTATTAATGGACAGTCCATATGGTGATCATCGGGACTATCTGCTAAGCTTAAAAGACAACTTGATGTATGTTTCCGAAAGCCGTATCATTCAGCAATTAATTCCGTCAAGTAAATACTCTAATAATAATTTAATGTTTTACCAGAATGGTTACTTGTATGCAAGTGCTTACCCTTTTGATAGAATAGACTCTCTTAAATTTGATATTGGTAAGTTTAAGTTGTTGAATACAACAATTTATTCTGCAAAAAAGAAGTTAGCTGAATTCACAATTAATACTTTAGTAACTAAGTATAGTATTACTATACTTGTTATGATAATTGTTGTATTACTGATTATTATAGGGTATTTATTTCAATGGAAAAAGAAATCAAAATCAACAAAAGATACTCCGGAAAAAGTACAGCAAGAAGAGTTGCTTTCTCCATTAGAAAAGCAACTCCTGAAGCAGTTTATATCTAAAATTGAAAAAAATAAAACCTGTTCTACCGACGAATTGAACAGTATGTTGGGGGTTGCATTGAAATCTATTGAAATAAAAAAGAAGGCACGAACAGATTTTATCACAAAAGTGAATCATAAACTAAAGCAACATTTTTTACTATCTGATGATATTATAATTCGAAACCGTTCAGAAGAAGATAAGCGGAGTTACTTATACTCTATCGATCAGCAATTAATTATAAAAATTAAAACAATGCTTAATAATTAAATTTTTGGGATTTAGATAGCAAAACGTTTTTTTACCTAGCTTTTATTCAACTTTTCACACAATCTTAATCCGCTATACTTTGATAAACCATTTGGCGTAATTTATCATGGTAATCGAACGTAAAATTATTTTCCTGAGTCATAAATAATGCGATCAGTTTTTCTTTAGGGTCAATAAAGAAATGTGTGTTATTGGCACCTGCCCAAAAAAATAATCCATTTGATGCTAGGGTTTTAGTAGCAGGGCCATCTGTTACCACTGCAAAGCCGAGGCCCCATCCTGTTCCCGGACTTACTGGGTATAAATTGCCTGTGTAATTTGAGGTCATTACATCCACAGTTTTACGGCTCAAGTATTGCTTTCCTTTATATGTTCCTCCGGCCATCATCATTTGACAAAATATCGCATAATCGGCTGCTGTTGAAAATAAACCATTAACACCACTCCAAACCGTTACATTTTCAAATGGAGGTTGAGATCCTGCTAGAGAGATAGTTCCATTATTACCTTTTGTATGCACAGATACAATTCTAGACTGATCAGATTTAGGGACATTGTACCCCGTATGATTCATTTCTAAAGGAATAAATAAACGTGATTTCAAAAATTCATTGACACTCATGCCAGAAAATTTTTCTATCAAAACGCAGAGTACGTCGGGCCCAGCGCTATAGTTCCATTGGGTACCTGGTTGTGCTAACAATGGAAATTTAGTGATACCAGCAACGCGTTCTTGAATTGTTTTGATGCCGGGTTTAAAATATCCTTTCATGAAATGCGCATCAACTGGTGTTTGGCTTAATCCATGTGTTAATCCACTTGTATGGCTCAATAGTTGAGTTATTGTGATTTCTGATTTCAGGCTATCTGTTGGGTCATTAGGGCCATCATTTACGCTCCTTGCAACACGTAAGTTTTTAAATTCTGGTAAATATTTGGAAACTGGATCGTCTAATTTGAAATGCCCTTCTTCGTATAGCATCATAAATGCTGTGGAGATAATGGGTTTTGTCATGGATTGAATATAAAATAAGTCGTCCGTTTTCATTGGCGCCTTAGTGGTTACGTTTTTATAACCTTTAGCTCCTAAGTGAACCACCTGGCCATCACGAATTATCATTGTAACAGCGCCAGGAATATTGCCTTTATCCATTTCAGATTGAACAAATTGTTCGAGTCTTTTTATGCGATCAGTATTTATGCCTGCAACGATTTGTGGCCCTTGTGCATTGATGTTGCCTACAAATAAGAGGCAAAGTAATAAGAGGAGAAAGTTTATGCGTTTCATAGTATCTGCTGTATTAGAATGTATTTATGATTTCTATTTTTTTGAAATGTTTGGATAGAGGTACATTAAGTTTCTGCTTATCATGGCTGCCACTACAGAGGCGTGTGTCTCACCTTCAAAAATGATATTTGTAATGTCTAAGCCTTTATAATGCTCTTTTAGTATAGCCTCATACTCTTTTAAATTATTAATATTATTGACGTTCTCTGAGCCGCCAAATGTTAGTATAGCTTTTGCCTTTAGTTCAGTGTGGTTTTTGGAATATTCTTTTTCGGTGAGTCTAATGTCATTGTTATTCCAACTTTTAAATGAAGGACTATTCACGCCAAATTTTTCAAAAATATCATTTGCTTTAAACATTAGATTTCCAACATACAATCCGCCTAGTGAGTGACCAGAAATCCCTCTTTTCCCATTGGTGCTGTATTTATTTTCAATGAGCGGTATGATTTCTGTTTTTATCACTTCCAAAAAAAGGTCACCCTTACCTGACAAGAGGCTGTTTGCGGGTAATTGATAGATTCTAACTGCAGAAGTGTCAAATTTGGGATCATTTGTAAAAGTGTAGTCACTCCATCTGTTTATGAACCATTCATTTTTATTTTTTTCATTTCCTGCTATGGTAACAATAATAACATCCTCTATATCATTAAAAAACTGAAGATTTTTATGAATGCCATGCGCAATATCAGCAGTATAATATCCATCAAGTATATAGCATACAGGATATTTTTTATTTGGATCATAATTTTCAGGAACCGATACGCCAAGAATGTACTGCTTGTTATTTACGGATGACTTAAATCTGTAACTTTTTGCATTATGGATTATTAAGTCTTTTTGAGCAAAAAGCTGTAGGCTAAGAAAAAATACAACAACTAAAAGAGTAATTTTTCTCATACACTATTTGTTATCAGCAACTGGCAAATCTGAATTTGAAATGTCTCTATGAAATTTCCATTTACCATTTTCTTTCTTCCACAGCACTAAATATTTTCCTTTATCTAACTGAGTGCCATCTTTAGCCTTAAGTACATAAGTTCCATCTTCTGTAATAAAATTTTCATCTCCCCATACTTCGGTGGTATTTAATTCAATAGCTCCGATGCCTGAGTTGATAAACCCACCCCAAGCCTTAACTAAATTTGCTTGCCCTTTTACTGCCGGCATATTATTTAATAATAAAGCGCCATCGGTTCCATAACAAGATGCTAAACCAACAGAATCGCCTTTTGCCATAAAGTTTGAAACTTCTTGATTGGCGGCCTCAATTTCTTTTTTAGCATTGGCTAAATCAAAAGGGGCTTTTGTTTCTGATTTACAAGCAAATAAGCTAGTAGCAATGAATGCAGAGAAAAGTAGTTTTTTCATTTGTTTAATTTTAATAGTTTAAATATAATATATTGTTCAACTATTTAAAAAATTTATTGCTTATTTAGGCCAGTTAGCCCAGCACCCAACTTCCTTCTTCCATTTCTGCATCCAATTCCCCAGCGTCCCATCCACAGTAACCAATAAAAAGTTGAATATCTTGGTTGGTGGCACCACTATTATTAATGGCTTCAATTACCTGCTGCATATTGCCCCCCAAATAAAGATCATTGGTTATTTGTTCGCCCCGACTAATAAGGTCGGGCCGCTTATGAAGTACAAAAAGGTGTTCTCTGTCAACAGGGCCTCCATCCATTAACGGAAATGGTTTGCTAGTGTTAAATTCTTTGAGTTGATGCAAAGACTTATACAAAGGCTTATTGGTTACAAAACCTATTGTTCCAGCTGGATTGTTTTTGACTAGTAGGATGGTTGTGTTTTCGAAGATGCTGCCGTTTAATGCGTCAGTGCTTTTGATATAAATTCCGGCGTTTAGGTTCTTCATTTGATTGTTATTGACCCTTAAATTTATGTTCTTTTACATTATTGTAATTGTAAATTTCTTTTTGAGATTTTAATTATAATCATATATTTAAAATAAAATCTTATTGCATGGAAATTCATAAACCCAAATTTGTGAAGGGGTTCATTGAAGAAATATTAGTTATTGTGATTGGTATATCCCTGGCTATCACTGCAGAGCGTATTGTTGAATCATATCACCATCACAAAGAAGAGAAAGGTGTTATTACTAGAATGATTCAAGAATTGAAACGTGATAGTTCTGACCTGGCATTTAATCTTGCGCAACATACAATGGCATTGACTGCTGATAGCTTATTAACTAAATGGTCGAAGAGGGAAATTGAATTAGATCCGGACTCGTTAAAGCTATATACGAGCAGATCTATGATCTTTACTTTCTTTGCTAGTAGTACTGCAGAAATAGAGGCGCTTAAAGGATCAGGGAAGCTATACCTAATTGAGAATTCTGAATTATTGGCAAGTATTTTAAAGCACTATAATAGATATGACGATTTTAAGCTATCGACAGAACTTACGATGCGTTTATCTCAACAAATTTCCGATCTGTATAAAGACAACGCTACCTTAACAACCAATATTAGTAGTGTACAAAACCTATCAAAAATATATGCTTATAATCCTCAAGAGCTTGAAAAAAATCTAAGGGGGAACAGGAAATATGAAAATTTACTTCAAGAAAAAAGAGTACTTGATGCCTGGGTGATTACTCAAACCACTGCATCTATAAAGAAGTTAAATAAAATTTCTGCAGCTTTGATAGAGGAGCAATCTAAATTTTAGCCTGTTAATTAGATTTTTTTATCACTTAAGCTAGTTGCACCTTAATCAATTATACTTTTTTGCCTGGCTCTTTTAATAGAGTTAATAATTTGTCTAAGTGCTTTTCGTAAACTTGTTTTGGAACAACATTTGATGTTACGCAAATGGATGCGGCTTTTCCTACTACTTCTCCCATCATGCCGCAGGTTCTCATAACGCGAACCGGTCCTAATCCAGTTTTTGTAACACTAATGTTTCTCCCTGCCATAAAAAGGTTAGTAATATTTCTGCTGTATAGTGTGCGATAAGGTGCCCAGTATAAATTACCATATTGGTATTCTTCTCCTCTGGTATAGTCAGAAATAAATTCGTTGCCATCAAAGCCTTCCTTAAATTCTTTTTTGGGGGTGTGTAAATCAACATGCCATGAACAAGGGAAGCAGGCGTCTTCAAATTTTGTGTGATTTTTGAAATCTTCAGCATCTAATACTACATCACCCATCAGTCTTCTAGATTCACGCTTTCCGGCAATATACGCAGACCATCCCAGTCGGTGATTTGGATACATATGGTCAACATTTTTGATGGTATCCCACGCGCCATACATAGCTCTAAAATTATGATCTCTGATGAGTTCAATTTGATTGACTTGATCTTTATTAAATCCACTTTCCCAGTACCACATATTGGCAAATGAGTCCAATCCTTCTTCTCCAAAAGTTTTTACACCTTTTCTTCCAGGGAAAGGTTTGTCAGAAAGATCTAAAGCCCAAGGACATCTTGGAAATGGTTGGGCATAATCGCCAATTTCACATTTTAATGCGAGCGCACTTTTGTCTTTGCAGTCACAGTTTAATACTTCTTCTTTATTTGTTGCATCTAATACATTAAATAAATTAGAGCTACCCATCAAATTTTCAACTTTATACTCATAGTCTGCGCCTGCCTTATAACCAATAACAGCATCTCCGGTACAATCGGCAAAAAGCTTTGCAGTGATCTTTAATTGAACGCCGGTTCGAATATGTTGAATAACAATAGAGGTTATTTGATGTTCTTTTACTTGAACCTCAATAGCTCTATTTTCAATAAACAATTGGATATTGGGTTCGTTTTTTATGATATCTAACTTTTTTTGATCATCGTAATATTTTGCATCTACACCATTTAAAACCTGTCCTGGTGCTTTAACGATATTGGGTAAAATTTCATTTACAATATCACCTACATGTGGGTAGGGTTCTTTATTGGTATGACCTTCTGGCCATACTCTAACTTCTGAACTCCCATTGCCACCTAAAACAGGTCGGTCTTGCACTAAAGCTACTTTAACACCTTGCCTTGCTGCTGCAATGGCAGCGCATGTTCCTGCTAAACCGCCTCCAATCACAACAAAATCAAAATTTCCACCAAGTGCAGGAGTAGGTGGGTGCCCGTTTAGTTTTCTTCTAAAAGCGGTGAGCGCTTTAATATCGTTTGTTGGAATAAAGCTCGTGTCTTTGCAAAATAATATCGCTTCACATCTTCCTTCAAAACCTGTTAAGTCATGTAGTGCGAGGGTTGCGTTTTTACCAACAGTAATAGTTTTGCCATCATGCCAGTGCCATACAGCGCTCTTAGTTCCAAATGTTTCCTTTAGTGGAGTGCCATCAACGATTAATTGAAATTTACCAGGTGCGCCCGGGGCATTCCATGGAGCAACCCAATCTTTAGTTCGAACCCAAACGCGGTATTTTCCTTCGGAAGGGAATGTAATTTTAGTAGTAGCGTCTTCAACAGGAATGCCTAATCCATGTGCCAGTAAATAGGGGCTACCCATTTGCTCCATAGATTGTTGGTCGATATTCCAACCTCCAAAATTAGCAAACTGTTCTGCTTCAACAAATACAAATTCATTGGAGGTGTTTTTCCAATTCATTGCATTTACACCAGGTAGGCTGCTGGCTAATAAAGCAAGGCTTGTGTTACCAATAGACCCTATAAAATTTCGTCTGTTCATGTAAGGAAAATTATACAACTAAAATTAGGTGTTTTTGATAAATAGGTTTCTTGATATCATTGATTCTATTTTAACTACTTCTTGCTATTTATGGTTAAATTCATTGATACATAATACTAGTTTTAGCATGAAAACATACTTTAGATTGTGTTTTCAATTAACAAGTAATCTTTAAAATCATGCATTTGATTCGCTTATTCTTTGTTGTATCGGCTATACTTTTTTTTGGGAAGCCTGCAGCTTGTCAAAATAATTATATTGATAATTATAATGTCAAATGGACTTCTCAAAGTGAAAACGCTTCTGCTTCTATGCCATGCGGGGGAGGAGATATTGGATTAAATGTTTGGGTTGAAAAAGGAGAAGTGCTTTTTTATATTTCTAGAAGTGGAGCTTTTGATGAAAACAATGTCTTTCCAAAATTTGGAAGGGTAAGAATTAAAGTTTCACCCAATCCGTTTGATGGAGGTGTTTTTTCCCAAGAATTAAAACTCCGTGATGGGTATGTTTTAATAGAAGGTAAAAAAAATGGACTTGATGTAAAATTAAAAATATGGGTAGATGTATTTACTCCTGTTGTTCATGTTTCTTCAGAAAGCAACAAGCCAATAAAAATTACATCTGTTTTTGAAAGTTGGAGAACACAAAACTTACAATGGACAAATCCTGCTCAAACATGGGCCAGTCTTGGTTTTAGAGACGCTCCTTTTAAAGCCACTATTTATGCTGATACAATAAGACAGGCGCAAAATAGCATTTTATTTTACCATCAAAATAGAGACAGTACTTTGTTTGATGCTACAGTAAAGCAGCAAGGACTTGATTCAATAAAAAATAAGCTTTGGAACCCACTTAAATATTTAACTTTTGGCGGAAAAATAGTAGGCGAAAATTTAAAATTTACAGGCAATACTTTTGGTAGGTATGCCAATACAGATTTTAAAGGATGGAAGCTTGAAAGTGTTAAGGCTTCAAAAAGTCATGCAATAAAAATTTTATTGCATATTCAACAAACAGGGTCTATTGATGATTGGAAAAAAGAGTTAGATGCTATCGAGAAGCGATCTTCTATAAACACAACAACAGATTTTTTGGCTACTGTTAAATGGTGGAATAACTTTTGGAATCGAAGTTTTATCCATATTAATTCGGGTAAGGCTGACACTTCAAGTGTTGAATGGAAAATTGCCAGAAACTATCAATTATTCAGGTACCAACTTGGATGTAATGCATATGGTAAATATCCAACCAAGTTTAATGGAGGTCTTTTTACGGTAGACCCTTCTTTTACAGATAAAAATTTGCCTTTTACGCCCGACCACCGCAATTGGGGTGGTGGAACATTTACGGCTCAAAATCAACGACTTGTTTACTATCCCATGTTTAAATCTGGCGATTTTGACATGCTCCCATCTCAACTTGATTTTTATTTGCAGGCCTTAAATAATGCAGAATTACGTACTCAGTTTTATTGGGGGCATAAGGGCGCGTCATTTACAGAACAGCTTGAGCAGTTTGGCTTGCCCCTTGCTACTTCTTATGGATGGAATAGGCCCGTAAATTTTCAAAAGGGTTTAGAATATAATTATTGGCTTGAGTACCTATGGGATACGCAGCTTGAATTTTGTTTTATGATGTTGGATCTACAAAAGTATACAGCGCAGGATATTTCAAAATACATTCCTTTTGTTGAAAGCTGCTTAACATTTTTTGAAGCACATTATGAGTGGGAAGCTTTGTCGAGAGGCCGTCAAGCATTGGATGGTGATGGTAAACTTATCTTATATCCAGGTTCGGGAGCCGAAACCTATAAAATGGCATACAATTCTACTTCAACAATTGCAGGACTTAAAGCGGTATTAACAAAATTAATTGACTTGCCTTCAAGTTATCTTACATCGGAAAAGAGAGCGCACTGGATTAAGATGTTAGAAAAAATTCCGGCAATTTCTTTTCGTGAAAAAAATGGATTTAAAACAATCGCACCTGCTTGGACTTGGGCGCGAATAAACAATCAAGAAATTCCTCAGCTATATCCTGTATTTCCATTTGGATTGTATGGAGTTGGTTTACCCGACCTCGACATAGCTGTTAATACTTGGAAATATGGCACAGATGTTCCAATTCAAAAAAATTATATCAGCTGGCATCAAGATGCAATTTTTTGTGCAAGACTTGGATTAACAGATGAAGCTGCTCAAATAACAATGAAAAAAATGGCAGATGCCAATAGGCGATTCCCAACATTTTGGGGTCCAGGACATGATTGGGTACCAGATCATAATTGGGGTGGAAGCGGAATGGTAGGTCTTCAGGAAATGCTCATGCAAACGGTTGATAAGGCCATTTATTTATTTCCAGCATGGCCTAAAGCCTGGGATGTTGATTTTAAACTTCACGCCCCTTATAACACGGTTGTAGAGGGGGTATTAAAAGACGGAAAAATTCAGTCAATAAATGTTACCCCAGCATCACGTATGCAAGATTTAAAAATCATGTTAAAATAATTGTATGCCTAACAAAAAAAATGTTGTTTCAATGATGGGGGTATTGGTAGTCGTTTTTGTTATGATGAATATGACTTTTGCGCAAGCACCCATTTTTAAAGTAGACAGTAGTTATCTTCAAAGACACGACATTGTATATAATACACCAGCTTATGAAGGATTTGAAGGATTTCCTTTGGGAAATGGCGATTTGGGAGGACTTGTTTGGAATACGAATAGTGGATTTGAAATACAGATAAATAAAACCGACATTTTTGATGCTACAAATGAAGAAGCAAATGCTACTTTGAGAAATGGCGTAAGAATCAATATAGATTTGGGAGCGCCTGGCTTTGACTGGATGTATTTGGATGACTTTAAAGGGCGGTTGTCGTTAAAAAATGCGGAAGTAAGTTGTACTGCAACAACACCATTTATGCATAGTCAAATGAGTTCTTGGGTGTCACAACAAAGAAATGTTTGGTATGTACAACTGAAAAATAATACTAAGGAACATCTTGCATCAGGTACAAAGTTGCGCGTCTCTCTTGAACGTTGGGGTAGCAGAACATTTCCAGGATGGTATGGTCATTTTTCAAAAGATACAAAAAGTGGCCTAGGTTATACAAAGTCATATGCAAGAGGTAAAGACATCATTCTTGAAGCCAATTATGGGAAATTGAGATTTGCCGTTGCATGTAGGGTTGTTGGCGAAGAAATAAATACTGCTGTTATTAGTGATCATAAATCTGTCATTGAGTCAAAAACAAGGTCATCAAATAAGAGTATAGTTGTAATGGTTTCCATGGTAACATCAAATGAGTCATCTGACCCTGTTTCGGCAGCTGTAGTATTATTAAACAAATCAACAAGCGTTCCTGTTGCTAAAGAAAAAGCAGAACATCAAAAAGCTTGGTCAAAGTTTTGGAGTCAATCTTTTGTTCATCTTGGAAATGATTACATAGAAAATATATACTACCTCAGACGTTATCTTATGGCGAGTTCGTCACGAGGAAAATTTCCGGTTGTATTTAATGGCGGTTTATGGACATGGAATCATGATGTTCGAAATTGGGTAACACCCCATCATTGGAATACACAGCAACAATACTGGGGTCTTGCTGCTCAAAACGATTGTTCGCTGATGCTACCGTATTTAAATACGTATCACCGTTTAATGCCTTTTGCCAAAGATTTCGCTTTAAAAAGAGGAGCAAAGGATGCGTTACTTTGGTCGGAACCTCACGACTTTTTTGGAAGTATGACATTTTGGGGGCGGGCTGATATGGTCAATAATTTCACACCTGCAAGTCAAATTGCAAACTTGTTTTGGGAATACTATCAATACACAATCGACACCACTTTTTTGGCTCAAAAAGCCTATCCTTTTATGAAGGGTGCCGCTGAATTTTATCTTCAAAAGCTGCAATGGGATTCTGTTAAAAATCAATATTATATTTTCCCTTCTCAGGCTTATGAAAGCCCTCGTACAAATCAGCTTTTAAATCCGGTCACCGACCGAAACATGATTCTTTCAAATTTTACAAATTGTATTTCAGCTGCAAAAATTTTAAAAATCGATGAAAATAAAGTTGCCCAGTGGCAACATGTTATTGATCATATTTGGCCACTTCCGTATAGAACGGTACCAAATATTGGAGAAGTCATTGATTTAGCTTGGTATCCGGATAGTTCTATTTTTCCAAAGTTAAATGATCATGGCAAGTGGTTAAATGCAATGAGTCAAAATACCTCGATTGTTTTTCCGGCCGGATTAACTGGCATTAATGAAAAAGAGTCAAGAGCATTTAAAGCTGTTTCAAATATCATACTTACGCATGCGCCATCTGTAAATGCCATAACACCAGACCCTATTGTTGCTGCAAGAATGGGGATGGGGGATGAAGTTTTAAAGATGATGCAAAATGGGATTCGAAGACTTCAACATTTCCCTCAAGGATTATTTTACAATATAGATCATTGGTATAATTTATCTAGGTACAAAGACTCTTTGGTATCACCAGACATTTTTGCACAGCGGGATTATGTCTATGACGAGAGAGCTCAATATCCAAATAAACTTCCTGCAAAACCATTTATACAAGCCGGACTTGAACCTCAGAGTATTTATGGGGCTGCGGTGAATGAAATGTTACTGCAAAGTAATGAAGGGAAAATCAGAATTTTCCCTGCTATACCAACAGGATGGCAAGCGGCTTTTACCTTACTTGCTCGTGGTGCTTTTTTAGTATCTGCAGAATTAAATAAAGACGGAACGATGCCCGGTGTATTTATTGAAAGTAAAAAGGGTGGGAAATGCTTGTTGGTTAATCCATGGAAAGATGCAAAAGTTTCTATTGTAGACGGAGGAAAAAGTGGGGCAGAAGTTGCTTATCAAGTAAGTAGTGATGGTGTTATTGGTTTTGAAACAAAAGAAGGACACAATTATTTTATAACAAGGTTTGGAACAAGTGATTCACCGATTCCAACTAATTATTTTTCGGTACCTAATCAGTTGCCAAAAATATTTTTTGAGGCGTCTATAGGGAAGGAGCGAAATTTCTAATTTGATTGTAGAGGCACTGCAATGTTCATAGAGTGATTGCGACGATTGATTCCCATTGCACCAAATAAATAAATGGGTAGTCCTTTTTGCATCAGTAGCCAAGGTCTTTCCAGTTTATCATCCAGTTTTTTGCCATGCTCGTCATATACCTCCTTAGCAATTACTTTTGGATATTTAGTTGGCTTCCAGTCTATGGCATTGCTAGAAGAGAGTAATGCAAGTGCTCCTTCTTCACCAGTAAATGTTCCAATAACATCTCTTACAATAGCGTAGTTTGTTCCTTTGTAATTCCAAATAAAAGGGTCTTCTGCTATCATCCAAGCCTTTATTGCTGACGGATTTGTATTTTCAAAAATGGGCGACTTGTGTTTTATAAATGGCCCTTTTGCACGATTTGAAAAGGCTACACCAAATCTTACTTTTCCGCCCTGGTAAGTTCCATTTTTTTCTACCTGTTTGTATACCAATATAAACTTTCCTTTTGCGTCAATTGTAACTGCTGGATTTGAAACCATCATGGCGTCATATGCTGTAGAATCTTTACTTATATCTAATAAAGGCTTATCAAAGCGTTTCCAAGTAGCTTCTGGATGATTTGCTACGGCAACACCAATACGCTGATTGTTTCTGTAATTATACCATGCTTTTGAATAAGCAAAATTTGGAGTAATGGGAGCTGAACCTGTTGTACCCATGTAATATAGATAGTATTTACCTTTGTTGTAAATAACTGCAGGGTTGTGTGTGCAAATTCCGTCCCAGTAATCTTTACCTCTTTGTTTAAAAATAACTTTCACATGCTTGTAAGGGCCTTCTGGTTTATTTGAACTAGCTAGTGCAATTTCTGAATGTGTAATCCATGCTTCATGGCCACTAGCTTTTGGCCAGCGGCTGTAAAACATGTAGTATTTGTTTTTGACTTTAATTACAGACCCGCACCAAATATTGTAGGCGCTATCAATAAATTGATTGCTTTTTGGAACAGGTTGTACCATTTTACTAATGTCTACCTCGTTCATGTTTTGAAGGCTATTTTTTTTATCCAATTTTGGCAATTGAGCGCAAACATGAAAAGTGATAAGCGCTACAAAAATTGATAAAAAACTTAATTTAGTTTTTTGTTTGATCAAGTTGTATGTTTTTTAGTATCCATATTGAACTTTCTTTAATTCTACAGTTATTTTAAAATCATTTTTATTCCCTCTGCTAAGTAGGCTCCAATAATTGCAGGAATTGAGTACACTGCATAAAAAATAAATTCAAATGGCAGCAAATTATGAGAGGATGAATCAGCAATTATTTCTAATATTGAAATTACTGGAAAAAAAATCATTGTTGCAAGGCCCAATTTCCAACTACTTATATTGCTAAAAAATTTTAAACTAAATCCACTAGAAAGTAATAGCCCAAAAGTCCATATTGAAACACCTTCAAGTCCAGTTCTGATAATCGGAAATAGTGGGGCGTCGTAGTGTTTAATATGAGGTGTGAATAATGTTGGAAGTATTATTGATAATACGCCTAAAGATGCAGCCAAAAAATAAGATGTAATTTTTTTGTTTTTCAATACGCCTGATTTATTATCAATTTACTCATATTTAATGACAATTAAGAGTAGTTTATTACAATGCTACTGCTTCAATAAAAAAGTAACAGGCACAGCTAGTCTGCTTTTCCAAGACTTTTCGGAATGATCTTGTCCGGGCCATGAACGGCTAATCCACTGGCTGGGTTTGTATTTCTTTTGTTTCATAATGGCATCTACTTGTAACTGTAAAGATGCATACATAGAATCAAGTGTTTCAGTGCCATGATCAAAATATATTCGGTGTTTTTTAGCAGAAGGTAAATGCTGTTGTAAGTATGAAAAAAATACAGCGGGTACTGGATTGTTTTCCATAGATAATAGTCCTGGCCAGTGTGTAGAAAGGCACGCTGCACCGCCAAAAACAGCAGGATACTCACAAATTGCATACAATGAAATTAAGCCACCCATACTACTGCCTGCTGTAAATGTATTGGATGCATCAGTTTTGGTGCTGTAAGTTTTATCTATAAAAGGTTTTAGTTCTTCTACTAAAAATTTTAAATAATTATCTGATGAAATTGCCAGTCCCGAAAAAATAGATTGACCACCGCTTCTATAGGCATTGTAAACTAATTTTTGATCCTCTTTGGATAAAGCTTCAAAAGGTTTTTGAGGAAAATATTCGGGATGTCTACTTTTTCCTCCATTCCAGATTCCGACCACAATACAATCTCTAATTTTTTGCTCCTGCATAAGCTGGGTTAGTGTTTCATCAACGCCCCACTCTTGTTTATTCCAAGTTATGCTGCTGTCAAAAAGCATTTGTCCATCATGCATATATAGTACTGCATATTTTTTTGAAGCCGAATAATTATCCGGTAGCCAAACGTCTACATTTCTTGCTGGCACAAACTTAGAGGCAAAATTTTCGGTTCGCACAATGCGGCCACTACTTGGTATAGGCTGCTGCGCAAATGCAATAAACTGATTGCTTAAAAGGAAGAAACAAAGAAGCGTGTAAATGAGTTTCATTTTTTACTTTTTATCTGCAATAAATAGATTGCTATCTACGTCCTTTAAAAAACGAATAATATTGGTGAAATAATTTTGCTGGTCGTCATACATACTCATATGGCTGCCATTTGGACACAAGTAAGTTCGGCTATTGGGAATTAATTTTCCTTCTTTTTTCATGTCATCAGGCCCCATTTCATCATTCATACCACCAATAACTAGTGTAGGTACTTTTATGTTAGGAAGCCTATCCCACATTTCCCAATTTTTAAAATTGCCAGTTACATGAAATTCATCTACACCCTGCATTTGAATGTACACAGACATGTTAGCTTTTTTAAATGCTCTCATTAATGGCTCTGGCCATTTTTCAACTGGTAACCGACAAATTACTTTGGTGTATAGTTTATCCATTAATAAGTTCTGAAACTCAGGAGTATTATATGCCTTTGCTTTATCGAGTGAATCATATTTTTTTAAGTCTTCTGCAACTAAGTATTTTTCTTTTAATTTTTGAGTATACGACGTATAGCTTTGAATCCCTGCAGTCATATTGGATAACACAGCTCCTTTAACATGCTGCTGGTATTTATCTAAATATTCCATGGCAAGCATACTACCCCAAGAGTGCCCTAGTATGTAAAAATTTTCGAGTCCTAAACCTTTTCTAACCTGTTCAACTTCTTCTACATATCGCGCAATATTATATAAAGAAGTGTCTGTTGGAATATCGGAATTGCCACATCCTAACTGATCATAATAATACATTTCAATGCCTTCTTTTGGTAAAAAATCCTCAAAGCATTCCATATAATCATGGGTAAAGCCTGGCCCACCGTGCAATAACAATACTTTAATTTTTCCGTCTCCAATTTTTTTAGTCCACACATTGTATTTGCCATCTACTTGAATGAGCTTGGCTCCACCGGTTTTGATTTCATTATTTTGGGCTGTTACGGTGGTAGGATTGTTGCTTTGATTGCTACACGCAATCAAAGTTGCGGAAACAAGAAAGTATAATACAAGGTTTTTCATTTTGTAATTTGTTTTTGATAAATGTACAAATATTTAGTGTATCAAATATCCTAACCACCTGCCTCTAATACATTCACTATTTGCTGTGTTAGCTTAATTGCCCACTTGGTGTATTCGAGTTTAGACGGGTGCAGTCCATCACTAGATAAATAATCGGGTTTAGCACCATCAATGCGGTAGGCGTCTGTAATATTGATAAAATTAGCACCCTCGGCTTTTGCATTTTTCTCACAAACCAAATTATACGCATCTATTTCGTTGGCAATTTCTTTTCTGTCTCGACCGGATGCAAATGGCGTTATGCCCCAATCCGGAATACTAATAACAAAAACTCTTTTTGGTCTATTGCCAGTTAAAGTAATTGCAGATTTTAGTAAGGTTAAAAAAGAAGGTTCAAATTCTTTAACTGGTTTGCCTTGGTATTGATTGTTTACGCCAATTAATAATGTAACCACCTGATAACTATTTCTTTTATTAGTGGTTGCTACTGCCGTAATTAAATCTTCGGCGGTCCATCCATTTTTAGCAATAATTTGAATAGATGCTGTTTTAAATCCCGCCGATTTTAATAATTGAAAAGTTTGATTGGGGAAATTATCGTCTCTTTCTACCGATGCGCCAATGGTATATGAGTCTCCAAGGGCTAAATAATGAACAGAATCTTTAAAACTGGTTACCCTAGTAGTGGGTGGAGTATTGGATGCGCCCCAATTTGGTTTTGTGCAAGCAATAGCCAGCCAAGCACAAAATGACAAAACCAGACTTTTTTTCACTTTTTTTAGGGTTATGAGTTAAAAATAAATAAAATGAATATTTAATTGATTTTCAATTAATAATATTAAAAATATCCAATAAGTAAACCTTATTAAGTACTATTTAATTTTTAAATAATACTTACTTAAATTAATTAAAGCTTAAAATATTAAGTATTTTAACATAAATTTGGTTTATAAGTTAAACAAAACGAAAAAAAATGAAGAAAATTTTAGCATCTCTTCTTTTGGCTGTTTTATGTACCGCAATTACGGTATCTGCGCAAGTTCGTCAAGTTACTGGTTCGGTAAAAGACGAAAGTGGTGCAGCCGTAGGTTTCGCGACAGTCAAAATTAAAGGACAAACAGCAGCTTCAGTTGCTGATGAAAAAGGTAATTTCAAGATTAGTGCTGCCGCAACAGCAACCCTTGAAATCAGTGCAACAGGCTTTGCTTTAGCAGAAGTGAAAGCAAAATCAACAAACTTAAGTGTTGTGTTGACTCGCAAAGTAGATGATCTTGAAAAAGTAGTTGTTACTGCTCAAGGTATCCGTAAAAAATCTAAAGAAATTGGATACTCTTATTCAAGGGTTTCAAATGAAGACCTTGTAGTAGGTAGATCTCCTCAATTAACACAAGCACTTGCTGGTAAAGTTTCTGGTTTAGCTGTTTACACAGTAAACAACTCTGTAGATCCAGCAGTTAAAGTGGTACTTCGTGGTTACCGTTCATTAACTGGTAACAATGAGGCGCTCGTTGTTATTGATGGTATGCAAACTACATCTACTGTTCTTGCATTAATCAACCCTAACGATGTTGAATCTGTAACTGTCTTAAAAGGTGGTCAGGCTGCAACATTATATGGTTCTGCAGGTGTAAACGGTGCTTTAGTAATTACTACTAAGCAAGGTGACAAAGGCAAATTAAAAGTGTCTTATTCAAACTCTACAAACTTTGAAGAAGTTAGTTTCTTACCTGAGTTTCAGGAATCATATGGTTCTGGTTCACACTATGCTACATCATTTGGTGGTGCAGGTTATTTAACAAGTGCAGTAGCTCGTTCTAAAGACAACTGGCGTTCATATGAAAACCAACAATATGGTGATAAGTATGATGGTAGCATGAGACCTGCAGGTAGAACTTTACCTGATGGTTCTTATTTAAGCGTTCCTTATTCAAATATTCCTAACATTAGAAAGAAAACTTTTGATGTTGGTCTTTCTACCAACAACCAAGTAAGTTTCCAAGGTGGTGATGCATCTAGTACTTATTATTTGTCTGTAGAGAATCAAAAAATTAACGGTATCGTTCCTGGTGATTTAAGTGATAGAACTGGTGTTCGTGTTAAATCATCTAAAGAAATCGGAAAATTATCTACTTCATTCAATGCTGCATTTACACAAGCTGCATATGATAGAACTGGTGCAGATTTTTATGCTGATATCTTAAATACTGCATCTTGGATTGATCTTACAAAAATGCGTGATTGGAGAAATGATAAATTTGCTAATCCTAATGGTTATTATAACGACTATTATAACAACCCTTATTTTAACAAAGACATTAACCGTTTACGTTATAAAGACGCTAACATCCAAGGTAACTTTGACGTTAGCTTCAAGGCAACTCCTTGGTTAACTATTTATAACAGATTAGCGGTAATGAACAACTCTAGAACGCAAAAGAATTCTGTAGAAAAATTCACCTACAGTGCTTGGGCTAAGTCTGGTGCTGTTGTTCCTGCTGCATTTGATAAGGGTGATGGTGCTGGTATCTACAGAGCTATTTCTGATGTA
>JBANFS010000016.1:0-48043 GCA_037975885.1 Bacteroidota bacterium
TGTCCAGTGCAAACCGGTCACAATTTTTTAATTGCAAATCAAAATGAACCGCCTCTTCTATCGTTGGAATTATTTTTCTATCTAACATGTCATTTTTTATTGAGCGTGATACAAGAGCGTATTTGAATTGTTATGATCAAAAATTGAATTGGCATATGTATGAATATCGTCAATACCAATAGCTTGGTATTTTTGAAATTCACTGTTCATCATACCCGCATCACCAAGTAATTCGTAAAGCGCAATACTACTGGCTCTACTCATCACACTCATATCTTCAAAAGCAATCACGCTCTCTGTTCTATTAATTACTTTTTGTAATTCTTTTGCTTCGATTTTTGTTGCTTTTAATTTTTCTATTTCTTCGTCTACTGCCTTCACTGCATTTTCCATAGAAACACCTTTTACAAGTTTGCCATCAACAGCTACAAGCCCTGCATCTAAACTTCCAAAATGATAACAATCGATGCTAGAAAAATATTGTTTTTCTTTTACCAGCGTCTGATACAACCTAGAGGCAGCGCCACCTCCCAGTATTTCAGTTAGTAAATCTGCGGCGTAATAACCTGGTGATAACCGGGCGTCCATATGCCATGTTTTTACAAAAGCATCGAGTGGCACATTTGCCTGCACTTCTAATTTTCTAGCTTCGGTTTGTACAGGTTCTAAAGGTAATTGACGTTCGTATTTTGTGCCCATTTCGATAGGGCCAAACCACTTTGCTGCCAAACGTTTTACTTGCTCCAATTTAACATTACCTGCTACTACTAAAATGGCATTGATAGGACGGTAATGCTTGAAAAAGAAATTTTTAACGTCATCTATTTTTGCATTTTCCACATGCGATAATTCCTTACCAATAGTCATCCATCTATACGGATGCACTGTATAAGCGAGGGTGCGCATTTTATGCCAAACGTCTCCGTAGGGTTTATTGATATAGTGTTCTTTAAATTCTTCACAAACCACTTTACGCTGCGTTGCTAAACTTTTTTCGCTAAAGGCTAAGCTTAACATACGGTCACTCTCCAGCCAAAAAGCGGTTTCAATATTTTGAGCCGGCAACTGGCAATAGTAATTGGTTAAATCATTGGTGGTATAAGCATTGTTTTCTCCACCAGCGCGTTGCAAGGGCTCGTCATAATCCTTAATATTAACGCTGCCGCCAAACATGAGGTGCTCAAATAAATGCGCAAAGCCGGTTTGGGCCGGATCCTCGTCTCTTGCCCCCACGTCATACATCACATTTACCACCGCCATGGGTGTTGAGGGGTCCTCGTGAACCAAAACCCTTAATCCGTTGTCTAATACAAAGCGATCGAATTGAATCATAATACTTAAAATAGACTGCAAAAGTACATACAACGTTGTTAGCTATTTTTAAAACTTGAACTATTCGGTAGTACCTTTGTACCCATTATATAAAATAAGCAAGCATGCAATTAGCAGATTTATACCAAAAGGCACTCAATTTTGAGTTTTTAAGCATCGAAGAAGGGATGTTTTTATTTGAACACGCCCCCCTCACCGAGCTCATGCACGTAGCAGACGAACTACGCAAAATTCAGGTGCCCCATGGTAAAGTAAGTTGGCAAATTGACCGTAATGTAAATACCACCAACGTGTGTGTGGCCAATTGTAAATTTTGTAATTTTTATAGAATTCCAGGGCACGCCGATGCGTATATCACAGACATGCCTACCTACCGTAAAAAAATTGAAGAAACACTTGCTTATGGTGGTGATCAGTTATTATTGCAAGGTGGACATCATCCTGGTTTAGGACTCGATTTTTATACGAAGACATTTAGAGAAATTAAGCAGGAATATCCAACGCTTAAACTACACGCACTTGGGCCCCCAGAAGTAGCACATATTTGTAAGCTCGAAAAAATGAGTCACCACGATGTGCTAAAAGCCTTACAGGAAGCGGGTTTAGACTCACTACCAGGTGCGGGTGCCGAAATATTAGTGGACCGTGTACGCCGTTTAATTTCTAAAGGAAAATGTGGTGCCGACGAATGGCTAGCCATTATGCATGAAGCGCATAAACTAAATATTACCACCAGTGCCACCATGATGTTTGGTCATGTAGAAACACTGGAAGAAAGATTTATTCATCTAACGCGCATCCGTGAAATTCAAAGTTTAAAACCAGAACATGCGAAAGGATTTTTAGCATTTATTCCATGGACTTTCCAAGACGTTGATACCTTACTAACGCGTATTAGAGGGGTGCATAATTTAACCACCACCGACGAATATATTAGAATGATTGCCATTAGCCGTATCATGCTTCCAAATGTCAAAAACATACAGGCTAGCTGGCTCACCGTGGGTAAACAAACTGCCCAGGTATGCTTACACAGTGGTGCTAACGATTTTGGGTCTATCATGATTGAAGAAAATGTGGTGAGTGCAGCAGGTGCACCCCACCGTTTTACCTATAAAACCATGCAAGAAGCTATTAAAGAGGCTGGTTTTGAGCCTCAACTAAGAAATCAGCAGTACGAATGGCGCGAAATACCGGCAGCCATTAAGGAGCAAGTGATTGATTATTAATTTTTTTAGCTAGCCTGTAACTTTTTATAGCCGCGATCGTTATACCCACAGAAAAGACCAAAACCACTGTGTTTTTGCTATGACGGAGAAAGACTACAACGAATCTGTGCTGCTTTATGCCGATAATGTGTACCGCTTTATCGTAAAAAATCTCCGCCACAACGAGGACGCAGAGGACATTTTGCAATCTGCCTTCGAAAAATTGTGGATCCACAAAGACAATGTAGAGCCGTCAAAAGCTAAATCCTATTTGTTTACGGTGGCCTATCACTTATTAATAGACCATACCCGAAAAGCTAAACGCATTTCGTTACAAGAAAGTTTTGAAAACGATACGCAAACGGCTTATCAAGAAAACAAGGCTTTAAAAAAAGTATTACACGACGCGCTCGCTACTTTAAACGAAACGCAGCGCAGTTTGGTTTTATTAAAAGATTACGAAGGATATAGTTACGAAGAAATTGGAGAAATCACAAAGCTTACCACTGATCAAGTACGTGTGTATTTGCACAGGGCCCGTTTAAAGCTTAGAAATTATTTAATTAGTCCGCAGCAAGTATTATAAAATAAATGCAAAACATAAACCTACATAATTACCAAGATTTTTTACTTCGTTATATCGACGAAGAATTAAACCTGCGTGAAACAGAGGACCTGCTTGCATTTGTGGCTTTGCATCCAGCTGTTGGCGAAGAACTGGAATCATTACAATCAACCAAACTAGAGATTGAATCAATCGCTTGTCCAAGCAAAGCATTACTCTATAAGAATATTTTTCCGGTTACCTTAGAACCAACAACCATTGTATACCCTAACAAACAAAAATTATTTAAAAAAGAAAAGGAAAAAGCGCCTGTAATTCTTTTAAGATGGTGGGCAGTAGGTGCAGCGGCGATTTTTATTTTTATAGTGGCGCGCAATGGCATGTTTAATGGAGAGGCTGGTAATGGGCTGTCAAAAAATAATGTTGCAAAAAATAATTCAGTAAAACCGGTTAGTTCGCCCGTAAATAATCCAATTAATAATATTTCAACGCCTAACGATACTATTGTAAATACTGGCTCAATCGTATCAACAAATGTTAAAGAAGATCAACAAAATATTACAACAAACCCTTTGGAGCGTAGCGTACTTAGGGATGTAGCGTATCATACAATTCAAAATGCTTCTACCGTTGCAGCCAGTGAAGCAGAACATACTATCCCAAGTTACAACGGTTCTATTATAGATATAAAGCCTACTGTAATTGCAGAAATAACTGCAGCTCCAATTGCACTTAACGAATCAGCTGAAACAGAAGAACCAAACGAAACCATTGAAACTATCGATACAGAAGCCGCTAGCAGTAATAGATCTGTTATGGTAGGTGCTTTTGAAATCGATAAAGATAAATTTAGAGGCCTCTTTAGAAAAGCAAACGCGTTATTTAAAAACAAAGAAAACAACAAAAATGAAAAATAAAGTACTCACAGCAATCTTAAGTATTGCAACATTATTTGCAGCCGCACAATCAGACAGTAGCTATACAAAAACAGATAGCACACGTGTAAAACAAGACACTGTAAAAGTTGGTAATTTTTATATTGTAAAAAAAGGGGGCGAAAATACAAATGGCGCTGTATCAGTTGGCAATGACGCCACTGTTCAAATTGGAAATATCACTATTAAAGCCAATGACTTAGACCGTAAGCCCGTGATTAAAATTGAAAGAAACAAACCAGCACCTAAAAAAATTAGTACCAATTGGTGGATTTTAGATCTTGGATTTGCTGGCAATAGGGATGAAACCAACTATGCTACCGCTGTTGTAAATAATAACTACCTCAGAACCTTTAGTCCCGCTAACGGGGCACCCAATAAGCAAACTTTTAATTTAAACAACGGCAAAACAACCAATGTAAACCTTTGGTTTTTCATGCAAAAAGTAAGCATTGTTAAGCAGGCGGTATTTTTAAAATATGGTATGGGGATGGAGATGTATAATTTTAGATACGACTCTCGAGTTTCTTATAGAAAAGAGAACTATCCTTATGTCTACAACGATACGATTTCGTTCTCAAAAAATAAATTATTTGCTGGATATTTAAGCGTGCCGCTTATGTTACACATCAATACAACACCTGGCAACAAAAAAGGGTTTAGTTTTAGTGCGGGCGTAAGTGCAGGTTATTTAGTAGGTAGCAGGGTTAAGCAAAAAAGTGAAGAGCGTGGCAAGCAAAAATACAAAGGTGATTTTGACTTGTCGCCATTTAGAACCGCACTTATTGGTGAACTTGGTATTGGGCCCGTTAAACTTTACGGCTCATACAGCTTAAATACTTTACATGATTCTTACACAAGACTCGAGCAATATCCTTTTGCAATAGGTATTCGTTTAAGCAACTGGTAATACTATTGCATTACATCATTAAAAAGCGGCCCACTGTCATGTACCATTTACTCTTTTCATTTTTACAAAGGCTCTGATGTCCACTTTGTACATATTTAATGAGTTCTTTTTGGTGGCTTGCTAAATTTTTAAATATCTGATGTGTTTCTGATTCCGTTACGCGCGGATCATTAACACCCCACTGCAATAGGACGGGACAATTAATAGCAGCAGCGTCCTTTTGTGGTTGGTAATTGAAAGCCCAAGCGCCCAGTTCTACGCCACCCCAAAAAGTAAGTAAAGTACTTAATGGCTCGGCGGGAAGCTGCATGGTGCGCATGCGCCCTGCAACTGCATCCTGTAGGGTTGCAAAAGGCATTTCTAAAATCACTTTGGAAGGTTTAAGGTCAAAATCAGATACTGCTTTTGTAATGGTTGCAGCACCCATAGAAATTCCATAGAGGACAATATTTTTTTCTTGTTTAGCAAGCACATAGTCATACACTGCTTTTACATCGCGCGCTTCATACATGCCAATAGAGGTTGTAGATCCTTCACTGTTTCCATGCGCTCTAAAATCTGTTACAATAATATGATAGCCCATTTCATGAAACGCTGTAGCTTCTGCAATGATGCCACTTTTGCTACTTCCATGCCCATGAAACATAAGCACGGTGCCGCGTGGAATTTTTCCATTAGAAGTGTCTGCTGCTGCATACCAACTTTCTAGATGAATGCTATCCTCAGTTGTAATAGCAACGGTATCATGCGCTACTAAAAACGAATCTACCACTTTGCTTTTTGGATACTGTACACCAAAAAAGATAGCACTTGCTTTTTCTGATGCAGACATTTCAGAAGGCTTTTTTGGCTTTGGCGCATCTGCATAAAAATGGGTAAACTTATACGCTTGAAAAGCGGCAATAATGTTGATAAAAATAAATACAGCTAATACGGTATAGCCAATTCTTTTAGCCCATTTTTTTAACATAGTGTGTCGTTTAAATTGTTGTTGCACCAAAATATGGTTGGAGTGCAGCTGGTATATGAATGCCAGTTGCAGTTTGATGATTTTCCAATAAGCAAGCTAATATTCTTGGAAGCGCTAATGAACTTCCATTTAAAGAATGTGCTAATTGCATCTTGCCATTTTCATCTTTAAATCTGCATTTCAAACGGTTGGTTTGGTAAGCTTCAAAATTCGAAACACTACTTACTTCTAACCAGCGTTCTTGAGCTGCACTATATACTTCAAAGTCATACGTGATAGCACTTGCAAAACCCATATCACCACCACAAAGTCTTAATATGCGGTAAGGTAATTCCAAAGAAGCTACAAGTTTTTCTACGTGTGCTACCATTTCATCAAGCACAGCATAGCTTGTGCTAGGTTCAACTATTTGTATGATTTCAACTTTTTCAAATTGATGTAAACGATTTAGTCCTCTCACATCTTTTCCGTAGCTACCTGCTTCTCTTCTAAAACATGGAGAATACGCTGTCATTTTAATCGGAAATTCTTCGGGCTTAATAATAACATCGCGGTACACATTGGTAACCGGAACTTCAGCCGTAGGAATCATATAAAAATCATCTGCAGGCATATAATACATTTGCCCTTCCTTATCTGGAAGTTGTCCTGTACCAAGTGCCGAAGCTTCATTCACCATAAAAGGTGGTAAGTATTCGGTGTAACCAGCAGCCGTATTAAAATCTAAAAAATACTGAATGAGTGCGCGTTGAAGCTTAGCCCCTTTACCAATGTATACTGGGAAACCGCTGCCCGTAATTTTATTGCCTAAATCAAAATCAATTAGATTGTATTTTTTAGCAAGATCCCAGTGTGGCGCGGCGCCTTCAGGAAGTGACGCAGCAGGTCCACCAGTTTTTACCACCACATTATCTTCTGGTGTTTTACCAACTGGCACGGGTGCGCCTGGTAAATTAGGGAGTTGTAACAATTGATTGGTTAATGACGTTTCAATTTCCGCCATTTGTGTTTTAATAGGATCTAAACTTTCTTTCCATCCTGCCACTTCTATTTTGATTGCTTCTGCTCCAGCAGTATTTCCGGATGCCATCATCTTGCCTATTTCTTTAGAAGCCGCATTTACTTTTGCCTGCGTCGTATCAAAATCCAATTGCAATTTTTTGCGCTGGTCGTCTAGTGCAATAATGCTATCCACGAGGTCCAACTGCTTACAATGCTTTACCGCCAATCTTTCCTTTACAAAGGCAGGGTCATTTCTTAAAACACTCAACTGTAACATAAAATCAACTATTTCTGCAAAGATAACTTTTGAAAGCTGATGTACGCACTGCTTTGCGCTTTACATTTGCAATATGAGCTTTGCAACAGACGATTTACAACAAAGATGGTGGCAATTGGAGGCCAAATTATTGGCCCGATTTAACAAAAAGCCCGATTTAGAAGGGATTTTGTTCCTCATTGGCATGCAAGAAACCGGTTTTATCCAAGAAAAGATATCGAAAGAGCAAAAACAGGACCTGATGCACGTGGCGGTTTGTACCGTATTAAGTGCCAGCGATTATTACCGTTTTGCCGGGAAAGACCCCGATGGTTGGCCTCATTTTGAGCAAATCAAGGAACTACCGGTGATGCACCTTCCTGATCAAGAAAACTTTTTAAAAGACCACGTACTGCTCTATTTTGAAAAGGAAGGTCTTTAAAACTAGTTGATCAAATGATTGGTCAATTTGAATAAATATGCAATCTTTGCAACCTATAAATAAATGACTATGAATTTTCCTGCAAACCTACATTACACCAAAGATCACGAATGGATTCAATTAGACGGAAACGTTGCAACCATTGGTATTACTGACTTTGCGCAACATGAACTAGGTGATATTGTATATATCGACATCAATACTGTTGGCAAAGCCCTTGCTGCCGAAGAAGTATTTGGTACGGTAGAAGCAGTTAAAACAGTAAGTGATTTATTTTTACCTGTTGCAGGAACCATTACAGAAGTGAATCCACTTTTAGAAAAACAACCGGAGCTTGTGAACACAGATGCTTATGGTGATGGCTGGATGGTTAAAATGACCGTTAGCAACCCTGCAGATGTAGCCGCTTTAATGAGCAGCGAAGCTTACGCAGCCCTTGTAGGGTAACCCAAATGAAAAAACTACATTTCTTACCTGGTTTTATTTTTTTAGGGATTAGTCTATTCTTACTCACATTACCTGGATCCTCGGTTCCAAGTGGGTGGTTTTTTATTCATATCCCTCAGTTTGATAAAATCGTGCACATTGGCATGTTTGGCATGCTATGCATACTCTTTCATTTCCCGGCGTTTACCTCGCCCCTTTCTGGCAGTCAAAAAACCGCCTGGTACTGGCTGGTATCTTTAGCAGGGATAGTGTATGGTGTTGCGATGGAATTTGTACAAAGAGATTTAGTGGCCAACCGCTCTTTTGAAGGAGCAGATATTTTAGCTGACATGGTTGGAAGCCTTGGTGCACTTGCAGTTGCACTAAGTTTCAAAAGGCAAAAGAAGGCCTAAAAAAATAGGCCCCAATGGAAATTGGGGCCATAACCAAAACTAACTGCTTATGAGAAAAAGTTGAAAATTTTTGTTGTTTGCGACTTCTAATTTGAAGCCTATATGAATTTCCTACTTTTTACGCAATAAATAAAATAATCTAGTACAAATTATTTGTTAAATCGGGTAAATTTACACCGTGCCGCAATTTAACCTCAACGACTCCATTAACTTTTTATCCAAACTAACCCCTAGAAGGTTATGGAATGGCGCAAAAGTCTATATCAGCTACCAATTAAGCCGTTTAACGGGTAAGCCCATTGTTTGGGGAGTACCTATTTCGATTTCTTTTGAACCCACCACATCTTGCAACCTCCGCTGCCCGGAGTGCCCAAGTGGCTTAAGGGCTTTTACAAGGCCTACCGGCATGCTTGAGTCTAACTTTTTTAATGAAACCATCGATTCAATCTATAAAGACTTAATATACCTGATCTTTTATTTTCAGGGAGAGCCTTATTTGAACCCCGCCTTTTTAGACATGGTGGCTTACGCGCGCAAAAAAGGATTGTATACAGCAACCTCTACCAACGCCCATTATTTAACGGAAGCAAATGCTAAAAAAACCGTGGAATCCGGACTGGACAGGCTCATTATTTCCATTGATGGCACTACACAAGAGGTGTATGAGCAGTATAGGGTTGGTGGCAAATTGGATAAAGTCATTGAAGGAGCTCGACAAATTGTAAAATGGAAAAAAGAACTAAAAAGTAAAACGCCTTTTATCTTTTTTCAATTTTTGGTGGTTAAACCCAACGAGCATCAAATAGAAGCCATCAAAGAATTAGGTGCAGAAATTGGTGTGGATGCCGTGCGGTTTAAAACGGCACAGGTTTATGATTACGCAAACGACCCGCACGGGCTTATTCCAACAAAGCAAAAATATAGCCGTTACAAAAAAGATAGTGCAGGTGAAATGCAGGTAAAAAATGGATTAGGTAACCACTGCTGGAAATTATGGCATGCCAATGTAATTACCTGGGATGGTATTGTGGTGCCTTGCTGTTTTGACAAAGATGCCACACATCAATTGGGCAATTTAAAAGACATGCCATTTAAAGAAGTCTGGAAAAGCCCCGCATACCATGCTTTTCGAAAAAATTTAATGACCTCCAGAAAGTCGATAGATATTTGCGCCAATTGCAGCGAAGGCCTCAGCGTTTGGGAAGATTAAACCTGCAAAGCATCTTTAGCAATTGTGCATTACTATTGCGGCCTCCTATTTTTCATCCACAAAAGCGCGCACACACAGATCTAAGTTTATCTTTAAGGCATGAAAAAAATAGCATCCCTTTTAGTGCTACTAGCGTGCACTTTTCATGTATTCACACAACCCGTTCGCAACTTTGAATTTAGAGGCGTATGGATTGCCACAGTAGAAAATATTGATTGGCCTAGTAAAAGAGGCCTTCCTGCGCAAACACAACAACAAGAGTTTATAAAAATCTTGGACATGCATCAAAAAAATGGCATGAACGCAGTAGTTGTTCAGGTGCGCCCTGCAGCTGATGCAATGTATCCTTCAAGTTTTGAACCATGGTCAGAATATTTAACGGGTAAGCAAGGTTTAGCACCGGAACCGTTTTATGATCCACTTGCTTTTATGATTGAAGAAACGCACAAACGTGGCATGGAATTTCATGCATGGCTAAATCCATACCGTGCTGTTTTTAATATCAACAGATCGTCTGTGGCAGAAAATCATATTACCAAAGAGCACCCCGAATGGTTTTTAATTTATGGTGATAAAAAATATTTTGATCCAGGTCTTCCTGCTGTTCGTTCACATACGTCAGCGATTGTAAAAGATTTGGTAACTAGATATGCCATTGATGCGGTGCATATGGATGATTATTTTTACCCGTACCGTATTGCAGGAAAAGAATTTCCAGACCAAGCAAGTTTTGCAAAATATGGGAAAGGATTGTCTAAAGACGAATGGAGAAGAAGTAATTGTGATAGCATTATTGTGCAGCTTAAAAAAACAATTCTAGCAACTAATGCGCGCGTTAAATTTGGTATTAGCCCGTTTGGTGTTTGGAGAAATAAAACACAGGATCCAAGAGGCAGTGAAACAAAAGGAGGTCAAACCAATTACGATGATTTGTACGCCGACATTTTACTCTGGCTAGAAAAAGGTTGGATCGATTATGTAGTACCGCAACTCTATTGGGAGCGTGGTCACAAGCTAGCAGACTATGATGTGCTTTTAAAATGGTGGAATGATTATGCCTATGGTAAACACTTATACATTGGGCATGGCATTTACAGAGCCGGCACTAATGATGCTTGGAAAAATTACAACCAAATTCCAGACCAAATTAATTTATTGCGCTCCTTTACAACCACACAGGGTAGTGTGTTTTACAACAGCAGTACTTTTGCAAAAAACCCAAATGGATGGAATGATAGTTTGCAAAACAATCATTACAAATATCCAGCACTTGTGCCTCCAATGCCATGGTTAGATAATGTTGCACCCGACGCGCCAACAATTCAAAAAAAGAGCGCTGCTAATTTTGTAGTAAATTATAGTGGCAAAGAAAAAATAAAATCATTTGGTATTTTTTCTTGCGGCGTAGGTGTTAAACCAAATACTAAAAATGCACAACTGGTAAAATTATTGGTTGCTACAAAAACGGCTGTTGTTGACATCAGTAGTATGGCACAAAAAAAGAATGAAAAACTGTATGTGGCATCTGTAGACCTCAATAACAATGTTAGCAGCCTAGTAGAACTCAATTAAAACTTTCCGTATTTTTTATCTACTGCTACAAAGCGGTAATCAAAAATATGGGTAAGCTGTGCTTTTACAAATAGAGCGTGTGCAATATCCCCTAGTATCCCAAGTGGAAGTTTGTAATGTACAATATCTGTCATTTCAACGCCACCTTCAATTTCCTTAAAATGGTGCTGGTGATGCCACATACTATAGGGGCCAAAACGCTGTTCGTCCACAAAATATTTGTGGTCCTCAACATGGGTAATTTCGGTCATCCAATAAAGCGGAATGCCTAAAACTGGTTTTACCGTGTATTCAATAATTTGACCCGGATACATACGTTCGCCATGGTATTTGCTAATAATATTAAAACCAAGGTTATCTGGAGTAATGGCAGCTAAATTAGAAGGCTTGCTAAAAAAGTCCCATGCTTCCGCAATTGAAATAGGAATTTTTTGAACCGTTTTGATCGTATATACTTTAGACATAAGGGTCGTTTAGCTTACAACAAAAATGGAGTACAAATGTTTGACTAAATTTTAATTAAAAATACGGGTGCACCGCCCTCAAGTAACCATAGAAATTTTACCTTTAAGCATGATCACTAAAACAGAACAACAAGCCGCTTTTAATACCATGATGCAGGGACTTAACCCAGCACAAAAAAAAGCAGTTGATAATATGGAAGGGCCCGTAATGGTGATTGCTGGCCCTGGAACAGGAAAAACACAAATTTTAGGCGCACGTATTGGAAAAATATTATTAGAGAGCGATACCCGTCCCGAAAATATTTTATGCCTTACCTACACAGATGCTGGTGTGGTTGCCATGCGTAAAAGATTACTCGATTTTATTGGACCTGACGCCTACAAAGTAAATCTCTATACATTTCACGCTTTTTGCAATGATATCATTCAAGAAAATTTATCCTTGTTTGAAAAAACCAGTTTAGATCCTATTTCTGATCTTGAAAAAATTGCGCTCTTTAAAACATTAATTGATCAGTTTCCAAAAAATCATCCGCTAAAAAGATATAGAGGCGATGTATATTTTGAGATCAATAATTTGCAACAACTTTTTTCTACCATGAAAAAAGAAGGTTGGACTCCAGATTATATCAATACCTGTATCGATGCCTTTATTGCAGACATGCCCAACCGAGAAGAGTTTGTGTATAAGCGCGCCTACAAAGGGTTTAAGGCAGGCGACCTCAAAGAAAATAAGATTGAGGAAGCAAAAGAAAAAATGGAAAAGTTACGTGCAGCAGTGGCGGCTTTTCCGGTGTTTCAACAAATGATGCGCGCAAAAAACAGGTATGATTTTGATGACATGATCAACTGGGTGATTCGTGCATTTGATGAAGACAAATATTTACTTTTTCGATACCAAGAGCAATACCAGTATATATTGGTTGACGAATACCAAGACACGAGTGGAACACAAAATAAATTGGTAGAGCAACTTATTAGCTTTTGGGATACCCCTAATATTTTTGTTGTAGGTGACGACGATCAAAGTATTTACCGTTTTCAAGGCGCCAACATCGAAAATATGCAGGCTTTTGCCGATAAGTTTTCGGATAGCTTGCTTACAGTCGTACTCACCAATAATTACCGCTCAACGCAGGCCATTTTAGACGTTTCCAAAACCCTTATCGATAAAAACGAAGAAAGGCTTGTCAAAAAAATTGAAGGCCTCAGTAAAGACTTGGTGGCCTCCAATACTAATTTGACGCCCCTAACGCATACCCCAGTAATTGAAGTATATGAATCGCCAAGGGCCGAAATGATTGGTATCACTACGGCTATAGAAGCGCTCATCAACAGTGGTACTGCGCCCGGGCAAATTGCCGTGATTTATAAAGAAAACAAGTATGGCGAAGAATTAGGCACTTATTTTAAAGAAAAAAATATCCCTTATTACAGCAAACGAAGCGTTAATATTTTAGACCAACCCACGCCTCAAAAACTAGTAAAGCTACTTACCTATTTAGCCGCAGAGCATGATATACCCTATGGTGGCGATGAACTCTTATTTGAAATTTTACATTTTGACTGGTTTCAAATTCCGCCCATCGAAATTGCCAAACTAAGTGCTGCAGTTGCGGACCGCAGATTTGGTGACAATAAAACATCACTGCGCAGACTTATTGCAGAAAAATTAACGGGTCAAGGAGAAGATTTATTTTCAAAAGAAATACCCGGCTTGCAAGCAGCTGCAACCTTTATCGAAAAAGTCATTGCAGATGTTCCCAATGAAACACTACAAACATTATTTGAAAATTGTATCAAAGAATCGGGCCTACTGCGCTGCATCATGGAAAGTCCAGATAAACACTGGGAATTAAAATTACTAACCGGGCTATTTGATTTTATAAAAGAAGAAACGCGCAGAAACCCAAGGCTCACCTTAGAGGCACTGGTTACTATTTTTTCGCTGATGAATAAAGAAGGCCTTGCACTTCCGTTAGCAAAAATAAGTGGCAGCCACAGCGCAGTCAATTTATTAACCGCACATGGTTCTAAAGGACTAGAGTTTGAACACGTATTTGTTGTGGGTTGTAATGCTAGCAATTGGGAAAAGAAAAAGAAACCGGGCGGTGGCTATCAATTACCAGATACCATTTTTGTTTCTGGTCCAGCTTTTAAAGAGGAGGAAGAACTCAGACGCCTATTTTATGTAGCATTAACAAGGGCTGCAAAGCATTTACACATTAGCTATACACAGTATAAAAATGATGGCAAAGAAATAGAGCCATCTTTATTTGTTGCTGAAATTATAGATGGTTATGCACTTGTACCTACAAAAATAAATATATCAGAAGAACAAATAAGTGAATTTGCGCTGATTGGTTTTAGTAAAGAACAAGCGCCAGAAATTGAAAAAGAAGAAGCTGATTTTGTAGACAAGCTACTCGATAAATTTGTCATGAACGTAACGGCGCTTAACAACTACCTTAAATGTCCATTACAATTTTATTATAACAATTTAGTTAGAGTTCCTTCTGGCAAATCAGAAGCCACCGAATTTGGATCTGCGGTTCACTTTGCACTTGAAATGCTATTTCAAAAAATGCAAAAGAACAATAACGTATTTCAATCCAAAGAATTATTTATTTCCGATTTTAATTGGTACATGCACCGCCACAGAGAAAATTTCACCAAAGAACAATTTGATAGAAGAATGGAGTATGGTGAAATTGTGCTCACGAATTACTACGACGCTAATATTAATAGCTGGAATAAAGTAATGCTCGCAGAAACCAATATTAGAAATGTGGTTGTAAAAGGTGTGCCTTTAAAAGGAAAATTAGACAAAATAGAATTTGACGGCAAAAGCGTTAATGTAGTTGACTATAAAACGGGAGATATTGACAAAGCCAGACCTAAAATAAAGCCACCGCATGACAAAGACCCTAACGGTGGCGACTATTGGAGACAGGCCGTTTTTTATAAAATTTTGATTGACAATTACCCTTCCAAAGACTGGGAGGCCATCAGTGCCACTTTTGATTTTATTGAACCCGATAAAAATGGTGTATATAAGCAGGAAAAAGTAGTGGTGACGCCTCAGGATATAGCTACCGTTACGCACCAGATAGAAACGGTATGGCAAAAAATTAAAAACAAGGAATTTTATACGGGTTGTGGCAAAAACGAATGCCATTGGTGTAATTTTGTCAAAACAAATAAGATATCCATTGCGCTTCATGAACTAAATGAAGATCAAGACGAGTCTGGAGATTAGCCTATGTTTGCGCTTTCAATACAAAAGATGTTTAAATCAGTTGGAGCAGTAGCCCTCATGTTACTTATAAGCCTGTACTTAACGGGCTGTGCCAATATTATTCCGCCTGGTGGAGGTCCTAGAGACAGTTTACCACCCAAATTAGTGGTAGCATTACCCAAAGACTCTGCAACCAATGTGCGTACTAAAAATTTCATGCTCAGTTTTGACGAATACGTAACACTTCAGGGTATACAAGAAAACTTAATCGTATCGCCTACTGTCAAAAACACACCCATTATAGATTACAAACTCAAAAATGTAACGATAAAATTTAAAGACTCGTTAGAAGAAAACACAACCTACACATTAGACTTTGGAAAATCAGTTGTGGATGTTAACGAGTCAAATATGGCAAAAGGTTTTAGGTATATTTTCTCTACGGGTTCCACCATAGATAATGGCAATTATAATGGGCATGTAATTATAGCTGCTACCGGCAAAGTAGACAGCACGCTTATTGTTGTACTTCATAATAATTTAAACGATACCTCTATTTACAAGAATACACCTAGGTATTACACACGGGTGGATGGAAAAGGAAATTTTAGTTTTAGAAACTTAGCACCAGGTAGATATGCAGCTTATGTAATCCCTACTAATTTTTCTAGGAAATACGATGATAGCACAAATTATTTTGGTTTTTTAAACGAACAAGTAGTAGTGAGTGAAAAAACAAAACCAGACACGATTTATGCCTTTGAAGCATTTAAAAAAATTGAAAAAAAGATCTATGCTACTGCAAATACAAAAGATGCAAAAGAAGACAAGCGCATAAAATACAATGTTTCTTTGAACAATGGCGAGCAAGACTTATTATCACCACTTGAATTAAATTTTGCAAAAAAAATCACGATAAAAGATAGTGCCGCTATCCAACTAGTTGATACTAATTTTTTGCGCAAAGAAAATTACACGCTTACACTCGATAGCGCTGGTACTAAATTAAGTATCGGCTATAACTGGCCAGCTGGCGAGCCTTTCAAACTGTTGCTTTCAAAGGGATTTGTAACAGATAGCCTTGGCAATTCCACTGCTAAAACTGATACTTTATCTTTTTATACAAAAAAAGAGATTGATTATGGACTTATCAAATTTAAGTTCCCTAATATCGACACAACACGTCACCCCGTATTGCAAATCATCGAAAGAAATGAAGTAATAAATAGTTATGCTTTAACGAGTAATCAACTCCTAATTAAAAGATATAAACCGGGTAGTTACGAATTAAGAATACTCTTTGATACCAATAAAAATGGTGTTTGGGATACGGGGTCATTTCAAGTCAACAAAAGACAGCCAGAAATTGTTATAGAAATTCCAAAGCCTATTTCTGTGCGTAATAACTGGGATAATGAAATAACGGTTACTTGGTAAAAAAAATAAAGTATGCAATTACCTTCTTCCTTACTTGAAAACGCAGTGGCTCAATTTGCCAAGCTACCTGGTATTGGAAAAAAGACAGCCTTACGTCTTGTTTTGCATTTACTCAAGCAGGACACAGAAGATGTTACCATGTTTGGTGATACCATAACAAAAATGCGCAAAGAAATTAAGTTTTGTCAACGCTGTTATAATATCAGTGACGGCAATATTTGTTCTATTTGTTCAAATAGTGCGCGCAACCAGCAAATCATTTGTGTAGTTGAAAATATTAGAGACGTAATTGCCATTGAAAGTACCGGTCAGTTTAATGGAACTTACCATGTACTTGGCGGGATTATTTCACCCTTAGATGGTATTGGACCAGAACAGCTCAACATTGAAGCGCTCGTAGCTAGAATTGAAAAAGAAAGCACCGAAGAAATCGTTTTTGCGCTCAATCCAACCATTCAGGGAGATACCACCATCTATTATATCCAAAAAAAGATAGCGCCGCTAGGTTGCAAGGTTACAACTATTGCCAGAGGTATTGCTTTTGGCGGCGAACTTGAATATGCAGATGAAATGACACTTGCCAGAAGTATTACCAATAGACTACCGGTAGGTCAATACGTAAAATAAACTCTACAACATGAAAGCTTGGTTAAAATGGTCACTCGGACTCATTGCACTCATAGGTATTTTAGGCGGCGGCTTTGCATGGTGGGTTTATCATAAACCACACCGCAATATTAACAATGAAGTAGCGGTTAAAGCGACTACAAATACAGTACTTGACGCATTTAAACAAAATGAAAAAATAGCAAGTACACAGTACATCGATAAAGTATTAGAACTAAGCGGCACTGTAAAAGAAGCATCCAAAAATGAAGCAGGTAACTGGGTGGTAAATATTGAAAACAGTGCGCATACGGGTAGTATTACGGTTGCATTTAGCACTTTACAGGATTCAATACAACCCTTTGATAGCATAACATACAAAGGTATTTGCGCGGGTTATTTTCCAGATGATAATAATATTGTCATCAATGAAGCAGTGCTATTGTTTAAAGGAAAAACGGACACTACAAAAACGGTTGTACAAACTGTAATACCCATACAAAAAGATACCTTACTTAATTTTTCTACGAAAAAAGGAAGTATCAAATTTACATCTCCCACAGACGCGGATGTGAGTGCTATAAACAACGAAGTATCAAGTAAAATAAGCGCTACCGGAGAAATACGTTTTAGCCTTTTATTTAAAGGATTTCAATTTAAGTACGCCGAAATGCAAACGCATTTTAATGAAGAATATGTAGAGAGTGAAAAATATCCAAGGGCTAGTTTTACCGGCACCATTCAAAACATAAAAAGTATTGACTTTACAAAAGATGGTAAGTACAGCGCCAAAGTTGTTGGAAGTTTAACTATGCATGGTGTAACAAAACCAGTTCAAACCACCGCAACCTTAAACATTCGTAAAGGCAGTATTGCCGCAACTGCTACCATGAGCATCAGCATGTCCGATTTTAAGATTGACGCTAGCGCCGTTACCGAAAAAGTAGACCTAGAAATTAATTGTAATTACACACAATTATAGGGTTTTACCTATCTTTGCGTCCTGCACGGGCGGATTTGTTTATTGTTCAGCCCGTACATTCGAGTAGACCCCTACTTTCGAACACAATCGAACTAATAAACGTATGATAGCATCGCCCCCCTTAACGCTCCCTACGTTTTTAGCAAGATCATGTAATAAGTGGATCAACCATTTGTAAACTACCTATGAGATGCGTATTAAAAACGAATTAGAACAAAGAATTTTAGTGATTGATGGCGCTATGGGCACCATGATTCAACGTCACAAATTAGAAGAAGCCGATTATCGTGGTGAACAATTTAAAAATTGGCATACCGACGTAAAAGGTAACAATGATATGCTTTGTATTACACAGCCTGACATTATTGTAGGTATTCACAAACAATATTTAGCAGCCGGTGCCGACATTATTGAAACCAATACATTTAGCAGTACCACCATTGCGATGGCTGATTATGATATGCAATCCTATGCTTATGCATTAAACGTGGCGGCCGCAACCTGCGCTAGACGTGCTGTTGAAGAGTTTGCTGCTGAAAATAAAGATAGCGGACCAAAATTTGTTGCAGGTGCTATAGGGCCATTAAATAAAACACTCAGTCTTTCGCCAGATGTAAACAATCCTGGATTTAGAGCAGTGACTTTTGATGAAGTAGTTGTTGCATACAAAGAACAAATAAAAGGACTAGTGGATGGTGGTGTTGACGTGCTTCTGATCGAAACTATTTTTGATACCCTCAATGCAAAAGCAGCCATATTTGCCGCCAAAGAATTTTTTAGAGAAAATAATATCCCTGAACTGCCTATCATGATTAGCGGTACCATTACAGATGCATCAGGAAGAACGTTAAGTGGTCAAACTCTAGAAGCATTTTATACCTCAATCAAACACGCAGAGCCACTCAGTGTTGGCTTGAACTGTGCATTAGGTGCCGCTGAAATGCGCAGCCATATAGAAGAGTTAAGTCAAATCGCTTCTTGCTATACCTCTGCATATCCCAATGCAGGCTTACCCAACGCAATGGGCGAATACGACGAAGCGCCACATCAAACCGCACACTTTATTGAAGAGTGGGCTGCACAAGGGTTTGTAAATATTGTGGGCGGATGCTGCGGTACCACTCCAGATCATATCAAACACATTGCAGATCATGTTAGAAAAATTGCACCACGAAAAAAACCTAACGTAGCTACTTCAATTGCATAAGCACAATCCGATTTTTATGAGTTCAACTATAACGATACAACCTTATTTAAGACTAGCTGGGCTTGAGCCACTTGTTATTAGACCCGAAACAAATTTTGTAAACGTTGGGGAAAGAACCAACGTAACGGGGTCTAAAAAATTCGCGCGCCTCATTAGAGAAAATAAATACGAAGAAGCTTTATCGGTTGCCAGACAACAGGTAGAAAGCGGCGCACAAGTGCTCGACGTAAACATGGATGACGCATTACTAGATGGTGTAGAAGCGATGACAACGTTTTTAAATCTACTGCAAAGTGAGCCTGATATTGCGCGCATTCCCATCATGATTGATAGCTCTAAATTTGAAATTATTGAGGCTGGATTAAAATGTGTGCAAGGAAAATGTATTGTGAACTCTATTTCCATGAAAGAAGGAGAAGAGAAATTTATTGAACAAGCGTTTAAATGCAAAGCCTATGGTGCGGCGGTTATAGTGATGGCTTTTGATGAAGTTGGACAAGCTGATACCAAAGACCGTAAAATTGAAATTTGCCAAAGAGCCTATAATATTTTAACAACCAAAGTTGGCTTCCCTCCCGAAGACATTATTTTTGATCCCAATATTTTTGCAGTAGCAACCGGTATCGAAGAGCATAATAATTACGCGGTCGATTTTATTGAAGCGACCAGAGAAATTAAAAAAAGAATGCCGCTCACTAAAGTAAGTGGTGGTGTGTCCAACGTTTCTTTTTCTTTTAGAGGTAACGATCACGTAAGAGAAGCGATTCATTCTGTGTTTTTATTCCACGCCATTAAAGCCGGCATGGATATGGGTATTGTAAACGCAGGTCAACTAGTGGTATATGATGAGATAGAACCTACACTACGTGACTTATGTGAAGACGTTTTACTCAATAAAAACAACGATAACAACGAAGCCACCGAAAAACTAATTGCACACGCCGAAACGGTTAAAGCAAAAGGCAAGGTTGAAATAAAAGATGAGGCTTGGAGAAATGAACCTGTCGAAAAAAGACTCGCACATGCACTCATCAATGGTATTACAGAATATATAGACGCTGATACCGAAGAAGCAAGACAAAAATATCCGAAGCCACTTGATGTTATTGAAGGGCCGCTGATGGATGGAATGAACATTGTGGGTGATTTATTTGGCGCCGGAAAAATGTTTTTACCACAGGTTGTAAAAAGTGCGCGCGTTATGAAAAAATCGGTGGCCGTGCTAACGCCATTTATTGAAGCCGAAAAAGAAGAGCGCAAACAGGCGCATTTGGCTGCAGGCACAACCAATACCGAAGCTGCAGGTGCTGCTAAAATATTACTAGCTACTGTAAAAGGAGACGTACATGACATTGGAAAAAATATTGTAGGTGTGGTACTAGGTTGTAATGGCTACGACATTATTGACCTTGGCGTTATGGTGCCAACCGATAAAATATTAGAGGCTGCACAAAAAGAAAATGTAGACATCATTGGACTTAGTGGTCTTATCACGCCATCACTCGATGAAATGGTGCATATCGCTAAAGAAATGAAACGAAGAGGCATGAAGCAGCCATTACTAATTGGTGGCGCAACAACTTCTAAAATTCATACAGCTGTTAAAATTGCACCAGAATACAAAGATGTGATTCACGTGCTTGACGCTTCAAGAAGTGTAACCGTTGCAGGTTCTTTATTAAGTAAAGACCAGCAAGCTGCATTTTTATTGGATACGCAATCTGATTATGCCAAACTTAAAGATCAATTTGATAATAAAAAACCTACCAAAGAATACCTTGCTTATAGTGATGCTCTTACTAATAAAGTAGCCATTGATTGGGAGGCATACAATCCTGTTGCACCTTCGTACACTGGCACTAAGCTGTATAAAAACGTAGACCTTACTATACTAAGAGATTTTATAGACTGGAAACCGTTTTTTATTACCTGGGAAATGCACGGAAATTTTCCAGCTATTTTAACGGATGAAGTTGTTGGAAAAGAAGCCAGTAAATTATACGCTGATGCAAATGCATTATTGGATACCATCATTGCCAATAAGTGGTTAACTGCTGATGGCACCATTGGTTTTTGGCCTGCCAACAGTGATGCAGATGATGTTGTAGTGGCAGCAGAAAAACCAGTAAAACTTTCTTTTTTAAGACAACAAATTAAAAAAGCATCTGGTCAACCTAACTTTTCTTTAGCCGACTTTATTGCACCTGCATCAAGTAATAAAAAAGATTTTATAGGTGCGTTTGCTGTAACTATTAAAGGCATTGAACCACATATCCAGGCTTTTGAAGCACAGCATGACGACTACAATAAAATTATGTTACAAGCGCTAGCAGACAGGCTAGCAGAGGCTTTTGCCGAATATTTACACTTACAAACTAGAAAATCAGATTGGGGGTATGCACCTTCAGAAAGTTTAGATAATGCCGCTCTTATTGGAGAAAAATATGTGGGTATCAGACCAGCTCCAGGTTATCCTGCTTGTCCAGATCATACCGAAAAATACAAGTTGTTTGAACTCTTAAACGTTAAGGATTCGATTGGGATTGAGTTAACAGAAAATTTAGCCATGTATCCAGCTTCATCGGTATGTGGTTGGTATTTTGCAAATCCACAAAGCACGTATTATGGGCTTGGAAAAATTATGCAAGACCAATTGAATGATTATGCTACCCGAAAAAATATGCCACTTGAAGAAGCAGAACGCTGGCTTCGCCCAGTGTTAGAATAAAAAGCTAACCAGTTATATTTTTTCAAAAAGCCACCAAAGTCTTTTGCGTGGTTTGACTGTATAATTTTTTTTGACATAGGCCTGTATATACTGCATGGCCTCGTCTATATCATCTGTAAAGAGCATTAGCTTTTTGTCTTCCGGAGATATCGTACCTTTTACAACCATAGCATCCACCATGTCAATGAGTGGCTGAAAATATTCTTTGCCATAAATTACAATTGGAAAATCATTGATTACACCGGTTTGCGCAAGGGTTAATGTTTCAAAAAATTCATCCATTGTACCAAAGCCCCCTGGTAAAATGATAAAAGCATAAGAATATTTAACCATTAATACTTTTCGAATAAAAAAGTAATCGAAAGTAATCCACTTGTGCATATATGGGTTAGGGTGTTGCTCAAATGGCAGCTTGATATTACAACCCACCGATTTTCCACCCGCTTCCATAGCCCCTTTGTTAGCTGCCTCCATAATACCCGGACCTCCACCTGTCATTGTGGTAAAACCAATGTTGGCAATTCGTTTGCCAAACTCGGTGGCAGCCTTGTAATACGGGTGATCTGGCTGGTAGCGTGCAGAGCCAAATACGGTAATGCATGGATCCAAAAAGTGTAACGTTCTAAACCCTTTAATAAACTGTGTAAATATCTGCCAAGCAAATACAAGCTCATTAATACGTGGTTTAGGACCATCTAAATAAACAAACTCTTTTGCCGGTATAATTCTTTCTGTATTTTCCATAATTGATGTTGCAATGATAACGAACTGACTGTAATAAAATTGTTAATAATAGAAGACAGGTTGTAATTTAGCCATCTCATGAAAAGACTGATGTACATATGCCTGTTGCTGCTAGTAGGATTTAAGCTACCTGCGCAAAATAAGGTGATCGTTGAATCTATCAGAAGTTTTTCCATGTTTGGTCCTAGTATGAATTATTTAGAGGACACTTCGGTGAAATCAAGTATCAGTGCTAAACTTTCAGCCATACTTGATAAAAATTATAAACTAGCACTTTCTCAAAATTCGCTACCCATTCAAATTTTTACAAGCAGTGATGCCTTAAAAAACAATACGGGGAAGTTTAGCGACTCAGATACCAGCACCTGGCATTTATTTATAGAAGTTTACGAATACGACCCACTAAGTTTTTTAACTGGTTCGGCTCTAGAGACAACAGATAGTATGATGATTGCCTCAGCTTCAACTGTTTTTCAAATAAGTTGCATTCTTGCCAATGGACATCATGAAGTTGTCAACAACGAATCCGTTTTTGCAGCAATAAGCAATACCCAGACTCCAGGTTTTGGTATTCGACCAAAAAATATTTTTTTGACTAAAAAAAGTTTTGCCTCCGTAGTGCAAGTGGGATTACAAATGGCACTGGATCCCAACAATGAAACGGTTGTTGTGGATATCAAAGCACCCGCTGTGTATTATGGAGATAATTTTATGATGGGTCAACTTAATAACACATCAAAAATATTTATTGAAACGATCAAAGACAGCTGGAGTTTTAACTTACTGGGTAACACAGAAGTATTAAGAATGGGGGAGCAACTCTTTGATGAAATTTGGGTAAAAAGAAAACTAATTGATAGCTCAGCATCGGAACTACTAATTAAAAAAATGAAGGAGACTGGCAATACAGCAAGTTCCGATTTTATTTATTTAAGACAGGAATGCAGAGACGTGTATCAAGATAAAAATTATACCATAAAAATTGCAACAGAAATAGATCCTTATAGTCAGGCTACAAGTAAAAAAGAAATTTTTTCTAATTTTTTACCGGGGCCACTACATTTAATGTTGCAAGGAAAAGATACGGCTGCTATTTTTTCAATTAATAAAATGGTAGGGGATCCAAACAAACAAGTTTATTTAGATAAAACCACGAACGGTATAGATAGTAGTTCTACCGCTAGGATTAGCAAAAAAGATTACCCTTTTCAAATCGTGTATGATTATCAATTAACAGGAAAAATTATGGGCGAGCGGTTTACCATTCGTAGTTTTTGGAACCATGAAATGAAAGAAATATATCTAAACAATAAACTCATTTGCATTGTTAATGGAAAAACAGATCCTGAAGCTTGTGTTCTGGCAAAAGACTTTACGGATGCATCATTACTGAAAGAATTATTACTCATCGCTTACAATAAATTTTTATTATAAATGCGCGTTATTTCCTACAATGTAAATGGCATCAGGGCTGCCATCAAAAAAGGTTTTGTTGAATGGCTATCCGAAAATCCGGCGGATATTATTTGTTTGCAAGAAACCAAAGCCACCAAAGAAGACGTCGATACCACAGAAATAGAAAAACTAGGCTATGAGAGCTACTGGTTTTCGGCACAAAAAAAAGGATATAGTGGCGTTGCTATTTTTACAAAAATAAAACCAGACAATGTCGTGTATGGAACGGGCATTGAGCAGTCTGATATTGAAGGAAGGGTCATTCAAGCAGATTTTGGAGCCGTTAGTATTGTGAATGCATATTTCCCATCGGGTACCAGTGGTGATGAAAGACAAAACTACAAATACCAGTGGCTATCTGAATTTGATCAATACCTAGGAACGTTGAGAAAAAAAAGACCGCAACTGATTGTTGTAGGTGATTATAATATTGCCCACCGTGAAATTGATATTCATGACCCCAAGGGCAACAAAAAGAGTTCTGGATTTTTACCAGAAGAACGCGCCTGGATGAATCAGTTTTTGGATAGTGGCTGGGTAGATACATACAGGCATCTGAATCCAGACGTTGTAGGCGGTTACTCCTGGTGGAGTCAGCGCTTCCCGTCGGTGCGTTTACAAAACAAGGGATGGCGCATCGACTATATTTGTGTAACAGATTCGTTATCAACTGCTCTAAAAAGCGCTTCAATTTTTCCGGACGTAAAACACAGTGATCACTGCCCTATTTTTGTAGAATTAAGCTTTAAAAAGCCCAAATAACCCATTTAATTTCATTCTATCATGTTGATTTACAATGTAACCACCAAAATTGACCCTAGTATTCACGAAAACTGGGTAAAATGGATGAAAAACACACATATTCCTGATGTGATGCGCACGGGTTGTTTTAGCCATTATCATTTTGTCAGAATTTTAGACATTGATGATAGTGATGGACCTACTTACGCCGTGCAATATTTTTTGGAAAACAGGGAACAATATGACAAGTATATAGACACGCACTCGACAGCCTTAAGACAAGACGCCACAATGCTTTGGGGCCAGTTAATGATTGGTTTTAGGTCATTAATGGAGGTTGTGAATTGAGTGTGGATAGATTTAAATTTTCATTTTGGTAATCACAAATCTTCATTATATTGTTCTAAAACCCTTGCAGGCATTGAATTCTACGCTTTAACCCCTGAAACCCTTTACTGGCGTGGTTTTCAACAATTGAAATAGAAAAATTAAGCCCACTGTCTTCTAACAAAAAAGCCTGTAATCCCTTTGCATAAAGGATTTGGAGCATTCGCCCAAAATGTATTTTTCAATAAAAAAATTTTGCTGATTGGGAAAAGCGGATAAATTTGTTTCGTTATTTAAACAACTAAAAAAATCATTTATGAACAAAGCAGAATTAATCGCGCAACTTGCTGAAGATGCTGGTATCACTAAAGTACAAGCTAACGCAGCGTTAGACTCTTTCGTAGACACTGTTACTAAAACACTTAAAAAAGGTGATAAAGTAACTTTAGTAGGTTTTGGTACTTTCTCAGTTTCTAAGCGTGCAGCTCGTACAGGCCGTAACCCACAAACTGGTGAAACCATCAAAATCAAAGCTAAAAAAGTTGCTCGCTTTAAAGCTGGTAAAGAATTAAGCAGCAAAGTTTAATTTTTGCCTACAAAAAGAATTGAACCCCGCTTTCGCGGGGTTTTTCTATTTTTGCAGTTCAAGATTGTTCATTTAAAAAAAATTAAACCATGGGTAGAGGTGATAAAAAAACCGCTAAAGGTAAAAGATTCAAAGGTTCTTTTGGTAAGAGCCGTCCAGCTAAAGTAGCTGTTGTAAAAACTGCAAAAGCTGCCGCTAAAGCATAAAAAATAATAAACCCCCAAATTTGGGGGTTTATTATTTTAAGTACTTATCCTTTTTGTTTCGCAGCAATTTCTGTTAATGCTGTTACTAGTTTATCGAGGTCTTCAAGTCTGGTATAAACATGGGGCGTTATTCTAACGCAACTTATATTTTCCCAAACAATACCTACCGTATGTATTTTATAATTGGTATACAGTGCTCCATCTAAAGCGGCAGGTGTCATACCATCAATGGTAACACCACAAATGCCACAAGCATATTTGTCTTTTAATGACGTATGAATTTTTACACCCGGAATACCAAGTGCTTTTGTTGCCCAATAATTTTTTAAATAGCGCACCCTTTCTTCTTTTCTTTTTGACCCAATGGCCATATGAAAATTAACGGCTTCACCTATACCTTGTTCTATTGGAAAGCTTCTGGTACCAAGGGTTTCAAACTTTCTAATATCATTACTAAGTGGTTTGTCATTACAGAGTAGTGGCCAAATTTTTTCGATCTTATCTTTTTGTATCCATAGCATTCCACTACCAATGGGTGCCGATAAAAATTTGTGTAAACTGGTACCAAAATAATCACATTCCAAATCTGGAATTTTAAAATCAAGTAAACCAAAAGAATGCGCCCCATCAACAATTACTTCGATGCCACGCGCATGAGCCATTGATGCAATTTTTTTAACGGGCATAATTTGTCCTACCCAATTAATGATATGCGTGATATGAATTAATTTGGTACGCGGGGTTATTGCTTTTTCAAAGGCTGCTACGATTGTATTGTCATCTTCGATAGGAAAATCAAAACTCAATTGCGTGTATACAATGCCATCTCTTTGTGCGCGCTGACGATAGGCCTGAATCATGTTGGGATAATCCTGCTTGGTGCCAATCACTTCGTCGCCGGCTTTAAATGGATAGCCAAAAATGACCGTATTTAAGGCTTCAGTGGCATTACGATTAATCGCAATTTCATTTACTGAACATCCGGCGAGTGTTGCCAGTTTGTACCTTACTGGCTCACGCCCCTGGTCCAAAATGCGCCACATATAGTAGGAAGGGGCCTCATTGGAGAGCTGATTAAAGCGCTCTACGGCTTCTTGCACCACCCTTGGTGATGGACTCACACCCCCATTATTGAGGTTTACCATATTGGGATTTACGGTATAGGCCTGCTGGATCACCGACCAGTAATCTTCGTTACTAGCTAGCTCCTGCGGGGTAAGGGACGCGGCTTTTTGATTGACGGTCTCCCAGTTTGCAGCCCATGCCTGTTGTATAAGACTAGGGGCACTAAATGCCGCTGTTAAGCCGGCTATTTTTTGAATAAACTTTCTACGTTCTGACACTGTTATTGTATTGATAAAGTAAGTTAAGAAAATTTCTTACTCAATTATTCAATTAACTTTGTGCTCCATTTAGAACTATGAACCAGAAAACACTTCGCATTATTGTAGTTTCAGTAACCGCTTGTTTACTCACCCTTTTTGCAGGTGAGGCAGGCGCACAATGTTCTATTTGTACCAAAACAGCTTCTCAATTGGGCGACGGTCCTGCAAAGGCCCTTAATGGCGCTATCTTATATTTAGCCGGGGCCCCACTTGCCATTATGGGCTACATAGGTTGGCGCTGGTGGAAAACAGAAAAACAGTTTAAAGCCGCCGAAAAGCAAACAAAAACGAATGCTTAACTGCAGCTAAAAAAGGAAGCCTTCGTTTTTTATAGTAGAAAAGATTTTTTCGGTTTTTGAGCATAAATAAAAACAAACCTGAACTTGATCCCTGCTGTAACATTTTACTCCAATGTTTTGCAAAAGTGATAAAAAACGATTTGTCTTTTTCAGATAAAGATGCAACTTGAACAAAAGCCTGCAAATGTGTTTTTAACATGATGCGGTAATTGTTACGCAGCTCCTTGTTAGATTTATTGTTTGCTATTGTAACATTATTATCATGCGCTCTCTGATACACAAGTATTTCATCGAGGTATTGTAACCCCCCGTGTGTTAATGCCTGTAGAGCCAACCACCAATCATAGTATACAGCACCTGGAATTGGGAGCGAAGAAGATAAAAGTGACTTACGTATGATAAGCGCGTGACCACTCACTGTATTGAACATTGCTAATTTTCTAACTTCTGTGCCAAAAACGCGTCTATTTTTTTTATTGGAAACCGGATGTGAAGGAACTGATTTTGTAAAACGTACCGAGTCGCAATAAATGGCAGCCGACTCTGGACGAAAGGCCTCCATCATTTTTTCAATTTTTTGTAGATGCCAAATATCATCCTGGTCGGCAATGGCAATATAGTCATGCTTGGCCATTTTCATGGCTTGCTCAAAATTGGCCGTGAAGCCAATATTAAATTCATTTTTATAAAGGGTAATCCGGTTATCGCTCGCTGCCGCGCGCTTTACGACTTCAAAAGTATCATCGAAGGAAGCGTCGTCCACCACAATAATCTCAGACACTGGATAGGTTTGGCCTGTAATAGAAGCTAGCTGTTCTTCTATATATTTTGCCCCATTATAGGTACAAACAACAACTGAAATAGGCGGTTTCGTTAACAATTTTTACTTTTAACCTTTAAGGCGATCATCAATGAATGTAAATATAGAAAAAGTAAAAGGAAAGACAGCCGGGGATGCAAAGTTCTCCATTGTTATTCCGAGCTGGAACAATTTGCCCTATTTACAATTGTGCATAGAGAGTATTAAAAAGCATTCGAAGTTTACACATGAAATTATTGTTCATATTAATGAAGGCGTCGATGGTACACTGGAATGGATTAAAACGCAGCGTGATATAAGTTACTCTTACAGTAAAGAAAATATTGGCGTTTGTTATGCATTAAATAGTTGCCGTACACTCGTAACAACAAATTATTTGTTGTACATAAATGATGACATGTATGTATGTCCGGGTTGGGATGCGCCTCTTGCAAAAGCGATTGAGGAAACTGGACATAACCTGTTCTTTTTTTCAAGCACGGCTATCGAATTAAAAGCGCAGAGTAATTGTTCGATTGAGTGTGATTTTGGCAAAGACATCGCATCTTTTAAAGAAACAGATTTACTAGCCAATTACGCTTTACTTCCCATGCAGGATTGGCAGGGTGCTACCTGGCCTCCTAATATCGTACACATTGATACCTGGGACGCCGTAGGCGGATATAGTAACGAATTTAGCCCGGGCATGTACTCAGATCCTGATTTTTCTATGAAGCTCTGGAATGCAGGTGTACGGCTATTTAGAGGGATTTCAGAAAGTAGGGTGTATCATTTTGGATCCATATCTGTTAAGCGCGTTAAACGCAACAAAGGCTATTTTACATTTATACAAAAATGGGGATTTACGTCTAGTACCTTATCTAAATACTATTTACGCAGGGGCGAAAAATTTACCGGACCTCTACCTGAGGCTAGCGTTCCAATAAGTGTACAGTTTAAAAATTTTATTAAGCGCTTACAAGTAAGGTTTTTTGCTAATCAACTTTAAAAAACATTTTTACTGCAAATAGTATTTTAAGTAGCGCTGATTTCTTTTTATACGCAAGTATTAAATTTCGGTAAACATAAAAAAGTTTAGCTCTTTTAAAATTATTGGACAAAGAAAAACTACTATAACTCTCATTTATTTTTTCAAACACAACCGCATCTTTGTGGCCGGTTTCTTTTACTTTATTGCATAATAATTCCATCCGTGCACGCGCTTGTTGCTTTTTTTGCGCCTGTGTTAATGACACCGTTTTATTTTTAGTGGTATCGGCGCCAATTGCATTTTGTGTGTGCTGGCGGTAATGCACCAGTGGCTCATTCACATACACCATCGTGCTATAACAAGTAGCCACAAAACCAAGCCAAAAATCATGTGTAACAAGGGTTGGAAAAGGTACTGCCTTATCTACTAATTCTTTTTTAAAGAGCATGGTATGACCCGGGGCCCAGGCACCAATCGCATACATAATAGGCGTATGATAAGCCAGTTGGTTTTTTATAGAAGACATTTTTTTGTGCAATAAATGTCCATTGGTATCAATAAGTTCAGAATCGGAATAAGCAAGCATTTGATCTCCAATAGCCGCTAGTAATTTTTCTAATTTATGCGGCACCCAAATATCATCTTGATCACTAAGTGCTACATAATTAGCCTTTGCTAGCAGCATTCCCTTTTCAAAATTTTTTATGTATCCAATTCTGGTTTCATTTTGAACCACCATTACTTCCGGATGCGCTGTGGCAAATGCTTGCGCAATCCCCACTGTATCATCTGAAGAAGCGTCATCTATAATTATTATTTGAGAAGGCTTATGCGTTTGCTGTATTATACTTTCTAATTGCAGAGGCAAATAAGTAGCACCGTTGTAGGTGGCAACTACAACAGCTACTGTGGGTGTATTGTTTTCTGTACTACCCATGATTAGTAAGCTTGTGCAAATTCAAAAATATTAAATTGAGGATCTTGCGACTTTGCAGTAATTGCTGCTAGTAATTTAGTAGCATCTACGTCTTGCATTCTTTTTTGCTGAATTAATCGAAGTGCTTTTTGCGTTAGTAACCAGTTTTTTCTAGTTGGGTCATGCAGCTGCTGTTGATGTGTAGCAATAGCTGCAGCAAGTTCATCAATTCCCGTTTTTTGAGCGGCGATGGTTTTGATAATAGGAATTTGATATGCAGTATTTGAAAAACTTGGTGCCATCATTTGTTTTAAATGATGCACAAACTGATCTGCTTCCGGACGGTCACTTTTATTCACCACAAAAACATGTGCGATTTCCATGATGCCAGATTTCATGGTTTGTACTTCATCGCCGGCTTCTGGCACAACCACTACAACAGTAGTATCGGCGAGTCCTGCAATTTCAATTTCACTTTGTCCTACACCCACTGTTTCCACAATGATTTCATCGAAACCTGCAACTGACATGAGCTGTGTGATTTCTAAAATATGCGTATGTAGCCCACCTAGTGCGCCCCTACTGGCAAGTGATCTGATATATACATTTGGATGATTGTACCATTCGCTCATTCTGATACGGTCGCCTAGTAGTGCACCTAAATTAAATGGCGAAGAAGGGTCTACACAAAGCACGCCTACTTTTTTTCCAGCAGCAACCCAGACAGTAATTAAAGCGTCCACGAGTGTGCTTTTGCCAGCGCCCGGAGGTCCGGTTATACCTGTAACAGCACATTTATGTGTAGGTGTAATATGTAATAAATGCTGATAGCCTGCTACTTCATTTTCTACCCAAGAAATACCCCTGGCCAAAGATTTAAAATCGCCAGCTATAATTCCTTTTGCTATTTCCTGCGCGTTATTCATTTGCTCCTATTGAATGATTTTAAAATTACTAAAATCAAACAGTCTTATGCCCGTTAATTTTTCAATATTATAAAGGATACGGTCTTTGAAAGAAAAATTTTTACGTGTCGTATCAATATCAATTTTCCAGTTTTGTTTTGAGATGCGGGGATGCATCACTGCTGGATGCGTACCCGAAAATTTTTCGAGCGAATCGTACGCTGTAAAATCCCAGTGCTGATTGTCTTTTAAAATTTCATTGAGCTCTTCATCTGAATGCCAAAGCGCACTAAAGTTTTTTATTTTTTTAGCCATTTGCGCAGGGCTTTTTACCCAACCATAATGGTAAACGCTTGCTGCAATTGGTTTTACATCAATCTTAGTAGTGCCTTTTCTAAAACCTTGCGCATCTTTGTACGCGGTAATTTCTTTTTTATTCCTAATAATGCGTACTTCTTTATTGTACCATTTTCTACTATCACCTACATAATCGTATGTGCCATAAAAATGTACATAATCAAAAAGAAGTCCTTCAACGCGCGTATCATTTTGATATTGTACACAAGCTTCTTTAATGGCTGCATGGTATTTTTCATGCACCACTTCATCACCCTGAATATAAAAAGCCCAGGTACTATTTGGATCAATCAGTGCAAAAGCTTTATTGGTTTCTACAGCAAGTACCGCACCGCCTTGTCTCAAATTTGGATCCCATTCCGATTCATGAATTTTTATTTTTGGGTCACCAATAGAACGAATTAAACCCAGGGTATCGTCATCAGATTTCCCAACCAGCACAATCATCTCGTCTACCACGGGCAAAATGGAGGTAATGGCTTCCACAATGGGATAGTCATTCATCACCGCATTTTTAATAATGGTAAAGCCACTTATTTTCATGACTACAAAGTAACCGTGAAATTGCAGGCTATCCAAGTAATTAGTGTGTGAAGCTGCACAAAAGCATTATTTTTGGCCCAGTATCCACCGGTACTTCAATTATGGAAAGAACCCTCTGCTTTGATTTTGGAAACAGCCGGCTTAAATGTGCTGTATTTGAAGGTCGAGACCTGCAACAAACCATTCATTTGGAAAACGACTCAGAAACAGTTATTGCCGAACTTCTCCAAAACCATCACCCAACAAAAATTATCTTATCCTCTGTGATCAGGCACCGTGAGGGATTGGAGGCACAACTCGCGGCAGCGGCCAAATTTCATATGTTGGGCCACGCCAGCAAGCTGCCCATTACCACACCGGTTGGAAAGCCAGAAACCATTGGAGCGGACCGCCTAGCTATTTGTTCGGCGGCTGTAGACCTGTTTAAAGGCCAACATAACCTAGCCATAGGCCTAGGAACCTGCATTACATACAATTTCATCAATAAATACCACGAATTTTTGGGGGGAAGTATTTCGCCAGGCATGAACATGCGCTTTAGGGCCATGCACGAGCAAACGGCGCTTTTACCACTAATTGAGGCCCAAAACCAGTTTCCATTAGTAGGCTACGACACCAAAACCAACCTGCTTTCGGGGGTAATACTAGGTATGGCCAAGGAAATTGATGGAATCATTGAGGCTTATGCCGAAAAATACAGCAACTTTAACGTGCTCTTAACCGGGGGTGATATGCCTTTTTTTGTACCACACTTAAAAAACAGGATATTTGCCGACCCTAACTTAATATTTAAAGGCCTTTATGCGATCAGTGAGTTTAATAATGGGTAGGTTTTTCCTGCCAGTGCTAGTTACCGGATGTTTCTTTTTGAATGCGAAGGCACAAGAAAATTCTCCATTTACAAGGTATGGCCTTGGTGATGTTTCACCAGGTAGCCACTCTATTAGTAGATCAATGGGTGGCATTACTGCTGCATATGCAGATGGTCAAGTAAACAATGTTGGACAGGCTATTAATTTTGGTAATCCTGCTACCTACGGAAACTTTTTTATGGTGTCTTATGATCTGGGTTTAACTATCGATTCAAGAACATTAAGAAGCGCCAATCCTTCTGATAAATTTACTTCTAATAATTTTTATCCAACCTATGTTGCCTTTGGTGCGCCCATCAAAAGCAAAAAGAATTTGGGTTTTGCATTTGGTTTAAGACCAGCTAGTAAAATTAGTTATTCGGTGGTAGAACGTACAAGAATTGCCAACGATAGTTTAGGTACTGTATACGAAGGAACCGGCGGACTCAATCAACTTTTTGTTGGACTCGGAAAAAGATGGAAAGGTTTTAGCATTGGTTTTAATACAGGCTACAATTTTGGCAGAAGAGAAATTTCAACAAAAAAAACATTTTTAAACGATACCGTTTTTTATTATCAATCTAACTCTGCTAGCATTAGTAATTTTGGCGGCGCTTTTTTACACTCAGGATTTCAATATGATTTTTCTATTGCTGAATCTGTAAACAGCGTAACCAAAGTAACCAATAAGTATTGGATTCGATTGGGTGCTACTGCTACACTTAGTCAACAATTGAAAGCGACACAAACCACTACCAGAGAGACTTTCACGCAATCGCAAGCTGGAGATTTAACCATTGATAGTATTTATAAAGTGGTGGATTTGCCTGGTACTATAGAAATTCCTGCTACTTATACAGCGGGCATTACATTACACAAAACGGCTGGCAACAATAGAGGTTTATTTGAACTTTGGTCACTTGGTGCAGAATATACAAGCACACAGTGGACCAAATATAGATACTACAATCAACCAGATAGACTTTCAAACAGTTGGCAGTTTAGAGTGGGTGCACAAATTTGTCCAGATCCTGTTGCCGGCAGAAATTATTGGAGCAATGTAAATTACCGAGCTGGATTTTTTGTAGGCGAAGATTATGTAAATCCGGATGGCAATGGTTTAAAACAATTTGGATTTTCGATGGGGATGGGACTTCCTATTAAAAAATGGAACGCATACGACAGACAATTTACGGTACTTAATACCACCGTGCAATTTGGCAAAAGAGGATCGAACGTAAATAATTTTACAGAGAGCTATGCTCAATTTACAATTGGATTTAGTTTAAGCGATCTTTGGTTCCAGAAACGCAAATATGATTAATTGTAACGCACATAAAATATTTAATCTAGCAGCCATATATATTGGCTGCTTTTTTATGGTTGCATGCGAAAATGATGTGAATGCAGTAAAAGAATTGGGTGCTAAAACAACCAGCATCGAAGAAGGTATTCAAATAGAAAGTTATTTAAGCAACGAAGGAAAAATTAGTGCGAAACTAACGGCGCCATTACTACTGCGTTACGGGGGTGATAGCGCCAGAAAAGCCGAATTTCCAAAATCACTACACGTAGATTTTTTTGACGACAGCCTCAAATTAGAGAGTAAACTAGACGCCAAATATGGTAGATACCTCGAAAATGACCGAAAAGTTTACCTGAGGGACAGCGTTGTGGTGTTTAATTTAAAGGGCGACACCCTTTTTTGCAAAGAACTCTATTGGGATCAGGGTACTGAGCAGTTTTTTACCGACAAAGAAGTGACCCTAGTGCAAACCTACCCTTACAAACAAAAAGGCAAGTACGCCAATGGATTTACTTCCAACCAAAATCTTACAAATATTGTTTTCTTTACGGTGTTGCCTGGTAGCTATGCCGTATTACCAGATAGCGTTTTGTCAAAATAATTAACCGATTAAAAAATTAAGGTTATGGAATATAGAAGAATGGGCCGTACAGGCTTACAACTAAGTGCTTTAAGTTTAGGTAGCTGGGTTACTTTTCACAAACAAATTGAAGATAACACCGCAGATACTTTAATGGGAATGGCATACGATGCGGGTATCAATTTTTTTGATAACGCAGAAGGCTATGCTTTTGGTGAAAGTGAAAAAATGATGGGCCGTGTGTTACAACAAAAAAAATGGGACCGTACATCTTATACCCTTTCTTCTAAAGTATTTTTTGGATGGAGAACAAACAACAAACCCAATCAAACTGGACTTAGTCGCAAACACATTGTAGAAGCCTGTCACGAGGCTTTGGGACGTTTACAAACAGATTATTTAGATCTTTATTTTTGTCATAGACCCGATCAAAATGTGCCTATCGAAGAAGTAGTTTGGACCATGCACAATTTAATAGCACAGGGTAAAATTTTATATTGGGGAACCTCTCAGTGGAGTGCTGCAGAAATTATGGAAGCACACCGTGTTGCAGATCAGCATCATTTAATTGGACCAACTGTAGAACAACCTCAATACAATATGTTTGAGCGTTTTAAAATGGAACAAGATTATTTACCCGTGTTTAAAAACAAAGGTTTAGGTACCACTATTTGGAGTCCATTAGGAGCTGGTTTTTTAACCGGCAAATACAATGACGGTATTCCCGCAGATAGTAGATTATCGCTAGAAGGTTTTGACTGGCTTAAAGAACGCTGGGTTCAAGAAAATAAAATTGAAAAGGTAAAAAGTTTGACGGCACTTGCCTCAGAACTGGGCATTAGTATGGCAGCACTTGCCATTGCATGGACCCTTGCCAATCCAAATGTTACCACCACTATTTTAGGCGCCACTAAAGCCAGTCAGTTAACTGAAAATCTAAAAGCATTAGATACCCAAAAGCTACTCACAACAGAGGTAATGGCCCGTATTGACAGCATTTTAGGCAATAAGCCATTTCTGGATTTAGCATAATATTCTGTGTATATTTACGTTTGTCTATAAGACTATGGCAGATCAACTTTATACGATTATTTGGATTGCAGTATCCCTTATTTTAATTGGCTTTTTTGCCGGTTACGAAATCGCTTTCATTAGTGCCAACAGACTCAGTATTGAGCTCAAAAAAAAGCAGGGCTTAAGAAGTGGAATCATCCTCTCTAATTTTATGGAGAGTCCCGCAAAATTTATAGGTACTTGTTTGATTGGACTTAACATTGTGCTTGTTATTTATGGACTACTATTCACTGCATTTTTAAAAAGTATTGCATGGAATCCACTCGAAGTAGAAAATGAATACCTCAAACTTGTAATCGATACCATCATCTCTACTTTTGTTGTACTTGTCTTTGGTGAATTTATTCCAAAGGCCATTTTTAAAGCACGCAACGATAAATTAATTGCATTTTTTGCACCTGTTGCACAATTTTTTCATTCTTTGTTGCAACCACTCGCAAGTGTTTTTGTTTCTATCGCGCAGTGGATATTAACCTACATTTTTAATGTTCGCGTAAACAATAAAAACGAGGCCTTTAGTAAAGTTGATCTTGAACATTTTTTCCAACAAACAAAAGATCAGGACGAAGAAAATCAAGAGTTAAATACTGAACTCTTTGAAAATGCATTAAGCCTTCCACTCGTGAAAATCAGGCAGTGCTTGGTTCCTAGGACAGAGATAGAGGGTGCAGACATTCATACTAGCATCGAAGATTTAAAAAAACAATTTATAAAAACACAGCTCAGTAAGCTGGTAATCTATGATGATAGCGTAGATTCTATTTTAGGATACGTGCATCAAATTGACCTTTTCAAAAGACCAAGTTCTATTCAAGAAATTTTACATCCAATTATTGCAGTACCAGAAAGTATGTCTGCAACAGACCTTATCAATAAATTTACCAAAGAGCGTAAAAGTATTGCTTGGGTAGTAGATGAGTTTGGAGGTACTGCTGGCATTGTTACGATGGAAGATGTGCTAGAAGAAATTTTTGGAGAAATCAGAGACGAATACGACGTAGAGGAATTTGTAGAAAAACAACTAGCCGAAGACGAATTTATTTTTAGTGGTCGACTAGAACTAGACTACCTCAAAGAAAAATACGAATTGGATTTTCCTGAAAACGAATCCGAAACACTCAGTGGTTATATCATCAACAAGCATGAAGCCATTCCAAAGCAAAAAGCAACCATTATTGTAGACCATTACCAAATTGATGTTTTAACGGTAAGCGACACAAGAATTGAGATGGTAAAACTTAAAATCTTGCGTTAGAAACCCTAACTTTAGCCTCCCAAAAGGTCCCCACAATGGCATTATTTAACAGAAATAGAGGCGAAGAGAAGGCCGAAATGACTTTTATAGACCACCTCGAAGAACTGCGTCAGCATATAATCAGGTCTGTGATTGCTATTTTGGTAATGGCGGCCATTATTTTCATTTACAGAGACTGGGTATTTGACAATGTGATTACGGGCCCTATCAACCCCGATTTTATTAGCTACCGTTTACTCTGTGATTTTAGCCACTGGGCGCATATGGGTGACGCACTTTGCATGCCTCCGGTTACCATTAACATGCAAACAACCACTTTTGGTGGTCAGTTTCTAAGCAGTATTTCGCTGGCCCTAATTGGTGGTATACTTATTGCTTTCCCGTATATTTTTTGGGAGTTCTGGCGCTTTATTAAACCCGCCTTAAAAGACAAAGAATTAAAAAATACCCGCTTTATTATTTTCTGGGTTTCATTTTTCTTTTTTACCGGCGCTGCATTTGGTTATTTTTTACTCGGACCTTTTACGTTTAACTTTCTAGGAAGCTTTACACTGGGTACCAAAGGCGTGCTTGAAACTAGACCAACGCTCACCGATTATTTAGACAATTTGACCAATCTCATACTTGGTTGTGGCATTGCATTTGAGCTTCCAGTACTAGCATTTGTACTCACTAAAATTGGCCTTATAACCCCTACGTACCTACGTAGTATACGTAAATATGCTGCAGTCATTATTTTACTAGCTGCTGCTATCATTACCCCAAGTCCCGATTGGATGAGCCAGCTCATTGTGTTCATTCCCTTGTTTACTCTTTATGAATTAAGTATTTTAGTGTCTGCGAGAGTTACCAAACAAAGAATCAAGGAAGACGAAGAAGAGTGGAGTTAAGGGGCTGTCTTTTAAATTAGTTAAATACTATAAAATATGAGTTTTGTTTTTGACGTCTCTAAACCTATTGCTATTGGATCAGACCATGCTGGGTTTGAATACAAAGAAGCCATTAAAAAATGGTTGGTGCACAAAGGTTATCAGGTTAAAGATTTTGGTACGCCATCTTTAGATTCTGTGGACTATCCTGACTATGCGCATCCAACGGCAGCGAGCGTAGCGAGCGGTGAAAGTACTTTTGGTATTTTAATTTGTGGTAGCGCCAATGGTGTTGCCATGACTGCCAATAAGCACCAATCTATTAGAGCTGCACTATGCTGGCAAACAGATGTAGCAGCACTTACAAGACAACACAATGACGCCAATGTCATTTGTATCCCTGCAAGATTTGTAGCATTAGCACTTGCCGAACAAATGATTGAAGTGTTTATGGAAACTGCTTTTGAAGGCGGTAGACATGCGGGTCGTGTTGGAAAAATTTCATGTTCTTAATTCAATAAATAAAATCCTCTTATGAAAAAATTGATCTGGATCTTTTTTCCTTTGATGAGCACGCTAGCGATTGCGCAAAAAGCGGAAGACCTCACCAAATTTGGAAAAGTAATTACAGTTAATGGTCTAAAAGACAAACTTACTATTTTAGCGAGTGCCGAAATGGAAGGTCGTGAAACAGCTACCCCTGGACAAAAGCGTGCAGCTGCTTATATCGAAAGTGAATTTAAAAGAATGGGCTTACAGCCAGGTAATGGTGATAGCTACCAACAATTGTATCCAGTATACCAAGACGCACTTACTGAAAAGAAATTAGTAGTGAATGGTAAGAACATGGACTGGGATAAGGATTTTAATTTTTCTATGCAAACCATTGCTAGCGGTAATTTTAATTTCAGCAGCGTTGTATTTGCAGGTTATGGTATTGTTGATGCAGAAAAAGGAATCAATGATTACGCAAACTTAGATGTAAAGGGAAAGGTAGTGGTAGTAGTGGAAGGTTCAAGTGCTGGCATACCAACCATGGGTGTTGGTGGAACCCGCGCTATGAATGCAAACCCAGCTTCTCCTGCAGCGAAAATGCGTGCGGCAAGTTCAAAAGGCGCGATTGGACTTCTTTTTGTATCTGCCGATTTTCCTAAAAAAATGGCTACGCAAGTTAAAGGTGGCATGTACCTCAAAAAAAATAATGGCTCTGGATTTTTAATGGTGAATATATCTGCTGCCGTTGCAAGTTCATTACTTGGTAATTCAAGTACTTTAAGTTTGAGTGACATTGCTGCTGCCACTAAAGGTGCTTATAATGCTGGCTTACAAATTGTTGCTACCAAAACAACTGAAAATTTAGAAAGCAGCAATGTAATTGGTATCATTCCAGGTACCGATAAAAAAGACGAGTACTTGTATTTAACAGGTCACTACGATCACCTTGGCAAAAGAGGTGATGTAATTTACTATGGTGCCGATGATGATGGTTCTGGAACTGTTGGTGTAATGCAAATGGCAGAAGCTTTTGCGGCTGCAGCTAAAAAAGGAAAGTATCCACGCAGAACAATTGTGTTTATGGCTGTAAGTGGCGAGGAAAAAGGCCTTTGGGGATCTGAATACTATTCTGAGCATCCAATTTTTCCAATGGATAAAACAACTGCAGATTTAAATACTGACATGATTGGTCGCGTAGACACAGAGCGTATGACCGCTGATTCATTAAATTATATTTATGTAATTGGTCATGATAAATTAAGTTCTGAATTACAAACCATCAATGAAGCTGCAAACAAAAAATCTGCAAATCTGGTACTTGACTATAAGTTTGATGATCCTAATGATAAGAATAGAATTTACTACCGTAGCGATCATTACAACTTTGCTAAAATGGGTGTGCCTATTTTATTCTTTTATGATGGTATGCTTCAAGCAGACTACCACAAACCAACAGATACGGTTGATAAAATCAATTTCGAATTGATGCAAAAAAGAACCTTAATGGTATACTACACTGCGTGCGAAATTGCAAACAGAGATGAGATGTTAAAGAGAGATATTCCTTTAACAATGCCGGCGAGATAAACTGCAATAAGATATCTGCATAAAAAATGCCCTCTGAATTATCAGAGGGCATTTTTATTTGAATTGTTTTTTGAGCTACTACTGCCCTAAAATGTAAGCGAAAATAAGTGGCGCTACAATGGTTGCATCACTTTCTACAATAAATTTAGGCGTATGAATATCTAGTTTACCCCAGGTAATTTTTTCGTTAGGAACCGCGCCAGAGTAAGATCCGTAAGAAGTTGTAGAGTCACTAATTTGACAGAAATAACTCCAAAACGGAACGTCATGCCATTCTAAATCTTGGTACATCATAGGCACTACGCAAATGGGGAAATCACCTGCGATACCACCACCAATTTGGAAAAAGCCTACACCCTTACCAGCACTATTAGCACGGTACCACTCGGTAAGCATAATCATATATTCGATACCGTTTTTAACGGTACTTGCTTTTAATTCATTTTTGATTACATAAGAAGCAAAAATATTTCCGGTGGTGCTGTCTTCCCATCCTGGAACAACAATTGGAATATTTTTTTGAGCAGCTGCTACCATCCAACTATTTTTTGGATCAATTTCATAATACTGCTCTAACTCCCCACTAAGAATTACTTGGTATAAAAATTCGTGGGGGAAATAACGTTCACCTTTTGCTTCTGCATCTTTCCAAAACTTTACGATGTGTTTTTGCAAACGTCTAAACGCTTCCTCTTCAGGAATGCAAGTATCCGTAACACGGTTATAATGGTTCTCTAATAAATCCCACTCATCTTGTGGTGTTAGATCTCTATAATTAGGTACACGCTTATAGTGGCTGTGCGCTACTAAATTCATCACGTCTTCTTCTAAGTTGGCACCCGTACAGCTAATGATGGCAATTTTATCTTGACGAATCATTTCTGCGAGGCTAATACCTAATTCGGCGGTACTCATGGCACCCGCTAAACTCACGAGCATTTTTCCGCCTTCTAATAAATGCGTTTCGTAACCTTTTGCAGCATCCACTAAAGCAGCCGCATTAAAGTGGCGGTAATGGTGCTCAATAAACTGGGAAACAGGGCCTTTTGTCATGGTATTTAATTTGTGAGGGCAAAAGTAATTTTTTTAACCGGTTTTCTTTGTTGAAATTTGAGCTATGAGAGCCCTTTTTTTAGCCCTAGCGCTTATGACCAGCATTTTGGTGAGCGCCCAGCAAGATCCAACCAATTTAGACAAGTCCCCAATGGACATGAGTTATTGGCCCGCCAATTTCCCCATGCTTAAATTAAGCGGAAAGGCAAGCGGTGAACCCTTTGCAAGAGTCATTTATGGAAGGCCGCAAAAAAATGGTAGGCATTTATTTGGAGACATTGTACAGTACAATACAATATGGCGACTAGGGGCGAACGAAGCCACAGAAATTGAATTTTTTGTGCCCGTTAAAATTGCCGGAAAATTAGTACCTAAAGGACGCTATACGCTATATGGTATTCCAAACGAAAACAATTGGACCCTTATTTTAAATACAGATAATTTTATCTGGGGTAATTTTAGTTACAACGCTAAAAAAGATTTTTTACGCGTACAAGTTCCTGTAACAAAAACCCTGGAAAGCACCGATGCATTTACTTTATTTTTTGAAGAAACCAATTTAGGTGCCGGTCTCATTGTTATGTGGGATCAAGTAAAAGTAATGTTACCCATTTCATTTTCGAAAGAGCCCGTTACAAATAAAAAGAAATAGCATCTTAAATTTACAAGTATGAAACTAGCAACTAAATATATACACGCTGGCACCGAGCCTGATCCATCTACTGGCGCTATTATGACCCCTATTTATCAAACTTCTACGTATGTACAAGAAGCACCGGGTGTTAACAAAGGATACGAGTACGCACGTAGCCAAAACCCAACCAGGGCAGCCCTTGAGAGCGCTTTTGCAGAAATCGAAAATGGAAAATTTGGACTCGCATTTAGTAGTGGTGTGGCTGCTACAGACGCTGTTATTACGTTACTAGAACCAGGTGACGAAGTGATTGCTGCAAACGATATGTATGGTGGCACCTACAGGCTCTTCACTAAAATTTTTGCAAAATATAATATTGTGTTTACCTATGTAGACACCACTGATATTACACAAATAGAAAAAGCAGTTTCTAGCAAAACAAAACTATTATGGATTGAAACACCAACCAATCCACTCATGAATATTACAGATATTGCTGCAGTTGCAAGCATTGCAAAAAAGCACAACATTTTACTTTGCGTAGACAACACATTTGCTTCACCGTATTTACAAAATCCGCTAGACTTAGGTGCCGATATTGTGATGCACTCTGCTACCAAATATTTAGGGGGTCATAGTGACGTGATACAAGGTTGCCTTGTTATGAACGATGCGGCACTTCGCGAAAAATTATATTTCATCCAAAAAAGTAGAGGTGCTGTACCTGGCCCAATGGATTGTTTTTTAGTGTTAAGAGGTATTAAAACCTTACACCTGCGTATGCAGCGACACTGCGAAAACGGAGCCGCTATGGCTGCCTTTTTAAAGCAGCATCCAAAGGTTGAACGCGTTTACTGGTGCGGGTTTGAAGACCATCCTGGATATAGCGTTGCCAAAAAACAAATGCGTGGTTTTGGTGGCATGATGAGCTTTACTTTAAAAGATGACAGCGTAGAAAATGCGATTAGAGTACTTTCTAGCACCAAGGTTTTTGCACTCGCCGAAAGTTTAGGTGGCGTAGAATCACTGATCAATCATCCAGCCTCTATGACGCACGCTTCAATTCCAAGAGAAGAAAGAATTAAAAATGGTCTTTCGGATAGTTTAATTAGACTAAGTGTGGGTGTAGAAGATATTGAAGATTTAATTGCAGATATCAATAACGCCATTGGGTAATAGAGGCGTAATTGCGGCGTAGATTTATTTGAGCGTCGCTAATTTTTCTAGTGCGCGCTGCAAGGTTTCTTCTTTTTTAGCAAAACAAAAACGGATGACTTTATTATCTGTTTTATTTTTATAAAACGCCGATACTGGTATGGTGGCCACCCCGTATTCCTGAATAAGCTTCATGGCAAAATCGGTGTCTGATGCATCTGAAATATTTGCGTAACTATAGCATTCAAAATAACTCCCACTAGAAGGTAAACACTGTAGTGGCGTGGCTTTCATAAGACTTCTGAAATAATCACGCTTCACTTGCATTTGAGCGCCCAGTTGTAAATAAGAATCTTTGTTTTCCATATAAGTAGCAAGTGCTACTTGCTTAGGCGTGTCGGCACAAAAGGCATTAAACTGATGCACTTTGCGGTACGCTTCCATTAAACCTGTATCACCAATACAATAGCCTAATTTCCATCCCGTAGCGTGATAGGTTTTGCCAAAAGAAAAACATACAAAGCTACGCGCTAATAAATCGGGATATCGAAGTATGCTTTGATGCTCCACGCCATCATATACTAAATGCTCATACACTTCGTCACTTAGAATAATAATTTGCGTATCCGCAACAATTTGCCTCAACTGTTCTATGTCATTTTTTGATAGTACTGTTCCGGTTGGATTGTGTGGCGAATTAATCATGATGCACTTAGTACGTACCGTAATTTTTTGACGAACCTCATCCCATGGAATACTATACGTTGGAAATTGAAGTGGAATGGTAACCGCCACGGCTCCATTGATTTCAATATTTGGAATATAGCTATCGTAACAAGGCTCAAACACTATCACTTCATCGCCTTTTTGTAAAATGGTAGTTAGGGCGGTATATATGGCATACGTGCCACCTGGTGTAACAATGATATCAGAATCTGGTGAAATATGAGTGCCATAAAGCGCAGCTACTTTGCCCGCAATGGCCTCCCGGAGGGGTAAATAGCCGTTTAAATGCGTGTACTGGTTATATCCGTTGCGCATAGCAGCTGCTACCAGTTCTACAAGGTCGTGAGGCATATCAAAATCCGGAAATCCTTGTCCTAAATTAACGGCGCCATGCTTAGCAGCAAGCTCACTCATCACCGTGAAAATGCTAATGCCGGTACTCGGTAATTTGGAGGTAACATGCATACAGGATGTATAAAAATTATAAAGCCAATTTGCTTACAAGTCTATTGAGTTCTATTTCTGCAATTTTTGCAGTGTACTGAAGATTTACTAAACGGTAGCCCGCATTTTCAAAACTTTGTTGCGCCTGACGTACATCAATAATAGTTGCTTGTGCGAGTTCAAATTTTTGCATCACTAAATCTAGTAACTGACTAGAAAGCGCATAGTTATCCGTTTCTGTTTGCAGTTGTGCAAGTGCGTTGGTGTAGGCGTTAAATGTTTTGACAGCGTTTGTTTCTAAGGTAAGTGCTAGATTTTCATGTTGGAGTTTTGCACTTCGTGTATTGATGGCCGCTACTTGACCCTGACGCTTCAACACCGAACCATTATAAAGCGGCACACTTAGGTTGACACCAAAAAATGGACCATAACTTTGGTTGAGTAAGATAAACCCTGCTGCGCTTTTATTGCTATTCAAATTAAAACCAGTGGTTGCTCTTAAAGATGGCATACGAAGCGCTGCCGTTTCCTTTTCGATGAGTTGATTGATGGTTATTTGAGTAGCTGCTGCTAAATAATCTGGATTAGAAGGCAGTGCCCCTTTAATATTTTCTAAAGACAAATTTTTATCTATCGAAATTTTATCATCAATTACAATAACAGAATCTGGTGCCTGAATCATGGACTGCAATAAGTCTGCTTTGCTTTGCTTGATAATTAAATGCTGTGTTTGGAGCGCTTGTTTTTGCTGATTCAAATCCAGCTTGGCCTGGTAGATATCAGCGTTATTCGCAAGACCTGCTTCTTTGCGCGCTTCTAACAAATCCAATCTTTTTTGAAAAACGTCGATTGATTTTTGAATGGTTTTTAGCAGCTCTTGTTGACGAACAATTTCATAATAACGTACACTAACAATTGCCATTGTATTTTGAAGTTGCGCATTGAGTACGTTTTTATTAAGCAGTTCTAATTGCGCCAATCTTTTTTGAGTAGCTACAACACGGTTGCCATTATAAAGTAACATGGTTCCTGTAACACCCATTTGTAAAATGTTAGATCCTACATTGTTACGTTGTGTGTTACGGTTGGCGTCCGGAAATTTTTGATTGATCGAAATAATTTGTTCGTTATCGGATGCATTTAAAGTAATGGTAGGCAGTGCTCCTGCAACTCCTGGGTTGTTGTTGATATTACTAATAGTTAGTTGGTTCCTAACCAGTTCAATTTCGTAACTATTTTTTAAAGCGGTTGTAATGGCGTCAGCTAGGGTTAATTTTTGTTGCGCACCTACTTGTGAAACAGTAGCAACAATAAATACAACAAGGAGCCATTTTTTCATGTGTCTGCGTTTTTATTTGATTAACCAACAAGTGTTCCTACCTGCATGCCTTCTACTACTTTTAATAAGTTGCCAGGCTTGTTCATGTCAAACACAATGATGGGTAATTTATTTTCCATGCACAGCGTAAATGCTGTCATGTCCATTACTTTTAAATTTTTAGAAATACATTCCTGAAAACCAATGGTTTCAAATTTAGTAGCCGTAGGATCTTTTTCAGGATCGGCGCTATACACACCATCCACGCGTGTGCCTTTTAAAATCACATCGGCTTTCATTTCAATAGCACGTAAAGAACCTGCGGTATCGGTAGTGAAATAAGGGTTACCCGTACCTGCACCAAAAATTACAACACGACCTTTTTCCAAATGTCTTAATGCTTTGCGGCGGATATAGGGTTCAGCAACCTGCTCCATATTAATCGCACTTTGTAAGCGGGTATACACACCAATTTTTTCAAGCATAGCTTGCATCGCCATGGCATTTATAACCGTTGCGAGCATGCCCATATAATCGCCGTGTGCGCGCTCAATGCCGCTATCGGCTTCATTCATGCCTCTGTAAATATTGCCACCGCCAATAACAATGGCAACTTGTACTCCTAGGTCTACTACTTTTTTAATATCCTGCGCGTACTGCTCAATAATTTTTGGATTGAACGGATCGCCATTTTTTTGTTCACCTAATAAGGCTTCACCTGATAATTTAAGTAAGATTCTTTTGTACTTAGGAAGCATAATGGGTCATTTATATATGCAAATAACCTCAATTTTTAGCCAAGTGCCAAAGAAAACCGAGCCAAAAAAAAAGAGGCCCGTGAGGGCCTCTTTATATAAGCAGTTTAAAACATACCAATTAACCTAAAGCTACACGCTTAAACTCTGTAACAACAACGTCGCCAGCAGATTTTAAGTAAGCCTCAACAGTAATGCCACCGTCTTTCACAAAGGCTTGCGCTAAAAGGGTATTTTCTTTGAAGAAAGCATTAAGCTTACCTTCTGCGATTTTAGCAACCATTTCGTCTGGTTTACCAGCCATTTTAGGATCTTCCTTCATGGTATCGATGATGATAGCACGCTCTCTTTCAATAACATCAGCAGGTATAGAATTTGCATCAACAGCAAGTGGATTCATCGCTGCAATTTGCATGGCTACGTCTCTTCCAGCTTCTGCTGCTTCTTTATTTAACCCTACTAATACACCCATACGGTTTGCACCATGGATATAAGATGCTACATAAGCAGCTTCTACTCTTTCGAATTTAGCAACACCAATTTTTTCGCCGATAGAAGCTAATTTATCGTTGATCATATCAGACACTTTAGCGCCGTTGATCACCACTTCATTTAATTCTTCAGCAGATTTTACATTGTTTGCAACAGCAGCATCAGCTATGCTTTGCGCAAATGCAACGAACTCTGCATTTTTAGAAACGAAATCTGTTTCGCAAGAAATACAAACTACAAAACCAGTTTTGTTGTCTGCAGAAGTTTGTGCAATAATCACACCTTCTTTTGCTTCACGGTCGCTACGTTTTGCAGCAACTTTTTGACCTTGCTTTCTTAACCAATCAATAGCCGCTTCAAAATCACCAGCAGATTCTGTTAATGCTTTACGGCAATCCATCATACCCGCACCAGTTGCCTGACGGAGTTTGTTAATATCTTGGGCTGTAATGTTTACAGTACTCATAATCATTAATTTTTAGGCTTTATAAAAATTGGGCCACAAGTCATTACCAAAATGGTATTGAAGTGATGGCCCAATTGAGTTGTCATTTATTTTCCAGCAGCAGGACGACGTGTTCCTGTTGTGGCACGACGCTTAGGAGCAGCACCATCTGCGCTAGCAGCTGTTCTGCGACCGCCGCGACCAGCTTCAGCTTGCGCTTCTGCTTCTAGTCTACGAGCTTTTGCTTCGTTTTCGTTGTTTGATTCCTCAGACTCATCATCATCTTTAGATGCTTGACGCTCTGCTAAACCTTCTGAAATTGCAGCAACGATATAGTTGGTAATGATTGCAATAGATTTTGTTGCATCATCATTTGCAGGTACTGCAAAGTCAACTTTATTAGGATCACAGTTGGTATCAACCATACCAAAAGTAGTAATGCCTAAACGCTTTGCTTCTGCAAGTGCAATATGTTCTACACCAATATCAACTAAGAAAAGTGCAGCTGGTAAACGGCCTAATTGCGCGATACCACCTAATACTTTTTCCATTTTTTCTTTATCACGACTTAAAGTAAGACGCTCTTTTTTAGTTAAGCTTTCTGCGCTTCCGTCAGCTAACATTTTTTCAATGCTCTGCATCTTTTTAACGCTCTTACGAACTGTGTTGAAGTTGGTAAGCATACCACCTAACCAACGCTCAGTAGCATAAGGCATGTTCACACGCTTCGCACATTCGCTCACGATTTCTTTTGCCTGCTTTTTAGTAGCAACAAACATGATCTTCTTACCACTCTTTGCAATTTGCTTAACAGCGGCAGCAGCTTCTTGTAGGTGATCTACTGTTT
>JBANFS010000017.1:0-47787 GCA_037975885.1 Bacteroidota bacterium
AAAAAAACAGGCCTTAGCCATAGCGTTATTTTTGGTGGAGTTTCACAAGTGCCACAAGTATCTATGCTAAGACGTGGTGTTGATATTTTAATTGCTACGCCCGGCAGGTTATTGGATTTAATGCAACAAGGTTATATTAAATTAAACCAGCTAGAAATATTTGTACTAGACGAGGCAGATCGTATGCTAGACATGGGTTTCATCCATGACGTAAAAAAAGTAATCGCAAAACTTCCTGCTAAAAGACAAACCTTATTTTTCTCTGCTACCATGCCTCCAGAAATTGGACAATTGGCAAACAGCATTTTAAACAATCCCGTTAAAGTAGAAATTACACCGGTATCTTCTACTGCAGAAAAAATTGAGCAATCAGTGTATTATGTAGACAAAGGCAACAAAAAATTATTACTCGCACACTTATTACAAGATGCAGGTATTAAAACAGCACTTGTATTTACAAGAACAAAGCATGGCGCCGACAAAGTGGTAAAAGACCTTTTAAAACTTGGTGAAAAAGCAGCGGCTATTCATGGTAATAAATCTCAAAATGCTAGACAAAAAGCACTTACCGATTTTAAATCTGGCGCATTAAGAATACTGGTAGCTACAGATATTGCTGCAAGAGGTATCGACGTAGATCAATTATCACACGTTTTCAATTACGAGCTCCCAAATATCGCTGAAACCTATGTGCACCGTATTGGTAGAACGGGAAGAGCGGGCGCATCCGGCATTGCCATTTCTTTTTGCGATGGAGAGGAAAAAGCCTACTTAAAAGACATTCAAAAACTAATTGCCCAAAGCATACCTGAAGTTAAAGAGCATCCTTGGGTGCTTACATTTGCCGAAGAAAAAGCTTCAAAGCAAAATTCAGGCTCTGTAAAAGGAGGCGGCGGAGGCTTTAGAGACCGACGAAACGGCAATAATAGCGGGGAAAGACGCTCTTTTAGAGGTGGCGACCCTAGGCGTTATTCGACAGCTCCAGCTGGCAGATCTAGAAGAGAAAGCTAGACTAGAAAAAAAATGGGCTAAACTTGCCTAAAAATCAATAGAAACCCTACTTTTGCAGCCCAGCAAACCCAAAAATTTACTGGGCTTCGGATGCGGATGTGGCGAAATTGGCAGACGCACTAGACTTAGGATCTAGCGCCGCGAGGCGTGTGGGTTCGACCCCCTCCATCCGCACCAAAACAATAAAGGCTCCCGTTGGGAGCCTTTATTGTTACAAAAGGTTAGGGTATTTTTAATTTGATCGATGCCCCCTTTTTACAATCAAAACGAAGCATGCCTTCTTGATCTGGATTTTTTTGTACGGCACCTGTTAGGATAACGCTGTATTTATCGCTTGCACTAAACGGATTTTTCAAAAGCAATATGCCGTCTTTTTCGGCCTTAATGGTAACTGTTTTTACTTTCCCATTTTGTTTGGAAGCGCTCACTAAAAAAGCACCTTCTGTTCTGAGCTGATCAAAAGAAACCGTTGTCCAACTGCTAGGCACTGCAGGAAATATTTCTACAAAACCCTGATACGATTGCAGAAGCATTTCTTGAACTCCAGATGCAAATGCAAAATTTCCTTCGAGGGTAAAAGGGCGGTAGGTGAAACTAGAATAGCCTTCTTTGGTTTGATCTCCATTTAAATGAAAACTATTGCCCGCACAAAATGCTTTAGCAAATATTTGAAGTGCTTTTTGTGCGCCTTCGCCATCTGCAATACGCGCTTTTAAATTACCAAGCCACGCATACGAATAACCACACCAATTGGATGGCCCTACCTTATCCAATAAGTCAATGGTAGCCTTCATTACAGGCTTATCGGATGCATTTTTCCACTGATACAATCCAAGCGGAAAAATTGCCATGGTATGAGAAAAATGACGGTGCGAACTGGTATACGCATGGTCTTTCGCAAACATCAATTCATTTTTAGATGAAACAATAAACGGCTCATACTGACCTAGTATTTTTTTGTACTGCGTAGCATCTTCGTGCATGCCTAAAGCGGTTGCCATTTCAGCTGCTTTTTCAAAAACATATTTCATCAATGACAAATCGTAATTGGTATTGGTTGTAAACCAGGCATCTTTACTATTGTCATGAATTTCTGGACTTGAACTTAAAGGAAGTACTCTTATACCTGATGCATTTACACGGGTAATACTTTCTAAATAAGTAGCTACTTCTTTAAACCATGGATACGCTTTTGTTTTTAAAAAATGAGCGTCCATACTATATTTCCACTGCCAATAAAAATGTTGCGAAAGCCAAGCGCTTACTGTAGGAGATAAAGCGTATTGTATCCATCCCCCCATTTCTGTTCCTTCAAGCGTGGTAACACCCGGCACATTCAGACCCTTCGATTTAAAATACAATTCGGTATAGCGCTTGTAATTGCTTTTATGCGCATCTAAATAGTCTGTATAAACACTGGATTCAACCAAATGATTGGCTGTGTAACCTGGCCAATAACTCATTTGGGTGTTAAGGTCGTGATGAAAATCTCCTTTCCAAGGTGGAAGCCTTCCATTGTCGGCAGTCCAAATAGCTTGCAAAGAAATAGGTGGGCCGCCTTTGCGTGATGCAGCACCAAATTTATATTGCTCGAGATACCACTGCTTATTAAGTAAGGTATCAGGCAGCTGAATACTAGATTTAGACCAGTATGCTTTCCACCAACTAGTGTGTGCGCTTATCTGAACTGCATAGGAATTAGGGCTAGCCTCGCGGTAAGCTTTACTATCCTCACCTTTTGCAATAATGGTCCATACACCTGTAATCGATTTGTTACCCGTATACCACCACTTCACTTTAACGGTATAATAAAACCCACCCCAACCTTTTTGCTTGTATACCATTTCATTTGGGGTACGCGATACAGCCCCTTGCTCGTAACCAAGCCTCGACAAATCATCGCCACCTACTACATCCCCACTAATACTAACTTTACCAGCATAGGTTGGTGCAATTAATTGTAGCGAAACGCTATCTGAAATATTTGAGAATGAGAACCAGCCTAATTGCTGATTTGCATCTACAAAGGTTTGTAGCTCAACACCTGAAGTCCACTTAACACTACACAACGCTTTTGAAATATCTAATTGTGCGCTAGTAACGGCACCAAACTTTCGGGTATCAAACTCCAAAGCAGCGCCCGGTATTTTACTGGGCGCGGGCTCTCTATCGTAAGGTTCATCAAAATATTTTTGTACCGCAGCATAGTTATTTTTTTGATACTGCTCTTCTACCCAACGAAAGCTAAATTCTTTTCGGTGTAAGTCTTTCATTGGACGTTCATCCCAAAGAGATGCACAGTCTAACGAAAAACGCAACTGATCATTTTTTTGCCAAACCATTGCGCCAAGCATACCATTACCTAGCGGTAAGGACTCGTCCCATCTTTTAGGTAAACTTGAAAACTCGAGGTTGCTTTTTTGCAATTGAGCAGACAAGCTGCTTACAAAAAACAAAAATAAGGATGTACAAACAACACGATAAAGGCGCATAGAAATAGATTGGGTTAAAATAATAGCAGGAACAATTCAAATAGAACCAGATTGAGTATCAGGCAATAAGATAAAAATATTTTTTTAAATAAAGTATGGTGGCGATAAAAAATAGTCGATTTTTAATACCATAAAAAAGTGTTACTATGAACCGTTATTCAAAAATTACTGCAGCATTTATTGCGGGACTTTTATTTACCACACTTGCAACTACCACGAGTGCACAAAGTAAAATCAACCAAGATAGTATTGCGCAAAAAATGGGTTGGTTTGAAGATGCAAAACTTGGCATCTTTATTCACTATGGTATTTATGCAGTCAATGACGTTTCAGAAAGCTGGAGTTTTCACAACAAACAAGTAACCTGGCCAGCATATATGAGCCAGCTAAGCGGATTTACCGCTAGCAAATACGACCCTACTGCTTGGGCTAATTTATTTAAAGAAGCAGGTGCACGTTACACCGTTATCACTACCAAACACCACGACGGCGTTGCATTATGGGACACCAAAGAAAAACATTATGACGTTATCAGAAATACGCCTGCAAAAAGAGACTTGATTGACCCACTTGTTAATGCACTGCGTAAAAACGATATAAAAGTGGGTGCTTATTTTTCACTCATCGATTGGAGTCATCCTGACTATCCTGGATTTTTAAAAGATAGCAGCAGGTATAAAGTAGCCGATGATCCTCTTCGCTGGAAAAGATTCCAAGGATTTTTTCAAAATCAATTAACCGAACTGTCTACAAAATTCAATCCCGATTTATGGTGGTTTGATGGTGATTGGGAACATAGTGCCGAAGAATGGGAAAGCAGCAAAGTGAGAACAAAATTACTTGCAAAAAATCCGGGAACCATTATCAATGGTCGTTTACAGGGCTATGGTGATTATGAAACGCCCGAACAAAATTTTCCTGTAGTAAGACCTGGTTTTAAGTGGTGGGAACTATGCATGACCACCAATGACAACTGGGGTTATAGAAAATCTGACACCCATTGGAAAACACCCTACGAAATCATTTCAATATTTGTGGACGCCGTTTCTAATGGTGGCAATTTATTATTAGACATTGGACCTAAACCAGATGGTACCATACCAAACGAGCAGGTTCATATTTTAAAGGAACTGGGCAAGTGGAACCGTAAACACGGCGAATCTATTTTTAATACGATTGGCGGTATTCCACAAGGTCATTTTTATGGGCCTACTACTTTGTCCAAAGACTCCACTACCCTCTATTTGTTTTTACATGGTAAAACTAGTGGACCTGTTATGGTTAAAGGTCTAGACAATAAAATTAAATCAGTGGAAGTACTAGGCAACGGCACAAAACTTACCTCAAAAGTTGTTGGTAAAATTTCCTGGAGCCCTGTTCCAGGACTTGTATACATCAATGTTCCTGCTACTACATTAGACACCTATATTACGGTGCTTAAAGTAAAACTGGACAAACCCATTAAACTATACAGAGGAAAGGGCGGATTAGGTTAGAGTTTTAAAAACCACAAAATAGCAGCTGCTTCTTTACCCCAATCTTTGGTGGTTTTTACAAGATCAGCGTCTAATTGTTTGATGGTTGATTTTTTAGGCTTACTAAGGGTTGGTAAAACATAATTAGGTGCTGCTTGCAATGAAATGCTAGTTGCAAAAATAGTAGTACCTAAACGTGGTACTGCAATACCTAATATCATACCAGGAAGGCCATTAAAATTTTCGGGACCAGCTTGCAAAGGAATTTGATCTGTGTAAAATGCTACAACAACTACCGAATCACAAATTTTAGTAATTGCTTTTTTACATTCAAATCCAGCAATATCTCTAACCTCACCCGTTATTTTCCATTCGTATTTGACAAGGCTATCATTGATTAAATAATTCGTTTCAAAAACACTGGCAGCATTTGTAACCATGCCTGATTCATGTTTTTGATTCACATAATTTGTTTCGGTTGGTTTGAAAATCATGTTAATGTACTTGTTATCAGGATTTTCTTTGGTCAAATAATAAAAGCTTTCTTTATTATTAAACTGAAGCGTATAATTGTCAGCTACCACTTTTGGAAACTGCTTTTTAAGTTCTTCCATCCAAATATTTTCTTGAGCCTCTGCATTAATGAGTGCAGCAAACTGGCTAATACGGCGCTCGTAGGTTATTTTTCCGGCATTAATAAAATTAACCTGTGCAGCACTGGTGCCAACAATAAAAGTTAAAACAACGATGTATATAATTCTCATGACTGAATATTAAAAATTAAAACTTGATTAGAAGCCCATCGACATAGGTTTGCCGTTTTTTGAAAAGTTGTAGATGATACTAAATAGCGCGTAACGTCTGATGCCATTATTGGTGGTTTCAGAAATAAAATTACTCGTGATATTTCTGTCCACAAATTGGTTTTGATTGAATAAATCGTACACCATTAGCTTCGCCTCCCACTTATCATTTTTAGAAATCACTTTACGCATTGAAGGGTGCACTAAATAAATATTACGTTGATTAGGGAATGCTGCAGACTTTTGGTATACGGTAATATCAGTGCTTAGGTCAATAAAAAACTTGGCCTTTTTAAACTTAAATTGAACATTTGAATTGTTACGATACGACCAGAAATTAGTAGATGCACCTTGCCTAATACTAGATACGGTTTTATTGTTGGATGCATCGAAACTACTCCAAAAGTTAATTTTTTTATCGCCCCAATAAGAAAGCTGAATACCTAACCTAGTAGAAATATTGTCATTGGTATTTTTAATACCATTTACAATATTATTATACCTACCGCCATTAACGCCCGTATTCATTCCAAAATTAATGCCCTTATAGAGTTCAAAATCATAATAAAAACCTGCGCCATAATTGTAATTACCATCCACGTTTACGTACTGGTTAACAGACTTACCAAAAGCATCAATGGTTGAAGCAGTAGTAATTGCATCATTGGTGTTAGAGAAACTACCACTAAACTGCACATACTTACTTTTCATTACTTTAAAACTATTAAAGTTGAAAGAAAATTTATTTGTGAAAGATTGTCGCAAATTGGCATTACCTACTGTAATATTTAGTGGGTCTGTGTTGTCGATAATGGGTTGTATTTGTAGAAGCGTAGGATTTTGAGTATTTCCCACATAACTTAACACGAACTTCTTTTGCTGTTTTGGTGTAAAATTAAAGGTAGCAGATGGTATAAAATTGGTAAAATTGACGGTTCTGCTCGAATTTGTAGCATAATCAAACATGCTATATTTTGCAGATCCGATACCCGTTCCAATATTAAAGTTTACTTTTTTGACAGCGTATCGGTAACTAATATTACCACTATTATTAACGGTATTAAATTTAAAATGATTGCTTAAAGTATCTACTTTAATTTTTGGTTGCCCTGCCCTGTCATCAAATGTGTTGCGTTCCGAATTATTTCCAGCAAGCCCAATCTTATAATTAAAAATTAAGAATGAATTTTTACCTAACGGCTCCGTGTAGACCGTATTTACGCTACCCGCAGATGTAAGTTGTGATAAGGATTTGGTTTGCGCAATGGTTTCTCTTTTTACCACCACATTAGATGCATTAAAATAATCGTTTTGTGCATTGAGTAAACCATCTTGTGTTTTATCACCAAAATTAAAATCAGAATTTACAGAAATGGTTCTTCCCTTTTTTGCAAAACGAAGGCGGTAACTAATGGAGCCATTAAGGGTTTTATCATTGGTACTGTTACTAGTAGTGCGGGCTGTATTGTTTAGTTGCATTCCGGATTCAGGAATATAAGAGCCGCCACTAAAGTTTGTAATATTATCTGATAAAACATTAGCTGCCTTTAAAGTTAATTTAAATAGTCCGGTACTATCGGTACCCCACTGATCGGTGGTAGTAAATTTATATTTCTTTTTATCGTTGCGTTGTGAACTATTGGTATTATTAACGATAGAGTTGTTAGGTAAAATGGTCTTACTATAGGAACTTGTTAAACCGTTTACAATAAGTCTATTGTATTGTGCACTCGTATTCACAGAGCCCTTATCAAATTTGTTACTAAAAGTAGCGCCCGCCGATTGTTGATTTGGGAAACCGGTAGAACCCCCATCGTCACCATCACCACTTATCATAACCATAGACATACCACCATCGCCAAATTCTGTAGTGATATTGCCTCCGTCGCCATAATTTTGGGCCTCATCCCAATTTAAATTGTCAAATTTGGTATTATCGGTGGTCACATAACCGGCAATTTTTCTTTTCCCTTTAAAAGCATTGGTCATTAATTTGCCATTTCCAAACTGATTGAAGTTACTTCCAGCTTCCGCTTTACCAAAGTATCCATTTTTTTTATCTTCCTTTAATTGAAGGTTAATGGTTTTCGACTTTTGTCCATCATCAATACCTGTAAAAACTGCCTGATCCGATTTTTTATCAAATACTTGTACTTTATCTACAACATCCGCTCTTAAGTTTTTAGTTACTACCGCAGGATCGTCACTAAAAAACTCTTCGCCATCCACAAGTACTTTATTTACTTTTTCGCCTTGTGCCGTAATCTCACCTTTTGCATTTACCTGAATACCTGGCATCTTTTTTAGAAGTTCCTGTACGTCAGCATTGGGTGTAACATAAAAACTATCAGCCTTGTACTCGGTTGTATCACCCTTTACACGAATAGCTGACACTGTATTTTTTACTATGACCTCTTTAAGTATATGGGCTTTGGTATCAATGGCAATATTGAGCACTATTGGTGTTGCACCCACAGTAATTTTATCCGTAAAATCAGCGTATTGCGGATAGCTTACCATGACAATATAATTGCCAGCAGCTATAGGCTCAATAGCAAATTCTCCTTTACTTGATGTTCTAACTGTTTTTACTAGTACCGAATCTTTGGCTCTTAAAATATTTACGGAAGCCATCGCCAAATTCTTTTTTTCGGTGGTATCTTTTACCGTACCAGTTATTGAAGAATTCTGTGCAAATGTGGCTAGTGAAAATAAAACAGAAAAAAAGGTTAGTGTAAGGCGTTTTTGTCCTAGAAATAATAAATTCATGCAGTTTGTTTGATTCTTAAGGTGTGCATTTTAAAAAATGCTGCACGAAAATACTTCTAACTTACAAAGTATTGCCAACCAAACTGTTAAAATAGACGAACGGCAAAAAATACCTTTAATAGGTATTATTTCAAATACCAATCTTTGTACCTCGTAAGTCCTTCTATAAAATAATAGTCTGCATAGGTTAATGGCGCATCCACTTCAGACTTATGTGGAAGCGACCCTACGCTATGCATGAGAATAAAACCTCCATTTTGGCCAAGCTTTGCTCTATACGCCTCAGATGATAAGGCCATTAAGATGGTTTCGGCTGTTTTTATATATTCCGTTTTTTCTTTACCGGTGGTATATTGCCCAAGCTCTAATAGCGCAGAAGCCATAATAGCGCCACTTGACGCGTCGCGTGGTGCATTTGGAATGGTTGTGGCATCAAAATCCCAATAAGGAACTTTGTCCTGAGGCAAATTAGGATGAGACAATATAAATTTTGCAATTTTTTTAGCCTGGTTTAAATAGGCTGGATTTTTTGTAAATCGGTACATCATGGTATATCCGTATAAACCCCATGTTTGACCTCTCGACCATGCCGACGAATCAGATGCACCTTGCCATGTTACTTTTTTTAAAATTTTTGCATTGGCTAAATCCCAGTCAACTACGTGTACCGAACTGTTGTCTGGTCTAAATTGATTTTCAATGGTGGTATTGGCATGGGTAACTGCAATTTCTTTATATACCGGATCACCACCATGATCACTTACCCAGTGAAGTAATTCGAGATTCATCATATTATCAATAATCACAGGGCAACTTAAACGCGCACTTGAATTCCAAGATTGAATAGATTTAATAGCAGGTCTATAACGGGTAGACAATGATTTAGCAGCAATGGTTACAACGTCTTTGTATGCAGGGTTGTTGGTGTATTTATAAGCAGTTCCAAAAGAACAATAAATCATAAATCCTAAATCATGATTGCCTGTATAGTATTTTTCTTTTTCTAAAATGCCCAGTCTTTTTTCTGCTTCCTTTCTAATATTTTCATCTTTGGTATACGCATACAAATACCATAAAGTGCCCGGATAAAATCCACTGCACCACCATTTGGTATCACTTGTTACAGATGTATTGGTTGCTGACACATAACTACGAGGCATTACCGAATCAGGCGTATTTGCTTTTAAATACTGATATTGTTTAGCAGCAAAAGCAAAATTGTCTTGAATAAGCGCTTCCATTTTATTTTTAATAGAAGCAGTTTGCGCAAAACCAATTTGAGCCATCACAAACAAGAGTGCAAAACCAAAGATGTATTTTTTCATGTCCGAAATTTAATATGGTAATAAAGTTAATAATCTACGGCGTAATCTTTAGGAAATACTTCTCCATTCCATGCTCTTTTTTGTGTCCAACTGGTTGCTGGATCTACCCAAAATGCATGCGTTGCTGGAAGACCTAATGGCATAAATGCAAAAGACGCTAAATACATACTGCCAGTGTTAGAATAAGAATCTGCAATATTTGACTGGTTAGCACCTACAAAACCTAGTGTTAGTAAGCCATTTGCATTAAATGTGTCTTTTACAAACACCCTTTTAAAAACCGCTGTTAATGCAGGCCTTACTTGTGATGGCAATACACCCGCTGGCAAGTTGTCTTCGAGTGCTAAAGTAGCAAGCGGCCAAAAAGCACCAACCCTGTAAGTCGAAGATCTTCCAAATACCGGAAATGTTCCTTCTGGAGAAATAAAACGTTCTTGAAAAGAAGCATAACGCTTCATTCGTTTTATTGCAAGGTCTAATTCTTCTTGTGTTCTTCTGCCTTTAGATACATTCACTTTAAGCACAGTTACAAGCATAGGTTGAATTACAAAACCATTGTAATGATCGAAATGAAATTTAACGCCATCGCTATACCAACCATCACCCACGTACCAACCTTGTATTTTATCAATGCCAGCATCAATACGTGCAGCGTCAATGGGCGCATCTACCGAGAGTAAGAATGTTTCAACTATTGCAGCAAATAAAACCCAGTTATTATTAGATGGTTTAATGGCGCGAAGTTTTGTAAACTCTGTAATAAAACGCTCTTTGGTTTGTTTACTTAGCGGCTCCCAAAGTGCTGCAGGTGCCAACAACAACGCTTCTGCTAAAAATGCAGCATCCACAAGTGGTTGCGCTACTTTTGGTGAGCCCCAATATAAATAATCTGGACTTTCCGGATCCACAGCATGTGCTAATGAAGCATGTATTTGATCTCGCATTTTTTTTCTGATACGTCCTTCTTCGGTATCATCATCCGGAAGTGCTACAAATGGTGCCATGCCAACGATTAAACGCCCAATGGCTTCCATATAAGCAACCTCCTTATTTCTGTTATCCCAGGTAGGACTATAATCCATGGGCATTGTTTTTTTGAGCTCCCCTTTACTCATAGATGACAAAATAGGGGAGGCAATTTTATCAAGTAACTTTACCCAGTATATACGGTCTTTAGCCCCCGTTGTCTCAATTGCATCAATACTATCATTAGTATTGGCTGCTTTTGTTGTAAGTACGGGCGCCAGGCCAACAAAACTTAATATCGAGGATAGCTGTATAAAATTTCTTCTTTTCATTATTGAATTATTGAGTGCTATTAGAATCATTTATAAGCGCAAAAGAAAAATTATGTTTCCCTGCTTTTTTATTTCCTTTTGCTACTAGCTGAATGCGGTATAACTGTTTTCCCCATATGCCAATGATTCTTTCATCATCTAATTGTTTGTCTTCTATTGCAATATCAAATAGTTTAGCGTCATACTTAAACGTTACAGAAGCGCCATCTTGTAATGCAAAGGATAACTGACCTGGTTTTTCAATAGTAGGCTTTATAAATACTAAAAACGACTGCACCAGCGGTGATTTCCATTCAAGCATTTCATAATTTTCAAATAATTGAATGGTATTTTTTGATTGATCAAAATCAAATTTTCGTTCGTATTTTTTTACCGCAGCTTCTGTTGGATAAGCCATTGCTATATCCATAGAAACAGAAACACCCGATGTATTTTTTGCGTACAAAACATTTGTTGCTTTATACTGGATACCCTCTTTTTGCATGACGCCATTAATGGTAGGACAGTTATGCCACACCGATTGCATATTCCATAGCTCATAACGCTTACTGCTAAATGTTTGTGCGGTATAACTACCAACACCTGCATCTACAAAAACGGGGGTATTATTAGCATACACAATAAAATTACCAATATCGTTGTGGTTATGACTTTCAGCGTTATGTCCACCTTGAACAGCTAAAAAAAGACCCTTGGTAGATTCACTTTTAGTTCTAGCTGTTAATACCTGTCTATCGCCAAACCAAGACACAGCAGGGAGTGGCGCAATAGGTGGCAGCGTTGTAAGTGAATCATAAATAGAAGTAGTCTCTAAAAAGTCAATGATATTACCATTGTCTAGTTTATGTTTTTGCAAACCAAATAAATAAGCGCCAAAAGATTTTAATGGAACGTCATTAAATAGTGCACCATAGGAGTAAACACTTTCGGGATCTGGTATAGATTTAGAAAAAGCATCTGCAAAATTTACAAAGTTATTGTCTCCAATATGCACTTTACTAATATAGCTACCCATATTGTAAATAAGCTGTTGCTGTTTCCAATCAATAGACGTGTTTGTTAACTTATTTAAAACATGAATAAATCGCATGAGCTTACCACCTGCTTCACTCCAATAAGAAGGGCCTTCGTCACAACCGCCATCATCAGGATACTGATTTACAAAAATATCAGTACTCTTAACGGTTTTATCAATAAGGAGCCCTACACTATCAGCTGTAAGATCACTATACAGCGCTGTCATAAGCACATTGGTATTGACCCATGGATTCCAATTGTTTACAGGTTGTCCGGTAAAACCCATCCACCAAAAATCGTTACGTGATAAATAAGGTTGAAAAATTCTTTTATTTAATTCTGCAAAAACGCGTTTGCCAATACCCTTCGAATATGCATCCAGTTCATCTCTTAACATAAACTGTATCATGGATAACTGCGCAGCAGCGGTACCACTTCCTAAATCAATCACGACCTCATACGGATCAGGTAGCCCTGTTTTTTCTTTTTGAACCACGATATGCGCAGGTAAAACCCAAGTGCTTTGCTCACAAAGCGTCCAAATACCATTAGCAATTTGTGGGATGTATTTTTTATCCTTTGTAATAATCGCAGCAACCGCTAATTCATTTAAAATTTTTCGGCGCTCATTGTTTTTTCTTTCAAAATTGTAACGGGTGCCTGTTATTTTATAATCGAGGTATAAACTGGCTGGTAAAGCTGGCCAATCATATTTCAAACCCTTGTCCCCTTCTTTTACTAGTCTTGCTTTTACAGAGTCAGGTAAAGCAGCTACTTTTTGTAGGTAGTTGTTCTTTTGCGCTAGTCGCCAAGCCGCAATATTTGATAATTTATTTTGTAACTCTTTTTGTGTGAAAGCCTTTGACAATATATTTCTTTGTCCAAAAGCAGGTTGTAAAAAACAAGCGAGCATAAAAAAGCATAAGGCCCAAACAATTCTTTTTTGATCCAGCATTCTTTTTTTCATACTTGTATTTTTATACGTTTTAATTCAATACCCTAGTACCATCGCCTATTTGCATCACATATTTGCCCATACTGCATCCAAATGCATTTTCGTACACTGTGTTTATGCGGTTATAAACAGTTTCTAGTTCAGTTGTTTGCATAAGCGCTATCACACAACCCCCAAAACCACCACCCATCATTCTTGCACCAATAATAGCATCCTCTTTCATGCAGTTTTCTACAATTAGATCCAGCTCTGGGCAACTTACATTATAGAGCTTGCTTAACCCAGTATGCGTTTCATACATGCGGGCACCAAATGCATCTATCTCACCAGCAAGCAAATGATTACAAGCGGATTCCATTCGGGCAATTTCTTCAATCACATATCTGCATCTATTGTAGACTTCACTTGAAATTGCGTCCGCAAATGCATCCAACATAGGTAAAGTGGCTTCTCTAAAAGATGTAATTGAAAATTGTTGACGAAGCGCTGCTAAACCCGTTTCGCATTCCTGTCTTCTGGTATTATACGCAGATGATGCTAAACTATGTTTCACAAATGTGTCAAAAAGCACAATGCTAATGCCTTCTAGTTTAAATGGAAAATAGGTATATGATAAATCAGCGCAATCTAGTTTGATTACATGATCTGCTTTACCAAACATACTTGCAAACTGATCCATCACACCGCAGTTTACGCCTACAAAATTATTTTCGGCGCGCTGAGCTATTTGTACCATTGCTTGTTTGCTAATATTGATATCAAAAAGATGCATGAGGGCAAAAACGGCTGCACACTCAAGCGCAGCTGATGATGACACACCTGCACCTACCGGAATATTACCCGTAATCAGGATATTAAAGCCTGAAACAGCATGCCCATCTTTTTTAAGTTCATGGGCAACACCTAATACATAATTAGGCCAGTCTAAACTAGAACGCTGCGATGCATTGTCTAAGCTAGTTTGGTAGTTTTGCTGGATATCAGCAGCGTGCATCGCTATATGATGATCGCTTCTTTTTGAAACGGCCACATACATGTACTTATCAATTGCGGCGGGAAGCACAAAACCATGATTGTAATCTACATGTTCCCCAATTAAATTGATACGCCCTGGTGACGCTATAACAAATGAAGGCGCATCATTAAACTGCGAGGCAAATAGCGCGCTTAATTCCGCCTTATTCATTAAATATAACGGTTAATCAAATTTTCGATAAATTCTTGCTTGCCACTAATGGTAGCAGGTTCACCAGCAGCAATAGCAATATTTCGTAGATCTTCTAAAGTAAGTTTACCCTGTTCAAAATCTTTTCCTTTACCTGTGTCATAGCTTGCATAACGCTCGGCTCTTATTTTTTTATAGTCAGATTGTTGTAAAATAGCGTCGGCTGTAATAAGAGCGCGTGCAAAAACATCCATGCCACCAATATGCGCATAAAATAAATCGGCAGGATCTGTAGAGTTGCGTCTAATTTTTGCATCAAAATTAATACCGCCTCCTTTAAAACCACCTGCTTCCAAAATAATAAGTAGGGCTTCTGTTAATTCATTGATATCCGAAGGAAATTGATCGGTATCCCAACCATTTTGATAATCACCTCTATTGGCGTCCATACTGCCTAAAAGTCCAGCGTCTGCTGCTACTTGTAATTCATGCGTAAACGTATGTCCAGCAAGGGTTGCATGGTTTACTTCAATATTTAAACTAAAGTCATTTAATAAATCGTGTTCACGTAAAAAACCAATTACGGTTTCACAATCATAATCATATTGATGCTTTGATGGCTCACATGGTTTGGGCTCTATAAAAAACTTTCCTGTAAAACCATTTTTTCTACCATAATCTCTAGCCATTTTTAAAAACTGTGCTAAATGATCTTTTTCACGCTTCATGTTGGTGTTTAAAAGGCTCATATAGCCTTCTCTTCCGCCCCAAAAAACATAATTTTCTCCACCAAGCGCAATGGTTGCATCAAGTGCCGCTTTCACCTGTGCACCCGCGTGTGCGAGCACGGTAAAATCTGGATTGGTAGCAGCGCCATTCATGTACTTTCTGCTAGAAAATAAATTGGCGGTACCCCATAGTAATTTGATACCGCTAGCCGCCTGCTTTTCTTTAAGATACGAAGTGATGGCTTGTAAGCGTCTCTCATTTTCATGAATATCGTTTGTATATTCTACTGCATCGACGTCATGAAAACAATAAAAAGGCACGCCTAATTTTGTCATGAATTCAAATGCAGCATCTGCTTTATCTTTTGCCTTTTCGATAGGATCAGATTTTGTATCCCACTCAAACAAATGCGTTGGCTCACCAAAAGGATCAGCACCAGAACCGCAAAAGCTATGCCAGTAGGCACAAGCAAACCTAAAATGATCTTTCATGGTTTTACCTGCCACTACTTGATTTTCATTGTACCATCTAAATGCTAGTGGGTTATGCGAAGAGGTTCCTTCGTATTTAATTTTTCCAATCCCTTTAAAAAATTCTTTAGATCCTAATACTACTGACATACTATCTATTTTAAGTCTTTAAATTTATTGATTGTTTTTGATTTGAAGGGCCAATTGTTGTTCCCAATTTTGATACGCTTCTTTGTAATTTGTATTTACTGCTGGCTCAATAGTGGCTAATGGCTTGCTATTAACAAAAGCTTCCTCAATTGTAGCATATAATTTGGCACCATAGCCTGCTCCAATAGCGGCACCTTTGCTGCCATCTGTGTGATATAACTCTAATGGAACCTGGAGTGTATTTACAAAACAGTTTACAAATACATCACTTAAAAACATATTGGCTTTACCGGCTCTAATAACCCTTGGCTGCACACCGTTTTGCTGGAGCACCTTAAAACCATATTGCATGGCAAACACAACCCCTTCCTGAACTGCACGAAACAAATGCGCCGCTTGATGCCTATTAAAATCCAGGCCCAATATATGTGCACCAATATTTTTATTATGAAGCATACGTTCAGACCCATTACCAAAAGGAAGCACAGTCACACCATCAGATCCGGGCGCAACAGAAGCTGCAAGTGTATTCATCTCGCTATAACTACTAGCACCCATTTTTTGTTTTATCCAACTATTTGAAATGCCTGCTCCATTAATACACAAAAGCACACCAATGCTGTTTTGTTCAAGTGTATGATTGACGTGCGCAAATGAATTAACCCTAGAAGCCGTATCGGCTTGTAAACTATCTGACACTGCATAAATAACCGCCGAAGTACCTGCTGTAGCCGCTACTTCGCCAGGCCTTAATACATTTAAAGAAAGCGCATTGTTTTGTTGATCGCCCGCTTTATAGGTTACCGGAATTCCTTTTGGAAGGCCAAGTGTTGTAGCAATGCTTTCACTCAAATAACCATGCGTGTCAAATACATTTTTTATAGCTGGAATATGCGCTGCATCTAGTCCGTAATATTCCATTACAACAGCAGACAAACAATTGTTTTTAAAATCCCAAAACATCCCTTCCGATAACGCTGCAATTGTAGTGGTAATTTCACCTGTTAATTTCATCGAAATAAAATCGCCAGGAAGCATCATCTTATGTATCTGCGCATACCGTTCAGGTTCATTTTGTTTAACCCATGCAAGTTTTGATGCGGTAAAATTTCCAGGAGAATTTAGTAAATGAGTTAGGCAATAATTTTGCCCAATTGTTTCAAATGCTTTTTCACCTAGTGATACTGCTCTATTATCACACCAAATAATACTATCTCTAATTACGTTTTGATTGCTATCTACAAGTACAAGTCCATGCATCTGATAAGCAATACCAATAGCGCCAATATCTGCTGGATTAAAAGCCCCTGTTGCATTTACTTTTAAAATGGCAGTTTGTACATCTTGCCACCATACACCTGGCGACTGCTCGGCCCAGCCCGGCTGGTGAGAAATAATAGCAGCTTCGGTTTCAGGGTGTTGTGCAGTAGCCAACACTTTACCTTTACTGGCATCCATTACAGATACTTTTACAGAAGAAGTACCCAAATCTATTCCTAATAATAACATACGTAACAATCGTAAAGATGAACTCAAATTGAGTCCTTAATATTACTTAATTAGTTGCGAAAAAGGAAGAAATAGGGAATATTATTGGTGGCCTCGTCAGGAATCGAACCTGAATCTGGAGCTTCGGAAACTCTTATACTATCCATTGTACTACGAGGCCAATAATAAAGTGGTTGCAAAAATAATTGAATTGCAAATACACCACCCTTTTAATTCAGGCCCGCCGCCGCTTTAAACCTAGTAGTGCTTGAATGGCTGTAGGTAAAAAAATACGCGTAGGAACAGAAGACATAATAAGTAAATCGTCTAACAAAGATGATTCATTGTTTAAAAAACGAAAAACGCGGTCTGGTGGGTTTTTAGAAAATATAGCAGTAAAAATGGAAGCCCCATCTAATTTTTGGTCTTGTAGTACCCTAAGTAATACCGAGTCGTATAATTGAAACTTTTTTTGAGCAAAAGAGCTAACCCTTAATGGATTTTTACCCGACGCTACATCTGCTACAATGGCTTTTGTTTTTTCTTGAATAAAATGAAAAGCATAACCACTACTTCCTTTAACCTGCCCACCCGCAACACCAATATTGATAAGGTTTCCAGTACCGCCTACAAAAGAATAATTCGTCATAGGGATTTTACCAAACTCATGATGCGTAACCTCGTAATCAATACTGCCATATGTTTTTTGGATATAATCAGTAATAGCTTTGTCGTATTTTTCTTCTGACAAAAGATTGGGGGTAAAGAGCGTATACTCTACAAGTGCAATAGTAGGCGATGTAGGCATCACATACATAAACGTAGTGCCCTCTGTTTGATCTACGGTAAAATCCATCAGCGTTGCTACCGCGTCATTAAAAACAGGTGTTGCTGTTTTAATTTCAAAACCTTTAAAATGCTGCCACAAAAAATAATCCGAAGCATTTTGAGCTAGCAGATTTGCAGGTTCAAATAAAATGCTATTAAAAACTTTTGAAGCCGTAAGGGTTTGATTTTCTAGCACCACTCTAGCACCAACAACATCTGAATGAACAGCAAGCACCCGCTCTGTACAAAAAGTAATATTTTTTTTTGTTGCTGCATTTTTTAATACGTGGCTATACAAATCGATGCCGCGTATCATTTTATACGTATACGGAGATAAGTTTAATTCGTTTGTGTACGAAGGAGCTATAAAAGAAACATGATTCCATTTTTTGATTACAATGGGCTCAAAAATATCAGCTTCTTTTTCCCAAAAACACCAGGTACGGTCATTGGTATTTTTTTGTGCCGCATCAATTACTAAAATTTGAGCAGTATCAAAAAAAGGATGTTGCATCATGCGCATTAGAAGGCTTAGCCCCGCTAATCCCGCGCCTGAAATAATATAATCGTAATGAGATTTCAATAAAACCTTATGCTTGGTTTTGTAAGGCTTCGTCTTTGCGCACTTTATCCCAATATTTTTTTGCCACTAGTAGCATACCAAAGCTTTCACCATCTTCTTTACCAAGGTGCTTGTGGTGCATTTTGTGTGCCCATCTAATGGCTTTGATATATTTATTATTAGATCTAGTAAACAGTTTAAAACGCTGATGGATAATAATCTCGTGCACTAAAAAATAAGCAAACCCATACATAGCTATGCCCGCACCAATACCCACCGACCAGTAATTTTGCGCCATACTACCCAGCATAATACAAAGCCAACTTGGAATAGCAAATATTAAAAAGAAAGCATCATTTTTTTCAAAAAAACCGTCCTTTTTTTGATGATGATCTTCATGTAAATACCATAAAAAGCCATGCATGACATATTTATGCGTAGCCCAGGTAATTGGTTCCATCAATAAAAAAACGCCGATCGCAACAAAAACATAGATCATGGTAAATAATTTCGAAGTGTTAAAAAAAACAGCACTTGAATACATAACAAATGTAGTGCAAAAGGGTTGGCTTTAGGTTGCTCCCATTTTCTAAATAAAATAAGCAAACCGGCGCTCACTAAAAACCAACAAACATAATTGTACATGGGAATATCTAATGATAACCAGGTCCAAAATCCAAGTTTAACAGCAACCGGCTCCATCAACCAATCAAACAATACAGCCACAATAGCTGCATCTATAACAAAAGCTATGTTTTCTATACGTTTGGGAATGCCTTCCCCCTCTTTTAAAAACTGATGTTGCAACCAGCGGTGCAACATGGTCATTACAGTTCCTGCACAAAAAACAACTACAAACCAGTTCATCCCAATGGTAAAAGGGACGTCCATAAAACCAGGACCTAATACTTTTCCATAAAAATAGGATCCAAATAAAAACCCGGTGTGTACGCCAATGATTTCAGAGAGCATGCCCGTAGCAAAGGCAGTTATAAAAAAGTACCAAAATTTAGATGATAAACTAGGCTGATTCCAAAGCAGAAGCACAAACATGATACATAGGTTGAGTGGCGTATTAGAAACAAACCAAGCCGAATGGTCGGAAAATAAAATACCAAGCATGCCACTCACATGAAAAAGCAGTGCTATAAAAACAGAAATGGTAAGTTTATATTGATCTATAAAACGCCTCATAACCTCCTATCATTTGCCACTAAATTACTCATTATTTCTGCACTTTTTAAACAGAGCGGAATGCCACCGCCAGGATGTACACTCCCCCCTACAAAGTATAGGCCGTTATACTGTTTGCTAAAATTAGGATGCCTCAAAAATGCTGCCATGGGTGCGTTGGAACTGGTACCATACAAAGACCCTTGATATGAAGCCGTATTGGCTTCAATGAGTAATGGATCCAATATTTTTTCTGTTTCGATTAATGGTTCAATGGGTTCACCCAGCATGCGTTCAAGTTTGGCAAGCACTTCTTTTTTTACAGAAGCGGTAATTGCTGCCCAGTCCTGACCTGTATTAGCAGGCACATTTACCATCACAAACCAGTTTTGCTTGCCAGCAGGTGCATGAATACCTGGCTCACATACAGAAGTAATATTGATATAAACTGTAGGATCCGAAAATGGAATTTTTACGTCGAACAAATGCGCAAACTCCGCTTCGTAATTTTCCGTAAAAAAGATATTGTGTAAACTTAGCTGCGGAAATTCTTTTTTGATGCCCCAGTAAAAAATTAAGGCACTGCTGCTGCGTTCTTGTTCTAATATTTTTTGTGCTTTCGAAGGCGCTTCTAATAAATTTAGATAGGTAAAATAAACATCTGCATTACTCACAACAATATCTGCATCTACAGCCGTATCATTCACTACAACACCCACTACCTGATTATTATGTGTGGTAATTTTTTGAACCGGGCTATTAAAATAAAACTGAACCCCTATTTTTTTTGCTACGGCCACAAGTGTATTCGTAATTGAAATCATACCGCCTGACGGATAAAAACTCCCTTCGTTATGCTCTAAATGCGCAATTAATGTAAGCATACTTGGTGCCACGTAAGGATTACTGCCATTATAGGTAGCATACCTATTAAAGAGCTGCACCAATTTTTTAGATTTAAAAGACCGCACATTGTGCTTATGCATCGACCTTGTTATGTAAGGTAGTTTAAATGCGCCTAACGCCGAAAAAAGCGGAATTTTAAAGAGCGTAGAAATTTTATGTAACGAATAGTTTAAAAATACTTGACCAATACGGGTATATAATTTTTCGGAAGCTGCTAAATAATTTTTGATGCTACTTACCGGCTCTCCCGTTTTTTCATGTGCTTCTTTAGCAAACAAATCAGGATCTGCAAACGCCTCAATAAAAGTACCATCTTCATAAAAATAATGGCATGATACCGGCATTTTATGATAGGTAAAATAGTCAGATAACTTTTCTCCTACCAACGCAAGTAACGCTTCTAATTGATGTGGCTGGGTAAATAAACTCGGGCCTGTATCAAACTGATATCCTTTTTCTGAAAAGAAACCAAGCTTACCACCTGGCTTATCTGATTTTTCATACACATGCACTTCGTACCCCTTCGCCACCAACCTAATACTAGCCGCTAGTCCTGCAATACCTGAACCAATAACCACTGCTTTTTTAGGCTGCATGTGTTTTATTTTGCGGATCTGCCATCCATGCTTTTAATACAGGATAAGCAATATGAAACCATGCAGTAAATCGGTCTGGCGTTTCCTGAATTTGCTCCTCTAATTCTTTCTCTGTCATAAATGAATAATCAGCCACTTCATTTGGATTAAAATGTACTGGACCTTCATAAATTCCAGTAAAGACATGATCAAACTCATGTTCTGTTAACCCGTTATCAAATGCTGCTTTATAGGTAAAGTCAAATGCCTTGGTAAGGCTTGTTGTAAATCCCATTTCCTCTATTAATCTTCTGTTTGCTGCGTCCGCAACCTGTTCACCGGGTCTTGGATGACTACAACAGGTATTAGTCCAAAGTCCACCACTATGATATTTTGAAAACGCACGCTGTTGCATTAACAAATCGCCATTTGTATTAAAAACAAAAACACTAAATGCCCTATGAAGTAAAGCCTGTTCGTGAGCCGCCATTTTTTCCATGGTGCCCATGACTTCGTCTTTTTCGTTTACTAGCACTACTTCTTCTAACATAAGTGCTCTTTATAAAATATTTAATTGACTTCTAATGCCAGCTTTTGCAAGTATAAAGGCCTTTCCATAATCTGGAATACGTACACGCGATTCTAAAATATGCGCAGGCTCTAGGCGCTGTATTTTCTTAAACAAAGAGAGATAATATTTATAAGCAACATACACACCAAATCTAGCCTTAATGGGCAAATTTAAAATACCCGCATACGCTTCGTCAAAATCTTTTTGAATGTCTTGCTCAATGGCTAGTTTATCTGCCCTCGTAAAATTGGCAAAATCACAATCCGGAAAATACATACGGTCTAATCCTTCAAAATCGGCTTTTACATCACGTAAAAAATTTACTTTTTGAAATGCAGATCCTAAACTTTTAGCAGCAGGCTTTAATGCATCATACTGTGCCTGATTGCCTTCACAAAAGATATACAAACACATCAGACCTACTACTTCAGCACTGCCATAAATATAGGTTTCATAACCAGCTCTATCGTAGGTATGTTTTCCTAAATCAAGTTCCATGCTATATAAAAACGCATCGATGAGTGCATGATCAATACCGTACTGGTTAACAGTCATTTGAAAGCTATGGAGTATTGGATTTAAACTAATGCCTCTTTCGATGGCATCATAAGTAGCTTTTTTAAATTCTTCAAATAAAAGTGCTTTATCAAATCCATGAAAAGTATCTACAATTTCATCCGCAAAACGAACAAAGCCGTAGATATTACAAATAGGCGTACGTAAGTCTTTGTGCAACAATTTAATGGCAGAAGAAAAGCTGGTGCTATACTTTTCGGTCGTTATCCTACTACAATCCTGACTCACTTCATGAAACAGGTTCATCATAGTTGTTTGTTTTTAATTGTTGAAAAATGTTTTACTACCTGACCAGCTACCACTTCTCCACTTATCAAACTTGGTGGAACGCCTGGCCCCGGAACTGTAAGCTGTCCAGTGTAAAATAAATTTTTTACCTTTTTACTACGGCAGCTTGGTTTTAAAACAGCTGTTTGTAGTAAAGTGTTTGCAAGACCATACGCGTTTCCTTTGAAAGCGTGGTAATCAAACATAAAATCTGATTGGGCAAAAGAGCGTTTATATACAATGGCATCTTTAACAGATTGACCGGTCAATTTTTCGATACGTGTTAACATTTGGTCTAAATACTTTTCACGCACTTCCTCTGTATCCCCTGCTAAACCAGTTGCCACTGGCATTAATAAAAATATATTTTCATGCCCTTCAGGTGCAGAGGTAGCATCTGTTACAGATACTACACTCATATAAAAAAGTGGGTCTGAAGGCCATGTTTTTGTAGTATAAATTTCGGCACCATGCACTTCAAACGAGGTGTCAAAAAACAAAGTATGGTGCTGAGCACCTACTAATTTTTTATTCAGTCCAATATAATAAATCAGACAACTAGGAGCCATAACGCGAGAATCCCAATAAGCGGGGCTGTAGGACTGAGCAGCAGCAGGCAGTAGCGCTGTTTCGATGTGATGATAATCGGCACCACCAATGATAACGTCTGCTTCAAAATTACCCCTACTCGTACAAACACGTGTAGCGATTTTATTTTCAACCTCTATGGAACTTACTTCGTGTTCAAATTTAAATTTTACACCAAGAGACAATGCTAAATCATACATGCCTTCTACGATATTGTACATACCGGTAGATGGATACCAGGTTCCGCCTTTAATGTCGGCGTAATTCATGAGTGAATAAAGTGCAGGCGTGTGTTCTGGTAAAGCGCCTAAAAACAAAACAGGAAACTCCATGAGTTCGCGCAGTTTTGGATTTGTAAAATGTTTGGCAACGTGCTTTTTGATAGACGTGAAAACATCAAGTTTGAAAATACCTTTTATTAATTCCCAATCTATAAATTCAGTTAAAGATTGACTGGGTTTATGCACGAGCTTGTTAATGCCAACCTCATATTTGTACGCTGCTTCTGCTAAAAATGAATCGAGTTGAGCGCCAGCACCTGGTTCAATTTTTTCAAATAAAGCTTTGAGCTCATTGTAATTAGCAGGTATATCTACTGGACCATCAGGCCAGTATACACGATAGGAAGGATCGAGGCGTATAAGTTTATAATAATCGGATACTTTTTTATTAAATTGATTGAAATAACGTTCAAAAACATCGGGCATCCAATACCAACTTGGACCCATATCAAATGTAAAACCGGCGGCCTTGTATCTTCTTGCCCTTCCACCAGGCATCTCATGTTTTTCTAATACAGTAACATCCCAACCAGCTTTTGCCATAAATGACGCAGCAGACAAGCCGGCAAAGCCGCTTCCAATAATAATAACAGATTGTTTCAAAGTCCAATGAAATTAAGCAAAAATTAGTAGCGGTGCAACTGATTTTTTAAGAGCTTACGCGCAAAGTGAATTCTGCTTTTGATGGTACCGAGCGGCTCATTTAGCATATCAGCAATTTCATGGTATTTATAACCATCAAAATATAACAGAAAAGGATTTTTGAAAATGATAGGTAAGCTATGAATGGCTTCTTGCACTTCTTTTAAATTAAGTTTAGCAATCGCTTCATTACTAACAGATGTTTGGTTATTGTCGATTAAAAAATCGTTAGGGGTGTTGTCAAATACAGTGGCTTGCTTTGATTTTTTGCGGTAATCATTAATAAAAATGTTACGCATAATAGTATACAGCCATGCTTTAATATTGGTGCCTACATTGTACTTATCCCTGTTTGCAAGGGCTCTAAACAGTGTTTCTTGCACTAAATCTTTTGCTGACTCGTTATCACGAGTAAGCGTAAAAGCGAAAGGCTTTAGAAATGTCGTGTTGTTGATGATGAGCTCGTTAAATTCTGGGGTAGACATCTTTGTTTAATTTTTATAAAATCAAAGTTAAACAAAGAAAATCAACCCGCAATCAATTTTGTTTAATTTTTTAAAATAAATATTAAACAAATGAGGAGCTGATAATCAGCTCCTTATGTATAAATTCTGTGAATTTAAATAAATTTTAACTACGCCAACTTACCCAAATACTCCATTACTTCAGGCAAAGAACGCTTAAGATTTACATTGGAAGGGATCGTTTTTTTGTAATTCTGGGTTAATAGTCCAGAAACAACTACCGAGTAACTAGACATGCTAGCACCCACTTTTCCTAAAAACTTCTCGAAATTAAAGTTGCTAGCCACCGATGTAAGGTGCGTATATAGGAATGAAGGCTTTTTTAAATCAGCTACATATACAACGTCACGCATTGGTACATTGGCACCTAAGTACAACACTTTTACGCCACGTGTTTTTAATAAATAGTACATAAACAAAATACCAAGTTCATGGTGTTCACCCTCTGGTAAGAATAAAAGAGCAGTTGCATCAGCTTGTAATGTTGGCAATGTTTTTTCGATTCCTACAATTAATTTTTGTCTAATAATATTGGTTACAAGATGCTCCTGGGCTGGGTTAACGCGGCTTGTAACCCATAGTATACCTATTCTTTCGAGGAATGGGAAGATAATTTGCGTGATGGTTTTTTCGATACCCTTACTCGCAATTTGAAAATCAAGCACTGATTCAAAATCATCGATACGAAGATCCACCATGCACTCAATCAGTTCATTTACAATTCTTTCGAGTTGCGCTTCTGATTGGGTTAATGAAAGAATTCTTTCCTTCATTTCGATGGGCTCCATCTTATCGATATGGGAAATCTTGTACCCATACTTGTTCAGTAACGCTATGTTTAACAGCGTAATAAGCTCTTCGTTGGAATAGTAGCGAATATTGGTATCCGTTCTTGAAGGATTCAAGAAATTGTACCGTTGTTCCCATATACGTATGGTATGGGCCTTAATCCCAGAAAGGTTCTCTAAATCTTTAATGGTAAATGCATCCATGCCCTTATAACAACAACTCTGGCAATTTGTTTAAACCTCTATCCTTTAATTCCTTTTAAGTACTGGCCGTAACCGCTTTTCTCGTATTTGGCCGCCAATTTTAGCAGCTGAGCACGGTCAATAAAGCCCATTCGGTAGGCAACCTCTTCAATACAACCTATTTTTTGGCTTTGGCGCTTTTCAATAACCCTAACAAACTCGCAGGCGTCACTTAAAGAGTCAAAAGTACCCGTATCAAGCCAAGCTGTACCACGGTTCATGATACCCACTTGTAAAGTGCCTCTTTGTAAATATTCATTGTTAACCGTAGTGATTTCATATTCGCCTCTAGCAGAAGGTTCAATGTTTTTAGCAATTTCTACAACATCATTGTCATAAAAATATAAACCTGGTACTGCATAATTAGATTTAGGTTGCACCGGTTTTTCTTCGATAGAAATGGCTTTTTTGTTGTCGTCAAATTCCACCACACCATAACGCTCTGGATCATTTACCTCGTAGGCAAATACTGCAGCGCCCTCGATATTATTAAAAGATTGAACGAGTTTACTAAAGCCTGCTCCGTAAAAAATATTATCGCCAAGTACCAACGCCACTTTATCGTTACCAATAAAATCAGCACCAATAACAAATGCTTGCGCGAGGCCATTTGGTTTTTCCTGAACCGCGTAAGAAAATGCACAACCTAGTTCAGAGCCATCTTCTAGCAACCGCTGAAACTGCACACTGTCTTCAGGTGTAGTAATGATTAAAATTTCTTTAATGCCCGCTAACATTAAAATAGATAGCGGATAATAAATCATAGGCTTGTCATAAATAGGCATTAACTGCTTACTAATTCCCTTTGTAATTGGATAGAGTCTTGTGCCTGATCCACCTGCTAATATGATACCTTTCATGATTTACTATTTAATTTATAAAGAAGCTGCATATTCTGCAAAACTTCCGAGTGTTTTATCTTTTTCAGACAATATGATTTCACTGTCTTTTAATTTCCAATCGATATTTAAATCCTTGTCATTGTACATGATACCTACTTCGTTACCAGGCTCATAAAATTTATCCACCTTGTAAAAGAAAGTAGCTGCATCACTGAGTACCACAAAGCCGTGTGCAAATCCTGCAGGCACAAAAAATTGCTTGTGGTTATCCGCCGTTAATTCAATCGAAAAATGCTGTCCAAAACTTGGAGAGCCTTTTCTTAAATCAACGGCAATATCAAGTACCGCTCCTTCTAAAACCCTTACCAACTTTGCTTGTGCAGATGCACCCCTTTGCATATGAAGCCCTCTTAATACACCTTTACTAGATCTTGACTGATTGTCTTGCACAAACAAAATATCGAGGCCAGATGCAGCATTAAAATCTCTTTGATTAAATGTTTCAATAAAATAACCTCTTGCATCGCCATGCACTTTTTCATGAACGATAAACAGGTCTACTAATGGCGTTTGCTCAATTCTCATTATCTGTTCGTATACATTTGGTTATAGTAAGTTTGGTATGCGCCACTGGTTACATTTTCCAACCAAGCTGTGTTTTGCAAATACCAATCGATGGTTGCAGCAAGTCCTTGTTCGAATGTAACCGATGGGCTCCAGCCTAATTCTTTATTTAATTTTGTTGCATCAATCGCGTAACGGCGATCATGTCCTGGACGGTCTTTTACATAGGTAATAAGCTGTTCGCTCTCTCCTTTTGCACGACCTAATTTCTCATCCATTTGAGCACATAATAATTTAACGAGGTCAATATTTGTCCACTCATTAAAGCCGCCAATATTGTAAGTGTCTCCTTTTTTACCTTCATGAAATATTAAATCAATAGCGCGCGCATGATCAATCACATACAGCCAATCACGCGTATAGAGGCCATCTCCATAAACTGGAAGCGCTTTTTTATTGATGATATTATGAATGAATAGAGGAATTAATTTTTCAGGAAAATGATTGGGACCATAATTGTTGGAACAGTTAGAAACCACAATGGGTAAGTGATAGGTTTCGCCGTAGGCACGCACAAAATGATCGCTGGCTGCCTTACTTGCAGAGTATGGAGAGTTTGGATCGTAAGGTGTTGTTTCTTTAAACAAACCTTCTTTACCTAAACTACCATATACTTCATCAGTTGAGATATGATAAAAAAGGTGATCTCTTTTTGCATCCCAAGTCCCATCGTGTGCATTTTCGTAACTTAAATCCTGCTTCCAAAAATCTTTGGCTGTATTTAATAAGTTCACGGTTCCAATTACATTGGTGTACACAAAATCAAGTGGCGAAATAATAGAACGGTCTACATGTGATTCTGCAGCCAAATGAATAACGTCTGTAATGTTATGCTTTTGGAAAATATCTTTTAAGCCTTCTGCATCTAAGATGTTTGCCTTTACAAAATGATAATTAGGAGCGTTTTCGATGTCCTTTAAATTTTCGAGATTACCTGCATACGTAAGCGCATCCAAATTAAAAATTTGATACGCCGGATACCTCGTCACCATCAAACGCACAACGTGCGATCCAATAAATCCTGCACCGCCGGTAATTAAAATATTCTTTCCCATAATACTAAATAATAATACGAGCCTATTAAGGCTACTTTTAGGGCTGCAAAATACATAAATCAAGCCAACATTTGCTATCTTTCAAGCATAAACAACGACAATGCTACAACAACGCTACTATTCTTTGGACGTATTTAGAGGTGCCACTGTGGCGCTCATGATTTTAGTGAACAACCCCGGTAGCTGGGGAAACATTTATGGCCCTCTCAAACATGCCCCTTGGCATGGCTGCACCCCCACCGATTTGGTGTTCCCTTTTTTCTTATTTGCTGTAGGAAATGCGATGGCTTTTGTGATGCCAAAATTTGAAGCAGGGGAAGCTTCTGCATTTTGGAAAAAAATTACCAAACGTACCCTACTCATATTTGGTATTGGCCTCTTTTTAAATTGGAGTCCATTTATTAAATGGGAAGACAGTGTACTGGTAGCAAAAAAATGGGAAAACGTGCGCATCTTGGGCGTTTTACAACGCATAGCACTCTCTTACTTTTTTGCATCCATTATTGTTTACTACACCAAAACAAAAGGTGCTTTTGTACTTGGCGGTATCATATTATTACTCTACTGGTTTATTACAGCGAGCCTTGGCGCCCCTGGTGACCCGTATAGTATGACAGGCTATTTTGGAACTGATATAGACAAAACTATTTTAGGCGAAACGCATATGTACCATGGCGAAGGTGTGGCTTTTGATCCAGAGGGCATAAGCAGCACACTCACTGGAATTGTGCAAGTTATTTTTGGATTTCTAGTGGGTCAGTACATTCAGCAAAAAGGCAAAACCTACGAGATGCTTGCTAACTTATTAATAAGTGGCGTGGTGCTTATTGTTGCAGGACTTTGTTTTGATATGGTTTTTCCAATCAATAAAAAAATATGGACCAGTAGCTACGTTTTATACACCACAGGACTTGCCATCGTAACCATTGGTGTGTTAATTTATTTGATTGAATTCAAAGAAATAAAAGGCGCTTGGAGCAAGTTTTTTGACGTGTTTGGAAAAAACCCGCTCTTCATATTTTTCTTATCTGGCTTTTTGCCAAGAGTACTTGCGCTACTGCGTTTCGAAGACCTAAGCTTAGAACCAGGCCATACTACCACAAGTGCGTTACCATGGTTTTGGAACCATATTTGTAAACCTATTTCTGAAGATTTACGAAATGGATCATTACTATACGCAGTATGTATGATTGCATTTTATTGGAGCATCGTATACGTGCTCGATAAAAAGAAAATTTACATTAGGGTATAAGGCTTAATAAGATCGCGGAATTGAATTGCGCGCAAAAACAGTGCACAAAAAATTCGCTTTATTCAAACATTGTCGCTGCAAGTGCTAAACTTTCTGGCTTGCCTACATCTAAGAGTGTGGCGCCAGTATGATCATAGGCCAGAATGGTATGTGAAGCACAAAGGTCTAAATACACGTCCACCATAGAAAACTTTCCTTCACGCTGCATGAGTGCTAGTAATTTGGTATCAATTACCTGAATGCCACTAAAAGCCTTTGCCTGCAGGTGTTCCGTGTTAGTTTCGTTTAAATGACCCGGCTTATACTCTCCAGTATTTTGGTTTTTCCAGCCACATAATTTACCGGTTTCATCAAATAAAAAATACCTACTACTATCTCTTACAGAAACAGCGAGCGTAGCGAGTGCACCTGTATTAGTATGCTGCGCAACTAATGCGTCTAGGTCTAAATTGGTTAGTATGTCTGCATTGATTAGTAAAAACGAAGTTTCGTTTCCAAAATACCAAGCAGCTTTTTTTACCCCCCCGCCGGTTTCTAATACAGCGTCTGTTTCGTCAGAAATAGTAACGGTAGAGCCCCATCCATGATTGGTATTGATTGCATCAATAATTTGATCCGCAAAATGATGCACATTCACGAGAACTTCTGTGATGCCAATTTTTTGTAAATACTCAATATTACGCTGCAATAAAGACTTCCCATTAACCATGGCCAGTGCCTTGGGATGCTTATCTGTAAAGGGTTTTAATCTTGTACCAAGTCCTGCCGCTAGTATCATTGCCTTCATAAAAATTATTTTACCCAGTTGGCTTTATTGGTATGAGAAAGCTGTGTTTTTATCTTGTATTTATTACGGAGGTGTCTTGCCGTTTGCTCTGCAGCATACACGCTACGGTGTTGGCCGCCCGTACATCCAAAATTGATTTGTAAATTTTGAAAGCCTCGTTTTAAATAATCCTCTACAGTAATATCAATTAAATCCCACACACTGTTTAAATACTCATTCATTTTTGTACGCTGTTCTAAAAAGTCTTGCACCGGTTTATCGAGGCCTGATAATTTTTTATAATCATCAAAACGACCCGGATTTAAAATACCGCGCATATCAAACATAAAGCCACCACCATTTTCAGAATCATCTACCGGGAATCCTTTTTTATAGCTAAAGCTGTTTACAGAAACAATCAGTGGTGTAGACTCATTTGCTTGCGGGGGTTCAAAACGTGCAATCATTTCATCAGACATCACAATTTTTAATACCCGGTCAAACTCTGGAGTAACAATACCCACGCGCTTATTTTCAATAAAGAATTGAAGGTTGCGCATAGCTAGTGGAATGCTCGCTAAAAAGTGCGCCTTGCGTTCAAACAAACCTCTAAATCCATAAGCCCCCATTACTTGCAAGAGTCTTATTAATACATATCCATTGTACTGACTTTCAAACGTGATACGGTCAACGGGTTCTTGTAATAAACCATCTACCTGATCCATATAATAAGAAAGTAATTCATCTTTCCACTGTTCACTTAATTCTGCTTTTGCTTGCCACAATAATGAAGCCACATCGTATTGTAATGCACCTTTCATGCCCCCCTGAAAATCGATAAAATGCACTTCGTTTTGATTGACAATAATATTTCTACTCTGAAAATCACGGAACATAAAATACTTATGCTGCGTATGGGTGAGATAGGTACTCAATGCTTCAAAATCTTCAAGCATGGCCTGCTTATCATAAGGGAGTTGAAGCGTATCTAAAAAGTAATATTTGAAATACAACAAATCACTTAAAATAGCCTGCTTACCAAACTCTTTTGCAGTGATACACCAATTGTAATTAAAGCCTTCGTCCCCTTTAATTTGCATGCGTGCAAGTGCCGCTAAACTTTTTTGAAAAAGCGCATATACATTTGAAGAGTGTCCTTCCTTTTCAATTTGATTGAGTAACGACTCGGTACCTAAATCTTCTTGGATATAAATGGTATCGTCACTATTTACAGCAAGCACTTCCGGTACAGGAAGACCTGCTGCTTTAAAATGCTTACTAAAATGTATAAATGTTTTTGTCTCTTTTTGATTGAGGTTGTAGGTAGCGATATAGGTTTTGCTTCCTTCGTATATTCTAAAATATATACGGTCACTCCCACTTTGTGGTAATTTTTCTACCCTGGTAGCTGCAGTGCCTCTGATAGAGGTAAATAAAGTTTCTATTCCGTTAATCACTGACTCCATAGGAAAATTGATTTACAACGAAAATAGAACTTAGTATGCAAACCCCAAATTTGCTTATAAAGTTTGTAGCCCAAAAACGCTTACCTGTTTACCCTTGTCTAGTGCGTGCTCCTTGCGAATAAGTGTAACGGTACTGAGTTCAAAAAATGGTTGTGCTATTTTATTTACATACTGCGCAGCCAACTGTTCAAAAGCTGCGGGCGGTAATGGCGAAGTAAGCGCAAGCAAAGGTTGGTGTATGAGTTTAGAAGGCGCACATCCATAACTTTTTAAATACTGATCCAGTACTTGTAAACTAGCAGCCAGCTGTGCAAAAGGTTGTTGGTTGGCAATACGCATAAAAATACGCCTAGAAGGGAGTGCTCCAAAACCATCGGTTACCACATTAAAGCTTTTTTGCTGGCTAATAATACGGTGCATCCACTTGAGCAAAGTAGCTTCCATATGCTCGGTGGTATGAAACTGGGCTAACTCAATAACTGGTTTATCGGTAAAACCAAGGGTGCGTGCCCAATTTGTAAAATGCGCATCCGGGTAGGCCACTAACTGATACACCCCAGTGGTAGTAAGTGTTTGACCTGCAAAAACAGTGCGTGCGCTCGTATGAATGTCCATAACTTTTTTATTTTGGTAACAATTTTAGCATAAATTTACTAAATATTTTAGCTAAAACAAAACTTTTTACTTGTATGGATAGTCAAAACTGGCAGGGGGCTGCCTATAAAGGCTCCAAAAAATTTACGCAACAAGACGTTTCTACCGCCAACGCCACCGGTTTTGGGGCAGCCACCGACGATTATATGGAAAGGGGTATTGACCTCAACGAGCAGCTTATTAAAAACAAGCCCGCTACCTTCTTTTTTAGAATGAACAGCCACGCCATGACCGGCGCCGGTATTTATCCGGGCGATATTTTAATTGTAGACCGGAGCATCAGAGCCAGCAATCAAAAAATTGTAGTGGCTATTTTAAATGGTGAACTTTTAATTCGGCGCTACACCGATAATGGCATTAAAAAATTACTCTCTGCCGAAAATAAAAAATGCGCCGATATCGAAATTGATCCGCTCGCCTCCTTTGCAGTGTGGGGCGTGGTGGTGTATTGCATTCACGCTACTTTATAATATTAGACATGATTGGCATTGTAGATTGCAATAGTTTTTATTGCTCCTGTGAGCGTTTGTTTAAGCCAGATTTACTACACAAACCGGTGGTTGTATTAAGTAATAATGATGGCTGTATTATTTCAAGAAGTGATGAAGCAAAAGCAGTAGGTATAGAAATGGGCAGTCCTTTTTTTATGCAAAAAAAGAATTTAGAAAAAAATGGGGTTGCTACTTTTTCTTCTAACTATCATTTATACGGCGACTTAAGTTGGCGTGTCATGGAAACCCTAAGAACCATGCTACCAGAGGGTTGTGTAGAAGTATACTCGGTAGACGAATCCTTTATTGACCTTGCGCATATTGAACCAGCCGCCCTACAATCTTTTACCGTTTCACTTAAAAATATTATTGAACAGTGGACCGGTATTAGTGTTTCGATTGGTGTTGCACCTACCAAAGCACTAAGTAAAGTAGCCAATAAACTAGCTAAAAAAAATAAGCAAATAACAGGCTGCGTATTAATTTTAAATACCGAAAAAAAAATAACACAGGCACTGCAAAAAACACCCATTGGTGATGTGTGGGGTATTGGACACCAGTATGCAAAAAAATTAAGTTACTACGGCATTAACACCGCTTACGATTTAACACTGCGCACCGAAAACTGGGCGCACCAAGAATTGGGTGGCGTGGTAGGTGCGCGTTTGTTTAGAGAACTGAAAGGATTTCCTTGCATTGATATGCAATCAGAAAGAATTACCAAACACATGATTGCTACCACGCGCATGTTTGGAAACCCCGTTACCACGCTTCATGAGTTGGAAGAAGCGGTGGCCACCTATATGGCAAGGGCTGCAGAAAAACTCCGTAGACAACACGCCGCGGCGCGGGGCATTACCGTATTAATTGTGCCCAAACAAGAAGTAAAAGGCAGTTATTACCGGCATGGGCCTACCAAAACGGCTAGCACCCGCTTGCCGCTTGCCTCGGCGCTTACCAACGAACTCGTAAAATCTGCCCTAGAGCTGGTAAGAAGCTTATTTGAAGCAGGCAAAACCTACAAAAAAGCGGGGGTCATTTTAAGTGATATCGTACCCGAATCCGTAATTCAGGGAAATTTGTTTGTAGCTGTTCCTACCAGTAGCGAAAAACTAGCCAAAGGGCGCGCCCTCATGGAAGCGGTAGACAATATCAATTTTTCGATGCGGGGTGATATTTTAAAATTTGCTGCTAGTGGTACTACCCGTAACTGGAAAATGCGTCAAGAAATGCGAAGTCCACGCTATACTACACGGTGGGAGGAGCTTCCACTACTCAAATAAACCACAAAAGACCCTGTGCATAAGCATCTAAGAAGTATTTCAAAATTTACACGAATAAATTGCGCCGGTACCTTAAATTTGCACAATTTGTAAATAATGACTCAACCTACGCTCAACTCCAACGAATCCATACCCTCAGGTAAGAAAAAAGTAATTGTACTTGGTAGCGGCCCCAATAGAATTGGCCAAGGTATCGAGTTTGATTATTGTTGTGTACATGGCTTAATTGCCATTAAAGAGAGTGGTTACGAAGCCATAATGGTTAACTGTAACCCCGAAACAGTTTCTACCGATTTTGATATGGCCGACAAATTATATTTTGAGCCAGTGTTTTGGGAGCATTTGTGGGAAATTATTGAACTAGAGCAGCCCTATGGAATCATTGTTCAATTAGGAGGTCAAACAGCACTTAAATTAGCCAAGCGTTTACACGAAAAAGGCATTCGCATTATTGGTACTTCTTTTGAAAGCCTAGACATGGCCGAAGATCGTGGACGATTTAGTGATCTATTAAAAGAATTAGAAATCCCATATCCTTCGTATGGCACGGCGCATACTGCAGAAGAAGCCATTGAAGTAGCCAACAAAGTAGGTTATCCAGTACTTGTAAGACCTAGCTATGTTATTGGTGGACAACGCATGCGTATTGTAATCAATGACGAAGAAGTAGAAAAAGCAGTTATCAGTTTATTAAAACATATTCCAGGTAATACCATTTTAATTGACCATTTCTTAGACCGTTGTCAAGAAGCTGAAGTGGATGCCATTTTTGATGGAGAAACTTTTCACATCATGGGTGTGATGGAACATATTGAACCAGCCGGTATTCATAGTGGCGATAGTAACGCGGTATTACCAGCGTTTAACTTAACGCCAATGATTGTAGAAAAAATGGAATTCTACAGCGAAAAAATTGCACGCGCATTAAATATCAGAGGACTTATCAATATTCAGTTCGCTATTAAAAATGGTCAAGTATTTGTAATCGAAGCAAATCCAAGGGCTTCTAGAACAACACCATTTATTGCAAAAGCGTATCAAATTCCGTACTTAAATATTGCGACCAAAGTAATGCTTGGCGCAAACAAACTCACCGATTTCACCATGGTTAAAAAACTAGAAGGCTATGCTATTAAAGAGCCTGTATTTAGTTTTGAAAAATTCCCTGGGGTAAACAAAGAGTTAGGACCAGAAATGAAAAGTACCGGAGAAGCGATTCGTTTTATCAAAGATTTACACGATCCTTATTTCCGCACGCTATACAAAGAGCGTAGCATGAATTTATCTAAATAAGTTAGGCGTAAATACGGGGAATCTTCTACCAGAACAGATGGATGTATAAGCTTATGCTATTTTAGTGCATAGGTTTGAATGTGTCCATAACCGCGCCTCCTTTTTGGCATCAAGCACCCTTTACAAGACTGCTTTTCCCAGTTGTAACCGGAATTGTTACTTGCTATTATTTGTTGCATGGCATTTTCACTAACGCGCAAATCAATAACACCGTATACGTAGCAGCGAGCCTTTCTTTTGCAGGACTTTTAGGAACTAATCGGTTATCAAATTTTAAAAAATACCGATACCATTTTATACAAGGGATCTTTTTGCAAATTGTATTTGTAAGCCTTGGTGTTGGCGTAATGCAAAAAAACTTACAAGCACGTGATGAGGAAACGTCGCTATTGGCTGCCTTTAAAAATGGCACTGTTTATATTATGCGAATAATAGAACCGCTGCAACTAAAAAACAAAACCTATAAAACGGTAGCCATCATAGAAAGTATTGGTAGTGCACAACATGAAATAAAAACGATCATAAAAATAATTGTGCATGTAGCTGTAGATAGCAGCAACACGCTTATCCCTGTGTTAACCGCCGGCAGTTATATCGCTACAACCATACCACCAAAACCAGTGCCGGATACGCACAACCCAGGCGGCTTTCATTACAAAGAGTGGTTGTTTAGAAATGAAATAACGCATCAACTGTATCTCGCAAAAGGAACATGGACCATACTACCCAGCAAAAAAAGTAAACAATACTTACAGGTACTGCAACAAAAAATCAGCAAACGACTTCAACAAAATATTACGGGTCAACAAGAAAAAGCAGTGGCAGCCGCACTATTAATTGGTTACAAACAAGACATCGATTCCAATTTAATGAAAGCCTATAGCAACACCGGCGTAATACATGTTATAGCCATTAGTGGCTTACACCTGGGCTTAATTTATGGTTTACTACTTGGCATTTTTAGTTGTATACCAAATTCAACAATAAGAAAATGGACCGCACCACCCATTATGTTACTGGTGCTGTGGAGTTTTGCACTACTAACAGGCGCAGGCCCCTCCATTGTTAGAGCAGCTGTTATGTTTTCATTCATAATTATAGCAAGCGTTGTAAAACAAAATTCTAGCATATTAAATGCACTAGCAGCATCCGCGTTTTTTTTACTGCTGCTGCATCCGTTTTACTTATGGGATATTGGATTTCAACTTTCGTATGCAGCAGTGCTTAGCATTGTTTTGTATCAAAAAAATATTTTTGATAGTCTCTATTTCAAATACAAATGGCTACAAGCCTGCTGGCAATTAAATGCCCTTACAATAAGTGCACAAATTTTAACCCTGCCACTTGTTGTGTATCACTTTCATCAGTTTCCCAATTATCTTTTACTGAGCAATTTTATAGTGGTACCACTATCTAGTATTATTTTATATGGGTGTTTGCTCCTACTCCCTTTTGGCAATATTGCTTATTTGGGAAAAGCTTTGTCGCTAGTAACGAGCCTACTCATCACTAGCATGAACTGGATCATCCAAAAAATGAATGCATTCCCCTTTGCCACTACCGGTAATTTATACATCAACACGGCTGAGGTAATTTTATTTTTTATCATCATTGTATCCGTAACGCTATTTATACAAACCAAAAAAAATAGATGGTGCTTTTATGGTTTAACAGCGCTACTCATTGGCTCCAGCATCCATAGCCTTAATCATATACAGGAGAAAAGCCAAACAACCCTAACGGTATGGTTTGTTCCCAAAACCTCAAAAATTACATTAAAGTATGGGCAACAAAAAGAGACTACGCTACCAATTGGCAATAGCGCTTTTACCATTGGGTATACCCGGTTTTTATACATTGGCCAAATGCCAGCGTTAAAAGATCCCCTAGCGCCTGTGTTAAAAGTGGATATCCTTATACTAAGCAACCTAGCAAAGTCACCTATAGCCCTACTCGCAAAGCAGTTTAAGGGCGCGCTGTATGTATTTGACAGCAGTATTCCTTTGTGGAAAATGGAGTCGTGGAAAAAAGAGGCAGAGGACCTACATTTGCGGCATCATTTTGTTTCTCAACAAGGGGCTTTTGTCCACCAATCAAGCAATGGAAAAGAAAATTAAATCAGCGCTCATTTCTGTCTTTTATAAAGATGGTTTAGAGCCTTTAGCACGTCAATTAGTCGCTCAAAACGTAACCATCTATTCGACGGGTGGCACTCAAAAATTTTTAGAAGATTTGGGGATCACTTGCGTTGCGGTTGAAAGCCTAACAACTTACCCTTCTATTTTAGGAGGCCGTGTTAAAACATTACACCCAGCTATTTTTGGCGGCATTTTAGGTCGTAGGTTCGAGCCACAAGACCTCGTTGAAATGGAACAGTACCATATTCCTGAAATTGACTTGGTGATCGTGGATTTATATCCATTTGAAGAAACACTAGCAACTACCACGGAGGAAAAAGCCATCATCGAAAAAATTGATATTGGTGGACCTTCTATGATTAGAGCTGCTGCAAAGAATTTTAGAGACTTAGTAGTGATTGCTGCAAAACAAGATTATGCAGTACTTGAAAGCATGCTTGCTGCACAAGCAGGCACGACTTCACTTGAACAAAGAAAAGCCTTTGCTGCAAAAGCTTTTGAAGTTGTCATGCATTATGACATTGCCATCAGCAATTACTTTAATCCAGCAACAACACAAATATTACGCTACGGAGAAAATCCACATCAAAGTGCTACATTCACAGGCCGTTTAGAAGAACTGTTTACACAACTCAATGGCAAAGAATTATCCTATAATAATTTAGTGGACGTTGACGCAGCAGTACAACTAATTGGAGAATTTACGGAAACGACTTTTGCGATTATCAAGCATACAAATGTTTGTGGTATTGCAGCAAGAAGCACCGTTAAAGACGCTTGGGACGCAGCACTAGGTGGCGATTCAGAAAGTGCTTTTGGTGGCGTACTTGTTACCAATAACACCATTGACGCCGCTACCGCTAATGCTATCAATGAAATATTTTTTGAAGTACTCATTGCACCAAACTATGAAGCAGCTGCACTAGATATTTTAAAAAGCAAAAAGAATAGAATTTTATTACAACTTACCGGAGATACTACTGCATTAAAAACACCAAGCAAATCTTTGCTTAATGGTGTACTGGCGCAAGCGCCTGATACGGGTAATTTTGATGCTTGGAACGAAGTGGGTGGCAGAACTACCACAGACGAGGAAAAAGAAAATTTAATTTTCGCTAACCTTGTTTGTAAACATCTAAAAAGCAATGCCATTGCGCTCGTAAAAAACAAACAACTCGTAGGCAAAGGCTGTGGTCAAACCAGTCGTATCGACGCACTTCGTCACGCCATTGAAAAGGCACATCAATTTAGTTTTGATTTAAACGGCGCCGTGCTTGCTTCTGATGCTTTTTTCCCTTTTAACGATTGTGTGCAAATTGCTCATGAGGCAGGTATCCAGGCATTTATTCAACCCGGCGGATCAGTAAGAGACAAAGACAGTATCGAATATTGCGTAGCACATAAACTAGCCATGGTCATGACAGGCCTTCGTCATTTTAGACATTAATTTTAACCCCGCATGACAACCAAACAAAAAGCATACATAGGACTTGGCCTCACCAGTACCATTTGGGGCACAACCTGGGTAGCAAGTAAGTATGGTATCAAACAAGGGATGCTTGCCTTTGAGTTGTCAGCTATCAGAAATGGACTAGGTGGTCTACTATTGATTTTGTTTTTTTTATTGAAGGGACAAAAGCTGCCCTCCTTTAAAGAATTTAAATGGCTACTGGGCATGTCTATTTTACTATTTGTAATCGCCAATGGCTTTTCCACCTATGCGCTAAAAGAAATTCCAAGTGGCCTTGCGGCACTCATTGCCGCACTATATCCATTGAGTGTTGTTATCATTGAAAAAGTAAAATACAATAACACAAAAATTACATCACTCACTTTCCAAGGCATGTTATTAGGCATCATAGGTATTGGAATTGTATTTTATGAAAACCTTGCAGTACACAACTCGGTGGGGTATTTTGTAGGTGTTGTTGTATCACTTATTGCGATGTTGAGCTGGAGCTTTGGGACCATATTTATTGCGCGTAATAAAATGGACATGAACCCATACTATGCAACGGGTTGGCAGATGTTTTTAAGTTGCTTTTTTTTAGGCGTATTTGCAATTGCTTCCGGCAAAGCCGTTCCTTTACAAGAAATAACATTTACCATTTGGATGGTGATTGCTTATTTAATTGTAGCAAGTTCAATTATTGCATTTGCAGCATTCATTTATACGATGAAATATTTACCGCCAGCCATTGCATCGCTTTATGCATACATCAACCCAATTGTGGCTACAATAGTAGGAGCATATACCGTCAATGAAAAATTGACCCTACCTATTTTTGTGGGTTCGTTTGTAACCCTAACAGGCGTTTACCTCGTAAATAAATCAATGAAGGCGCAACGGCGGCAAATTACTCCGGTTACGGACGCTGACGGGATGTAGTTTTTTCCTTCCACATTTCATTGAAGGTTTTTGGCGTAAAGTCGAGTTCGGAGCGGTGTACAGCCCAACCCTTAAACACTTTATTCACTACCCAGTTTTTCATTTTACCATTACCCATATTCATCATGGGTCTATTTAAACTGGCTAGCATCCATGCCTTCCAGGCAACACGCTCTGCAAGTGTGCTAGTGCCCTGCGTTACCGCTTCATGACGGTTATCTAATAAAAGTTCGTGTAAATTAATACGCATGGGACAAACCTCTGTGCAATTGCCACATAGAGAAGATGCATTACTCAGGTGTTTGTATTCATCTACGCCACTTAAGTACGGCGTAATCACTTTACCTATTGGACCACTGTAGGTTGTTTCATAAGAGTGTCCACCAATGTTTTTATAGACCGGACATGCGTTTAAACAAGCGCCACATCTGATGCAATAAAGTGCTTCACGTGCGGTAGGGTTTGCAAGTAAATTGGTTCGTCCGTTATCTAATAAAATCACAAACATTTCTTCGGGACCATCTGACTCGCCCGCTTGCTTAGGGCCTGTTAAAATAGAATTGTATACAGTTACTTTTTGACCCGTACCATAGGTAGCTAGTAGTGGCCAAAATAAAGGAAGATCATGGATAGAAGGAATCATTTTTTCGATACCAACAACGGCAATATGTGTTTTTGGCCATGCGCAACTTAAACGGCCATTACCTTCATTTTCTGTAATGGCAATACCGCCAACATCGGCAATTAAAAAATTAGCACCGGTTACACCCACCTCGGCTTCGGTGTATTTTTCACGTAATTTAATACGCGCAACCTGGGTTAATTCTTCGGGCGTTAAATCCGGTTTTGTACCTAGTTTATTAGCAAATAATTTAGCAACATCTTCTTTGCTTTTGTGCATCGCAGGTGTAACAATATGATAAGGCGGCTCACCATCTAATTGTTGAATGTATTCTCCTAGATCAGTTTCTACACTTTCTATACCATTTGCTTCCAAGAAATCATTTAAATGAATTTCTTCGGTAACCATGCTCTTGCTTTTTACAAGCGTTTTGCAGTTTCTTTCTTTGCATATTTTTCCAATCGCTTCTAAGGCTTCTGCGCTATCGTTTGCCCATATTACCGTGGCACCTCTTGCTGTTATTTTTTGCTCAAACTCAAGCAGGTATTTATCCAAATGCTCTATGGCTTCCCACTTAATATTTTTTGCACGTTCTCTTGTGATATTTACATCGGTAAATTGAGACTTACCAATAGGTACTACTGCATTGTATTTAGAGATATTGAAATTAATTTTTCTGCGATGCTCTAAATCGGCAGCCTTAATGGTACTCTTAGCAATAAATGATGCAGCTGTTTCAGACATGCTTATTTTTTTTGACTTTTTTGATGAAGCGCGGTCGCTTCCAATGCTTCGTAAAATTCTGTTCCGTATTTACGGATTAATGATTCTTTTAAAAATTGATACACCGGCACTTTTAATTTTTTACCGAGACTGCAAGCTGCGCTACACAAATCTTCACGAGGCTCATAGTTCACATATTCCATATCTGGATCACGCTTGCTCTTTTTTGTTTTCACTGGAAATAAATGGCAGCTGAGGGGCTTTTTCCAATCTAATTTACCATCGTTATACGCCTGCTCAATGCCACATAGTATGGTGCCTGTTTTGTCTTTAATACCGTATGCACAAATACCGCCATTAATGGTAGGTGTTACCCATCCAAACTCACGGTCATACAAATATTTACCCTGCTTTTCTACCTCTTTAATTCCCTCAGCCGTCATATAGGGTTTGATGTCTTCGTAATGCGCATCTAACTTTTTCAGTTCCCATTTTTCCATGGGTGCTCCAGCGTCACCATCTTCACAGCAACCACCCTTGCATTTGCTTAAATCGCATACAAACTGCTCCTCCAAAAGCTCATCTGAAACTAATTTGTTGTCTATGATAATCATGGTAATGCGAATATAATTAGTTTTTCCACCTAAAAGTGTTTACCAAATGCTTCAAATCGGTTTTAATAAAGTCATTGACAATTTGCAAAGAATCAGCATTGGGTGTGGCGTCAAAATAAAGGGCCCCTCTTAAAAAATGTTTGGTAGAATCCGTTAAAAAAAACTGATTGGACGTAGCTGCGTCGCCGCCTACTGTAAAAAACATCCCACTCACCCCATTTGGCGTATTTACAAGCGAATCATCTATGGAGTAGGCCTTAGCCGACTGTTTACTCGTCATAAAAAACGAATGTTTTACCAAAGAATCAAATTTATACTTCCCAATTTCTTTGTAACTCACATAAATACGTCCATTGAACTGTGGAAAATCAACATTGATCCACCATTCATTTTCGGTGGCTTCTCCAAAAAAAGTAGAGTCCTTAACCACTTTAGCATACACAGGATACTCAAATGCATAAGGATAGCCTGGCTCGTCAAACAACTGGTATTTTTTTTCAGGGAAATTGATTTGATAATACCCTGTTGGCTTTGGCGTATACACGCTGTTGCATGCCATAAAAAATAAAGCAGCAAAACCAAAAAATAAAACAGATAACTTGATTTGCCTTGGCATGAAATAAAAATTAGATAGGATACTGACGCTTGATAGAAACCTTAATTTTTTGAAGTCTATTTTTGGCTACTTCTAATACCGTAAATTCAAAATCACCAGAAGTTAAAATAGCAGCAGGCTTTGGAAAATCACCAGCTAGTTCAAGCACAAGACCTGCCAGCGAATCACTTTCTCCTTTTACCGCGTCAAATGTTTCGGTGGGAAGGTCCATGACTTTGCACAAATCCTGAATCATTACACGGCCTTCAAAAATATAGTTGTTGTCATCAATTTTTTTGTAATCACTGTCTTCTTCGTCAAACTCATCTTTAATTTCTCCAATAATTTCTTCTAAAATATCTTCGAGTGTAACGATACCACTTGTGCCACCAAATTCATCCACCACCACTGCAAAGTGAATTCTTTTGGATTGAAATTCTTTTAATAGATCTTCAATGGGTTTTTGCTCGTGCACAAAATAAGGAGGCCTAATAAGTTTATGCCAGTTATAGGTAGCGGTTTCATCTAAATGAGGCACCATGTCTTTGGTATGAATGATACCAACTACTTCGTCTAAGTCTTCTTTGTATACAGGAATACGTGAATAGTTTACTTCACGTACAAAAGCAATCAATTGATCAAAACTAATTTCCTGATCTACCCCACTCACATCCATGCGGGTTTTCATGATTTGCTTTACTGTAATATTTCTGAACTTAACGATGCTCTTTAAAATATTTTTTTCATTTTCTGAAGCAGTTTCATTGGTTGTTAAATCAATGGCATGATCCAGTTCTTCTAAACTATATGCACTCGCCGATTTATTAGCGAGCTTTCTTTCAATGATATCAGAATATTTAACAAGTGGCTTACTAAGTCCTGTCACTAAATAAGAAATACCATAAACAATGCCGCCAAAGTCTTTTGCAAAACGAACATTGTTTTGAGTAGCTAAAACCTTTGGCATGATTTCACCAAAGAGTACGAGTAAAAAAGTAACGGCAATAACTTTGATCACAAACTCCACCCACACCGCATCAAATTGTTCAAAATTGAACATGTTATCGATGAGTAAGTTTGAAATAATAATGATAGAGATATTAATAAAACTATTGGCGATTAAAAGTGAGGCCAATAATATTTTAGGTTGCTCAATAAGGTCTACTATTCTTTTATAAGCAGGTTGCTGTTTTGACTTTAAAATATTGATGTCTTTGAAGGTCAGGGAAAAGAAAGCAACTTCAGCGCCAGCTAGTACAAAAGACAAAAACAAGAGTACAACGAGTATAAGTACCAGAACAGTGGTGCCTTGGGGTTGAATAGCGCCTAAAAACGATTGCCCAAAAAATAATCCCATTACCGAATGATCGTCCAAAGTGAGCATAAATTTAGTACCCTACAAAAATACCAATAATTCAGTTACATCGCACACCTGCAAACCCTACATAAAGCAGGGCTACCAAACAAAAGCTTCGTTAAAATACTGATTGATGAGTTTGGGGAAAGGAAGGGTCTTTAGTTTTGAAATTTTTTGCCATTTACCCGAGGTAATTCCAGCTGGTTTTTTTGTTAAGGCTACACGAATAAACTGGGCAGTAATAATTTGATGGGTAAGTTGTTGTTTTATTTCAACTGAACGGTCAAGTAACCTAATAGAGGTTACACCCAGTTGTTCTTTTAAAAACGCTTGGGTACTCACTTCATTCCACAACATTTTTTTTGGAGCATCCAATAAATAAAATTCATACAATCCCTGCCAAATATCTTTATGCTTTCTCTCGGAAACCCAAATTTCATCTTGCACTTGCAATAAAAAATAATAAAAGCGACGTTCTTTTTTGATGAGCTGTTTTTCTTTAATAGGCAGTTGATTTACCTGTGCAGTAGCATGTGCTACACAGGTTTTTTGGAGCGGGCAAGCATTGCAATTAGGCGCCATTGGTTTGCATACAGTGGCCCCAAAGTCCATGATAGCTTGATTGTAAAGGCCTGCACGCTTTTTATCGAGCAGCGCCGCAGCGCGGGTTTCAAATATTTTTTTTCCTACAGTTGTATCAGTAGGAGTGTCAATTCCTTCGTAACGTGCAATGACTCTAAATACATTTCCGTCGAGTACTGCATGTGGCGCATTAAATGCAAAAGATGCGATGGCAGCAGCTGTATAAGGTCCCACTCCTTTTAATGTTAAGAGTGTTTCATAATCGTTTGGGAAAACACCCTTGTAGTTTTTTACTATCACTTTTGCTGTTGCGAGTAGATTTCTACAACGGTTATAATAACCCAGTCCTTCCCATAATTTAAAAACGGTTTGCTCTTTTGCTTTTGCTAAATCAAAAACGGTTGGGTAAGCCTGAATAAATTTATTGTAATAAGTAAGCCCTTGTTCTACACGCGTTTGTTGTAGAATAATTTCGGATAACCATATTTTGTAGGGATCTTTTTCGCCCTTCCAAGGCATTTCCCTGGTGTTTGTATGTGTATGCCAATGAAGGAGGGTGCTGGTAAAATTCAATTTCTTAGATTAAGAATGGACAAAATCAGGTTTTTAAGGGCTCAAAACACCTGTTTTTTGGTATAAAGTTAATTTTTAGGATGTATTTAGCCATTTTTAGTTGGTAAAACGTATAAAAAAATTTAATTTTCTGTTAAATACGTGATTTTTTAGCTTATTTTTAGAAACACATACCCTAAATTAATTTTGATACAATGAGAAAATCAGATCTCATCAACCAGATTTCAGACAAAACAGGTATTCCAAAAGTGGACGTACTCGTTACGCTTGAAACCATGTTTAAAGAGGTTAAAGAAAGTCTCTCTAACGGCCAAAACATATATATACGTGGCTTTGGGAGCTTTATTACCAAAAAACGTGCAGCTAAAATTGGTAGAAATATCAAAAAAAATGTAGCTGTAGAAATTCCTGAACATTATATTCCTGCCTTCAAACCAGCAAAAGAATTTGTTACAGAAGTTAAAAGCAAGCTCAAGTAAAGCTAACTTCGCGTCCTAATTCTTTTCGAAATTGAAAAAACAGCAACTACTCCTAATTGGCGGAGCCATACTCCTATTTTCCATTTTATTGTATATGGGATCTACCGTAGCGCCTAAAAACCCGGCAGCTGCGGCAAATGGCGAACATAAGGCTGATAATCAGCACATTGAGTTTAAAGACCTACTCCTAAAAGCAAAAGAAAAAATCAGTCCAGAACAGGCTTTACGCCTCAATAGCCTCGAAAATAGCGTGGTTAGAGGGGATGTAAATGACCAAAAAATACATGTGTATCACCAGCTAGCCAGGTTCTGGTCTGACTCGGCCAAACTGTTTGAACCCTATGCTTGGTACACCGGCGAAGCAGCTAAATTGGAAAATTCTGAAAAAAGCCTCACCTTTGCCGCCCAACTGTATATAGACAACCTAGTTACAGAAGGTGACCCAGCCATGCAACACTGGTTGGCAGAACAAGCAAAAGATCTTTTAGAGAAAGCTTTAGTTATCAACCCAAACAACGATTCTTGCAAAATTGGTTTGGGGGCTTGCTACATATTTGGAAACATTTCTAACAATCCAATGGAGGGTATTTTACCCATCAGAGAGATTGTTCAAAAAAATCCAAACAACCTATACGCTCAAATGATTTTGGGATTGGGTGGTAAAAAAAGTGGGCAGTTAGATAAAGCCATTGAGCGCTTCTTACTAATTGTAAATAAAGATCCAGAAAACCTGGAAGCCATATTTCATTTAGCAGAATGTTACGAGATGCATAATGACAAACCTAATGCAGTAAAGTGGTACACACTTGCAGCAAAAAAAGTTAAAGTGCCCGAAGCAAAAGAAGCAATCGCTAAGAGAATTGCGGAATTGAAAAAATAAATTATTATTAACAAATAAAATTACTCAGTGTATGCCTTGTGGTAAGAAGAGAAAGCGTCATAAAATTGCGACACACAAACGTAAGAAACGCCTAAGAAAGAATCGTCATAAGAAGAAGAACAAGTAATTGTTTATTCTTTACTGACTTATACAAACACGCCCTATCTAATTCATAGGGCGTGTTTAACACTTATCTGTATCTAGCCCCTTATTTCCTTTTCTGCAACTTTTCCTATTTCCTTCCTTGATAGGGCTATGATTGTTAAGATATGGTGGTATGCATACACCGCCCAAAGGGCAGGTGATTTTGTATTTAAAAGTTGCTCATTTTGAACAAAGAACTTATTATAAACGCTACGCCCACGGGTGTAGAAATTGCTTTGCTAGAAGACAAAAAACTAGTAGAGCTACACAACGAAAATACCGATGCAAATTTTGCAGTAGGTGACCTTTACCTTGGTAAAGTAAAAAAATTAATTCCCGGACTCAACGCTGCATTCGTAGATGTTGGTTTTGAGAAAGATGCATTTTTACATTATTCAGATTTAAGCCCTTACGCAAAGTCCATTATAAAGTATACACAAGCTGCCATGTTAGATAAAAGCGAACATGGATTTGATTTTGCACGCTTTCAATCGGAACCTGAGATTATCAAAACAGGAAAAATAAACGAAGTATTAAATGGCAAGCCAAACGTACTCGTTCAAATTTTAAAAGAGCCTATTGCGGCAAAAGGACCTCGTTTAAGTTGTGAACTTTCTTTACCAGGAAGATTTGTTGTAGTTACACCTTTTAATGAAATTGTAGCTGTCTCTAAAAAAATTCATTCTTCTGAAGAAAGAAAAAGATTACACAAAATTGTAGAAGCCATTAGGCCTAAAAATTTTGGTGTGATTGTGCGTACTGCTGCAGAAGGTAAATCCACTGCAGAATTACACCAAGACATGTTATCATTAGTTGAAACATGGAAAACCATACAAGCCAATTTAAAAGGGGCTGTAGCACCGGTTCGCATCTTAAGTGAAGAAACAAAAACAACAAGTATCTTAAGAGATTTGCTAAGCGCCGATTTCAACAGAATTGTTGTAAACGATAAAACACTGCACGAAGTAACACAGCGTTATATTCAGCGTATTGCACCAGATAAAACAGATATCGTAACACAGTACAAAGATGGTCTTCCTATTTTTGATCATTTTGGTGTAACCAAACAAGTGAAAGCTTCATTTGGTAAAACAGTAAACCTTCCAAGTGGTGCTTATTTAATTATTGAGCACACCGAAGCACTGCATGTTATTGATGTAAATAGTGGCTATAAGAGTGTGAGTAATAGCCAAGAAGAAAATGCTTTAGAAACAAATTTAGAAGCCGCAGAAGAGATTGCTAGACAACTAAGACTTAGAGATATTGGTGGCATTATTGTGATTGATTTTATTGA
>JBANFS010000018.1:0-47247 GCA_037975885.1 Bacteroidota bacterium
TACACAGAAGGATTACCAAACGTCATTTCGATGATTGATAAACTTGCTAAGCGTGGTATTATCCACAAAAACAAAGCTGCAAACTTAAAGAGCAAATTAGCCAAAAAGGCTGTTGTTGCTGCATAAGTTTAACTGCAAGATAGATACTTATCAACCTTGATAGATATTATTAAAACCAACCCTCCGGGTTGGTTTTTTTTGTGCTCCTAAATTCAATTAACTTCGCTGCTATGACAGAAAAAATTCTTATCCTAGATTTTGGTAGCCAGTATACGCAGTTAATAGCTAGAGCCGTTAGAGAGGCCAATGTGTATTGTGAAATCATCCCCTTTCATAAGTCTTTTACTTTTGAACACGGATTAAAAGGAATCATATTAAGTGGATCTCCATTTAGTGTGAATGAAGAGAACGCTCCTGTTGTAGACATTGCAAGCTTTATTAAAAACGTTCCAGTACTCGGCGTTTGCTATGGCGCTCAATTAACCGCTAAAACATTTGGTGGCACGGTTAATAAGTCTAACAAAAGAGAATACGGCCGCGCGCACTTACAAATACAAGAACAAGATACTTTACTTGCTGGCGTAGACAATGGATCTCAAGTGTGGATGAGCCACTCCGATTCTATTGTTGCTTTACCAGAAGGATTTCAAATTACAGCAACCACCGAAAGTATCCCTATCGCAGCATTTAAAAAAACAACCACCGATACGCATCCTTTATTTGGATTACAATTTCATCCAGAAGTATATCACTCTACACAAGGTAAATTAATTATTAAAAACTTTTTGGTGAACACCTGCGGATGCAGCCAAAACTGGACGCCTGCTTCATTTGTAACAGAAACCGTTGCAAAATTAAAAGAGCAAATTGGAGACCGTCAAGTAATTATGGCGCTTAGTGGTGGCGTAGATAGTACGGTTGCAGCCACGCTTATTAGCAAAGCCATTGGCAACCGACTACTTGGTATTTTTGTAGACAATGGCGTGCTTCGTCAGGGCGAGTTTGAACAAGTTTTAGAGATGTACAAAGAGCTTGGACTCAATGTAACGGGCATCGATGCAAAAGAAAGATTCTACGCAGATTTAAAAGATAAAACTGATCCGGAAGCTAAAAGAAAAGTAATTGGCAAATTATTTATTGATGTTTTTCAAGAGGAAGCTGCCAAAGTAAAAGACGTAAGTTTTTTAGGACAGGGCACTATCTATCCGGATGTTATTGAAAGTGTTAGTGTTCACGGGCCTTCACAAACCATCAAGTCACACCACAACGTGGGAGGCCTTCCTGACACCATGCACTTATCTTTAGTTGAACCACTTAGGTATTTATTTAAAGACGAAGTACGCAGAGTGGGTTTAGAGCTTGGGATTCCAGCAGACATGATTAATAGACATCCTTTTCCTGGGCCAGGACTTGCCATCAGAATACTTGGCGAAGTAAATGCTGAAAAAGTAGCTTTACTTCAAGCAGCAGACGCCATTTATATGAATGCTTTAAAATCACATAATTTATATACCGAAGTTTGGCAAGCAGGAACCATTTTACTCCCTGTAAAAAGTGTGGGTGTAATGGGTGACGAAAGAACCTACGAGTTTACGGTTGCTCTAAGAGCCGTAACTTCAGTTGATGGCATGACTGCCGATTGGGCTCATTTACCGTATTCCTTTTTAGCGCATGTTTCCAATGAAATTATCAATCAGGTAAGAGGCATCAATCGTGTGGTATATGACATTAGCAGTAAACCGCCTGCTACCATTGAGTGGGAGTAAAATTATATGTTATGAAAAGTAGCCTACTATATTCTACACTATTTGTTTTATTGCTAAGCTGCTTTGCCAACACATATGCGCAAACTACCTTGACAGTTCAAAAACGCAAAACAATTGCCGTATTTATTCCACTTGAAATTGATGCTGCCTTTAATGGCCCCGACTATATTTTAGGCAATAATAATTTGCCTAAAACCATGCTTCCAGGGCTTGATTTTTTCAACGGCGTTTTAATGGCCATCGACTCCTTAAAAAAAACAAACGCCTCATTTGATGTCCGCATCATTGATACCAAACAAAAAAACACTTCATTAGTAACTATTCTTTCTGATTCTAGTCTACAAAAAACGGCACTCATCATAAGCGCTGTTACGAATAGAGCCGACACTAAACTTATTGCCGACTTTGCGCTCGCACACCAAACACCCATGGTATCAGCTATTTTTCCCAACGATGCGGGTGTTACCAATAACCCTTTTTTTACGGTTTTAAACCCAACACTTAAAACACAGTGTGAAGCTATAAGCAACTATATACAAAATAACTTTACCAAAAACATCATCTTGTATTGTAAGAAAAAAGGAGCCACCGAAGATTTTATCCAAAGCATCATCGTAGACAACAATAGTAAAACTGCAAAATCCTTTTTAAATATTGAAGTTGAAGACAGCATTGCTTTTTCTAATCTTGCCCCCTACCTAGATTCTACCAAGCAAAATGTTTTATTGTGCGGCAGCTTAAAAGAAAGCTTTGGCTCTTCTATTGTAAAAATACTGAATGAAAATCCAGCTTATAAAGCCACTGTTATTGGCATGCCAACCTGGGATGGTGACAAATCACTGAACGCTACTAATGTTGAAATCATTTACGCAAGCCCCTACTATTTTAATGGTAATGAAAAACTATTAAAACAATTAACGGCTACCTATAAACTTAAATACCTTGGTCGCCCAAGCGATCAATTTTTTAAGGGCTTCGAAACCCTACTATATTTTACAACTGGATTGTTCTCAAAATCAACAACCGTGTTTAACAGCTTTAAATTAGTGCCAGTTTATAATAGCAGTATTAAAAGTCAAATAGACTACCAAGAAAATAAAAATCTATATTTTTTTAAGAAACAAAACGGCCAACTTAAATCAGCCAAAGCTAGCTCCTATTAGGCTTTAATGGATTTTTAGCTTTGAGTTTCATGTAATCTAAAAAGTAAATAAGCTTACACGTAACTTCATTGCCATGTGGCTGCTGAAATACTGCTCTAGCATTGGCTGTATAATTTTTATGAGACTCGTAAGGCAAATTAAAATCTGACCCTAACCAGTTTTTCCATCCTACAATAAACCTGCTTCCGTAAGCAAAATCCCAAGTGTAAAACATATCAATGTTAAAGACATTAAAGTTTTGATTCCTTCCTGACACAAAAGGAATTTCAGTGATACCACCACTAGGTGTAACATTAAAGAAGGTTTGATATTCTACTTTACTCCAATAATGTCTTGCACGGGCAGATAAATTCATTCGGGCATTGAAGTTATATATAGCGTTTACAATACTATTTACCGTCGTTACTTTTCGGCGGCCTGCAATAGGGACTCCTGCGGCATTTCTAAAAGCATAACCATACTGCCCATTATCCTCATCGCGCTTTACATCAAGGTCTAAACTAAAATGATCATTAAACCTATAACGTGGTGCAATATTTAAACTTATATAAGCGTCATCATAAATAGGAGACTCCGCAAAACCAGCGTTGTACCTGAAAAAAAACTGTTTTCTACTATCCGAACTTCCGGCTAACGCTGCATACCAGTATCCTGTTTTTTTAATCATTACACCTGCTGTGCGCATTTCAAAATAATCATGCTGCCATTGAGGCTGAATATTAACTGTTACAGATGCGTCCCAGAAATTTTTAAAAAACCAAAAAGCCCTTGTTTGAATTTCAAAATTGGTAAACACATTGGGTTTATACAAAAAAGCTGGCTTAAGGGTTAAAGTATAACTAGATTGTAAAAATTTTTTTGTAGGCTTAAACTGATTGTAACTAATTCGTGCGATACCAGAAAACTCGTTAGGGGCTAACAAGAAACCCATATCATTAGGGTCATAGGTATCAGATTCTATATTGGTATGCATCAAATATTGAATCTTTCCGCTCACTTTAGCAAATGCTAAAATATTTTTAAAACCAGTATAATTTTTTACCCCTGAAATTGCACTTACCCTACCATTCCAAATTAGCTGATGGGTATTGGTTTTATCAAATAAACTAGCATCAAGACCTGTAACATTGGCATTGCGAGATCCTCCACTGCGCCATACATTACTATTGGTTAATGTAATTGAAGACCTACCAGCTAATGCCTGATCCAACACTACAATATTATAATTGGTTAAAGGGCTGGTTTCGTAATTTGTTTTAATTCCCGTTGTTTTATCTAACACCGTTGCCGTTGTTGGAGCAACAAGTGCATTAAAAACACCAATCCCTAATTTCTTTTTATTTCTTCCTGAAAATTTCGTGGCATTGTATAATTGTGAAATACCAGGATTTGAAACAATGGATAAATTACTATTATTGGCCACCTTACTATTAATGGCAGCATAACCATCTGGGGTTGCACCAATTCTTCTAGAATACAATAGATTGGCTTTGTTAAATAATTCAATCCCCTCTGTAAAAAAGGGACGATTCTCTTGAAACTGAACTTCGTAAGGCGTTAAATTAAGTACCACATTGTCTGATACTACCTGACCAAAATCAGGAATTAAAGTAGCGTCCAATGTAAAACTTTCATTCACACCATATTTTACATCCATGCCTCCACTTCGTAAAAAAGTATTACTGGTAGGCCTATTGGCATAGGGCACTGTTCTTGATCCCGCAGACACATAAGGTAGTAATGACAATCTAAGTGGTGGTTCTATATTTTGAAGTCCCGTTATATCACCAAACTGATTGACATACCCATTTTGATTGGGATCTATTTTATTCCAAAACGCATTTTCATTACTTCCTCTATCATAACGTTCAAAATTTACACCCCAGTCTTGTATTTCTTTTTTAGAAAAACGAAGCGCCGCATAAGGAATTTTCATTTCTACCGACCATCCATTTTGATGCATCTGCACTTTACTTTCCCAAACTGCATCCCAGGAGTAATCGGAAGGTGGACCAAACTGGCTACTTAAATTAGGGAGTAGTCTTGCATCGGATTGAACATTGCGGGTTGTTACTAAAAACTGAACCGCATTTTGATCATCGTTGTAGGTATCAAAAAAAACAGCAAAATAATCTACGTCTTTGCGCTGCTCACCATCCCTGGCTGTTAATTGCTTCCTTATATTTTGTGGCTTGTTGTACAAAAAGGCACCCACATAAATAGCCTGATCGTCATACAAAATAGAAACCCTACTATTATTGGATGCAGCAGCACCCAATTGAGGACTAATTTGAATAAAATTAATGGCAGAATCAGATTGGGCCCAAATTAGCTCATCAAGTGCTCCATCAATTTTAATTGCCGTGTTGATTTTAAGGGCTCCAATTTTTTTAGGTTGCGCAAAGCCAGACATCACTGCTACCATCAAAAGAAGAACTAAAATTATTTTGCGCATATATGTATATAAAATGGGGCAAAAATAGACGAATCTACCTTTGCCCCATTAAAAAAAGTACCAATGGTTAAAATAAAGAAACTAAAGGACCTACATTAGTTGAGTTTACTTTTTAGCGAACTTACCTGCTCTTGCAAATTATTAACCATGCCCGCAAGCTGGTTTACATCCCACCTTGGCACAGCACTCGCTTTTTGCAAAATATAAACTGCCTTCCATACTTCTAATACATCCTCGGCATTTACATGATATGGCTCATACTGCGGATTATCACTAATAAGCGTTAGGTTATTCTTTTTTTCGTTGTCGCGAACAATACGCTTGTACACCACGCCTTCGCTTTTTGAAAGTACCACGTATGTGTTGCTATTTTTTACCTCATCAAAATTTTCTACTTTTTCACCTACAATTACACTACCACTTGGGGTTGGCAACATACTATCCCCTACAATCTCAAAAGCACGGTACTGCCCTGGGGCTAACATGGGAAGGGTAAAGGTATTAAGCTCGTCTACAAATTCAGGATCGGCGTAGCCAGCTAAATAACCAGCAGCAGCTTTAACCGGCACAAAACTAATTTGAGCAGACTCGGCAATCATTTTTAATTGCCTGCGACTTTCGAGGTAAGAAACACCCTTTGGCGTACTTCCTGTAAGGTCTTGAAATAAGAAGTCCTCTAAACTGAGCTTAAACAAAGAACAAATGGCTTCCATCACCTCTAAACGAGGCTCTGCACGCTCTTCTTCGTAGGCGCCAACAAGGCTTCTTTTAATGTTTAGCTTATTTGCAAATTCTTCCTGGGTCCAACCACGCTGCTTGCGCAAGTGACGTAAATTTTTTCCGGCGTTTGACATAACTAATTGATTTAGCTGCAAAATACTAATATTTTTAGTATTACCAAATTTATTTTTAGTATTTTTCTATTTGTATCTTGCACCCATGGCAAAATCAGCAAAAACAAAGGAAATCCCTACCATACTAATAACCAACGATGATAGTGTAAGCGCTCCGGGCATTAAAGCCCTGGTAGAAGCCGTAAATGGATTAGGACGTATTGTAGTAGTGGCCCCAGATAAGCCCCAAAGTGGCATGGGACACGCCATTACCATTGGACACCCTTTGCGCCTACAAAAAGTAAATGTATTTGAAGGGGTAGAAACCTACAGTTGCAGTGGCACTCCAGTAGATTGTGTAAAGCTAGCGGTAGACGTTGTATTGCATAAAAAGCCTACCATTTGTTTAAGTGGCATTAACCATGGGGCCAACCACTCTATCAATGTGATTTATTCTGGAACCATGTCGGCGGCACTTGAAGCTTCTATCGAAAGTATTCCTAGCATTGGATTTTCATTACTCGATTATAGCATCGACGCAGACTTTTCAGGAGCACAAAAATATGTACGCATCATTGTAGAAAAAATGCTTGCCGGTAAAACACTTGACAAACATTTATGCCTCAATGTAAACATCCCGGCAGTAGATGAAAAATTAATTAAAGGGATCAAAATTTGCAGACAAGCTTATGCCAAGTACGAGGAAAAATTTGACCAACGAAAAGATCCACACGGTAAAAAATATTACTGGCTCACTGGCGAATTTAAAAATCTAGAATCAGGCAAAGACACCGATTCATGGGCACTCAAAAACAATTATGTAAGCGTGGTGCCTGTGCAATTTGACCTTACACACTATGGTCTTAAAAAGACCCTAGAAACAAAATGGAAATTATGATATTTAAAAGAGACGATATAAAACTTGGCGTTATATTAGGTTGCTTAACTCCTATTGCTGGACTTTTTGGGTATTACTTTTTTAAATTTAGCCGTTTTACCTTGGCCGAATTTTTTGAAGTACTGATACTGCAAAATTCTTTACTAACAGCTATTGTAAGCCTTTGCCTCATCTGTAATGCCGTTGTATTTACGCTTTATATCAATGCGCAAAAAGACAAAACGGCTAAGGGCGTATTTATTGCAACTTGTTTGTATGCATTAGCGTCCTTAGCCGTTAAGTGGTTTTTATAGATTTACTTTTTTCTTGGTGGTAATTTTGATAACACCATCTTTAGCTTCTGCACCGTATTCTTTAATCACCGATTCGCCTTTTAATACTTGAACCGATTTAATTTGGTCTGGAGAAATTGCATCCAATTCCTTTTTTGTTTTTTTCTCGCCATCAACTAAAATCAAACCAGGTGTTGATCCAGATGAACTTCCAGAAATTGTGATGCCACTTTTTTTCCCATTACCTTTTACACCATTCAACTCTTCAACTACGATTCCAGCGCCATCAAAGTTCTTGGACATAAATTCAACATCTTTTAAATTATTAGACTTCAATAAAATAGTTTTACCTTTTAATGACTCAGCCTTTCCTTTTAGTTTTTCGATATAATCTTCCAACTCGTCTAGTTCGTTCAAAGCTTTGAGTTCTAAAGCTTGCTCATTTTCAGATTTTATGATAGCTATTTGTTGTCCCTTTTTTGCAGAATCAGCCATAATAATAATGCGTTTTTCTTCCAATCTTCTTGGTTCTTCTAATGCACGGCCTTTAATAACAATTTTACCATCCGCTAATTTTTCACCAGCTGCACCTTTTTTGGTTGTGATTTGCACCACACCCGCTTTACCCTTTTCACCAAAAATAGCTACGGCAGCTTGATCCTTTAAAATATTAACAGATTCAATTTTAGTTGGATCTATCACACTCATTATTGACTCGGAAATAACTTCTCCATCTAAAACAAATAGCGGCTTTTGACCATTAGTAGACGCTCCTGCTCCATCCATTCTGATCACAACTGATTTGCTTTTTTCTTTTGAAGCGATCAATGTGTCTTCTGGTGAAATTTTATAACCTTGAACAATCATTACTTTTTTAGTGGTGTCCATCAAAGAAACTGGAGCTATCATTTTTTCTTCTTTTGCTCTAAAAGCAAACAAAAGAACAACAATTGATAACAGTGGAAGTACAACTATTCTTCTAGCATAGCTGAAACTTGGGTTTTTAACATTGGTAAGCATTTTTAATCTTCGTTTAATTGGTGAAAAAAAGAATGGATTGGTGAGTGGAAATTGTTGTCCAGGATAAGCCGTAGTCAACAACATTTGTGCCAAGCTAGCAGTATCTCCATTTTCTACCGATTTTTTATCGGCAATAAATTCATGGATCATGTCCAGCTCTTTTTTGAGTAGCCAAAAGAAAGGATTGAACCAGCCAACAATCAAAATTAACTGTATCCCTATTTTATCTATAGAATGATACTGTTTAACATGCGTTAACTCATGTTGCAAAATTTGTTTACCAGCAGGTGTTTGGATATCAATTTCAGCATTCCAAAAAATATAACTAAAGAATGAAAAGGGCGTCCCCTTTTCGCGGGTCATCACTAAATAAAATTGTTGCAAGTTGTTACACTCATAAGATTTATACATTTTATAAATTCGAAGTAGTGCAAATACCATTGCTGTTGCTAAAAAAAGTGAAACGCCAACATAAATATTTGGCAATATAGACAACCAATTAAATGACGCTTGTTTACTTGCCAGCAGCGCTTCTACTGCTGTATTGCCATTTGCGACTACGTTGATAATATCTACTTGCTTTACACCAGCGTGCTGCTGATCCCAAACAATTTTAATAAGTGGAATAATCCAAGACACAACAGCAACGCCGAGTAAATAAAACCGGTTGTACTGATGGAATTTTTTATTGCGCAGCACGATTAAATAATAAACCATCAAAACGGCACTGCATACAAGCACTTGTAACAAGTAATAGAGTGTAGGATACATGACTTATTTTTTTGATTGTTTCAATTGATTTAACAAGAGCTCCAATTCATGAACGCTAATTTCTTTTTGCTGTAACATACAAGAAACGGCCTCACTAAAAGAACCCTCAAAATAAGCGTCCACGAGCGATTTAATAGAATTGGTAGAATAAGCTTCTTTACTCACTAAAGGAAAATAACGGTGCACACGGCCCATGGCTTCAACTCCAATATATCCTTTGTCTACTAATATTTTTACGAGTGTAGCTACTGTATTTGTATGCGGACGTGGCATAGGATAAGATTCTACAATATCCTTTAAATAGGCGCTGGACAATTTCCATACCTGCTGCATCACTTGCTCTTCTGCTTTTGTTAATGGTTTCATACACATTTCCATTTGAAACACAATTCTAAAACTATTTTTTTAGTTTAACAACTAAATTTTTAGTTTTTTAACTATTTTTTTAGTTTTATTAACATTTCGGCCCTTCTAACGTAAATTGCAAGGAGCCTATGAAGTACTACATTATTGCAGGGGAAGCCAGCGGAGACCTACACGGCAGCAACCTAATTAAAGAAATAAAAACATTAGACCCTACTGCCAGCATTAAGGCCTGGGGTGGTGATTTAATGCAGCAGGCGGGCGCCTCTCTTGTAAAACATTATAGAGACCTAGCATTCATGGGCTTTTTAGAAGTGATTAAAAACCTACCCACCATTTTGCAAAATATCCGGTTTTGCAAACAAGACATTGAAGCTTGGCAACCAGATGTGCTGGTTCTTGTAGACTACCCAGGATTTAATTTGCGAATTGCAGAATGGGCAAAAAAAAATGGCTTCAAAGTAGTCTATTACATTGCGCCACAGGTATGGGCATGGAAAGAAAACAGGGTTAAAAAAATGAAACGCTGCATCGACAAAATGTTTTGCATACTTCCTTTTGAAAAAGAATATTTTAAAAATAAATGGAATTGGGATGTTACTTATGTAGGACATCCGCTCTTACGTGTGATTGAATCCTTTACAAGCACTACTCCACTTGTAACAGACAATAAAAAAGTAATTGCATTATTACCAGGTAGCAGAAAACAAGAAATCATTAAAATGCTACCAATCATGCTTAGTGTAACACCACATTTTCCAGCATACACATTTATGGTGGCACAAGCCCCCGGACAAGACGCACCATTTTACAACCGCTTTTTAATAGGCTATGCCAACGTTGCACTCGTTAAAAATAGTACCTATGAATTACTCAGCGTTGCAGATGCAGCACTAGTAACCAGCGGTACCGCAACCCTAGAAACCGCACTTTTTAAAGTACCAGAAGTCGTGTGTTATAAAACCAGTAAATTCTCATACCGCATTGCAAAGTGGCTGGTTAAAATCAAGTTCATCTCACTCGTGAACCTAATTATGGACAAAGAAATTGTCAAGGAAATTATTCAAGAAAACTTAACGGAACAAAATTTAACAAATGCACTGCGCAATATCACTGAAAACGAATTGCATAGAAAGGAATTAATGAATAACTACGAGTCGTTACATGCACTGCTCGCAGCCGGAGGAGAAGACGCTTCTGCAAAAGTGGCTAAAGAAATAGTGGCACTTGCAGGACCAAAATTATTTATTGATGAGGGGTAATATCAGTGTCTTAAATAAAATAATAAGCACTGCAACCAAAAACATGAAAAGTGAAATACGGTTCATCCCATGCATGTATTTCATCCATTGAGTACGTGGCTCATTGGGGTCTCTTTTTGAAATAAAGAGGTACTCTTTTAATTGCTTAAAAATTGACATGGTATAATTTTTATAAAAATACATAAATTTTGGAAACCATTAACAGATTACAACAGGCCCAACCCAATTCTTCTAAAAGCTAATTTGTTACATTTATACCCTGACAAAAGACTTACAACTTAGCCAAAATCATTAAACAATGGAACTACAAAAAATTCAGATTTTAGAAAGCCTCATTGCAGTATCCATTTATTTTGTTTTGTATTTAATCATCAAAACAACGATCAATAATACCCTAAAACACACCCCACTTCAAAGAGATCGTAGAAAAATTATAATTAAGGGGTTACATTTATTTACAACTATTGTACTTGCCATTTTACTCTCCGGGATTTGGGGATTTAAGCAAAATGAAATAGCTGCATTTGCAAGTACCATTTTAACAGCACTTGGTATTGCCTTTTTTGCACAATGGTCACTATTATCAAATATTACGTCTAGTCTAATCCTTTTTTTTAATCACCCTTTAAAACTGGGAGATACTATTAAAGTATTAGACAAAGACTGCCCATTTGAAGGTGAAATCACAGAGTTGACTTACTTTTTTGTACACCTTAAAACAACTAATGGAGACATCATCACAATTCCTAATGCCCAGATTTTACAAAAATCAATAGCAATAACACAAAAGCAATCGTAACTATGCGCAATAAGTTCCTACTGCTTTGTTTTCTAGTTATTTCCAATATATGTTTTTCTCAAAAATTTGATTTGGGTAGTTGGAATATCCTGAACCTAAAATATAACATAACAAATAAATGGAGTGCATTTGGAGAAACGCAAGTTCGTTCCCTAAAATTTTATAACCATTTCCACTATTACGAATACAAAGGTGGGGTTAATTATAAAGTAAATAAGCAATGGCAAGTTTCACTGGGCGCAGGAAGCTATCAAACCTTTAGAGAAGGGGGCAACTTTATCACACCTAAAAACAATGACGAATTTAGACTTTGGCCGCAGCTCATTTTATTTCAAACGATTGGAAAAATAAAAATAGAGCAGCGTTACAGAACCGAATTAAGATTTACCAGTAATGGATTCAGGGACAGACACAGATACAGACTAGGCCTTTCATATCCCTTTGGCCAGGAAACTAAGGGGTACCAGCCATTTCAAGCCAGCATTAGCAACGAACTCTTTTTTACCAGTAAAGAACCATATTTCGAAAGAAATAGACTTCAGTATGCATTCAGCTTTAAACCGAACAAAGAAACTACCCTACAAATTGGCTACCTTCACCAATTTGATTATAAAATAAACGATGAAATTGGCCGCGACTTTTTGGTGGTTGGTTTTTTCCATGAACTTTTTCGAAAACAAAATAACGACAAGTCATCAAACACTGAATTGAAAGACTATTAAGAATGCTACCTATGAGAATACTGACTTTTTTACTTACATGTTTACTTGCCACTCAATTGCAAGCGCAAATAAACCCAGCAAAAATTGATATTATCAGAGATAGTTTTGGCGTACCACATATTTTTGGCAAAACAGATCCGGATGTAGCATATGGCCTTGCTTGGGCACATGCAGAAGATGATTTTGGCACCATCCAACAATCATTAATGGCGGGCAAATCTATGTTAGCACAGTACCAAGGAAAAAAAGGAGCTTCAATAGACTATATCATTCACCTATTACGCATTCCAGAACTTGTAGAATCAAAATACGAGTCCGATTTAAGTCCCGCATTTAAAAAATTATTGGAAAGCTACGCAGCAGGACTCAATGCATATGCGGCTGCACACCCCAAAGAAGTGATGCTTAAAAAAATATTTCCTGTTACCCCAAAAGACATGGTGCAATATTCAGTACTACAACTATGCGTGTTATCTGGAGCAGACAAAGCATTAAGTTCCATTTTTGGAGGTACGGTTCCATTACTCGAAAATTATAAAACGGCTGGCAGCAATGCCTTTGCCTTTAATAGCGCCAAAACCACCGATGGTCATGTATACTTAGACATCAATGCACATCATCCATTGGAAGGACCTGTGGCCTTTTATGAAGCACATTTAAATAGCGAAGATGGCTGGAATATTATTGGCGCTAATTTTCCAGGCGCTCCCTGCATCTTACATGGCTGCAACGAAAATTTAGGATGGGCACATACCGTAAATGCTCCGGATAAATTAGACGTCTATCAATTAGAAATGAATCCTAAAAACAAATTGCAGTACAAATTTGATGGCAAATGGGAAACACTAGAAGTAAAAACAGCACCATTAAAGGTGAAAATTGCTGGTGTAATCGCACCGCTGAGTAAAAAAGCATACTGGAGTAAATACGGCCCAACTATTATCACACCAAGAGGCGTTTTTTCTATTCGCATGCCTGCTCAAATGGATATTAGAGGACTAGAACAGTGGTACGCATTTAATAAGGCCAAAAACTTTACCGAATTTAAAAAGGCATTAAACATGCTTGCAATTCCAGGCTACAACATTGTGTACGCCGACCGTTACGATACTATATTTTACATTAGCAATGGCCGTATTCCGGTAAGAGATAAAAATTACAATTGGAAAACAACGCTACCTGGCAACACCAGTAAAACACTGTGGACCGATCTTCATCCGCTTTCTAATTTGCCGCAGGTGCTACAACCAAAAGCAGGCTATGTATACAATACCAACCACTCTCCTTTTCATAGCACATTTGGTTCGGAAAATCCAAGTGTGATAGATGTAACCATGGGCTACGAAACCCTGGAAAACAATAGGAGTATGCGTTTTGATGAACTCATTAAACCACTCAATAAAGTAAGTTACGAAGATTTCAAGCGTATTAAATTTGACAGACAATTTCCGTCCTCATTTTATTTTCCTAGCAAAATTGATACGGTATTTTTATTGAACAGCACCGAGTTTCCTGATATTGCAGACATCATTACGCAACTAAGCAACTGGAATAGAAATTCAGATGCAGAGAGTATTGGCGCAGGCACTTTCTTTTTTGTACAAGCCGCTGCTAATAAAAACAAAGCGCTTTACTTACAAAATAAATCTATCAGTAAATCATTAGCCGCACAACTATTACGAGAAGCCAAACAAACTATGTTAAAAGACTTTGGTAAAACAAATATTGCACTTGGAGAAGTTCAAAAACTAGTTCGTGGCAGTAAAGAAATTCCACTTCCAGGTTTACCGGATGTACTTGCCCCTATGTACTCCATCCCATACAAAGATGGCAAATGGAAAGGTAACCAGGGAGACGCATACATAGAACTGGTAAGGTTTACCAAAGACGGCCCTCAAATAGAATCACTCAATGTATACGGCGCCTCTGCCAAAAAAGATTCGCCACATTACACCGACCAAATGGAAATGTATACACGTCAGCAAACAAAAAAAATGACCTTAAACAAAGAGGAAGTATACAAAAATGCAAAAAGCATTTACCATCCGCAGTAAACCCTTATTTTAAAAACGGGGCCAAATGTGAAGCTATTTGTTTGGTTTCAATAATAAAACCATCATGCCCGTAGCTTGAATCAATTTCTATAAGCTGAGCATTGGATAGATGATCCGCCATAAAACGCTGTTCTTCTAGTGGACACAAAATGTCGCTATTAATTCCAATAATAAGTGTTGGAATTGTGATTGTATGTAAGACTTGCTTTAAATCCATTCCTCTTCCTCTCGACAAGTGATGACTATCCATTGATTTCGTAAGCAACCAATAAGAATAAGCGTTAAATCTGTTCACGAGTTTATCGCCCTGGTAATTGATATAAGAAGACGCTTTAAAATTGTCTATTTTTTCTGGATCAGGATCTGTTTGTGCTTCCTGAAAAATTCCATAATTACGGTAGGTTAACATACCAATGGCCCTCGCTGCTTTTAAACCTGCAGCACCTGCATTTGCATACATCGAATTCCATGTAGGATCAGCCTCAATAGCTAAACGCTGCGCCGTATGAACAGCAACACCCCAAGCACTTTCGGATGGCGATGTCGCAATTAAAAATAACTTTTGAATGCGCGAAGGTTCAAGTAAAGACCATTCGAGGGCCTGATAGCCTCCCATGCTTCCTCCCATTAATAAAGCAATGGAATGTATACCCAACGCTTCTCTCAAAATGATATGCGCTTTAACCATGTCTCTAATGGTCACTGCAGGAAAACTTGAATAGTAAGGAGCACCCGTATTTGGGTTTTCCGTTAATGGGCCAGTAGACCCATAACAAGAGCCAATAATATTTGCACAAACAATAAAATAATCCTGCTCATTAATAAGTGACCCATTCCCAACCAATCCTTTCCACCAATCCGACACATCTGCATTTGCTGTTAAAGCATGACAAACCCACACTACATTGGTGCCCGCTGCATTTAGCGTACCATACGTATGATAGGCAATGGTTAAGCTAGGCAATACCTCGCCGCATTCCAAAACGAACGGCTGTTTGTATTCTAGGTATTGAGTTTGAGACTGCATGAGATACAAAATAACTACAAGTTAATCACTAGACATAAAATATTTTAGAAAGCTAGCAGCGGTAGGTTGTTTATGAACCTTACCTTTGCTACAAAGCATCTATAAAACTATGTCAAAGCCGCAAACAGACGCCATAAGAATTAGAACAACGCAAACAAATGAAATGGAACATAGCAGTCCACTTTATTTGACGAGTAGCTTTTGTTTTGATGATGCAGAAAGTATGCGCGCTGCTTTTGCAGATGAAACCGATGATAATATTTATAGCAGATTCAGCAACCCCAATGTGCAGGAATTTACAGATAAAATTTGCGCACTAGAAGGTGCCGAAGCGGGTTATGCAACAGCGTCTGGGATGAGTGCTGTTTTTGGATCTTTTATGGCGCTATTAAAAAAAGGCGATCATTTACTTTCTTGTAATTCTATTTTTGGTAGCACGCACACCGTAGTTACTAAATATCTTCCTAATTATGGCATCGACACTTCATATGTGTCTGCCACTGCAACAGAAACTGAATGGGAAGCAGCAGTTACGCCAAACACTAAAATGATTTATTTAGAAACACCTACCAATCCGGGGCTAGATATTTTAGATTTAGAAATGATTAGTAGGGTTGCTAAAAAATACAACCTTATTTTAAACGTTGACAATTGTTTTGCAACGCCTGTAAACCAACGCCCCATAGACTTTGGAGCCGACTTAGTGGTGCACTCTGCAACTAAATGGATAGATGGACAAGGTCGTGTATTAGGTGGCGTGGTCGTTGGTAAAAAAGAACTCATCAAAAATATTTACCTGTTTTGCAGAAGCACAGGTCCTGCTCTTTCTCCATTTAATGCATGGCTTTTAAGTAAGAGCATCGAAACATTAGATGTTCGCATGGAAAGACATGCATCCAATGCTTTATTTATTGCGGAAGCCTTAGAAAATCATACAGCCATTGCAACACTGCGTTATCCTTTTTTAGCAAGTCATCCACAACATGCCATTGCAAAAAAGCAAATGACTAATGGTGGAGGCATTGTTTGTTTTGAATTAAAAGGAGGATTAGAAGCTGGAAAAGCATTTTTAAACCAATTAAAAATGTTGTCATTAACAGCTAATCTTGGAGATACAAGAAGCATCGCTTCTCACCCTGCAAGCACTACGCATGCAAAACTTTCAGAAGCTGAACGCCTTGCCGTTAATATTAAGCCCGGACTTATTCGTATCAGTGTTGGGCTTGAACATAGAGATGATATATTAGCTGATATCTTACAAGCCCTTGCCGCTATTTAGACGCATACTGTATACCACCCAGTATATGAAATAAAAAGAGCGGGTCTGAAAAGGATTCGTTGGTATGCCCAAGCTCGGTGTAAAAGGCTTTACCGCCATCAAATTTGTGGTACCAGGCCATTGGATGTGACGCACCCATTTCACCACCTTCATAAGATTTTTCATCGATGTTAATGAGGATATGTAAACCTGGTTGCATGTCTTTAAAATTGTACCACTCATCAAAACGTTTCCACTGTGCAGGTAAATGTTTGGTAGACTTATGATTACCATCAACAACATTTAAAACCGCTTCCTGCTGCCTCGGATGACTTTTAAAATAACCACCCACTAGCTGATTGTACCAAGGCCATCCATACTCAGTATCGGTTGCAGCGTGTATTCCCACAAAACCTCCGCCATTATTAATATACTTTTTAAATGCATCTTGCTCCGCTTCATTAAAAACATCGCCAGTAGTGCTCATAAAAACAATGGCACCATACTTCTGTAAATCTGGCTGTAAAAAAGTGGCCGATTCAGATGTAGTATCTACTAACATATTATTGGATTGACCTAATTTTTGGAGTGCAGCAACAGCTACCGGAATTGAACTATGGTAGAAGCCTTTTGTTTCAAAAAATACCAATATTTTAACCTGCTTTGGAGGATTTACAGACGCCAACACAGCTCCCTCTATACCTAGTGCAATGAATAAGAATGCAATGCGTAAAAGGTTTGATTTATTTTCCATAAATAACGTTTGAAAATTACTTAAATTGAACCCTAATGTAAGAAAAACGATCAACAATTTGCTTATGAAAATGAAAACAGGAATCATGCTAGCCGCCATGATGTTTTTACAATATTACATTTGGGGCGCCTGGTATGTAACAATGGGGCCATATATGGATAGCCTATTTAAAGCAGAAGGTCAAAATGTAGTAGATCTTGCTAAAGGCGCTACCTATGGCGCTGGCGCTATTGCTACCATGTTGTCGCCATTTTTTGTAGGCATGATTGCAGACCGTTTTTTTGCAGCCCAAAAAATCATGGGTATCCTGCACATTATAGGTGCTGCGCTATTATTTTATGCTACTAAAATGACAGCTACCACTTCTTTTTATTGGGTGATACTTGCCTACTCTTTACTATACATGCCAACCATTGCTTTAAGCAATAGTGTTGCATTTGCACAAATGAGTGATCCGGGTAAACAGTTTCCATGGATTCGCGTTTTTGGCACACTGGGTTGGATTGTAGCGGGTCTTGTAATTTCTAAACTAGCCATTGGTGAAGGAGAAACCACTTTTATCATTGCCGCTGGCGCTTCTGCACTACTAGGGTTATTTAGTTTTATGCTCCCTAATACACCACCAAAATCTACTGCTAGCAATACATCATTTGGCGCCATTTTTGGAGCGGATGCTTTTGTGCTTTTAAAAGAAAGATCGTTTTTATTATTTTTTATTGCCGCTATATTAATTTGTATTCCCTTGTCATTTTACTACGGATTTGCGGGTTCGTTTTTAGGCGAGTTTTGGGGTTCAAATACTGCCGCTAAAATGACAATGGGCCAAATGTCAGAAGCTTTATTTATTATCACCATCCCGTTTTTATTTTACCGACTGGGTGTTAAAAAAATGCTCGTACTAGGTATGGCAGCGTGGGCTATCCGATATATCTGTTTTGCGTATGGCAATATGGATGCGGAGTGGCTATTATATGCTGGCGTTATTTTACACGGCATCTGTTATGACTTCTTTTTTGTAACTGGCTATATGTACACAGAAAAAATGGCTGGCGAAAAAATTAAAAATGCTGCGCAAAGCTTATTTACATTTGCCACTTACGGCGTAGGTATGTTTATTGGCACCAACTATAGTGGCTATGTAGCAAACGCCTACAACCAAAGCACTACTGATAATGGCGTTACTACACAACAACATATTTGGGAAACCATTTGGTTGTATCCTGCCGTTATTGCAAGTATTGTACTCGTATTATTTGTATTATTTTTCAAAGAAAAAAAGCAGCTCGCTGCTTCATAATTAAAAGATCATGAAAAACATTGCTATGTTAGGTTCCGGCTTTATTGGCCGTTTTTATGCCGAAGCTTTACAAGGTTACAGAAGTAGAGATAAAGTGGTTTCTATTTATTCTCGCAGAGAAGAGTCGGCTAAAAAGTTTGCAGAAGATTATGCATGCGCACACTGGACCACCGAAATGGAAGAAGCCATTGCACACCCAAGTGTAGACATTGTATGTATTGCTCTTCCCAATAATTTACATGAAGCAGCAGTGATGCTTTGTTGTAAACATAAAAAAGCCGTGATGACCACAAAGCCACTTGGCCGTAATGCTGCAGAAGCAAAGCGCATGTTACTTGCGGTAGAGGAAGCAGGTATTTTTAATGGTTACCTAGAAGACCTTGTGTACACCCCTAAATTTATTAAAGCAACGCAGTCTGTTAAAGACGGCGCGCTTGGCAGAATATTATGGGCTAAATCAAGAGAAACACATCCTGGCCCCCACAGTGAATGGTTTTGGGATATTGAACAAGCAGGCGGTGGTTGTATTTTAGATCTAGGATGCCACTGTATCGAAATTGCACGTGGTTATATTGGGAAAGACATTAAGCCCATTGAGGTGATGTGCTGGGCAGATACACAAGTAAAACCTATCGATGCAGAAGACCATGCCATTGGTCTAGTAAAATATGAAAACGGAGCTATTGGTCAATTTGAAGTAAGCTGGACTTTTAGAGGTGGCCTTGATTTGAGAGACGAAGTAATGGGTACCGAAGGCACTATTTGGATTAATAGTTTTTTACGCACCGGCTTTGACATGTTTACGACTGGAAAAGGTGGCGACTATATTGCAGAAAAAGCAGAGAGCGATAGCGGCTGGTTATTTCCCGTAGGTGATGAATTAAATGAACTTGGCTACAACCACATGTTTATGGATATGTTTAATGCCATGGAAAAAGGTGTAGATCCCAAAGAAACTTTTTATGATGGCTATGTTGTGAACGCTATTATTGACTCGGCCTACAAGTCAGCTAAAACAAAATTATGGGAGCCCGTACAACTAGATATTTGGAGAGGACAAACAGGCCTTACTAAAGAAAGTCATTTAGTAGAATACGATGCGGATCATTATTTAATTAAAGAAGAAATGACCCATTACGGTGCTAAAAAATTAATTCTTAAACATAAGACTACCGGAAAAATATCCGATCAGATTATTGAATAATGATTAATTTAAACATTCAACAAAAAAGGGAGACACTACAGGTCTCCCTTTTTTAATGCTTCTACTGCAAAGTTGGCAGCGCGCGCCGTTAATGCCATATACGTAAGTGATGGATTTTGATTGGCGCTTGATGTCATACATGCACCATCTGTTACAAAAACATTTTTTGCATCCCACACCTGATTATTTCCATTTAATACAGAAGTTTTTGGATCTCTACCCATTCTGGCTGTACCCATTTCATGAATACCATGTCCAATAGCGTGTCCGTTATCGTAGCTGGTAATATTTTTTGCACCGCCAGCTTCTAACATTGCTTTTAATTCTGAAACAATGTCTTTACGCATGTCAAGTTCATTTTGCTTGAGCTCACAATCCATAGAAAGCACGGGTAAATTCCATTTGTCTTTTTTAGTGGGATCTAAGGAGATTTTATTTTCGTGATACGGCAAAATTTCTCCAAACCCGGTTGCGCCAATGGTCCAAGAACCAGGCTCTGTAAGGGCTTCCTTAAATGCTGCTCCAATAGAAAGTTCTGCAACTTCTCTACTCCAACCTTCTCTACCTGCACCGCCCTGGTATCCAAAACCACGTAAATAATTTCGTTTATCATTCCCCATGTTTACAAACCTTGGGATATAAAACCCGTTGGGTCTTCGGCCATACACATATTTATCTTCAAAGCCTTCGATGGTTCCTGATGCACCTAAATTATAATGGTGATCCATTACATTGTGTCCAAGCTCTCCACTGCTACTTCCTAAACCACTTGGCCAAATATCTGTAGCGGAATTAAATAACACCCACGCAGAGTTTAATGCAGACGCATTTAGAAAAACAATTTTAGCGTTAAACGTATATGTTTTATTGGTTTCAGAATCGAGCACTTCTACCCCATCCGCTTTTTTAGTATTCTTATTGTATAAAAGTTTAGTAACGATGGAAAAAGGCCTAACGGTTAAGTTACCCGTTTTTAAAGCTGCTGGCATTGTGGAAGACTGCGTACTAAAATAACCCCCAAACGGACAACCCTCCCAACATCTATTTCTAAATTGACAATTGGTGCGACCTTCGATGGCTTTTGTTAGATTGGCAACTCTTCCAATTATCAAATGTCTTTCTCCTTTAAATTTTTCTTTTATTCTTGCTGCCACATCTTTTTCTACACAGTTCAAATCCATAGGGGGCAAAAATTGGCCATCGGGTAAATGGGGAAGTCCTTCTAGCGATCCACTTATACCCGCAAATTTTTCTACATGATCATACCATGGTGCAATGTCTTTGTAACGAATGGGCCAATCTACCCCAACGCCTTCTTTTCCGTTGGCTTCAAAATCCAAATCACTTAATCGGTAGCTTTGTCTACCCCACAATAATGATCTACCACCCATTCTATAACTTCTCCACCAAGTAAAAGGTTTTACCTCTGTGTACGGACAATCTTCTTCATTGGTCCAGGCGTCCATTACTCTTTCATTGGCAGCCCATCCTCTATGAATAACTGGATACTTTTCTTGTTGTTCTTTTGTAGTTCTTCCACGATATGGCGTATCCCATGGATCGTCATTGATACCTTTATAATCTTTAATATGCTGATGGTCTTTGCCGCGTTCTAAGAGTAAAACTTTTAAGCCTTTTTCGGTGAGTTCTTTGGCGGCCCATCCACCACTAATGCCAGATCCAATAACAATGGCATCATACGTATTTCCGGCCGTAGCCTTTGTATTGAGGTATGCGGTATCTGACATGCGTTTGAAATTTAATATTTAAAGTTTTCCTTTTTTTATTTGCTCCACTGCATAATTTGCAGCACGTGCAGTTAGTGCCATAAAAGTTAGCGAAGGATTTTGTGTACTAGTAGATGTCATGGCAGCTCCATCTGTAACAAAAACATTTTGGCACAAGTGCATTTGATTCCATTCGTTTAATAATGATGTTTTTGGATCTCTACCCATTCTTACACCTCCCATTTCATGAATATCGAGGCCAGGTGATTGCTTACTATCATATGTAGCAATATTTGTGCAACCCGCTTTGCCTAACATCTCAGTGCCTTGCTTTAAAAAATCTTTCAATAATTTTTCGTCGTTTTCATCATAATCAACAGAGGTGATTATTTGAGGAATACCCCATGCATCTTTTAATGTTGGATGCAAACGCACATGGTTGCTTTCTTTTGGAATCGTTTCACCTTGCATCATCATAAAAATACTCCATGGACCTGGCTCCGTGAGGGCTTCTTTAAAAGACGCACCAATTCCTTCGGCGCTTGCTCTCCCTCTACTTGCACCAAAGAAAACCATGTACCCACGTAAAAAATCAGTTTCTTGTTTATGCACGTTTCTAAAATTAGGCATCATTACCTGTGTGGGTCTACGGCCATAATAATACTGATCTAAATGACCTTCATAATTGGCGGTAATACTTCCTCTATAATTATGAAAAGCAATATACTTTCCTAATAAACCATTGTCGTTACCAAGACCATTCGGAAATCTTTTGGAGGTAGAATTTAATAGAATGAGATTGGTGTTGATGCAAGCGGCATTTACGAAAATAATTTTAGCATAAAATACAATCTCCTCTTTTGTTACAGCGTCAATCACTTTTACACCCGATGCTTTTTGTGTAGCCTCGTCATAAATAATAGAATGCACCACAGAGTTTGGACGTAGCGTTAAATTACCGGTTTTTTGCGCCCATGGAAGTGTAGCCGCATTGCTACTAAAATAACCGCCAAATGGGCAACCTCTTTCGCATAAACTTCTTGCCTGACACTGGCCACGCCCCTGCTCCAAATGCACTGGATTTGGCTTTGTTAAATGCGCGCAGCGCCCTTGAATTACGCGTCTATCATTATAAATAGTATTTATTTTATCAACCAATTCTTTCTCTACGCAGTTCATTTCCCAGGGAGGTAAAAAATCGCCATCCGGAAGTGTATCCAATCCATCTTTATTTCCACTAATGCCAGCAAATTTTTCTACATGGGTATACCATGCATCAATGTCTTCATACCTGATGGGCCAGTCTACTGCAAAACCATCACGCTTGGGGCCTTCAAAATCATATTTACTCCAGCGCTGCGTTTGTCTTGCCCATAATAACGACTTACCTCCTACTTGATATCCTCTAATCCAATCGTAAGGTTTTTCTTGTACGTACGGGTGCTCTGCATCTTTTACAAAAAAATGTTCCGACGATTCACCGTATGCATAACATTTAGATACAATGGGATTTTCTTTTTTGAATGCAGCAGATTTAATATTACGGTGCGCAAACTCCCAAGGGTTTTTTGTAGCAGTGGGATAATCTTTTAAGTGAACAACGTCTCTACCTCTTTCCAGTACAATTGTTTTCAATCCTTTTTCGGTCAGCTCTTTGGCAGCCCATCCGCCACTGATTCCAGAACCAATCACAATCGCATCATATGTAGTAGAAGACATAAAATTACTTTTCGTTAAAGCTTTTGGTATTTAAATTACAAATATTTACGAGTACTTCTACTGATTTTTCCATATCAGTTACCCCCACCCATTCGTGCTTGCTGTGAATAGCCTGCATGCCAGTAAATATATTTGGGCAAGGAAGACCCATAAAACTAAGCCTAGAGCCGTCTGTACCGCCTCTAATGGGTTCTTTAACTAGCGTGAGTCCTGCTTTTTCATATGCCGCTTTTGCAAGCGCCGAAATATGTGGGTGCTGATCAATAATCTCTTTCATATTCCTGTACTGCTCCGTTACCGAACAGGTAATGGTTGCGCCCGGATATTTGGAAACAATATTTTGTGCAAGATCAAATAATCGTTTTTCATGCACAGCTAATGTTGCCGTATCAAAATCACGCACAATGAATTCGATGGTTGCTTTTTCCTGAATACCATGAACACCTACCGGATGCACAAAACCTTCTTTGCCACTGGTAGATTCTGGGCACCAAACGTCTTTTGGTAATGCTGCTACAATTTCAGCAGCAATTTTTAAGGCATTCACCATTTTACCTTTTGCATATCCGGGATGTGCGCTTACACCATCAATCACAATCGTTGCAGCATCTGCACTAAAAGTTTCATCTTCAAAACTTCCTAGCTCGCCGCCATCTAGTGTAAATCCAAAATGAGCGCCTAGTATTGATAGATCTAATTTTTCGGTACCTCTACCCACTTCTTCATCGGGTGTAAATAATATTTTAATGTCGCCGTGTTCAATATCTGGATGCGTTGTTAAATAATGTGCCAAGTCCATAATAATAGCAACGCCACTTTTATCATCAGCTCCAAGTAATGTGGTACCACTCGCTGTAATAATAGATTTTCCAATATGATTATTTAAATACGGATAGGCTTCTGTGGTAATTACCTGGCTATTGTCGTCAGGCAAAATAATGGGAGCACCCGTGTACCCTTTATGCAGTATGGGTTTTACACCTGTGCCACTGCAATCGGGCGCCGTATCGATATGGCTACAAAAACATATAACGGGCACATTTTTAGTTGTATTACTTGGTATGGTTGCATGTGTATAGCCATGCGCATCGATATGAACATTTGAAAGACCCATCGCTGCCAATTCTTTTTCTAATAGCTGCGCCAGGTGTAGCTGCTTTGCGGTGCTTGGAAAACAAGTAGCCGCAGGATCACTTTGTGTATCAATTTGTACATAACGGATGAATCGTTCAGTAACCGTAAAATTATAAGCTGTCATCATGGTTTTAAATGTACGAAAAAGAGCCGCTCTACTATGGTAGAGCGGCTCTTTTTATTCAAAATTAATTTGAAATACTATGGCATAATAATCATAGAAGTAGCACCATTAATAGCCACTAATTCTAAATCAAAAATGAGTGTTTCGCCTGCTAAAGGATGGTTCGCATCGAGTACAACAGCTGTTTCTTTAACTTCCACAATAACAACTGGGAAATTTTGTCCACTGCCATTACTCATATTTAATTGCATACCAACTTCAGGAACCATGTCTTCAGGGAATCGGTCTTTTGGAAACTCCATAACCATTTCTTCTTGCTTAGGACCGTAAGCCTGATCTGCAGGAATCGTTACTGTCTTTTTTTCGCCAATAGCCATACCTGTAACGCCATCATCAAAGCCTGGAATTACCATACCGCCACCAACTTCAAACTCAAGTGGCTCTCTGCCTTCTGAAGAATCAAAAGTTGAACCATTTGTTAACTTACCATGATAATGCACTTTTACAGTATCACCTTTTTTAACTTGTTGCATGTTATTTATTTGTAATTGAAAGATTTCGGCAGGGCCGAACGGCAAAAGTACAAACCAAAAACGAGGTTTTGGCAAGTATTTTTGAGTAACTTTCGGGCGTAAATGTCCTAAAAAACACACCTATGCAAAAAATTTACCTATTTATACTGGCTTGCACCCTCAGTATAAATGCTTTTAGCCAAGAAATTAAGCCTGGCGCTTATCAAACCAGCGAATACATTCCTGAGTTAAAGGGTAAAAGAATTGGCTTATTTGCCAATCATACTGCTACCATTGGAAACAAGCATTTAGTGGATACACTGGTAAGCTTAGGCATGAATATCACCAAAGCCTTTGGACCTGAGCATGGTTTTAGAGGAACCGCCGATGCTGGCGAAAAAGTTGGCGATTATAAAGATGCCGCAACAGGTATTCCAGTTATTTCATTGTATGGTAAAAAAAGAAGACCAAGTGCAGAGGATTTGAAAGATGTGGACGTGATGCTTTTTGATATTCAAGACGTGGGTACTCGTTTTTATACTTACATCTCATCACTAGAAGAATTTATAAATTCAGCGATCGAAAATAACAAGCCGCTTATTATACTTGACAGACCCAACCCTAATGGTTTTTATGTGGACGGGCCAGTATTAGACACTGCTTATAAAAGCTTTGTAGGCATGCAACCTATACCGGTGGTATATGGCATGACCATGGGCGAATATGCTAAAATGCTCATTGGAGAAAAATGGGCAAAAGCTGCAGCTTCAGCTACCTCAATTCCAAACATTACCATCATTAAAAATAAAAACTACACCCATAAAAGCAAATACGTTTTACCGGTTAAGCCTTCTCCTAATTTAGGCACCATGGCTTCAGTGTACTGGTATGGCAGCAACTGCTTGTTTGAAGGAACCATATTAAGTGAAGGCCGTGGCACCGATTTTCCATTTGCTATTTTTGGACACCCTAGTTTACCAAAAACATTATACGCTTTTACGCCAACAAGTAGAGATGGGGCTAAAGAACCTAAATTAAAAGATCAACTTTGCTATGGATGGAACCTAGCAGGCAATGATAAAGAAGTGCTACAAAAAGTAGATAACAAAATTCAATTGAGTTATTTATTAGAAGCTTACAAATTGTTCCCTGAAAAAGAAAAGTTTTTTATCACACCAAAATCAGGCAAGGCCACAGATTATTTCTTTAACAAACTTGCTGGCAACGATGCGCTTCAAAAACAAATTATTGCAGGCGCTTCAGAAAAAGAAATTAGGGCTAGTTGGAAAAAAGATATTGATGCGTTTAAAGCCATCAGAAAAAAATATTTGCTTTACACAGACTTCGAATAAGCGAACTACATATGAATCCAGCAGATACACGTATAGTTTTTATGGGAACCCCTCCTTTTGCGGTTGCATCACTGGATGCACTTGTTAAAGCAGGCTTTACCATTAGTGCCGTTGTTACAGCCCCAGATAAACCTGCAGGCCGTGGACTTCAGCTACAACAAAGTGCTGTCAAAAAATATGCGATAGAAAACAACTTACCCGTTTTACAACCTGTTAAATTAAAAGACCCTGCATTTACAAATGCATTAGAGGCTTTAAATGCCAATGTATTTGTAGTAGTAGCATTTAGAATGCTTCCAGAAATTGTTTGGAATATGCCGCCAATGGGCACTATTAATGTACACGGCTCATTACTACCTTCTTACAGAGGTGCAGCCCCTATTAACTGGGCAGTAATCAATGGAGAAAAAGAAACAGGGGTTACCACTTTTAAATTAAAAGCAGCTATTGACACGGGCAATATTTTATTACAAGACAAACTACCTATCACAGAAGCAGACACTGCAGGCACTATTCATGATAAGATGATGGTAATAGGCGCTCATCTTTTAGTAACCACATTACATGGCATCATTAACAATACGCTTGCGGAAAAAGACCAGGAAGAAATCATTAACAATGATCCAAATTTACTAAAACACGCACCTAAAATATTTACTGAAACCTGTACGATTAACTGGAACAATACTTCCGAATCTATTTTTAATTTAATTAGAGGACTTTCTCCATTTCCTGGTGCACTCACTAAACTGGACGATAAGATTTTTAAAATCTTTGCGGCACAAAAAGAAATTTGTAGTCACCAAAACCCTGCAGGATCTGTTTTTACAGACAACAAAACCTATTTAAAATTTGCTTGCGCTGATGGATACCTGCATATTACAGACCTACAACTAGAAGGCAAAAAAAGAATGCAAGTGGCAGATTTTTTAAGAGGCTATACCATTAAAAGTACCAAATAAATAACTGAATAAACTTATTTAGTTAAGGCGTCCTTTAATTCTTCGAGCGTAACAATACCCTCTTTTTTCCAACTGAGCTTTCCGTTTTTATAAACAATAAATGTGGGTAATACAGATGCGCCAATCTCTTTCATTACGGCCGCATCCCTTCCGCCATCTACCTTTAAAAAAGTATACTTGCCTTGCAACTCTTTTGACAAGGTTTCAAGTACCGGCTCCATTTTTTTACAGGGTGGGCACCACTCGGCACCAACTTCAACAAACACTACCTTATTTGTAGTAATATTTGCATTAAATGCAGTGACTGATAATTCTGCAACGCCCTCTTGTTTTACTACTGGCTTACCAGCAGCATTCCACGCAGTAATACCCCCTTGCAAATTAACCACTTCTTTAAACCCTTGTTCTTTTAACCATACCGCCGCTTGCCCACTTCTACCGCCACCTGCACAGTACACCAACAAAGTTTTGTTCTTATCTAAATATTTTGTACGCTCTGCAAATTGAGCCTTATCAGTCCAATCGGCTTGTAGCACATTTTTTATATGGCTACCATTGTATTCTCCAGCTGTGCGTACATCTAGTACTTGCACTCCACCTGCATTTATTTTTTGTTCAAATGTATTAGCATCAACATTTTGAGCACTTGAATTACATGCAAGTAAAAAAAGCGCAGCTGTAAGCATGCAAAAAAATCTATTTTTCATCAACATCATTTATGTTTTTAAAATACGCCACTCTTGTGGGTAATAATTATTAATTCGGTTGGGTAATATTTTCGCCCACCCTAATCCAAGTCCATTGTAACGCATCAAACTCCAACCCTTTTGAACCATACAACTAAACTCGGCTCTTCTAAGATACGAAAGCGCTTGCTCTTTATCTAAATCAATAGCGTTAAATGTATCAAGTGGCAAATAACTTACCGCAAGTTCATGGGCAGGAATAAAATCTTGCCCTTTTAACTCACCAACAGATACACCCGCTTTTTTAATATATAATTGCGAGGCTAACTGCAAAATACTTGCCTCAAACAGCGCAGGTATTGCTTTAATCATACCCGACTGCAAAAAGGTTACTGTGTTATAATCAAGCGCAATATGCTGTACAAGTTGCTCCTGCATTTTTTTAGTAAGCTTTTCTAAAACCGCATCTTTAGATTTAAACGGCTTATACTCGGCGGGTAAGCTTTTTTCTTTTTTAAATGCTGCAATAAAAAATCCTTCCCCTTTTACAAGATTGGGATAAAACCGGTACCCAGGAGCGCCGGACTGGCCTGCCTTTGTTTCAATTATTCCAAATCCAGGATCAACAGCGATAAATTGTGGCGTTAACCCCATTTCGTTTACAAGCCAATCAGCTATCATTTCATCTTCCTGCGGATCATAAGAACATGTGGCATATATTAAAACACCACCATCCGCTAATGCTGGTAAAGCGTCTGCTAAAATACGCTGTTGCCTTTGCGCGCAAAGTGCCACAAGGTCTGTACTCCAGCCTTCTATAGCTGAAGGGTCTTTTCTAAAAAGTCCACTCCCACTACATGGTGCATCAACCACCATCACATCAAAAAAACCAGGTAAAGATTGAAAATGAACAGGATCATTATTTGTAATAACCGTATTACTAGCACCCCACTTAGTCATATTTTCTACCAGTACCGATGCGCGCTGTTTGATAACCTCATTAGACACTACGAGACCGTTGTTGAAATATGTACTAAGTAGTGTAGACTTGCCACCTGGTGCAGCGCATAAGTCAAGTACTTTTTGTCCATTAGTTGGGCCTACAACATTTGCTAGCGCCTGCCATAAAAACATACTACTAGCGTCTTGCACATAATAAGCACCTGCATGAAAATTAGGATCTAATGTAAATGAAGGGCGAGCCTCTAAATAATGTCCATGCGGGCACCAAGGCACTGAGCTTGCTTGTTCAAATAAAATTTGATCCGGATGTTTATTTGGATTTACACGAATAGCCGTAACGGTTTCGCCGCTAGCATGCACAGCTTCAAAAGCAGCTTTATCAAAACCTACTACCCCTTCTAATGATTGTAAAAATGGCGCAGGTAAAGGCAAATTATAAGGATTTAATTTCTGCTACCAATTTTTGAAGCGCAGCTTTTGCATCACCAAATAACATAGAAGTTTTAGGCTGGAAGAATAATTCATTTTCAATACCGGCATAACCAGGCTTCATACTTCTCTTGTTAACAATCACCGTTTTAGCTTGCTCTACTTCTAAAATTGGCATACCATAAATTGGAGACGAAGGATCGGTTTTAGCAGCCGGATTTACTACGTCGTTGGCACCTAAAATAAGTACCACATCTGTAGATTTAAATTCGTCATTGGCTTCTTCCATTTCAATAAGCTTATCATAGCTCACATCGGCTTCTGCTAACAATACGTTCATATGACCTGGCATACGACCCGCTACCGGATGAATGGCATACTTCACATCAACGCCTTTATCTTCTAATAATTTTTCTAATTCGTGACATACGTGTTGCGCCTGCGCAACAGCTAATCCATATCCAGGAACAATAATTACTTTGTTCGCATAACTCATACATACCGCAGCGTCAGAGATAGATATTTCTTTGTACGCGCCTTGAGAACCTGCTGCAGCAGAACCGCCAGCAGCAGCAGAACCGCCAAATGAACCAATAAGCACATTGGTTAAACTTCTGTTCATGGCTTTACACATGAGCACCGTTAACAATGTACCAGCAGCACCAACCAAGATGCCACCCGTTAACATAACGCTGTTGTTGTATAAGAATCCACCACAAGCTGCGGCTACACCAGTAAATGAGTTTAATAAAGAAATAACTACTGGCATATCGGCACCACCAATAGGAAGTACAAATAGTACACCATAAATAAGTGCGGCTACTAAAATACCGTAGAAGAGTAAATAATTAGCACTATCAATAGCGAGCACTAAATATCCTGCAACTGCTAATGTTGCAAAAAATAGAACAAGGTTAAATACCTGCTGCCCTTTAAAAGAAAAATCTTTGATTTTGCCATTGAGTTTACCCCAAGCAATGATACTCCCTGCAAAAGAAACGGCACCAATAATCAGCCCTAAAAATATAGTAAGCAATGTACCCTCTGTTGGAACTGCTTGATCAGGATGTTCACCACTATATAATGCAGCGATATGACCAAACTCAATAACAGAAATTAATGCAGCACAAGCGCCCCCCATACCATTAAATAAACTTACCAGTTCTGGCATGGCGGTCATTTTTACGCGCTTTGCAGCAAGGGTACCAATAACTGTTCCTAAAACCAACGCGCCAAAAATCCATCCGTAGTTGTGTAAACCCACGCCGTTTTCTTGGTATAAAAAGATAGTGCCAAAAATGGCAATAAACATACCTACCGCAGCCACCATATTACCTTTACGCGCAGACTCTGGATGTGACAACATTTTAAGTCCAATAATAAATGTAAGGGACCCGATTAAATAACAAATTGTAAGTATACTTAATTCCATAAATGATTTATTTGATGCTACAATTGTAGCTACCTTGATTACTTCTTTTTCTTAAACATTTCTAACATGCGGTCTGTTACCACAAAACCACCCACTACATTTAGTGTTCCTAAAACCACAGCTAAAAAGCCAATGATCAGTGTTACATAATGTCCTGGCTCCACTTTACCCATTACAATGATGGCTCCAATAATAACAACACCATGAATGGCATTGGCGCCACTCATAAGTGGGGTATGCAGTACACTAGGCACTCTACCAATAACTTCGATGCCTAAAAAAATCGAAAGCACCACAATGTAGATGATGTCGATATGTGCTTGTGCCCAATTTAAAATTGCTTCCATAATATTATTTCAAAAAAAATTAATTGATCAGTGCTGCTACTCTTTCATTGACTACTGCACCCTCGTGCGCCATGCAACAACCTTTTACTAAATCGTCCTCAAAATTTAACTCTAGTACTCCTTCTTTGGTAATGATGAGTTGTAAAAAGTTAAGAATGTTTTTACCATACAATTTACTTGCGTCAGATGGCATGTCTGAAGCCAAATTACTATTGCCTAAAATGGTTACACCTTCATAAACGATGGTTTCATTGTTTTTTGTAAAAGCCGTATTGCCCCCAGTTGCCGCTGCTAAATCGATAACTACACTACCTGGCTTCATAGATTTTAGCATCGCATCTGTAATTAATACAGGGGCTTTTTTACCTGGAATTTGTGCGGTTGTAATAACGATATCTGCTTTCGCAATTGACTCTGCAAGTCTTTGCTGTTGTCTTTGTTTAAACTCTTCTGATTGCTCCACTGCATAACCACCTGCTTTAGATGCATCGGCGGCGCCTTCCACTTCAATAAATTTTGCACCAAGGCTCATTACCTCTTCTTTCACCTGCGGTCTTGTATCTGATACTTCCACAACAGCACCTAATCTTTTTGCGGTTGCAATTGCTTGAAGTCCAGCAACACCAGCTCCAATGATCACCATTTTAGCTGGAGGAATACTTCCTGCTGCCGTCATGAACATGGGAAAGTATTTAGGGAACATGGTAGCTGCCAATAATACCGCTCTATAACCAGCAATATTTGCTTGGCTACTTAACACGTCCATACTTTGTGCACGAGTGGTACGCGGTATCATGTCCATGCTAAACAAACTTGCCTTTTTATCAATCGCTTGCTTTACAAGGTCGATATTAAAAAGTGGCTGAAATGTACCAAGTACGACTGCACCCGGTTTTAATTGCGCCATTTCCGAACTTGAAAGCGCGTTGATAGAAAGCACTAAATCAGCAGTTGATAAAACGGTAGCACGATCCTTAACAGATACGTTTTTGTCGGTATAGGTAGCATCTGCAGCATATGCTGCACTGCCCGCACCAGTTTCTACGATTACACTTACTTGTTTTGCAACCAAAACAGCAGCCTGCTCTGGTAAAAGCGATACACGCTTGTCGTTGTTGGTTTCTTTAAGTATTCCGAGAATCATGTGCAAATTTACTTAATTATTAAATAGCCCTTTTATTAATTCTTCTTAAAACCGGATTGAAACCTGCTGTTTTTGAGCAAATTCTTTCCTAAAAAAAACAATCCCTATAAAAAACAGATCAATGCTGAGTGTCACCCTCGAATGTGCACTTATTTGAGCCCAGGCCCCCTCCATTTCTTTACTCCAGTGGATGTCATCAAAAACAAGGATAGTATGATCTTCAACTACATCAAGCAGTGCCTCAAAATAAGCCATGGTAGGCTTATATGCATGATTGCCATCAATAAATGCGAAGTCGACTTTTTTGTTTTGAGCAAGCCAGCGTGGCAGCTCTTCATCAAAATTTCCTTGTCGCAAAGATATATTCGCAAGCCCCAAAGACCCATGATTTTGCTTGGCTATTTGCGCAATCGTTTCCGAACCTTCAAAAGTGGTAACATTGGCAGCAGGGTTTGGAGACGCCAAATAAGCTGTAGTAATGCCAAGTGAAGTACCAAGTTCTATAATTTGTTTTGGACCATAATAATCGATCATCCTAAATAAAAGCTGACTGTATTTTGCAGGCTTCAATGAACTTTTTGCAACATCACTGATTTTTCTCGAATTATTTTTTGCAACGCGCGAGCCTGCACCAAAATCTTGTATCTCAATTAGTGTATGATTAGATAGTAATTGCGTTCTAATTTTTTCTATCCCGTCAAATGCATAAAAACGCCTATTGTCATTTAAAACGCGGGTAATAAATTCAAAAACAAATGGAGAATGCACGCCATGACCTTTTCCGTTAGCCGCTGTAATTAAATAGCGTAAATATTTAAGTGCTAACGTAAAGTGTCCATACATAAATAAGCTGGAAAATTTTATTTGCGAAGCCAGGTTTGAAAAGAAAAACCAAAAGCATGTTTTTCGTGTGCCGCATGCGTTACTTCATTTGATAAAGCAAAATCCGAATTGTCAATTTCAGGAAAGAATGTATCGCCATCAATTACTGCATCCACACGGGTCATGTATATTTTGTGAGCCTTTGGCATTGCCTCTGCATAAATTTGACCACCACCTGCAATAAAAACTTCTTTATAATCCGACTCTTTTGCAAAAAATAAAGCATCTGCTAAAGAGTGCACCACAACAACACCCTCGTGGGTCCAATCTTTTTGTCTCGTAATAACAATGTTGACCCTACCATTAAGCGGCTTGCCGCCAAGGGATTCAAAGGTTTTTCGTCCCATCACAACAGGCATAGCCCAGGTCGTTTGCTTAAAAAACTGAAGGTCTTTGGGCAAGTGCCACAACAGTTGATTGTCTTTACCAATGGCATTGTTAGTTCCAGCCGCCACAATTAATGAAACAATCATAGATGTTGTTAAAAAGTAAATAATATTATTCCGTTACACTATATCGCAACCGGTGCTTTAATAGCTGGATGACACTGATAATTCTCGATGGTAAAATCAGAAAAATCGAAACTAAAAATATCTTTTACAGCTGGATTAATTTTTAACGTTGGTAGCTCAAATGGAGTTCTTGTTAATTGCAATTTTGCCTGCTCAATATGATTGTTGTACAAATGCACGTCACCAAAACTATGCACAAAATCACCAGGTTCTAGATCACATACCTGCGCAATCATCATGGTTAAAAGTGCATAAGAAGCAATGTTAAAAGGAACACCTAAAAAAACATCCGCACTTCGCTGATACAACTGGCAACTTAATTTGCCATCTGCTACATAAAATTGAAACAAGGTATGGCAAGGCATTAGCGCCATTTTTGGAAGCTCTGCCACATTCCACGCGCTTACAATAAGACGTCTACTATCTGGCGTTGTTTTAATTTGCTTAATGAGTTCTGTAATTTGATCAACCACTACGCCATCCGCTCCTTTCCAACTACGCCACTGCTCACCATATACAGGACCCAACTCACCAGCTTCATTGGCCCATTCGTCCCAAATAGAAACTCCATTTTCTTTCAAATATTTAATATTGGTATCGCCTTTTAAAAACCACAACAGCTCATAAAAAATACTTTTTACGTGTAGCTTTTTTGTGGTCACCATCGGAAAACCTTTTTGTAAATCAAAACGCATTTGGTAGCCAAAACAGCTCTTGGTTCCGGTGCCAGTTCTATCCGTTTTTTCGGTGCCGTTATCTAATATATGTTGAAGTAAATCTAAGTATTGTTGCATGGCCGCAAATTACACCATCAACGGGGATGTTTTAAGCCAAAAGAGATTTTGGGGAGAATCTGTGAATTAGACCTAAAAGCAGCTACACCGCAGTGTTTACAAGGATTTACGTCTAGCTAACTCGCGTTTTAACTGCATTAATTCACGACCGGTTTGGCCACTCACACTGGTATTTTCTTGTGCCCTACGCATGAGATAAGGGATAACATCTTGGATAGGACCAAAAGGTAGGTACTTGCTTACATTAAAACCTTCTTTAGCGAGGTTGAATGTGATCGTGTCGCTCATACCATATAATTGTGAAAAATGTACATGGGGATGATTGTGCGGTAACATCATCTCATCTAATAATTTTGCCCCTAACAAATTACTTTGCTCGTTATGCGATGCAATAATGACTGCTGTAGAATGAATATGATCCATGCAAAAACGAACCGCTTCATCATAGTCAGCGTCGGTAGCTTCCTTAGAAATTTGAATGGGTGATACTCTATTTTTTTCAATGGCTACTGCGCGCTCTTTTTCCATGTAAGCGCCACGCACCAATTTTAACCCTAAAATAAAACCTTGTGATTCTGCAATTTGATGTGAGATGCGAAGAAAATGTAAACGGTCGTGACGATACAACTGAATGGTATTAAATACAACGGCTTTTTGTTTGTTAAACTCCGCCATCATCTCCATCGTTAATCTATCAATTGGATCTTGAATCCAACTTTCTTCTGCGTCAACAAGCACACCAATATTTTTTTCGGCAGCGGCTTCACAAATAGCGTACATGCGCTCTCTTACTCTGTCCCAGGCCGCTTGCTCAATTTCATTGTCATGAATACCGCTGCGTAAACGAGGCGCTTCATGAAGTGTTTGTAACAACTCATGACTTGCAAGACCTGTTACTTTAATGCTTATAAATGGAATGTTTTTTTGTGACGCGGCATGATTGATAACATCAATAAAAACCTGCGTTGCTTGATCAAAATTTTCTTCGCCTTCTTTTCCTTCTACACCGTAATCCAATATGACATCTACATTATGTTCCGCAAGCATTTGAGCTACAGGAATGGTCTCTGCTAAGGTTTCACCGCCAACAAATTGTTTGAATATGGTATTTCGAATAATACCTTTAATAGGTAGGCCCGCTTTTAAAAGTGCAGGAACGAGATTGGTACCCAACTGAACAAGTTTTGGGTAGCCCATAAAACCAAATAAGAGCTTTGCACTTTTCAAAGCCTTGGTAGACTTGTAGGCAAAAGCATTTTGGGTATTCTCAAATGAAATATTCATCGCTAACAGTTGTTCGTGACCGCGAATATCGGAACAGGCCGCAATATAAAAAAGAATTTATGGCACGCAGGCAAAATGTAGCCTTAAATAGCTTGATGATTAAATGGCTGTAACACCATTTCGCTCACCACGCCAGATCTAGGCTGCTGGCACAAAAACCAAATGGCCCTGGCGGCTTCTTCTGCCACAATCATTTTGTCTTTTTGAACCCTTAAATCGATAGTATCCCAAAAAGGGCTATCTACCCCACCCAAAAACAAATTGGTGATTCTGATTTCGGTGCGTTTTACTTCTTCTCTGATGCTTTGCATCATACCTACAATACCATATTTACTGGCACTGTATGCAGCTGCTCCAGCCATTGGCACTTTACCAAGTACGCCGGGAATATTAATAATAAGACCTTTTTTTGCTTCTTTCATTGCTGGCAGAACCGCTTTAACAGCGTTAAAACTGCCCACTAAATTAATTTGAAGGGAATCCATAAAGTCTTGGTGGGTAAGTGTTTCCAAGGGCTTAATAATGCCCACTCCTACTGCATTAATAAGGATATCCACCCCGCCGCCAGCGGCTACCTGACTAACTGCCTCTTCAACTGCGGTAGCATCTGTGATGTCTACTGTAAAACACTGTCCTTGCGGAACCGACAAGCGGGACGCTACTTCCTGTAATTTTTGTGCATTTCGAGCCAGCAAAAATACTGTAGCACCACCGCCTATTAAAAGTTCGGCCACTTTAGCGCCAATACCACCTGTTGCACCAAATAAGAGTACACGTTTCCCTTTTATCGTTTCCATGACTTTGTTTTTGAATATAACAAGCCATGGCCAGTTTTGTTTGCCTTTCAATAAAATAAGGGTCGTATTAAATAATTACAGAAATTGGGGTATGGAAATTATACAAATAGAAGTCTACAAATATTCGATCCCGATGGTGCCGTTTACGATTGCAACGGGCACCATGCATTTTGCACAAAACATACTTATTCGCGTTCATACCAATACAGTGCATATTGGCGTTGGGGAATGTTCTGCATTTCCAATGATTGTGGGAGAAACGCAGGCTACCTGTTATGAAATGGCAAAGGATTTTGCGGCCATTTGGAAAAATAAAAATGCACTTGATATAGACGCAAGACTTGCAGAACTTGATTTATATACCGCGCGCAACTATACCGCCAAAAGCGCTTTTGATATGGCCTTGTATGATTTGGCCGCAAAAAATGCAGGCCTTCCTTTGTATGCATATTTAGGAGGCGCAAAAAAAGATATTGAAAGTGATTTAACCATTGGCATTGATACGCCTGAAAATATGGCGGAGACCGCTGTAAAATTTGTAGCTGATGGCGTGCGTATGATAAAAGTAAAACTTGGTAAAGATCCTGCAACAGATATTGAGCGCATTCAAAAAATTAGAGCAGCCGTAGGACCGGATATTATACTTCGTATTGACGCCAATCAGGGCTGGTCTTACGATGACGCTGTTACCGCACTTACCGGACTTGGCGCTTATGATATTCAGTTTTGCGAGCAACCTATGCGCAGTTTTAATGATCATTTACTCCCCACACTTTGTAGTATTTCGCCCGTTGCTATTATGGCCGACGAAAGTGTATACACCCATCATGATGCAGAAAGAATCATTGCTAATAAAGCGTGCGCTTCCATTAATATTAAACTTGCCAAAAGCGGCGGCATAAAAGAAGCACTTGCCATCAATAAAGTTGCGGAGGCTGCGGGCATCCCTTGTATGATGGGTGGTATGTTAGAAAGCAGGCTTGCCCTTAGTGCAAAAGTGCATTTGGCCTCAAGTCTTAACAATATCAAATACTACGATTTAGACACCTGTTTACTCGGGCACAAATTAGACCCGGTGATTGGAGGCGCCAAGTATAATGGTATGCATTTGGAACTACCAAACGTGCCGGGTATTGGCGCCGATGTAGATCCTGCATTTTTGCAAACACTAGAACATGTTGTTATCTAGTTTGAACTGCGTGAACAAATTACGGAGTGGCTTTGTTAACTTTGCAATAAACACAATTTACCATGGAAGCAAAAAAAGCGAGCGAGAGTTTTATTGTAATGAATGAATTAGTTCTTCCAAACGATACCAATACTTTTGGTAATTTAATGGGTGGACGACTCATGTACTGGATGGATATTGCATCTGGTATGGCTGCAGGCAAACACTGTAACTTACCTAGCATGACCGCTTCTGTAGATAATTTAAGTTTTAAAAATCCAATCAAGCTTGGTAATATCGTTCACATAGAAGCACATGTGTGTAGAGCGTTTACAACATCTATGGAAATTTATGTAAAAGTGTGGGGCGAAGATTTACAAAAGCAAGAAAAATACGAAAGCAACGAGGCCTATTTTACATTTGTTGCATTAGATCCCAATAACAGACCTACTGCTGTTCCGCAATTGATTCCAGAAACTGATTTTGAAAAAAGATTGTTTGACGGCGCGCTTAGACGTAGACAACTGCGTTTGATTCTTGCAGGCAAAATGAAACCAGATGATGCCAATGAATTAAAGGCGTTGTTCATAAAAGAGTAATTTAATTGCGACAGCAATTACCGCTGACCTACTTACCCATTTGCGCAAGTAAATGATGTCTTCCTTTTAACATGTAATCTTTACTTTGCTCTATGGCGTCCATTACCTGTGAAAGAATCTCCTCTACAGGTGCTGTATAGTCAATTACCATGGGCTCTTTAAACCTTACTGATAAAACAGTTCCGCGCTTTTTAAATGTTAAACCCTTTTTATCAAATGCTCTCCAAAAACCATTGATCACCACAGGTATTACAACGGGCTGATTGTTTTTAATAATATGCGCAGTGCCTTTACGGCCAGGTGCAAATGGCTTTGTAGTTCCTTGTGGAAATGTAATTACCCAACTATGGTGCAGGGCTTGATCAATTTTTTGCGTATCTGCGCTATCTCTTTCTCTAGACACATCTTTACCTTCGGCACGCCAAGTTCTTTTAACGGTAAGGGTACCGCAAAGCTTAAATAATTTAGTAAGCCAATTGGCATTCATGGTTTCTGCTGCAGCCACCATGTACACATTGGTAAATGGGTTGAGTAAATAAAATGGAAGGCCTAGGCGGTTGTGTTTTCGCCATTTAACGGCACAAAAAATATGAACGAAGGCAATAACATCGGCAAAATAAGTTTGATGATTGCTAACAAATAAAACGTTCTTTTTAGGGAGGTTGAATAAATTTTCGGTTCCCTCTATTTTTACTTTATTAATTAATACTAAGCCAGGATATGTAATAAAACCAACCACCGCATATAGCACCGTACGAATGATCCGAATATGTCTAAATCGATCTATTAATTTCATAACTACACATTAAACATGCAGTGCAAAATAAGGAATGTAAACAAATTGTTATGCTTTTGTTTAAAATTGTAGCAGTTTAGGTTAAATTACAGGCTAGTAGACATATTTTTGTGCATAAATTATAGCAGCATGCAACTTGACACGGTAATATTTGACATAGATGGGCTTTTAGTTGACAGTGAGCCTTTGTGGAATCATGCTGCTGCTGAAGTGTTTAAACAATATGGCGTTAATTTAACGGAAGAACAATACAACACAACTACAGGACTGCGGACCAAAGAGTTTGTACAATGGTGGTTTAACTATTTTAATATTGGTGACACTGAACTAAGAGTGGTAGAAAAAAAGATTGTTGATTTAGTGCTACAAAAAATTGAAACAACGGGTAATGTAATGCCTGGTGTGTCCTATATTTTTGATTTTTTTCATAAAAGAAATTTCAAAATTGGACTTGCAACATCGTCGCCACCGGAACTAATAGAACTTGTTATTAAAATGACGGGGATTGGATCATACGTTAAAGCAGCGGCATCTGCCGAAGACTTACCTTATGGTAAACCCCACCCACAAGTTTATTTAAATTGCGCGAGCATGCTTGGCTCCCACCCAACGCACTGTCTTTGTTTCGAAGACTCTTTTAATGGACTGGTTGCCGCAAAAGCAGCACGCATGAAATGTGTGATTGTGCCGCATGTGACACAGCAAAAAGATGAACGCTTTGGCGCTGCGGATTTAAAAATTTCTTCGCTTCAAAATTTTGGTGAACTACATTTAAATTTAGTGAGCTAGTTTTTTTTGCTGCGCAAAAAAATGATTGCGCGCTTCGCGCGCAATACCCCACAAAAATTGCGCGATCTGCAAATCAGCAAAAATATTTACAAGATATACCAAACAAAAATGCCCCGCTACGCGGGGCATTTTGCATTCTATAAAAATTTCTCGAACCTTATTTTTTTAAGTTAGGGTGCGGAGCAGATGTTACACCTGTGGCAGCTTCTGTTGTACCAAACAAAGTAACAATAAGCTCGTTGCCTACCACACCAGCGTTGTAGATAAATCTACTTTCAGATACGCCTTGTTTTTCAGTTAAATATTTAACCACTGCATTAACGCGGTCCCAACTTAATTGCTGTGCAGATTTTGACGTGTAGCCATAACCTGATACGCGAATATTACAATTTGGATTAGCGTTTATTTTAGCAGCAACGGCAGCCAATGTTTCTGTGGCTTCTTTAGAAAGCTTGGCTTTGTTTCTATCAAAAACGATGGTAGATAGTTCACCAATTTCACATAGTGATCCGCCATTGGTTTTTAAGTTAGTGACCATTTCCTTTACTTCTTTGCAACAAGCAGGCTCTGGGCAAGTGCCTACGCCGTCATTGTTTACAGGGAAGCAAGATTGAAGGGTAATAAGCTCTTTGTCTTTATAATCCGGAACACCATCGCCATCTGTATCTTTAGCGCGGCCGTGTGCATCTACTGCAACACCTGCAGGTGTATTTGGCTCTAGATCAAACTGATCTGTAACGCCATCATTATCTACGTCAGGTAATTTAACCTTAGGTAGTTTCATGTGTTTAGGCGCGTTGATTTCTTGATATAAATAATTGTTAGGGTTAAGCCACCATAGCGGTGCTACTTTTCTTGAACGGTCGCCAATATTGATGTTAATTCTTGCAGATGTTTGTCCTACATAATCATTGCTATTACCTGCTTTTACCGCATCTAGGTAATCATATCCTGAAGCAGAAAAAGTAAAGCGCTGCTCAACTCCTACACTAATTACATCGCTTAGTTTAAACGAGATACCACCACCTGCGCTAAAGCTATTATAGATAGCGTATGATTTTCTATTATTGATAGAAGCACCTAAACCAGTGGTTAACAAACCTTCTTGACTATCTGGAAGACCTTGACCATAAAAAATACGGTAGCCACCAGCCTGTGCACCTGGCGTAGCTGTTTTGTACATTACTCTTGAACCTGTTAAATTGTAGCCAGCTAAAACGTATACATTAGTTTTAGGATTTGCTCTGTAATAGCTGAGTGAATTAAGAGAAGCAATTACATCTACCCCAAATTGACGTGTTTTGGTTTTAAACGGCACTCTATTTTGAGTGAGTTGGTAGGTATTTGGCTCACCAGAGCTATTTAAATCGGCAATACTAGCACGTAATGAAAAAGTGTGGTTTAATGCCTTTCTAACAGATATTGATCCGCCAAAGCCAGCTTTTGATTTAACATCGGCAGAGATGGTTGCGATACCTAAACCAAAACCTAATTCCCACTGACTACGCGGCTTGGCCGGGTAAGGATACACGTTGTTGATAAACTCATTACGCTGTGGTTGATTTTTTACTGCCACTTTTGAAGAATCTCTCCAGTCCCATCCAAAATCTGTTTGTGCGAACCCAACGGTACTCACTAGAAGTGCTAGTGCGCCCATTAAAACATTTTTCATGCTTGCCATAACTTATAGAATTAATTATAATACAAAAATACTCTAAATAACACAGATCCAAGAACTATCGATGCTTTAGACATTGTTAAAAGTATAAATACCAAGAGAAATACGCTAATAAGAGGCCTGAGGAGGGCATTTCGCTGCTTTTAGTTCGTTAAATTCTGCCCAATCCTGTCTATATTGCAGCCCAATAAGCAATGGAATTAGCCAAAAAAGTAATATCAAAAGAATTAGCGCTGTTTGAGGTTCACTTCAGGGAAGCCATGAAAAGCAGGGTTGCACTCCTAGACCGCATCATGCAATACATTGTGCGCCGAAAAGGGAAACAACTGCGCCCCATGTTTGTGTTACTGAGTGCTAAATTAGGTGGCGACATTAACGACTCAAGTTACCGCGCCGCATCACTAGTTGAACTGTTGCATACTGCAACGCTTGTTCATGACGATGTGGTGGATGAAGCAAACGAACGCAGGGGCTTTTTTTCAATCAATGCTTTATGGAAAAATAAGATCGCCGTTTTAGTTGGTGATTATTTACTCTCCAAAGGTCTCTTACTTTCTTTAGACAATAAAGACCACCGCGTACTTCAATTACTTTCTACTGCCGTAAGACTCATGAGCGAAGGCGAATTATTGCAATTGGAAAAATCGCGCAAGCTTAATTTAGACGAATCAATATATTACGAAATCATTGGAGGCAAAACCGCGTCGCTACTGGCATCATCATGTGCAGCAGGCGCTTCAACTACTTTTAACAATGACGACGCCATCGAAAAAATGCGTCTTTTTGGAGAAAAAGTAGGCATGGCTTTTCAAATTAAAGATGACCTATTTGATTATAGTAGCGAAGCAGTTGGTAAACCAACGGGCAACGATATCAAAGAAAAGAAATTAACGCTACCGCTAATTTATACGCTCAATAATTGCGACGCAGCACTGCGCAAAAAAATTATCTACATCATCAAAAATCAAAATACCCAAAAGGATAAAGTTGATTTTGTACTGGATGCCGTAGAAAATTTTGGAGGGATTACCTATGCAACAAATAAAATGTTTGCATTTAGAGATGAAGCCCTCGAAATACTACACAGCTTCCCTGCGTCAGAAGTTCGCGAGGCTTTAGAAGAACTGGTTAGGTATACAACCGATAGAAAATATTAATGGAAAAAAGATGGACGATAGTAGCATCCGATGCAGTAAAAACGGAGGCCTTACAAGCCGCCCTGTCTATCAATAAAACCATTTGTAGCATATTAGTTGCAAGAGGTATTGAAACCTTTGAAATAGCAAAGGATTTTTTCAGACCTAAGCTTTCGGATCTACACGACCCTTGGCTCATGAAAGACATGGACAAGGCCGTTACGCGTATTTTAAAGGCACGTGAGACAAACGAAAGAATACTTGTTTTTGGTGATTATGATGTGGACGGCACTACGGCTGTAGCTAGTATGTATCAGTTTATTTGTGGCATTCATAACAATACTGATTATTATATTCCACACCGTTACAAAGAAGGTTATGGTGTTTCCAAAATGGGTATCGATTACGCCAAAGAAACGGGATGCACTTTAATTGTGTCTCTAGACTGTGGTATAAAATCTACAGATCTTATTGCGTATGCAAAAACACTCGACATTGATTTTATTGTTTGCGATCACCACTTACCCGATCCTATTTTGCCGCCAGCGGTTGCCATCTTAAATCCCAAACAAATTGATTGCCCTTACCCATACAAAGAATTATGCGGTTGTGGTGTAGGAATAAAACTAATGATGGCTCTTGCGCAAAAATTACAATTACCCGAAGGAAGCTATCTTACTTATTTAGATTTAGCAGCTACAGCAATTGCTGCAGACATTGTACCTCTTACCGGAGAAAACAGAATTTTAGCCTACTACGGACTTGAAAAAGTAAATCAAAATCCCTGCCCGGGTATTAAAGCTCTGCTCCAACTTTCTAAGGTGGAGAAAAAAATGCTCCTTACCAATTTAGTATTTGTAATTGCACCACGCATTAATGCGGCAGGCCGTATGGATGATGCAAAAAAAGCAGTGCAACTATTTATTGAAAAAGACGCTAGTAAAGCACTTGAATTTGCGCAAATGCTCCAGTCCGATAATTTAGACAGACGTGAAGCAGATAGTACTATTACAGAAGATGCTCTTGCTCAAATTATAAACGACCCATCGCATGCGGGTAAAAAAACCACTTTTGTATACCAAGAAAGTTGGCATAAAGGTGTGGTAGGTATTGTGGCGAGTAGACTGATAGAAACCTATTATAGACCCACGATTGTGTTAACCAAAAGTGGAGAGATTGCCGCAGGCAGCGCACGCAGTGTGGTTGGGTTTAATTTATATGAAGCGGTACATGCTTGCCGCGAACATTTAATTGGCTATGGAGGGCATTTTGCCGCCGCCGGCATGACCCTGCTTCCGGAGAACGTTCCAGCTTTTGCGGCGGCGTTTGAAGCAGCTGTTGCAGCTCAAATTACCGACGACTTACTTATTCCTGAAATTGTTATTGACGCGCCTATTTCTTTTAAAGAAATAGGCCAAGGGTTTTATAATATTTTATCCCAGATGGAACCATTTGGACCTGAAAATATGAAGCCCGTGTTTATTGCAAGAGGCGTTAACAATACCCCCTATTCAAAAATTGTAAAAGATCAGCATATTCGTTTTGTATTACAACAAGAAGGTATCACGCTTACAGGTATAGGATTTAAAATGGCTGATAAATTTGCATTACTACAAATGAATCAGCCATTAGATATTGTTTTTACACTCGACGAAAACGAATGGAATAATGAAAAAACCATTCAGCTCAAAATGATTGACCTTCGCCTCAGTGCTTAACAGCGCTTTTTAAATTACGCTTATTTATTTTGTAATAGATCTACACTTCTATTGATGAAGTTGGTTAAATCATTCCCTTTCAATAACCCTTGAGAAAGTAAAGCAAGGTCTGCTAAATTACGCACCTGACTTTTTTGAAGTTCAGCGTTACCTTCTTTTAATAAGGTTTGATAGATTGGGTGATTCCCATTTACTGTTAAGGTTACTTCATCCGGCATTTGCGCATAAAATGCAGTCATACCGCCACCTACGCCAGCCATATCTTTCATACGGCGCATAAACTCTGGCCTGGTTGCTACTACCGGTGCGCTATCTGGGCTTAAGCCTTTAACCTCGGTGGTAACGTGCAAATCAGCAATTTGTAAATTAAATAGTTCCTTTAATTTTTCGGCGTCGTCTTTGCTAAGTACAGATTCGTTAGACTCTTGCTTGTCAATTAAATTATCAACGATATCGGCGTCAACTCTTACAAAAGTGACGTTCTCCCATTTCATTTCCATATTGTTAATGAAAGCAGAGTCTACCAGGGTTTCCATTTTAACAACGGTATATCCTTTTTTAGTAGCCGCCTGAATGTAAGCATCTTGCTGAACTGGATTAGTTGTATATAAAATTACCTGTTTGCCGTCTTTGTTTTTTTGCGTAGCCTCGGTTAAGTTTTTGTACTCCTCTAGGGTATGGAATTTACCAGTGGTATCTTCCATTACAATAAACTTGTTGGCCTTGTCTAAAAACTTATCGTCGGTCATCATACCGTACTTAACAAATAAACCTAAGCTCTCCCACTTTTCTTCAAATGCTGCGCGGTCTGCCTTAAATATTTCTTCTAATTTATCGGCTACTTTTTTAGTGATGTGCGCATTGATTTTTTTAACGTTCGGATCGCCCTGTAAGTAGCTTCTGCTCACGTTTAAAGGAATATCCGGACTGTCAATTACACCATGTAATAACATCAAAAATTCTGGCACAATATCTTTTACCTCGTCGGTAACAAATACCTGGTTGCAGTATAATTGAATTTTATCTTTTTGAATTTCGTAGCTCTGCTTGATTTTAGGGAAGTATAAAACACCCGTTAAATTAAACGGATAGTCTACGTTGAGGTGAATCCAAAAAAGTGGTGTTTCGCCAAAAGGATATAATTCTTTGTAAAACTTCTCGTAATCTTCTTTAGATAATTCGCTTGGCTTTTTAACCCAAATAGGATCCGGATTGTTGATAGATTTTTCTTCAACGATTTCATCTTTTTTCTCGCCTTCTTCTTTTACCCCTACTTCAGAAAAATAAATTGGAATAGGTAAGAATTTACAAAAACGGTCTAGAATTGCTTTAACACGTGAAGCTTCTAAAAACTCTTTGCTTTCTTCACTAATATGTAAAACAATTTTAGTTCCACGCTGCGCGTAGTCTACTTCGTATAATTCGAATTCTGGATTGCCATCACAACCCCAAAACACACCCGATGCATCTTTAAATGATTTTGAATACAACTCTACTTTATCACTCACCATAAAGGCGCTATAAAATCCTAAACCAAAGTGACCAATAATATTGGCGTCTTTGTATTTGTCCATGAATTCTTCGGCACCAGAAAAAGCTACTTGGTTGATGTATTTGTCTACTTCTTCGGAAGTCATACCCACCCCTCTATCAATGATAGACAATGTTTTTTCTTTAGCATCTAGCACCACGTCTATACGAAGTTCCCCAAGGTCTCCTTTGGCTTCGCCAATAGAAGAAAGGGTTTTAATTTTTTGAGAGGCGTCTACCGCATTACTCACTAACTCACGTAAAAAGATTTCGTGGTCACTGTACAAGAATTTTTTAATGATTGGAAAGATGTTTTCCGTTTGTACGCGTATTTGTCCTTTTTGCATAGTTCAGTTATTTGTAGCCAACTTATACAAATTAAGTACCAATGCCCCGATTTTAGCGCTAATTCTGACAGGATGACACAAATTCCGGGTCATTTGCCCTGCACCATAATATTATCTAGTCTAAAACTGGTGGTAAGCTTGCCTATGGGAACCAGTTTAGGGATGGATTTTGCGATCATTTCCCAACTTTTCTGGTTTTACTTGAAAAAATAGAGGAAAAAATGCAGTAAAACCGGTGCTTTTACGTACTTTTGCAACCCCAAATCTGTATTTGGCAGATTCTCCATTTCGGTGGAGTCCACTGGGATAAACCCAATTTTAAACCTAAAAATTCAAGTAATGAGTAATTACGAATTAATGGTGATTTTCACTCCGGTTCTTTCTGAAGAGGATTTCAAAGCTTCTCAGAAAAAATACCAAGACATGATTGCTAGCTTCGGTGGAGCTACTGTGCATTCAAATCCTTGGGGTCTTAAATCACTGGCCTACCCTATTCAAAAAAAGACAACTGGTATTTACTGGGTGTTAGAATACAGTGGCCCAACTGATCTTAACGAAAAGCTTAAGATTCAAATTTTACGTGACGAGCAAATTATGCGTCACATGATTACGAAACTCGACAAATACGCCGTTGAGTATAACCACGTAAAAAGAAATGGCGGATTTGCGGTAAAACAAAAAATGGAGGCTTAATCACATGGCAAAGAATGAGATAAAATACCTGACCGCAATTAAGCAGGAGAAACCAAAGAAAAAGTTTTGTCGTTT
>JBANFS010000019.1:0-46367 GCA_037975885.1 Bacteroidota bacterium
GTTGCATTAAATCCAATAACCTGCCGGGCGTAGCAATTAAAATATCAACACCACGTCTTAGCATAGATACTTGTGGCACTTGTGAAACTCCACCAAAAATAACGCTATGGCTAAGGCCTGTTTTTTTGCCGTAAGCGCCAAAACTTTCATCAATTTGAATCGCTAACTCACGCGTTGGTGTAAGAATTAATGATTTGATACCGTTGTGGCTACTTTTTTTATTGTAGAGTAATTGTAAAATAGGAATGGCAAAAGCGGCTGTTTTACCGGTGCCTGTTTGTGCGCAACCGAGTAAATCTTTTCCTTCTAATAAAACCGGAATAGACTGCTCTTGAATAGGGGTAGGGTTCGTGTACCCTTCTGCTTTAACGGCCTCTAAAATGGGCTCAATTAAGTTTAATTGTTCGAATGATAACATAGTATTATTTAAATATAAAAACACGGGGCATTGGCCGGGTGCTATACAAACTTTCTGTTAAGGACTTGAATTACTTTGTCACTGAAGTGTGATCTAGTCTGATAGGGAGAGAACGTATATGAATACTACAAAGGTAGGTAAAATAAAATTAGTGCTTGATTAGCCCCACAATCGCTTCTAAATACTGCTGGTCTACAGCGTCAAACTGGTCGAGTAGTTCGCTGTCAACGTCGAGAACGCCAACAACGCTCGTGCCATTAAAAATAGGCACTACAATTTCAGATTTTGAAGCACTGCTACACGCAATATGTCCTGGAAATTTTTCTACGTCGGGAACAATGATTGTTTTTTCGTTTGCCCAGCTTGTGCCACAAACGCCCCTGCCTTTTGCAATTCTAGTACATGCAACGGGTCCTTGAAAGGGTCCTAACACAAGTTCGGAATTGCCGGTATTGGCATTTTCTTTTACCATATAAAATCCTACCCAAAACCAACCAAATTGTTCTTTAAGTGCAGCTGCAATATTGGCAAGGTTAGCAGTAAGGTCCGGCTCACCGGTAATGAGCGCCTCAATTTGCTGGGTGATTGAAATGTATTTTTCTTGTTTGCTACCGCTAACAATATTTAAGTCTTCTGCCATAAAAATATTTTTTCCAATTCCTTTTTTTCAATACGTGCAACAAATAAAATATAACCAATTAACAATACCACACCGCTAATCGTTTGCCACCAAAAGTCTACTACAAAAATAGATATGGCTTTATGAATTAAGAAAACAAGCACTGCAATAATTAAGTAGGCTGTAATTTTTTTTGCAGGGTAAGGTACTGGGTATACTTTTTGTCCCCAGTTGTAGCTTATAAGCATCATAGCACCATAACAAAAAAACGTAGCCCATGCGCTTGCAATAAATCCAAAATATGGAATAAAAATAAAATTGAGTACAATGGTGATGGCAGTTCCAATCAGCGTGATATAAGAACCTGCAGTTGTTTTGCCTGTTAGTTTAAACCAAATGCTGAGGTTATAATAAATGCCTAAAAATATATTCGCGAGTAATAAAATAGGCACAATGCCAATGGCTGAGCGGTAGGCGGGTCCTATTAAATACGACCAAATAGGTAAAAATAACGACACTACTAAAAACATAACACTAAGCACAATCACAAAAAACTTAAGCACGCGCGCATATATTTTTTGTGGTTCTTGACCCGCAGCCTGTTTAAAAAAGAAGGGTTCGGCGCCCATTCTAAAAGCTTGTACAAATAAGGTTATTAAAATAGAAAGTTTGTAGCAGGCGTTGTAAATCCCTACTTGTTCGTTTTTAAAAATGTCTGAACCTGGTAGCCATGCTTTTAACATGAGTCTGTCAAAAGTTTCGTTGATAATGCCGCCAAATCCTACAATCAATAAAGGAAGTGCATACACCATCATTTCTTTCCAAAGCTTGGTGTCGAATGTGAGGCGTACGCTCAAAATTTCTTTACTCAATAAAAGAAGTGTTATAGCACTTTGAATTAAGTTGGCAAGCACCACATATACAATGGGGTTGGTAGAAAAACTAAAAAAAATGCCGGTCCAACTGTTTGGATTGCTAGCAAGTGTACGCGGACAATAATTGATAAAAAACCAGGTAAGCACTAGATTTATAAAAATACCTGCAATATTTACAAATGCGTATTTGATAGGACGATCTTCTTGACGAAGTTTTGCAAATGGAATTTTATTGAGTGTGTCTATTCCAATAATGCCAATGGTGATGACAGCTATTTGAGGAATATCTGCAAAGCCAATGAGTGCACTAAAGGGTGCTCTAAACATCCATAAAAGACCAGAAAGTAAAATGGTACTTATTACAATCGAAAAAAAGCTAGTGCTGTAAATTGTTTTTTTATACGCCTCCTGACTAGAAAATCTAAAGTAAGCCGTTTCAAAACCGTAGGTAAATAAAATGCTTAAAACAGGAATGGCGGAGTAGAGCAAACTTTGTCTACCAAAATCGGCGGGCGATACATATTCCGAATAGGTTAAAAGCGGCACTAGTAAATAGCCAATACATCGGGCGGCAATAGAACTTACGCCATACCAAAGTGTTTGACCCGCTAATTTTTTAATACCGCTCAATGATTTCTTGTTTTGCTGCTGCTAAAGTAACAAAACCATTTTACTGATGCGCGTGATTTGGGATTTTATTATTGATTGCAGCCTGAGTAGGCAAAAATGCAGGGTTGGATAATGTGCTAGAATCTGTGAGGGTGTTTAAAAACGCAGTAAGCTGCCCTATTTCGTAATTGGATAGGGGTATTTGCCCCGAAGTTTTGTAATGGGTAAGTACATCCAGTATGGAATAGTACCGCCCATCATGCCCATACGGAAAGGTGAGGGCTACATTTCGTAGACTAGGCACTTTAAATTTGAGAGAATCGGTGCTATTACCTGTAAACCTTGCCCGCCCATTGTCTTTTAAAATAGGGTCTCTTGTAATAGCTGTGTTTTGATAACTATAATTACTAAAAAGTGGTGGGGTATGACAAGACACACATTTTTTTTCAAAAATCTCATACCCTAATTTTTCTGGCAAAATAAATGAAGCTTCGCCCCGCATCACCTGATCGTATTTGCTATTAGCGGATACGAGGGTTAACTGAAACTGACTAAGTGCCCTCGTAATTTGATCCAACGTAATTTTTGATGGACCAAAGGCAGCAGTAAACATTTTTTTATAGCCAGGACTAGCGTTTAACTGTTTAAGTAGTTCCGGGATATTGGTATCCATTTCATCTCTAGAGTGCATAGGTAAAAGCGCCTGCTCCTCTAGGCTAGCAGCTCTCCCGTCAAACATAAATTCCTTTTGCCATGCACTATTAAAAAGGCTGGGTGCATTTCGGGTAGTGAGGTTGTTAACGCCATGGCTTAATGGATGATCGTAAGTGGCAAACGCTGCTGAGGGTTCGTGACATGTGGCGCAACTAACGGTGTTGTCACTACTAAGCAGGGGGTCATAAAATAATTTTTTGCCTAGTGCAATGCCTTCTTTTGTAAGTGGGTTCCCATTAAAATTATAAGCTGGCGCTGGCCACCCAGTTGGGCTTACAAACTTTACGGGGGTGGGTTTATATGAAAAAATAGCGGTTGATCCCATGCATAGCGCAGCAAAGGAAAAGATGGTAAATTTTGTTGCAACAGAAATTTTCATACACTTAAATAGCGGCATGTTAAAGGTACAAACGTCTTTATTAATATCTTCATGTAGGAAACAATTAACTGAACCTAATTATGAGAGTTGTTATTCAGCGTGTACTCGAGGCATCGGTGGCGGTAGATGAAAAAGTAGTTGGGGCTATTGGTAATGGCCTACTTGTACTACTTGGCATCGAAGACGCGGATGCGGAGGAGGATATTACTTGGCTTAGTAATAAAATTACAGGGCTAAGGCTTTTTGATGACGCAGCGGGTGTTATGAATTTGTCTGTTAAAGATATTGAAGGAGATATTTTACTTATTAGCCAGTTTACACTTTTAGCGAGTACCAAAAAAGGAAATAGACCTTCTTATATTAAAGCGTCTAAGCCACCAGTTGCAGTACCTTTGTATGAACAAATGATTGCTACATTAAGTAATGATTTAGGTAAGCCTATACAAACTGGCATCTTTGGTGCAGACATGAAAGTAAGCCTTATTAATAACGGACCGGTTACCATTACTATCGACTCTAAAAACAAAGAATAATGACTATTGAAAAAGCACAACAAGACGTAGACGCTTGGATACAAACCGTTGGCGTTCGTTATTTTAATGAGCTTACCAACATGGGCATACTTATGGAAGAAGTAGGGGAGCTAAGTAGAATATTGGTGCGTAAATATGGTGAACAATCTTTTAAAGCCGGAGAGTCTGATAAAGACATTGCCGATGAAATGGCCGATGTGTTGTGGGTGCTAATTTGCCTCGCTAATCAAACTGGTGTAGACTTAACAAAAGCACTAGAAAAAAATTTTGAAAAGAAAAACAATAGAGACGCCACCAGGCATATCAATAACGAGAAATTGAAATAATTTTCCCATCTATATGGGTCGATTACCACAATAAAAAAATTTCATTAAAAAAGGCGCGCTTGATTCAAGCGCGCCTTTTTTAATTGGAGTAAACTCAAAAATTATTTGCTTTCAAAAATGCTTTTTTGCTTTGCCATTTTTTCAATCTCAGCAACGGTTCTTGGAGAAGAAGCTGATAGATTTTGATTACCTGTAGGCGTAATTAAAATATCGTCTTCAATTCTTACACCAATGCTCCACCATTTTTTATCGCAGTTGCTTCCTGGTGGAATATAAATACCAGGCTCAACAGTTAATACCACACCCGGATCCAATGTGCGAGGTCCTATGTCGTGTACGTCTAAACCTAAATGGTGAGAGGTGCCGTGCGGAAAATATTTACGAGCTTCCGCTTCTGTTTTTACGATACCAAGTTCTACAAGGCCTTTGTTTACAACGGCTCTTGCAGCTGCATCTACTGCGCTAAACGGAGCGCCAGGCTTACATGCAGCAATCCCAGCATCTTGTGCTTTTAGTACCAGTTCGTAAATAATTTTTTGCTCTGGCGAAAACTTGCCGTTTGCAGGCACTGTTCTAGTAACGTCTGCAGTATAACCATGGTATTCTGCAGCGCAATCGCTTAATAATAAGTCACCATCATTCATTAATTTGAGATTGGTGATATAGTGCAGTACGCAAGCGTTTTCGGCAGCACCGTTAATGCTTGGGTAGCCAGGGTATTCAGAACCATTTTTCTTGAAATGGTATTCCATGATAGCTTGAGCTTGGTATTCTGTCATACCAGGTTTTACAGCGCGCATAACATCGTTATGGCCTTCGCAACTGATAGCAGCTGCTTTACTAATAAGTGCAATTTCTTCTGGTTGTTTGATACCTCTTAAGCCAGATAATATGGCTTGTAAACTTCTGCCAGCAACAGGTTTATTAGAAGCAGCAATAGCGCTATCAACAATAGTTGCCATACGTGTTAAAGGATCAACACTTCTTTTATAGGTGTAAAAAATATCTTCGTTTTTATACGCTGTAAAAACAGAATCGATGCTTGAAAAATTGATGGTACTTGCGTTAAATTTATCGTTGGTGAAAACGTTGGCAATTTTATATTTTTCTTGTACGCCTTCAGCTCCTAATATTTTTCCGGTCCATAATTCTCTTTGCGGATCACGGTTTTGAACAAAAATAAATTCGGTACCGGTTTTATCTAAAATGGTTACAGGCTGCTTAAACAACAACAAAACTGCATTAGGTTCTTCGAGGCCCGTAAAGTAGTAGAAGTTTTTATTTTGTGAATATTGAAAATCAACATCATTGGTTCTCACGCGCACCTGCGAAGCAAAGAAAATACCTACTCCATTTTTAGAAAGTTTTTCTTTAAAAGCTGCTCTGCGGCCAGCATGAAACTCGGGCGTTAAATAATCACTTGGGTAAAGGGTTGTTTGCTGTGCAAAAACCAGTAGAGGAGCCACAAAAGTGAGCACCCACGTCATCAGTTTCTTTTTATTCATTGTATTTAAATTTATCCCGCTAAAGCTATAGGATTTCTCTGAGTCAGAGAAAAAAAATGGATAAAGGGCTTAAAGCGCCTTTTTTAGGGAGAATGGCTTATTTTTGCCCTGTTATGAGTAAGCCCGCGTTAACCCCACAAGAAAATAATTTTCAGGCCATTATATCGCATGCCAAAGAGTATGGATTTGTGTTTCCTAGTAGTGAAATTTATGATGGTTTAAGTGCTGTATATGATTACGGTCCTTACGGGTCTGAACTCAAAAAAAATATCAGGGATTATTGGTGGCATAGCATGACCCAAATGCATGAAAATATAGTGGGTATAGATGCTGCAATATTTATGCACCCCACCACTTGGAAAGCGAGCGGTCACGTAGACAGCTTTAGTGACCCCTTAATTGACAATAAAGATTCTCAAAAGCGCTATAGAGTAGATCATTTGATTGAGGCCAAAGCCGATAGTTTACGCGCGGCAGGAGCAGCAGCAGAGGCAGATTTACTCATTGCAAAAATGGACGAATTGCTTGGTTCGGATAATTTCGAAGCCCTTCAGCAATTACTGGTGGATCATAAAATTACTTGTAGCGTAAGTGGTACTTCTAATTGGACGGCTATTAGACAATTTAATTTAATGTTTGATACGCAGTTAGGCTCCGTAGCTGAAGATGCCAATACTATTTATTTAAGACCAGAAACCGCACAAGGAATTTTTGTAAACTTTTTAAACGTGCAAAAAACAGCGCGTATGAAAGTGCCGTTTGGTATTGCACAAACTGGAAAGGCCTTCAGAAATGAAATTGTAGCGCGTCAATTTATATTTAGAATGCGTGAGTTTGAACAAATGGAAATGCAGTTTTTTGTACGTCCTGGCACACAAAAAAAATGGTATGACTATTGGAAAGAAGCGCGTTTAAATTGGCATATCCAGTTAGGCATGCCAGCAAATAAATACCGTTTTCATGACCACGTAAAACTTGCGCACTATGCAGACGCTGCATTAGACATCGAGTTTGAATTTCCATTTGGTTTTAAAGAATTAGAAGGCATACATTCCCGTACCGACTTTGATTTGACTAGACACCAAGAGTTTAGCAAAAAGAAACAACAATATTTTGATAACGATATCGACGAAACAACCGGAAAGCCTTATGGCAACTACATTCCGTACGTTATTGAAACTTCTATAGGACTGGACCGTATGTTTTTAGCCGTTTTAAGCAACGCATACGAAGAAGAAAAAATCACCAAAGAAGATGGTAGCACAGACGAGCGTGTTGTGCTCCATATTCCTGCAAAAATTGCGCCTGTTAAACTCGCTATTTTACCACTTGTTAAAAAAGATGGTCTTCCAGAAATTGCACGTGAACTAATGGATAGCTGTAAAGGTCAATTCAAATGTTTCTACGAAGAAAAAGATGCGATTGGAAAACGTTACCGCAGACAAGATGCCATTGGTACTCCGTTTTGTGTAACCATTGACCATCAAACAAAAGAAGATCAAACCGTTACCATTCGATACCGCGATGCGATGACGCAAGAACGTGTGCACATTAGTAAGGTAAAAGAGATTGTGTTGGGAGCTATCGCTTAACCATATATCTCTAAGTGGATGTCTTTTTTGTCGTAGCCTGCTGCAATGATGCGCTCCTTGGCTTCGTCAATCATGTTTTTCCAGCCGCATAAATAAAAACGTGCCGGATGTTTGTCCGCTATTAATTTTTCATACACAGCGTGCACATAACCACTATGAGCGCCATCTGGCGTACTCTCTTCTCTAGAAAAAACAGGATGATAGTAAAAATTATTTTCTAAGCTTTCGAGCGCTTTAAGTTCATGTCCATATAAACAATCACCAATTTTACGGCATCCAAAAATGAGGTGAATATTTTTGTGCGCTATTTTGTGCTGATGGATATGATGAACCATGGATCTAAAAGGGGCAATACCCGTGCCTGTGCAAATTAAATACAGGTCTTTGTCGAGTGTTTCTGGTAAGGTAAACACGCCCACAGGTCCTCTTAAAGTAAGGTTGCTGCCTACCTTAATTTCATTAAATAGGTAGGGCGTTCCAAGCCCATCCTCTAATAAAACAATAACGAGTTCTATAATATTGGTGCCATCCGGCGCAGAAGCAATGGAATAACTACGCCAGCGCTTATTTGGTTTTTCGTGAATGGGTAAATCGAGTGTTACAAACTGCCCTGGCTTAAAATCAAACACGTCTAGTTCTGGAACTTGAATCCAAAAACGCCTCGTTGTTGCAGACGCGTCTTCAATTTTAATAACCGTTCCTGTACGCCAAGGTTGCAGCATGGATTTACTGTTTGACACAATTTAAATGAATGCGGCCGAACAATAAAATAAAATCTGCGCAAAAATGGGTGCAGGAAATTTTGGGCAAAAAAAACCCGAGGGCGAAGCCCTCGGGTTTTGAGATCGAAAAATTTTCAGATCTAATTGATTCAAAAATTTATTTAGGATCTAATGCTAACTTAATAGTTTGCGCTAAATCTGCTAAATGCATTTTAGTCATTTTATCTGATGTAGAAGCTAATGCAGCGTTCACAGTACCTTTTAAAGCAACCAATTGAGCGCGCGCAATGCTGTTTACATCACTACGGCTGTTGTAGCCAGAAGCGTATGGGTTATTACCACCTGCACCACCACCAAAGCTAATGGTGATACCACCACCTGCACTTTGTTTTGGATTGATGATCGCATCTAATTTGTCTACATAGCTCTTTTGTAGCATTCTACGGTACATATCTACCGCTTTGCCAGACTTCAATTCGCTAAATAAATCGTTTTGTAAATCGTTGATCATTTCAGTAGCAGCATAAACTTTATCTGCACCAAAACGCTCTACGTTTGCTTGCATACGGTGTAAGCGGTCTGTGCTTAACATACCCGCTAAAGCACTTTCTTGTGCACCTGCAATTGGATCTGAAGAACCAGGAACGTTTATTTTATCCCAAATTCTTTTGTCAATCAACCAAGTTGGTGTTTGGAATAATTGTCTGTTCAAAAATCCTAATGCATCTTTTTGATGTTGTTTAGGTGTTGGCTCATAAACAGCAGCACCACTTTCAGAAGTTTGGAATGTTTCATATACACCACCAACGTTACGGCTAACATGACCTACGTATCTTCTAAATTGGCCTAATAACTGACCATAAATAGTAGCAACATTTTCATTTAAATCACCTTCTTCTGTTGTATACTCAGGAAGTTTTGCAAGTAAACGTTGTAAGTTTTTGATACCATAGTCACTTGCTTTAACAGCGTTGTCACTTAGGTCTTCAGATTGGCTACGAGGGTCTTGTGTGTTACCACCTTCGTAAGTACCAAACCAAGCACGAGGATTTGCTTTTAATGTTTCAGTAATTAATTTACTGCTCGCTAATTTGGTTTCTTCTTCTGTGTTACCAGGAATGTATCCATAACCCCAACGGATAGCCCATAAATCATAATCACCAATGCGAGGGTATAAGCCTGCTTTAGAGATATTATCTTCTGGTTGTGCTACATAGTTAAAACGAGCATAGTCCATGATAGAAGCGGTGTGACCGTTTGCTTCAACCCATGTTTTATCACGTAATTTTTCTACTGGGGTTTTGCTACTGCTTCCCATGTTATGTCTTAAACCTAGTGTATGACCTACTTCGTGTGAAGACACAAAACGAATTAAATCTCCCATTAAATCATCATCATATTTCATGCTACGAGCACGTGGATCAACAGCTGCTGTTTGAATCATGTACCAATCATGTACAAGTTTCATAACGTTGTGGTACCAGCCAATATGGCTCTCTAAAATTTCACCACTGCGCGGATCGTGTACGTTTGGACCGTAAGCGTTTTCTGTTTCAGAAGCAAAATAACGAACTACAGAGTAGCGCGCATCTTCTAGGCTCATTGTCGTGTCATTTTCTGGCCACTCTTTACCTACAATTGCATTTTTGAAACCAGCTTTTTCAAAAGCTTTTTGCCAGTCGTTGATACCTAAAATAAGGTGCTTGCGCCACTGCTTTGGAGTTGCAGGATCGATATAGTAAACGATTTGTTTTTTAGGTTCAACTAGTTCACCTTTTTTCCATTTTTCTACGTCAGCATCTTTTGGCTCTAATCTCCAACGAACTGCAAATTCTTTGTTCTCTACTTTTTGTTGGTTGTCGCCAAACACAACATAGTCATCTGTAAAGAATCCAACACGCTTATCTGCAATTCTTGCTGTCATTGGCTTTTCTGGAAGTAGTAAAAGAGAAGTGTTTAATTCAATAGTGATTGCATTGTTACCATTTGCTGTTGGAATAGAAGCAGTTGGTACAGGACTTGCACCACCAAATCCACCACCTGCAGCCGAAGAACCAAAAGTTTTTACCGTTCTGATTTCTGTATTAATAGGGAAAGTTGTGATCTTGTCAATGTAAGATCTGTCTGCAGAAATTTGTGTTAAACTTAATGAACGTTTTACTTGAGAACTTACGCTTACCAAAGGATTGTCACCTTTAAAGTAATCTGTAACGTCAATTACAACACCAGAACTGTCTTTTGAGAAAGCTGCAATAGGGAATGCTGCAGCAATCGCGTTTAAGTTTGAATTAGTTACAGCTTTGTAAATATCATCGCTTGGGTTTGCATTACTGATAAGTGTAATACCACGTAAAAAGATATTGCTGCTAGGTCCTTTTTCGAAGGTCATTGTTTGTTGGTTGGCAATTTCACCACCATATACACCACGTCCACCACCAACAGCAGGTACTTTAATATAGCGGGTTACCGCTAATATTTCACGACCCATAAGGCTGTTAGGAATCTCAAAGTAGTATTTGTCTTCTACTTTGTGTACGGTAAATAAACCTTTTTGTGACACGGCTTTAGACGTAATCACATCTTTAAATGCTTTTGGAGCTTGACGTCCGCCACCCATACCAGGCATGCCAGCCATGCTTGGCATCCCTGCTCTAGCACCAGGTGCTTGCGTGGAGTCTCTTTGTTGCGCGATACCCATCGTTGTTACAAGGAGCGCCGCCGCGATAAAATAGTTTTTCATTGGTCAATTTAGTTGTTGAATAATGCTTTAAAGATAGGGGTGTAAATAATTCAGCGCTCTATTTTTTACACGAACATGGATGAATGGCAAAATAAATTAAACAAATCGGTGAAAAATTGTGGATTTCTATGGAATAAGCCTCTTATACTGAGGTATTTAGCACCAAATGAGTAGGTGCAATATTATTTTTTAATAACCAAATTTGGCTATTTCAATAAATTAACTAATTTGTATGCTCCTAAGGGGTTATTTGAAGAAGTTTTACGTTTAAAACATTTTTTTAATTAGCATTGTAGGGACAAATTTTTAAATCGATTTCAATTATTTAAAAAACAAAAAATCTATCGAATCATGGCTGAGACAAAACCAACTGCAACAGCTGCAAAAAGTAGTTCAACTGCACAACCTAACAAAAGCAGTAACTTAATTGCAACAATCGCTCCAATTGCTTGTATTATTGGCGGTTACCTTATTTGGCGCGTACTTTTAGGAAGCGCTTCTAACTTTACAACTCCTGATCCTGATGCTAGCCATTGGTTTTGGCCTAACCACAAAGGACCAAAAGGAACTTTTACAAAAATGTATGAAGGTGGTATCATTGTACCTATCCTAATTGGTTGTTTATTAACCGTATTAACTTTCGTAATTGAAAGATTATTAACTGTATCTAAAGCATCTGGTACTGGTAATATTGCTGAGTTTGTACGTAAAGTACAATTCCACTTAGCAAACAAAGACGTTGAAAAAGCGTTAGCTGAGTGCGATAAGCAACAAGGTTCTGTAGGTAACGTAATGAAAGCAGGTCTTAAGAAATACAAAGAAATGATTTCTAATACCGAGCTTACTACAGATCAAAAAGTATTAAACATTCAAAAAGAAGTAGAAGAAGCAACAGCGCTTGAACTTCCAATGCTTGAAAAGAACTTAGTATTCTTATCAACTATCGCATCAGTAGCAACCCTACTAGGTCTATTAGGTACGGTAATGGGTATGATCCGTTCATTCTCTAAATTAGGTGATGAAGGTGGTGGAGAAGCTGCTCGTGAATTATCTCAAGGTATCTCTGAGGCCCTTTATAATACGGCTTTAGGTATTGGTACTTCTGCGGTAGCGATTATCATGTACAACGTATTTACAACTCGTATCGATGCGGTTACTTACGGTATTGATGAGTCTGGTTTCACATTAACACAAAGCTTTGCTGCGAATTACAAATAGTTGTATCAACTATTATGTAATCCAACAAGTTTTGAATCTTAATCTGAGAACCTACTAAATTAATTAACAATGGGAAGAGCCAAATTACCACGTAAGAGCACCAACATAGACATGACGGCTATGTGTGATGTGGCGTTCCTTCTATTGTCGTTCTTTATTTTAACAACAAAGTTTAAACCTGCAGAAGCAATTGCGGTTACCACTCCAAGTTCGGTAGCAGCAAAAGTGGCACCAGATAAAGACGTTGTGTTAATTACGATCGACAAAGACGGAAAAGTTTTTCTTACGATGGATAATGAACAAATTAAAGAAGTAGTGGCTAATTCACTAAATAACACCATGAATCTTGGCGTAGACGTAAATGCGTTTAAAAAAGCTGGATTTTATGGCGCACCATTTAGCGGCCTTGCTTCATTCCTTCAAATCCCTGAAGAAAAACGCAAAGGAGACCTGCTACCAGGTATTCCAGTAAAAGATTCTACAGACAATCAATTGAATACTTGGATACGTGTTATTAAAGATGCGTACTTAGGTAAGAAAATGAATCTTTTATTAAAAGGCGATAATGCTTCAAAGTTCCCTGCATTTAAAGCGGTAATTGATGCTTTCAAAAAGAACGACGAACAGAAGTTCCAAATGATTACAAATCCTGAAAGCGTTCCAACCGGCTCTGAATTATGGAAACTTACAATGGCGGGAGAGAAGAGAGACGAATAGACAAAATATCATTCACGAAAATTAAATGCTATTATTATGGCAGAAATGGATACATCGAGTGGCGGGGGTCATAAAAAGGGCCCCGGGGTCAAAAAGGGGAAGAAGCTATCTACCCGTGTAGACCTAACACCCATGGTTGACTTGGGTTTTCTACTCATTACATTTTTTATTTTCACCACAACTATGAGTCAGCCAACTGCGCTGAAACTCATGTTGCCAAAGGATGCAGATAAGCCAGAAGAACAAAATAAAGCGAAAGAATCAGGCGTTATCACACTTTTATTAGGAAAAGACAATACCGTTTTTTACTACGAAGGTCAACTCGATAACACGGCTTCTAACTTTAAATCTTCTAACTTTTCTGGAATTCGTGAAGTGTTGCTTGATAAAAAAAGCCGTACTCCTGAAAAAGATTTGGTAGTGGTGTTAAAAGCATCTTCTGAAAGCACGTATAAAAACGTAGTTGATATCTTAGACGAAATGACCATCAACGTGTTAAAGCGTTATGCATTAGTGGATATCACAGCGCAAGAAGAAGAGCTAGTAAAAATATCTGTTGCAAACGCTGCACCAGCAAACTAATTATTTAAAGAAGAACCGATCATGGACGTAAACAAAATATTAACAGCGGATATCCTCGATATTATTTTTGAGGGTAAAAATAAAGCGTACGGTGCTTATGATTTAAGACGCACCTACGAAAAGCGTGTCAAAATTGCCCTTGCAGGTACTTTTGCCTTATGCCTTCTTTTGTTCGTTGGTTCTATTGTTGCTAATTCTTCTTCTAAAGGCAAATCTCAAATTATTGTTGAAGACGTTAATTTGGAAAGCGTAAAAGAAGAGAAAAAGCCTGAGCCACCACCACCGCCACCACCACCAAAACAAGAGCCTCCAAAAATCGAAATGGCAAAATTCACTCCTCCAAAAATTGTGAAGGATGAAGAAGTAAAGCCTGAAGATGAGATCAAAGAGGTTGAAAAATTGGAAGACACCAAAATTGGTACCATTAACCAAGAAGGTGCAAAAGATGACGGTATCGTTGCGCCTCCAGTAGAAAAAGGTACTGGAACGGTAGAAGCGCCAAAAGAAGAAGATTACGATAAGGTATTTACCGTGGTACAAATCCCTGCAGAATTCCCTGGTGGACTTCCTGCTTGGGCTAAGTACCTTGAGCGTAACCTAAATCGTGACTTACCGGTAGACAATGGAGCACCTCCAGGAAAATACACTGTAATTGTATCATTTATCGTTGACAAAAACGGCGGTATCTCTGAAGTACAAGCAGAAAACGATCCTGGTTACGGAACCAAAGAAGAAGCGGTTCGTGTAATTAAAAAAGGACCATCATGGAAGCCAGCCGTTCAAAACGGTAGAAACGTAATTTATCGTCACAGACAATCAATTACATTCATGGTTTCTGAAGAATAATTTGATACACTTGTATCTGTAAAAAGCCACCGAAATTCGGTGGCTTTTTGTTTTCATTCCATTTCGTGTACTTTTGATAAAATTTTAAGCAAGTGGCAAGTCATGTAATGGATTGGAACGACACGGTAGTAGCACTTGCTACACCACCTGGTATGGGTGCAATTGGTGTCATTAGAGTAAGTGGCGCGCAAAGTTTTTCTATTCTCAATGATTTATTTCCTTCAAAAAATTTATTGGAACAAGCTTCGCATACGATTGTAGTTGGCATGTTAAAAGATCAAGGCAAAGTACTCGACGAAGTAGTGCTCTCATTATTTAAAGGCCCCAAATCATACACCGGCGAAGACGTTATTGAAATTAGTTGCCACGGTTCTGGATATATACAATCACAAATTATAGCAGCCATTACCGCGCGCGGGGCAAGGCTTGCTAAAGCTGGAGAATTTACGCAGCGCGCGTTTTTAAATGGCAAACTAGATTTGGCGCAGGCAGAATCTGTAGCTGATTTAATTGCCAGTAATTCAGAAGCAAGTAAGCGTGCAGCCATTCATACCATGCGCGGTGGATTCTCTACTGATTTAGCAGCACTTCGTGAACAGCTCATTACTTTTTCGGCACTCATAGAATTGGAACTTGATTTTTCTGAAGAGGATGTAGCATTTGCAGACCGCTCCGCACTGCATAATTTGGTGTCTAATTTGCAAGGTGCTACAAAACAACTTGTCGATTCATTTGCACTTGGCAATGTAATTAAAAACGGTGTGCAGGTAGCCATTATAGGAAAACCAAACGCTGGAAAATCAACTTTACTCAATGCGCTCTTAAACGAAAACAGAGCCATTGTTAGTGATATAGCAGGCACCACACGTGATACCATCGAAGAAGTGATCAATATTGATGGCGTTTTATTTAGACTGATAGACACTGCAGGTATTCGTACGCAAACAGATGATGTAATTGAACAGTTAGGCGTAGCAAAAAGTCTTGAAAAAATGAAGGCCGCTGATTTAGTCGTATATCTTTTTGATGCACAAACTACCAGTTTGCATGATATCCAAGCTGTAGAGCAAGAGCTTACTGCTACAGGTATTAAACATGTTCTTGTTGCCAATAAAATTGATAGCATAGATGTAGCTGCACTCAACAAGCTTGCATCTATGGAAAGTATTGTATGCATTGCAGCTAAAAATAAAACAGCTATCGATACACTTAAACATGCACTTGTATCAAAAGCCGTTGGTGGTGATTTGCAAACCGAATCTACGGTGGTTACCAATGCTAGACACCACGAAGCCCTTGTTAAATTAAGCGAAGCACTAGAAGATGTAAGCGCGGGTCTGCATCAAAAAATTACCGGCGATTTACTAGCGCTAGATATAAGACAGTGCTTACATTATTTAGGACTTATTACTGGTGAGATCACCAACAACGATCAACTAGATTATATTTTTTCTAAATTTTGTATTGGAAAATAGCTTCACTTTTAATTTGTGCTATGCTAAAAAAATTACTCATTATCATCTTTATCGCTATTTCATATTTTGGAAATAGTCAAGTGATTGAGTCTAGTCAATTTATTTTCGATACCGCATCTTTTGCATCATCACATGCGTCTACCATTGTTGAAACACCCAAAGGAATGTTGGCAGCATGGTTTGGTGGTAAATTTGAAGGAGACAAAGAAGTTAATATTTACGCAAGCTGGCTGGTCAATAATAAATGGTCTGCTCCTTTCATTATAGCTGATGGTTTTATAAATGATTCAACCAGATATGCCTGTTACAATCCGGTTTTATTTTTAGCACCCAACAATGAGCTCTTATTATTTTATAAAATAGGGCCTTATGTACAAGGATGGACCGGTTGGATGAAAAGATCAAACAATTACGGTGCTACTTGGAGCGCACCCGAAAGGCTACCTGATGGCATATTAGGGCCTATCAGAAACCAGCCTTATGTTGTAGGCGATACGCTCATTTGCCCATCAAGCACAGAAAAAAATGGCTGGAAAGTTCATTTCGAGTACACGACTAATAATGGTAGGTCTTGGACGAAGGGCCCAGACCTAAATGACGCAAATCCAATTACGGGCATTCAGCCTGCGGTTCTTAATCACAGCAAGGGTGTATTACAAGCGCTCACCAGAAGTCAAAATGGAACGGTTAATGAAACCTGGAGTTATGATAATGGTAAAAACTGGAACCCATTGCAGCAAACCAGCCTAATCAATAACAATTCAAGTATTGATGCTATTACATTACAAGATGGCAGACATTTACTTGTATACAATCATTGCAGTGCACCAAGTAGGTCACCACTTAATGTGGCTATCTCAAAGGATGGCAAAATATGGGAGCCCTTACTAGTATTGGAAAATGAAACAGGGGCCGAATTTTCTTATCCATATCTTATTCAAACAAAAGATCAAAAAGTACACATTACATATACTTGGAAAAGAAAAAAAATAAAGCACGTTGTGTTACAGTTTCGGTAATTGAAGCACAGCAGTAATTTCACGAAACGAGCTATCTTTTTCAATTTCATCAAATTGTATACTTCCTTTATGGATGCTTGCAATAAGATTGGTGATAGCTAGGCCAATTCCAAGCCCTTGTTGTTCTGCCTTTTCTCTGTGGTGTTGTTCAAATAAACGGTATTTATTAAGTGCGGCCGCTGTCGTATGTGCAGTTTGATTACTAATACGAATGCATCTACTTGTACTGTCTTCAAAAATGCGAACAATTATTGTAGTGCCTTTTTCTGAAAATTTGCATGCGTTTTCAATTAATTCTTTAGCAGCAGTATGAACAAGTTTAGAAAAAAATAAAGGTGGTTTTGGCTCCGTGTAATCGAGGTCTTTGTTGCGGCCGTGTTTGTGCATGACACTTTTTATCACATCCATAATATGATGAGGATCAGGAGCATCCTCGTCGGGAATTTCTTTTAATTGTAAGGCTTTTTGAAGTGTGTAATAAGTATTTATTTTATCGTAGGTATTGATTAAACGCTCTGCACTGATGTGTAAATAACTACAAAGGCTTTGTAATTTTTCATTGTTTAGGCTTATGGCATTTTCAGCAATGAGGGTGTTAAAATTAATGATACCATTCATGGGGTTTTTAAATTCGTGCCCTACCATGAGTTCAATCGTTTTTTCCAGTAGGGCTGCTTTTTGACTTTGTAGTTGATTTAATTTTTCATGCTTGGAAAGTCTGGCTTCTATGGCAGTTAACAAATCTTTGCTTTTAAATGGCTTGTGCAGGTAGTCGTCAGCCCCTAAATTCATGCCATTTCTTAAATCGTTGGATTGTACTTTGGCCGTTAAAAAAATAAAGGGGGTAACAAAATTTGGGTCTTTTTTGAGTGTGGTAAGTAATGAAAAACCATCCATTTCGGGCATCATAATGTCACAAATGATTAAATCAAATGGATTGTGCATGAGTGTTTTTATGCCTTCGGCACCATTTGCTAAAGTGGTTACCTCATAGCCCGCCATTTCTACAATTTCTTGAATTGAATCTCTAATGTCTTGTTCGTCTTCAATTACTAGTATCTTTTTCATTCAAATCGGTTGTAGGGGAAACTAATTAATATCGCCGTTCCTTTATGGAGGCTACTTTTTATATGAATTTGCCCAAGATGCTGCTGCACGAGGTAATGTACAAGCATTAGACCTAGTCCTGTTCCTTCAATATTACCTACGTTGCTACCTCTAACAAAGGCAGTAAAAATTTGAGGTTTATATTTTTCGGGCATACCAATACCTGCATCCACTACAAGCAGGGTCCATTTGTTTTTTTGAAATCGAATCTGCGCCTTTGGCGCTGCTTTGCCTGGCGAATATTTACAGGCGTTTGAAATCAAATTTTCAAATATCATTTGTAGCATATTGCTATCTGCAATTTGCATTGTACGTGAACCTTTTGTAGAGACTACAATATTTCTACCGTCTTTGTATGGCATAAATGATTCTGCGGCTACTTTATGTAAAATGCTTACCACATTACAGCTACTTAGTTGCAGGGCCAGGTTTCCAGATTCAATTTTACTAATGAGTAAAAAGTCGGTAAGTAGTTTGGTCATTTTATCTACTTGACGCGTAATTCTGGTCAAATATTTTGACGCCGTTACGTGTGTTTTTTGAAACTGATTGGTTACTTGCATTTCCAAAATTTCGGCACTCGATAAAATAATGGACAAGGGTGTTCTTAATTCATGTGAAACGAGATTGATAAAATTTGATTTTAATTGACTTAACCGCTTTGCGGCACGTTCCGCTTTTTTATGTTCCTGTTCTGCTCTAATAATATCTGTGATATTGGTAAAAAAAACCGCAACATGAAGCTTGTTGGTATTGTAGTCGGTAAATTTTGTAAAATGATAACTTAATCGAACCTTATTTTTTTGAGCATCTAATAGCCAAGCTACTTTGCTAGGATGAGCGTACTGTTCTGAAACAGCATAGGAGGTAAAGTTTTTTAAAAAATGCCCACCACTACTTTTAATACAGTCAAAAATATTTTTTGTTGTTGAACCTGATGTTTGCCGCCACATAGGATTGCTATAGGTTAACTGGCCATCATGCGTGCAAACGATAACGAGCTGCTCCATGGCGTCAATTAAGTGTCTAAAGTCTTTTTCGCGCTCTATTTGAAGTTTTTCACGGTGTCTAATATTGGTAATATTAATTCCGTAGCCAATTACAAAATCATGATGCCCATGCTGGTCCCTTACCGGAAAAAATTTTCGGAGATTGAATACATGTTGGCCTTCTTTGTTTTTATTGACTTCCTCAAATTCTACTTGTACGCCTTCTGCTAAAGCTTCTGTAAAATAAGATCTTCTATTAATGGCAAGCTCGACTGGTTTATTAAATGCGGCACAGTAGTCGAAATCATTTTTACCAATAATCCAACTTCTGGAATCACTAGCGGAGAGGGCAAGCTTGTTTACATATAAGTAGGTATGGTTGGTATCAAAAATGGCAATATCGGCGGGGATATTAAAAAGCAGCTGCTTATAAAATTCGTTTTCTTTTTGTAGTGCATGTATCAAATCCATAGAGTCCCCCATCTTTATTTGATTTTTAGTTGTTGTAGCTTTATCACTTCATTTGCTGCATCCGTTAATAGTTCTAATAGGGTTGCTTTATTGATGGGTTTTTGGATATACCCACTAATATGACAAGGGTCTTCTTTTTTTATAAAATTTTGGTAACTGGTAGCACTAATTACAATGATGCGGGTAAGCGGATACGCCTCTTTGTTGCTTTTGATGGCTTTAATAACCTCGTATCCATCCATGATGGGCATATTGAGGTCAAGTAATATAATAGTAGGAATGTTTTTTCCCAGGTTTAATTGCCTCATCGCCTCCGCTCCATTAATGGCGTTAGCAGTGATACAATCAAAAGATTGCAGCAAAAAGTGAAGTAAAGCCCTGTTTACTTCGTCGTCGTCTACTATGAGTAACCTACATTTTGAAACCTTCAAAAGCATATCATTACAAGCTAGCACTTTTAAGCATGAACCCCCATTTTTGCCCCTCATTTGGGTCATGTATTTACCGCAAATTTTTATTAGACGCCTTCCGCCTAATTCCATAAATTAGGGGTACATTATTATATGTTACAATAAGCCATTGTTATGCAAATACTTAAATCTGCAATTCTTGCAACCGTTTTATGTGCTTTTTTTTTAGCGCCTGTAATGGCACAAACTAAAAAAGGAGGGAATTGGACCCCGTTATTTAACGGTAAAGACCTAACCGGTTGGAAGCAATTAAATGGCAAGGCAAAGTATGAAGTGATCAATGGTGAAATTGTGGGTGCTACGGTTTTGGGAGAACCCAATTCTTTTTTGGTTACAGAAAAAATCTTTGGCGATTTTATATTGGAGCTAGAATTCAAATTAGACGATATGATGAATTCTGGTATCCAGTTTAGAAGTGAAAGTAAGGCCGAATACTTAAATGGTAGGGTTCATGGATACCAGTATGAAATAGACCCGTCGCCTAGGGCCTGGACGGCAGGTATTTATGATGAAAGTAGACGCGACTGGTTGTATCCGGTATCTTACAACGAGCCCGCAAAAACACTTTTTAAATTTCAAGCATGGAACAAGTGCCGCATCGAATGTATAGGTAATAGTATTCGTACTTTTTTAAATGGCAAACCGGTAGCTAGTTTAGTAGATGATTTAACAGCCGCTGGCTTTATTGCGCTGCAAGTGCATTCAATAGCTAAAGCAGAAGAAGCGGGCAAAAAAATAAGATGGAGAAATATCAATATTCAAACAGTTAATTTACAACCCACACCGCTTGATCCCATATTTGTTGTAAACCTAATACCCAACCATGTATCGGAGCAAGAAAAAATGCAGGGCGTACATTTACTCTTTGATGGCAAAACTACAAACGGTTGGAGAGGTGCTTACAAAACAGGTTTTCCAGAAAAAGGATGGAAAGCAAATGATGGCGTTTTAACAGTGCTACCTTCGGATGGTGGAGAGTCTACCAATGGCGGCGATATTGTTTCTGAAAATGAATACGATGCCTTTATTTTTCAGTTTGAATTTAAAATGACTGCTGGTGCCAATAGTGGCATAAAATACTTTGTTACTGAAAAAGAAAACAATGCTGGGTCGGCTATTGGATTAGAGTATCAAATACTGGATGATGCCCTTCATCCAGATGCTAAATTAGGATCGATTGGCAACAGAACCCTCGGGTCACTCTATGATTTAATACCTTCTGTTAAAGAAAACCGCGCGCGCCGTAAAATTGGCGAATGGAATAGAGGTATGATTAAAGTAGCAAAAGATGGTACGGTATCACATTATTTAAACGGATGGAAAATGCTCGAATACAAAAGAGGGGAGCAATATTTTTATGCACTAGTGGCTAAAAGTAAATATGCCAACTGGCCTAATTTTGGTATGGCGCCTAAAGGCAGGTTGTTATTACAAGACCATGGCAACGAAGTTTCTTTTAGAAGCTTAAAAATGCAAGTGCTTAATTAATACTACGCTTTGCTTTGTTCCCAGGAAATAGGAAGTGGTTTTTCTGAAGCGGGTGTTTTGGTACGCATCACTGCAAGTAACAGTTGCAAGGTTTCTTTTGCTACTTGTGCACCACTGTAATGTGCATAGGATATAGTAGGCGTTAATAAGCTAGGCAAATCTGTTTCACTCAATCCAAATATATCTACTGTATGCTCAGTTGTCTGCAAAGCCTGCCATGCACCAAGCAATAGCGCATCATTCATGCAAAAAATAGCGTCGTATTTTTTTTGATCTACCGCTACTTTGCAAAGGGTATAGGCTTCTGTGGTATTAGCAGCGTACTCCACACCAATATTATTTTCGTGAGCCGACACTGTATCTATAAATGCATTTAAAATAAGTTCTGTTCTTTGCGAAGGAGTAGCGTCAAAAATAGCGAGAATATGCCGCTTATTTTTTTCAATTATTTTTTGTGCCACAAGGTTTGCGACTGCTTCCATATCTTCTTTAAAATAGTGCACCCCTGAACTTGGTGCCGCTCCCCCCACTACAATAACCGGCACCCCAAGTTCTTTTATTTTTTTAAATTTTGGATTACTAGGCTGTAAAGGGTCTTGGCAAATGATAATGCCGTGTACTTTATTTTGTTTGCAAAATTTTATTTGCGCCGTAGTACTAACCGTATTGTTTGTAAGCGGCAAAACTAGTAAGCTATAATCTGCGTTTTCTGCCAACTGATTGGCAGCATTTAAAAAATCTTGAAAATACCTTGAAGGCGTAACTGGAATAAAAAGCGCTATAAAATGACTGCTTCTGATAGCATTATAAACCGTATTTGGGTTGGGCGAATAATTAAGTGTAGCAGCTGCAGCTAAAACCTTTTTTCTAGTTTGTACCGAAATATCTGGATGTCCTTTAAGGGCTCTTGATACCGTTGAAATACTGAGCTCCACTGCGGCGGCAATTTTATGTAGCGTGGTGTCTGACATAATTAAAATTAGTTACTTTTGACCTAATCTATCTCAAATATGCAGCATTCATTTAGTTACGAGAAAAATAAAGTGATTCAGGGTGTACGTTATCATTTCGTGCAAGACAGGGCCGTAAAAATTTTAGTTATTCTCATCAATGTGTTTGCGATTGTTTCTGCCGCACTTTTTTATTCAAAAAAAATTAGACCAGAACCTTTTTTATTGGGCTCGGTATTGTGGCTTGTTATGATGGTTACTTTTTGGTATATCATGCCGCATTCTATATATAAAAAAGCGGCAACATTTAAAGACAGCTTCACCATTCATTTTTCAGATGCCCAGGTAACACTATCTAACGATAGGGGGTCGGTAAATTGGAATTGGGACAAGTTTTCTAAATTCTTCGAAAGCCCCCATTTTTTTCATTTGTATTTTGATGCCAAATCCTTTTTTATTGTTCCCAAAGAAGGAATGCTCGATGACATGCGCCACGAACTAAGGGGACTGCTTAATAAAAAAATAGGCGCTTAAACCTTATAAAGTCTTTTGCATCTCGTAATGCGGAATAGTCACTTCTTCAAACTCTTCGCCTACAATTTGATACCCTAGTTTTTGGTAAAAGCCAACCGCTGTTTTGCGGGCATGCATGTGCAGCATTTTATAACCCCTGTCGCGGGCTACATTTTCGGCAAAATTCATAATTACCCTTCCAACACCTTTGCCTTGCAAACCATCCACAACCGCCATTTGACGCAAACGGATAACCGTTTTACTGTCTGGAGTTAAAATGCAACAACCTTCTAAATCCTCCTCTTCAAAAAAGCCAATTAAAATATCGTCTTTTTCTTTGTCTAAATCGGCTTGGTTAAAGGTTAGACCAAGTGGATTACGCAGTATTTGGAACCTTAAATCCACCATTTTCTGGTAAGCAGGCGATCCAAATTCAATTATTTTTAGTGACATAAGCGGCGCTTTAACTACAATATAGGCATGATTTTCATGATTTTAGGCCCTACAGCTGCTTTTGTGCATAATTGAACTGAGGGGCTGTGGAAACAAAAATGTCTGAAAAGATTGGTTATTTAACAAAAAGTATATTTTTGCGCCGTAAACAAAACTTTTTACAATGTCAGACATCGCAACAAGAGTTAAGAAAATCATCGTTGACAAATTAGGCGTAGACGAAGCAGAAGTTACAAATGAAGCTTCTTTTACCAATGACCTCGGTGCAGATTCACTCGATACCGTTGAGTTAATTATGGAATTTGAAAAAGAATTCAACATTTCTATTCCAGACGAGCAGGCTGAAACCATTACTACAGTTGGCCAAGCTGTTGCCTACTTGGAAGAACACGCTAAATAAGCATTCTATTTAGGAATAATTTTTTTAATCCGCCTTTCTAAAGTTTCCCGCTTTGAAAGGCGGATTATCACTTAATCAGGTTTAAGTTATGGCACTTAAAAGAGTCGTTGTTACAGGAATTGGTACGCTAACACCTATTGGAAATAATCTAAATGATTACTGGAACAATTTATTAGCGGGCGTTTCAGGGGCAGCACCTATCACTCTTTTTGACGCTTCTAAATTTAAAACACGATTTGCCTGTGAGATTAAGGGCTTTGATCCAACAGAATTCATGGATCGTAAAGAAGCCAGAAAATTAGACCGTTTTGCACAAATTGCCCTTGTTGCCAGCGACCAAGCTGTTGCTGATGCGGGTATTTCAAAAGACAACGTCGATCCAGACCGTGTTGGTGTCATTTTTGCAAGTGGCATTGGTGGTCTTGTAACTTTTCAGGAAGAAGTATTGAACTTCGCCTCAGGGGATGGAACACCTCGTTTCAATCCTTTCTTCATTCCAAAAATGATATTGGATATTGCTGCTGGACAAATTTCCATGCGTCATGGATTTAGAGGTCCTAACTATGCAGTGGTAAGTGCTTGTGCATCTAGTACCAACGGTATTGTTTGTGCAGTAGATACCATCAGATTGGGAAAAGCAGATATCGTTGTTGCCGGTGGTGCCGAAGCCGTAATTGGTGAAGCAGGTATTGGTGGATTTAACGCCATGAAAGCCATGAGTGAGCGCAACGATGACCCAGCAACTGCAAGCCGCCCTTACGACAAAGACAGAGATGGATTTGTAATGGGAGAAGCTGCAGGTGCCCTTATTTTAGAAGATTATGACCACGCTATAAAACGTGGTGCCAAAATATATTGTGAAATTGCGGGTGGTGGTGCTACTGCCGATGCTTATCACTTAACAGCTCCTCACCCAGAAGGGTTAGGTGCTTTAAACGTAATGCGTGCTGCATTAAACGATGCAGGCATGCAACCCGACGAAATTGATTATATCAATACGCACGGAACTTCTACGCCGCTTGGTGATGGCGCTGAAACTAAGGCTATTACAGGTGTATTTGGCGAGCATGCATACAATCTCAATATCTCGGCAACCAAGTCTATGACTGGCCACTGCCTAGGTGCAGCGGGTGTGATTGAAACCATCGCTTGTATCCAGTCAGTCATTCATGATATTGTACCGCCTACCATCAACCATTTTACCGACGATCCAACCCTTGATCCAAGACTTAATTTCACATTCAATGCCCCTCAAAAAAGAGTGGTGCGTGCTGCATTGAGTAATACGTTTGGATTTGGCGGACACAATGCTTGTGTGATTGTCAAAAAATTTATAGCTTAAGTTGTGCAGTTTTTTAAGCAACTTTTTTCCTCCTCATCATCAAATAGTTTTGATCAGCAATTAAGAAATGTGCTTGGCTTTAAACCAGGTAAGCTACTCTTATATTCTACTGCACTAAGCCACCGATCTGTGAAAGAAACAGCAGAGGCAAACAATGAGCGTTTAGAATATTTAGGAGATGCTGTGTTAAGCGCTGTAGTGGCAGATTATTTATTTAAAAGATACCCCTACAAAGGCGAAGGTTTTTTAACTGAGATGCGCAGTAAGATGGTGAACAGGCAACAACTCAATGACGTTGCACTTAAAATGGGTCTTCGAAAATTAACCATGTATAATAAATTTGACAACGCTTTAAAAGGAAGTCAAATTTTTGGCAATACGCTAGAAGCATTGGTGGGAGCGGTTTACCTCGATCAAGGATATATTAAAACACAGGCTTGGGTACTCAAACAAATTGTGATACCACATATGTTTGTTGACGATTTAGAACAGATTGATATTAATTTGAAAAATAAATTAATTGGCTGGGCTAGTAAAAATGGAAAAGTATTAGACTTTGAATTAGTAGAAGAAAAAATGGAAGGGACGCGCAGACTTTTTACCATTCATGTTACCATCGACGGCGAAGTGATTGCACTTGGTAAAGGCTACAATAAAAAAGACGCGAGTCAAGTAGCTGCGCAAGTTGCCGTAGAAAAATTAGCGCTCTAATTTCAGCGCATCCATTTTATTTCGCTTCAATAATTTCTTGGCATAATTCTACCAAAACACCGCCCGTATCTTTTGGGTGTAAAAAGCAAACCCATTTATTGTCTGCTCCTCTTTTTGGCGCCTCTTGTAGTAGGGTAAAGCCCTCAGTTTGCATACGGGCCATTTCGGCATAAATATCTTCTACTTCATAAGCGATATGATGAATGCCCTCCCCTTTTTTGTCAATATACCTGGCAATCACCCCTTCAGGGTCTGTTGAGCACAAAAGTTCAATTTTACTATCGCCTACCTTAAAAAAAGCAGTATTTACCTTTTCGGAAGCCACCAACTCTTGTTTGTAGCATTTCGTGTTTAACATTTTCTCGTATAATGGCACCGAAACTTCAAAATTTTTGACAGCAATTCCAATATGTTCGATTTTTTTCATGACAGACCCGTTTTTGCTTTTACGAATTGAGAAAAAATGAGTGTTTGAAACCCTTTTGACCCGCAATTATAAACCTATTGCAGTACTTTCGTGTTTATAAGTCAAGCAAATTTCAGAATATTATGTTGAAGTTACCTATTTACCTAGATAATAATGCCACAACCCCAATGGATCCAAGGGTTTTAGAGGCGATGATTCCTTATTTTACCGAGCATTTTGGTAATGCCGCGAGCCGTAACCACCCTTTTGGTTGGGAAGCCGAAGAAGCAGTGGATTATGCCCGTGAGCAAGTAGCTAAACTAATTGGTGCTGACCCTAAAGAAATCATCTTTACGTCGGGTGCTACAGAAGGCGACAACCTTGGTATCAAGGGTGTGTATGAAATGTATGCTAGCAAAGGCAACCATATCATTACTTGCACAACCGAGCACAAGGCAGTATTAGATACCTGTAAACATATTGAGCACTTAGGTGGTGATGTAACTTACCTTCCGGTTGCTGCCAACGGTTTAATTGACCTAGCACAATTAGAAGCAGCTATTAAGCCAACCACTATTTTAATAGCCATCATGTACGCCAACAACGAAATTGGTGTGGTACAACCGGTTAAAGAAATTAGCGCAATTGCTAAAAAGCATGGTGTATTATTTTTCTCTGATGCGGTGCAGGCTGTGGGTAAAATTCCAGTAGACGTAAACGCAGACGGTATTGATATTATGGCATTTACAGCGCATAAAATGTATGGTCCTAAAGGGATTGGTGCACTTTATGTACGTCGTAAAAATCCACGTGTTAAAGTGACTGCCCAAATGGACGGTGGCGGACACGAAAGAGGTATGCGTAGTGGTACTTTAAACGTTCCTGGTATTGTTGGATTTGGTAAAGCATGTGAACTTGCTAGACTAGAAATGGCTGCCGATGCTGAGCGTTTAAGCAAGCTAAGAGATAAGCTAGAAGCGGCTTTAACGCAAATAGATGAGTCTTATGTAAATGGTAGTAAAGAGCACCGTTTACCACACGTAGCCAATATTTCTTTCAAATACGTAGAGGGAGAAGGCTTAATGATGGGCTTTAACAAAACCATCGCTCTTTCTTCAGGTTCTGCTTGTACTTCTGCATCATTAGAGCCTAGTTACGTTTTAAAAGCGTTAGGCTTAGGGGATGATTTAGCACATAGTTCACTTCGTTTTGGACTTGGAAGATTTACCACCGAAGAGCAAATTGATTATACCATTAAAGCGGTTACCGATACGGTATTAAAACTTCGTGAAATGAGCCCATTATGGGAAATGTTTAAAGAAGGTATTGATTTAGATTCTATCGAATGGGCACACCACTAATATTTTAAATTTATTATTTTTACCCTTTCAAAATAAAAATATGGCATACTCAGAAAAAGTTATCGATCATTATAGCAATCCTAAAAATGTAGGAACTTTAGATAAAGCAAAAAAGAATGTAGGCACTGGTTTAGTAGGTGCTCCAGAATGTGGCGACGTTATGAGACTTCAAATTGAAGTAGACGACGCTTCTGGTGTTATCACAGACGCTAAATTCAAAACCTTTGGATGTGGCTCTGCTATTGCTTCTTCATCACTTGCAACCGAGTGGTTAAAAGGTAAAACTGTAGATCAAGCAGTTGCTATTGACAATATGGATTTAGTGGAAGAACTAAATTTACCGCCAGTAAAAATTCACTGTTCTGTATTAGCTGAAGACGCTATCAAAGCGGCTATCAACGACTACCGTACTAAAAACGGGTTAGAAGCATTACAGTTTGAAGAAAAAGGCGTTCACTAATATTATTTAACCGAGCATTCATTTCCAAATGGTAGCTACCGAAAATACAATCTATGTTAGCGAAAAAGCTAAATCCAAAGTTTTACAACTGATGGAGGATGCTGGCGTTACCGGGGATAGTAGTTATTTTTTGCGTGTAGGTGTTGTTGGGGGTGGATGCTCTGGTCTTAGTTATAAGCTAGATTTTGACAACGAAATTAAACCCATGGATCAGGTTTTTGAAGACAATGGGATTAAAGTAGTAACTGATCTCAAAAGCTTTTTATACCTGGTTAACACCGAACTTGATTTTTCGGATGGCCTGAATGGCAAAGGATTTTATTTCAATAACCCCAATGCAAGCCGTAGTTGTGGCTGTGGGGAAAGCTTTTCTGTATAATTTAACTTTTTACTTTTTAAGATTGCCTAAGAACAAGTAGTTTTGGGCCATGCTTAATATTAGCCTCAAAGAGTGGAAGCAGTTTTTTACAAGCCTAACAGGCTATATTGCCCTCTGCATTTTTTTACTACTCACCGGCCTTCTTTTATTTGTTTTTCCAGATACTAGCATTTTAGAAATGGGTTATGCAACCCTTGCTGGTTTTTTTAATATCACTCCTTGGTTGCTCATTTTTATGGTTCCTACCATAACTATGCGCAGTTTTTCTGAAGAGTACAAGTCCGGTACTTTTGAATTACTAAAAACATTACCCATTCGCCCAGCTTTACTCGTGTGGGGGAAATATATAGGCGCACTCCTTGTTGTGCTTTGTTTACTTGTACCAACGTTACTATATGGTGTTGCTGTAGAATCACTATCTGCAGTGGGCGGTATAGACATGGGTGCCACTGCTGGGTCCTACCTGGGTCTTTTTTTACTGGCTGCCGTATTTGTATCAGTTGGTATTTGCGTAAGTAGTTTCACAAACAATACAGTGGTTGCTTTTATTGGCGCAGCATTTACTTGTTACATATTATTTGCAGGTTTTGAAGCCACAAGTAAACTTTCATTTTTTGAAGGTAAACTCGGTTACTACATAGAAGTGCTAGGCATTAAATTTCATTATAAAAGTATTAGTAGGGGCGTGATACGACTAGATGATCTCATTTATTTTTTTGTACTCATAGCGGCCTCTTTGCATATCACCAAGCAAAATATTATTAAGCGCTAATTGCACCTATAAAATATGTTTCAAAAATATTCAAATATTATTGTAGGGTGCTTACTGGTTGCTATCATCTATGCATCCAATACTTGGTTGCATGGTAGCCTAGACCTCACTGCCGAAAAGCGTTACAGCTTAAGTGATGCAACAAAAAAACTGTTGGATAAAAAGCTGGACAGTGCCATTACCATCGAAGTTTTTTTAGCGGGCAATTTACCTGCCGATTATAAAAAATTAAATATTGCAACTGCCGAAATTTTAGAAACATTTACATCCTATGCATCGGGTCCTATTCAGGTTTCATTTATTGAGCCTGGAACTGGAATTGTAGATGAAGAAGCGAAAGTGAAATATTTTGATAGTCTGGCTGCATTAGGTGTTGTGTTTGAAAGAACTGCAATTACGGAAGGTATCGAAAAATCTACGTCTCAACTTATTGTTCCGTCGGCACTTGTGCGGTATGGAAATAGAAAACCTATTGCCGTTGATTTAAGAAGCAGCAAAAAAATATTTGCGAATTACAATGTAATTGAAGCGGTAGAACCTAAAGAAGACAAAGAAGCAACCCGCAATGCCGCAGAAGCATTACTAGAATATAAGTTTGCAGCGGCAATTGATAAAGTAACCAAAGTAAATTATCCTACTGTTGCTTATTTAGTTGGTAATGGTGAGCCCACCGATTTAACGGTGAGTGATTTAGCAGAAACATTAAGGAACGATTACAACCTTGGCATTTTTGATTTAAAATCGGGGTATCCAAACGCATCAGATATTGACCTACTATTAATTGTAAAACCTACTACGCCTTTTAGTGACGAAGATCAATTGAAAATTGATCAGTACATTTTAAATGGCGGAAAAATAATTTGGTTTGTCGATAAACTTCACGCCGAGCTAGATAGTTTAATGCGAACACAAGCTGGTTATACCGCATATGATAGAGGATTAAATATTGATCCACTTTTATTTAAATACGGGGTTCGTATCAATGGCGATTTAGTGCAAGATTTAAACTGTGCCAAACTACCTATTGTGGTAGGTAAAAATCCAGACGGCTCGCCAACTATGCAGCGAATTCCTTGGCCCTATTATCCTTTTTTAACAACACCATCCGACAACCCGATCACAAAAAACATGGATAGGGTGCTACCTATTTTTCCATCTAGTATTGATACGGTTAAAGCGCCGGGCATTAAAAAAACCATTTTGCTCGCTACCGATACAAGTTCTCGAAGCATTGCTTCACCAGCTATGGTGTCTTTAAATAGTGTGCAGTCGGAAGCGGATTTATATACGTTTACAAAAAGCCATATACCGGTAGCGGTGTTACTAGAAGGAAAATTTTCTTCTCTATTTGCCAATAGTATTGGTGCTACAGTAATTGATTCGGTACAACGATTTACAGGCCTGCCATTTTTAAAAAAAGGCATTAAAGAAGCAAAACAAATTGTGGTATCTGACGCGGATATTGTAACAAATGCTGTTACTAAAACGACTGGTCCACTTCCAATGGGCGAACTCCCTTTTGAAGCATTTCAGTTTGCCAACAAAACATTTTTACTCAATGCCATTGATTATTTGGTAAATGACAATGGTTTATTTGAGTCTAGAAATAAAGTAGTGGTACTTAGGTTGCTTGACAAACAAAAAGTAGCAGATCAAAAAACTTTTTGGCAGCTAATAACAATCGCAGTTCCTATTTTAATATTACTATTGATTGGAATCCTTGTTTCATTTTGGCGCAAGAAAAAATACTTATAACAATTATTTATGACCGCATCTCATCAGTTGGTTTATTTCATTTTTGCAATTGTTTTGGCACTTGCGCTTGTACTGGATCTTGGACTACTCAGTAAAAAAAATAAAACTATTACCATTAAGCAAGCGCTTTTGCAAACCTTATTTTGGGTAGCACTTGCCATTGGGTTTTTTGTTTTTGTTTGGATCGAAGAAGGTCAAAAAACAGGACTCGAGTACCTTAGTGCTTATTTGATGGAGTGGAGCCTCAGTGTCGACAATATTTTTGTATTCATATTAATATTCAATGCGTTTAAAGTAAATGAAAAATTTTACCCACGCGTATTATTAGTGGGCATTATGATGGCTATTGTATTTAGGGTGCTCTTTATAACTGTGGGGGTGGCGCTTGTAGAGCAGTTCCACTGGCTTTTGTATATATTTGGAATTTTCTTACTTTATACTGGATTTAAAATGTTTACTTCCAATGAATCTGAAGAGTTTGACCCACATGATACGGCTGTTTACCGTTTTTTAAAAAAATACCTACCGCTTTCAGGAACCGATGGTAATGGAAAATATGTAATTAGAGAAAAAGGAAAACCACAGTATACTTCTTTGTTTGTTGTGGTGGTATTACTTGCCGTGATTGACCTTGTTTTTGCGCTCGATTCGATTCCTGCGGTGATGGGTATTTCTACCGATAAGCTTGTTATTTATACTTCCAATATTTTTGCGGTGCTGGGCCTTCGCTCTTTGTTTTTTTTACTAAGAGGGGCCGTTTCAAAATTTGATTATTTACAACAAGGTATTGCCATTGTACTTGTGTTTATTGGTGTAAAAATGCTAGGCGAGCATTATCTTAATCAGGTATTAAGCAAAAATACACAGGTTGTTATTTCTCTACTCTTTATAGTTTTTTGTATTGGTGGATCGATTGTGTATTCTATTTTTAATCGCAAAAAGGGTACGCCTAAAGACGTTGTTGACGGATCTTTGTCTTAATTAACCTATATGAAATACACGGCAAATGATATTGCAGCCATATTAGAACTGCCGCCTACTGGGGCAAGTGGTTTAGTGGTGGAGCAGCTTTTGACCGATAGTAGAAGACTTGTATTTGCCGAACAAACACTTTTTTTTGCATTACCCGGTCCGCGCAGAGATGGACATGATTTTATAGAAAGTTTGTATGATCAGGGTGTTCGCTGTTTTGTGGTGAACAGGGGCATTGATCTCTCTAAGTTAAAGGCCTATTGCATCGGCGCTATTTTTTTTGAAGTATCTAATTGTTTGGCTGCCCTACAAAAAATAGCAGCCTACCACCGTGGTAAATTTGATATGCCCGTAATTGGCATTACTGGTAGTAATGGTAAAACCACGGTAAAGGAATGGTTGTATCAGCTCCTACATCCAAGTTTTAATATTGTAAGAAGTCCGCGAAGTTTCAATTCTCAAGTTGGTGTTCCACTGAGTGTTTGGAAAATGGATAGTTCATATAATTTGGCCATTTTTGAAGCAGGCATTTCAACCACTGGCGAGATGCAGCAGTTAGCTTCCATCCTTAAACCTACCATAGGAGTGTTAACACATATGGGTCCAGCACATGCAGAAGGTTTTAATAGTATGTCCGAAAAAATAAAAGAGAAGCTGCAGTTATTTGAAACGGTTGATACCCTTATATATGGCAAAGATCAAATTCAGGGCTTCGATTTAGAAAGCGACGCGTCTATTTTTAAACGCCCCGTAAAGTTTTATACTTGGAGTAGATTGGTTCCTGCAACCCTTGTTGTTACGCAGGAAATCAATAAAGGAAGTTTTACCGAATTGAGTGTAAGCTATGCTAGTCAAAACTACAAGATCAACATTCCATTTACCGACAAAGCTTCTATTGATAACGCGGTGCTTTGCATACTAACGTTACTTTCACTAGGAAAAGATATTGCTTATATTAAGGAAGGTGTAATGCAGCTTGCTGCGGTAGACATGCGAATGCAATTAAAGAAAGGTATTAACGGCTGCACGTTTATTAACGATAGTTACAATTTAGATTTTGATTCTTTTGTAGCCGCTGGATTTTATTTGCAGGCACAAGCAGCGGAAAGAGCGTCTAATATAATTATATCTGATTTTGCAGAAACCGGGGAGTCAAATACGGATGTTTATAGTAAAGTGGCAAAACATGCCGCATCCCTTGGGCTTAAGCGTTTTATTGGAATTGGGCCTCAAATAAAAAATCATCAATCTGTTATTGAAAAAGAGTTTACAGCACCTGGTACTGCGTTTTATTTTTTTGAGAGTACCAGTTATTTTTTGCAACAGTTTCGACCTAAAGATTTTTCCAACGAAATTATTTTACTAAAAGGTGCTCGTGTTTTTGAATTTGAGCGCATTGCAAATTGGTTGGAACAAAAAATGCATGAGACCGTTCTTGAAATAAATTTAACCGCACTCGCACACAATGTAAAGCAGATACAAAATGCGATAGGGTCAACTACCAAATTAATGGCTGTTGTTAAAGCATTTTCATACGGAAATGGAAGCGCAGAAGTTGCTAGAACACTAGCTTCCGTGAAAACAGATTATTTAGCCGTTGCTTATGTAGACGAAGGTGTTGAACTTCGTAGGGCTGGTATTCATTTACCTATAATGGTGATGAGCCCTGACGAAGCAGGTTTTGAAGCGATGGTTGCTTATGGTTTAGAACCTGAAATTTATTCATTTGAGATCTACAATGCCTTTGCAGTTTTTTTAAATGTTCAGGGTCTTGAGTCGTATGGTATTCACCTAAAAATAAATACAGGCATGAACCGGTTGGGTTTTGAACCCTCGGAGGCTTCATTGCTGGCTCAAAAATTAGTTGCAGATCAGCGCATGATTGTAAAATCTGTTATGAGTCATTTGGTGGCGAGTGATGCACCAGCGCATGATTTGTTTACAACCGAGCAAATAAATGCATTTAAAAATGCATGCAACATACTACAAGAAAAAATCGGGTATTCATTTATTAGACATATTGCAAATTCGCATGCAATACAAAGGCATCCATCGTCTAGGCTAGATATGGTAAGGGTAGGTATTGGGCTTTATGGTACGAGTGCTACAGCAGGAAGTGACATTAGAAAAGTGGCCACTTTAAAAACCACGATAGCGCAAATTAGGCAGGTGTCAGCTGGTGCTTCTGTTGGCTATGAGCGTGCTGCCATCATGCAAAAAGATACCCGCATCGCAACCGTTCGAATAGGTTATGCCGATGGTTATGATAGGCGCTTTAGTAATGGAGCCGGTAAAATGTATATAAAGGGCGTTTTATGTCCGGTGGTAGGGCTTGTGTGTATGGATATGACAATGATTGATGTAACGGATGTAAAAGATATTTCGTTACAGGATGAGGTAGAAATTTTTGGTGAACATATTGCTATAGAAACTCTTGCAACATGGTCCGGTATTAATATGTATGAAATGATGAGTGGCATTAATGCACGTGTAAAAAGGATTTACATAGAAGAGTAAATCTTATCTTTGATCCACTTAAATAAAAAGCTACAACAGTGAAAGCAAAACATCTTATTGGAATTATAATTGCCATTTTATTTATAGACCAGGCGCTTAAATTTTATATCAAGCTCAATTATCATATTGGCGAAGAACACCTCGTGTTAGGTACTTGGTTTAGGCTTCATTTTGTGGAAAATGAAGGCATGGCTTGGGGATGGAAATTTGGTGGCGATTTTGGAAAAGTAGCACTCACTTTATTTAGATTGGCAGCAGTTATTTGGGGTAGTTTTTTACTCCGCGATTTTTTACGCAAAGGGATGCACAAAGGTTTTATTATTTGTGCGGCTATGATTTATGCTGGTGCGCTTGGCAATTTAATTGACAGTTTATTTTATGGATTGATTTTTGAACAAAGCGATTATTTTGCCCAAAATGTAGCGCATTTATTTCCTGCTACAGGTGGCTATGCATCTTTATTTCATGGCCGTGTAGTGGACATGTTTTATTTCCCCATCATAACAGATGGACATTTTCCTTCTTGGTTTCCGATATGGGGTGGTGAAAGTTTCGAATTTTTTAGACCAGTCTTTAATGTAGCCGATGCATCTATTTCACTTGGCGTATTTATACTCCTGATTTTTCAAAATAAATTCTTTGTAAACCCTTTACCAGATAGTGGTTCAGACGATAGTAGTAACGCTACTTCAGACAACAGCGTTACCGGTAGCTAGTGTTGCTTGTTGATTTATTTTTGTAATATTATCAAGTGTGGTAGCAGCAATTTTTTCTAGGGCTTCTTGGGTAAAAAATCCTTGATGACCTGTAATGAGAACGTTTGGAAAACTCATTAAGCGCTGTATGGTATCATCCATAATGATGCTGCTTGATAAATCTTTGAAAAATAATTTCTCTTCCTGTTCGTACACGTCTAAACCCAGTGCACCAATTGTTCCATTTTTTAAAGCACTAATTACTGCTTTCGTGTCTAGTAAACCACCTCTACCGGTATTAATGATGGTTGCTCCTTTTTTAAGGTAGCTCAGTGTTTCTGTATTAATAATGTGTTTGGTTTGCTCATTGAGTGGGCAGTGTAACGATATAATATCAGATCCTAACACCTCAATGAGTGGCGCGTACTTGACGCCAAGTGCTTCCATTTCTTTATTGGCAATTAAGTCAAAAGCTATTACCTCGCATCCAAAGCCAAGCATGATTTTGCAAAATGCTTGTCCAATATTTCCGGTGCCTATAACACCCACTTTTTTTCCATGTAAGTTAAAGCCTAATAGTCCGGACAAAGCAAAATTTTGCTCCCTAACGCGGTTATAGGCTTTGTGCGTTTTTCTAGTAAGGGTTAACAATAACGCAACCGCATGCTCCGCTACTGACTCTGGCGAGTAAGCGGCCACCCTACATACGTTGATGCTAGCTTTTTTGGCTGCCTCAACATCGATATTGTTAAACCCAGCGCATCTAAGGGCGATGGTTTGCACGCCCAGGGCCTTCAGGCCTTCAATAACGGTTACTGACGCCTGGTCATTCACAAACAAGCAAACTGCCTGGGCACCCTTTGCTAAGCTCACTGTGGCAGGATCTAGCGCCTGGGTAAAAAATGCCAATTCGTGTCCAAATGCCTGATTTGCAGACTCGAAAAATGAGGTATCATAGGGCTGGGTAGAAAAAAAGGCAATTTTCATAGGGTAAAGGTAAGTCCTTGCTTATATTTATTACCTTTGCAGCCTTAAAAACAGGGCTGTAATTGCATTACAGTACCGATTAACCCACAAAGGTATGCGTGTAAAATATCCAGAATTCCAAGGCCTTCATCTGCCTAGCATTGAGCAGTCAATTTTAGCTAAATGGAAAGAAGAAGAGGCGTTTGAACAAAGTGTGCGTTTACGTGAAGGTAACACTCCTTTTGTATTTTATGAAGGTCCGCCTAGCGCTAATGGAATGCCCGGTATTCACCACGTGATTTCTAGAACCTTAAAGGATATGGTGTGTAGGTATAAAACCATGCAAGGTTTTCAGGTAAAAAGAAAAGGCGGGTGGGATACACACGGACTACCGGTTGAACTAGGGGTTGAAAAAGAATTGGGCATTACCAAAGAAGATATAGGTAAAAAAATCAGTGTAGAACAGTACAATCAAAAATGTAGAGAAGCTGTGCTTCGTTACAAAGACAAGTGGGATGAAATCACTACAAAAATGGGATACTGGGTTGATTTAAATGACCCGTACATCACATTCGAAAATGATTATATCGAAACGCTTTGGTGGATTTTAAGTGAACTCTACAAGAAAGGCTATTTGTATGAGAGTGTAAGTATTCAACCGTATTCTCCTGCTGCAGGTACGGGACTCAGTTCACACGAATTAAACCAACCAGGCACATACAAAGATGTAAAAGATACGTCTGCTGTTGCTATGTTTAAAGCAGATGCTACAGATGCACGTAACAAATTTTTGTTAGACGCTGCTGGTGATAATGAAGTTTTTTATTTAGCATGGACCACAACACCATGGACGCTTCCTTCTAATTTAGGATTAACCGTTGGTCCAAATATTGAGTACGTATTGGTTAAAACTTTTAATCCTTACACGCATGCGCCGGTACATGTAGTGCTTGCAAAAGCACTCCTGTCAAAGCTTTTCAAGCCGGAGGCGGAAAATGGAGATTTTGAAAATTACAACCCTGATCAAAAAATATTGCCATGGAAAATAGTGGCAAATTTTAAAGGTGCTGATATCGAAGGCGCACAGTATGAGCAACTCATGCCATCAGATGCAAATAAAATGGAAGCCATTGAAGCAATTACGCCTGGTGCAAAACCATTTAGAGTTTTACTAGGCGATTTTGTTACAACAGAGGATGGAACAGGTATTGTACATACCTCTCCTGCATTTGGCGCAGACGATTACCGTGTTGGACAAAAAAATAATATTGGTATTTTAACGCTCGTAGATAGAGAAGGAAAATTTGTTGATGGTGTTGGTGAATTCAGTAACCGCTATGTAAAGAATTACAAAGACGATCCAAATTATGTAGACGTTAACGTTGATATCTGCGTAAAGCTTAAAAAAGAAAATCGTGCGTTTAAAGTAGAAAAATACGAACATAGCTATCCGCATTGTTGGAGAACGGACAAACCTATTTTATACTATCCACTAGATGCTTGGTTTATTAAAACCACGGCCGTTAAAGACCGCATGGTGGAACTCAATAAAACCATCAACTGGAAACCTAAATCTACTGGCGAAGGTCGTTTTGGTAACTGGCTTGAAAACATGGTGGATTGGAATTTGAGTAGAAGTAGATATTGGGGAACCCCACTTCCTGTATGGCGTACAGAAGACGGAACAGAAGAAGTTTGTATTGGATCTGTGGAGGAGTTAAATGCCGGTATTAAAAAAGCAAATGAAGTTTTAGGTGGAAGCGTTAACCAAAATTATTTACACGGTGGCATTTTGGATTTGCACAAACCATTTGTAGATGATATTGTTTTGGTGAGTGCTTCTGGTAAACCTATGCACCGCGTTTCGGATTTAATTGATGTTTGGTTTGATAGTGGCGCCATGCCTTACGCGCAGTGGCATTATCCATTTGAAAATAAAGATCTTGTAGATAAAGGTCAAGCGTTCCCTGCCGATTTTATTTGTGAAGGTGTGGATCAAACACGTGGATGGTTTTATACCCTTCACGCAATTGGCGTTATGTTATTTGATAGCGTTGCTTATAAAACAGTGGTAAGTAATGGACTCGTGCTGGATAAAAACGGCAACAAAATGAGTAAGCGACTTGGTAATGTAGTGAATCCTTTCGAAACCATTGAAAAATATGGTGCTGACGCAACACGTTGGTACCTTGTTACCAACGCATCTCCATGGGATAATTTAAAATTTGACGTAGCGGGTATTCAAGAAGTGCAACGTAAGTTTTTTGGAACACTCTATAACACCTATCAATTTTTTGTGCTGTATGCAAATGTGGATGGTTTTTCTTTTTCTGAGCCACCAGTACCATTAAAACAGCGCCCGGAAATTGATCGTTGGATTTTATCAAGTTTACATTCGCTTGTTAAAAAAGTAACAGCTGCGATGGATGATTACGAACCAACCGTTGCAGGAAGAGCCATCGAATCTTTTGTAGATGAGCAACTGAGTAACTGGTATGTTAGACTTTGTAGAAGAAGATTTTGGAAAGGCGAATATGAGCAGGATAAAATTAGTGCCTACCAGACTTTATACGAGTGTTTAGAAACTGTGATACAATTAACAGCGCCTATTGCACCATTTTTTAGTGATGCAATTTTTAGCAACCTTAATAGTGTAACTGGTAAGCATCAGGTAGCATCTATTCATCATGCTAATTTCCCAGTGGCCAATGATGCATTTATTGATGCTGCACTAGAAGAAAGAATGCAGTTAGCACAGGATGCTTGCTCACTAGTATTGAGTCTTCGGAAAAAAGTGAATATTAAAGTGCGTCAACCTCTTCAAAAAATACTTATTCCGGTTTTAGACCCGGCCATGCAGGAGCAGCTAGGTTTAATTCAGGATTTGATTACGGCAGAGGTAAATGTTAAAGAAATTGAATATTTGACCGAAACGGAAGGAATTATTAAGAAAAAGATCAAACCCAACTTTAAGGCACTTGGTACCAAAATGGGTCCTAAAATGAAAGCAGCCGGCGCGGCCATTACCGCCATGACTGCTGCTCAAATTGCTTCCCTCGAAAAAACCGGTGAAATTCTCTTATCTATTGAAGGTGAAGAACTTAGCATTGCCTTAACCGAGGTAGATATCGCTGCTGAAGATATTCCGGGTTGGAGTGTTGCCAGCAAAGGCAGCCTTACGGTGGCCCTCGATATCACCATTACCCCTGATTTACAGCAGGAAGGTGACGCCAGGGAGTTTGTAAACCGTGTACAAAATATTAGAAAAGAAAGCGGTTTTGCCCTTACAGACCGTATATTCGTGACCCTTGAGCATTGCGACAGGCTCAAGGAGTCGATTGTTAAATATAACGACTATATTTGCCGCGAAATTTTAGCTGATTCTATCAATTGGGTAGACCATGTTGAAAATGCAACAGAAGTCGACGTAAATGACAATTTGCTAAAAGTTTCAATAACTAAACAAGCATAACAACAAGCATATGGCTACAAAGAAACCAGCCCCAAAAGCAGCACCTGCTAAGAAAGTAGCAGCTCCCGCAAAAAAGGCGGCTCCGGCCAAAAAAGCAGCGCCTGCTAAAAAAGTAGCAGCGCCTGTAAAAAAAGCAGCGCCTGCTAAACCTGCAGCTCCTGCTAAAAAAGTGGCGGCGCCCGTTAAAAAGGCAGCTCCCGCAAAAAAAGCAGCGCCTGCGAAACCAGCAGCTCCTGCAAAAAAAGTAGCGGTTCCAGCAAAAAAGGCGGCTCCAACTAAAGCAGCCCCTGCGAAACCAACAGCTCCTGCAAAAAAAGTAGCAGTTCCCGCAAAAAAAGCGGCTCCAACTAAAGCTGCTCCTGCTAAACCAGCAGCAGCGCCTGCAAAAAAAGCAGCACCGGTTAAAGCGGCGCCAGCGAAAGCAGCAGCTCCTGCAAAATCTGTTACACCTGCAAAACCTGTCGCACCCGTAAAAGCGGCAAAGCCTGCTAAAGTTGCAGCGGTTAAAGCGCCTCCTGCTAAAGTGATTGTTAAAACTGCGCCAGTAAGACCCGGCGGTAAAGTGGTACTTCCAAGCAAGCCCGTTCCAAAAGTAGCGCCACCGCCACCTGTGGTAAAAGCGAAGCCAGCGCCACTTCCTCCAATGCCTAAAAAGCCGGAAGTAAAGTTGCCGCCTGCGCCTCCAAAAAAACCGGTAAGAAAACCATTAGAACCAATTAAGGATGTAAAATTACCTAAGACAAATACAAAGTCTAGTGTGCCTTACAGTCCTGGATATACACCATTAGAAAAAAGAGTGCAAATAGTGACGAAGAGTAATCAAACACTTGTTAAATACAGCGACGCCGAACTTAACGAGTTTCGTGAGCTCATCAATAAAAAATTAGAAGCTGCTAAAAAAGAGCTCGTGTACCTCCAAGGCTTAATTACCCGCAAAGACGAAATGGGTGGTGACAATGACGACGCACGTTACATGACTATGGAAGATGGAAGTGTAAGTATGGAAAGAGAGCAGTTATCTCAAATGGCTAGCCGTCAAATTACATACATCGACCATTTAGAAAAAGCAATCATGCGTATTGAAAGCAAAACATATGGTATTTGTAGAGTAACTGGTAAGTTAATTGACAAAGCTCGTTTACGCGCTGTACCACACGCAACACTTAGCTTAGAAGCTAAATTAGGTCTTGTAAAACCAAGCCCTGATCAACAATAAATTTAGATCTTGATCTATAAAAAAAGGCCGCAAATTGCGGCCTTTTTTTATGCGCTAACTTTATTTTACTTCTTGCATATCAATGAGGCGCTTATACATCCCACCCTTTGCAAGGAGTTCATCGTGTGTGCCACGTTCTACAATTTCTCCTTTTTGTAAGACAATAATTTCATCGGCGTGTCTGATGGTAGACAGGCGGTGTGCAATAACAATGGAAGTTCTGTTTTGCATCATTTTATTAATGGCGTCTTGCACCAGTCTCTCACTTTCTGTATCGAGTGATGACGTAGCTTCATCTAAAATTAAAATGGGTGGATTTTTTAAAATGGCTCTTGCAATGGTAATACGCTGACGTTCCCCACCACTTAACTTGCTACCCCTGTCTCCAATATTAGCGTCATACCCATCTTCTTTGCTATTGATAAATGCTGCAGCGTTGGCTACCGTAGCTGCGGCTGTAATGGCTGCTGGGCTTGCTGTTTGGACGCCTAGGGCAATATTTTGAGCAATGCTATCATTAAATAAAATAGGCTCCTGCGTTACAATACCCATAGCTGCACGCACACTTTGTAAGCTGTATTCTTTGATGTTGATGCCATCAATTAAAACTTCACCTTCTGTTACATCATGAAAACGCGGAATCAAATCTGCTAAGGTACTTTTACCGGCACCCGATGAACCTACTAGTGCTACCGTTTTTCCTTTTTCAATAACAAGGTTGATGTTTTTTAAAATGGTAGCATCGTCGTAAGAAAAACTTACATTTTTAAACTCGATGCGCTTTTCAAAATTTTCTAAAATTTTAGCATTCGGTTTATCTTCAATGGCAACGGGTGCTTTTAAAATTTCTTCAATTCGTTCGATAGCGGCGCTGCCTCTTTGTGCATTATAAAATGAACTAGATAAAGATTTTGCCGGATTAATAATTTGCGTAAAAAATAAAATGTAGGTGATAAAACTTTCTGGTCCAAGTCCTGCTTGGTTATTTAATACAAGTCTTCCTCCAAACCATAAGATACAAGACAATACAATCACGCCTAAAAATTCGGACATCGGCGATGCCAAATCCTTTCTAAAATTCATTTTGTTACGTATATGATTGAGTGCGTTGTTGTTGTCTAAAAACTTTTGTAAGAGAATTTTTTCGGCATTGAAAGCCTTGATGACCCTAAGTCCCCCAAGGGTTTCATCTAATATCGATAATAGCGTACCTAGCTTTTCTTGTGAAGTGGTAGATTGTTTTTTTAAACTTCTACTCAGGCGTCCAATTACAAAACCAGTTACCGGCAATAGTACCAGTAAAAACAAAGACAATACCGGACTTAAGAAAACTAAGAAAATTAAAATGATAAGGATATTGAGTGGATCTTTAATAAGTCCTTCTAGCGTACTCATCACACTCCATTCAATTTCGTTGGCATCGTTACTCATTCTACTAATAATATCGCCTTTACGCTGTTCGGTAAAATAGCCAATAGGGAGGTCTAATAATTTTTTATACAAATCGGAACGAAGGGTCGTCATTACATAATTGCGCATAGGTGCCAGTACCCTAAATGATAAATAGGTAAATAAGTTTTTGAAGAAAATGGCGGTAATAATAATACCACAAATAGCGCCTAGTGCATACACGGTTCCTTCTTCAATTATGATTCTAGAAATAAAATATTTGAGGTAGTTTAAAACAGTCCCCGCAGATAAACTTGCGTCTGCTGCTATTGGTTTTGTAGTAATCAGCTTTTCGGTACCAAATAAAAGTTGTAAAAATGGAGCCAACATAGCCAGTGAAACGAGAGAAAACAATATGGATAAAAGGTTAAATACCACATATAAGGCAATATTCCTTTTCTGGGTCCGGAGGTAAAATAGAATTCGTGAAAAACGCTTCATAAATGATAAAATCGTTAAAACAAGGCAAAGTAACTAATTTTACAGCCAATTAAACGCAAAGAACATGGAGGAAGGTAAACGTCAACGTCAGGTAGCCGGTGCTATTCAAGAAGAAATGAATGATATTTTTAGAAGGTTAAACCTTTCTATGATAGCTGGTGGCATGGTTTCCATCTCATCCGTAAAAGTAACTCCGGACCTTTTAGAAGCCCGTATTTACCTCAGTATTTTTCAGGTGCCAGACCCAAAAGAAGTGATGAAAGTAATTGAGTCTAGGGCCTGGGAGATCAAAAAAGAGCTAGCCGATAGGGTAAAGCACCAGTTTAGACGTATTCCGGTATTACACTTTTACCTTGATGACACGCTTGACTATGTGTTTAAGATGGAGGAAATTTTCAAGCAAATTAGTGCCGAAAAAAAAGCTAAAGAGGAGCAATCAGGAACTGATGACACAAATCCAGCATCAAATTAATTAAGTCTCGTGCAATATTTATTTGCTTGGCGGTATTTTAAATCAAAAAAGTCTACAAGTGCAATTAATATTATTGCATGGGTAAGTGTTACAGCTATTGCAGTTGGTGCTGCTGCACTTATTGTTATTTTAAGTGTGTTTAATGGCTTTGAAGATTTAGTAAAAGGACTCTACACTGATTTTTACGCAGACATGCGTGTGCTTCCTGCCCAGGGTAAAAAAATGGATGTAAGTGACAGCACCATATATACTATAAAATCTATCGAGGGCGTTGCAGAAGTAAGTAAAGTGATTGAAGAAAAAGCACTACTTGCCAATGGCGATTATCAGAGTATTGTTGTGGTAAAAGGAGTAGACTCCGTTTTTACGCGTACCAATCATATTAATAAACATATTGTTAGAGGTAATTACGAAACCGGTGATTTGCAAAATCCTAGCATTGTTATAGGCGCTGGTATCGAAAATGCAGTGGGTGCCGATGTTACAAAAGGCGGCTTTCCGTTAACGTTATATACACCAAACAAAGGCGCTGGTTTTGACGCCGTTGAGGGCATGTTTGCCTTTAATGTAACAGGGAAGGGGGTGTTTGCAGTTCAACAAGAATTTGACAATAAATTTATTTTCACCAAACTCTCTTTTTTGCAGTACATGCTTTCGATGACACCCAATCAGGTAACTGGGGTAGAAATAAAAATAAATGGCAGCCCCGAAAAAATTAAAGCAAAACTTCAAGCAGTACTTGGCAAAAATTTTGTGGTAGAAACGCGCTACGAACAAAATAAAAATTTGTACGCGGTTATGCAAATGGAAAAGTGGGTGATTTACGGCATTTTAAGTTTGATATTAATTGTGGCAGCCTTTAATATGATTGGCGCACTCACTATGCTCGTGTTAGAAAAACAAAAAGACATTGCGGTGCTAAAAGCCATGGGGTCAAGCGCATCACTCATTCAAAAAATATTTATTACAGAAGGGCTCGTGCTAGCTGGTGTAGGTACTTTAATTGGAACGGTGCTTGGTACTATTCTTTGTTTGCTGCAATTAAAATTTAAAATAATTACACTTGGTGGTGGCGGTAGTTTCATTATTGATTACTACCCAGTAAAATTAATGGCTACAGACTATGTGCTTGTTGTTGCTACCATTACAGTTATTGCACTACTCGCAGCGTGGATACCAGCAAAAAAAGCAAGCCAGCAATTGTTGTCATTAAAGAGTTAGTTATCTACTAAAGGGGTGCAAGATTAATAATCACCTAAGGTTTCTGGTAATTGAGAAAGTGCATCTGCAAGCTGTGCGTCGTTTGGTGCGATGCCATGCCACTCATGCGTTCCTTCCATAAAACTAATGCCTTTACCCATTTCTGTTTTCATTAAAATACAGATAGGCTTTCCTTGACCTGTTAAAGACTTTGCTTTATCAAGGGTTGCAACAACGTCTTCCATATTGTTACCATCCATATCAATTACGGTCCAGTTAAATGCTTCAAATTTGGCACGTAAACTATCAAGGTTCATTACTTTTTTGGTAGGACCATCAATTTGTTGACCGTTAACATCGATGGTTGCAATTAAATTATCGCAATTGTTATGGGCCGCAAACATTACTGATTCCCAAATTTGTCCTTCTTGTAATTCACCATCACCATGTAAACAATACACAAGCTTTGAATCGTTGTTAATTTTTTTAGTAAGCGCAGCGCCTACGGCAACACTCATGCCTTGTCCTAAAGATCCACTCGCAATTCTCACACCTGGCAAATGCTCGTGTGTGGTAGGGTGACCTTGTAAACGGGTATTTAATTTTCTAAAGCTGCCAAGTTCGCTCACTTCAAAATAACCTGATCTTGCTAGCACCGAATAAAATACCGGTGAAATATGTCCGTTGGATAAGAAAAACAAATCTTCACCCTTACCATCCATAGAAAAAGCTGGATTATGATCTAGGGTATGAAAATATAGCGCCGTTAAAAAATCTGTACAGCCCAAAGAGCCACCCGGATGTCCACTCTGAACGCCATGCACCATTCTAACTATATCTCTTCTTACTTGTGTAGCTGTATCTTTTAGGGTTTGAATAGACGCCATAATTTGATTATTTGCTGCGAAGATAAAATTCAAATTCCAATTCTTTGATGAAAAATGACGCTTTCGGGACTATTTATTAGTTTTGCCATCAAATTTATACAACATGTCTGAAGAACTTGACCTCATAACGGCGGATACCGAAGAATCTATGCAAAAGGCGATAAGCCACTTAGAGCTTGAATTAACCAAGATTAGAGCCGGAAAAGCCAGTCCTACAATGCTCGATGGTATTATGGCCGACTATTATGGTGCACCAACCCCTATCAATCAGGTTGCCAATATTAGCGTATTAGACGTAAGAACCATTAGCATTCAACCTTGGGAAAAAAACATGCTTGCGCCTATCGAAAGAGCTATTATGATGGCAAATATTGGGGTAACACCTCAAAACGATGGGGTTTTAATCAGACTTTTTATGCCACCCCTTACCGAAGAGCGCAGAAAAGAATTTGTAAAAAGAGCCGCAGGTGAAGGAGAACAATCTAAAGTAGCTATTCGTAATATTAGACGCGACGCTATCGAGCAAATAAAAAAATTACAAAAAGACGGCTTAAGTGAAGACGCAGCAAAAGATGCTGAAAAAGTAATTCAAGATATTACTGACAAATTTATTGCCCTAGTTGAAAAACATTTGGCTGCTAAAGAAAAAGAAATGATGGCAATATAAAATGCGCTTATTTCCTTTGCTTGTTTACAATATAAACGCCGCATAAAATGATACCGAGCCCAACAATTCTTAACGGATGGATGGGCTCGTTGTAATATAGGCCTATCGCAAGTGATACAAATGGAATGGCATAGGTTACAGTAGACGCAAAAATAATCCCCGCTCTTTTTACGAGTACATAAAATAAAACAGACGCAATAGAAGTGTTGATCACGCCTAGTGTACCGCCTGCTATGCTTGCTTCTAACAGTGCTTGGTTAGAAAAATCATAATTAAAATATCCAGTACTAAACAGGATGATGCCAGCAGGAATCATGGTAAAACAAAAGGCAACTGATGCAATATTGATGGCACTTACTTTTTGCATTTGACTACCAACCATATTTACATTGAGTCCATAAAAAATAGTTGCGAGTACTACAAAAAAGCTGTAAGAAAAATTGTCGAAGTGAAGTGTTTTGCCAGCGGAAACCGAAAGTATTAAACCTGCAAAGCCC
>JBANFS010000020.1:0-39263 GCA_037975885.1 Bacteroidota bacterium
TTTTTTTAATGGCGGCTAACATCCCAAGTAAAATACCAAACAAAGTAGCCACAAACATGGCAGCAAAAGCCAGCAATATGGTGCCTGGTATAGCTTCCATAAGTATTTCACTCACTTGCTTTTTGCTCTGATACGACCTACGTAGGTAGGGTATTTTAAAAGCTAATTGTTTATCTCCAAGATTAAAAAAATAGCCCTTTAACTTTTTAGATTCAATATCGGATACGCTATGAAGTGCAATAGGCGACACATCATTTAAGTACAAAATAAACTGCTGGGTTTTGGGCTTGTCAAGTGCTAATTCTTTTTTGATATTGCTAATAGTAGTGCTATCCCCACTTTGACCCAGTACCAAACGGGCAGGATCACCAAAGCCTTGAAACAAAAAAAACACTACCACCACTACCCCCATTAATACGAGTAATCCATACCCTAGTTTTTTTGTAATGAAACGAATCATTACTTACTATTTAGTGTGGTAAATAATTGATCTATATTGGGTGCTGCAACTTTCTCTACAATGTGTGACCCGTTCATTAAAAAGTAAGTTGGTGTAACACGTGCAGCGGTTTTTATAACTGTAGCATCAGAAATTAAAATATTAATATTACCAAAAAGGCTAGCAGCTCTGTCCGCTTCTGGAGTCACTAAAATAACTTCAATATTTTGTGCCTGTAATTTTTTATAGATTGTTTCAAAAGCATTTTTCCAACCTTCTGCTCCTTTCATTTCTTTTGCAAATACTAGTACATATGGTTTCTGATTTGCAAAAATGGCAGCCGTAGTGTCTGTCCCAGATCTAGACATTAAACTAAAGTCAACAATTTTTGCTACAAGACCATTCCCTTTTTTAACCACAATATCTTTTCGATCAACGTATGTATAGGTGCTGTCAAAATCGGATGGGAAATTGGCCTGGTCAAAACGAACTTCTTTTCCGTTTTTGGTATAAATAAATTCGATAGACGTACTGTCCGGAATAGCGCCAGCGGGTACTTTCATTTGTTCTACAATATCATTGCCCTTTTTGTAAGGCAAGCAATCTACAACTGGTAAATACGTAAGTGCATACCACTGAAAAGCAGCGGAACCAAGGGTTACCGCATAGAGTACTATTTTTCCAAAAATGGCTTTATTGGCTTTGCCAGAATTAGTTGCTAATAAAACAATAATGAGTACGCCCAATATAATGTCTTTGGTAAATGACATTGCTGGCGTTAGTGGTAAGCAATCACCAAAACAACCACAGGTTTTAATTTTACCTGAAAAGAGCGCATAGCCTGTTAGGTAGGTGAAAAATAAAATGAGTATAAATAATAGCCAGGTAATTTTTTTGGTTTGCCAGTTAACAATGATGGCAATCCCAGCAAATACTTCTAGCACATTCATGCCTAATGATAAAAACAAACTCAATGGGTTTAGAAAATCAAAACCCCATACTTCAAAAAACTCCTGCATTTTATAGCTTAATCCGTGCGGATCATTGGCTTTTATAAGTCCAGAAAAGATAAACAACAATCCTACAAAAATTCGAATGGGTGTGTTTAATTTTTTCATGCTGGATGTTTTAGTGCTTTCCTTCGGAAATTAATATGAGTGCAAAAACTGAGTAATTTAAAATATCTACGTAGTTGGCGTCAATACCTTCACTGATGAGGGTTTTGCCATCGTTGCCTAAAATTTGTTTGATGCGCATTAGCTTCATGAGTATCAAATCGGCAAAACTTTCTTGACTCATGTCTCTCCATGCTTCACCATAATCATGATTTTTATCAAACATTGTTTGACGTGCAAATTCTACATATTGTAAATAGAGTTTTTCTACTTGATCTACAGGGAGTTCCTCTACCTGAGGGTTACCAAGTGCCAGTTGAATAAGTCCAATAACCGCATAGTTTACAATACCCTTAAATTCAGAATTGATATCATCTCCTACTTTTTGGGTTTGTAAATCTTGGATGGTTCTAATGCGAAGTGCCTTAATAAATATTTGATCCACTACAGAAATCGTACGCAATACACGCCATGCAGTTCCGTAATCTTTGGTTTTTTTAATAAATATGTCTCTACAAGCTAAAATAGCCTCATCATATGCCTGATTGGTATTGCTCATTTTATAGGTCTAATTTTGATCCTTTGGTAATATCTTTGAAGCGGATGCAATATAATTGAAACATCAGAATGTTGACACTAAATAGCCAAGGAAAAACCCTCCATAGTACAAAACCCCTAATTATGGGGATTTTAAATGTAACCCCTGATTCTTTTTACCAAAAGAGCCGGGTAATGGCTGTTTCCGAAGTGATTGACCTCGCAGGTAAAATGCTACATGATGGAGCCTCTATTTTGGATATTGGCGGGCAAAGTACGAGACCTGGCGCGGAGGCCATTTCTGCAAATGAAGAGCTGGACAGAATTGGCGCCGTTATTGAAGCAGTTGTTCGTCATTTTGGGGATGCATTTATATCGGTAGACACATACCATAGTGATGTTGCTAAAGAGGTGGTTAAACTTGGTGCACATATCATCAATGATATTAGCGGTGGTCAGTATGACGCTAATATGTACAACACCATTGCTGATCTCAATGTGCCCTATGTTGTAATGCATGTTAATGAGCATATAGAACAAATGCATGCCGTTGATAGTAGCACAAGTATTTTACCAGTGGTGCATGAATTTTTTACAAAAACAATAGCCGCAACTAAAACATCTGGAATCGATCAGCTCATTTTAGATCCCGGTTTTGGTTTTAGTAAAACACCCGAACAAAATTTTGAACTTATTGCAAATCTATCTTCATTTACAAGCTTTCAAAAGCCACTATTAATAGGTGTTTCACGAAAATCGACTATCTATAAAACCCTTGGTATCACAGCTTCTGAAGCGCTAAACGGAACAACGGTTTTACACACTGCTGCTATTTTACATGGCGCTTCAATACTCAGGGTGCATGATGTTAAAGAAGCAAATGAAGTAGTAACACTTTGCAGTTACCTACAATAAAAAAGCCCCAACCAAAAGGTTGAGGCTTTCACAATTACTTTTTATATTATCGGCCTGGTGCACCTGGAGCGCCCGGAGCAGCTGGAGGTGGTGGTGGCGGTGCTAATTTTACGTCAACGATTTCTACATCGAAACATAAGTTTGCAAATGGTGCAATAGCTGGAGGACGACCTGAAGGGCCATAACCTAAAAATGAAGGAACTACAATACGTCCCTTGCCACCTTTGGCAAAGAAAGTTAAACCTTCTTCCCAACCTGGAATAACACCATGTTGTCCAATAACAACCTCTATAGGCGCGTTATCTGGCGCTGGCTTACCCATATTTGCATCAAATTCTTTACCATCTTTATCAGCAAAATAACCTCTGTACATAACTGATACTTGGTAACCAGAATCGGCTTTTTGACCTACACCCGGATTCGTGATTTCTACTAAAGCACCGCTCTTGGTTGAAACGGTTTTCATTTTCTTGCTTTCGGCATATTTTTTTACTTCAGCAATTTCAGTAGCTTTTTCTTTTTCAACCTCTTTTTCGTAATCTGCTTTAACTAAATCTTCTTTAGCAAATGCAGCAATTACTTCTAATTTACCATTGATAAAATCACCCGATTTAAATACTTCATTGAACTCGATCATGCCCATTTTTTTGAGTGAATCAATGCTTAATGAAAATTCCATTTTATCGCCAGGTGCGCACTTGGTAATCACTTCTGTGAAAGTGTATTTACCAAGTCTAGCTGTATCTAAATAAAAATACATCGGGATATGACCATAAGATGTATTTAATACGGTGTCTTTAGATTTTAACTTGTACTCGATGTGTAACTTTACAAACTGTCCATGTTTTAAAAGTTCTTTACTGCTGCCTTTGGTGATTTTGTAAGGCATACCTGAAGGTGATTTTTGGAACTGATTACAGCTCGCAAAAATGACAATCGCTGCTAAAAGCGATAGTGTTGATTTGATCATTTTCATTGTAGTTGATTATAATAGTCTTTTAAGACCTCTTTAAAAGTATGTAAAGTTGTTTCAATATTTTCATCACTTCTTCCACCTGCCGCATTCACATGTCCTCCTCCTTCAAAATGTTTTCTTGCAAAAGCATTCACATCAAATGCACCCTTGCTTCTAAAACTCCACTTACGCTCTTCATCTCTATCTATGACAATGGCGCCAAGTTTCATACCTTTTATACCTAAAAGGTAATTCACCAAACCCTCTGTATCACCGGTTTTGATATCAAAGCGCTGTAAATCCTGCTTTGTAATATACATAATTGCAGTATTACATTCGTACATTACTTCCATTCTATTGAGTAAAGCAAAGCCAATAAAACGAAGTCTGTTTTCTAATGAATTATCAAAGATATGACTATGCACCACCGTGTGGTCGAGTCCTAAATCTTTTAAATGAGCAATCATACGGTGAACAGATGCTGTAGTGGCTGGAAATCTAAATGATCCCGTATCAGTCATTAACCCTGTATATAAACAAGTAGCCACATCGAGTGATATATGCGCACCGTTTTCAGAACCCATAATTATATCATATACCATTTCACAGGTAGAACTTTTGCTAGTATCACTCACGCCATAAGCAAATACTTCTGTTTGTGGTTGTTGGTGATGATCAATTAAAATTCTAGCACCCTTTGCATTTGCAAGTGGCAGTTCCATGTTTTTGGTTCTGCTGAGGGTATTAAAATCGAGACAAAATAGAAAGTCTGCATCATTAATAAGTGCCAGTGCTGTTTCCTTCTTTTTTTCAAAATCTATAACGGTACTGATACCTGGCATCCAATCTAAAAAATCGGCCCAATTGGTGGGTGATATAACAACCGCATCATGACCTAATGCCTTTAAAAAATGATACAATCCAAGGGTCGATCCCATTGCATCGCCATCCGGCTTTTGGTGCATGGTAATAATAACCTTGCTAGGCTTGGTTAATAATGGGAAAAACTGTTCAATGGGTTGCATATTCTGGCAAAAATGCAGCATCTAGCCTGTTTTGTCAAATCAATTTAGGCGGGTTTAACAAAATTTAATGTCAAATATCGTTTTAAAGGGTAGTTTATTTGTAATTTTGCACCCCAATTATACCTAAAACTATGAGTAACAGAACATTTACAATGATTAAGCCTGATGCAACCAGTAAAGGTTACACAGGTGCTATTTTAGACCAAATTATCAAGGCTGGTTTTACCGTAAAAGCTATGAAATGGACTAAATTAACAACCGAGCAAGCTGGTTTATTCTATGATATCCATAGAGAAAGACCTTTTTTTGGTGAATTAGTTGAATTTATGAGCAGTGGCCCAATTGTAGCTGCTATTTTAGAAAAAGACAACGCAGTGGAAGATTTTAGAAAATTGATTGGCGCAACTAACCCAGCACAAGCAGAAGAAGGTACGATTCGTAAGAAATTTGCTGCTTCAATTGGTGAAAATGCGGTTCATGGTAGCGATAGCAATGAAAATGCAGTGATAGAAGGAGATTTCTTCTTTTCTAAACTAGAAAGATTCTAAATTTTTAACAAGGATATAAAAAAAGGTCATTCTGCAAAGAGTGACCTTTTTTATGGTCGGGATGACAAGATTTGAACTTGCGACCCCACGCCCCCCAGACGTGTGCGCTACCGGGCTGCGCTACATCCCGAAAATGAGTATAAAACTCCTTTAAAACGCTGCAAATATAGGGTCAAAGACAAAAAATCAGGTTATATTGCATAAAATTTCCAATCAGCCCATGACGATCCTCCTCAAGCAAGTCACAATTGCCGATCCTCAATCAAAACACAATGGTTTAACAACGGATATTTTTATTGAGAACGGTGTTATCGTTTCAATTGAATCAAATAGTTCTAAAAAAGCAGATAAAACCTTCGAGTGTAATGGTGCTTTTGTGTCGAGTGGATGGGTAGACGTTTTTTCAAATTTTTGTGATCCAGGCTTCGAGTTCAAAGAAACCTTACAAACTGGTATTGCCGCCGCAGCAGCAGGTGGATATACCAGGGTGCTAGTTATGGGTGATACAAAACCAGTTACTGACAACAAAGCACAGGTAGCTTATATACACGCAGCAGGCAGCCAAGCAAATGTAACGCTGCATCCTATCGGAGCCATTACCAAAAAAATGGAAGGCCAATCGCTCGCTGAAATGTATGACATGCGCGCGTCAAATGCAGTTGCATTTTCGGATGGCATGCATCCTGTACAATCTCCGGGTGTATTTTTAAAAGCACTTCAATACGTTAAAGCATTTGATGGTATTTTAATACAAATACCTATCGATAAAACCATTGCTGCAAATGGACTCATGCACGAAGGCATAGTTTCCACTCAAATGGGACTTCCTGGTTTACCTGCTGTAGCCGAAGAGCTAATGGTAAAAAGAGATATTGATTTACTCAGATATACTGGATCTAAACTACATATCACTGGCGTTTCTTCTGCAACTACCATTGATCTTATAAGGGCTGCCAAAAAAGAAGGCTTGGCTATTTCTTGTAGCGTTACACCAACGCATCTTTTTTACTGCGATGAAGACATGACAACCTACAATACTAACTTAAAAGTTATACCACCGGTAAGAACAAAAGCAGATCGAGACGCACTCAGGGCTGCTGTTGTAGATGGAACTATAGATTGCATTGCTTCGCATCATGCTCCTCAAGATTGGGATCATAAAGTGTGTGAGTTTGAATATGCCGAGTTTGGAAATATAGGATTACAAACCACATATGCAACACTTGAACAAACAGTTCCAGGTTTAACACCTAATCAAGTTTCAAATTTATTAAGTGGGAATGCTAGACAAATATTTGGACTTCCTATGGTTAGAATCGAAGAAGGACAAGTCGCTGAATTAACTATATTTAACAGAAAAGGTACCACTACCCTAACAGCACAAAATAATAAGAGTAAATCTAGTAATTCTGCTTTTATGGATACGACACTCAGTGGTGCTGTTGTAGCAACCATTCACAATAAACAATTAACACAATAATACTTAACTCAAATAATTTAAACCACTACACATGGAAAATAATAATATCAAGCAAGGTTTAACATATGGCATCGTAGGAGGCCTTATTTTTTTAGTGCTATTATTTGGTTTATGGGCCGTAGGGTCTGTAGAAAATTTTGTGGCCGTTACAGGAGTTACCACTTTTATCCCTTACCTCTTTATTATATTACTTGTTGTTGGCTTTAAATTAAGAAAAGACAATGGTGGGCTCTATTCATTTAAAGAAGCGCTACAATTTACTTTTGTCGCATACGTGGTGTTTGCGCTCATAGAAGCGATTGGTAACTACGCACTCTTTGCACTTGTGGATCCTGACATGACTGCAAAAGTGATGGAAATTAGTATTGCCAAAACACTTCAAATGATGGAAAAATTTGGCGCATCTGAAGCACAAATTGAAGAAACTATTAAACGCATGCAAGCAGAACCAAAAGTTACATCGTTTAAGCAAGTATTTTTAGGACTTGGTTTAGCAATCGTATTCAATTTTGTTAAAGCACTCATTTTGTCAGTTATTATCAAGAAAAACGAGGAAGTACCTGATCAAATTTAATCACATGCAAGTATCTGTTGTAATACCCCTTTTTAATGAAGATGAATCACTGCCCGAATTGTGTAGTTGGATTTCGCGCGTGATGGATCAAGAGCAATTGTCCTATGAAGTTATCCTCATTGATGATGGTAGTTCCGATAATAGTTGGGATGTTATTACACAAATAAGTGCAGCTAACCCCTCATTTAAGGGCATTCAATTTCAACGCAATTACGGAAAATCTGCTGCACTTAATGAAGGTTTTAGAGCAGCACAAGGCGAAGTGGTTATTACCATGGATGCCGATATGCAAGATTCTCCTGATGAAATTCCAGCATTAAGAGATATGATTATTAATGGCGGATTTGACCTGGTAAGTGGTTGGAAGAAAAAACGATTTGACAATACACTTACCAAAAATATCCCTTCAAAATTATTTAATGCTGTAGCACGTAAAAGTTCAGGCATCAAGCTCAACGACTTTAATTGTGGACTAAAAGCCTACAAGAATAAAGTAATAAAGAGCATCGAAGTATACGGCGAAATGCACCGATATATACCTATTTTGGCTAAAGGCAGTGGGTATAAAAAAATTGGAGAAAAAGTAGTAGAGCACAGAGCTAGAAAATACGGTGTTACCAAATTTGGTTGGCAACGTTTTGTAAATGGATTTTTAGATTTAGCCACTATCCTATTTTTAGGAAAGTTTGGTAAACGCCCCATGCAGTTTTTTGGCTTATTGGGCACTTTATTTTTTTTAATTGGATTTGGTGCTAGTATTTACCTGATACTTGCAAAATTTGCTAGCCAAGATTTTTCTTTAACCAATCGTCCTGCGTTTTACATTGCCCTTACCACAATGGTTATTGGTATGCAACTTTTTTTAACGGGCTTTGTTGCCGAATTAGTGGCACGTAATGCAACAGAAAGAAATGTATATTTAATTGCTTCAAAGATTGGATTAGACAAATAGTTCATAATTTATTGTTATGAAAAAAAAAGTAGTCATTATCGGTTCCGCTTGGCCATTAAGAGGCGGAGGCATCGCTACTTTTAATGAAAGGTTAGCAAAACAATTTATGGATGAAGGTCATGAAGTAATCATCTACACCTTTTCATTACAATACCCCTCTTTTTTGTTTCCAGGGAAAAGCCAATATGCCACTGAACCCAAGCCACTTCATTTAACCATTAAGGAAGTTGTTAATTCAGTAAATCCATTTAACTGGGTTCGTATTGGTAATGAAATCAATAAAATGGCTCCTGACCTTGTGGTGGTTAGATACTGGATTCCATTTATGGGCCCTTGCCTAGGAACAATTGCTTCTATCATCAGAAAAAATAAAACTTCTAAAGTTGTTTGTATAGCAGACAATGTGGTACCACATGAGAAGCGACCATTAGATACCCTATTTACTAAATACTTTGTTGGTCAAGTAGATGCTTTTGTTACACTTAGTGAAAAAGTTCAAAAAGACCTTACCCTGTTTACGCAAAAACCATCTGCCACTGTGGTGCATCCACTTTACGATAATTTTGGTGAGCCTATTTCAAAGTTAGAAGCTAGAAAAAAATTAGCATTAGACGCATTTGATCCGATTATTTTATTTTTTGGTTTTATTAGAGCATATAAAGGGCTTGATCTTTTGTTGAGGGCACTAGGGTATTTAAAAAAGCAAGGAAAAATTATCCCTACCCTCGTTATAGCTGGCGAATTTTACGATAAAAAAGAACCTTACTTACAAATTATAGCGGAAGAAGATCTAACAAACGATGTTATTGTAAAAAGTGATTTTATCGCAGATACGGATGTACGCAATTACTTTTGTGCCACCGACTTTGTGATACAACCATACAAACATGCCACGCAATCAGGTATTACACCACTCTGTTTTCATTTTAATAAACCCATGCTTGTAACGAATGTTGGTGCACTAGCTGCCATGGTGCCAAATAATGTTGTGGGTGTAGTTGCGGAGCCTGATTATGTTTCTATTGCGCAAGGAATTGAAAAACTATATGCATTAGGCGAAACTCATTTTATTCCAGCCATCGAAATAGAAAAGAAAAAATACAATTGGAATCAACTAACCCATCAAATATGGGATCTAATATCATAATACTATGTCTACACAAAAAATACAATCAATTATTGAAAGCTCGATAGCTGTAAAACAACAGTATGTTTCGGATGCTGCATTTCTAGAAAAAATTAATGTAGCTGTTACCCTTGTGGCTAAAGCATTTACAAATGGGCATAAAGTACAGTTTTGTGGCAATGGAGGCAGTGCTGCTGATGCACAACATTTAGCTGCCGAATTTTCGGGACGTTTTTACAAGAACCGAAAAGCACTTCCTTCTGATGCGCTACATTGTAACAGCTCCTATTTAACAGCGGTAGCCAACGACTATAGTTACGATGATATTTATAGTAGACTTGTAGAAGGTACCATGCATAAAGGTGATGTGCTCATTGGAATCAGCACTTCTGGGAATTCTGGAAATATTGTAAAAGCGTTTGAAAAGGCCAAATCAATGGGCATCGTTACCATAGGTTTTACGGGTTCAGCTGGTGGCAAAATGAGTGAATTATCAGATGTGCTTATCAATGTTCCAAGTACCGATACGCCCCGAATTCAGGAAAGCCATATTTTAATTGGACATATTATTTGTGAACTGGTAGAAGCTCAATTATTTGCTTAATGGATATTTTAGAAAATATAGATCCTTCTTGGACACTTTTTTTAGACCGTGATGGCGTTTTAAATCATGAAAAACATTTAGACTATATCAGAAATGTGTCTGAATTAAATCTCTATGATGGTGTAGTAGATGCCATGCGTATTTTTGCAACACTTTTTTCAAAAATCATCATAGTAACCAACCAAAAAGGTATTGGTAAAGGTCTAATGACTGATCAAGATTTAGAGGGAATACATAATTCTTTAAAATTGCAAATTGAGTTAGGTGGTGGCAGTATCGATGCTATTTATTATTGTTCCGATATGGCAGACGATTCGCCTAACCGTAAACCTCAATGTGGCATGGCTTATCAGGCCCAACAACATTTCCCGGAAATTGATTTTTCCAAAAGCATCATGGTTGGAAACCGTTTAAGCGATATGGGATTTGCGCGTAACGCTGGTATGTACAGTGTATTTTTAGCCACCACGCATCCTGAAGTTGAATTTCCACACCCAAATATTGATTTTAGGTTTAACTCCTTAATTGAATTTGCAAACGCACTTTAATTACTACAATGAAAAAACTACTTTTTGTTTGTATACTACTTTGTAATCAATTAGCTGCGCAAACCATTGCACAACTAGAAGATCAAATTAAAAAACCAGCATTCCAAATTGTTAATGGAGAAACTTATGCAGAGAGGGTTACAGCAGATAGTGCCTTTACCAAAGGATTGGTAAGGGCTTTAAAAACTCCGTTTTCTTTTAATCATCGCTTTGATTCTTTAATTACGGTGTCTACCCTATTTTCTCCAGACAGTACATTTAAAATATTTACTTGGCAGCTACTTTTAGAGGATGAAAAAAGCTACCGTCAAAAAGGTGCGATACAACTTAATGCAAAAGATGGAAGTTTACAACTCATACCACTATTTGATTGTTCTGAATTTACAGACGCACCCAATGATTCTGTTAGAGACGCTAAACACTGGATTGGCGCTATCTATTATAAGATTATCCCTAAAAAATACAATAATCGCACCTATTATACCTTGCTTGGTTTAGATGGAAATAATGCAGTTACCCATAAAAAGTGGATGGAAGTCATGTATTTTGACGCAGACAATAAACCCGTTTTTGGAGGAAATTATTTCGTCTATAAAAACGATGATTTTAAACCCAAGCAACCAACTTCAAGGTTTGTATTAGAATATAAAAAGGAATCCATTGTAAAAATGAATTACGATCCTGAATTAGACCTAATCATTTTTGCCACCCTTATTAGCGAAGAAAATATTCCTCAAAAAAAGGAAACACTTGTTCCTTATGGAACCTACGAAGGTTTTAGTTGGGATAAAGGCAAATGGGTACACCTTCCCCGTATTAAAGAGTTAGATCCAGATCCAAAAGTAAATCCAGATCAAACGATTAAGAAAAAGAATTAGTCGAGTTTGAGTACCGCTAAAAATGCTTCTTGTGGAACTTCTACGTTTCCAATTTGACGCATACGCTTTTTACCTTCTTTTTGCTTTTCGAGTAATTTACGCTTACGGCTAATATCACCACCATAACATTTTGCAGTAACGTCTTTACGCATTGCACTAATGTTTTCTCTGGCAATTACTTTAGCCCCAATAGCAGCCTGAATGGCAATTTGGAATTGTTGTTTTGGTAAAAGTTCTTTTAACTTTTCGCATAATTTTCTACCAAAATCGGCAGCTCTACTTCTATGAATTAGGGCACTTAAAGCATCCACTTTTTCATTGTTTAGTAAGATGTCCATTTTAACGATGTCTGCATCGCGGTAGCCAATTGGGTTATAATCGAAAGATGCATAACCTCTTGTAGAACTTTTTAATTTGTCATAGAAGTCAAATACGATTTCTGTTAATGGCATTTCAAAAATAAGTTCTACACGCGTTGGTGTTAAATAGCTTTGGTTAATAAGCATCCCTCTTTTACCTAAGCAAAGGGTCATGATATTACCAATATAATCGGGGAGTGTAATAATTTGTGCACGAATAAATGGTTCTTCGATACGATCAATTTTAACAGGATCCGGCATTTCTGTAGGATTGTTAACCATGATTTTTTCGTTGCGCGTTGTGTATGCAATAAATCCTACGTTGGGAACCGTAGTAATTACTGTTTGGTTAAACTCACGTTCTAAGCGCTCTTGGATGATTTCCATGTGTAAGAGGCCTAAAAATCCGCATCGAAAACCAAAACCTAAGGCTTGTGACGTTTCAAGTTCAAATGTTAAAGAAGCGTCATTTAATTGAAGCTTATCCATACAATCACGTAGTTCTTCAAACTCGTCGGTATTAACAGGGAAGATACCAGCAAATACCATGGGTTTCACTTCTTCAAAACCGTTGATCATTTGTCCAGGATTGTTTGCAAGCGTTATCGTGTCACCGACTTTAACTTCTTTTGCATTTTTAATACCTGTAATAATATAGCCAACGTCTCCTACCCTTACTTCAGGCTTTGGCGTCATGTTTAATTTTAATACCCCTACTTCATCGGCAAAATAATCGTTACCAGAAGCCACAAATTGAATTTTATCACCTTTTTTGAGCACACCATTCATGATGCGGTAATAAACAATAATACCTCTAAAGCTATTAAATACGCTATCAAATATTAGTGCTTGTAATGGTGCTTCAGGGTCACCAGTTGGTGCAGGAATACGTTCAACAATCGCCATCAAAATTTCTTCTATTCCAATGCCTGATTTACCACTTGCAAGTAAAATATCCTCTGCTTTACAACCTATTAAATCAACAATTTGATCCGTTACTTCAGGAATTTTAGCACCATCCATATCAATTTTATTGATAACCGGAATGATTTCTAAATTATTGTCAATGGCTAAATATAAATTGGAAATTGTTTGTGCTTGAATACCTTGCGAAGCATCTACTAATAACAGCGCACCTTCGCAAGCAGCAAGTGCTCTACTCACTTCGTAACTAAAATCTACGTGACCTGGGGTGTCGATAAGGTTTAAAATATATTCTACACCCTTATACATGTAGCTTACCTGAATGGCATGGCTTTTAATGGTAATCCCTTTTTCACGTTCCAAGTCCATATCATCCAAAACCTGGTTCATCATGTCTCTTTCACCAATTGTTTTGGTATGCTCTAATAAACGGTCGGCCAGGGTAGATTTACCATGGTCAATATGTGCAATAATGCAAAAATTACGTATTTGCTTCATAAGGCCGCGAAGATAAGCTTAAAACTACTTTTTTAACGCATTAATAATAGCCACAAATTCATCTGCAATAAGCGATGCCCCACCTACTAGACCTCCATCTACGTCGGGCTGGCTAAATATTTCTACAGCATTGGCACTTTTAACGCTTCCACCGTATAAGATAGAGATAGCATCTGCTATTGATTGTCCGTATTTGCTAGCTATATGACTTCTAATAAAAGCATGCATTTCTTGTGCTTGCTCGCTACTTGCTGTTTTACCTGTACCAATTGCCCAAATGGGTTCATACGCGATAACAACATGTCCAAGTTGATCAGGTGTTAAATGAAATAAAGAATCCGTTAATTGCTTAGCAACATACTCATTTTGCGTACCTGCCTCTCTAATAGCTAATGGTTCGCCACAACAAAAAATAGGCGTTGTTTTATTGTCTAAACAAATATTTACTTTTTGAGCTAATAACTCGTTGCTTTCGTTAAAATATTCTCTTCTTTCAGAATGTCCAATTACTATATATTTAACACACAAGCTTTGTAGCATATGTACAGAAACTTCACCTGTGTAAGCACCTGAAGCTTTATCAGAGCAGTTCTGTGCTGCAACAAATACATTGGTTTTAGCACCCACTTTTGCTTGCGCCATAGAAATGTAAGGAAAAGGTACCGCAAAAATAGCTTCTTGGTGTGCCGCTAAAGTATGTGGCTTTGCACTTATAGCGTCAAGTAATGCTTCCCCTTCGGTGAGGGTTAAATTCATTTTCCAATTGGCGGCTGCGATTTGCTTTCTCATGATTGCTTATATTTTAAGATGGGTTATTTGTTAAAGTGTCAAAGATAGCTCGGATCATCTGTTTTTCCATGTCTGTAAAGGGTTCGTTCTTAAATGCTTTCCAGCCTGCTGTATCTTCTATCAGTTTGTTTATTTGATAGGTACTTTTGTCTATTCCCCAACTAAAATGAGGAACTACATTAGGAGTAAGACCTGCACAAAAAACATTGGCACCCACGCCAATAGTTGCGCCGGTTGTGATACTTGTATTGATGGCCGTTTTAACATAGTCACCCATGCAAACACCCATTTTATTGCCTACATATCGCTTTGCATTTGCCGCTTCGTCCCACACACTAATATTTCCTGCTGTATTTTTTACATTGCTATTAGAAGTGCCGGCACCTAAATTACACCATTCACCAATGACCGAATCACCTAAATATCCATGATGAGCTTTATTTGAATTACCAAACAAAATGCTATTTTTTATTTCACCACCAACAATACTTTTTGGGCCAATAGTCGTTGCACCATATACTACTGTGTTCATTTTAACACAAGCATCATTCAGCAAGACAAATGGGCCTCTAATACAAGATCCTTCCTGGATTTCTGCACCACTTGCAATATAAATGGGCCCTGTACTCGCATTTAAATGACAATGAGAAATATTAGCGTTTTCTTCAATAAAAATTTGTTCATGATTAAATACCGTGCAGGTATTTGGAATTGGAGCTGATATTTTACCAGCGGTTGCTAATGCAAAATCAAACCTGATTTGCGCATTATTATGTTCAACTAAATCAGAAGCATATTGTATCCTCTTTTGATCCTCTAACTGTGTTTTAGTGGCATAGTCATCAATGTGATTGGACGCACCAATGCCTGCAATAAAACCTGTTGTATCATATATGCATTGGCCGGTTTGTAAAGCTTTTATTTGGTCAATTAATGCTGTATTTAATACAAGTGCAGCATCAATCCACAATGTATTTGCATCTAATTGTGGCACTCCGTACAAAGGCTGTAAAAGCTTTGAGGTATGCAAATAAACTTGACTTCCAGTAATGAGCTGCCACCTCTCCTGTGGCGTAAATATGCCTAATCTAATGTTACCAACAGCTCTTGTATGCGTAAATGGATACAGCTGTTGTCTTAAATAATTATCAAATAAAAGAATGGTCATTAGATTGTAAATAAAGAAAATAAGACAAGTACAAGAAATAAAAACATAAAAGAAAAAACATTCAAGATGTTAATGAGTACGAATTTAAGAGTCGTATTTTTTCTGGATTGCCCATAAAAAATACGAATCGCTTTATAAAAATAAAATAGTAGTGAACCAAAATAAATAACATCTAAAATACCTGTAGATGGAGTGAAAAACTTTACTACAAGCGTTAGCATTGTGTATATAAAAATGATGATGAAATACGCACAGTATAAGTGTATTGAAAATATCATGTGGTCGGCAAAATAATAGGACTTATTCCGGTTGTATAATACCCATAAGAAGAAAGCGAATATGGGCAACGATAGGTATAATATTTTAGAGAAATTATGTTTGAAGTTTTCTATGACCGCATTTAATATTTTATTTTGATCATTACCGTACTTATTATTAATAAGTATTTGCTGCTTGGTAAGTTTTGAAGTAATCCAACCATCCCTTTTTTGCTGTGGCAATTTTTTTTGTGCACTATCATACATCGCAACCGTGTTAAATGTACTATCACCAAATACAATACCTGATGATTTCGATGACTTTGTATCTACATCTATAATTTTTTGATCACCTGAAAATATAAACAGAAAGAAAACAGCTGAGATAAAAATGTACATTCTGATGGGATGAATGTAACTAACTCTTTTTCCATCAACGTATGCTTTTGTTAATAAACCTGGCTTTGTAAGGAGTAGCCTAAGCGTTTTTATGAGTTTCCCATCAAAATGGGTAATATCTTCTATAAAATGATATACAATTTGAAAAAAGGTTTCTTTACCCTCAATATTTTCTTGACCACAATTATGGCAAAATTTGCCTACCACAATAGTGCCACAATTAAGACAATCGGATGCTGTACGGTGCTTATGATGAGCCATTGGATGAATTATGCTCACAAGATAGCAAAAAAAATCCCCTCGCGTTAGCGAAGGGATAGTGCCCCAGGCGGGAATCGAACCCGCACTCGCGTTGCGGCGAACAGGATTTTAAGTCCTGCGTGTCTACCAGTTCCACCACCAGGGCATGGTGTAAAAAAAATCCCGAACTATGCTCGGGATTTAGAGCGGAAGACCGGGCTCGAACCGGCCACCCCGACCTTGGCAAGGTCGTGCTCTACCAAATGAGCTACTTCCGCTTGATTGTAAAGAACTAAATTAGGAGTGCAAAAATAGGATTCTGCAATTGCTGGCAAAATTTTTTATTGAAAATTTCAATAAAATTATTTGTACTCAGGCTTGTATTGGCTACTTCCTTGCACTTCAACGTCTGGTTTACCTTTGTAACGTTGATCGTATAAACGGTAACATCCGCCTAAAACAAATGCTAGGATACAAAAAACATGTAAATAAAATAAGAATTTAGAAGATGATACCCAATTGCTGGCTAAATCTTTTTCCGGGATATTATTTGTTTGCTCAGACATAGTATTGTTTTGGAGATGCAAAAATAAGGTAACATTGAATATTTACATCGTCTTTCGAGAAATAATTTGAGAAAATTTGGTTTGATTTTTAACAAAATACCGCCAAATAATGGAACCATTAAACACTCCTGGTATTGCTTTCATTGGTTTTTTAGGTAACCTAGTACTTTTTTTGTCCCCATTCAGTAGCTGTTTGGTCCATATAGACATAACAGACATATGGGCTTTTACTATTGCATAGAAGAAAGAAAAATCACCTTGAAGCACTCCTTTCCAAGCAGAAATTGCATCCAAACAAAATCTTGCCGGTATTTTCCAAAGAATTTCGTTGATTGGTAGGTTTTTGCCAAGCATTAAAAGGTTATTTCTAAAATTCAAAAACACTTTTCTCCCACCTCTTGGTAGCGTCCCCCCTCCTACATGATATACAATAGCATTTGGACAACTCATAATAGTATATCCAGCTCTTTGAAGTCTCCAACAAAGATCAATTTCTTCTTGATGGGCAAAAAAACTTTCATCTAATCCACCAACTTGTTTATAACAGTTGGCTCTTATAAATAAGGAAGCGCCTGTTGCCCAGAATATGGGGTCACACGCATCATATTGCCCGTTATCTTTTTCGCAAACATCAAAGACTCTTCCTTTAGAAAAAGGATAGCCAAGCGTATCAATCCATCCTCCAGCTGCACCTGCATATTCAAATTCTTTTTTGTCGTTATAGGAAAGAATTTTGGGTTGACAAGCAGCAATATTATTATTGCTATCAAGTAGTGATACCATAGGTTCTAGCCAATTAGGCGTTACCTCAACATCAGAATTTAAAAGCACGTAATAATCAGCATCAACCAAAGATAAAGCCCAATTGTACCCACCCGCAAAACCTTCATTGGTGTCTCTTTGTAAGCAAGTAATTGACGGATAATTAGCGGATAAAAATGTTACAGAATCATCCGATGAACCATTGTCTGCAATAATCACTTTTGCATGAGTATAGGTCGTATTTAATACAGATGGCAAAAAGGTTTCTAAATGCTTTTTACCATTATAATTTAAAATAACGATAGCTACTGAACTCTTAGACAATGTTTACTTTTTTGGAGTATTTAATTTAGGAAGTAAAGTCATTAACATAACAACAGCACTTGCGAAAACTAATGCATACAGTGCGGGTTGTTTTTCTGGACATTCTCCCATTAAACAAGTTGAAACTAAAATATAATTTCTAACACTCCAAGTGAAAACAATCGCACCAATAAAAATATTAGTACGTTTTGCCCAAATGGCAGGAATTGAAAACAAAACGATAGCAATTATGGTAAAAAAGTTCAAAAACATCCCTGGCTTACCAAATCTTGTGCCATCTGTGGCAAATCCTGAGATGGTAATTTGCTCCGAAATCACAATACTCCATGGCAAAAAAGAACAAATTAGCACAATCAAAGAGGCGATAATTCCAATAGTTTGCGAGTATTTCATGGCTTTATTAGGTAAAATTAAAGTAAAAATAGCTCCCAAAGGAGCTATTTTAAAGGGTTTTGAGGTCCCGAGCGGATTCGAACCGCTGTGGAAGCTTTTGCAGAGCTCTGCCTAGCCACTCGGCCACAGGACCATTTATTGGACTGCGAAAATAAAGCAAAGAAAGGAAAATCAAAATTCTAAATCTGAATACCCGAAATTTGTTGAAAATTAGCCCAAATGCAAAGAATTGCCGAAAGTGAACTAATCATCAACAAAAGAGGCGCCGTTTATCATTTAGACCTGCGCCCCGAAGAATTAGGTACCACCATATTAACTGTTGGAGATCCAGACAGGGTTTCTGAAGTTAGTAAGTATTTTGACAGTATAGAATATAAAAGCCAACACAGAGAGTTTATAACCCATACAGGGTTAATTGGCAACAAAAGGATTTCTGTGGTATCTACTGGTATTGGTCCAGATAATATTGATATTGTGTTAAATGAATTAGATGCACTCGTAAATATTGACTTTGATACCAGAACTATAAAAAATACATTAACTACACTCCAAATTATCAGACTTGGCACATCAGGTTCATTGCAAGCCAATATTCCAGTAGATAGTTTTGTTGCTAGTACACATGGGCTTGGTATTGACAACTTACTCCATTTTTATAAACACGAAAACAATGGTGAAGAAGCTCAAATATTAACAGCATTTGAAGATCAAATTACCCTTAATAAATCATTTTCTGGTCCTTATATTACTGGTGCAAGTGTTAAATTACTTAAACATTTCGTAACAGGCTATCATCAGGGAATAACAGTAACTTGTCCAGGATTTTATGGCCCACAAGGTAGAGTGCTAAGATTACCACTCATGCATACGGAGCTCATTGATCAATTAACAACCTTTAATTTCGGCCCTCATAAAATCACCAATTTTGAAATGGAAACAAGTGCTATCTATGGATTGGGGAAATTACAGGGTCATCAATGTTTAAGTTTAAGTGCAATTGTGGCAAACAGAGTTTCGCAAACTTTTAGCAAAGATGGGAATGCAGCTGTAGAAAACTTGATCAAACAATCTTTAGAAATTATTTCAACACTATAACTATGTTGTTACAATTTTACAAATACCAAGGTACCGGAAACGATTTTGTTATACTAGATAACAGAGAAGGAACTATTCAATTATCAAAAGAACAAGTTGCGTTTTTGTGTGATAGGCATTTTGGTATTGGATCAGATGGACTCATGCTTTTAAACAAGCATGAAAGTTATGATTTTGAAATGGTTTATTATAATGCAGATGGAGCCCTTGGCACTATGTGTGGCAATGGCGGCAGGTGTTTAACGAAATTTGCTTTTGACAAAGGAATACAAGCAAATACATACAATTTTATTGCATCAGATGGAGAGCATCAGGCAATGATTGACGAAAACGGATGGATACATTTAAAAATGATAGATGTAAAAGAAGTATCGATTGAAACAGAAGCAACTGTTTTAAATACGGGATCACCTCACTATATTAAGTCCGTATCAGGGCTAGCGAACTATGACGTTTATACAGAAGGAAAAAAAATACGCTATAACGAAACCTATAACAAAGCTGGCATCAATGTAAATTTTGTTGAATGGAATGAGCATGAACTTTTTGTTAGGACATACGAGCGCGGAGTAGAAAATGAAACCTTTAGCTGTGGAACAGGTGTAACAGCAGCAGCTATTGCAATGAGTGCTGACACATTAGGTCATCAAGACACAAAAATTAGAACACTGGGAGGAAGTCTACTTATTAAATTTAATAAAGTAGATACACAAAACTACAACAATGTGTGGCTTTGCGGCCCTGCGTCACTTGTATTTGAGGGGCAAATAACAATTTAGTATTTAATGGAGCAAATATGATTCAATATTTTAAAAACATAGAAGGGCAAACGGTTGAAATTGAAAAGCCTGATACCGGTGCTTGGGTTAACCTAGTTCCTCCATTTAAAGAAGAGGAATTTATTGAGTTAAGTGATTCATTAGATATCCCTATCGAATTTTTAAGAGACTCTTTGGACATAGATGAAAGGCCCCGCTATGAAATCGAAAACAATGTAAAATTTGTGGTCATTAAAACACCTACAGAAAATAACTCATTTAATGATAGCGATGCTTTTTATATTACCATTCCTATTTGTATCATTTTAACGCATACCCAAATTATTACAGTTAACTCGTTTGATAATGGCGCTATCAATAAGTTTTTGAATTCATTCCAAAAAAGACATCCTGACAAAAAAAATATGATGATTCTTAAAGTTTTTGAAAAAGTCGTTCAAAACTTTATGGAATTTTTGAAGGAAATCAATATCAGACGTAACCAGTATGAGTCTAGTCTATATCAAAGTAATAGCAACGTCGATTTGCTAAATCTAATGCGTATCCAAAAAAGCTTGGTTTATTTTGTTACGGCACTTCGCAGTAACGAAATGCTCATGATGAAATTAGAGCGCACTAATTTTTTAGGGTTAAATGAAGAGGAAAGGGAATTTTTAAATGACCTTATTGTAGATACAAGCCAGGCACTAGAAATGGCTAATATATACACTAATATATTAACCAGTACCCTCGATGCTTTTGCAAGTATAATCAGCAATAACCTGAATAATGTAATGAAACGTTTAACTTCCATTACCATTATTTTATCTCTTCCTGTAATGGTAGCAAGTATTTATGGAATGAATGTAGATCATATTCCTGGCGCTCACAACCCCTACTCTTTTTATATTCCCATAGGACTCTCTTTAGCCATTGCTGGTATCATTAGTTGGTATTTTATGAAAAAGAAATGGTTTTAACATGCCCCACATAACAGTTCGCGTATATGGCGTTTTAATAGACCCTATTTATGGGCTTTTAGTAAGTGACGAATTTATTAGAGGCGATTATTTTACGAAGCTACCTGGGGGTGGCCTGGAATTTGGAGAAGGTACCCGTGATTGTTTGGTAAGGGAATTTCAAGAAGAAACTGGACTTGATGTTACCGTTGGTGAACATATTTATACCACAGACTTTTACCAGCCTTCTGCATTTAGAGCTGGTGATCAAATCTTGTCTATTTACTATTATGTTCATGCCAAAAGTTTAATACCTCTTCAAACAAGGGCTACTGCTTTTGATTTTAAACCAAATGAAATTGCAGATAAAAATGGCCAGGCAGAACATACCAGGTGGATTCCGCTCAATTCCTTAACTGAAGAGAGCATGAGCCTCCCTATCGATAAAATTGTTGTTGCTAGTCTTTTGAAAACTTTGTAAAACTATTCGTTTTCAATTCCCATCGCAGCACGTTTCATTTTTTGTGCTACCTCGTGCCCTAAATAATTATCAATTTGTTTTTCGATGATATATATGAGTGGGGTTAACACAATTGCCATGGTAAATTTATATGCATAATTTACTAAACATATGGCAAGTACCAATTGCCAAGACCAGCCGTTTCCTATTTTAAAAGCAATAAACAAAACAATAAAACTATCTACCAGTTGAGATACTACCGTTGAACCTGTTGCCCTTAGCCATACCCACTTCTCTCCCGTTATTTTTTTGATTTTATGAAAGACGGTAACATCAATTAGCTGGCTTACCAAAAAGGCAGTAATGCTTCCCAGAATAATCCACATACCCTGACCAAATATGCCACCAAATGCAGTTTGCATATTATCAATACCTTCTGATTGTTTCGAGCCAATCCAAAAATCGGCAGGTGCAACTTGTATTGCGCCATAAAACATGATAAATGCGTAAATAATTAGTACCACGGCTGTGTAACTAATTCTTTTAACTGCTTTTGGGCCATAATATTCGTTTACAATATCTGTAACAATAAATTCAAGCGGCCATAATAATACACCACAGGTTAAATTAAAAGCCAAACCTGACTGCCCAAAAATGTTAAAATTAGAGGGCGACATGCCAAACAGTTTTTCAAGAGAAAATATTTTACCGCCAATACATTCTGCGATAAGCGCATTGGCAACAAAAAAAGCAGCAATGCTTACAAATAGTTTGGTGGGTTTGTCTTTTAGAATTGAATGAATCATGCAGGGATTATGAAATGAACAAATATTTGAGCAATTAAAAAGAGTACGGTGGCAACAACTCGCCAAGCTGGTATTTCTGAATCTTGTTTACGAATAAACAACCAAAACAAGTAAATGTTTTCAATGATGGTTAGTATTGGTGCAACAAACCATCCCAAAATAATAATAGCCGAACTAAATGCCATGATCATATCATCGGATGCAGTTCCCAATTTAACCCCTCTCACATACAAACAGAAGCAAAATAATATATTACAAATAAATGTAATTTTAGAATAAAAATGATATTTCTTCATGATTTGAATAATACCCTAAAAATACGTGTAAGTTGTTTACTTTGAAGCCTTGAAAGGGCTTTTTAAAGTAAAATTTTGTTAGGTTTGTAGCACCTGAAAATCAATATACATGAAGCAGTTGAATCTGAAATCAATAATTCCGCATTTAATAGCAGTTGGCATTTTTTTAATTGTTGCCGTACTATATTGTAAACCCATTTTGCAAGGTAAAGTTTTGCAGCAATCGGACGTGGTACAGTGGAAAGGAATGGCCCAAGATGCTCTTAAAAGCAAAGAAGCAACAGGAGCACTTCCATATTGGACAAATGGTATGTTTTCAGGTATGCCTGCTTATCAGATTACGGGTATCATTCCATTTGCATTTTCACTCGGTAAATTAGACGCAGTATTTCAAATGGGCCTACCCGAACCCATGGGCTATTTTTTCTTAGCCTGCCTTGCATTTTATTTTTTATCGCAAGTATTGGGTGTACATTTTTTAATTGGCGTAGTGGGTGCACTTGGATATGGGTTTGCTACCTACAATCCTATCATTGCAATTGTAGGACATATTACCAAATTACATGCCATTGCTTATATGCCTTTTTTTATAGGCTCTTTAATACTTGTATACGAACGAAAGTTTATTGTTGGTCTACTATTACTAGCCATAGCAAGTACCGAATTATTTGGTTGTAATCACCTTCAAATCGCTTACTACACTTTTATTATTGCAGGTTTTATTTCTGTGTATTATTTAATTCTTTGGATTAAGGCAAAAACGTACAAATCAATTGTACAATGCTTTGTAGGAGCCGCGATTGTAATATTACTTGGTATTTTAAGTAATGCTCCAATGCTATTTAGTACCTATAATTATGGAAAAGCTTCCATTAGAGGAGGTTCTGTACTTGCAAAAGCAGATGGCACCAAAGCTACTGAAGGTTTAAGTAAAGCATATGCCTTAGACTATAGCATGCTAAAACCAGAGCCGCTTGTGTTATTATTCCCCAACATCTATGGTGGAGGTAGCGACCCTAATAATATTGATCCAGCTGCCTCTAAAGCAATTGAAGCGCTTCAAAGCATGCCTCAAGAAGTTGCACAACAGCTACAAGGATATATTCGTTTTTACTGGGGCGGCATTGGATATACAGCTGGCCCTCCTTACATTGGATTCTTATTTGGACTTCTGGCACTAATTGGATTTGGCTTTAATAATATTAAACACCGTTTTTGGATAGCTGGCGCTGTTGTATTGTCACTTTTACTTTCTTATGGCTTGTACTTCGAAAGCTTTAACGTGTTTATGTTAGACCATTTACCTTTTTATAACAAGTTTAGGGCACCTAGTATGATTATGGTGATTCCTACATTGTTATTTGGCATGATGGCCATTTTAAGTGCACAAGAAATTGCTAACAAATTTGCAGACAATAAGGAAACCTTTTTACAAAAGATAAAACCTGCTTTATTTATTACGGCCGGTTTATTTTTAGTGGCCTTTTATTTTTATGCTACTCAAAACTTTAAAAGTAGTACCGAGGCTGATTTAATCAAGCAAGTACAACAAATACCAGACCCGAATCAACGCGCAGCATTTGAAGCACCAGTAGCCAGTTTGATTGATGGTTTAGCCGCCGACAGGCAAGCGATGTTTTCTTCAGATTTATTTAAATCTCTTGGATTAGCAGCAGTATTATTTGTGGCTATATTTTTATACTATAAGAAATTTTTATCACTACGTATTTTTGTAATTGCCATTGGTTTTGTAGCACTATTTGATTTATTCAAAGTAGACTTACAATATTTTAATGAGTCTAATTTTTCAGACGCAGTTGAGGCCGAAGCTAATTTTAATCCAACTCCTTCTGATGCGGCCATTTTAAAAGACACAAGTTATTACCGTGTACTTGATTTACGCGGTGGCATTAATGGCGCGTTTAATTCTGGTGCATTAAACTCATATTTCCATCATAGCGTTGGTGGATACCACCCTGCTAAACTGAGCATTTATCAAGACCTCATAGAAAATCAGTGGTACAATTTCCCCAATTGTATGCCTACTGCGAATATGTTAAATACAAAGTATTTTATTCAAGGCGATTTGTCGAAAGATACCATTGCAAATCCAGATGCGCTAGGCAATGCTTGGTTTGTTGAGCGTGTGTCATTAAAAACAGATGCTGCTGCTGTAATGAAAGCCATTACAAGTTTTGATCCTGCTACAGTTGCCATTGCCGAAAAACAAGACTGGAAATTAGATACAGCATATAAAAAAGATAGTTTGGCAAGTATTAAGCTTGTTCGTAAACAAAACGATCAAATGGAATATGCTAGTAATGCAAGTACAAAACAATTAGCAGTATTTAGTGAAGTATATTACCCATATGGATGGAAAGCTTTTATTGATGATAAAGAAACGCCCATCTATAAATGTAATTATGTATTACGTACTATCGAAGTACCAGCAGGTGCACATACAATCACTTTTAGGTTTGAACCAACAGAAGTCATACTTGCAAATAAACTAGGTCTCATAGCTGTAAGCCTAGTATGGCTTCTAGCCATTGGATCTATTGCTTTTTATGTAAGATCCAAATCAAATAAAGTATAATGCTTTCTATTGTTATTTGTAGTTATAATAGAGCGGGTTATATAACTGGCGCACTCTCTAGTTTATATGAGGGTAATGCAAGTTTGCAGGATTTTGAAGTGATTTTTGTAGACAATAATTCGTCAGATAACAGTTTGCAAATAGCCAATGAATGGAGGGCAGCCCACCCTCTTGGTAATTTTACAATTACTTCCGAAACAAGGCAGGGAGCGTCTTATGCACGTAACACAGGATCAAAAATAGCAAAGGGTCAATGGCTATGTTTTATGGATGATGATGCCGTTGCTTTTCCTGATTTTGTTCAAAATATTTTACAGCATATTACTACCTACCCAGACCGTGTTGGTTTTGGCGGAAGAATTATTCCAAAATATATACCTCATGAACCATCTTGGATGAGCTATTATGTATCATCAATGGTTGGACACTTTCATTATAGCGAATCTTACACCCCTTTTAAAAACGGCAAGTATCCACTAGAGTCTAACATGATTGTCAGAAAAGACATTTATGATAAAGTGGGTGGATTTAATGAAGCGCTTCCGGGTGTAGTAGGTACGGTAAGAATTGGTGGCGAAGGGAAAGCCCTATTTTATAGCATCATGGAACTCGGCTATACCATTTATTATGACCCATCTATAGTAGTGCATCATATTGTTGAAACCAAAAAGCTTACACCAACCTATTTATACAATGTGGCTAGTGGTATGGGGCGGGGCGAAAAAACCAGAACTTTAGCCATTGGCGGTTTCCCGTACATTAAAAAAGTGATAGAATATTTAATGAAACTAGCTGCTGCTATTGTACTGGGTATTGGCTATACATGTAAAGGCAAACCTCAACAATTTTGGCCCATTGTTAAATTTAGAATTGATACCTTAAAAGGACTTATTGGACTTTAAAAGCTACAATACTTTGTAAAGCTTTTTTACATTTAAAAATATTGAAGGCATCCATACGGTTAACCTTAAACAATTACCTAAAAATAAAAGAGCATTTTTCTTTTGCCTGATTGGATTTGCAATAACGCAAATAAGGGCTCCCCACATGTAATTGAGGTAATGGAATACGCACCAACCAAGTCCAAAAACTTTCCGAACTAATAAGTGGTTGGATACCATAAGCTGCAAGCCTTTTTTATCAAAAACATGGTTGTAATCATTAACCTCACTCCCACTTGCATTAGAAATATTAACGCCTTCTAAATGAACCACGCTTAAATTACCATATAATTCAAGTGAACCTATTTTGCCTAATCTATAACACCATTCTACTTCTTCACCATATAAAAAAAATGATTCGTCCAGCATCCCTGCTTTATCAATAGCATCTTTTTTTACCATTAAAAATGCGCCAGAAATCCATCCTACTTGTTGCGTCCCATGTGCTTTGTCTAAACTTGGCTTAGTTACACTAGCACTAGAACCTATTTTTTTAAGGATTGATCCCCAAATCGGAATTTTTAATAAATAGTTTAATCCTCCACGCATAAAATGAGACGCGCTGTATTGTGGAAGACCATCTGGAGTATAGAGTTGAACCCCACAGGCTACTGCTTTACTCGCTTTTAAATTATGATAACAAGTAGTTAAACTACTATCAGTAAAATAAGTATCTGGGTTTAAAAGTAAAACAGTATCACCTTTAGAGGTGTCTATGCCTTTATTACAAGCCCTTGCAAAACCAGCATTGTAGCCCATTTCAAGCCATTTGATAAAAGGAAATTGCTGCTGTAAACTTTGTTGATCTCCAAAATTAGATGCATTGTTCACCACAATCCATTCTATATTTTCAGAAGCATAGAACTGCTCAACAGAAGCAAAAAGTTTTGATAACCAAGGGGTAGAATGATAATTTACAATTACAACAGAAAGCATGTTTTTTAATGTTTGGGTTTGAACAAATAATTAAAAAACATAAGAAATTTAGAAATAGCACCCATTTTTAAAATGAATAATGGAATGTTTTTTTGTAGAACAAGCATGTGAAGTATCACAGGTAAAATAGTGTTTTCAGAAACACCTGTGATAGTGATATCATTTACTGAACGTATTTTATAGTTACGAAGTAGGCGCCAATAATAATCATAAATGAAAATATCCTTAAATGCCTTGTTCCCTATTTTAGTGGCAAACCAAATATTTTCTTTAATAATTACGTCTTCGTTATTTCTGCAAAAAACTGTTGTTTGATCTTCATGGAGTCCAATGCTTACGAGATGTGCATCGAGGTATTTATAGGCATGACCTGCTTCTAGTAATTGAACATAATAATCTACATCCACCAGCCAAATATATGCCTCATCGTACCTAACAGATACCTTATTACGTAACATGGTATTACTAGGTGGCCCAATAACGTTTGCCCTTACTAAATGATTGGGATGCTTTTGCATATCCTGTAGTAAAGACGGAATGGCTTGTAATTCTAATATTTGTCCATCCGGCTGAATGGCGGTATTTCTACAAAAAACAAAATCAACATTTGGATGCGCCTCAAAAGTTTGCACATAGGTTTCGATCGCATTATTGGCTTCAAACCAATCATCTTGGTGCATTAGCATATACAACTCGCCACTTGCTTTATTAAGCGCGTTGTTCCAATTTATGGGGCTTTTTAATGCTGGTTGGTTGTGATAATATTTAATGGAGATGTTAGAATTGTAAGATTCTATTGCTAATTTTATATCTTGGTTGGGAGAATCATCAGAAATGACAATTTCAACTCGCTTGTACGTTTGCTTGAGCACCGATTCGATGCAACGAACAACGTATTCAGGCTTTTTATAAGCAGGAATACATATAGATACAAGTGGTTGATTCATTAATGGAACGTAATTATGGGCTTGATTACAAATATACTGCAAGGCATTAGAAAAAACCTCAATTGGACTGTGGCTAAAACCAGGTTTGCTCCTATTCCATGGGTTACATCGAAAATTATAAAACATGAAGATGATACCACACTTAAACTAAGAAAATTAGGCCCTGTATCCGTTTTATATAAAAGACCTTACGAACTCCTTAAAACGTATAATGAAATATTCGTATACGAAATATACCGTTTCGTTGCTGTAAACATAAATCCTATCATCATTGATTGTGGCGCTAATATTGGTATTAGTAGTTTATACTTTAAAGCTATTTACCCAAATGCAACACTTATTGCTTTTGAACCAGATGAAAGTTTAGCCGCTATTTATCATCAAAATATGATTCAAAACGGTGTCACAAATTTTGTGCTACACAAGGCAGCAATTTGGACGGAAAATGGAACTATTTCATTTAATAATAAGGGTTCAGAAGCAAGCAGTATTGATGTCTCTGGTAATAGTAATACTACAGTTCCAACCGTAAAATTAGCATCTTTATTAGCGGATCATTCTTCAATTGATTTATTAAAAATTGATATTGAAGGCGCCGAGTATGCAGTTATCCAAGATATAGTTAATGAGCTCCACAAAGTGCAACATTTGTTTATTGAATACCATGGTTTAGCCAGCGAAACCTACAAACTAGATACCATATTACGCATTGTATCTGAAGCCGGATTTAAATGCTATATCAAAATGGCTGCAGACAATTTAGATATGCCTTTTTATCAAAAACAAACAGGCACCATCTATGATGTTCAACTTAATATATTTTGTTACAGGTAAATTAAACCAATATGACAAACCCACACATCAGTGTAGTTATTCCTTGTTATAATGATGGTAAATATTTACCTGAAACCATTGCTAGATTAAAGCAGCAAACCTTTACCAATTTTGAAATCATTATCGTAAATGATGGATCTACAGATGAAGCTACCATTAATTATTTAAGCACTTTAGAAACCGATCCACAAATTCAAGTGATTCATCAGTCCAATGCGCGCATGTCAGCTGCTAGAAACACAGGCGCTAAACATGCGAAAGGTGTTTATATTGCTGCATTAGATGCCGATGATTATTTTGATAATACCTTTTTTACAAAAGCCTTAGCCGTTTTTGAAAATGAGCCACAATCTGCTGTAGTAACGAGTTATATCCGTTTTTTTGGCAACAAAACTGGCAGTTCAAAACCAAGAGGTGGATCGGCAGCCAACTTTTTATTTTCCAATCAATGTCCTGCCTGTGCGATGGTTAAAAAAACGGTTTGGGATGAAGTTGGCGGATACGATGAAGCCATGAAAATGGGTTACGAAGATTGGGAATTTTATATTAGAATTGCACAAAAAAACTGGAATGTGCATGTAATCCCAGAGCACTTATTGTATTACAGACAAACTAATAAATCTACCCTCGCCAACGATACCATTCCTAACAGAGCAGCTCTAATTGGTTACATTGTAGACAAGCACAAGGACTGGTACCTCTCCAATTTAAAAACGCTGATTGACAATAAAGAAGTGATTTACACCGAAAATAGGGTGTCGTTTCAGTACATCTGGAAGTTTATAAAAAATAGAATTACAAAAAACTATAAGTAGTTTTTATAAAAGAGATAAAAATTGAGCCATCCCCTCTTTTTTAGCTACATCGAATGTATAGCTAATGTTTTTTGTAAAGTAGGTATGCAAATTGTAACCAACACTTGAATGCTCCAATGTTTCAATCACCTCTTTCATATGCGCTAGTCCATATTTATTGGCTTCATTAAACGAAGCAATAAATCCAGCATCCAATTGCTTATTAGACACCCAAGTAGCAAATACAAATGGCTTACCTGTATAACTAATCCATGCTTCTGCTAAATCATACCTGAATGGATAACTATCGAATTTTTCAAGAGCCCTATCTCCAATAATTACAGCAGCAGTGGTACCATCAATTAAATCCATGAAATTTGCTGGAGCTTCCAAAAATTGCACCTCTTTTTCCCAATAATTTTTTAATAAAACCCTGGCGAGATTTACCGAGGTCTTGCTTTGGTAATCTAAATACAAAGATTGTATTTCCTCCATGGGAACTTTACTAAAAATACATACCGACGCGACTATCCCGGTAGCACCAATACAGTAGTCTGAAATAATATGCGCTTCAGGTAATTTTGGTATTACAGCAACTGGTACAAGACCTATATCAATGGTATTAGCTTGTAAAGCCTTTGCCAAATTAGCTGGATAATCTTCAATTAATTCGATGCTTTCAGATACGGCATGATGCTGTAAACCATAGAGTAATGGCTTTGTATTTAAATAACTTACAGCCCCAACGCGTATTTTTTTGCTCAATTGAAGTAGATTTGCATGCAAAGAAACAATAATTACCCATTAATCGATATCAAATTATGGAATTAAGCCAATTAACCGCTATTTCGCCTATTGATGGCCGATATAGAAAGCAGGTTCAACAATTAGACGAATATTTCTCTGAATTTGCACTCATTAAATACAGGGTAATTGTTGAAATCGATTATTTTGTTTTTTTAGCCGATAAAAAGTTTTTTAAACTACCTGCAAAAGCAAAAGCTTTTTTACTAGAACTAAAAGAGAATTTTAGTGAAGCAGACGCAAAAACCATCAAAGAAATTGAGGCCACTACCAACCACGACGTTAAAGCAGTTGAGTACTTTTTGAAAATACAGTTGGACAAAGCAAATTGTAGTGAATTAAAAGAATGGATCCATTTTGGTTTAACATCTCAAGATATTAACAATACAGCCATTCCATTAAGCTGGAAAAATAGCATGGAATTTGACTATTTGCCTGCTCTTATTAATTTAATGCAGCATATTCAAGATCTTGCCATTACTTGGAAAAACATTCCTTTACTTGCCAGAACACATGGCCAGCCAGCATCTCCTACAAAATTGGGTAAAGAGTTTATGGTTTTTGTTGAGCGTATACACAATCAAGTGGCACTATTTTTAAATATTCCGTATGCTGCTAAATTTGGTGGTGCTACTGGTAATTTTAACGCTCATCATATTGCATTTCCTAAAAGAAACTGGGTAGAACTTGGGAATGAATTTGTTGAGGACAGACTTGGACTTCAGCGTATGCAGTTTACGACTCAAATTGAACATTACGATTATTTTGCTGCTCATTTTGATAACCTAAAACGTATCAACAATATCTTAATTGATATGTCTAGAGACATTTGGACATACATATCAATGGATTACTTTAAGCAGAAAACTAAGAAAGGTGAAGTAGGTTCGAGTGCTATGCCACATAAAGTAAATCCAATCGATTTTGAAAATGCTGAAGGTAATTTAGGTATGGCAAATGCCCTATTAGAGCACCTATCCGCAAAACTTCCAGTTAGTAGACTGCAAAGAGATTTAACAGATTCTACGGTGCTACGTAACATTGGAACACCAGTTGCGCATATGACCATCGCCATAAAATCTATCGAAAAAGGACTTGGAAAACTAGTGCTTAATGAAGCTAAACTAAAAGCAGATTTAGAAAACAATTGGGCTGTGGTTGCAGAAGCTATTCAAACCATTTTACGTAGGGAAAATTATCCTAACCCTTACGAGGCCTTAAAAGATTTAACAAGAGGTAATAATAGCATCGATAAAAAATCGATTCACGCATTTATTTCTAAACTTAAAGTAAGTGCAGCAGTTAAAGCAGAATTAAAAAAGATAACACCGCATAATTATACGGGCATACATCCTAAATATTAATCTAACTATTTTGCACACAAAAAAAGCGGCACCAAACTGGATGCCGCTTTTTTTGTGAAAACTATAAAACTATTGCTTCACCGGAGTATTTACAACCGGAGCTGGCTTAGTCCAAGAACTGATATCTAATTTTTTAGCATTCGGATACACTTCATCTAGTGTGTTGCCATCATACAAACGTCCATTTTTAAGCACGTACTGAATCTTGTTCGTATTTCTGATATTGGTTAAAGGATTGTCATTCATGATTAGTAAATCAGCTAATTTACCTGACTCAATACTTCCTAAATCTTTATCTAGTCCTAGTGCTTCGGCACCAAGTATGGTAGCTGTTTTAAGCACATTAAGTGGTTTCATACCACCACTTGCAATGCTCCAAAGCTCCCAGTGATAGCCAAGACCTTGTAATTGACCATGACTACCTACACCTACTAAACCACCTTGGTCTACTATACTTTTTAAACCTTCGGCATGTTTAGGGAATACATGATCTTCTGGTGTAAACCATCCACCTAAACTACCAGCTCTTCTTGCAGCTTTTTGATTAAGTTCTTCGTAAGGTGTAAATCGGTTTAACTTTGGATCGTGTAAAGGACTTTCGGTAGTGTAATAAAAGTTTTCTGCCCAAGGGCCACCATACGCAACAATCAATGTTGGCGTTAATGTTATTTTACTAGTAGCAAAAGATTTGGTAACGTCTTTATACAAAGGATAAATAGGTAAAGAGTGTTCCATACCAGGGTATCCATCTAACATATGCGTCATGTTAATTTTAAAATCAAGCCCACCTTCTGTGGTTGGCATTAACTTTTGCTCTTTAGAAGCCATAATAATCCACTGACGCGCTTGTCTATTTCCTGTCAAGTACATTTTAATATACTGTGTTTTATAGTATTTACTGTACTGTTCTAATACTTTTTTAGTTTGATCGTAGCTTTGTAAGTTATACATCCAGTAACCTACACCAGGGCCTGTACAATAAATTCTTGGGCCAGGAATTTGACCAGCATCTACCATATCGCCATAGGTTAACACGTCGGTAGTTGCTGTTTGTGGATCACGAGTTGTGGTAACACCATATGCAAGGTTGGCTGCATACAACCAAACATTGTTTTTATGAAGTCCCCAAAAAGGCCACATGTGAGAATGGGTATCAACAAAACCCGGGGTAATGGTTTTTCCCGAACAATCAATGGTTTTAGTACCTGCTGGCACTTTGATGGAACCTGATTTTCCAACCGACTGTATGCGGTTATTCACTACCAAAATATCACCACGCTCAATTACTTCATCACCACGCATGGTAATGATTCTTGCATTTTTAAATAAAATAGTTCCAGAAGGAATATCTTTTTGGTAGAAAACTTTTACTTGCGATTCCTGTGGTGCATATTTTTCTTTCTTCTTTAGCTCGGCATTATAAATACTATCCGCTTTTATTTTAATAGTATCTGCTTTAGCAATAGTAGCTAATGAATCTGCTAATTTTTTTGCAGCTGGGCCAGCTAATTTTAAAGCTGCCGTACTATCAGAGATTCTTTTTGTTTCTGATTTTTTTGCTGTTTTTACTGAGTCTTCTACAAATTTAGCACGCTCTATATCATATACCCAGTGACCATTACCTAAGCTCCAATGTGCTTTTTTACCGTTTGCTTCCCAAGCAGGAAACTCACCACCAATTTCGGTTAATTGACGAGCAGGGAAACTACTATTTTGCGGAGAAGCCACAGAAATAGAAGGTGTTTTACCGGCTTCCGGAATCGTAACAACATATACGTTGTTATTTACTTGAGCAAGGGCTAGATCACCTTTTGGCGCCATTAAAATAATATCTGCTGAGCTTGGCATTTGTTGAGGTTCCTTTTCACCAGCTGATTCAGGAAGCATGCAATTATTAATAGGCTCTAAATTGGTTCTAGACTTACCCATTACATAACCATGATCTGCATCTGCCACAGACCCATACGTTGTAATTCCAGAAACACGCGCAATCGTTTTACTGTCGGTTCCATCCCATCTAATTGATAATAGGGTTCCACCACCTCCATTTAAAAAGACACGTTCTGTGTTTGTGGTAAAATGAATATTACCTCTACCATTTGCATTATCAATAAAATGCTCTGTGCCGCCAGTTGGTTCAATCCAATTAATAACAGCTTCTGAACCATTATAAGAGGGCGATTCTGCATCTTTAAATATTCGATTAGGGGCTTTAAAATAAGCAATACGGTTATTGTAACTCCATGCAGGCTGAGCATAATAAGCACTTTCGGTACTTATCTTTTTTATATTTGATCCATCTACATTTACGGTATATAAACTGCCCCCTTCATTATCATTCCAGGTTACAAAAGCTAATACATTACCATTTGGTTTCCATGCTGGCATGGCTTCCACAAAATTATGATTGGTTAAACGCTTTGGTGTACCATTTGGATAGTCCATCACATACAAACGGTTTAAAGAAGTAAAAGCTAGTTTTGAACCGTCTGGACTAGGCACAGCATCTCTAATTTGAGAGCCAAGGGCATAGGCTGTATCTTTAATTGGATAATTAAAATAAAGTCTAGGGCCTAATTCTAAATTTACACCCGCTTCAAATGCAATTTCTGAAGGGGCTTCCGATGTCACCGATAATTTCCAAATTTTACCACCATAACTCGCTAACAAATATTTAGAATCTGGTGTAAATGTCATACCAGGCAAAACACCAAGTGGCGCAATACTTTCTTGATCATCTCTTTGTACTGGATAGGCCAACCATTTTTCTTCACCGTTTAAGAGGTTACGTAATACAAGTCCTGTTTTGTCTTGATAACGTGAACCATATACCATCCATTTCCCATCTTTACTTAAGGTTGGCGTAAATGCAGAACCATACCTTGATGTTACTGTATTATACTCTCCTTTTTCTCTATTGTAAACACCAATTTGATATTGCGGAAATAATGCATTGTAATTCCAAGAGCCATTACGCTGGCTGTAATAAATAAGTTTACCATCTGCACTAAAATTTGGATCAATGGTTTTTAAATTACCTGGTTGATCGTTGAGCTGAATACCACCGCCACCATCTACATTGTACATCCATAAACGAGGCGTTCTTCTACCCTTTGCAGCAACAATATATTTTCCATCTGGTGTCCAAATCGCATTGACATAATCATCAACATTTGTTTTTGTTAACTGAATGGTATCTTGTTTTTCAAAATCTAGTATCCAAATATTATCAGCACCACTTCTATCACTTGTAAAGAGTAGTTTTTTCCCATCGGGACTAAATCTTGGATGGGCATCAAAAGCAAGTCCTTTAGTAATTTGTTTTGCTTTACCCCCTTCCACCGGTACGGTGTAAATATCTCCCATCATATCAAAAGCTATGGTTTTCCCATCAGGAGAAATATCCAAGCTCATAAAAGTTCCCTCTTTAGTATCAAAACGAATGGTACGTTCAGCCTTTAAAGGAAGGTCTTTAAAGCTCGTATATACGGTACTATCTGTTGTTTTTTGCGCATGTGCAAAAACAAATAAAAAGAGTCCGATACATAAAAGATAGATTTTTTGCATAGGGTGAATTTTAATGATTTGAATGTTAAATATAAGAATTTACTATTTGCCAAAACGTTTTTTAAGCGCTTGAAGCGCGTCGTTAACACTTAGTGACGATAAGTCCTGATCGGGAGCAGGTTTAGCCGCTGAAGTCCTGCTTGACGATGGTTTAGCAGGCGCATTTTCAGTTTGCTTGATAGACAATGCTATACGTTTACGAGCGATATCTATTTCAGTCACTTTTACCTGTACTTTTTGACCCAGTTTTAAAAACTCGGAAGGATCTGAAATGTATTGATGTGCAATCTCACTTACATGCACAAGGCCATCTTGTTTCACACCAATATCTACAAATGCTCCAAACCTGGTAATATTGGTTACCTGACCTGGCACTATCATACCTACCTGCACGTCTTCTATTTTATAAATACTGGCAAAACTAAACTGCTCAATTTCTTTACGCGGATCGAGTCCTGGCTTTTTTAATTCATTTAAAATATCCTTGATGGTATGCTCTCCAAAGTTTTCAGAAATATATTTTTTAACATCAACGGATCCTATCACTGATGTATTTCCAATTAAATCTGCAATAGCAATGTTGGCATCTTTAGCTATAGAAGCAACAATTGGATAGGCTTCTGGATGCACAGCACTTGCATCTAAAGGATTTTCCGCATCTACAATGCGTAAAAATCCAGCACATTGTTCATAGGCTTTATCACCTAGCCTTGGTACTTTTTTTAATTGTTCTCTACTGGTAAATCCACCAATTTCTGTTCTGTAATTAATAATATTTTCGGCTACAGGGCCAGTAACACCACTCACATATTTTAATAAATGCTTACTGGCTGTATTTAAATTAACACCTACTTGGTTTACGCAACTTATTACAGTTTGATCCAGCCTTTCTTTTAATCTAAACTGATTTACATCATGCTGGTACTGTCCAACACCTAAACTTTTAGGATCAATTTTTACGAGCTCCGCTAGTGGATCCATAAGGCGTCTACCAATACTCACCGAACCTCTAACTGTAACGTCTTTGTCCGGAAATTCTTCTCTTGCCGTTTCAGATGCAGAATACACAGACGCGCCATCTTCATTCACTAAATATATAGGTAAGCCAAGTTGTAGTTTTTGAATAAATATTTCTGTTTCTCGACCTGCCGTACCATCACCAATTGCAAAAGCTTCTACACCATAACTTTTTACTAAACTTCTAATAATTTGTTCGCTTTGGTCGAGTCTATTTGTTTCATGAATATAAATAAGTTCGGTTTGTTGTAGCATACCTTTTTCATCGAGGCAAACAACTTTACAACCCGTTCTGTAACCTGGATCTATAGCAAGTATTTTTTTACTTCCTAGTGGTGCACTTAATAAAAGCTGACGTAAATTTTCAGCAAAAACATTGATGGCTTCTTCGTCTGCTTTTTGCTTTAAAGAAGTTCTATATTCAGTTTCTAGGCTAGGTTGTAGGAGTCTACGATAGGCATCTTTAATAGATTTTTTTACGTGCTCGCGCCATGGGCTTAGATCTTGTAAATAAATAGATTCAATAAGTGCTAACGCTTCCTCTTCATTTGGCGCAATAGTCATACGCAATACCCCTTCTAAAAAACCACGAAGTATTGCCATAGTTCTATGCGATGGTATTTTATGAATGGGTTCTGAAAAATCAAAATAGTCTTTGTATTTAATGCCTTCTGTTTCTTTATCAGACAACACTTTGGTTTGAATACATGCCGTTTGTTCAAAAAGTAAACGCATTTTGGCGCGCACAACATCATTTTCGTTAACAAGCTCAGCTATAATATCTCTTGCTCCTGAAAGGGCATCATCTGTAGTGGTAATTTTTTCATTGAAATACTGTGCAGCTGTTTGCTCCACATCTTCATTTCCCTGCGACAACATAATTGTTGCTAGTGGCTCTAATCCATTTTCTTTAGCCGTTTGTGCTTTGGTTTTTCGTTTTGGCTTATATGGCAAATAAATATCTTCGAGTGCAGCGAGTGTGGTAGCGTTGTCTAATTTTTTTTGCAGTTCGTCGGTCATTTTTCCTTGTTCTGCAATGGCTTTTTCAATAAAATCTTTACGCTCCGTAAATGTTTTTAAAAATTTAGACTCTTCTTCGATTTGTTGAATTTGAACTTCATCTAAACCACCCGTTTTGTCTTTACGGTATCGAGCAATAAAAGGAATAGTAGCTGCTTCACTAAATAAATCTAAAACCGCTTGAACCTGAGATGCCTTAATGTTTAATTTGGAGGCAATAATTGGAGCAAAAGAACCCATAAATACACTTGAATTTTAATATAGTTAATGTCTTTTAATCAATTCGGAAATGAGTGTTTTTCCGTTGTTCTGAATCACGAGATCCAAAATTTGCGCAGTGGCTTTAGCATCACCACCAGCCCTATGTCTATTTTCAATTTGAATATCTAGGGTACGGCACAAATGACCCAATCCATACTTTTTGTGACCTGGAAATGCCTTTCGACTTAACCGGATAGTGCACAATTTAGGCACTTCTAATTGATAGCCAGCAACTTGTAAGTGATAATGCACAAAAGAATAGTCGAAATTGACATTATGGGCTACAAAAACCCTGTTTTCCAATAAATTAAAGATGTTGGCGGCCACTTTATCAAAGGATGGGGCTGCCGCAACCATTTGATTGCTAATCCCAGTCATATTGGCTATAAACGGCGGTATTGGCTGATGTGGGTTGATGAGCGTTTCATAGACTCCCTCAATCTGCTCACCATCATGTAATACAATGGCTATCTCGGTTATCCCATGCTGCGATGGAAATCCCCCTGTGGTTTCTATATCAACTACTGCAAACTTCAAAACACTGATTTAAGGGCCCAAATTCGCTTTTTTACAAGTCCGATACAAATAAAAAAAAACACCCCCATTTTTTGTACTTTCGCAACAAAGTTTTGAGCATGGAATTGAGTAAGAATTATGTCCCAAATGAAACGGAAGCGAGATGGTACCAACATTGGCTATCAAAGGGTTATTTTAAAAGTACCCCAGATGACCGTGAGGCCTACACAATTGTGATGCCCCCACCCAATGTTACCGGCGTTTTACACATGGGCCATTGCCTTAACAATACCATTCAGGATATTTTAATTAGACGTGCCCGTATGCAAGGTAAAAATGCCTGCTGGGTACCCGGAACTGACCATGCTTCCATTGCCACAGAGGCAAAAGTGGTTGCTATGCTTAGAGAGCGTGGTATTACCAAATCAAGTTTATCGAGAGACGAATTTTTAGCGTACGCTTGGGAATGGAAAGAAAAATATGGTGGCATCATTTTACAACAGCTTAAAAAAATGGGCTGTAGTTTAGACTGGGATCGTACTGCCTTTACCATGGATCCAGATTATTACAAGTCGGTTATTAAGGTGTTTTTAGACCTTCATAAAAAGGGACATATTTATAGAGGCAAAAGAATGATTAACTGGGATGTTAAAGCAAAAACAGCCCTTTCTGACGAAGAAGTTATTTACAAAGAAGTTCAAAGTAAATTATACCATATTAAATATGCCATCGAAGGCAGTAATGATTTTATAACAGTTGCAACGGTAAGACCAGAAACCATTTTTGGTGACACCGCGGTATGCGTAAATCCATTAGATGAGCGCTACAAACACCTGCATGGTAAATTTGTTTTTGTTCCCTTAATTAACAGACGCGTTCCTATTATTACCGACGAATATGTTACACTAGATTTTGGA
>JBANFS010000021.1:0-36081 GCA_037975885.1 Bacteroidota bacterium
CAAACAGTCGAGAATGTATTCCCTTTAGTAAAAACCAGCAAAGTGAATGACATACAAGTCTTTGCTACCGGTTCAAAAAGCCAAAAGGCAAGGTTTATTAGAGTTACCGGAAAAAATATGAAGTCGCCACCTTATTGGCATCATGCGGCGGGTACGGGGGCTTGGATTTTTGCAGATGAGATTGTGGTGAAATAAACGATTGTGCCGGAATATTTATAACTTGAAGGCCTAAATTTATTTCTATGAAAAAATTAGGCTTACTCATTTTTCTGTTCGCATTTGTAGGTACTTTAAAAGCGCAAAAAATATTTGCAGTAGACTACGCGTCACAAGCGGATGTAAAAGTTTTTGTTGTTAAATACGAAAGTCAGGCAGATCTTAAAGTATACAAAGTCAAATATGAGAGTCAGGCTGGTGACAATAACGGCAAATGGTTTTTTACCTCCTATGCGTCACAGTCTAAAAAGAAAATCTTTTTTGTAGATTACGAAAGTCAAGCAGACGTTAAAATATATTTTGTCGATTACGAAAGTCAGGCTGGCTGGCGAAATAGTGCCAAGCGTTATTTATTTTATTAATTTCTCATCAAATATCTAATATGTTTTCAAAGTATTTAATGGGTGCCGTTGCATCTTTCATTGCATGCACCTCTTTTGTTCAAGCACAAAAAAAAGTGGTTTCAAAAACGCAAGCTGTAACTGTAGTAGAAGAAAATTTAGTGCCTTCGCATTTTAATAATTTGTTGTGGCGAAATATTGGACCACTTCGTGGTGGACGATCTGTTACTGCAACAGGCGTGGTGCAAAATCAGTTAACCTATTATATGGGTACCACAGGTGGTGGTGTTTGGAAAACAGAAGACGCAGGACAAACATGGAATAATATATCTGATGGATTTTTTAAAACAGGAAGTGTAGGTGCTGTTGCTGTTGCAGAGTCTGATCCAAATGTAGTGTATGTGGGTATGGGAGAACATGCGCCTAGAGGTGTGATGAGTTCTTATGGTGATGGCGTTTACAAATCTACAGATGCTGGAAAAACATGGAAGCATATGGGACTCGAATTAACGCGTCAAATATCTTGGATACGTATTGATCCTTCAAATCCCGATATCGTTTATGTAGCCGCACAAGGTGCAACACATGGCCCTTCTGCAGATCGTGGTGTTTATAAATCTGTAGATGGCGGTGCACACTGGACTAAAGTTTTATTTGTTGATAATAATACCGGTTGTGCCGATTTAGCCATGGACATGACCAACCCGCGCATCCTATATGCTGCTATGTGGGAATACCAAAGATTGCCATGGGAAATTAAAAGTGGAGGTCCAGGAAGTGGTTTATATAAATCTACCGATGCTGGACTTACCTGGAATAAAATTGAAAATGGATTACCAAATGCACTTGGTAAAATGAGCGTATCCGTTTCTAGGGCTAATCCTGAAAAAGTATATGCTTTAGTTGAAAGCGATACCGAAAAAGAATTGGGTGGACTTTTTGTTTCTAACGATGCAGGAAAAAATTGGAATAGAATTAGTAAAGACCACCGCTTAACACAGCGCGCTTGGTATTATATCGAAGTGTTTGCAGACCCGCAAAATGAAAATGTGGTGTATGTATTAAACTCGCCAGGATTACGCTCTACTGATGGAGGTAAAACATGGAGCAATATGGGTGGCACCCATGGCGATTATCACCAACTTTGGATTCATCCAAAAAATAGTAGCAATATGATTGTGGCCAATGATGGTGGTGCTGCTGTAACATTTAATACCGGTAAAGTTTGGTCTACCCAGGCTAACCAACCTACTTCACAAATTTATCGTGTTAATGCCGACCATTTATTTCCGTATAATTTGTACGGTGGTCAACAAGACAATAGTTCAATTAAAATGGCAAGCCGCGTAACCAATGGTTACCGTATTTCAGATAAAGATTGGACAAGTACTGCTGGTGGTGAATCTGCATTTGTTGCATTCGACCCTAACAATCCGGTAATTACCATGGGAGGGTCGTATCAGGGAACTATTGAAGCGTATAATAATGTTACCAAAGAAGGCGTCAATATTATGGAGCATCCGGTGCAATATCAAGCACTTCAGCCAAAAGATATGAAGTACCGGTTCAATTGGAATGCCCCTATTGTGTATGATCCTTTGGAGCCCGGAACTTTTTATCATGCCGGAAACATTTTATTTAAAACCACCGATTTAGGCAAAACTTGGAAAGCCGTTTCTCCAGATTTAACAAAACATGATACCACTAAAATGGGTATTAGTGGTGTACCATATACCAATGAAGGTGCAGGTGGTGAAAACTATTGTACCATTAGTTATGTAGCATTATCAGAAAATGAAAAAGGGGTAATTTATACTGGTAGTGATGATGGACTCGTATACTTAACAAAAGATGGCGGAAACAACTGGACAAACATTACGCCAAAAAATTTAGAGGAGTCTTTAATTAATGCCATCGAAGTTTCTAGTGTTAATAAGGGTACTGCGTATATCGCCGTAAACAAATATAAGTTTAATGATTTCACACCCATCATTTATAAAACAAATGACTATGGAGTAAGTTGGAAGCAAATTTCAAACGGCATACCTTATGGCGCTTTTGTAAGAGTTGTAAGAGAAGATCCTTCAAATCCTAAAATTTTATATGCAGGTACCGAAACGGGATTTTATATTTCATACAACGGAGGAGAAAATTGGAAGCAACTTCAATTGAATTTACCAGTGGTTCCAATTACGGATTTAAAAGTACATGAAAATCATTTGTTGGCTTCTACACAAGGCAGAGCGTTTTGGATATTAGATGATCTAGAACCCATTAGAAAGTATAATAAAGACACGGCAGCAAACCATTTATTTGCTGTAAGTAATGTACACCGTATTTCAGGTGGTAGTGTTTTGGATTACAGTAGTTTAATAGATAAAAACGGTAAGCCAATTAGCACCCTTGGTGCAAATCAATCAAGTGGCGCCGTTGTATATTACACAGTACATGCAGCAGATAGTGCAACCAAAAAAGCTAAACTTGTTTTTTCTGATGCTAACGGAAAAGTGCTTAGAACTTTTTATGCAAATGCGCCAAGCAATAAAACCAGCAACAATAAAAACGAAAACGATCCTGAACTAACTGTGCATGCTGGCTTAAACCGTTTTGTTTGGGATTTACGCGGGGAATCTATCGCATCTATTCCTGGAGTATTTATAGAAGGAAGCTATGATGGTGCAAGGGTGGTTCCAGGTACTTATAAAGCAGCACTACATATAGATACGCTGGTTTTTGAACAAACCTTCCAAGTGCTTGCAGATCCTCGTATTAAGGCTACTGCTGCAGAATACGAGGAGCAGGCGAGTCTATTACAAAATATTGCCACAGATGTAAATGATATTCATGTAGCAGTAGTGCGCATGCGTGATGTACAAAATCAGTTAAATGGTATTATAGACCGTATTGAAAATAAGGATCTGTATAAAAGTATTGTAGTACTTGCGGATTCTATAAATACTAAAATAAACGACTGGGAAGAAAAGCTTATACAAACAAAATCTGAATCCAACGATGATGTAATCAATTTTGTAAACAAGCTAAGTGCTAATTATATCTTTTTAAGAGGCGAATTGGACACCAACACTCCTCATGTTACATCAGGACATGTAAATAGGTTTAAGGAACTACGCGATGAATGGAATATATACAAAGCGCAATTCAATAAATTTATTGAAGTTGATATTAAAAACTTTAATGAAAAGTGTAAAGCTTTACAATTGCCGCACGCTTCGCTTATTGATTAATGGTACCACTAGCCCATTTAAGTCCGTAATAAGATTTCACAATTTTGAACTGCAGGGAAATGAGTTTCTCTGCAGTTTCAATTACCTTATTTTCGCGGGCATTAACAACAAATAAATTGCTGTCTCCATTGTAAAATTTTATAAGTTCGCCCTTCAGAAGTGCACCTGTATTGTTGTTGATGGTGAAAAGTGTTTCCAATTGATTTTTTAGGAAAAAGTTTTCGTTGCTGTAGGTTTTTACTTTGTTTTGAACCTCAATTTTTTTAGCAGCAAAAGCTAGGTTCGTTTCTTCTATTTTTAGTTTTGCTTTTCTGTATTCTCCGCGTCCTTCTCTTAAAAACAATGGCATTTTAAAATCTACACCAAACTTGTAATTGTTCTGATACAACTGTGTACTCGCATCTTTAAATACGTTGTAGTTTTGGTTTAAAATGTTGGTTTTTACATTTAACATAGGAAGCAGTGACTGAAATTTAAGTTTCTTATCAATGAGTAAATTATTGATTTTATATTCGTAGGCGCGTACTTCAGGGTTTTGTAGAATAGACAAACTAATTAAGTCGGCAATACTGTTTTCGATAGAAATTTGTTTACTATCTAATGTGTCAGGTACCATAGTAGGACTTAATTGTAGGGCACTATCCTGATTGTCCCATAAAAAATAGGATAGTTCTATACCAGCGTTGGTAAAAAGTAATTCAGCGTCGTTTTCTAAAATTTTTAATTGCTGTAATTGTGTAAGTGCTTCTAGTGTGTCAAGTGCCGCCCTTTCACCATTATTGAATGCAATTTTGGTAATGTGAAATCTATTACTTGAAGTGACTACGTATTGGTTGTATAGTTTAAGAAGCTGGTATTGAGCAGCCCATTTCCAGTATTGCAAACTTGCATCCAATAAGAGGTTGTTGACAATTGATTGTCTTTCTTGCTCGCTGGCTAGTATTAAGTTTTTAGCCTGTAACACAGCAGCTCTTCTTTTGTCAATCACTAAATTTTTAATGACTGGCACGCTTATGCCCAAGTAGCTACTTTGTCCTTTCGATACTTCACTATTTAAAAATTGTCCTCTATTACTTTCAATCCCCGTACTGATGTCTATTCCAGCCCATGTAGGAATTTTTAATTCCGTATTTTGGTAATTGAAATAATTTTTACCATCAAAAGTTTTCATGTCAGATTGAAAGCCAATTGTGGGATCAAAGTTTGACCTAGCAATCATCGCATCTGCGCTTGCCTTGTCAACAACAATCTTTGCCTGCTTGCTAAGGGGATGGTTTTTTTTAACCTGATCTATAAATTCAGTATAGGTAAGCCTTTGACCAAATCCCTTTGTGCATATCAATAGGAGCAGTAATATTTGCTTTAGATACCTCATTTTTTCGTCGTTTCAACTTTTGCTTGATAATATTCTGGAGGGAACCCATTGATATTTCTCCAAAGTTCGTAGCCTATGCTAACATCTTTTAAGAGCGCGATACCATTTGCACCGCCACCAAATTTTAATTGTTTTGGCCATGGTTTATCGGAAGCATCTTCGGAAACTAAGACTCTAAATTTTCCATTGTCACTGATACCGTTTTCAATTACAGTAATGACACCTCCAAAGGTACCATAAGAACTATTGGGCCATCCGCTAAATACGATAGCAGGGAAGCCATCAAAAATGAACCGTACTTTTTGTCCTTTGCTAATCAGGGGTAAGTCCATTGGTTCTACAAATAGTTCTACGGCGTATTTGATATCTTTAGGGACAATTTCTACAATCATTTCACCTTCTTTAACGTATTCCCCAATACCTGCTTTTTTTGCTTTTGTAATTTGTCCGGTTTGTGGTGCAATGATGTAGTATAGTTTATTTCTCACATCATAATTGGCATAGTTATTTTCAAGTTTTGCAAGATCACCCATGCCCACTGCTTGGTCTGCACTTGCTGTAAACTTATCGCCATTTACTTTTGCAATTTTATCATTGTAATCCTGTAAAATACTGCTTTGTTCAAATAATAAAGCCAGGGTTTCTTGTTTCGATTGTGCATACTTATTTTCTGCCGCTGTTTTTTTAGCAAAAGCATTTTGATAATTTACTTTTCTTCTCTCAAAATCTACCAGTGAAATCACGCCACTATCTAACATGTTTTTAGCTGCATCAATTTGTCTTTTGGTAACCTGTAGTTCATTGATTTGAGCAACCAATTCCATACTATCTGAAATTAGTTTTAACTGAAGTTGCTGTTGTTTGATTTTAAGTTGGTCCAATTTAATGAGCTGAAGTTCTGCGAGTGCCCGCTCTTGTTTTCCTGCCATTTCCCCCTTTTTGGTATAGCCCTCAATGGCAGCAGCTTTGGCTTGTATTTGAGCCCTCATTTTATCTAACAACTGTGGATCCAAATATTCTACTTTTACCTCACTAAGTTGCATAATGGTGTCACCGGCATTAATAGCATCTCCTTCTTTTACCCACCACTTCACTACTTTACCAGCAATAATGGTATTAACCTCTTGTCTTCTCTGTTCCTGCTGTAGTGTTGTGATACTTCCTTTCGCCCTAATATTTTGTGTCCATGGTAAAAACAAAATAACAACCATGACAATTAATAGAATAACAAATACCCTAGTAATTCTATTCTCTTTATCAATTTGATATATATTGTTGTACGCTTTCATTCTTAAATATTTTTGCTTTCAAACGATACCACAGATCCATTTTCTAGGTAAATAATTTTATCAAAAATTTCTTGATGTTCATTATTGGCTGCTGTAACAAGCATCGTTACATTTTCTAATGAAGCCATCATTTCTTTTACCGACTTAATTGTGTTTGCTTCTAAGCCATCAAATGGATTTTCCAAAAGCAACAAAGCTTTTCTAGAAAACAATGCTCTAGCCAGCAGTACACCTTGTTTGATTTTTTCAGGTAACTTTTTACCTGCCGGATCTATTTCTGTATCAAAACCAATTTCTAAATCAGCTATAAACAATTCTAGACCTGTAGATTTTGTAAGTTGATAAAGCTCTTCATTGGTGATTGTTTTGTCACCCATGGTAATATTATCTCTTATGGTACCCTGAAAAATATCTTGTTGACTGATTAACACTCCAGTGTTTGATCTTAATGAATCAATGGCATAGCTACCAAGCGCTATATTATTGATTCTTATTGCGCCACTGAAATTTGTATAAGTACCAGTTAATAAGCGCAATAAAGTTGATTTTCCAGAACCAGAATTACCAACAATTAATACTTTTTCTCCTTCCTGAATAGTAAGGTTTATTTCATTTAAAACAGTTTTGCCATTTGGATAGCCGAAGCTAACATTTTTAAAATCAATTTTAATTCCATTGATAGTTGAAATTTTTTCGGTCCCTGCACTTTCTAATTCTGCACTTTTTACCTTGTCCAATTTTTCGATGGCCGTTAGGGTATCATAGGCCTTATCTAATGTTTGTATTAATTTTTCTACCGAGCTAATCACTGCAAGAATTACAATATCTGCCGCAATAAATTGACCAATATTTATTTGTTGATTGAGTAGTAAATAAACACCCACAGTAAGCATGGCAGCTGTAATAATAATTTTGAAAACCACAAGACTCCAAAATTGAGTTAACAGAATTTTGAAATAACTTGTTCTCGCTACTAAATAGTTGCTGACTAAATCGTCTGTTTTTTCGATATGTAGGGAGGTTTTTTCACCATATTTAAATGTTTTAACAACCCTAGCTAATTCTTGAAGCCAGCCTGCTGTCTTATATTTATAATCACTGGCTAATAAGCTTTTTGTAAAACCACTAGGTAGGGTTGTTGCCAAAATAAGATATAGTATTAAGACCAAAAAAATACCAAATGCTATAAAAATGGGATGATAGAGCGATAGTAAAATAATACCAAACAAAATTTGAATGAATGCAGCCGGAATTTCTAATAAAATTTTCTCTATACCTTTTTGAAGATTAATGGTATCAAAAAATCTATTTACTAGTTCAGGTAAATAATAGTTATCTAGTTTCTCTAAATTTAAATGTGGTATTTTATGCGCAAAACTCAAAGCATCACGGGTATAAATCTTTTGTTTTATTTTTTCAATTATTTGTAGCTGTCTAATTTGGAAAAGTCCGTTTAAAAAAACGCCCAATACCACCACAGCAATGAGCACTACAATAGAGGTTGATAATGCCCCTGCCATCACAAATCCAATTATACTTTGAATACCAAGTGGTGTAACGAGCTGCACCAATCCTGCAAGTATGGCATAAATGTATATTGCTGACACTTCCTTTTTGTCTAGCTGTAAAACGGCTATTAGTTTTCTAGCAGCCTCTATTGGCAAAATTTTCTTATTAGTCATCATATTAGTATGTAGGGTCTATTGCTGAACAGCGTTCTTTTTCAAATAAAGTTTTGAGATTTTTTTTCATTTTAAAAACCAATTCACTTATTTGAAATAGAAAATTTTCTTTTTGCTTAAGCAAATAATTTATTGGGAGGAGGGACGGGTACATCACTGATATGATGTATAGGTAAGCAGGTTTGAAAAGCACTGTAAGCATTAGTTAGACTGTTGTGTAACTTAACTTCATAATAAACCTCACCGTCTTGATTATAAACGAATGAATCGTTGCATTTACTCAATTCTTTAATACTCGCACCTGAACAATTTATTTCTTCATTAAGCTGGTTGTCAAATAGGATTTCACCTATTTCACGAACAGGTAACACCTGTATCAGGAGTACCCCCAGCAAAACGATATTTATAAAAGTTCTTTTCATGATGATGCGCAAATATAACACCCGGGTATTATAACAATTAGCGTGTTAAATAGTTTAACATGTTTATAGGCTTTATTTTACAACGATATGACAATCAATATTTTATTAAATGTTCAACCCTCCGCAGGCGCTAATTACCTGACCCGTAACATAAGAACTCATATCACTAGCTAGAAAAACTGTGGTATTGGCAATTTCCTCAGCCTTTCCAAATCTGCCTAATGGTATTTTGCTTAAAAAGGCAGTAGCCGCTTCTCCTTCTTTTAAATAATGGGTCATATCGGTTTCAACAAAACCTGGGGCGATAGCATTGCATCTAATATTTCTGCTACCAAGCTCAAGTGCCACAGATTTAGTAAATCCAATGATACCCGCTTTACTAGCCGCATAACTACTTTGACCCGCATTACCTCTAATACCAATGATAGAGCTCATATTAATAATACTTCCAGACTTTGCTTTCATCATGGGTCTGATTACCTGCTTGGTCATGTTAAAAACACTCTTTAAGTTGGTGTCCATTACTTCATCCCACTGTTCTGCATTCATACGAAGCAGTAAATTATCTTTTGAAATACCTGCATTGTTTACGCAGATATCAACGGTTCCAAAACTTGCTACTACATCGTTTACAAAGGCTTCACACTCCTCAAAAACGCCCGCATTGCTTTGATATGCTTTTGCTTTAACGCCTAGTGCTTCAATTTGGCTTACTAGCGCATTTGCTTTTTCGGCGCTACCGCTACTTACATAGGTAAATGCGATATGGCTTCCTTGTTCTGCTAATTTTAATGCGATTGCAGCACCAATTCCACGAGCTGCACCTGTTACGATAGAGACTTTCCCTGCTAGTAAATTCATATCCAGTATTTATAGATATGTAAAACGAATTTTAGCTATGCATATTGTTGTAAAAGCAACAATAATTCATCGATGTACCTGCGGTCATTGCTGAGTCTTGGCACTTTATGCTGTCCCCCCAATTTTCCTTTGTTTTTAAGCCAGGTATGAAACAATCCATTCGGGAGGGCGGTAATTTTTGGAAGCCCAAGAGCGATGTCTTTGTGGCGCTTGGCTTCGTAGTCGCTATTTAGGGATTTTAAGTGCTGGTCAAGCGCTAAAGTAAATGCAGTAAGGCTTTCCGGGGTATTTTCAAACTCAATTAGCCATTCGTGCGCTCCTTGGTTTTGGTCGCCAAAATAAATGGGCGCCGCTGTATAATCTTTTACCACCAGTCCGGTGCTCGCTGCTGCAGCCGCAATGGCTTTGTCGGTATTGTCCACCATCACTTCTTCACCAAAAGCATTGATAAACTGTTTGAGCCTACCCGTCACCACAATCCTATATGGCGAAAGGCTCGTAAACTTAACCGTGTCACCCACTAAATAACGCCATAGGCCACCATTTGAGCTAATTACTAGTGCATAATTTTTGTCAAGTTTTACTTTGTCAAGTCCAATCGTGCGGGGCTTTTCTTTACCATATTCTTCGGCAGGCATGAACTCATAAAAAATACCATGGTCTAAAAACAAAAGCATGCCTTCAGCGCTTGGGTCGTCTTGAGCTGCAAAAAATCCTTCGGATGCGTTGTACATTTCTAAGTAAGTACAACCGGGCCCAATTAATTTTTGAAACTGCTCTTTGTAAGGTGTAAATGAAACGCCACCATGAATGTATAATTCTAAACTTGGCCACACTTCTTTTAAAGTTTGCTTGCCTGTAATTTCTAAAATTCTTTTGATGAGTAAAAGCGTCCATGTAGGAACGCCAGAAATAGAAGTTACATTTTCTAGAATGGTAGATTGTGCTAGTTGTTCAATTTTTGTTTCCCATTCATCCATCAGTGCAATGGATAATTCAGGTGTGCGAATCCAGTTTGCCCACATGGGCGTATTTTGAAGTAGTACGGCGCTTAAATCGCCTACACTAATTTCATCGTTGATCTTACTTATTTGATGACTTCCACCAATTACAAGTCCTTTACCAGTTAGCAAATCACTATCATTATTAAATTTATAATAGAGTGCTAGAACATCTTTTGCTGCTTGGTAATGACAATCTTCTAAACTTTCTTCGGTGATGGGAATGAATTTACTTTTGTCTGAAGTGGTACCGCTGCTTTTTGCAAACCATTGTACTGGCGTATTCCACAGCACTTGTTCTTCTCCCTCAAAAAGCCTGTCAATAAAGGGTTTCAGGTCTTCGTATTCACTAATTGGAACAGCTTCTTTAAACTTTCGAATATTAAATATTTCGTTGAAACCATATTTTCTACCAAAGGCGGTATACTGTCCATGTGTTACTAAATCTTGTAACACTTCTCTTTGTGTTGCAATAGGGTTTGCAACCCATCTTTCAATATGTGCAATTCTTAATAGCGCAAGTCGTGATATGGCAGGACTTAAAAATTTCATGTGAATTAAAGACTAGCTTCTTTTCCCATGTCAATAATCCAATCTTTTCTTCGAAGTGTAAAATTGGTCCCTAAATATAAACGCCTAACATCTTCATCGTCTGCTAATTCTTCGGCAGTTCCGTGTTTAAATATTTTTCCTTCAATTAAAAGATAGGCTCTATCACAAATGGATAAAGTTTCATTTACATTGTGGTCAGTAATTAAAATTCCAATATTTTTTGTTTTCAATTTCGCCACAACGGTTTGAATATCCTCTACTGCAATAGGGTCAACACCTGCAAATGGTTCATCTAATAAAATAAATTTTGGATCTACGGCGAGTGCCCTTGCGATTTCAGTTCTTCTTCTTTCTCCACCGCTTAAACTATCGCCATTATTTTTTCGAACCAATTGTAAATTAAATTCGTCGAGTAAAGATTCTAATTTTAATAAGCGCTCTTCTTTTGAAAGGGATGTCATTTCAAGTACCGCCAAAATATTATCTTCTACACTTAAACTTCTAAAAACGCTCGCTTCTTGCGGCAAATAGCCAATACCCATTTGGGCCCTTTTGTACATCGGTAGCTTTGTAATGTCTTCTTCATTTAAATACACCGTTCCTTCGTCCGGTTTAATAAGACCTACCACCATGTAAAAAGTAGTTGTTTTACCAGCACCATTGGGCCCGAGTAAACCTACAATTTCACCTTGTTTAACAGTAACGCTTACATTGTTTACAACGGTTCTACCCTTGTAACTTTTTTGAAGCGCAGTTGTATGTATAATTCCGTTCAAAATAGTTGCTTTGTACAAAAATAGGGCTTCTAACCCTCTCCTGTATCAGGTTTTGAGGTCCGTAGTCCTTTTTATAAAGCCATTTTGGCTGTATATTGCAACAATTTTAATATTTGCCCCCCACAAAGCAGCAATCATGAAAGTAACCGATCATTTACAGCAGGCAAAAGACACCCTTATATCTTTTGAAGTATTACCTCCGCTAAAGGGTAAGACTATCAATACTTTATACGAACATTTAGACCCTTTAATGGAGTTTAAACCATCTTGGATTAATGTAACCTACCACCGTAGCGAAACCATGTTCAAGAAAAAAATTGATGGCACTTTTGAAAAAGTAGAAGTGCGCAAGCGCCCAGGTACCGTAGGTATTTGTGCTGCTATTATGAACCACTATCAAGTGGACGCGATTCCGCACATTATTTGTGGTGGATTTACCAAAAGAGAAACAGAAGACGCTTTAATTGATTTAGACTTTTTAGGCATTGATAATGCACTTGTATTAAGAGGGGATGCTGCAAAAAATGAATCATCGTTTGAGCCTGAAAAAGATGGCAATCATTTTGCCATTGATTTAATTAAGCAGGTTAATAACATGAACAATGGCATTTATTTAGATGAGGATATTAAAAACGGTGGCCAAACTAAATTTTGTGTGGGTGTTGCAGGATATCCAGAAAAACATTTTGAAGCACCCAATTTAGAAATTGATTTAAAGCATTTGAAAAACAAAGTGGATGAAGGCGCAAGCTACATCATGACACAGATGTTTTTTGACAATCAAAAATTTTATGATTTCGTGAAAGCCTGTAGGGATATGGGTATTAGTGTTCCTATCATACCAGGCCTTAAGCCTATAACCAATAAAAAACAACTCTCTGTTTTACCTCGAATATTCCATGTAGACATTCCTACCGACTTGTCTAATGCGATTAATAAATGTAAAACAGATGCCGATTGCGAACAAGTTGGAACTGAGTGGTTGATCCAACAAAGTAAGGAGCTCAAGGCATTTGGCGTTCCTGTATTACACTATTACACACTTGGAAAACCAAAAGTAATCTTTAACGCCGTTAAAGAATTGGTGTAATTATTTGGTAGGCGCTTTTTTACTTTTGACCTGAATAATATCGTCAAACTGTTCGACCGTTAATTGCTTTGCAATGATGCGTTTGTCTTTGTCTAACAAGTAAACCGTGGGTGTTTTATAGATATCGTAAAGCTGTCTGTAATTGGCCCTGCCTGCTTTTTCATCTGCCTCTTTAGCAGATTTTGTTTGGTAGGCATGAATCCAATTTTTCAAGTTTTTTTCTGTCACAAATTTTTTCCAGGCGGCTTGTTCTGCGTCGTAAATGTTTACACCCAGCATGGTCATGCCAACAGCTTTCCATTTGGCTCTGTAAAAAGAATCCAGTCTTGGAAGTTCTTCTTTACAATGTCCACAATTAGGATCGTAAAATACCACCATGGTATAAGTAGAAGGGATATTATAGAGGGAAACGGGTTTACCGAGTGAATCCACCAAATCTAGTGCTGGCGCGGGTAAGCCAATTTGGTTGGCCATTAAGCTATAGGCCCTTTCAGTGACTGTTTTACGGGATGCAGGATTTAAAATAACGGTATCGCCTTTGGCATAAAAGTTTTCAAATAAATACACAAACACTTTGTCTTGACCCATAAATTCGGGCGCCATATATTTATTGGTAAACTTGGTAAGTAGGTATGGATATATTTCTTTTCCCGTTTTTGCCATGAGCAACATATACTTTACTTCTTCAATTATAGAGTCTGGTTCTGCAGAAACATAGTACTTAAAATACTCGTCTAATTTTGCTTCAAAAAACGGTGTTCGTAAAAGTCTGTCATCATTAAAAAGTACATCATCCCAAAAATGATTTTTTACAAAACGGTATGGCGCCAAAGAATCTGGTTTTCCGTTAACCACAGGTACAGCAGGCGCTACAGGGCGTTTCATGGCACTAAATAGCATCGCTAATAATGATCCAGGATATTTTTTTACGATATCGTTTCGATAGCCTTCCACTAATTTATCTACCCTTCCATATTCATCTGCTAAGCGTGTAGAATCGGCCTTTGTTTTAGCAGCATTAAATTCGTTTCTGATGTTTTGTAGCTGTTGTCCTTTTTCAGAAGAAAAACTTATGTAGGCTTTAAATAAATCGTTGTCTTGTGAACCGGTAATGGTTGCTTTTTCTTTAACAGTGGTATCGCCTTCGATACTAAAATGTTGGTTATCGTCCATTAAAAATTCAAACTGCTTGGTAATTTGTGGTGTAACCACAAAATATACGCCACTGGTTAATTTAGTATCGCCTTTAAAAACCCCTTGGCCATTCGCATCAAGCATGGTAGAGTCTACGAGCACTAAGCTTTTACCATAATAACTCCCTATATAAATTTTACAATTTGTGAGTGGCTTTAATTTGATATTTATTCGCCTTCCAGCAGGTTTTGTTTGTGCACTTATAGCGCTATTCAAACATAACAGTGTTAAAAGGGTGATACAAGATTTTGCTAAAAAGTTCTTCATACTATTAAATTCTATGCAAATTTAGGTAATTAGATCATGCAGCCTCTCAAAGCATCTTATATTTGCATGCAGTGAGAAAACAAAAAAAACAGCCCATTTTAGAACAGGTATTGGTGCAAGACTATGCAGCCGAGGGCAAGGCATTAGCACGCGTAGACGGCAAAGTGGTATTTATTGAAGGCGCTGTACCAGGCGACGTTGTGGATGTACAACTCAAAAAAAATAAAGCCGATTGGGCAGAAGGCTTTGTGGTGTCCTTTACATCTTATTCTGAAGACCGGGTGCAACCCTTTTGTGCGCATTTTGGTATTTGTGGCGGATGTCAATGGCAAATGCTCCCTTATGCTAAACAGCTCGTGTATAAACAACAACAAGTAAAGGATAATTTAACAAGAATTGGACGCATTAACTTGCCGGCTATTAACTCCATTATTGGCGCTAGTCAAACGGAGTTGTACCGCAATAAAATGGAATACACGTTTGCTACTAAAAAATATATTCCTTCGGAACTTTTTAGGGAAATGAAGGCAGCTGGTGCCGATTTTTCCAATCAACCCGGAGCTGCAGGGTTTCATGTGCGTGGATTTTTTGATAAAGTAGTTGAAATAGACACTTGTCATTTACAAGAAGAGCCTACCAACCTCATTCGGAAAATGGTAGCGCAGTATGCACTCGATCATGACCTTCCCTATTATGATGTTAAACAGCATACAGGCTGGTTGCGAAATATGTTTGTGCGTAACACTACCACTGGTGAACTCATGATCAATGTTGTGTTTGGTTACGAAGATGAGCCACACCGCCTTGCATTACTAGATCAACTCTTAGCAACGTTTCCAGCAATTACAACATTACTGTATACCATCAATACAAAACGAAATGATAGTTTGTACGACCTAGATCCAATAACCTATTTTGGAAATGGTAGTATCACCGAAAAACTGGAAAAATTTTCGTTTAAAATAAGTCCTAAATCATTTTTTCAAACCAATACCAAGCAGGCCGAAAAACTCTATCAAGTAACGCGCGAATTTGCAGAACTTGACGGATCGCAAGTGGTGTATGATTTGTATTGTGGCACCGGAAGTATTGGTATTTTTTTAAGCGAAGGTGCTAAAAAAGTGGTGGGCGTTGAAGTAGTAGCGGACGCCATCGAAGACGCAAAAATAAATGCAGCACTCAACAATTTAAACCACACTGCATTTTTTGCAGGTGACGTTATTGATATTGTAGATGATGCTTTTTTTGTCACGCATGGCAAGCCTGACGTGGTTATTACAGATCCACCAAGAGCGGGCATGCACGATAAGCTCGTAAAAAAATTATTGGAAATAGCGGCACCTACCATTGTATACGTGAGTTGTAACCCTGCTACACAAGCTAGAGATTTAGCCCTTCTTGATGAAAAATATGAAGTTACTAAAATACAACCTGTAGATATGTTTCCGCACACACTTCATATCGAAAATGTAGTGCAGTTAAAATTAAAAAAATAGTATGACAGAGTTTAGACCCGGCCGATTTGAAATTTTGCCTGTTATCATTAAAAATCTTTTAATCATTAACGGGTTATTTTATTTGGCGCAAATCACATTCCCAGAATCACCAACTGCAATTTTTAGTCTCGAAGATTTGTTTGCACTACATGCATGGCAAAGTGAATTGTTTAAGCCATGGCAGCTGGTAACACACTTATTCATGCACGGCGACTTCTATCATATTTTAGGTAATATGTTTGCGCTTTGGATGTTTGGATCGGTGTTAGAAAACTTATGGGGTTCTGCTCGTTTTATCACTTTCTATTTGGTTTGTGGATTAGGCGCAGCGCTGATTCATTTGTTATTTTTAAATTATGAATTAACGCCACTCATTGAAGAATTTCAAACCAGAGAAAAACTAGGGCTAATCAATGAAGCAGTAGCCTTCAAATACAATCAAATTATTAATACCGCAACGCTTGGCGCAAGTGGCGCTGTGTTTGGCATATTGGCGGCCTTTGTGTACCTCTTTCCTAATACTTATATCTATTTATACTTTTTTGTACCCGTTAAAGCAAAGTGGGTAGGTCTAATTTATTTCGGCTTCGAAGTTTTTAGTGCGGTGCAAAATGCAGCTGGCGACAATGTTGCAAGATGGGCACACGTGGGTGGTGCACTAGTAGGACTTATAATTGTCATTACTTGGAACAAAACAAACAAAAAAACGTTTTACTAGTATAAAGCCATTCCATGCCACAACAACGTTTTATGTCAAATAGAAAAATGCTGCTCGGAGAAGACAGCAATGCGCTTGTTTTTTTATTTGCAGTAAACATGATCATTTTTGTACTCATCAGTTTTTTAGAGACAGTATATTATTTAACGGATACGCCGCTGGAGCTTTTTGAGCGTCAAATTGTGGACTTTTTCAGAATGCCTGGCAGTTTTGCAGCTGTTATGTATAAGCCATGGACTTTTTTGATTCACTTTTTTAGCCAGTATCATTTTTGGCAGCTCTTGAGTAGTATGTTATGGCTTTGGAGTTTTGGCTATATTTTTCAGGACTTATCTGGTAATAAACATGTTATACCTGTTTATATCTATGCGGGTACTACCGGTGCAATAAGTTATTTAACTTTCAATGCGCTGTTTCCTGTGCTCGCAAATGGGGTACAACCCATTATGGGCGCTGGTGCTAGCGTAGTGGGAATAGCTGCCGCAACCACGGTATTGGCCCCAAAGTACAAGCTGTTTCCACTCGTTAACGGTGGCATTCCTCTTTGGGTATTGACCCTTGTATTTCTAGTATTGGATTTTTCAACATCGGCTTTAGTTCCTGCTACACTTATTTCACATATCATCGCTGCGCTGGTAGGTTTTGGTTACGTGAAGCTTTTACAAAATGGCACCAATACAGGCGAATGGATGATTCGATTTTACCACTGGGGTAATAATTTATTGGCTCCAAAAAGTACACGTATTGTAAAAGCTGATACAAGAGGTTTTGATTCGACAGAAAATAAGTTAAATGCAATTCTAGATAAAATGAATATTGTAGGGTATGACAATTTAACTGAAAGCGAAAAAGCATTTTTGAAATCTGCGAGTCAGGAATAATTTTTTGTTCCCGTCATTAATTCTTATTTTTAATGCATGGCGGGAAGTTTTATTAGGCGGGCAACCAAAACAGTTTTTTTATGTATCAACTTGCTAGTTGCCGTTATCTTTTTGTTAGCCTGTTTAACGCCCTTTGCACCTACTAGTACTTGGTGGATTTTAGGATTTACAGGATTGGTAGTACCCTATGCAATTGTCATTTTATTTTTCTTTGCTATTTTTTGGCTCATTGCTAAACCCAAGCTATCACTCATTTCTATCGTAGTGCTTTGTATCGGATGGCAACAAATTGGTGTTATTGCAGCCGTAAAACCAGGGCCTATGTTGTCCGACCGAAAAAGAGAAAATCATATCCGAATTATCGATTGGAATATTCAAAGTTTTAACGGATTATCTAAAAAGCCACTAGTTAAAAAGCAAATACGAAAAGATATTGCTGCTAGTATTTTGCAACTAGAACCTGATGTTGTTTGCTTGCAAGAATTTAATAGTTCCGAATTGGGCGGCGCACAAACCAATAATATTGCACTTTTTAAAAAGCGGTATAAATATTTTTATTTTTCTAGAGACTATACAAGAAATGATGGGGCGTATCAATCGGGCTGTATCATCTTTTCTAAATATCAAATCATTGATTCTGGAAAAATTAAATTTCCAGTAGCAGAGAGTTTAATTTATATTGATATTTTAAAAGGTGAGGATACTATTCGAATATTTAATACCCACCTTCAGTCATTTAAATTCAAGCAAAACGATTATTCTGATATAGAAAAAATCAAAGAGCAGGACGCTAAAACAATAGACGCTTCTATGAACCTATTTAATAAAATGGGTCAGGCGTTTAAAAGAAGGGGTCCTCAATCTGAGCTTGTAAAAAAATCCCTAGAATCCTCGCCGCATCCTTCCATCATTTGTGGCGATTTTAATGATGTTCCTAATTCCTATACCTATTTTACCATCCGAAACAATTGGAAGGATGCATTTTTGCAAAAAGGGTTTGGTATTGGCAGTAGTTTTACAACCCTTGCTCCAACACTTCGTATCGACTATATTTTAGCAAGCCCCCAGTTTGACATCATTACATTTGATATGATCGATGAAGGACTTAGTGACCATGTGATGCTGGTTTCTGACGTACAATTAAAAAAATAAAATACCTTCGTGACCTCATGGCACCTTTAAAAGTATACAACTCGTTAACGCGTCAAAAAGAAGTATTTACGCCCATCAATGCGCCTTATGTGGGCATGTATGTGTGTGGTCCAACTGTTTCTGGCGAAAGCCATTTAGGTCATGCTAGGCCCTTTATTACTTTTGATGTGGTATTTCGTTACTTACAACACCTTGGATACAAGGTTCGGTACGTTCGTAACATTACCGACGCTGGACACTTTGAAGAAGAAGGTAGAGAAGCAGAAGATAAAATTGCAACTAAAGCAGTTCTCGAAAAATTAGAACCGATGGAGCTGGTGCAGAAATACACCAACATGTTTCATTGGGCTATGCAGCAGTTTAATAATTTGCCACCAAGTATTGAGCCTACTGCAACGGGTCATATTGTGGAGCAAATAGAAATGATCAAACAAATTATTGCAGATGGTTATGCTTATGAAGCTAATGGTTCTGTGTATTTTAATGTCGAAAAATACAACACTGACTTTTCTAAAAAAGGTCAACCATATGGCATATTAAGTGGACGTAATTTAGAAGATCAACTAGATACAACAAGAGAGCTTGACAACCAAGATGAAAAGCAAAACAAGTCTGATTTTGCATTATGGAAAAAAGCACCTCCAGAACATATCATGCGCTGGCAAAGCCCATGGGGAGAAGGTTTCCCGGGTTGGCATATTGAGTGTTCTGCCATGAGTTCAAAATATTTAGGTAAAAAATTTGATATACATGGTGGCGGAATGGATTTACAATTCCCGCACCACGAATGTGAAATCGCACAGAGCACTGTATGTAATCATGTGGCACCTGCCAATTATTGGTTGCACAATAATATGATTACCATCAACGGAAAAAAGATGGGGAAGAGTTATAACAACGTTATTAAACTCTCCGAACTTTTTGCGGGCACACATCCAATATTAGAGCAAGCATACGCACCTAATACCGTGCGCTTTTTTATTTTACAAAGTCATTACAGAGGCACACTTGATTTTAGCAATGAGGCGCTTATTGCTGCCGATAAAGCGGCTAAGCGTTTGTGGGAAGCCTATGAGTGGTTATCTAAACTGCAGGTTTCGGATGTAGCATCTACACCTAGTGATATTGAATTGGATAAAAAAGTAAATGCACTTGTTGATGATTTTGCCATATTTATGAGTGATGATTTTAGTACGCCTAAAGTTTTAGCAAATATGTTTGAACTAGTGCCAATCATAAATGGTATTAAAGATAAACACACAGCACTGACAGCGTTATCTAATAGCACTTTACTACACCTACAACGTTCTTTAAAAATTTATCTCGAAGATATTTTTGGACTTGTTGCGCCTTCTGCCGCAAATACTGCGGTTCTTGATGGCGTATTACAATTACTTATAGAAGTGCGCAGTCAGGCCAAGGCAAGTAAAGATTTTGTTACTTCTGATAAAATCCGAAACCAACTAATGGCACTAGGTATTCAATTAAAAGACGAGAAAGACGGAAGCGTTAGTTATTCTGTATCCAATTAATGATTGCAATCGTCGGCGTGTGCGTGGTTATGTACCCTACACAATTTATAATTTAAATAATGGGCTATTACTACCAATGTTACTGCTGGAAGTAGCAGCATAAGGCTATGCGAGTGTAGCATCGATTTTATAAAAAGTAAACTGATGCCCGCCGCAAATAACAGCATTGGATAATAACTGTGGTGGTGTTTTTTACGACCATGGTACAAAGAGTATACACCTACAACAAACGCTAGGGCAATCATGATAAATTCAAAGCCTTGATTTTCGATAATATTGACCCCAAAAAGAGGCAAACTGCTCAAAATAAGTGGGAGCACCGCGCAATGAATGGCGCATGCAACCGATGCAGTAATACCAAAAGCGTCCCAATTGATTTTGAATTTCATGATTGTAAAGGTACACTATTGCAACTATGTTGCAAAATGTTAAAATGCCCTTGTGGAGCACCAATAACCGTAACTTTGAAGCCAATTCGAAATATATGAGCAAGAAACTAGCAATTTACCTGGTGTTTTTTACCCTTCTTTTAGCAGGGTTCTATTACTTCTTGTTTCGTGGCACCGATAACTGGAGGCCTAAACTAACCACCCTTGGCTATGTCAAGCCTTTTATGTTTACCAATCAAAATGGTAAATCTTTTACCAACGAAGATTTAAAAGGAAAGGTAACCGTGGTGCAGTATTTTTTTACAACATGTAAAGGGATTTGCCCGCGTATGCACGAGAGTATGCGCACTATTTATGAAGCCAACAAATCAAATCCTGATTTTTTAATTGTGGCGCATACCTGTAACCCAGAAACTGATTCGGTAGCACGGCTAAAAAAATATGCCGACTCTTTACAAATTGACACTAAAAAATGGGTGTTACTTACTGGCAGAAAAGATAGTTTATACCAAATGGCGCGTAGCTCATATTTATTAGATGATCCAAAAAATAATGTAGAAAAAATTGAGGATCAATTTATTCATACACAGTTTTTTGCACTCGTAGACCGTAATGGAAAAGTTCGCGGACAAGTATATGATGCACTCAAACAAACGGATTTACAACAACTGCAAATAGACATAAAAAAATTATTGGCAGAAAGTGTTTCGGGTACATTTGCCAATGGAATATTTACCAACAACCCGCAATAAATACTAGGTGGAACAAAAAATTATTGATCTATTAAAAAGAAGTAATTTAAGTATTACGGATAGCAGAAAAAAAATCCTAGAAAGTTTTTTTCAGGAAAATTCGGCACTCGCACACGCAGATATTGAAGATCATGTAGGTGAAGATTTTGACCGCGTTACGATTTATAGAACCCTTCAAACCTTTGTAGACAAAGGGATTATCCATACTATACCCACACCAGACAATGCTGTTTTATATGCACTTTGCAAAGACAGTTGCAGTGCTGGACATCACCACGACAATCATGTTCATTTTATTTGTGACAATTGCAATAAAACTTTTTGTTTAGAGCATGTAGTAGTTCCTGCTGTTCATATGCCGGTTGGTTTTGCTGCTTCACAAATTGATATGGTGGTAAGTGGTATTTGTAATTATTGTAATGCTACAACTTAAATTTTCTTATGATATTTATTACAGGCGCTAGCGGTTTACTCGGATCTTCATTGATAGAAACATTGTTTGAAAAACATACAGGCGCTACGCCACTTCAAATTCGTGCACTATACCGAAAGCAAATTCCAGCTATAAAGTTTGCAGAAAAAGTAGAGTGGATCGAAGGAGATGTTCTAGATGTTGTGGTATTGGAAGAGGCCATGAAAGGTGTAGAACAGGTATACCACTGCGCGGCTATTGTGTCCTTTCATCCGAAGCTAAAACAGAAGATGCACGCCACCAATATTGATGGCACTGCAAATGTTGTCAATGCTTGTATTGATGCCGGCATAAAAAAATTGTTATTTGTAAGTTCGGTAGCGGCACTGGGTAGAATAAGAGAAGACGGTCCTATCAATGAAACCATGAACTGGTCTGCAGAAACGAGCAATAGTGAATACGGAAAAACAAAATATTTAGCCGAGATGGAAGTGTGGAGGGGGATTGGTGAAGGCTTAGACGCAGTGATCGTAAATCCGGTTATCATTTTGGGAAGCGGCAGCTGGCACACTGGGTCTACCAGTATATTTAAGTCGGCGTATAACCGTTTTCCATGGTATACAACAGGTGTGAGTGGATTTGTGGACGTAAAAGACGTTTCAAATGCCATGACCCTACTTATGAATAGTGATATTAAGGCACAGCGTTTTATAATTAGTGGCCATAATGCACCCTACCGCACCATATTTAATTTAATTGCCGATGCTTTTAAAGTACCTAGGCCATCTAAAAAAGTAACGCCACTATTAGCTGCCATTGTGTGGAGGATCGAAGCGGTAAAAACTTTTTTTACAGGTAGTTCACCACTATTAACCAAAGAAACTACGTTAACGGCTCAGGCTGCTGTTTATTTTGACAATAGTAAACTACTAAAAGCTTTACCAAATTTTTCGTATACACCACTGGAACAAACCATCAATAGAGTGGCAGAAGAGTTAAGGGTAAAATATAATTTAAAGGGATAGTTAGCTAGCACTAATCCATTACTTTTTTCCAGAGTTCAGGGATTCTTTTGATCCACACCAGTTCGCGTCTTTTTGCTGATGCTTCTGTGGCAGGAAAGCCCATATAGGTTTTGCCGCCTTCTAAATTATTGGTAACACCAGCCTGACCTAAAACCACAGCGCCGGCTCCAATTCGTATTGTTTTATTAACACCAACCTGTCCCCACAGGGTAACGCCGTCTTCTAAAATAGTACCACCTGCAATTCCTACCTGCGCAGCTAATAAACAGTTTTTTCCAATAATGGTATCGTGTCCAATATGTACCTGGTTATCAATTTTTGTGCCTGCTCCAATTTTTGTGATGGCAGTAACGCCTCTATCAATGGTACAGTTGGCACCAATTTCTACCCCATCTTCAAGTACTACAGATCCACAACTTTCCATTTTTTTAAACCACTGGTCTCTATTTTTTTTGGTGTTATAATAGAATGCATCGCTACCAATAATGGTGCCTGCTTGTACAATAACATTGTCTCCGATAACGGTGTTGTCTAATATGCAAACACCCGGATATATTCTGCAATTTTTTCCAATGCGAACTTGGTTACCAATAAAAACCTGTGGCATAATATAAGTGCCTTCTCCTATGAAAGCGCTTGCTGCTATAGGTTCTGTCGCTTTTAGTACCGGATTAAAATGGTTCACAATGGTTAGATAAGATTCAAATGGATCCTTGGTAACGAGTATTGTTTTTCCTTCCGGTACGGTAACTTCTGATGTATTGATGATGATAAAACTAGCTGCGCTATTAAGGCAGGTATCATAATATTTTGGGTGGTCTACAAAAACCAAATCTCCTGGTTCTACTACATGAATTTCATTGATACCATATACGTTTGCATCTGCGTCACCAATAATGCTAGCGCCAATTAATTCTGCTATACGACTCACTAAAACAGGACTTGGAAACTTCATACTAAACCGTTTGATTGATGTAAAGGTAATACTCCATGCGCATAAGCATTAAGTGTGCAACTCCATTTTACGCGCAGTTATTTGATGCGGTATACCCATTTGATTCTAAAATGTTAATAAAATTGTTTACAAATATTATTGAATCATCTAAAAGTATTTTTAATATTGTGGTAGGGAAATTTATTTCCCTGTACTTACTAACCCATCCATATATAAAGTCTCGCTTCTGCGAGACTTTTGTTTTCTACATGAATCAGTACTTTATTATCTACAAACCCTACCTCGTAGCTTCTCAGTTTTCGCCCATCGAAAACAAAGAAACGCTGGCTAATTACTTTGACGTACCAAAGGATGTATACCCTGTTGGTAGGCTTGATGCAGATAGTGAAGGCTTACTTATTTTAACAAACGATACTTCTTTAAATCATAAATTATTGCATCCTAATTTTGCGCATCAGCGTACCTATTATGCGCAAGTAGATGGTGCTATTACCAAAGAAGCGGTTCAAAAGTTAGAAGCGGGTGTTACCATTCAGGTAGATGGAAAACCCTATTTAACGAAACCTGCAAGAGCTGCCATTTTTGAAATTGATCCGGTGGTACCTCCCAGAAATCCACCTATCAGATTTAGAAAAGAAATTCCGGCGCCATGGATTCATTTGTCTTTAACGGAAGGTAAAAACAGACAAGTACGTAAAATGACTGCTGCCGTTGGCTTTCCTACCCTAAGGCTAATACGCTACAGCATTGGAAAGCTTTCTATTGCGGGCATGCAGCCTGGCGATAAGATTGAAATGGGTCAGAAAGAAATCATGTATCAGATACTATAATAAAGCTGCACTTTAGTTCTTTTTGGGAAACGAGCCGCATGTCTTAATTTCGCAGCGCGCATGAATAGATTTGATAGCAAGGAATCTGCTGCGCCATTAAATTCTTATAAAATATGAGTCAGCCACATTTAAGTGAACAAGAAATCATTCGTAGAGAAAAATTACAAGCGATGCAAAGCGCAGGAGTGGATCCATTTCCTGCGGCGCTATATCCAGTAACGCATTACTCTACAGATATCAAAGAAGGATTTACCGAAGAAACGGCAGCTAATTATGCGGCTGTTTGTGTGGCTGGACGTATCATGAGTATCAATGATAAGGGTAAAGTATTTTTTATAAAAATTCAGGATACCAAAGGCATAATTCAACTCTATGTAAAAAGAGACAATATTTGCCCTGGTGAAGACTTTAGTTTTTGGGACAATGTTGTAAAGCATGGTTTAGATTTAGGCGATATTATTGGTGTTACGGGTTATGCCTTTATTACCAAAACTGGAGAGACCTCTATACACGCAGATAGCTTAACCCTACTTACAAAATCATTAAAACCATTACCAGTTGTTAAACGTGATGATGAGGGTAATGTATTTGATGCAGTAACAGATCCAGAGTTTAGATACCGTCAACGTTACGCCGATTTAATTATCAATCCGGATGTGAAAGATACGTTTGTAAAAAGAACAAAACTAATCAATACCATTCGTGAATTTTTAAATGCACAAGGTGCGTTAGAGGTTGATACGCCTGTGTTACAGGCCATTCCGGGTGGTGCGGCAGCGCGTCCATTTGCAACACACCACAATGCACTAGACGTTCCTTTTTATTTGCGTATTGCCAATGAGTTGTATTTAAAAAGATTGATTGTTGGTGGATTTGATTGGGTATATGAGTTTAGTAGAAATTTTAGAAATGAGGGGATGGATAGAACCCATAATCCAGAATTTACCGTTCTAGAATGGTACACCGCCTACAAAGATTATTTCTGGATGATGGAAACCACCGAGCAATTATTTGAAAAAATTGCCTTGGCCTTACATGGCACCACTGTTGTTACAGTAGGCGACAAAACTATTGACTTTAAAGCACCCTTTAAGCGCATTAGTATCCATGATGCCATTAAAGAAAATACAGGTATCGATGTAAGCGGTCTAGACGAAGAAGGATTAAGAGGCGTGTGCAAACAATTACATATTGATGTACCTACCAATATTGGAAAGGGAAAGCTCATTGACGAGCTTTTTGGTGCGACATCGGAGCATACATTTATTCAACCTACATTTATTATTGACTATCCGGTAGAAATGAGTCCTTTAACCAAGAAGCACCGCTCTAAGCCCGGACTAGTTGAGCGTTTTGAGCTGATGGTGAATGGTAAGGAAATTGCCAATGCATATTCTGAATTAAATGACCCTATCGATCAGCGCGAACGTTTTGAAGAACAAATGAAACTAATGGAGCGTGGTGATGATGAAGCGATGTTTATAGACCACGACTTTTTACGTGCACTAGAGTATGGCATGCCACCTACTGCAGGTATTGGTATTGGGATAGACCGTTTGTGTATGATGATGACCAACCAGCCTTCTATTCAGGATGTATTGTTGTTCCCTCAAATGCGCCCAGAAAATCCAGCCAACTAAAAACAACTAAGCTTTATACAAAGAGGTCATTGAATAATTGCCCTCCAGGCACTACGGCGTAGTGGTCTAAATTTGTGATGCCTTCTTTGGCAAGCACTTCTTCGTCGGTAAAAGTATTGCCTGTGCAATCACTTGCTTTTTGTCTTAAAATATAATACGCCGCGTCGGCCATTATATCTGTGGTACGACTCATGTTGGCAAGCGCCTGACCGCCTAATAAATTGCGAACGGCAGCAGTATCAATGGTTGTTTTAGGCCAGATAGCATTGGAGGCAATACCATCAGCTTTAAATTCCTGCGCCCAACCTAATGCTAGCATACTCATGTTATACTTGCTAATGGTATAGGCTACGTGCGGACTTAACCACTTTGGATTCAAGTTAATGGGTGGAGAAAGGGTAAGTATATGTGGGTTGTTTCCTTTTTTTAAATAAGGCAACGCATGTTTTACTACTAAAAAAGTACCACGCACATTAATGCTGTGTATGAGATCAAACTTCTTGCTTTCTGTTTGTTCAGTTCCTGTTAATTGAATGGCAGAAGCGTTGTTAATCACTACATCGATGCCGCCAAATGTTTCAGCCGCTTTTGCAATCGCGGCCTCTATTTGTTCTTCAAATCTAATGTCTACTTGCACCGCCAAACACTTACCACCAGCAGCTTCTACTTCGGCAGCAGCAGTATAAATAGTACCACCAAGACGTGGATCTTCGGTAACACTTTTTGCAGCAATAATAATATTTGCGCCTTCTTTTGCAAGTTTAATGGCAATGGCTTTTCCAATCCCTCTGGTGGCACCAGTAATGAGTACCGTTCTGTTTTTGAATGACATATTTTCTATTTTATTTCCAGCCTAAAAACTGGGTAATTAATTTTTCTGTTTCTGCACAAGCTGTTGCTAAATCATCATTAACAACACAGTGGTTAAACTGATGGCTAAATGAAATTTCGTAACTCGCTTTGTTAAGTCTAGTGGCTAAACTTTCTGGCGTTTCTGTGCCTCTTAAAGATAATCTTTTTTGAAGGGCTTCGATGCTTGGTGGTAAAATAAAAAGCGATAAACTATTATGCGCAAACTCTTGCTGCACATGCACTGCGCCCTGAACGTCAATATCAAGCATCGGAATTTTTCCTAAACTCCAAATGCGGTCAAGCTCCGATTTTAAAGTACCATAATAACTTCCTTCATACACCATTTCCCATTCTATAAATGCGTCTTCATCAATTTTTTGTTTGAATGCATCAACGCTCATAAAATGATAATCTACACCATCAACTTCCCTCCCGCGTGGCGCTCTGGTAGCCGCCGATATAGAAAAAGAAAGTGCAGGATATTTATCAAGTAAATACCTTGTAATCGATGTCTTACCCGCGCCGGAAGGCGCGGTAAGGATAATTAATTTTTGCAAACCTTTTTCCATGATTACAAAGAAACGCTTTTTAGTAATAATGCTATCTGATCCCTGCTAAATTATCCATGTAGTCTTTTCTGCAGCCGTCCCATTTCTCTTGCCTTCCGCTTTTGGTGCATCCGAGTAGCCTAGATATAATAACCCCATCACTACATCTTCTTCTGCGAGGCCCCAAAAACTTTTGAGTGCTGGATGATGCGTCATACCGCCCGTGCTCCAAAGTGCACTGATACCAAGTGCTTCGGCGCCAAGTAATATGTTTTGCATGGCCGCGGCGGTAGCCGCGATTTCTTCAACCAATGGTATTTTTGCAGGGACCTGCCTTTGCATATACACGCCTATAATATGGGAAGTTTGGCTCCCCAATTGTTGTAGGTTTTCGAATTTAGCAGTGGTAAACAGTTCGGGATCTGTGTTTGTTTTGTAGAGCGCCGCGTGGGCTTCACAAAATGTTGCAACGCCATTACCTGCATATACTTTAAATCGCCAAGGTTCTGTTCGTCCATGTGTAGGCGCCCAGTGTGCTAGGTTTAATAAGTTCGTTATGATTTTGTCTTCTATTTTTTTGCCATTAAATGATGCTGGTTTAGAAGATCTTCTAGACAAGATCATTTCTGATAAATAATTGATTTTTTCCATGCTGTAAATGTAAGTGCGTTATCTTATATTTATAACACCATAAATGATAGTTATGTTTTGTAAGCGCGCTACTCTACTTTTTGTTTTATTTACTTCTGTTCAGCTTGTAATGGCGCAAACTACTGGTACCACAGTGTTTGAGTCTGGTACAGAAGGGCATAAAATTTACCGTATTCCAGCTATTGTAAAGCTTCCAAATAAAAATTTGTTGGCATTTTGTGAAGGGCGTGTAAACGGTGGTGGTGATTTTGGCGACATCAATATTGTGCTTAAAAAAAGTACCGATGGAGGCGTTACCTGGTCTGCGCTTTCAACCGTTATTGATTATGATAAATTACAAGCAGGTAATCCAGCACCCGTAGTAGACGTTACGGACCCACGTTACCCTAAGGGTAGAGTTTTTTTGTTTTACAATAAAGGCAATAATGATGAATATTCGATGCGGATGGGAAAGGGTATTCGTGAAGTTTGGTATGTAACATCAGAAGATGGTGGTGATACTTGGTCAACACCTACAAATATTACAGCGCAGGTGCACCGTCCAAATCAGCCGGCTATCAATGCCGCCTACCGCTTTACCGAAGATTGGCGCAGTTATGCCAACACACCTGGCCATGCTACACAGTTTACTGCTGGTACTTATAAGGGTCGCATTTATGTAGCGGCTAATCACTCTTCAGGTATTCCACAAAAAAACTTTGAAGACTACAATGCGCATGGTTTTTATACTGACGATCACGGCCAAACTTTTTCACTTGCAAACATAGTTTCATTACCTGGCAGTAATGAAGCAACTGCTGCTACTTTAACGAATGGGAGGCTCATTTTAAATGTACGCAATCAAGCGGGTAATATTAAACTCAGACATGTTTCTTATAGTAATGATGGTGGGGTAAGTTGGCAAGAAAATTATTTTGATTCTAGTTTAGTAGATCCAGTATGTGAAGGATCGATACTCGAAGTTGGCCATAAAAAAGGGAAAACCATTCTCGCATTTTCAAATGCCGCCGATGCAAAAAAAAGAGACAACCTCACGCTTCGCATTAGTTATGACGAAGGAAAAACTTGGACGAGCAACACTACAAAACATAAAGCCATTGTAATTGCAAAAGCGCCAGAAAATTACAAAGGAGATTACGCTGCTTATTCAGACCTTGTTGCATTAGATGCAAAACGAATTGGCGTTCTTTATGAAAAAGAAAACTACAGTAAAATTGTTTTTACAGTATGTAATTGGAAATAAAATTAGTAGCGTTTTTTAAAGCCACCACCGCTGCGGTTGTCGCGACTACCTTGCCCATTACCTTGTCCACCACCGCCAGGTCTATTGCCGCCGCCTCCGCTGCGACCCCTGTTGTTATTGTTGTTGCGGTTATTTCTGCCTCCAAAATTTTGCTGCCAACGACCACCATTATTGCGGCCGCCGCTTCCGTAATCATCTCTTTCAAAATTTTGATTGCGGTGTTTAATATATGGCGTGTTGCTAAATTCTAATTGACCACCTGTGATGGTATCGAGTTCACTTCTAATCGCATCATCATGCACAAGTTCTTTGTGCCAGTTGCTGTAAGCAAGCTTCATGTAATAAGCAATATGATGTGCGAAGCCAGCCTTTTTTTCTGGGTCCTCTTGTGCGAGTGCTTTATTGATCACCACTTCTAAATTTTTTCCTAAGTGCGCATATTTTGGATGACGCTTTGGATACGGAAGTGGATCTGGTTTTAATTTGTACGTTTCTTTTTGTGGAATCGGATAAGGACTATCAACGTCTAATTTAAAATCACTAATAAAAAATAAGTGATCCCATAATTTATGTTTGAAATCTTCGACATTTTTTAAATGAGGATTTAAAAATCCCATTAGTTCAATAACGCCTTGTGCTTGTTGCTGGCGTTTTGCTCTGTCTTCAATCGTAAGTAAATATTCAACCATCCTTTGAACGTGACGGCCATATTCTTTCATTCCTAAATAGTTTCTTCCAGTATTGTAGTCCATGTAAATCTTGGTGTAATGTAAAAAATTGTAGTCCCTACTAAACCTGTAATGGTTGTGTAATTATTACGTAGGGTAGGGCAAATGTATGAAATAGTGGCTTTAAATCATTTTTTAATCAGTGGCGAAGGCTGTTTATCTTTGGGAAATGGAACAGATTCTGCAACAAATTGAGGCCTACAAGTCTGAAATGGCTGCTTTTGAAGCTACAACCCCCGATGCGGTTGAGGCTTTTCGTATTAAGTACCTGGGAACCAAAGGGTTAGTGAAGTCGGTGCTGGGTGAAATGAAAAACGTACCCCCCGATCAGCGCAAAGAATTTGGCCAGGTTTTAAATGAATTCAAAGCTTTTGCAGAAGCTCGTTATGAAGCATTACAGGGTGCTGCGGCTCCGGTGAGTGCTGCGGCAAGTTCAGGTATTGATTGGTCATTACCTGCAGATCCTACCGAAGTAGGTACCCGCCATCCTTTAAGCATTGTGCGCGGACAAATGGTTTCTATATTTCGAAGACTTGGTTTTGCGGTTGCTGAAGGTCCAGAAATAGAAGATGATTGGCACAATTTTGGCGCCATGAATTTACCAGAAGATCACCCTGCAAGAGATATGCAGGACACGTTTTATATTCAACAAAATCCAGACTGGTTATTACGTACACACACTAGTAGCGTTCAGGCTAGGGTTATGGAAACGCAAAAGCCACCTATCAGGGTTATTTGCCCGGGTCGTGTGTACCGTAACGAAACCATTAGTGCGCGTGCGCATTGCTTTTTTCATCAGGTAGAAGGTTTATATATCGATGAAAATGTAAGCTTTGCAGATCTCAAGCAAACACTTTATTTTTTCGTACAAGAAATGTTTGGCAAAGATGTGAAAGTGCGTTTTAGACCAAGTTATTTTCCGTTCACAGAGCCTAGTGCGGAGATGGATATCAGTTGTCAAATTTGTAGTGGCAAAGGATGTAATATTTGTAAGCACACGGGTTGGGTAGAAATATTAGGTAGTGGTATGGTACATCCAAAAGTGCTAGAAAATTTTTGCATCGACTCTACAAAGTATACTGGCTTTGCGTTTGGTATGGGTGTAGAAAGAATCACGCAGTTAAAATACCAGGTCAACGATTTAAGATTGTATTCTCAAAACGATATGCGTTTTCTGAAACAATTTACTGGCGCCTTATAAAAAAATATGCTGCATAACACCAAGGGTATTGTGTTACGTGTTACTAAATACGGCGACACAAGTATTATCACATCTGTTTATACCGAGCTTTTTGGTTTGCAACAATATATTGTTAAAGGTGTAAGAACGTCCAGTAAAAAAGGTGCTACCAAAAGTGTTTTTTATCAGCCAGCTGCCATACTAGAATTAGAAGCGTATCATAGTCCTTTAAAAGCAATGCAAATATTAAAGGATGCAAATTGGAATTATGTGTACCAAGAGGTTTATTCGAATGTGGTCCGAAACGCAGTAGCTACCTATATTGTAGAGATTTTGCAACAAGTTTTACAGCCCGAACCTCATCCCGAATTATTTTATTTAATTGAAGACACCCTCAAGCAATTAGACAAAGGAGGTCCAGTACTGGTAAGTAATTTGCCGATATATTTTTTGATTCATTTGAGTGAAACCCTTGGCTTTGGACTGCAAGGAAATTACAGTTCGGAAACGCCTTTTTTAGACGTTAAAGAGGGTCAATTTGTGAGCGAAAAACCAGCACATCCTTATTTTTTGGAAGGCGTAGAAGCGCAAACGGCGTCCAATTTTATGACCCTTCAGTTTTATAATAATTTAGAAACGATTGAGTTAAACGGTGCCCACCGAAAAAAGATACTTGAACTGTTTCAGCTCTCTTTAAGCTGGCACTATAAAAAATTCAATGAAATAAAATCTTTACCTATCTTACAAGCCGTCTTACACTAATACGTCTATGGAAGTACATCACCATTCGCACCATCCCAAAAAGTGGAAGGAATATATTACCGAGTTTTTAATGTTGTTTTTAGCAGTTACGCTAGGCTTTTTAGCAGAAAATTTAAGAGAGCAACAAATTGAAAAGCATCGTGAAATATCTTATTTAAAAAATGTTCATGACGACTTGCAATTAGATTTATCAGCAATAAACAATGTATTAAATCAAAATACAACTAGGTTGCATGTAATGGATACATTGTTTCATTCCATCAGTAATGATAACCTCACCAACGAAGACGTCTATTATTATGTCAGAAATCTAGCGTTAAGGGCAACTTTCGAAAGTTCACATATTGGCTTAGATCAAATTAAATCAGCAGGTGGATTACGTATGATTAAAAACGTAGAAATTACTGCAGGCATCCAAAAATATGAGCGGAATCTAGATGCTATTGAAAAACTTGAAAGTCTAAGAGAACGAACTCTTGAACAGGCTAGATTTAAAATGGCCAAAGTGTTTGACCCAATGATAGCATACGATTTACAAATTACACAGGCAGAAAGCGGTGTCATGCGGTTTAAAAAACCATCAAAAGCAGACCTTATCATACAAAAACATCGGTCTGAAGTAAATGAGTTACTAAATCTCATTTCTTTTGGTTTAAACACCAACCGTTATTTAAACAGTAGTTTAAATAAACAAAAAATTATTTTGCAATCACTAGATAGTGCGATAATTAGTGAGTATGGAGCTAAGTTTCACTAAATTATTCTCAGAGACCTCGCATCTTCCATACCATTTCTTTTAATTGAGTTTTCAATTAATACTAGTCCCGGCTTTTTTCCTTTTTCAATACTTCCAAGGGTGTCTTCCATTTGAAGGGCACGCGCACCATTACTGGTAATCCAGGTGAGCATTTCCGCTAAAGGTATTTCAGGATTATGCGCTTGAATCTTTTTTAATTCGTCGAGCATGTTTAATGACCAGTTACTTGCGTAACTATCTGTTCCTACGATAATATTAGTATGTTGCTCACGCAGTAGTTGAACTGGTGGCATGGTGTTTTCGATGTACTGGTTTGCACTAGGGCATAAACACCAGTAGGCATCTGTATTAGTTGTTTGCACGGCACTAATATCTGATACCGATGTAAAGCTATTGTGCACCCAAATTGTTTTAGCAGCAGCTTCTAAATAAGGAAGCACTGATTGTAAGCTGGTCGTTTTTGTAGGTGTAAAAAAATCTAAATTAACACCCACTCTTGCATACATGTCTACAAAGGCGCCAATCTTATTTTCAAAAAAATCATTCTCTGCTTTTGTTTCTTGGTTGTGTATACTAACGGTATGTGATCCATATGCTGCCGCTAGTAATTGAAGTAATGGAGCAGGTACCGAGTAAGGTGCATGCGGCACCACCACAGCCCTTAATCCATTATTAATATATTCATGTTGTAGTGATAAACCAGCTTCCATTTTTTGAGCAGCTAGTAAAGGGTCTAATCCATAAATTTCAATAAAATTATAGTACGCTAATTTGCCTTTGGTTTTTGCCGCAATGGTATCTGCAGTGTTACAAATATCACCCACTGCAACAATGCCGTTTTCAAACATTTCAGTTTCTGCGGCTTCTATGGCAGCATTAATAATTTCTTGAGCAGCCGCACGTTTAGGTACAATTTGTTTGACAAATTCTGAAAGACCCGTTTGTGTTGGAATAGCGCCTTTTAAATGTGATAATTCTAGGTGGCAATGTGCGTTAATAAAACCTGGCGATAAAATGCCATTCAACTGCTGACAATCATCTCCTGCTTCCGATGCGTTTATCACATCCACAATGGTTCCATCTTGTGTAGTAACAACAACCGTGTTACCACCTTCTATCATGGTGTGTCCTGTAAAAAGAGATTGTGGTTTAAATTTGTGGTACATAGTTACAAGGGTAAATTATTAAATACCACCAATTGCAATTGGGTGCGACTTTTATTTTGTAGAATTTGTTGCATCAGTCCAAGTTCTAATTTAATAGCAGGACTTGCTTGATAACCTATAGCGCCATACACTCTATTTCTATCAAATAATGTAGAGGCGGTATGCATAAATATTTCATTATAGATACTAGCATACCAAGTTTTTGTAATCATTTCTTTTTTACTAATAGGTATATTCAAACCCAAAAAATACCGCAACCTAATTTTAAAATTATCTGGTATAAAACGCTCTTCTAACCTATAGCGGTGCTGAACATAAACCCTGCCAATATTTTGTTTAGAAATAAATTGTTGGTAGGTGCGCCACTCAATTTGCCTTGTTTTAATATTGGTTACAGCGTTATATGGTTCCGATTGAATGTACCCCACCCCTAACAGTAGATTGTTGTTACCCGGCGTTAAATTTTTTCCAATACCCGTTCTAATCAATAATTGTTCTAGATCACCTAAGGCATTGTAATTTCTGTGCTGAATTTCATTGGTCCAAAGCCAATCTTTATTAAAAGACTGATTGCCAAAATAAATGAGCCAGTTGCCAGTTGGCGATGTTTGAGCATGCCCAGCAATTTGCAGAAGTGCAACGAGCACAAACAAACACGCAACTTTCTTCATAGAAGATAAAATTACAACATTTAGCGGGGAAGGACTTCCACACCATTTGGAATATAAGTAATAATTATTACATAAATCACTGATAATCAATTCCTATTTTGATGATTAAATTATTTATTCAAATTTATCATTGAAAATCAATGATTTATAAAGGTGCGCGTAAAAATAAACGCCAAAATAGTTGGTGAATCCCTTCTGTTGCACCACCTTTGCCGTCCATTTAAAACCAGCGGGATAGCGCTGGGTTCATTAAAAATAAATATTATGAGTAAACTTCATTTCACCACCAAGCATGCAAACGCGGCTACCGTACAGCACAACTGGTATGTGGTTGACGGTACTAATCAAACCGTAGGACGTATTGCATCAAAAATCGCGGCTGTTCTTCGTGGTAAGAACAAAGCGTATTATACTCCACACGTAGACTGTGGCGATTATGTTATTGTGATTAACTGCGAAAAAGTTGTTTTCACTGGTAACAAATTTCATGACAAACAATACATCAACTTCTCTGGTTACCCAGGTGGTAAAAAAGAAGAAGCTGCAGAAGATTTAATCAAGCGTCGTCCAGAAGTAATTATGGAAAGAGCGGTAAAAGGTATGTTACCTAAAAACCGTTTAGGTCGCAAGATGATCAAAAAGTTATTTGTTTATGCAGGTGCTGCTCATCAACATAGCGCACAGCAACCTAAAGAACTTACATTCTAAACCAATTACAAAACATTAATTCCAACATAAATGGAAAAACAAAAAAACGCAGTTGGTCGCCGTAAAGAAGCTGTAACCCGTGTATTTATTAGCAAGGGCGATGGTAAGATCACTGTAAACGACAAAGACTATAAAGCTTATTTCCCACTTGTTTACTTGCAAAATCAAGTAGAAGCGCCTTTAAAAACTGCAGAAGTGGTAGGTAAATTTGACATCGTAATTAACGCACAAGGTGGTGGCCTTAAAGGTCAAGCCGAAGCTGCAAAGCTTGGTATCGCTCGTGCTTTATTAGAGATGAATCCTGAATTCCGCCCTACTTTAAAAGCAGCTGGTCAATTGAAGCGTGATCCACGTAGTGTTGAACGTAAGAAATTCGGTCACAAGAAAGCACGTAGAAGCTATCAGTTCAGCAAACGTTAATCAAACTTATACTCTAACAAATTATACAATCATACAATGGAAAATAATACTTCATTACAGCAACAACTTTTGGAGGCCGGCGTACACTTTGGTCACCTCAAAAAGAAGTGGAATCCTAAGATGTTACCTTACATCTTTGCTGAGAAGAAAGGTATTCACATTATTGACCTCAATAAAACAGTAGATCACCTACAAGAAGCTGCTGCCGCTGTTAAGCAAATTGCAAAGAGTGGTAAGAAGATCATGTTTGTTGCTACTAAAAAGCAGGCAAAAGAAATCGTGAGCGAATGTGCGAAGCGTGT
>JBANFS010000022.1:0-35423 GCA_037975885.1 Bacteroidota bacterium
GATTTGCTTGGTAAATTTTCCCGTGCAAACAATAAGAAGTCCTGTAGCTAAGGGATCTAGGGTTCCGGCATGACCCACTTTTGCAATGCGCGTTTGGTAACGCACTTTTTTAATGATATCAAAAGATGTCCATTTAAGTGGCTTATCAAATAATATCACCTGCCCATCTAGGTAGGGCTGCATGGATGGATGGTACTCTTTTTGCTTCTTCATAGATTAATAAGCCCTCGCAAATAAAACGCGCTGTGTAGAAGGGTTACCCGATAAAATACAAGTGCCCGCTTCCTGCTTATTATCTAAAGGAATACATCTAATGGTAGCCTTGGTTTGTTCTTTAATTTTTTCTTCGGTTTCTGGCGTACCGTCCCAATGTGCCGATATAAATCCAGCTTTGGTATCTAGTAATTGAACAAACTCTTCCCAGCTATTGGCCTCAGTGATATGATCATCTCTAAATGCCTTGGCTCTATTAAAAATATTTTGCTGGATTTCATCGAGTAAATTTTTAACATGAAGTCCAATACCATCTATCGAAGCATTTGCTTTTTCTTTGGTATCACGTCTAGCAACTTCTACTATGTTTTGTTCTAGATCTCTTGCACCAATCGCAATTCTTACTGGCACACCTTTCATTTCATGCTCTGCAAATTTCCATCCGGGTCTTGCATTATCACTATCATCATATTTTACAGAAACACCCAGTGCTTTTAATTCGGCCATCATCACATTCACTTTTGCATCGATCGCAGCTTTTTGTTCTTCCCCTTTAAAAATAGGAACAATCACTACTTGCAAAGGTGCAATTTTTGGAGGCAGTACAAGACCTTGATCATCACTATGCGCCATTACGAGTGCACCAATTAAACGGGTACTCACACCCCAACTGGTTGCCCAAACGTATTCGAGGTTATTGTTTTTATCAGAGAATTTAACGTCAAATGCCTTTGCAAAATTTTGGCCTAAAAAGTGTGAGGTACCTGCCTGTAACGCCTTACCATCCTGCATCATAGCCTCAATGCAATACGTATCTTCTGCGCCAGCAAAACGCTCGTTAGGGGTTTTAACACCTTTTATTACCGGAAGCGCCATCCAATTTTCTACGAAATCGGCGTATACGTCAAGCATCTTTTTTGTTTCAATAACGGCTTCTTCTTTGGTAGCATGCGCCGTATGACCTTCTTGCCATAAAAACTCTGCGGTACGTAAAAAAAGTCTTGTTCGCATTTCCCAGCGCACCACATTAGCCCACTGATTTACGAGAATTGGTAAATCACGATAGGATTGAATCCATCCTTTATAGGTGTTCCATATAATGGCTTCAGAAGTTGGACGCACCACCAATTCTTCTTCTAGTTTTGCTTCTGGGTCTACAATTAATTTTCCTTTATTGTTAGGATCTGTTTTTAAACGGTAATGCGTAACTACGGCACATTCTTTTGCAAAACCTTCTGCATTTTTTTCTTCGGCCTCAAATAAACTTTTAGGAATAAATAAAGGAAAGTATGCATTTTGGTGACCCGTGTCTTTGAACATTTTGTCAAGTACATCACGCATGTTTTCCCAAAGGGCAAAACCATAAGGTTTGATCACCATACAGCCTCTAACCGCACTATAATCTGCGAGGCTGCCTTTTATCACTAAATCGTTGTACCACTGCGAATAATCCTGGGCTCTTGGGGTTATTTCCTTACTCATAGTTTGAATTACAATATTCTTAACAAAATAATAGGCTTACAATCGTTAGTTTAGATATCAAATACCAATCGTGTAATTGTAGTTGCCTGCACCGCAAATGTATGTAACTTCGCATAATAGTATACTTAAATACCTATCTGCCATGAAAACTAACCTCCTATCAGTAGCAGTTTTACTTGTTTTTGCAACCAGTTGCGGCACCGTTTATGAAGCCGGGCAAACCCCCGACGACGTTTACTATTCGCCAGCCAATGGTGTAAATAAAAAAGAATTAGAGCGTGAAGAAGAGGCAAGAGAGCGTTTTGAGCGCTATAACGACCAACAGGAAGACCGTTTTTTACGTCTTAAGCTAAGTAACAGATACCGCTTTAATTGCATTGATGATTTCAGCTATTGGTATGATAGTCGTTTTGATTTTATGGGCAACCGTTTCAACAATAATTTCAACAATTTCAGGTACAATTTCAATTGCGGCTGCCATAATGGGTTTAATCAGTGGTCTGGATTTAATCCAGTATTTGGTTTTAATCGTGGTTTTGGATTTAATCCAGGTTTTGGCTGGGGCAATCCTTTTATGAATCCAATTAGTACTGTTATTGCTTTTAAAAATCCAAGGGTAAATATTGGCGGAGGTGCAGGATCCAATGTTACCGCGTTTAAAAATAAAACCTACGGCAATATTAATTTAGGTTACCGCAATCCAAAAACAGGTGTGTTTGAGACTGGGAATAATGGCAATAGTTTTGGAAACCTAGTAAAACGCGTATTCTCTACCGCAACAACTATTGCAGGTGCTGTTAGCAACGACAGTTGGGACAGAGCTTCCAGAAGTTTTTCTAATTCCAGTAATGGAGGATCAGCAATTCCTTCAAGTAATGCAGGTGGCAATAGTGGTGGTGTAAAAAGCACTGGATCAAGCGCTACAAGTGGTAGAGGAGGAAGAGATAACTAGTTGTAAAGGATTCAATCAAACATTTATGAAAGTAACGATACTCGCTGTCGCAACATTATTTGCTACAAACTTATTTGCACAACAACCAGATTATGCACTACGTACTGCTTGGTTTACTCAAAATGGTTCTGCCAGAAATATAGCTACTGGGGGTGTGATGGGGTCATTGGGTGGAGATATTACAGCCAACCACGTAAACCCTGCAGGACTTGGATTATTTAAAACCTCCGAGTTTGTGATGTCGCCAGGTATGAACTTCAACAATAATAAATTTAATTATAGAGGTTCTGATAGTAGCAGCTCAAAAAACAATATGCTCTACGGTACAAGTGGATTTATTTTTGGATTTAGCAACAATAAAAAAAGTAAATGGACCAGCAATGCTGTTGCAATTTCAATTAATCAAGTTGCCAATTATAACAACAGGGTTACATTTAAAGGCTTCAATAATATGAGTTCTTTTTCGGAGCAATACCTCGAAGAACTTACCCGCGATTTAGCGGATACCAATGCTGCACTTAGTAATTATATTTTTGGATCATCACTTGCGTTCCGAACTTTTTTAATTGACACGTCTAACAACGCTCAGGGTAGATTTGATGGTTACCAAAGCATGGTGCCAATATCTACAGGTGTTAACCAAAGTTATGACGCCAATACAAATGGAGGTTACCACGAATTAGCACTTGGCCTTGCCGGTAATATGGAAGACAAAATGTATGTAGGCGGAAGCTTAACTATTCCTATTATCAATTACAACCGCGAACTTACCTACACCGAAAAAGACGCCACCAATAACCCCAATAACCAATTTGAAAGTTTCACTTTCCAAGAAAGTTTTTCTTCTAGAGGTATTGGTATGGGTTTAAAGCTTGGGACTATTTACAAGCCTACCGAGTTTTGGCGTGTGGGCGTTGCTGTGCATACACCCCAAATAATTAATTTTAAAGATGAAGTAAGAGCTTCCCTAATTGCCAACACCGAATCATATGCACGCACAAGATCTGCAAATAGTGACGCACTCAATAGTGGTCAGCCAGGTCAAAGTCAATACACTTTAATTACACCATGGAGAGCTACGGCGAGTGCGAGTTATGTTTTTAGAGAAGTAAAAGATACCCGCAAACAACGCGCTTTTTTAAGTGCCGATGTTGAATATGTAAACTACAGGGGCTCTCGTTTTTCAGCAACAGACCCTACCGATATGGGCCTCAAAAATTACTACCAACAAGTAAACGATGCCATCAAAGAAAACTATAAAGGCAATTTTAATGTAAAGCTAGGTGGTGAAATAAAATTCCATACCGTGATGTTTAGACTCGGTGGTGCTTACTATGGCAGCCCATACGCAGACGAAGCTTTGGATGCTAGCAGAATGCTTGCCACAGGCGGTATTGGCTACAGAGACCATGGTATTTTTATTGACTTAAGCTATGCACATGTCATGAACAAAGACGTTCAATTTGCATACCGCTTAAACGATAAGCCTAATACTTTTGCGTCTCAAACAGGATCTAGAGGAACGGTGATGTTAACTTTTGGTATCAAGTTCTAACCAGTTAACTGCAGCGTCTTTTTTAAACCAAGTCATTTGACGTTTGGCATACTGTCTGGTATGGCTCTTTATTTCTGACACAGCATCTTGCAAAGAAATCTCACCACGCAAGTGTGCAAATATTTCTTGATAACCCACTGTTTGTAATGCATTTACATGTGCACTTGGTAAGAGACTTGTCACTTCTTGTAATAACCCTTCCTGCATCATGGCGTCTACCCTACTATTAATACGTTCGTTGAGTATTTCCCGGGACATAGAAAGTCCAACTTTTACAATATTAAAAGGTCTTGTAACTTTTTGTGCTGATTGAAAATGAGTAATGGATTTACCGGTTGTAAGAACCATTTCAAGTGTGCGCATGAGGCGCTGCGGATTATTTTGCTCAGCGGTTTGGCTCCAGTATACCGGATCCTTTTTTTGCACTTCTTGTTGCAACCAACTTAATCCGTTTCTTGTATACTCTTCTATAATGCTATTCCGAAGTGCAGGGTCTACATTTGGCATGGCGTCTATGCCTTCACAAAATGATTTAATGTAAAGGCCAGTACCACCTACCATTACTGCTACTGTATTTGTTTTAAAAATTTGAGCAGCAGCGTCTAGTGCATATTTTTCAAAAACACCTGCGTTCACTTCTTCGTTTATGGAATGAGATCCAATAAAATAATGCTTTGCTGCAGCTAATTCTGCGGCTGTAGGCTTTGCAACTCCAATAGAAAGTTCTTGGTAACACTGCCTAGAATCGGCAGAAATAATGTCTGTATTAAAATGATTGGCAACTTCAATAGCAAACGCTGTTTTACCTACTGCTGTAGGACCTACAATAATAATTACCGTGGGTTGTTGTGGATGAAATTCACTACTATTAGATAGTAGCGCTAAGACTTTATTAATATTCGTCTTGTCCATATTCGTCTTGCGTGTCTACAACATCGTCATCTGCATCATCACTACCGTTATCTTCTTCATCTCCTTCTTCACCAAAACCATCGGCAGCTTCTGATAGGTCGTATTTTTCTTCGATGTCAGCAAACTTATTACCTAGTAAACTTTTGGTGCCATATTGCTGTGGGCCAATACCTTCTGTACGTGTAACAAGTGGATAGGTTAATGATGCATCTGTTTCTTTACTTACATGAATCAGTTCAATTAAAAACAACCAACCTTTTGCAAAGTCATATTCGTACACAAACTTTTGATTGGTATTGATAATTTCTGTTCCTATTGCAGTGTCGGCCATTAGCAATGGGGGCGCCACATATTTTTTATCGTATACTTCAAAACTTATTTCGCGGCCCTGCAACCACTTGTCGTTACTTCTATAAAAAGTAGCCTGATGTTTGGTATCAAATTCATACGCTTTTAAAATAGCGTAATGTAGTTCTGCAAAAGTTTGTGTATGCTTGATGCATATGTCTCTGTACACCGCGTCATCTTCTTCTAAATACACCCTAAATTTTAAAACAGCCATGCTCTTGTGTTTATTTTGCTAAAATACAATTATTTATACGGGGCGAAGGCCTAAAGTAGCGGCTTTTTCAAGCATAAACTTTGTTGCAGCTTCGTATTCATTAGGGATGATGCCATCCAAAATAGCTTCCCTAATGGCGTCTTTGAGGATACCCACTTCTTTGGAAGGCGACAACCCAAAGGTTTCCATGATCATTTCGCCAGTTACAGGTGGCTGCCAATTACGGAGCCTGTCCCCATCCTCTACCTCCTGAATTCTGGCACGCACCATTTCAAAATTTTGCAAATAGCGCTTTACTTTTTGCTTGTTTTTGCTGGTAATGTCGGCACTGCATAAAAGCATCAAGCTTTCAATGTCTTCGCCGGCATCAAAAATTAAACGCCTAATAGCACTATCCGTAATATTTTCTTTGGTTAAACTAATGGGCCTCAAATGTAGCAACACCAACTTTTGCACGAGTTTCATTTTCTCGTTTAAAGGAAGTTTTAATTTGGTAAATATTTTAGGCACCATACGCGCACCCACTACTTCGTGGCCATGAAACGTAAATCCAAATCCTTCTTCAAATTTTTTAGTGGCAGGTTTTGCAATATCATGTAATAATGCCGCCCAGCGTAACCATAAATCGGGCGTACTTGCAGCCATATTATCCAGCACTTGAAGCGTGTGGTAAAAATTATCTTTATGGCCCATACCATCAATATTTTCGGCACCATATAAATCTACGAGTTGCGGAAATATTTTATGAAGTAAGCCAACTTTAAAAAGTAAATCAAACCCTACCGATGGTTTATCGCAGAGCATAATTTTATTAAGCTCTTCGGTAATACGCTCCTGCGATATAATACTAATCCGGTGTGCGCTATCTGCAATAGCATCCAGCGTTTCAGGCACAATGGTATACCCTAACTGACACGCAAAGCGTATGCCTCTTAACATGCGCAACGGATCATCACTAAATGTTTGATGCGGGGCTAAAGGCGTTTTAATGATTCTATCCTGAATAGCTTGTAATCCGCCAAATGGATCAACCAATTTGCCAAAAGCGGCTTCGTGCAATCCAATGGCTAGTGCATTGATGGTAAAATCTCTTCTATTTTGATCGTCCTCAATAGTACCTGGGCTCACACTTGGCTTTCTGCTATCTGATGCATAACTTTCTTTGCGGGCACCTACAAATTCAATAATAAAATCATCAATTTTTATTTGTGCCGTTCCAAATGTTTTAAAAAATGCAACCGTAGGCTTTGGTGAAAAAAGTGCTGCCACTTCGTGCGCTAATTCAATGCCATCACCAATACAAACCACATCCACATCGGTGGTAGGACGTCCAATAATTTTGTCACGCACAAATCCACCAATTAAATAAGCAGGCACACCCAGCTTATCTGCTGCGGCACCTATTTTTTTAAAGAGTTGGGTTTCGAGTGGTGAACAATTAATTTCCATGCATTGCAAATGTAGCGCTTTGCTCATTTATATAAGCGAAAGAGGCGCTAGTAATTGCGCGGTTGTAATGGTATGCCCACATTTAAAATGCCCTAGTGGACAAGCTTTTTTTCCATGCAGACCACAGGGCTTGCAAGGCAAGGATTCCAGCGTTTCTACAATAAATTGCGTATCCGATAATGGACCATAACCAAATGCCGGAATTGTAGAACAGTATATAGCAGCAACAGGCGCATTGGTAGCTGATGCCAAATGCATCGGCGCCGAATCGTTTACATAATTTAAGTGCGTACCTTTAATAAGTGCCGCTGCTTCTAACAAGTTCAGTTCACCGGCTATATTAAACACATCACCTCTTGATGAACCACTCAGTATCTCTTCGCACAAATCTTTTTCATTAGGAGCACCCATTAAATAAATGGTGTAATTAGTTGGGACTGCATTTATAAGATCTATCCAGTTTTGTATGGGCATTTTTTTTGTTTCCCACACCGATCCTGGCGACATACATATATAAGGCTTGCCTTGCCATTTTTGCACCGCCGCAAAATTTGCTGCGGACGGATACAGTGCTGGCTTTGCTACGGGCGCCGTTGTTAGGGATGCAAGCAGTGCATGGTTGCGGGAAGTTTCGTGTAATGCCGCCCCAAACAAATGCTTAACGGTTTCTGAAAATAAAAAACCAAGTGGATTTTTATCAAAGCCAATTGTTTTTGAAGCACCTGATAAAACTGTGATAATACCGGTGGCTAAATAACGCTGTACATTAATGACCACATCGTATTTGATGCGCCTAATGGTTTTGATAATTTGAAAAAGATGCTGGTATTTATTTTTCTTTTTATCCCACACATGCACTGCATGAACGTATGGATGATCTATAAATAATTCCTGAGCACCACCGCGTACTAAAATATCAAGCTTTGAAGATGGGTATGCCGCATGCAAATTTTCAAGCATGGCTGTTGCAAGTACAACATCGCCAATAAATGCAGTTTGAATAACAAGTATGCGCCTCATGAAGCAAATTTAACCAAAAGGAAACAAAAGGAACGAATTACGGACGCAGAATTGTGAAACGCCCGTCTTTATTACATTTCACCACAGCAGAGGGTTCAACCGGTGTACTATCATCTTGACGGTAATTGACCACATAATCCACCCCTTGTTTAACAGCGTTATCGATATCTGAAAATACTTTGGGTGGAGGAAAGCCAGATATATTGGCAGAGGTGCTTACAACCGGTTTTCTAAAACGCTTAATCAAATGCTTGCAAAATTCATCGGCACAAATCCGAATACCCACAGATCCATCTTTTGCAATTAAATTAGAAGCAAGTCCAATGGCGTTGTCATAAATAATGGTGGTGGGTTTTGAAACACCCGCGATATAATCAAACACTTCGATGTGTGGGCTGGCCACATATTGGAGTAGTGAACGCTCATCTGCTATAAGCACAATAAGTGCCTTGGTTTCGATGCGCTTTTTTAATGTAAATATTTTTTCTACGGCTTCCTCGCTCGTAGCATCGCAGCCAATACCCCAAATAGTATCGGTGGGATACAAAATAAGGCCCCCGCTTTCTAAAACGGTTAAACAAGCTTCTATATCAGTATTAAATATCGGGGTCACAGGGGCAAATTACAAATTGTTGTCGAGAATTAACCTAGATAATGGTAGTTAAAGATGTGTTGCTTATGTTTGCAAAAAAATTAAGCATGTCATTACAAAATTTAATTCTTGAAGCCTGGTCAAATAGAGATTTATTAAAAGAAGCAACCTACAGTGATGCAGTAAGAGCCGTGATTGAAGATGTAGATAAAGGTCGTTTACGCGTAGCTTCTCCAGAGGGTGATAAGTGGGTAGTAAATGAGTGGGTTAAACAAGCCATCCTAATGTATTTTGGCATTCAACAAATGCAAACCTGGGAGCTCCCTCCTTTTGAGTTTTACGATAAAATGTTATTAAAAAGCAACTACAAAGAATTAGGTGTAAGAGCCGTTCCTCCAGCAGTGGCGCGTTATGGTGCATACATTGCTAGCTCGGTGGTACTTATGCCTAGCTATGTAAATATTGGCGCCTATGTAGATGCCGGCACTATGGTTGATACCTGGGCAACGGTTGGTAGTTGCGCACAAATTGGAAAAGGCGTACACCTGAGTGGTGGCGTAGGTATTGGCGGTGTATTAGAACCACTACAAGCAAGTCCTGTTATTATTGAAGACGGTTGTTTTTTAGGTAGCAGAAGTATTGTGGTAGAAGGAGTTATTGTAGAAAAAGAAGCGGTATTAGGTGCCAATGTGGTATTAACACAATCAACAAAAATTATTGACGTAAGCGGTTCTACACCGGTAGAATATACAGGACGTGTGCCAGCAAGATCTGTAGTTATTCCGGGTACTACCACTAAAAAGTTTAATGCAGGTGAATACCAAGTAAACTGTGCTTTAATTATTGGTCAGCGTAAAGCAAGTACCGATTTAAAAACAAGTTTAAACGATGCACTTCGTGATTTTAATGTAAGTGTGTAAGATTATTTTTTGCGTTCTCGCAAAACCTTAAATTACCATTAAGCTGCAACCGCGTAGGGCCGAATGATCCATTCGGCCAAAAACTTCAAAGCTGCCATCATCATAAACGGCGCCTACATCTTCTGTGGCGATAAAGGAACAGCTATGTATGTTAGCGAGGTCGATTACTTGCAAACTGCCTCTACCACTGGGTTTTATGGTTAGCGGGTCTTCTTCTTCACTAACGAGTACACGCATCCATGGGGGACATTTGTAAATCCCATTTCCTGTTGCATAGGCTTGAGATAATAATTCTGTCATTCCGTATTCGCCATGAATAAACGTCACTTTAAATGCATCCATTAATGTAGCATGCACTTCCTCTCTAGTTAACTCTTTTCGCCTACCCTTCATACCACCTGTTTCTAAAATAGTGGTACAAGAAAGTGGCATTGGAAATTTTTCTGCAAAATCTAATAAGGCAAACGTCACTCCTATTAAAAGCGTTTTTTGCCCTACTGCTTCATTGGTTTTTAATGTTTGCGCTAATGCTTCATGATCGTATAAATAAAATCCACTTTTTGGATGGTTAGATGCTTTAATTAAATGCTCTACCATGTACACTAGTGACGAATGTGGCCGCTCTAAATAAGCAGGCAACAATCCTATTATACACCAATCATTTACTTTGCCGTAAACCGCTTCAAAAGCAGTTAAAAAACTTTGCTGATATACCGCTTCGTCTTTGATATAATGTTTGCTTTGAACCGTTCCGGTAGTGCCACTGCTTTCAAAAAAAAGAGCCGGCTCGTAGTTGCCGGTTTGCACGGTTTCAGATTTAAAAAAACCAATGGGCATAGCTGGAATGGAGGTATAATGTTCCAGTAAGGGTACACCTGCCTCATTTTTAGGATGCTGGGCAGGCATAATTAAATCACACCAACGGCGGTATACCTCATTTTCACTGTACTGATAAGCAAAGACGTTTAGCGCTGTTTGATTAAACAAACCGGGCTCGGTAGAGAAAATATTGTTAACATCTATGGGCAACACAGCGATTGATTGGTTTGTTTTACTAAATTTGAGTAGAAACCTACACGAATGAAGGCAAAATTATTGATATTAACGGCAATTATTGTAACCATATTTGCTTGCAATAAAGATACCTATACGACAAAACCCCAACTCACTTTTAAGTCGGTTAACGGAAAGGTTTTTTCGGGGGCTTCTGCCATCATTTTTTCATTGGAATTTACAGACGCCGAAGGCGATATCTCTGATAGCATTTGGGTACAAAAAGTAACCAAAACAAAAGGCTGTAATAATTTTAGTGATCGTGTAAAAATTCCTGCTTTTACAGCAACGCCTAATTTAAAAGGTGTATTTGAAATTGGATACAATACTGGATTTATTCCGGGTAGCATTTATACCGTTATTCCAAAATGCGGCAAAAGCGATACTTGTTATTTTAGATTTTGGGCTTCTGATAAAGCCAAAAATAAAAGTGACACCGTGGTATCTTCCGACATTATTATCGTGAATTAAACGTGGAGCGCGGACGCTTTACTGCTTTTTTCTTTGGCAATTATTTTTATGCCGTATGCATGATTGCCCTTTGTTTGTGCAGCTTTGCGCAGTTAGGTCACCGTCATATCCCTTTTTTATTTTTAGCCATTACTGGCGCAGCAACCGTGTATTATTACAATCATTCTTACCTCTTAGAAAGTTATGACAGCGCCCTTAACCAAAGAAATGTTTGGGTGCGTGAACATGCTGCGCAAATTAAAAAAATACAGTGGTTGCTACTGGCATTCATCATTGGAGGGGGTAGCTATCAACTCTATACATTACTACCAGGTATAGCTTTATTAAAAGGCTACGATATTTTATATTGCTGCCTGATTGGCCTTGGCGCTTTTTTATATTATTTCGATACCAAAAAATATCCTTGGCTCAACCTTAGGTCTTATGGTATTGTAAAACCATTGGTTATTGGATCGATATGGGCTGGAGTTGGCGTGTATGCCCCTTACCTTTTTTTAAAATTAAGCAATCAGGCCTATAAAGACATGGCGTATATGCCTATTTTGTTTATCTCCAACGCCCTTTACATTAGCATTATAGCTTTGTTATTTGATATCAAAGATTTTGAATCGGATGCCAACAAACAAATGAAAACCCTGGTGGTACGCATGGGACTTACCAAAACCATCAATTGGATTGTTTTACCCATGAGTGCGCTTATCTTAATAGCAACCCTACGCTATGGCTATTTGCACGGGTTTACAGGATACCAAATTTTGTTAAACACAATCCCCCTTATTTTGTTGATAAGTGTAAGCTACCAAATGCACCAACGTAAAAGCATTCTCTATTATCTTGCAATCATTGACGGACTCATTGTAGTGAAAGCCGCCTGCGGCATCATCGCTACTATTTTATTTTCTTGACAAAAAAGTACAATTCATATATTATGGCAACTAAAAAATCAAGCACAAAAACAGCAAAGAAAAAAGATTCGGTGGTTACAGATGCATCGATGGCGTTTTTAAAAAATTATATCAATACCCCATCGCCGGTTGGTTTTGAAACGGGTGGACAAAAAGTATGGCTCGATTATATAAAAAAATATACCGACGAAATTTTTACCGATCCATACGGAACTGCAGTAGGTGTTATTAATCCGGGTGCTCCTTTTAAAGTAGTGATTGAAGCACATGCCGATGAAATCAGTTGGTTTGTAAATTATATAAACGACCAGGGGCTTATTTACTTAAAAAGAAATGGTGGCGTAGATCATCAAATTGCACCCGCTAAAAGGGTTTGGATTCATGGAAAAAAAGGGCCCATTAAAGCCGTGTTTGGATGGCCTGCTATTCATACCCGTTTAGGAAATCCTGACACCAAAGAGCCACAACCTAAAGTAGACAACCTAAGTTTAGACTGCGGTGCTAGATCAAAAAAAGAAGTAGAAGATTTAGGCATCCATATTGGTGCTGTTGTAACCTACGAAGAAGGTTTTGATGAACTAGCAAATGGCTATTATATAGGACGTGCTTTTGATAACCGTATTGGAGGTTTTATGATTGCAGAAGTAGCACGTTTATTAAAAGAGAACAAGAAAAAACTCCCTTTCTCTTTGTATGTTGTAAACGCAGTGCAAGAAGAAATTGGATTACGTGGCGCCGAAATGATAGCACGCCGCATTAAGCCAGATATCGCCATCATTACAGATGTAACGCACGATACCAGCACCCCAATGATTAGTAAAATTGTGGAAGGCGATATTCAGTGCGGTAAAGGGCCTTCTCTTGCTTATGCGCCGGCTATTCACAATAAATTATTAGCCGTTGTTGAAGAGGTAGCACAAAAAAATAAAATTCCAGTGCAGTTTAGAACCCTTAGCAGAAGCACCGGAACCGATACCGATAGTTTTGCCTATGCCAATGATGGTTGTCCTTCGGTACTCATTTCTATGCCGTTAAGATACATGCACACCACCGTAGAAATGATACACCACGATGATATTGAAGAAACCATCAAACTGATGTACCATACATTATTAACGCTTACGCCTAAAACAAACCTTAGCTATTTATAAAGCGTAAACAAACCCATGAATCAAAGCATCAGTGTAGCAGTATTGGATTTATATGATGGCGACCCCAATGAAGGGATGCGCTGCATTGAAGCGCTTGTAAACGAATGGGCAACACAAAATAACCTAGCACTCACTTACAAAGTATTTGATGTAAGACAAGCATTAGAAACACCAGATACTAGTTTTGATATTTATATTTCAAGTGGAGGACCCGGTTCTCCACTTGACTCTAATGATACCAAATGGGAGAACGCTTATTTTGAATGGTTGGAAAGTATTGAAATTTGGAACAGCGAAAGTAGCAAACCCAAACACGTATTTTTTATTTGCCATAGTTTTCAACTTGCTTGCAAATATTATCATGTAGGCACGGTTTGCAAAAGAAAGTCTACAGCATTTGGTGTATTTCCGGTACATCCAACAGCAGCAGGTGTTTCAGACCCTCTCTTTACCGGATTAAACAATCCATTTTACGGAGTTGATAGTAGAGATTTTCAGGTAATTGAACCAAACGACGATCTTATAGAAGCTATGGGCGCTTCCATTCTTGCTATCGAAAAAGACCGTCCACATGTTCCTTACGAAAGAGCTATTATGGCCATGCGCTTTAGCCCCTATTTTGTAGGCACACAGTTTCATGCAGAAGTTGACGCAGCAGGTATGCATTTGTATTTACTACAAGAAGACAAAAAAAGTATTGTCATAGAAAATCATGGCGCAGAAAAATGGCAGTCGATGGTAGACCAAGTACAAGACCCAGAAAAAATTATGCTTACCTACCAAACTATTTTGCCTAATTTTTTAAACCAGGCAATCCTTGATACGGCTGCTCATTAAATTCTAAAGTCATGGTGCCTGAACAAAGAAATACTTTCAATCAAAATTTTTCGGAAAAGAAATATGAGCAGTTGTTATCTGAATTAAACAAAGGTTTTGAAAGTGCCATCGATTTTAGAGTTGCAGAAACCCCTGTTTTTATAGACGCAGATTGTAATGCGCAAATGCTTGACACTTGTAATTACATCATTGACAATATTACCCATCCAAACTTTATTACACATACAAACGGCGCCATCCCTTCCAATAAAAATGTACCCAACCAAACAGCGCATCCACATTTTTTAGCTTTTGATTTTGGCATTTGCCAAAATGAACAAAATAAAACTGTTCCCCAGCTGATAGAAATGCAAGGGTTTGCAAGCCTGTTTGGCTATCAGGTATATCTTGATGATGCCATGCGCAGTACTTACGATATCCCTGCACCTTACACGCCTTATTATAGCGGCCTAAATAAAAATACCTACCTGCAAAAATTACAATCCGTAATTGTAGGAAATCATGATCCAAAACATGTGGTACTACTTGAAATAAAACCGCATACGCAAAAAACCAGGATCGATTTTTATTGCACCGCTGCTTATACTGGTATAGCCATTGTTTGTATAACAGAAATTATCAAAGAAGGAAACAAATTATTTTATAAAAACAGTACTGGCGAAAAAATAGAAATCAAAAGAATCTACAACCGAATCATTTTTGACGAACTGGACCAAATGCCTGCGGACATTAAAGAAGCAGGGAAAATACTATTCGAAAACCTAGATGTAGAATGGGCCGGACACCCTAACTGGTTTTACCGCATTAGCAAATACACAATGCCTTTATTAAAGCACCCTTGTATCCCTGCTAGCTACTATGTACACCAGCTACAAACTATACCGCAGGATTTAGAAAACTATGTTTTAAAGCCTCTTTTTTCTTTTGCAGGATCTGGCGTTATTATTGATGTAACCAAAAAAGATATAGAAAGCTTAACAGATCCACAAAACTGGATGCTTCAACAAAAAGTAAACTACGCCCCAATTATACAAACACCCACTTCGCCGGCTAAGGTTGAAATTAGAATACTTTATTTATGGGAAAACGGCGCTGCTAGACCTTTTCCGGCCATCAACATTGCAAGGCTTAGTAAAGGAAAAATGATTGGGGTACGCTACAACCAAAACGAAACTTGGGTTGGCGGCAGTATTGGTTACAAATAGCTAACGGTGTGGGCTTTGTAAGTACTTGGCATAAATGATTTCACTCATGGTTTTGTGTTCCACCTTACTTTCCAACCAAGAGATCACGTCTAAATAAGCAAAAGCACGTGTTTCAAATCTATTCTTCTCGTACTTTTTTACTTTGACTAAAAATTCTTGTAAAGCCTGTGTTACTTTACGAGATGGGTCTTTAAAAGAACCACGCAAAAATGTAAACATCTCTTCTTCAATGACAGTCAGGTTTTCCATTTTTGCCATAAACCTATATACCGATTTTATCAGTGAACTTTCAATAAGTTCAATATTACCAAGTTCATAATGCGCCATCATATGCAGTAGACGCGCATAACACTGCAAATCACTTCTTAAATCGATATGGTCATTAATAATACGCCTTAAATAATCGATAGATGTAGCGTAATCACCAGCACCAAAATAGAGCGTAGCAATCTTATAATTGAATACCAAAATACGGTGCTGGTCTAAATATATTTCAAGTGCTTTTAGCTCTTTAACCAGTGCAGGTACATGTTGTAGGCCTTCTTTAAACGTGCCCTGCATGAGATGCTTGTTAAGCTTGGCACTATTGATATACACAAATGAATTGACCCTAAAAATATCGTGCTTATTGGGTAGTTCCGACAAAGCAAATTTTTCAAAATGAGATAAGACAATGTCAAACTTGCTAAAATTGCGAAGGTCAAAATGCGCATTGAGTAAAATATGCATCGACTTAATATAATGCCCCGTTTCAATCTCAATCATTTCTTTGTTGGTTTCAAAAAGGTCAAACCAACGCTGCGCATACTTATAATACATGATAAAGTCTTGCCTAATAAATGCATACCAGCAATAACTCTGGTATAAATAGAGGCGCTCATAAAATCCAGTGAGGGATGCTGCATTAGCAGGCAACGCTTCTTTGAAAAATGTTTTAATGCCTATTTCATCGGCTTCGTTGCGCGCATGACCGTTTTCCACAAACCAACTATAGAGTTGAAGTGCTAAATTAGAAAGCTGGGTAATAACTTTTCTTTTTTCATTTACCTGATTGGCCTCCTGTGTTAACTGACCTGCTCGGTCTCTCATACTTCTAGTGATATGCAGGGTTTCAATCTTTTTTTCCAGCGAAATAATTTGAATCAAAAAACTATCTTGATGGTATTGCTGTGCTAATAGTTTTGCTTTGTCTAAAATTTTTAAACTCTGGTAATACAAACCCTTGCTGTATAAAATACGCGCATAGTCTAACTGCTCGTGGAGTTGGAGATCTACACTATCATTACTTTTTAGAAGGCGCAAACTAGCCAACAACTGCTTGTACAAATGCGTTTTTAAATTGGCCAGCTGGGGCTTTTCGATAGAGGTTAATTTTTTGAGCAAAAGCCGCTCGTCATACTCTGGTAAAGCCGCTACCGCATCAAACAATTGAATAATTTTGAGGTCTTCCTTGGCCGAATTTCGTTTGATATAAAGCTTAAAATGCCTTTTCTCCGCCTTTTCAAGGGAGTGAATTAACTGAAATAAAGGATCCACTAAACGGTTGGACATCATATCGGGTTTACAAAAAAATCCAGTAATAGCAAGGCTTTGCGGCTACAAAGATACATTTAAGCGTAATATTCTTAACAATAAGTTGTTTTTGAACCGCCCTACAGTATTGTATATTTGTATCAGCAATCGAAAAAAGCAGGTTCCCTGTTAAAAATATAGGTGCAAATTGTTCTAAGCTGCACCAACAAGTTTCATATGGCAAGCAATCGTAAAAAAGGTCGTTCCGTTTCCACGGAGGGACCATTTTTTTTAAGCCCCTATTCGCTCCTTAGCCCAAGATAGCGCCAGTTCAAGCTGTTCCTCTCTGGTTAAGTTGCTATTGTCTAATACAAGTGCATCATCGGCCTTTTTTAATGGGCTAAACTCACGGGTAGAATCGATATGATCCCGCATTTCCAAATTAGCCTGAATTTCGGCTTTTGTAATGGCTGGGTCTTTGGCTACAAGCTCCTGGTAGCGGCGTTCTACGCGCACGCCCGGAGATGCAGTTACAAATATTTTGAGTTCGGCTCCCGGAAAAACCGCCGTACCTATATCTCTTCCATCCATCACAATTCCTTTTTGCGCTCCCATTAATTGCTGCTGCGCCACACTAAAAATGCGCACAGGCTCTAGGGCTGCCACCTGACTTACCTGATTGCTTACGGCTAGCCCTCTAATTTCTTCCTCCACATTTTCATGATTCAAATACATATCCGCCCTACCCGTTTTTTCATTCAGCACAAATGACAATTGAATTTGCGCAAGCGCTTCATTTACTGCAGCCGCATTTGTTACATCAATGCTGTGTCTAATAAAATAAAGCGTGATAGCACGGTACATAGCACCACTATCAATAAAAACATAATTTAAATGCGCTGCCATTTGTTTGGCAAGGGTACTTTTACCGCATGAAGAATATCCGTCTAGGGTAATGATGATTTTTTTCATGCTTACACTTCTGTTTTTATCACTTGTGTGGCAGGTGCGCCGGCATTTCTGATCGCAATATTTCGAACGGCTTGTGCAGTAATATTTCTGAAAGCTTGCTTGCTAATTTCGTCTGTTCCCACCATCGCAGGTACACCTTCATCGCCGCCTTCTCTAATTGATTGTACCAGTGGAATTTGACCTAAAAATGCTAGGTCATATTCTTCTGCTAATTTTTTACCACCCTCTTTTCCAAACAAGTAATATTTATTGTCAGGTAGTTCGGTTGGGGTAAAATAAGCCATGTTTTCGGCGAGTCCAATAATGGGCACATTAATTTGCGCCTGACCAAACATCGCAATACCTTTTTTAGCATCGGCAAGTGCTACCGCCTGCGGCGTTGTAACAATCACCACACCCGTTACAGGCACGGTTTGCATGAGTGTCAAATGAATATCTCCAGTGCCCGGTGGCATATCAATAATTAAATAATCGAGTGGCCCCCAGTCTACTTCTGTTACAAATTGTTTGATGGCACTACTTGCCATCGGACCTCTCCATACCACTGCATTTTTTTCGTCCACTAAAAGTCCGATACTCATTAATTTGATACCATATTTTTCTAGTGGTACAATGTATCCTTTTCCGTCTATATCTTTCATGAGCGGACGTGCACCACGTACACCAAACATAATTGGTACACTTGGTCCATAAATATCTGCATCCATAAGACCTACGCTAGCGCCACTTTCTGCAAGTGCGAGCGCAATATTTGCAGAGACGGTACTTTTTCCAACACCGCCTTTACCACTTACTACAGCGATGATATTTTTAACACCGCTTAATATTTGTAAATTTTCTTTTCTAGTAGAACTGGTATTCGCTGTAAAATTAACTTTTACATTTGCCTCTTTATTCACAAGTAGTTTTACTGCATTTTCACTCGCCGTTCGCATCATATCTTTCATGGGACAAGCAGGCGTAGTAAGCACGATGGTAAAACTTACATCGTTGCCATTAATTTGCACGTCTTTCACCATATTTAAGGTTACTAGATCTTTTCCTAAATCAGGCTCTTGTACATTACTAAGGGCCTTTAAAATCTCTTCTTCGGTCATGGTCACGCAAGTTTTTGTTAAAATAAGGTAGAAGTGTGCAAAGTTAATTGCTGTAGCCCTTACTTTGCCATAAACAAGCCCATTTAATTGACTTTTTATTGTCAAAACCATTCGTATTTTTGAGCCGATGAATAAAATGCTACGCATCCTTCTTATTGCCATTGCCTTTTGTAGCCTAAATAAGGCCAAGGCCCAAAATACAGCCTACAGAGACTCTGTTGTGCAACTGTATGGGGTAGTAATGACCGCGGACAGCTTAAGAGGTATCCCCTCTGCTAGTATTATTGTTGAAGGAAAAGGAAGAGGTACCATTACCAGCCCCGACGGGGTATTTTCTATTGCCGTTTTAAAAGGCGATAAAATCACTTTTTCTTGCGTTGGATTTAAAGATAGACGCATTGATATTCCAGCCAATCTAACAGAAAATCAGTACAGTGTTATTCAACTCATGGTAAGTGATACCGTTTATTTACCCGCTACCATTTTAAAACCAAGACCCACACGTGAGCAGTTTGAAAGAGACTTTGTAAACAACAAAGTAAATGATGACATGTACGAAGTGGCAAGAAAAAATACCGACGAAGCGCGCAATAGAATTTTACTCAACTCTTTACCATCAGATGGTAGAGAAGCCGTAAATTATCAACTACGTCAGCAAGCAAATAAATATTATTATGTTGGACAAATTCCACCAATGAATATTTTAAATCCAGCGGCTTGGGCAGATTTTATTAAGTCATGGAAACGTGGTGATTACAAGCGAAAAAAATAGTTTTATGTCTACTATAAATAATGTTACCGTTGTTGGTGCAGGTACCATGGGCAATGGTATTGCACAAGTATTTGCAACCCATGGTTTTACTGTAACCCTATTGGATACAAACAGTGCACAATTAGAAAAAGCACTTGCTACTATTCATAAAAACTTAGACCGTTTGGTAACCAAAGAAACCATTACGGTTACACAAAAAGAAACAGCGCTTGCAAACCTTACCACCAGCACAACGCTTGCTACGGCTGTATCTAACGCCGATTTGGTTGTTGAAGCAGCTACCGAAAATAAAGCTGTTAAACTTTCAATTTTTGAGGCATTAGACGCTGCAGCGCCAGCCCATGCTATTTTAGCAAGCAATACTTCATCGATTTCTATTTCTGAAATCGCAAGCGTTACCAAAAGACCTGAACAAGTAATTGGTATGCATTTTATGAACCCAGTTCCTATTATGAAACTGGTAGAAATTATCAATGGAAAAGAGACCAATGAAGCCACTACCAATACCGTGGTTGCACTAAGCACCACTTTATTAAAAGTACCTTGCGTGGTGAATGATTTTCCAGGTTTTATTGCCAATAGGATTTTAATGCCTATGATTAATGAAGCCATTTATGCACTTCATCAAGGCGTTGCTACCAAAGAATCTATCGACACCATTATGAAACTTGGGATGGCGCATCCAATGGGGCCTCTGCAGCTCGCCGATTTTATTGGGCTGGATGTATGCCTTAGTATTTTGGAAGTTTTATACGAAGGATTTAAAGAAGAAAAGTACGCTCCTTGTCCATTACTTGTAAATATGGTAGCGGATAAAAAACTAGGCGTAAAATCAGGCGCAGGGTTTTATACCTACGGCGTGTAAGTCTTTGAATTTATACAATACTTCTTCAAGTCTTGCTTTAGGTATACCTATGCGGAGGTTACAAAAAAGTTGCATGGACTGTTCCGATACCGAACATCCGTATTGCTTTACAACATTCATTACATCTCCCATTTGTGTATAGTCGAAAGAAAGCTCGTAATAACACTCAATTGTTTTTTGTACAAATGGCGTTAATTGAAGTGCCATAGAGGCCGCCGATTTATATGCATTTATTAGCCCAGGAACACCCAGTAAAGTCCCTCCAAAATAGCGCACTACAATAATGGCCGTATTGGTTACGCCACTACTATCAATTTGCCCAAGTATTGGCCTACCAGCAGTTCCAGCAGGTTCACCATCATCACTCACTCTAAATATATTGTTGGTCAATCCTAACCTATACGCAAAACAGTGGTGTACTGCTTTAGCGTGCTCTTTTTTTAAATCCTGTAAATGATGCTTAAAGTGTTCAGGTGAAGTAATTGGAAATGCATACCCTAAAAATTTACTTCCCCTATCTTTAAATTCAGCCATAGAAGGCTTTTCGATAGTAAAGTAATGATCTGCGTTTTGCATGGATAAATAAATTTGAAGGGCTGGCGCAAAAATAACCTAAATGATACTAACATTGCATCATGACTTTTGAATTAGCCGAACAGTCTCTTACTACAGCACTTGATGGTCTCTATGAAGATAGAGAAGCCGCTACCATTGCAGCCATGGTGATGGAATTTGTTACGGGTAAATCAAAAATGGATCGCTGGCTTATTAAAAACGAGCATCTTTTTGATAATCATACGAAGCAACTGCAACAGTTCACCAAGCAACTACAAACGGGTAAGCCCGTGCAATATGTGCTTGGTGAGGCTTGGTTTGCAGGACTTTGCCTAAAAGTTAATGAGCATACCCTTATTCCAAGGCCTGAAACAGAAGAACTGGTGGCGTTATGCGCTACTTGGGCCGCAAGAAATTTAAACGACAAGCCAGGCATTAAAATATTAGAAGTAGGAACAGGCAGTGGCTGTATTTCTATTGCACTACAACAAAAAATACCAACTGCAATTATAACGGCCATCGATATTAGTGCTGGGGCTATTGAAGTTGCAACTATCAATGCTGCAAAATACAATGCACCTATTTTGTTTAAAACACTTGATTTTTTAGACGAAACATGCTGGTCAAACTTAGATAGTTTTGATATTATTATTTCCAACCCTCCGTACATAGCAGAAAATGAAAAAACAAATATGGCAGCGCATGTGCTAAACTTTGAACCACACACAGCGCTATTTGTTGAAAACAACAATCCGCTTGTTTTTTATAATGCCATTGCAAATTTTGGAAATACACACCTAAATACTGGTGGCGCCATATTTGTAGAAATCAATCAGGCACTGGGTTCTCAAACCACAAATGCATTTACGCAACATGAATACAATACCGTACTCCACAAAGATTTATTTGAGAATGACAGGATGATTGTAGCGACAAAAAAATAACCCCTCGCAATTGAAAAATACTACTGGCTATTATCTACAGCCATCACAGGCGTAGCACCTAATTTTTTTATAACCTGCATTACTTTTATCGCAGTACCTAAATGAGAAGTACTATCTCCATTAATCACCACCGAAGGCTTATCCGTTTCCTTTGCTAAAAAAACAGAAAGTTCAGATTCTAATGAGTCAAGTCCAATAGGTTTTGAACCAATATAAATTTGCTGGTCTTTATCTACCGTAACCACTACCGTTTGCTTGGCCTTGGTATCACTTGCCGCTTTTGGATTGGACACTTTAATCACGTTTGGATTGGCAAGTGTTGATACAATTAGAAAAAACAATAATAGTATAAATAGAATATCATTTAAGGCACCGGTGTGCACTTCTGGATGAGTTCTTAAACGCTTTCTGATATTCATTGTCTATAATTAACGAGTAGGTTCTTGTAAAATATCAATGAACTCTGAACTAGCCACTTCCATTTTATTGGCGGTCTTGTCAATTTGGGTGCTTAAAAAATTATACCCAACATAAGCAATCAGTCCAATAATTAAACCAGTTGCAGAAGTAATCATTTTTGTATAAATACCGCCTGCAATAGTATTTAATGTGTATTCACCCGTAGAGGCAATACCATAAAATAATTGCACCATACCAATAATGGTTCCTAAAAATCCAAACATCGGCGCAATCCCAGAAATGAGAGACAATATCGAAAGATTTTTTTCCATATTATACATTTCCAGACGGCCCACATTTTCCATACTTTTTTCGATAGCATCTAATGGTTTTCCTATGCGCTGAATTCCTTTATCAATCATGCGTGCTACTGGGCTATTGGTATTTTTTGCCAAATTGCGCGCGGCTTGCACATTACCTGTAACAATATTATCTCTGATAATATTCATGAAATTTGGTTCTATTCTAGATGCTTTATTGATAGCTAACAAACGCTCCACAAAAACATAAATGGCTGCAACCAATAAAAAATATAATGGATACATAATCCATCCACCCTTTTCTAATAAGCTAAGCATAGAAATTTTTTCTGGTGTACTTGAAGCTACTGCTCCAACAGCTTTTTGAATGGTGTCTGTTTGTAATAAATAAAACATACAATAGGTTTGATTACCGTTAAAATTAGTGGGTTCTACAAAAGAAGCAAGCCCCTGTGAATAAAAATGCTAAAGCCTCGTTATTTAGGAAAGCTTTTGCACATATGGGCGTCTATTGCAGTGTGATCTGGGCTAAAACCGGAAAATGATCCGATGGGAACTTGCCATTGTAAGAATCTGTTAACACGCCCCACCGACTCACTGTAAAATGCGTGCTTGTAAAAATATGGTCAATTACTTGGTCTGGATTTAAATTGGGGCCAAAACCCTGAAAAGTACCATTGGGTTTATAAGGCATTGCAACCCGCTTGTAGGTATCCAATAAACTACCAGAATTAGCAATGAGCTGATACCATTCCGAATTATGATCACCATTAAAATCACCGGTTAAAATAACAGGTGTGCTGCCAGCAATGGTTTTTATTTTTTCTAAAATGAGCTTAGAACTTTCTTTGCGCGCAATTACCGCTTGATGATCGTAATGCACATTAAAACAGTACATTTTTTTGCGCGTTACTTTGTGTTGTAGCAACACCCAAGAGCAAATTCTATTAATACGCGCATCCCAACCAAATCCAGGTTTTGTGGGCGTTTCAGATAACCAAAAATCACCTTTATCTACAATTGTAAATGCATCTTTTTTTACAAAAATGGCAGAGTGCTCTCCTTTTAAAGCGCCATCATCTCTACCAATACCGTAGTAAGTATACCCGGGAAGTAAGGCTTGCATACCATCTAACTGATGCTGTAATCCTTCTTGGGTGCCTACAATGTCAAAATCATGAAAAGCAATGAGGGCTGCCACTCTGGGGAGTCTGGCACTCCACAAATTTCCGGAATCGCGCGGGTTATCATAGCGTACATTAAAACTCCCAATTGTAAGGGTTTGAGTAAACGCATTATGGATAAATAATAAACATAATAGCGCTACTACAATTGATTTGATTTTCATTTAAGCAATTTAGGATTTTGAGATGGCTTTGCATCTTTTTGAAGCGTTTTTCTGCCGGCTTCTTTTAATGCTTTATCGAGTATCATTTCAATTTGCCCGTTTACACTTCTAAATTCATCATCGGCCCATTTAGACAGCTTTTTAAAAGTGTCTTCGCTTATCCGCAAAACAAAAGTTTTTTTAGTAAGAGACATAAAAAGTAATTTGATGCATTAATAAAGGCTCCCTGTATTTAACACGGGAGATGCTGCTTTTTCGCCACACAATACCACCATTAAATTACTCACCATGGCCGCTTTTTTATCATCATCTAAAACCACAATATCTTTTTCAGACAACATGGCAAGGGCCATTTCAACCATACCCACAGCGCCTTCCACAATTTTTGTACGTGCAGCAACAATGGCTGTTGCCTGCTGGCGTTGTAGCATAGCGCCTGCTATTTCTGCGGCATACGCTAAGTGGCTTATGCGCGCTTCTGTAACCAACACGCCTGCTTTATTTAAACGCTGGTTCAATTCTTGTTCTAACATTTCAATCACCTGTTCTCCGCCATCACGTAAAGTGATATGCGCTTTTTCATCTTCGATATTATCGTATGGACAAGTGGTTGCTAAATGACGAACAGCTGCTTCACTTTGGTTACGGATGTAATCATTAAAGCTTGTTACATCAAATACTGCTTTGTACGTATCTTCTACTTGATATAAAATAACAGCAGCAATTTCGATAGGGTTACCAAGCTTATCATTCACTTTTAACTTGGTGCTTTCGATGCTTTGCATACGAAGTGACACTTTTAGCTTGCTGTAAAATGGGTTTACAAATTGAAGTCCATTTTCTCTAACAGTACCCACATACTTACCAAAAAACGTAAGTACAATGCTATAATTGGGATCAATAATCATGAGCCCTTTGATTAAAAAAACAGTGAGCGCTAAAAGTATAATTCCAAAAAATACTTGTCCGCCTTCATTTTGTTGTGCGCCACCAACTACAAGCGCAAAGCCAATAAAAAATGAAATAAGTGCAACCAACGCTGCTTTGTACCCAGAAAGAGGTTTGAGTAATTTTTCCATGTTTGATATTATTTTGATATCATAAAGATATAATAATAAATAACAACTCCAAATAAAAAAAGGGCTTTGGTTACACCAAAGCCCTTTAAACATATGTACGTGGAGAATAGCGGGGTCGAACCGCTGACCTCTTGCATGCCATGCAAGCGCTCTACCAACTGAGCTAATTCCCCTAAGCCATTATGGAACTAGCCTTCCCAAATTTCTGCTTTACCTTCTAGCCATTGTTTTACCGAATCTGTTGTTACAGATTTAGGTCTTTCAAGTGGGAAGCCTAAAGCACGATCCCAACAAAGACTAGATAGTACACCAAGTGCTCTGCTCACGGCAAAAAGCACGGTGTAAAATTCATATTCTACTAAGCCGTAGTGAACGAGTAATGCACCAGAATGTGCGTCTACGTTTGGCCAAGGATTTTTTACTTTACCAAGTGATTGTAAAATTGGTGGAACGGTTTCGTAAATATTCCAAACCGTGTTTACCAATTTATCATCCGGCATATGTTTTTTACCAAATTCCATTTGCGCTGTAAAGCGTGGATCGGTTTTACGAAGTACCGCATGACCATAACCAGGAACTACTTTTCCTGAACTTAACGTTTCTTGTACATAGTTAGCTATTTGCTCCGAAGTAGGTGCGTCAGTACCAAGTGATTCTTGCATTTCAAAAATCCACTTGATCACTTCCTGATTTGCTAAACCATGTAATGGACCAGCCAAACCATTCATACCAGCAGCATAACTTAAATAAGGATCGCTTAGTGCCGAACCTACTAAGTGTGTAGTGTGTGCAGATACGTTACCCCCTTCATGATCGGCATGAATGGTCATGTATAAGCGCATGAGTTCTTTAAAGCTTTCATCGTTGTAACCCATCATGTGGGCAAGGTTACCAGCCCAATCTAGTAGGCCATTTGGATGAATATGTTCGTTGTTCTTATACTTACGACGATAGATATATGCAGCAATGCGCGGAAGACGTGCAATTAAATCCATGGTGTCTTCAAATACAGGTCCCCAATAATCTTTTTTATTGATACCAGTAGCGTATGCTTTTGCAAAATTACTTTCAGTTTGAAGCGCCATCACACCGGTAACAAACATCGTCATTGGGTGCGTGGTGATAGGGAGTGCATCAATGGTTGCAAACACATGATTGGGTACATGACTTCTGCGCTGCCATATGCTAGTGATTCTTTCAGAATCCTGTTGAGTAGGTAGTTCACCTAATAACATTAAATGAAAAAGACCTTCTGGTAATGGCTCACCACCACCTGGTGCTTTTGGTAAACTCGCTTGTAGTTCTGGAATTGAATAACCTCTAAAACGAATGCCTTCCTGTGCATCTAATAAAGAAGTTTCGGTAACAAGTCCGGTAATGCCACGCATACCTTGGTATACTTGTGCAAGTGTAACTTCACCCACTTTTTTGGCACCATGGGTTTTAATAATTTCTTTGATTTCAAGGGCAGCAGTTTCTGCTTTCGTCTTAAACTTTTCTTTTAATAATTCCATTGCTACATCGTTTTTAAAAAATCGTGCGTAAAGGTAAGCACAACTTGGTTTCTACAACAAAAGAATATCAAAGAAGTTTAACTCGTTAAGGCTTTTTAACGTTTCTTATTTAGGAGCCTTCTTATAGAGGTAAAATATCACAAAAAGGAAGATAAAATTGGGTATCCAAGCCGCCATTAAAGGGGGCAAATTGCCTTTTGTGGCAAAAATGGTTGAAAAACGGTCTGTTATGATAAATAATGCGGCTATGATAAAGCCCACAGCTAAGTGCATTCCACTACCCCCACGTACTTTTCGCCCCCCTACAATAGCCCCAATAATAGTGAGTAGCAAAACCGTTACACAAGTGGCATCACGTCTATAACGCTCCACTTTTAGCGCATTAAGCCCCTCGGAACCCCTTAGTTTTTCAAGCTCAATAAAGCGGTTTAATTCGGAAGTGGTTAGTTTGTCTTTGGTGTATTTATCCCTACTTAAATCGAGCGGACCAAAATTAAATGCCATGAAGCTTTGGGTGGTATACGCTACTTTTTCTTGAAGCGGCATTACGGTTCGGTCTATTATAAATTCTAGTTTCCACTTTTTAGTCGCCGTATCCCAGGTAATTTGATCGGCTCTAATATTACGTACCAGTTTATTGTTTTTTAAAGTGTAAGCAAAAAATGGACCGCCTCTTTTTGTGGCCGTATCGTACGAATAAATACCAGCATACGTAAATGAATCGATACGCAAATAAATGTTGGAGTTAGTGCCAACAAGCGCGTTATAGGAACTGTTTTTGTCGATATAAGTAGCTTCAAAGCTACCTCTAATTTTATTGGCTTTAGGCACTACATATTGATTGGCAAACCATAGTACCATCGCCAGCATTATACCACCCACAAAGTATGGGCGCAGCCATCTGTTATAAGATGTACCACTGGCCAAAATAGCAATGATTTCGGAGTGTCCAGCCATTTTGGATGTAAAAAAAATAACCGCTAAAAAAACAAAAAGGGGAAGTAGTAGCGCAATAATATGCGGGATAAAACCAAAATAATAACTCGTAATAATATCTTTTGCACCTAAACCGGAGCGTACAAAATCATCTGTTTTTTCACTTACATCAATAACAATGGCAATCACTGCAAACAAAAAGATTGCAAAGAAAAAAGTGGACAGAAATTTTTTAAGTATGTACCAGTCAAGTTTTTTCATGTACCTACAATAAATTATAAACGCTGCTTTAAGATGGGCAGCATTTGCGCTTTCCAAGTAGCATAATTATTTGCCAAAATTTGTTTTCTAGCCTCCCCTACTAGCCATAAGTAAAAAGCCAAGTTATGAATACTAGCAATTTGAAGCCCCAATATTTCATCAGCTACAAACAAATGACGCAAATAGGCTTTCGAATAATAATTGCTAGAATGGCAAGGAATACCCGCGTCTATTGGAGAAAAGTCAGATGCCCACTTTTTATTCTTGATATTGATTACCCCTTCTGAAGTAAACAACATGCCGTTTCGTCCATTGCGTGTAGGCATTACACAATCAAACATATCAACGCCTCTATCAATGCACTCTAAAAGGTTCCATGGCGTTCCAACACCCATTAAATAACGGGGTTTATTGGTAGGTAAATTTTCGGTACAAAGGGATGTAAACTCGTACATCATTTCTTCAGGCTCCCCTACGCTGAGTCCACCAATGGCGTTACCTACACAGTTTGTAGAAGCAATAAATTCGGAAGAGGCAACGCGCAAATCTTTAAAGGTGCTGCCCTGAATAATCGGAAATAAATTTTGCGTATACCCATATTTATCGGGTGTTTCAGCAAGTCTTTGGATACATCGCTCTAACCAGCGGTGTGTAAGTTCCATACTTTTTTTAGCATAGGTATACTCACTTGGATACGGCGGACATTCGTCAAAAGCCATGATAATATCGGCGCCAATACTGCGCTGAATATCCATCACCGACTCTGGAGTAAATAAATGTCTACTACCATCAATATGTGATTGAAACAAAACGCCTTCTTCGGTAATTTTTCGGTTGGCTGCCAAAGAAAAAACTTGGTACCCACCACTATCCGTTAAAATGGGTTTATGCCAACCATTAAACTTATGAAGTCCACCGGCTGCTTCGAGTACTTCGTTACCAGGTCTTAAATATAAATGATAGGTATTACCTAAAATAATTTGAGCCTGCACTTCTAGTGAAAGCTGTTGTTGCGTAACCGCCTTAACCGTCCCTACGGTGCCCACAGGCATAAAAATGGGGGTTAAAATTTCACCATGATCGGTTTGCATCACACCGGCTCTTGCACCCGTGCCGGTAGCCGTATTTTGAAGTTGGAAGGTAAGTGCAGCCATGGCCACAAAAGTAGCACAAAACCACTATTTTTGCGCTCATGAACGTAGCTCCCATCATTTGGACCCTTATTTTCTATATTTTTTGTTCGGTAGTAGCCATTCAACTCTTTTATTACCTCTATTTCTTTATTCGTTTAGCATTTTATAAAGAAACAACGCCTAATGAACAAATGGAACACGCTGTTTCGGTGGTGATTTGTGCAAGAGATGAAGCGCACAATTTGGTGCAAACATTACCAGCTGTTTTGGTGCAAGACTACAAAAGCAGTTTTGAAGTAGTGATGGTTAATGATAATTCAACGGATGATACCAAGTACCTAGTTGATGAATTTAAAAAGGCTTTTAAAAATATCAACCACGTTTTACTAACCCAGGAAGCTAAAATGATAGCAGGAAAAAAATTTCCTTTATCGATGGGAATTAAAAGTGCGAAATACGAAATCGTACTCCTCACAGATGCAGACTGTGTACCTGCTACCGAGCACTGGATTAAAAAAATGCAAGCGGCTTACACAGACAATATCGAAATTGTACTTGGCTATGGCGCCTACCGCAAAAAGCCGGGCTTTTTAAATAAACTGATTCGTTTTGAAACATTCCATACTGCTTTACAGTATTTGACATATGCTTTAAGCGGTAATCCATACATGGGTGTTGGCAGAAACTTAAGCTATAAAAAACAAGTTTTTTTACGCAACAAAGGTTTCTCTTCCATCAATCAAGTGCCCAGTGGTGATGATGATTTATTTATCAATCAGGTAGCTACAGCGCGCAATACAGCGGTTTGTATTGATCCTGACACACATACTTTAAGTGAGCCAAAATCTACCTGGAACGAATGGATGGCACAAAAATATAGACACTACACAACGAGTCGTTATTACAAGCCAAACCACAAGTTTTTGTTAGGACTTTATAGTACCTCTCAGTTTTTATTGTATCCACTACTTATTGTTTCTATCATATTTTATAGTTGGTGGATTAGCCTTGCGGTATTTGGTGCTCGTTTTTTAATTCAGGCCTTTGTTTTTTATAAGGGTATGAAAAAATTAAACGAACTAGACCTCTGGCCGTTTTTTATTGTGTTTGATATTTTTATGTTTTTTTATTACTTATTTACCCTACCCGCCATATGGAAAGCACCCCGGAAAAATTGGGATTAATTGAAAAGTATTTTAGTGACTTTACCCCCAAGCAAACGGCTCAATTTGCAGGGTTAGAGGAACTTTACAAAGACTGGAACAGCAAGATCAATGTGGTGTCCCGTAAAGATATAGAAAGCATTTATTTACACCATGTACTACACTCATTAAGCATTGCTGCAATGGCTAATTTTGAGCCTGGCACCGAAGTGATTGATATTGGCTGTGGTGGCGGCTTTCCGGGCATTCCGCTAGCCATATTTTTTCCAGAAGTTAAATTTCATTTGGTAGATAGTATTGCTAAAAAATTAAAAGTAGTAGAAGCCGTTGCAGAAGGCGTTGGTCTTACCAATGTAACTACACAACACTGCCGTGCCGAAGAAATCAAAAACAGAAAATTTGACTTTGCCGTTTCAAGAGCGGTTGCCCCACTAAAAGATTTATGGCAGTGGGCTGGACCCCTATTAAAAAAGGGACACAAACAAGAAATACCAAACGGACTTATTTGTTTGAAAGGTGGCGACTTAGCTCAAGAAATTTTTGAAAGTTTGTTAAGACCCAAAATGATTCCGGTATACCGCTTATTTGCAGAACCTTATTTTCAAGAAAAATTTATTTTACACGTTACCAAGTAAGCTTACTTTTTTTCGATCAGCCTTTCAAATACATGAAATACGGCTGGGCAAAACGTAACATTTTTTAAAGTGATGGCAGGGCGTTTAAAAAACACGTCTTCATCTGTGTACGGGAAACGTTCACAGTCGGAAGGACGTTTATCGTAAATGCTACAAAAATTATCAGCGCCTAAAAATGGACATGGCTTTGTATTGGCTACATAATCGCCATCGTTATCCATTACCAAATACTTATCAATGAACTCCGTTTCGCGCATTCCCACATGCTTGCTAATGCGTTTGATATCTGGACCTTTAAAGCGGGGCGAGTAGTTTTTACAGCAGGCTGCACAGTCTAAACAGTCAATTTTTTCAAAAGCTTCATCATGAAGGTCTGGGAGGACCTTTAAAAGACTCTTTTTATCCGGCTTTTGGAGGAACTGCTTGTACTTTTTCTCGTGGTCGGCGGCTGTTTTTTCCCAGTTTTCAAGTGAAATCTCATTCATACTACAAGATTAGGACGATTTGTGCAGAATTTCATCCACAGTTTATCAACGGCTTCCACAAAAGCTCCAATTTGAGGCCTTGTGCCCGTACCTTTGCGGCCATTAAGGATAACTTTTACCACACGATTATAATTTAGTTTATGGCAAACTTATTTGAACAACAAGCACAGGAGTTTTCGGGTCGTCATATTGGCCCTAATGCAGCAGACACCAAAACCATGTTAGACGTGATTGGTGCTGGCACATTAGACCAGCTTATCGATAAAACAATTCCTGCGGCTATTAAAATCAATCATTTGTTGGATATCCCGGCTCCTATTTCGGAGTTTGAATATTTAACCAGTTTACAAACTGTTGCCGCTAAAAATAAAGTGTACAAAAATTACATTGGCCAGGGCTATTATGGAACCATCACGCCAAGTGTTATTTTAAGAAACATTTTTGAAAATCCAGGATGGTATACACAGTACACGCCATACCAAGCTGAAATTGCACAAGGCCGTTTAGAAAGTTTATTAAATTTTCAAACGATGGTTACCGACCTTACTGGTTTACCTATTGCAAACGCATCATTACTTGATGAAGCAACTGCTGCTGCAGAAGCGATGGCACTTGCTTTTCACCATATCAATAAATCTGATGTTGCTACAAAACCTAAATTATTTGTAGACAAAAATATATTCAAGCAAACTAAAGATGTACTCGTTACACGCGCAGAACCTATTGGCGTAGAAATTGTAGTGGGTGATTTTTTAACCGCTACCATTGACGAAACATATTTTGGCGCGATGCTTCAATATCCAAACAGCAATGGTGCCGTAGAAGATCAGCGTGCGTTTATTGATAAAGTACACAGTGTGAATGGTTTAGTAATTGTAGCCACCGATTTATTAGCACTTACACTTTTAACACCTCCGGGCGAACTTGGTGCAGATATTGCACTTGGTAGCGCTCAACGCTTTGGTGTTCCGATGGGATTTGGCGGACCACATGCTGCATTTTTTGCTACCAAAGATGATTTTAAAAGAGGTATGCCAGGCCGTTTAATTGGTGTAAGTATTGATGCGCAGGGTAACCGCGCATTACGCATGGCGCTTCAAACTAGAGAGCAGCATATTAAAAGAGAAAAAGCAACTTCAAACATTTGTACTGCACAAGCATTGCTAGCCAACATGGCTGCCATGTATGCGGTATACCATGGACCTAAGGGGTTAAAAAATATTGCATCACGCGTGCATCAATTGGCAGCTGCTGTAGCCAATGGTTTAACCGCTATGGGGCTTTCCCAACAAAATAAATTTTTCTTCGACACGATAACCATCAGCGGAGTTGATGCTGCAAGCTTAAAAGTAAACGCAGAAAAAGCGGGTATCAATTTCTTTTATGCTGCCGATGAAAAAGTAATGATTAGCATTGATGAAACAACAAGCATTGCAGATGCAAATGCCATTCTTGCTGTGTTTGCTAGCACTACAGGAAAAGCGGCAACAACTTTAACGGCTGCTTCTATCGAAAGTACTGCAAGCCATATCCCACAAGGCTTACAAAGAAGTACCGATTATTTAACTCACCCAGTATTTAATACGCACCACTCCGAAAGTCAGATGATGCGTTATATTAAACTACTTGAAAATAAAGACTTGTCTTTAAATACGTCGATGATATCACTTGGTAGCTGTACCATGAAATTAAATGCGGCTACAGAAATGATGCCAGTAAGTTGGCCAGCGTTTGGTGGACTACATCCATTTGTTCCAACCAATCAAACAGAAGGCTATCAGCAAATATTGAAAGAACTTTCACATTATTTATGTCAAGCAACTGGGTTTACAGCATGTAGCTTACAACCAAACAGTGGTGCACAAGGTGAATATGCTGGACTCTTAACCATTCGTGCTTACCATAAAGCGCATAAAAATGAGCACCGCAATATTGTACTTATTCCTATCAGTGCGCATGGTACCAACCCTGCAAGTGCTGTTATGGCGGGCTTTAAAGTAGTAGTGGTTAAATGTGATGAGGCAGGTAATATTGACATGAACGATCTACAACAAAAAGCAGAACAGTATAAAGATACCTTAGGTGGACTAATGGTGACCTACCCTTCTACACATGGTGTATTTGAAGAAACCATTAAAGACATTTGTGAACTTATTCATGTAAATGGAGGACTCGTGTATATGGATGGCGCCAACATGAATGCTCAAGTTGGTTTAACCAGCCCTGGTATGATTGGTGCCGATGTGTGTCACTTAAACTTACACAAAACATTTGCCATCCCACACGGTGGTGGTGGACCTGGCATGGGCCCAATTTGTGTAAACGATAAACTAGCGCCGTTCTTACCAGGTCATCATCAAACTGGCAATCCAGAGCACGCTGTAAGCGCAGCGCAGTATGGTTCTGCAAGTATTTTACTGATTAGTTACGCATACATTAAAATGTTGGGTGCGCAGGGAATTAAAGACGCCACTGCTTACGCCATTTTAAATGCGAACTATATGAAAGCGCGCTTAGAAAAGTTTTATCCAATTTTATATACTGGCAAAAACGGCACTTGTGCGCATGAATTTATTGTTGATTTAAGACCGTTTAAACAAACAGCTGGTGTAGAAGCAGAAGACGTTGCGAAGCGTTTAATTGATTATGGTTTCCACGCACCTACCATGAGTTTCCCTGTAGCTGGCACCATCATGATTGAACCAACAGAGAGTGAAGATAAAGCCGAGTTAGACCGTTTTTGTGATGCCATGATTGCGATTTACCATGAAATCAAAGACATCGAATCAGGTAAATTTGACAAGCAAAATAATCCACTAAAAAATGCACCGCATACCCAAAGCGTTGTATGTGCAGAAACTTGGAACTACAGCTACTCTAGACAAACTGCAGCCTTTCCATTACCATACGTGGCACTCAATAAGTTTTGGCCAACTGTAGCAAGAATTAACAATACTCACGGAGATAGAAATTTAGTTTGCACCTGCGAACCAGTTTCTTCTTATGCAAACGATTAAAATTTATAACAATGGGCGTAGCCGATCAATTAGCACAAATGAAAGCAGAAAAAGCAGCAGCAAATTTAAAAGCTGGTCAAGATTTTTTAGCGCAAAATAAAACAAGACCTGAAGTAACCACACTGGAGTCTGGTTTACAGTACGAAGTATTAACAATGGGGGTTGGTGAAAAACCACTTGCACACAATGAAGTAACTTGTCATTACCATGGTACATTAATTGATGGTACTATTTTTGATAGTTCTGTACAAAGAGGACAGCCTGCTTCTTTCCCATTAAATATGGTGATTAAAGGTTGGACCGAAGGTTTGCAATTAATGCCTACAGGTAGCAAATGGCGCTTTTTTATTCCACCACATTTAGGATACGGAGACCGTCAGGTGAGTGCAGTTATTGGAGCCAATAGCACACTGATTTTTGATGTAGAACTAATTAGTTTTATCTAAAATATTATTTTGATTTGAGCGCTTCTGCGTATGTTTCTAACACACGCTTGCGCGCCACTTCATGCACAACAATTGGATTTGGATACTCGAAACCACCTAGTTCGGGTATCCATTTTTTTATGTACACATGGTTCTTGTCAAATTTTTCGGTTTGTAGCGCTGGATTGAACACCCTAAAATAAGGGGCTGCATCACAACCGCTACTACTTGCCCACTGCCATCCACCATTATTAGCAGCTAAATCAAAGTCAAGTAATTTTTGCGCAAAATAAGCTTCGCCCCAGCGCCAATCTATGAGTAAATGCTTGCACAAAAACGAAGCCGTAATCATGCGCACACGATTATGCATAAAACCCGTTGCATTTAATTCGCGCATACCTGCATCCACAATTGGATAACCGGTGGTGCCGTTGCACCAGTGTTCAAATTCTTTTTCGTTGTTACGCCACTTAATAAAGTCGTATTCTTTTTTAAATGATTCTCCCTTTCCCACTTTTGGAAAATGAAATAAAATAGCGTGGTAAAAATCGCGCCAAATTATTTCGTTAACATAGGTTTCATTTAAAGGCAGTGCTTGTAATAAAATTTCGCGCACGCTTACGGTTCCAAACCTAAGGTGCACACCCATTTTAGACGTACTGTTTTCTATGGCTGGAAAATTTCGGTTATCGGTGTATTTTTTTACAATATT
>JBANFS010000023.1:0-32044 GCA_037975885.1 Bacteroidota bacterium
GGGCGGGATTCGAACCCGCGGTACAGTTTAACCCGTACGGCAGTTTAGCAAACTACTGATTTCAGCCACTCATCCACCTCACCGTCCTTACTCCCTTTTTGGAGAGGGTTGCAAAAATAAGGTGATGTGTCTTAATTCCCAAAAATAAAACGCTTAAAATATTGAGTTTTAAGCGTTTTATTAAAATATTTATTAAAAAGTACGATTCTCTTAATAATCAAGGCTTACATAGCAGCCAATTGAACTTTTTGCGTAAGCTCCATTACGTTTTCTCTAAAGATAGAATCTGTATCCATCAGGTCTTTAACCGTTTGGCAAGAGTGAATTACCGTGGTATGATCACGACCACCAAAGTGCTCTCCAATAGTTTTGAGTGAATTTTTGGTGAAAGCTTTAGCTAGGTACATGGTAATTTGACGCGCTTGTACAATTTCACGCTTACGTGTCTTTTGTAACAACTTATCGTAAGGAACATCGAAATACTCACAAACCATTTTTTGAATGGCGTCGATCGTGATTTCTTTACTGCTCGTTTTAACAAAATTGCGAAGTACTTTTTTAGCCAATTCAACATCAATTTCTTTCTTGTTCAAAGAAGATTGTGCCAATAAAGAAATAAGTGCGCCTTCTAATTCACGAACGTTGGTATTAATGTTATACGCAACATATTTCACCACTTCTTTAGGCATATCAAGACCGTCGTTCTTCATCTTCTTTTCCAAGATTTCGATACGTGTTTCGTAGTCTGGCACTTGTAAATCGGCGCTTAAACCCCATCTAAACCTGCTTAATAAGCGCTCTTGCATACCGTCTAAATCTTTGGGAGATTTATCAGATGTAAGTACTAATTGCTTACCGCTTTGGTGAAGGTGGTTAAAGATGGCAAAAAATGCATCTTGGCTTTTTTCGGCACGACTAAAGAATTGAACGTCGTCTATAATAAGCACGTCTATCAGCTGATAGAAGTGAATAAAATCATTGATTGCATTGTTGCGGCTATGGTCTTGAAACTGATTGATGAACTTTTCACTGCTCACATACAACACCACTTTTCCAGGATGCGTACGCTTTACTTCGTTTCCAATAGCTTGTGCTAAATGTGTTTTACCAAGGCCTACTCCACCATAGATCACAAGTGGATTGAATGAATTGGCGCCTGGTTTTTCTGCAACTGTTTTGCCCGCTCTACGTGCAACTCTGTTACAATCACCCTCTATAAAAGATTCGAAAGTATACAATTGGTTGAGCTGCGGATCAATTTGCATTTTTTTAAGACCCGGAATAACAAATGGATTTTTAACTGGATTATCAATCACCAGCGGGAAATTCATTTCGTTATTGTTGTATGTTTTCATGTTGCTAGCAGGAACATCCATCGAGCCGCTACGGCTGTTGCTGTTTCCACTATCCACCATAATTCTATATTCTAATCTCGCCTCTTTACCTAACTCACGCTTTAATGTTTTGGCTAATAAATTCACATAATGTTCTTCGAGGTACTCGAAGAAGAATTGACTTGGAACTTGGATTAACAATACATTGCCTTTTAACTCTACTGGGTTAATAGGCTCGAACCATGTTTTAAAATGTTGCCACTCGACAATATCCTTAATGATCTTTAAACAATTGCTCCAAACTAATTCAGCACTTTTAGGCATACAAAAACGAACAATTTATAATTAGGTTAACGTATTCTTTTCAGGTCCTCAATATATCCTTTTTTCAACAAAAATTCTTACGAATTTGACAGCTTTCAAAAAGTGTAACGGGACTGCGAATATGTATACTTTATGTTGAAAAAAAAATTTTTTATTTCGTTATTTTCCCCATTACGAACCAGTGTTTGGATTTTATCTGTTTTTAAGCCCTAAAAACCTACTTTTGAATCCTAAAAAAATACCACTATGTCTTACGAGATTACAGGAAAATTGGTTGCAAAATTTGACATTGTTCAGCGCACAGAGACCTTTAAAACCAGGGAATTTGTGATAGAAAAGACTGAAGACATTGGAGGTCGCAGTATTACTAATTACATAAAATTTCAATGTGTTCAGGACAAGACGGCCATGCCTGACAAGTACAACCTAGGGGATGACGTACGAGTTCAGTTCAATATCAAGGGAACCAAGTGGGTAAAAGAGGGTAAAGAAAATTTTATTACAAATTTGGATGCATGGCGCATGGAAGGGGTCAAATTAGGCCAAGACAACGCAAATGCCAACGAATATTTTGACATGCCACCTACCCAAGACGCGGTAGACGACCTTCCTTTCTAATGCAAAAGCAAGTACAATTACAAGTTACCCCTTCAGAAGCCGCAGATCCTGCTATTTTAAAGCAGTTTGTAGCAAATGCTGGTGGGCATAGCATTACATCCGTTACAGGCTTTCATGTTATTAAAAAATCAATAGATGCTAGAAGCAGTAAACAAGTATGGATTAACCTTACTTTACAGGCATTTATTGATGAGCCGTTTACGCCCAGAACCCTTGCCCCTATTAGCTTCATAGACGTCACAAATGCCAAAAACAAGGTCATTATAGTAGGTGCGGGCCCAGCAGGTCTATTTGCGGCCTTAAAATGCCTAGAACTTGGCATTAAGCCACACATTATAGAGAGAGGCAAAGAAGTTAGAGCGCGTCGACGGGATTTAGCCGCACTGAATAAAGAAGGGGTTGTTAATCCAGAAAGTAACTATTGTTTTGGAGAAGGAGGCGCAGGTACTTATTCAGACGGCAAATTATATACTAGAAGTAATAAGCGTGGTGATATTAACCGAATCCTTCAACTACTAGTGCAGCATGGCGCTGAGGAACAAATCCTTTATAACGCACATCCACATATAGGCACCAACAAACTGCCTCAAATTATTCAGGCCATGCGCACCCAAATTTTGGACGCAGGCGGCATTATAGAATTTGAGCAAAAAATGGTTGATTTTACCGTAGAAAATGGAGTGATCAAATCGGTACAAACACAAAATGGAAACACCTTAACAGGAGACGCTATAGTGCTTGCTACGGGCCATTCTGCAAATGATATTTTTGCACTCTTAAGCCAAAAAAAAATAACGATAGAAGCCAAGCCTTTTGCGCTAGGTGTTCGAATAGAACATCCACAAGAAATTATAGACCGGGTTCAATACCATTGTATTATTAGAGACGAGCATTTACCTCCCGCCTCTTACGGACTTGTAGAGCAAGTGCATGGCAAAGGGGTATTTAGTTTTTGCATGTGCCCAGGTGGCATTATCGCGCCTGCAGCTACCAGTGCAGGTCAGTTAGTGGTAAACGGTTGGAGCCCAAGTAAAAGAAACAATCCATATGCCAACAGTGGCATGGTGGTTGAGGTACAAAAACAAGATGCACTCGATTATTTTAAAGAACCGAGTCATAAAAAATTATTGGAATCCATGTTTCCAATGGCGCAAATAAATGCACTGGAAAACGACCCTCTGCTACTCCTCTATTTTCAGGCCATGGTAGAGAAAAAGTCTTTTGATGCAGGTGGCGGAAAATTTGTGGCCCCAGCCAATAGAATGGTAGATTTTAGTACCAATAAAACATCTACTACACTTGCTAGTTGTAGCTACCTGCCCGGATTATCAGCGCATAATTTAGAAAACGTTTTGCCCAATTTTATTCGAAAAAATTTACAGGACGCATTTGTTGTTTTTGGCAAAAAAATGAAAGGGTATTATACCAATGAAGCGCAGGTAGTAGCCACAGAAAGCAGAACATCCTCTCCGGTAAGAATCCCTAGAGATGCTGATACACTTACGCATCCAGACATTAGTAACTTATACCCTTGCGGCGAAGGCGCTGGTTATGCAGGCGGTATTGTAAGCGCTGCCATGGATGGCGAACGCGTTATTGATGCTATCTTTTTAAGGCACGTAAAAAGCCATCTTTAACCAGCGTATTTTGCTGATACGCACCAAGCTCCTTTTGCAAGTCTTGCGCTAAAGTAGTGTTTTCAAAAGAAGATAAATCTGGTTTACCGGCATCAACCCAGGCTGTGTACCAAAAATCAGCAATTAAGTTAGCAGACTCTACAAGTCTTTCATTCACTGTATTTTTTAAAGCTAGCCCATATGCTTTTGCAAAGGCAAGCGTATATGCTTTTGTTTCTTTTCCGTACCACATTTTCATTTCAAACTTATCCGCTTCTGCAAAATTTTTAGAAACCGCACGTTCTGTTTCTAGCATATGATCAATCATCCCAAAACCCTTGCGCACCGCAACCCAAATAGCAGTTTGCGGAGAAGTTAAATAGGTTGCTTTATGGTTGGTGTATAAATTGTATTGCGCCATTTCAATATCAGGTACTGTAGATTCCCATAAATTATGCATGCCCTTTTGTCCCGTTAATTGACCATCGTAATTAACGGTGGTATGAAGTGGCACGTGTGCATCTCCAATATAGTGTCCTAAATCGGCGGCGTAAAACAAAATGCTGTCTTTGTTTTTTTGCTTAAAGGCCTCCGTTAATTTAGACTGCATATAAATAATATGATACGGCACATAGCCATATTTTATAAGTGAATCTTTGGTAAAGATGGCAACCGCTTTACCCCACTCTTCTGGCATTTTATTTACGGCATCAGGGCCAAACATTTCTAAATCAATAAAATGCTTGGTGGCTTCTGTAGGATCTGAATTTCTGCGCTGATCGGGTCTTACGGCGTCAGCTACAACTTTATCGATATGGGTATAAAAAAAGGATTGTAGTGGCGCTGGCAACTCATACACCGCCAACTGATGAATGGTTTTATGAACTAAAAAACCCCAACTACTTCCAACAATTAGAATACCTACTAAAACTGCTGATACAATAAGACTGCGCGTTAATTTCATATTTCAGGTGTATTTACTCCCACGAAAGTAAGATTTTTGACAACCGCTTGTCATTAAAAAATACCTTACCTAAAAAATAAAGGCGCTTGCCCTTATAATTCATAATTTTAATATTCAAAGTTTAACCCCTATGCATAATATTCTAGAGTTAAAGAACCTTCAAAAACATTACGCTACGCAAAAAGCGGTGGATGATGTAAGTTTTTCTATCAAGCAAGGAAGCATTTTTGGTCTACTAGGTCCTAATGGAGCCGGTAAAACAACCTTACTTCGAATGATAACGGGAATTTTTTACCCAGATAGTGGTGATTTACTTTTTGATGGCAAACCCTTTGATCCACAAAACGACTTTGTGCATATTGGTTACATGCCCGAAGAAAGAGGACTGTACAAAAAAATGAAAATTGGAGAGCAAGCGATGTACCTAGCTCAATTAAAGGGCCTCAGCAAATCAGAATCATTAGAGAAAATAAAATACTGGTTTAAGAAATTTGAAATGGAGAGCTGGTGGAATAAAAAAGTAGAAGACCTAAGTAAAGGAATGAGTCAAAAACTACAATTTGTTACCACCGTTTTACATGAGCCTAAGCTCATTATACTTGACGAACCATTTAGTGGACTAGATCCATTAAATGCCAATTTAATTAAGGACGAAATTTATGGGCTAGCGCAAAGAGGTAGCACCATTATATTTTCGACCCACCGTATGGAACAAGTAGAAGAAATTTGCGACCATATCATACTCATGAACTTAGGCAAGAAAATACTAGACGGCACGGTAACAGACGTTAAACAACAGTTCAAAGAAAATAAATTTAATGTGCAGTTTAAGGGACAACCAACAGCACTTGTTAGCCCTATTTTTACCATTGAACACCAAGAAAAGCAACAGCTCATTGTAAAAATCAACGAAGGATACACAAGCAACCACGTGCTTAATTATTTATTACAGCAAGACGTTTTAATTGAACGCTTTAATGAAATCTTACCTTCTCTCAATGACATATTTATCCATTTAGTAGAAGGCAGCAAAGCCACTACCAGAGCTTTTCAAAACAATTAATTTACACACACATGAATAAGATATTTTTAGTTGCGAGTAGAGAATTTAAAACAAGGGTTCAAAAGAAAACCTTTCTTTTAAGCACCATTGGACTTCCTATTTTGATTTTTGGCTTCTACGCCCTAATGATTTATTTCCAGGTTAAAACCACCGATAATTTTAAGGTAGCTGTTAGCGACCAATCAAAATTATTCAACGGAAAAATTGATGACAAAAAAAGTACCGAAGTAATATTTAGTTTTATCGATGCAGATACCGCAGCTCTCAATAAAAAGTTAATCGAAAAAGAGTACGACGCTTACTTATTTATTCCAAATGGATACAATTTACAAAGCGGCGAACCTCAAATCTCTTTTAGATCTAGCAAGGCACTTGGTTTAATGACCAGAGAAAAAATTGAAAACAGAATCAATAACGCTCTAGAAGAAAAGAAATTACTCGCGCTTAATATTTCAAAAGGACAACTAGATAGCGCAAGACTTGAAAACAATGCAATTAGTTTTACCACCAATGATGGCAAAAAAGACAATGAAACAAAAGTGGGCATTAGCTACGCTGTGGGCATGATTGCTGGCTTTTTAATTTACATCATCTTATTTGTATACGGTACCATGGTTATGCGTGGCGTGATGGAAGAAAAAGTAAGTCGTATTGCAGAAGTAATTGTAAGTAGCGTAAAACCATTTGAGTTAATGCTGGGTAAAATATTTGGCATTGGCGCAGTAGGTTTAATCCAGTTTATAATATGGATGGTACTGGTATTTGGCCTGCAATTTTTAATCCCTGTTCTTTTCCCTGACGTGGCTGCACAGATGCAATCGGCTCCTATTCAACCGGGGGCAATGGGCGCTGCAACAGCTGTAAAAGAATCAGGTGCATTACAAGGCATTATGGCCGGACTTGCCGAAATTAATTTCACACTCATCATTGGATGTTTTGTGTTTTACTTTTTAGGCGGCTATTTTATGTATGCTGCACTTTTTGCGGCAGTTGGTAGCGCAGTGAATGAGGATCCACAAGATGCACAAAGTTTATTGTTACCTATTATGATGCCAATCATATTTGCAATGGTTATTATGACCAAAGCAGTGAATGATCCAAATAGCACACTGGCCATATTTGGCAGCTTGTTTCCGCTAACCTCTCCTATTGTAATGATGGCGAGAGTAGCACATGGCGTTCCAGATGGAGTTACCGTGGTGCAATTAATTGCGAGTATGGCATTACTTGTACTTGGATTTTTAGGGACTACTTGGGTAGCAGCAAAAATTTACAGAACAGGCATTTTAATGTATGGCAAAAAAGTAACCTGGAAAGAAATGTGGAAATGGGCTTTTAAAAACAACTAAAAGCTTAATTACTGCGCTAGCGACACCCTTACTTTAACACCGGCTCTTGTAGTTGTAGATGGTGCTGCCGTTGAAATATATGGCTGTACCCTACGCTGGTCAAAAAAGAACTGAAGATTGACCCTACTATTTAATACATAGTCTATGGAAGGCTGTATCGTAATTTCTTTTTGCCCACCCGTACCGTATGCATTGGTTTGATCGAGTCTACTATTGCTATTGGAAACATCACGCATAGATAAATCGACTTTTATAGTAAGATCATTTACCAGCTTGGCATTTTTCATGCCCGGTATGGTAAACGGCAAATTCAACCCTTGTGTACGAAGACTAAAACCAAACACCCACTCTGTACTTCTAGACTCACTCAATTGATAATCTACTAAGCTTAAACTAAGTTGTCTTCCCTTGCGGTATTCGAAGTGCATATTCATTTGCTTATTGGTTGTGAAGTCTATACCAATAAGTGGCTCAAAGTTTTCTTGCATGGTAATATTAGGCACCAAGAAAAATGGAATATAATTTCCACTTACAGTATCCATAAATGAAGGACCACCGAGTCTAAATGGATCTTGATACAGCAGGGCACTATTAAAGCTATTCATACTTAAGTTGCCCTTGTAACTATGTGAAAAAGAGATATTATTAAACTTCTCTGCTAGAGCTGGGATTTTTGTAAGCCCGGTGTACGTAACTCTCCAATTGGGTTTAGGAATAATACCAGCAAATGGATTAGAACTTACTTTGGCATTAGACTGTTTGATAAGTGGCGCTGTGTTCGGATCAGTTCCTGCATAAGCAGCTAAAAAGGCGGGCACCAAAACGTCTTGAGAATACCTACCATACCCTCTAGCATAACCATCAGGTGTAAACTTTTGAGAAGCTGGAAGCGTTTGCCAATAAGGGTTTGCAGCAGCTACGCGTCTAGAAACTATTAAACGGTTGTCTTGGAAGGTTTTAAATGTGCTAGAAATTTCGTTGGGCGTATATCCTTCAAAAATTGTTTTAAATGAAATATAAGACACACTAAATCCACCAGTTGCAAGCGGGTTAAGATGCTCCATTCTGCCATTACCCAAGGTATCTTTGAATAACTGCGAATAATCTTTAGTAAATGTTTTTTCTAAATTAAGATCAATGAGTAGCTCTCTTATTGGCTCTAACTGAGCGGTAATATTTAGTCGCTGCTCAAAACTTTGTCTGTATAAAAAGTTAAACCCTGGATCTCTTGATAGTAGACCTTTAGCCGCTTTTTGATTAAGCCATGTTGTATCTGGTTGTTTGCCAAAAGCATAATCAAGTCCTGGCGCTAAAGAATTAAAGTTTTGTCCCAAAAACTGAGTACTATCCGTAAACCCTGGCACCCTACTGCGGTAATTAGCCGCGTAATTAACAGACAGGTTTTTTACCATCGTTAAAAGTTTGCCTGAAAACCTTGTAGCACCATTCAATTCTGGCATTTCGTTAGCCCGTAGCATTTTAGCAGCAATACGCTGGTCTTTTTTTAAAGTCTTCCACTTTTTTAAAGCCTCTTTTCGTTTATCACCCACCAAACCCTGTAGTGTTTCTTTTTTACTAAGCAGTACTGTTCCTAATAATTGCTCTGGTGTTGCTTTGCTAGAAATTGTATTGCCTTTTACTTTTGGCGGTGGAATATTATCGAGTGCGCGCAAAAATTTAGATTTCGCATACAGGCTCGCAAAATTAAATGGTATACTTAGATTATTTTCTTGCGAATTTTCGATGGTATTACCAAGCTCATAAGCAAGTCTACTAGCCCCAATCCAATTGTAACTAGTAGCATAGGTATACCTTGCAGTAATCCAATCTGTGAGCGGAAATTTATTGAGTGGAACCGTATAAGATATCGCGGCTTTTTGTTGATACAAGGTATTTCTGCCCCCTTTTAAAAAGTTTTGCTGAACACTATCTTTTTTGGCCCGCGTATCAATTCTCCCAAAAGGCTCATCAATGCGGGCATTATTGGTTGCAGAAAAATCAAGATTTACTGAATTTGATAAATCCCATCGTAAATTATAAAAACGGTCAAACGTAAAATATTTATCGTAGGTAGTATCCACTCTTTCAACCTTACTATCACGCGTATTTACTATGCGAGGAATGAATTGTCCAAACTGTCGTTGCACATCTGCTCTAAAACTAAGTAAGCTTGGTTTTAAGTTGAGGTTAAAATCTTTGATCAGAGATAACCAAGGCGTATTGGTTTTAATAACTTTTTTAAATGGATACTTAAATGAAGGTTGTGCATTATAGGTATACCCAAGCCCACCTCTTTGCTTTGTTACTTTATTTTCATCGACTATAGGACTACTTTGCGCCGTTTGTGTGTACGAATAATTTAAATCAAAATTACTAAGGCTAATAAGCGTTGTTTTTTCGCTAGGCAACACTTTTACATTGGTGAAATTGATAGTTTTAATTGTTGTTTGATCCATGGCTGCCTGCTTCATAGAATCTCTCTTTTCAGCGGCCGCTCTATTTAACTGATCTTTAAAACGAATATCTTTATCGTATGGATCAAATGCTGGCGTAAATACTGTTCTATTTATACTTGCATAAACAGGCAATGATATATTCGCCTTTTTAGGAAGTAGTTTACCTGCTTCGATATTAGCCGCTACATCAAACTGCGTCATGTTTTCTTTTGCTCTTTCATTTACACGTTGTTCAATCGTTCCAAACCCAACAGAGTGTGTATTTGCAGAAACAGATAAAGTACCTAAGTCTGCTAATACCATATCTACCCTACCAAGTGCCGACCATCCGCCTTGCTGATCCATTTCGGATAACCTTAATTCATTGGCCCATACTTCTGCACTAATGATAGGACCATCCGGTAAATATTTATTTTCAACCCCAATTAAAATACCGCGCACTTCACCCAAATTTGGATTTCCTTGTACAGAAATTATTTTATTGCCAAGTGTTTCTCTATAAATATTGGTAACAGACAAGCCCTTACTATTTCTTCTTTGTTTCAAATCAATCAAAGAACGCAACGACAAATCAAGATTATTAAGCGCTGGCCATATTTTATCCTCCTGACCTTTTGGATAATTACCTGGCTTCGTTACTTTTAATGGAATTTTTATTTCGTAATAGTTATTTAAAAAGTCTTGACCAAGCCTTACTACTGCATATAGCTCATCATCTAATACAGGTCTTAATCCAGGAACCGATTCGGCGTGTAAATACATGGAGAGTCTACCAAATTGTCTTAAATCATATGGCAATGTTTTAAAAACAGCGCGGGCATCACCAGATGTTAAGTCTCTAATTTGCATACTCATGGCCTGCTCATTTTGTTGCAGGTTTACCCCGTTGTTACTAAGCAACTGAACACGCTCTACACCTGGAGGCATTAAATAGTTAACCGGTTGACGACTACTATTTTCTTCTAAATTAACAGCGAGTGTATTAAAAGTAACACCACTATTTATAGGAATTGGCAAATAAGAACCTGTTGTATCTAAATGAAAATTGAATTGACGCCACTGGTTGCGCACTAAATCCATTCTTGCCATGCGAACCACTACTGAATCTTCAAAATCAGTAAGGTATAAACGCGCAAAACGAATCGATTTAAAATCGCTCATATTGCCCACTTTTCTAGTAAAGCTCCTAATTGGGATACGGAACAAAAACCAATTTTCTGTTTTCACCGTTCCATCGGCTGCATTTACGGATAGCGTTCTTCTATCTGTAATATATGGCGTAACACCCACTGCCATACCGGGCTTTAAAGAAACTTCGTACTCATAATATGCCTCGGTTTCATTTAATGTATTGTCTCTATTTAAATCTTCATTGTCAGGGAAAAGTGTTGCAGCGGGTGTAAACACACTAGCTGCTGCAATTGGTGAATTGCCCTGTGGATTGTTATGATTTTTATACCTGCCTAATATACCCGTACCCGCAGCATCAAAACTATTATCACGGTACCACTTATAATTATCACCTGCTGGATCAACAAGTGCTTTTTGATACACCAACGATGAAGTTCCAAAATTGCTTGCCAACTTTTGTAAAATGTAATTCTTTTTAACTTTTTCTGCATTGTCGTCGAGTCCATCAAAACCCACATCTTGATATGGCCTGTCATCAGGATCATTACTGAACGCCTGCGTAATCTGAATGGGGTTCACCGGCGTTTTACCCCAAGTGTTACTGCTGTCAACTTGCGCAGGCACTTTAGGCGTGTTCATCCCATTTTCATAAAAACGTTTACCATCTTTTAAAATGTCTTCACTAATATTACCAAGGTTGAGCATTATTTTTCCGCCTTTACTATTTGGGCTCATGATAAATGGATCTTGCATCCAAATTTCAAAATATTCGATATTTCCTGTTTCAAAATCTGTCTGATCAATGGCGCGCATTATGCCACCCCACTTAGCAGCAGGGTTTCTAAATTTACCATCGGCTCCTATTTGCGTAGTTCTTGTTTCATAATTATAAGGACCTTTTTCTTTGGGATAATACGCAAGATCTAATGTTGCCGTTTGAACATCGGTAATATTGGTGGTACGCTGCGGAAATAATTCATTGGTAAATACTTGACGTACCCTTGGGTCACTGAGCTCCGCTACATTTCTTCTAAGTGGATTGTTGCTGCTATTTTTATCTTGTAAATTAGGTTCAATATTGTACCATGCTAATTTTGCGCGGTTAAAATTATAATCGACAGAGTCTGTAAATCCTGCTTCCGGAAACTTAGGATTACCTTGCGGGGTAGAAGCAAGTGTCCACGCCACAAATGGAAACCTTAAATCAATATTGGTTCTTGTGCCTTCAAAGTCATCAATAAAAATAAGTCCTTGACCTCCAGAACCAATTTGCGGCGGATGCCCTGGCTTTAAAAAAGCGCCTTCGCCATAAGCATTAATACTAGACTTGGCTTTGGTAGAATAAAAAGGAAGTCTATTTAAGAGCCTTGTTACAGATGGCAATTCCGATTTATAACTAAAATCTAATCCGTACATCGTGTTCCGAATAGGATCATCGCCATAGTTCATTTTTGTAAAAAACGGACGCTCTCCTAACCTAACCGTTGTTGCACTTACACTAAATTTTTTATTGGCTATATAATCTAAACGAAGACCGCTAAAGCCTCTGGTTTGCATGCCAAAGCCTGTATTGTTTTCAAAAGAAACATTCACTGGAACATTAGAACTTAAAATGGCAGCGTTTAAAATTTTAATGCTTCCTAAATTATAATCGACACTGTAATCGAGACCTTCTCTTAATTGCTGGCCACCGGCTGTAACACGAACAGATCCTGGGGGAATATTAAATGTATTGAGTTGAATTTCGGACCCACCACCTCCACTTTTCACTTGCCCTTGCATCACAAAGCGGTTTAGGTTTGCATAGGTTTGAGCAATTGCCTTAATAGAATCGTACAACTGATAATAAATATATTTTTGTTTAACCGCCGTAGGCATCCCCGTAAATGCAAGGGTGTCAAGGTCTTTACCAAATGGCTCTAGTACCGGAAAAATAATTTTACCGGTTTGTTGCAACACCGTAAATCCATCCACAAAATCAAATACACCATCTGGCTGCGGATCGTTTCGGTTGTTAAGCCTATCTAAATTTAAAATTCGAAGTAAAGGAAAACCCTCTGCAGCTTTGGACGTTTCTGGTAAATATCTTTTAAGACCACCACTAGGCTCTTCGTATAAAATATTGAGTTTAAAATCTTCGCGTTGAATACCTCCAAAAACGTCAAGCGAGTATACGTTTTTCATCATCCAATCCCAAATAGGAAGTTCAATTCTTTGTGATGTTGCTTTTAATAATTTTAAAAACAAAACTTTTTGCACGCCCTTACTTGAGTCGAGTGCCACGTCTTGAGAAAACTCACCTACTTGATACACACGGCCATTGAAGGTATACTGATAGGCTACTGCTAGCACTTCATCTGCTTGCAACTGCGTATTGATGGATAGAAATCCAATTTGTGGATTGAAAGTATATTCGGTTGTATTTAACTTACGTGCAAATGTTTTTTCATAATCATCAACAGGCCTGAGTCCTTTAGATAATAGTAAACTATTAATAACTGCAGGGTTTCTGCTACTTGGATTGCTTACAAGTCCAGTGTATAAATTATTAGCACCATTAAACGGAAGTGCCCCACCCGTAGTAGCAGCTATTGCACCCGTATTGTAAGGCCTAGGTTCCCCAAGGTCCATAAAGCCTACTATATCCCTGGCTTCAGTAGTAGCGCCGGTGCGGTTGGTAACCCAAACTTCGATGCGCTGAATTTGTACCTGTGTATTTACTACAGGTAAATTTTTCATAGCCTTGTTAAAATTGTTTTTAAAATACTGGCCTAATAAAAAGTGTCTATTTTCTTCATAGTCATCTAACTTTTTTTCAAAAGTCAACATAGATGCACCGCCCTGTAACGCAACTGATTGTCTGGTAGATCGTTGGTTCGCAAGCGCCGCAGTAACAAATAATTTTCCAAATTGCAACTGTGTTTTTACACCAAATAAATTTTGAGCCGAAGGGATTAAAGTACCTCTCGATTGAAATGAAATATTTCCAGCTTCAATACTTTTTAAAAGCTCATCATCCATGCCCTTGTAATCAAGCTTAATCTGATTGTCAAAATTTAAATTAGCAAGGGTATTATAATTGATGGGGAATTTTAATTTATCACCAATATTTGCATTCACACTTAAATTGGTGTTCATGTCAAAATCAAAACCGCCATTTTTTCTGGCTCTCTCTGGAAGCGTTGGATTTTTGATGTTTTGACCTTGATAACCAGCCATTATGGTTACATCGCCGGTAGGCTTAATATCAACATTTAATTTATTGGCGGCCAGCCCATCTGCCGTATTTTTTAATTGATCCTTTAAGTTACCAAGCTGATCCCCTATTTGTTTGGCTTGATCCGTAAGTTGTTTTATTTGGCCGCCTGCGCTACCTAACATGTCACTCACTCCAAAAATTCGATCAAACAATTTATCGTAGACCTGCATTGGTGGACGCGCTACTTTTTTATTAAGCGTGGTTAAAGCATCTGCCCGCTTTTTAAAATACTCCTTTTCATCTTCTTTTGCCTGCAGTTTAACATAGGTGTCAAAATCGATATAACTTGGGGTACGGTATAATTTTCCGTTGATGGTTTCAACTACTTTATACTGCCTGGTAATAGGATCAAAAACCACCGACTTTTTAATAAGTGTGGTGTCCCTGATGTCAAAAGGATTTTTACTAGGTGCTACAATTGCCGCAGCCCTTCGATCCTTGATAGGATAACGAAGACCCGTTTTTGTTTGCGCATTCAAGTACTGAACCGAACAGAACAGTAAATTGAATAACAAAAAATAGCCAATTAAATATTGACGATACCGACTCAAAAAAGTAAGATTAGTAAAGTAGCGTTTTGATCGATAGTCTATAAGTTTTTTAAAGCAGTTTTAATAACATCTTCAAGTGGTGCGTCGGCACCCAATGCTACGATTGTTTTTTTAACGGCCTGTTCTGCAAGTGGTTTTCCAATCCCTAAGGCCACTAAAGCCTGAACGGCGTCGCTATCTGGCGAAGATACAAACCCCCCTCCAAAAGGAGCGTCTTGATGCTGTTTTCCTAATTTATCCCTTAATTCGAGGACTAAACGCTCTGCAGACTTCTTACCAATGCCTTTAATAGCCTCTAATTGTTTGGTATTGCCCTGTACGATGGCCTTAGTAATTTCATCGGGGCGAAGGCCAGATAACATCATTCTGGCCGTAGAAGCGCCCACCCCAGAAACGCTGATTAGATGCAAAAAGAGTTCTTTTTCGGCTCCATCGGCAAAACCAAACAAGGTTTGCGCATTTTCTGTAATATGCAAATAGGTATACAATTGACCCTCGGCAGCATCTCCAATGGCACTAAAGGTGTTTAAGCTAATTTGAAGGTCGTAACCTACCCCATTAACGTCTACAACCACTCTGGACGGTGTCTTAATTGCGTATTTTCCTCTTACAAATGCGATCATAATAGAACTGTAAAAATAGGCGTAAAAAACGATACAATTGGGCCTATCTTTACGCGAAAAATTAGAAGATTTTAAGAAAATCAAATATGCAGAACAGAAGAGCAACAATTACGGCCGTGGGAGGCTACGTTCCAGAAGACAAATTAACCAATTTTGACCTCGAAAAAATGGTGGAAACCAATGACGAATGGATCCGTACTAGAACCGGTATCGAAGAACGCAGAATCCTCAAAGGAGAAGGCAAAGGCAGTTCCGATATGGCTGTTCCTGCCGTTCAGGAAATATTAAGAAAAAAGAATATAGATCCAACCGAAATAGACTGTATTATTTGCGCAACTGTAACACCTGACATGGTATTCCCAGCTACTGCCAATATAATTTGCGATAAAATTGGGGCAACAAACGCTTGGGGATATGATATGAGCGCCGCATGTAGTGGATTTTTATTTGCACTCACCACTGGTGCCATGTATATAGAGAGCGGTAGATTTAAAAAAGTAATTGTTGTAGGCGTAGATAAAATGAGCTCTATTGTTGACTATACCGACAGAGCAACCTGTATCATTTTTGGAGATGGTGCTGGTGCTGTTTTGTTAGAAGCCACAGAAGACGAAAGCATCGGCGTTAAAGATAGTATTTTAAGAAGTGATGGCAGTGGAAGACAGTATTTACATATGAAAGCTGGTGGCTCTTTGAAACCTGCTTCTGTTGAAACCGTTTTGAATAAAGAACATTTTGCCTACCAAGAAGGACAAGCAGTATTCAAATTTGCAGTTAAAGGCATGGCTGATGTTAGTGCCGAATTATTAGAACGCAATAAACTTACGGGCCAAGATATTGCATGGCTCGTGCCTCACCAAGCAAACCTGCGCATCATTGATGCAACTGCAAACCGCATGGGGCTCGACAAAGAAAAAGTGATGATCAATATCCAAAAGTATGGCAACACTACTGCTGCCACATTACCATTATGTTTATGGGATTGGGAATCACAATTAAAAAAAGGTGACAACATTGTTCTAGCCGCTTTTGGTGGTGGATTTACATGGGGCGCAACACTATTAACTTGGGGTTACGATTCAAAAAAATAATACATGAAAAACAAAGTTCCTTTAACTGGTATTAGCTCGGTGGCCATGCACGCTGCAGGACACAACAATGCTGAAGATGCACACATAACACCCATTTTTGCTACTTCAACCTTTACTTTTGATAATACCGAAGAAGGTATGAACCGCTTTGCTGGTAAGGATAAAACAAGGGTGTATAGCCGTTGGGGGAATCCTACTTTTACAGCCGCTGAAAAAACAATTGAAGCATTAGAAGCTTTTGGATTAAAAAATAAAAACGGAGAACCGCTTGAACTTCGTGCCCTTTTGCATGCAAGCGGACAAGCTGCTATGACTACGCTTTTTATGAGCGAGTTAAAAACGGGCGATGCTGTTCTTTCACATTATTCTTTGTATGGTGGCACTTACGAACTATTACATAAAGTAGTAGCAGCGATGGGCGTTACTATTATTATTGTTGACATGCGCGATACGAATGCAGTAGAAAATGCGCTTGCTGCCAATAGTCATATTAAACTAGTACATATTGAAACACCTGCCAATCCTACCATTCAGTGCGTAGATATTGAAGTCGTTACAAGCATCGCAAAAAAATACAACCGCCTCGTAAGTGTAGACAATACTTTTGCAAGCCCTTATTTACAACAACCATTTAAATATGGTGTAGATTATGTTTTTCATTCTACCACTAAATTTTTAAACGGCCATGGTTCTGCTATTGGCGGTGTACTGCTTGGTAGCGACGTAGAAAAAATGAATTCCACAGTTTGGAAATGGCATGTACTCCTTGGAGGAAACGCAAATCCATTTGATGCTTTTTTATTAGGACAAGGCATGAAAACGCTAGAACTGCGGATGGAAAGGCATTGCAGCAACGCACAAACCATTGCGGAGTTTTTAGAAAAACATCCTTCTATTTTAAAAGTAAATTACAATGGACTTAAGTCCCACCCCGATTATGAAATTGCAAAAAAGCAAATGAAACATCCGGGTGCTGTTATGAGCTTTGAATTAAAAGGCGGAATTGAGGCTGGTAAAAAATTTATTGATGCTTTACAAGTTTGTGTACGTGCTATTTCATTAGGCACTGTTGACACACTTGTGTCGCACCCAGCAAGTATGAGCCATTATGGTGTAAGCCCCGAGGAAAGAGCTAAATACGGCATTACAGATGGCCTTATTAGAATGAGTGTAGGTATAGAAAATATTGAAGACCTAATCGCCGATTTAACACAAGCCCTTGGATAATTTTATTTTTACAAAAAAGATACATGCAAACAACAATAAGACGCGCTACAATAGAGGATTGCCCAAGCATGCTTGGCCTTATTCAGGAACTAGCCGTTTATGAAAAAGCACCAGACGAAGTAACCGTTACACTTTCTCATTTTGAACAAAGTGGTTTTGGTGAAAAACCTGTGTGGTGGGCCTTTGTAGCAGAAACCGATAACACTATTATAGGCTTTGCATTATACTATATTAGATACAGTACTTGGAAAGGGCAATGCCTGTATCTCGAAGATTTTATTGTAACCGAAAAAATGCGCGGCAAAGGCATTGGCAAATTACTATTTGACAGGGTTGTGCAGGAAACAAAAGATAAAGGGTTTTCAAGAATGGTATGGCAAGTACTCGAATGGAACGAGCCTGCTATTAACTTTTATAAAAAATACAAGGCCAACCTCGATCCCGAATGGATCAATGGTATATTAGACGTATAAATTACAACTAACTTAATCCGTTTACCACCGCTTCTTTGTATACTTTTTGTACAAGACCTTGTAATACTTTACCCGGACCTACTTCTGTAAAATGAGTAGCACCATCAGCTACCATTTGCTCCACTGTTTGCGTCCACTTTACAGCACCTGTTAATTGATTGATTAAATTTTGCTTGATAGCCACAGGGTCTGTTACCGCTGCTGCCACTACGTTTTGATATACAGGGCAAATTGGATTTGCAAAATTTGTTGCTTCAATAGCTGCTGCTAATTCTTCACGAGCGGGCGCCATTAAAGGACTATGAAAAGCCCCGCCTACTGGAAGTACGAGTGCACGCTTTGCACCAGCAGCTTTCATTCGATCACATGCTATTTCAATCCCTTTTACAGAACCACTAATCACTAATTGACCAGGGCAGTTATAATTTGCTGCTACAACCACTTCATTTGTTTCTGCCATTACTTCTGCGCAAATTGTAGCCACCACATCATCTGCAAGCGCTAATACCGCAGCCATTGTAGAAGGCACTAATTCGCATGCTTTTTGCATAGCAGCCGCTCTAATACTCACTAGTTTTAATGCATCTTCAAACTCCAATACACCATTGGCTACCAGTGCCGAAAATTCACCCAACGAATGTCCAGCAACCATATCAGGAGTGCCGTGCTCGAGGGTTTTATATGCAATAACAGAATGTAAGAAAACAGCAGGCTGTGTTACATTCGTTTGCTTTAGGGCTTCGTCGGTGCCATTAAACATCACTTCACTAATATCAAAACCTAATATCGCATTAGCCCTGTCAAATAATTCTTTGGCTACAGCATTATTTTCATACAAAGCCTTCCCCATTCCAATAAATTGAGAACCTTGACCTGGAAATACATACGCGTGACTACTCATAGGTTATGATTTAGGACCCAAAGTAAATAAAAAACCCCGACACTTTTAATGTCGGGGTTTAAAATATAAATGTGTACTTAAAACTGAGTATTCAAACCCAAATAACGTAAAAATTCTTCTCTTACTTTTTCATCTTTAAATTTACCGCCATAAAAAGCAGTAACTGTAGATGAAGTATCATCTTCAACGCCTCTACTTGCTACGCATAAATGTTTTGCATCAATTAAAACAGCCACATCATCTGTGCCTAAGTCTTTTTGTAACTCTTTGGCAATTTGCATCGTTAAGCGCTCTTGCACTTGTGGACGTTTTGCAAAATAATCTACCAAACGGTTTAATTTACTAAGGCCAACTACAGTGCCGTTGCTAATGTATGCGATATGCGCCTTACCCATAATAGGTACAAAGTGATGCTCACAATTACTGTAAAATGAAATGTTTTTTTCTACCAACATTTCATTGTACTTGTACTTATTTTCAAAGAGGGCCATCTTTGGTTTGTTGGCTGGGTTCAAACCATTAAAGATTTCTTTGACATACATTTTAGCTACACGTTTTGGGGTACCACGCAAACTATCATCTGTAAGATCAAGGCCTAGTATATCCATAATTTCTGCAAATCTTTCTTCGATAGCAGCAATTTTTTCATCATCGTTTTGATCAAATGCACCTGCTCGCATAGGAGTATCCACAGAAGTACTGATATGGTTGTCTCCTGCCGCATCAATTTCCTCTTCTGTAAGAATTATCTTACCATCCTTAAGATGGATATTCGACAAAGTTTCGTTCTGTTTCATATAATCTGATTTTTAAATCTAATGTTGAATTAATTTTTGCTCTTAAAAGTTCATAAATCACCACTGCAATATTTTCGGCAGTTGGATTCAGTGTTGCAAAAAATGTAGTGTCAAGGTTTAAGTTTTTGTGATCAAACCTAGCGAGCACTTCTAGTTTAATAAGATCACTTAATTTTTTGGTGTCAATCACATAACCCGTTTCAGGATCTGGATACCCAGTAACCTGAACAATGAGTTCATAGTTGTGGCCATGAAAGTTGGGGTTGTTGCAAAGACCAAATATTTCGTTGTTTTTTTCGGGAGTCCATGCAGGGTTGTGTAACCTATGCGCAGCATTAAAATGTTCCTTTCTAAAAACAGATACTTTATGTTTATCCATTGCTAAAGCTTTGGGATCTTGTTTTTTGGGACGTACACTTACACCCACATGAAAAATTATTAAATCAAGTAAGTATTTTGTTAATGGCTAGGCACTGTTTCAGAAGTGTGCTGATCAAGTGGCCCTGCCTTTTGTGTTATACATTAACAAAAGAACCTGACGTCAAAGATAATAACAAGACGCTAGTAAATTTGTTTACTTTGACCCTAAAAAAAGTGAAAATGCCCTATTTACCGAAATATTCGACATAAATGCGGGGTGTTTCATAGAGTTTTATGCAATGAAGCTCCACAGAACTAGGTAAATGGGGCGCTAACTGCTCCCAAATGGCAATGGCTAAATTTTCGGTACTGCATAGTTTACCCGCCATAAAATCAACATCTAGGTTAAGGTTTTTATGGTCTAGCTTGTCTACCGCATGGGTTTTAATTAAATGACTTAACTTTTTAACGTCGTACACAAACCCTGTTTCCGGATCTGGAATGCCCTTTACGGTAACATACAAATCATAATTGTGGCCATGCCAATTTTCGTTGGCACAAACGCCAAATACAGCATTGTTTTGCTCATTAGACCAATTCGGATTGTATAATTTATGGGCTGCGTTAAAATGTTCTTGTCTTGTTAAATAAACCATCTGACCAATATTTTGGCAAAGGTAGGCAGAATCGGAGTATTTTTGTAATCTATGCGGGTAATTATAACAGCTGCCACTAACTTAGAAATGGCTGGTGCTGCTAAAAAAGCAAGCCAACTATTTAAAAAAAGCAAAATCAAATTGAGCTTTCATGCAACCGGCATAGGCATGCTCGCCACCGGGGTTAAGCTTACGCAACTTGCTACTTCGCACCAACCTGATTTAATCATTCAAATGGGGATTGCCGGTTCCTATATTAAAACAGAACCCCTAGGGAAAGTAATGATCGTTACTTCAGAATCTATTGCCGATTTAGGCGTTCGCGAAAAAGGCGTTTTCAAAAATTTATTTGAAAGCCAATTATTAAAAGACAACGAAGCGCCATTTAAAAAAAGAAAATTAATAAACCCTGCTATCAGGTCACTCAATGTTTTGAAATCGGATGCGGCAGCAGCTGTTACTATCAATGAAATAACAACTTCGCCTAAACGAATCAAAGAAATTATTGCTGTCTACAACCCCGTTTTAGAAAGCATGGAAGGTGCTGCGCTTCATTTTGTTGGAAGCCTTACCAAAACTCCATTTATTCAAATAAGGGCTATATCAAATTATGTGGGAGAAAGAAATAAAGCAAAATGGAAACTCAAAGAATCCATTGAGCAATTAGAAGCATACGTGCTTACCTATTTAGCCACTTTAGAAAATGGTTTAAAAAAATAGCGTCATGAAATTGAGTCTTGGTTTTTCTCCCTGCCCCAACGATACATTTATTTTTGACGCCCTCGTTAATAAAAAAATTGATACCCTAGGCTTAGATTTTGATATACACTTAGAAGACGTTCAAACACTCAATAATTTTGCATTAGAAGATCGGTTGGATTTTTCAAAAATCAGCTATGGTGTTCTACCACTTTTACTTAATACACATACATTATTAAACAGTGGCGGCGCCATGGGCAATGGTGTTGGCCCACTTTTAATTAGCAAAAACGAAAATATTAAAGCTGGTGATGTAAACGATTTGCGCATAGCGATTCCTGGCAAAAACACAACGGCCTATTTACTATTTTCCTATGTATACCCTAATGCTAAAAATATTTCGTTTTATGTATTTAATGAAATAGAAGCAGCCGTTTTATCGGGCGAGGTAGACGCTGGTGTTATCATTCATGAAAATAGATTTACCTACGCACAAAAAGGGCTTTATAAAATAACGGATTTAGGTGCGCAGTGGGAAACAAAAACAAAAAGTCCTATAGCCTTAGGCGGCATTGTAGCTAGCAACCGAATGCCAAAGCCCATCATGCAACAGGTAGACCAACTGATAGCAAAAAGTGTGGAATACGCATTTAACAATTACCCTGATATTAGTGAATATGTAAGCTCACATGCACAGGAAATGAGCGAAGCAGTCATGCGCCAACACATAGATTTGTACGTCAATAATTTTAGTAGAGACATGGGCGAAACCGGCAAAAAAGCTATAGAAACCCTCGTAAATATTTACCAGCAAATAAACCCTTCTGCAAAAATTACTCCGCCATCTCACTCAACTCTAGCCAGCGTAGTTCCATTTCTTCCAAAGACTGTGTAACTTTTGTAAGCGCTTCTGCAAGCGTTGTAATTTGATCGTAATTCAAATTTTCATTACTCATTTGGGCCGTTAATTTTACTTTTTCGGCTTCTAATACGGGCATTTCTTTTTCCAACTTTTCAAACTCGTGCTTTTCTTTAAAAGTCATTTTCTTTTTTGGAGGAGCAGGGGCCACAGGTGCAGCTGGCTCAATAGTGGCAGGCACTTTGGCAGGATTACTAATAGCATTTGCTTTGGCCGTTTCTTGTTCTTTAAGCCAAATACGGTATTGGGTATAGTTTCCTGGGAAATCCCTTACAAAACCTCCGCCTTCAAAAACAAATAAGTGATCTACTAAACGGTCCATAAAATAACGGTCGTGCGATACAATCATTACACAACCCTGATACTCCGTTAAAAAGCTTTCAAGGACCGCAAGCGTGGGTAGGTCAAGGTCATTGGTAGGCTCATCTAGAATTAAAAAATTAGGGTTTCTAAATAAGATGGTTAACAAATGCAGCCTCTTTTTTTCACCGCCACTTAATGACGACAAATAGGTGTACTGCTTATCGGGAGGAAATAAAAACAACTCTAAAAACTGAGCCGCACTGATGCTTCCACCTTTTGCCAAAGGAAAACTTTCCGCAAAAGATTTTACATATTCTATGACCCTAAAATCTTGCTTAACATCGAGGCCTGTTTGAGAAAAATTACCAAATACAACCGTATCACCTACATTTACTTTGCCACTTGTAGGTGTTTCGATTTCCTGAATAATATTTAAGAAGGTTGATTTACCTATCCCATTTTTACCAACCACACCTACTCTTTCGCCTTTCGAAAAAGTATAATCAAAGCCTTTTAATATTTCTAAATCGCCGTATGATTTATTGACCTTTTTTAATTCAACAATTTTACCACCCAGCCTACTCATTTTTGCTTCTAACTGTAACTGCGCGTCTTCAATTTTTTGTTTAGCCCTGGCTTCTACCTCATAAAAATTATCTTGTCTGCTCTTGCTTTTAGTAGTTCGTGCTTTAGGTTGCTTACGCATCCACTCTAGCTCTTTGCGGTATTGGTTTCTAGCCTTGTCAATACTAGCCTGCTCACTTTCTATGCGCGCTGCCTTTTTTTCCATGTACGATTCATAATCGCCTTTATATACATACATGTTTTCTCTTTCAAGCTCCCAAATTTCATCACATACGGCGTCTAAAAAATAACGGTCGTGCGTTACAAGTAATAGCGTAATATTTTCGCCATTTAAATAATGTTCTAACCACTCAATCATTTCTACATCGAGGTGGTTGGTAGGTTCATCCATCATAAGTAATGTATGCTGATGCTCAAAACCTATATCGATTAGCGTTTTTGCAAGCGCTACTCTTTTGCGCTGACCACCACTTAATTCGTTTACCTTTTTTTGAAGATGATGGATATTTAATTTTCCTAAAATTTGTTTGACCTTAGCCTCAAAATCCCAGGCACCCAAATCATCCATTTCCATTATGCTATCAGAAATAAGCATCCCGTCTTCGGCTTCCATAGCCAGTTCGTATTTTTGAATGGCTTTAATGATTGGATGGTTGGCTTTAAAAATATTTTCGACAATCGTTTTTTCCTCGTCAAAAATGGGGTCTTGTTCAAAAAGTGCGACAGTCACTTCTTTATTGATCCAAAACTTTCCACTATCGGGCGTTTCCTGTCCTGCCAAGATTTTTAAAAGTGTAGACTTTCCTACCCCATTGCGCGCAATTAGGGCTATTTTGTCCCCCTCGTTGATATTAAAGGAAATATTGTTGAAAAGCGGGTTAATCCCGTAACTTTTAGTGAGCCCCTCTACAGATACATAATGCATGGCTCAAAGGTAACACTCGGCGGCCTAAGTTTACACCCAGATTGTTATTTCAGGTTCACAGATGCCCTTATCTTTGTATTATGAAGCAGTTTAACGTTCCTACTGGCTATAGAAGCCCTCTTATTAGTGCTATTAAACAGTACCGAAAAGACGAGGATAAGCTTAAAAAAGATTTTACCCCAACTCTATTAAAGCTTGGGAATGTTCATATTTATTTGGCTAGACATTTTGGATTTTGCTATGGCGTAGAAAATGCCATTGAAATTGCTTTTAGAACCATCGATGAAAACCCGGGTAAAAGAATTTTCTTACTCAGCGAAATGATTCATAACCCGCAAGTAAATGAAGACTTACTTGCAAGAGGTGTAACTTTTTTACAAGACACCAATGGTAAAACATTAATTCCACTAGACACACTTACAAATGAAGATATTGTTATCATCCCTGCATTTGGCACAACCCTAGACATGGAAGCTACGCTAGCTGCGAAAGGGATTTCAACAGAAAAATACAACACCACTTGTCCATTTGTAGAAAAAGTTTGGAACAGAAGTGAACAGATTGCTCAAAAAGGCTATAGCATTATTGTACATGGTAAACCAAAACACGAAGAAACAAGAGCTACCTTTTCGCATGCATCCTATCATACCCCTACAGTTGTGGTAAATGACATGGAAGAAACCATTGCTCTTGCAAAATATATAACTGGTGAAAAAGAGGCTGAAGGATTTTACAAAGAGTTTGAAGGACGCTACTCACCTAATTTTGATATCAACAAAGATTTAGAAAAAATTGGCGTTGTCAATCAAACCACCCAACTCGCTTCAGATACACAAGCTATATCGGAATACTTAAAAGAGACCATCAAAAAACACTATCAATTAACGGACGAAAACATTGCTACTCGTTTTGCAGATACAAGAGACACACTTTGTTATGCAACAAGTGACAACCAAACGGCTGTTAAAGGCATGCTTGATACCGATGCCAATTTGGCCATTGTTATTGGTGGTTATAATAGCAGCAACTCATCTCACTTAGTAGAGCTTTGCGAACAAAAACTGCCTACCTATTTTATTGACGGGCCAGACAGGCTGCTTTCTAAAACCAGCATCGAACATAGAAACTGGAACACCAAAGAACTTCAAACAATTGACAGTTATTTACCTGAACAAAGCGAGGTAAAAATACTTATCACCAGTGGTGCTAGTTGTCCAGACGCTGTTGTAGAAGCGGTAATACAAAAGATTGCAAGTTTTTACAATGTTCAAGATCAAGTTGATTTTGCCAATGTTGTAAAAAAATAAAAAAACTTATTCTTCACTACTATTTTTTAGTTTCATAAGTAAAGTGTAAGCATTTGCAACTACAATTTTTTGAGCAGCTGTAATTCCGGAAACAATTTCAACCATACCCTTGCTCTCCATTCCTGTAACAACTGGCATCATTACGAATGTAGCAGCTGCTGATTTAACAAATACATAAGATTTGTTTTGCCACTTTACAATAGAAGCAGCTGGGACAACCTGAACCTCAACATTATTCAACTCAATTTCGGCATTTACAAAAGTACCCGGAAACAAGCCCGTATTTTTACTAATGAGATCGCAATGTACTTCTGTGGTGCGCTCATTTTCTATATTAGGTGTAATAACATGCACTTCGGCATCATAGGTTTTACCAGGCTTATTATTTTCACTAAATTTTACCTTGTTTCCTTTTTTGATAGCAGTTGCATCGTTTTCAAAAACAACCAAACGGGCATGCAAATCGGAAGGATCCATGATTTCAAATAAAACATCGGTGGGGGCTACATATTTCCCTGCATTGACATTTACTTTAGTTACATAACCACTAATAGGTGATTTAAATGCAATTGATTTAGAAATATTGTTTTCACTTAGTTGAGCGGGAACAATACCCATTAACTGTAGTTTTTCACTTAATGATTTAACAAGGTACTTTTGGCTTTCATATTCCGAAGTAGCGAGTTGAAACTGCCTATCACTAGAACTCTTACTTGCATTTAATGCCTTTTGTCTATTGTAATCAGCCTCTAAAAAAACAAGCTTACTTTTTGCAGTTAAATAATCCTGCTGTAAGCTAACATAAGAAGCGTCTTCTAATACTGCAAGCACTGCGCCCTTGCTTACTTTTTCGCCAGGAATAAGATTGGCTTTTTTCACATACCCTCCCATTGGGATACTTACAGATAACATGTTTTGAGGTGGCACATCCATAAAGCCATTTACTTTAATGGTTTTATGCATTTGCATTACACTCAAATTTCCTATACTTAATTTAGCCAAGTCCAATTGGGCTTTAGTAAGGGTCACCGTATTTGTTACCTGAGCCTCATCCTTTGCAACTGCATTTTCTTTTTCAACTTTTGTTGAGCAGGCAGCTAATGTTAAAATAGATGCAAATAAAATAGATATTGTTTTCATATAAATGACTTGTAATTATTGTATTGTATTTAATTTTTCTAGTTCAAAAGCAACACTATTGTATTGTGCAACTTCCATAAAATAATTGACACGCGTTTGAATAGACTGATTCATTATCATCACCCAGTCTAAATAGTTGATATCACCCGCTGTTAATTTTTGAGTAGCCGAGTTCATAAGTTGCTCCGCACCTGGTAGTCCTTTTTTGTGATAACCATCTAATGCTTTTTTATACTGAATATAAAGTGTAGTAGCTTCCTTAATTTTTTGTTGCAGCTCCTGCTTAACAGCCGTTTCTTCCAATTTCTTTTGCTTCACTAAAATGGAACCTGCGCTGATTCTTGCTTTTTGTGCTGCCGAAAAAATGGGGACCATTAATCCAACATTAACCGTTCCAAAACGATCAGAAGATCCAAAGTATTTATCGGCAGTTTGCGAAATAGCCTGCCATCCATTGATAGTCATGGAGCTGTAGCCTAGTAAAAAAGAAGGATTTAATTTACTCTTTTCTACTGCAACTAATTTTTCCGATAAATCAATTTGCTGCCGCTGCAACTGCACCAAAGGAGCAGACTCGATCAGTGCAATATTTGATAACACCACTCCATCATACTCAATACTACTATTATAGGGCTGCACTTTACTTGAAGTATTTACAGTTCGGTTAAACTGATCCAAGGCAATATCTCTTGCTGCTCTCAACTGACCCAATTGATTTTGTATTTGCAGCAACTGATTTTCTGCAGTAACAAGTTCCAAAACATCTGAAGCCCCACTTGACAACCTTTCTTTAGCACGCACTAAAAATGCATTGTAAAAACTATCTGCAGATGTTAATAGCTGGAGCTGCTGTTCCATTAATAAAATATGATAATACTGCTGCTTTACAAGCCTTGTTAACTCCTGCGTCCTAATTACTTGTGATGTTTGTGCGATTTGAGTAACTATCCTATTTGCAGCGGCTTGATTTTTATACACTGCAGGAAATTGCAAACTCTGAGAAACACCAAAACGGTTGTCTGTTTGAAAACTATTCAGCTTTCCATACCCAAAATCAAATACGGTTTTATCAATTTCGGCGCTCGTCTTTTCCATCGCACGCGAATAATCAACTTGTAAATTACCTGCATTATACTGTGCATTGTTTTTAATAGCACTATCAATGGCAGCATTTAGCTGAATACTTACTTGCGAATGCGCAGAAGCCCCAATAAGCAAGGCACCAAGCATTACAATTAATTTTTTGCCTTTCAAATATTTCGTTCCCATTTCAAAAAGTATATACATAACCGGTAAAACAAATAAGGTTAATAATGTAGAGAGAATAAGCCCACCAATCACTACGGTGGCAAGTGGCTTTTGCACTTCACCACCAGCGCCTGTACTTATAGCCATTGGAATAAACCCTAGCGATGGAACAAGCGCCGTCATGAGTACGGCCCTCATTTTTGATTTAGTAGCATGAATCACAATGCGTGTCACGTCATGCCAACCTTCTGACCTAAGTCTATTAAATTCAGATACCAATAGTATTCCATTTAATACCGCTACGCCAAACAGTGCAATAAAGCCCACACCTGCAGAAATGCTAAATGGCATATCCCTCATCCCTAGCGCAAAAATGCCACCCATTGCAGAGAGTGGAATGGCCGTATAAATAAGTAATCCTTGCTTAACAGAACCGAAAGCAAAATACAAAAGTAAAAATATCAACAACAAAGCCACGGGTACTACAATGGCCAGTCGCTCTTTAGCAGCTGTCATGTTTTCGAAAGAACCTCCATATACAATCGTATACCCTTTTGGCAAGTTTAATTGCGTTTCTACTTTTTGCTGTAACGTTTTAACAATTGTTTGAACGTCTTTTCCTGATACATTAAAGCCTACTATAATTCTTCTTTTTGTATTTTCTCTTTGTATTTGATTAACCCCTTCAATTTCTGTAATAGACGCTACATACGCTAGCGGAATTTGCGTGCCTTGCGCTGTTGTAATTTGAAGTGCTGCAATATCTTCCATGTTTTTTCGCGCACTATCTGAAAGCCTAACCACCATGTCAAAGCGTTTTTCCTCTTCGTACACCTGGCCAGTAACCTGACCAGCAAACGCGGTATTAACCACTCTATTTACATCTGACACGTGCACCCCAAATTTAGCCATCGCATCTCTATTATATTTCACTACAACCTGTGGCATACCAGTCACTTTTTCTTCATAAATATCAACAGCACCCTCAACTGTTTGCGCAATCGAATGTAACCTTGCTGCAAAAACCGCTAACGAATCGAGGTTCTCTCCAAAAATTTTACAAACAACGTCTTGCCTTGCACCAGTCATAAGTTCATTAAAACGCATTTGCACAGGGTATTGGAAACCCACCGTGATGCCAGGAACTTGTTCTAATACGGCTGTCATCTTTTCAGAGAGTTCTGGAAAAGTTTTGGCCGAAGTCCATTCTTTTTTATCCTTCAAGATTACCATCATATCACCTGCCTCAAAAGGCATAGGATCAGTAGGAATTTCTGCACTACCAATTTTTGTAACCACTTTTGTGATTTCAGGAAAGTTGGCCAACAAAAGCTTAACAGCTTCCTGTGTTGAAGCAATTGAACTATTTAAATTACTACCTGTTAAAAGGCGTGTTTCCACCGCAAAATCTCCTTCTTCGAGGGATGGCATAAATTCTCCCCCCATGCTCGATAACAAAAAAACTGCAACACCAAACAATATAACTGTTGTGCCAATTACCAGCTTAGGAATCCCCAATACTTTTTGCAAAATGGGTTGGTACTTTCTTTCTATAAACGCAATCAGTTTATCGGTCCAAGTTTTTTTATGATTCAGCTTTTTATTGAGTACGAGCGCTGCCATCATGGGGACATAGGTAATAGATAAAATAAATGCGCCAATAATTGCAAATGCAACAGTAAATGCCATAGGCTTAAACATTTTACCTTCAATACCCTGTAGCGATAAAATAGGTAGGTATACAATTAAAATAATGATTTGACTAAACACTGCTGATTTAATCATTGATCCTGTACTAGCCCCTACTTCATCATCCATTTCTTTTTGACCAATAGAAGATAATCCCCTAAAATGTTTTGCATGTGCAAAGCGGTGTAGTATGGCTTCCACCACAATAACCGATCCATCCACAATGAGCCCAAAATCAATAGCGCCAAGCGACATTAAATTACCGCCAACCCCAAAAAAATTCATTAATATAATGGCAAACAACATCGAAAGCGGAATAACTGATGATACAATGAGTCCGGCTCTAATATTGCCAAGGAAAAACACCAATACAAATACTACAATCAGTGCGCCTTCAATTAAATTTGTTTGTACGGTACTAATGGCATTGTTCACCATTTTTGTACGGTCTAAAAACGGTTCAATCACCACACCTTCAGGCAGCATTTTTTGAATTTCGGCTACCCTTGCTTTTACCCGCTTAATCACTTCCGATGAATTAGCCCCTTTTAACATCATAACTACTGCTCCCGCTACTTCACCATCTGCATTATAGGTCATAGCGCCATACCTAATGGCAGCGCCGTATTGAACGGTTGCAACATCACGTATGAGCAGTGGCGTACCACCATCCAATGATTTCACCACTACTTTTTCAATATCTTCAATACTTCCGGTTAAACCTTCTGTTCTGATGTATAAAACAGTAGGTCCCTTTTCAATATAAGCACCACCCGTATTTTGATTGTTTTTTTCAAGTGCTTCAAAAACATCACTGATGGTAATGCCCATAGATTTCAATTTCTCTTGCTTAACAGCAATTTCATATTGCTTTAATTTTCCGCCAAAACTGGATACTTCTGCAACACCAGGGGTTCCCAACAATTGTCTTCTAACAATCCAGTCCTGAATGGTTCGAAGCTCCATTGGACCATAGATGCTTTCGAATCCTTTTAAAGGCCTAACAACATACTGAAATATTTCTCCAAGCCCCGTTGATACAGGCGCAAGTTCTGGAGCACCCACGCCTTCAGGGATTTCTTGTTTTACTTTTTGAAGTTGTTCTGTAATTTGTTGACGCGCCCAATAAATATCGGTTTCGTCATTAAACACAATGGTTACAAGCGATAAGCCAAATCTAGAAAAACTTCTTATTTGCTTAAGGCCTGGAATACTACTACAAGACTGCTCAATTGGAAATGTTACCAGCCTTTCAATATCTGGCGCCCCAAGTGAAGGTGACACCGTAATGACTTGCACTTGATTGTCTGTAATATCTGGAACAGCATCAATAGGAAGCCTAGTTACTTCGTAACTACCCCAACCAACAAGTGCGATTATAAATAAACCAATAATTAATTTATTGGCTATAGAAAAATCAATGATTTTCTTTAGCATCTGTGCTATAATTATGTCAAAAAAAATAAATAGAAAAGGTTGCGTTCACAAACGCAAATTACATTAGGCCCGAGGAGGTCTGAATAAAGAGCCAAGCGCAATGTTAGAAAGGGAGTTGGACTGCATGACAGGCCAAACGCTGCGGATATTATTCACAAATATTTTTGGAATCTCGTATTTAAACACTGAAAAAACAACGGTGTTTTGCATTTGAAAATGAGCCGACTTAAATGGTAAATTTTGGTCTTTTTGCTCATCCGTTGCATCACCATCATCACCCACATAATGCATGTACATAAAACTTAACAGGGATAAACTACCATTATTTAACTTGTGCTCCATGTAATGCTCAATCAATAAAGGCATTTTTAGGAGCTGATTAAACTCCGTTGCACCTAGTAAATAGATGGCTAAAAATATATAGGCTGCCCTTTTTTTCACCTTTTAAAGATATAAAAAAAAGAGCAGCCTATTATAAGATTGAGGTTACTTTTTAAAGGTATTCAAAAACAGCCATTCGCCTCCAAGCATCCAGCTTGTTTGTGCCATACGGGTCATACTAGACTGTAAATTAAAGCGGTATGCCAGATTAAGCTTGAGCTTACTTTTAAAAATAAGCTGCATGCTAGGCGCTAAATCCAGGTAGCTTTTACCCGTTCCAGGGATTGATTGACCGAGTAGCTCTGCGTAAATATTAAAGTTGGTTTGATCGTAACTCGTGTATTTTTTAGGTAATATTAGATGCCCAAAAGACAATGAATAATTGATCGCCGAAGCTTTGTTACCCATTAAAAGTTGGTGCGACTTGCTATTTCCATTAATGCTAGCATAACCAATGGTAGAGGATAACGCTAGCTTATGCAAGAGTTGTGTGAAAACTAAACCAACTTGATTACCAGACTGATCACCTTGCAAATTAATTTCTTGATACATGGGCTTTGTATTGCTATGTGCTATTTCTGCAAAAGCTGCCATTCGAAAATGGCTATACATTCCATC
>JBANFS010000024.1:0-29254 GCA_037975885.1 Bacteroidota bacterium
GCTATAAGAGTGTGAGTAATAGCCAAGAAGAAAATGCTTTAGAAACAAATTTAGAAGCCGCAGAAGAGATTGCTAGACAACTAAGACTTAGAGATATTGGTGGCATTATTGTGATTGATTTTATTGATATGAAACTTCCTGACAATAAAAGAAAAGTACAAGAGGCTATGGATACTTTTATGAAGGCAGATCGTGCAAAACATTCGGTACTTCCTATTTCTAAATTTGGTCTCTTACAAGTAACACGTCAAAGAATGCGTCCTGAAGTAAATATCAATACTTCTGAAAACTGTACGGCTTGTAATGGAAGCGGGAAAATGACCTCTGCACTACTATTAGAAGATGAAATTGAAAATAAGCTGGTTTATTTGGCCTCTCATGCCCACAAAAAGCTCCAATTGGTGGTTCACCCCATTATTGCGGCTTATTTGACTAAGGGGATATTTAGCAACAAACTGAGCAAAATGCGTAAAAAGCATGGGGTAAAGCTAAGTTTGGCGGAAAATACCAACTACCACCTCACCGAATTCAGGTTTTTTGACGCCCAGGAGGAAGAAATTAAGTTCTAGATCTAGACCTTGTAAAAATAATTTTTGATATTAATATAATTACTAATACGAATTATTTTTCCCACCTTAAGCGTAGAAAACAAAATTAAAAAGGCCAAATTGGCCTTTTTTTTATCCCAAAACGGGCAAAAAATACCCCAAAAACACCCTCCGTCAAACTGTCGGGCCGGACCTGGCCTAAATGTCAGGCTCAGGGCTTTATTACGAAGTAAATCGTAGATTAAATTTCCCGTAAATCTCAAAAAATATTTTGCCATCTGCCCCATTATTGTACCTTAGCAGTAGAATTTAATGGGTTAGTAAGTAATAAGGGCCAGTAGCAATGCTGGCCCTTTTACATGCCTACTACCACTGCGTTTCAGCAGATTTACCTCTATTTTTTTACACACATTTTTGCTCCAATTTACTTGTATTTGTCTCCTTTTTTTACAATACGAACATTGGTTAATTTTTCATTCACGCGATTCTAATTTTTCTGAAATATCTTTATGCAATGAGTAAAATAAAATCTGCTTTTTTCTGTAGCAATTGTGGTTATGAAAGTGCAAAATGGATTGGAAAATGTCCAAGTTGTGCGGAGTGGAATACTTTTTCGGAAGAAATTATTGATAAAGGAATTCAGAAGGATCAAAATTGGGATTCTTACCACGAACAAAAGCGTAATTCAAAAATAATTGCACTAGATGAAGTAAAAACATCGGAAGAAAAAAGAATTATCTCCAAAGATCCGGAACTCAACCGCGTACTAGGTGGTGGTATCGTAATAGGAAGCATTGTACTGGTTGCTGGAGAACCTGGCATCGGAAAAAGTACTTTGTTTTTACAAAATGGTTTACAAGCCACCGATCAGGTTGTTTTATACATTAGTGGGGAGGAAAGTGAGCAACAAATCAAAATGCGTGCAGATCGACTTAAAATTCCAAATAACAATTTTTACCTACTCACCGAAACCAATACATCCACCATTTTTGCAGAAATCAAGAAATTAAAACCAACACTTGTTATTGTTGATTCTATTCAAACACTGCAATCTAATTTAATCGATTCTGCCGCAGGATCTGTTTCTCAAATTAGAGAATGCGCAGCAGAGTTTCAGAAATTTGCAAAGCAAACAAACACCCCTGTATTTTTAATTGGCCATATCACCAAAGACGGCGCCATAGCGGGTCCTAAGGTATTAGAGCATATGGTAGATACCGTTTTACAATTTGAAGGAGATAGGCATTATGCGTACCGAATTTTGCGTACATTAAAGAATAGATTTGGAAGCACTGCCGAGTTAGGCATTTACGAAATGACTGGCGAAGGCATGCGTGTTGTTTCCAATCCATCCGAAATATTAATTGCACAAAGAGAAGATAGTTTAAGTGGTTCTGCCATCGCTGCAACACTTGAAGGTGCCCGTCCATTATTATTAGAAGTGCAGGCACTCGTTACACAAAGTGTGTACGGAACACCCCAAAGAACCGTAACCGGTTTTGACCTTCGAAGATTACAACTTTTACTGGCCGTTTTAGAGAAAAGAGGGGGCTTTCAATTTGGAATGAAAGATGTTTTTGTAAATATTGCAGGGGGGATTAAAATAGAAGATCCATCCACCGATCTTGCCATCATTTGCGCGCTATTATCGTCATATGAAGACGTTCCTCTACCACATCAGATCTGTTTTGCTGGTGAAGTAGGATTAAATGGAGAAATTAGAGCCGTTAACCGAATTGAACAAAGAATTGCAGAAGCTGAAAAGCTTGGATTTGAAAAAATTATTGTCTCGAGTTACAATAAAAAGAGTTTCAATCCAAAAGCATACGGCATTCAAGTATTGGCATTAAGCAGAGTGGATGAAGTATATCAACAGCTTTTTTAGTAGCGATAAACACGCATAAAAATATTTCTGCGGTTAATTTTTATAACATCCAATTTATTGAAGCTAAGTTGGATAAATGCAAACCCCTTATTTACCCAAAATTAGTAGTTGGCTAGACCCTGTTTTTTGGCTCTATTTCCCTAAAAACTGCCCTGCCTGCGGCAGGCCACTTAGGCTCTTTGGGGCCAATATTTGTGGACGGTGCAGCCAAAACCTACCCGAAACCCACTTTTTTGAGGCCCCAAACAACCCCATCGAAAAAATATTTTATGGCAGGCTCCCCATTAAAGCCGGGGCGGCAGCCTGGTATTTTCATAAAAACTCAGCCCTTCAGTCCCTACTTTTTCAGTTAAAGTACAAGTCCAACAAGGAAGTGGGCTTATTTATAGGCAAGCAAATGGGAGCCTTGCTGGCTGCTTCGGAACGGTTTGCTAGCATTGACGCACTGGTGCCTGTGCCACTGCACCCACAGGCATATAGTAAAAGGGGGTTTAATCAGGCAGCACTCATATGTGAGGGCATTGGTCAGGTTTGGCACAAACCGGTACTTACGAGTGCCATTGCTAGAACTAAGCATACAAATACGCAAACCAAACAAAGCAGGGCCGAGCGCTGGAACAATATGGAAAATGCATTTACCATTAAAGATCCAACATCCATTAACGGCAAGCATCTTTTAATCATTGATGACGTCATAACAACGGGTGCCACTATTGAGGCCTGTGGCAAAACATTACTTGCCATAAAAGACGTAAGGGTGAGTGTTGCAGCCGCCGCCTATCCATTAAAATAGTTGACACTGCGTATTTTTTCGGAAATTGCAGTTACTTTCAACAAATAATGCATGCCATTGTTATGGCAATTAAACAAACTCAATAAGACACCATGAAAAATCTCATCTTAATAGCCACCTTATTTATGTTACAATCTTTTACGCCTCCACCAAGCAATAGCATTCACAAGTTTACCATCAAATCTATTGATGGCGGTGTTATAGATTTTTCTAAATTCAAAGGAAAGAAAATATTAGTGGTGAACACAGCGTCTGAGTGTGGATACACACCTCAGTACGAAGCGCTTCAAAAATTATCAGATACCTACAAAGACAAATTAGTAGTAGTAGGTTTTCCTGCTAATAATTTTGGTGGACAAGAGCCAGGAACTGATGCAGAAATCAAACAGTTTTGTAAAGCAAGATTTGGTGTAAAATTTCCATTGGCAAGTAAAATCAGTGTTACTGGTACAGACACCGCTCCTATTTACAAATGGCTTACGCAGAAAAAAGAAAATGGTGTATTAGATGCCACCATCAAATGGAATTTTAATAAATTTTTACTTGATGAAAATGGCAAAATGATTGCTTATTTTCCTAGCAGCACCAAACCTGATAGCCCAGAAATTACGGGTAAATTATAACTGCTTTTAAAGGCTCTTACATTGGTATTCAAAGACATTATAGGACAAGCATCTGTTAAGGCGCACTTAATAGACATGGTGCAGCACAACCGCTTGAGCCATGCACTATTATTTTTAGGGAAAGAAGGATCAGGTGCACTTCCACTTGCGATAAATTTTGCCCAATTTGTAGTTAGTCAACCTGCAGCTAGCGAGCCTGTCGCTGATTTATTTGGCGGCTTCACACCCATGGAGGCAGGACCTGCATATAAATCTCCAGAAGATTTAGCAGAAGACCCTTCCTATTTGAGAGCCGCAAAACTATTACATCCTGATTTACATTTTTCGTATCCGGTTATTTCAAAAAAGCCTGGCGAAAAACCAGTAAGTGCCGATTATATTTCCGAATGGAGAGATTTTTATTTGCAGTTTCCTTATGGTAATATTTATGACTGGTTACAATTTATTGGCGCCGAAAATAAACAAGGAAATATCACAGCAGAAGAGTGCAACGAAATCATTCATAAACTCAGTTTAAAAAGTTTTGAAAGCGCATATAAAGTTTTGGTTCTGTGGATGCCAGAATATTTAGGCAAAGAAGGCAATAAATTACTTAAGCTCATAGAAGAGCCACCTCCAAACACTTTATTTATTTTAGTAGCAGAAAGTGAAGAACAAATTTTACCTACGCTACTAAGTAGGTGTCAACTCATAAAAGTACCACTCCTTTCCAACGAAGAAGTAGAAAATGCTTTGTTTGAAAGAGCAAAAGCCAGCAAAGAAACCGCAAGTCAAATTGCCGGCATCGCAGAAGGCAATTACCGCGAGGCACTCCAACTTTTACAACACTCCGAAGAAGATTGGCAGTCCTATTTGAGAGAGTGGCTAAACGCTACATTAAAAGGTGGCCCTATTGCCCAAGTAAAATTTACCGAAGAAGTAGCTAAACTGGGCAGAGAAAAACAAAAACAGTTTTTGCGCTATTTTAACCACCTGCTACAAATGAGCATCCGTATTAAAGTGCTAGGTGCCGACCAGGTAAAAATGGGAGATCAAGAAAAGGATTTCGCGGTTCGTTTAAATAAAATTGCTTCCGTAAGCCAGCAACAAGCCATCATTGAAGAACTGGACAAAGCCTCTTATTATATAGAGCGTAACGCCAATGGTAAAATGCTATTTCAGGCCCTTACCCTTAAACTCTACCACATCATTCAAAACAAAACCTTAATTTTGAATGATTAGCGTGGATATGACCTCCATGCAATCCGCTTGATAATACGCAACTAATTGTATATCAAGCACTTATTAACTAATAGTATAACTACATAATATGGGCTGTGGATCTTGTGGAACAAGTAAACCTGGTGGTTGCCAAAGTAATGGCGGCTGTAGCACAGGTGGATGTAACCGCTTAAACGTACACGATTGGCTTTTAAACCTTCCTTTTAGTGACCCCGAAAGCAGCTGCAAAATTGTTGAAGTAAGCTTCAAACAAGGCAGTCGCAAAGAATATTTTAGAAACGCTACCCTTCAATTTTTTGAAAAAGGAGACTATGTAACCTTAGAAGGTGTGAGTGGTTTTGACGTGGGTGAAGTAAGCCTTACTGGCGAACTAGTACGTATGCAGCTTAAAAAAAATAAGCTCGACGAAAACAGCCCAGAAATTAAAAAAATTATTCGCCGTGCCACAGAAAGAGATATCGAAGCTTTTCATATTAGCAAGGGCCGTGAAAAAGACATTTTAGCCAGAAGTAGAGCAATGGCAATGGAACTGAATTTGCAAATGAAACTCAGTGAAGTAGAAATTCAGGCGGATGGTAAAAAAGCAACTTTCTTTTACACGGCAGACGACCGTGTAGACTTTAGAGAACTCATTAAAAAATACGCTACCGACTTTAAATTTAAAGTGGAAATGCGTCAGATAGGTATTCGTCAAGAAGCTGCAAAGCTTGGTGGCATTGGATCTTGCGGTAGAGAGCTTTGTTGTAGCACCTGGTTACACGACTTTAAAAGTGTAAACACCACAGCAGCTCGTTACCAAAACTTATCGATCAATCAAACCAAACTAAGTGGTCAGTGCGGCAGATTAAAATGTTGTTTAAATTTTGAATTAGACACCTACCTAGATGCACTGCAAAACTTCCCTGATTACGCAGATTCATTAGATACTGCCATGGGTACAGCGCACCTCATTAAAAAAGATATTTTCAAAAATTTAATGTGGTACATCTTACCTAATAATTCAAAACATTATCCACTTACCATTCAGCGTGTAAAAGAAATTAAACGCCTAAATGGACAAGGTATAAAAGTTGACGAGTTACAAGCAGTTGAAGTAACCAGCAGTAAACCTAAAGAAGTAGAGCCAGCATTTGCGGATGTAGTTGGACAAATTAGTTTACGTTCATTAGAAAGAAACGATAAAAGAAGAAGAGACAATAATAGAGACAACAGAGGCGACAATCGTGGACCAAATAACAGACCAAATAACAATGGTCCTCGACCAAACAACAACGGACCTAGACCCAACAATGGACCAAGACCCGAACGTGGACCTAACAACGGACCTAGACCTAATAACAACAGACCTCGCCCTAACAACGGACCAAGACCTAATAACAATGGACCTAGGCCAGCTCAGGGTGCTCCAAAAGCACCTGATCAATAGAAGTTGTTATTATAGCGCAAGCAGCCCGAATTTCGGCTTCAGTAATGATAAGTGGAGGTGCAACCCTAATGCGGTCGGGTGCAAATAAAAACCAATCGGTTATCAGTCCGTTTTGTACGCAGGTATGCGCCACTTTTTGTGCGAGTGCATCAGAGGTAAACTGCAAAGAAAACCAAAGTCCAATACCCTGCATTTGAACAATCGCAGGATGCTTAAGTAAGGTTTTTAACAATTCACTTTTTGCAGGAACGGTTTCGATAATTTTTTGTTCCGTTAAAACTTCAAAAGCTTTTTTACCCGCAGCACAACTTACGGGGTGTCCACCAAATGTGGTGATATGACCAAGCACCGGTGCCACAGTTAAAGTGCTCATGAGTTTGTGACTCGAAATAAATGCACCAAGCGGCATGCCACCACCAAGCGCTTTACCAACAAGTAAAACATCAGGCACTACATCTATTTGCTCAAACGCAAATAGTGTACCAGTGCGGCCAAAGCCAGATTGTATTTCATCAAAAATTAAAAGGACACAGTGTTCGTTACATTTTTTTCGAATAGCAGCAAGCCATTCTTTTTTTCCAACCGTTACGCCACTCTCTGCTTGCACAGGTTCTACAATTACGCAGGCCACGGTTCCATCAATAGCATCCAGTAGTGCATCATCGTTATAATTAAAATGATATACTTCAGGTAAGAGTGGTCTAAATGCATTACGCCAATACTCATCTCCCATTACACTTAAAGCGCCTTGTGTACTGCCATGATACGCTTTATTGCAAGCAATAATTTTTGTTTTGCCCGTAACGCGCTTGGCTAGTTTAAGCGCGCCCTCTGTGGCTTCGGCGCCACTACTTGTAAAATAAACGCAGTCTAAATTATTAGGTAAATGACTAGCCAGTAAAGATGCATACTGCACTTGGGGGCTTTCAATAAACTCGCCATACACAATTAAGTGCATGTATTTTGCAGCCTGCTCTTGCACCGCTTTTACAACTTCCGGATGGCTATGCCCAATATTACAAACACTAAAACCTGCAATAAAATCGGTGTAGGATTTACCATGTACATCGGTAAGGGTCACACCCGCAGCTTCCACCATTTCGATACCAATGGGTGCGTCAGAGGTTTGTGCAACGTGCTGTAAAAAAAGTTGACGGTTGTTCATAGCTTTTACAAGAATCACAAAGGTAAAGGTTTACTAAAGAACAGCACTTTACACAATTTTATTACATTCGTTGAAAAAAGAAGATGCCGGTTATACTTCCCGTTTTAGGTAAATCACCCAGTTTTGGAGAAAACTGCTTTATTGCACCCAACGCTACCATCGTTGGTGATGTAAGCACAGGAAAAGAATGTAGTTTTTGGTTTAACGCCGTGGTAAGAGGCGATGTGCATTTTATAAAAATGGGTAACCGCGTAAACGTGCAAGACGGCGCTATCATACACTGCACCTACCAGAAGCACCCCACCACCATTGGCAACAATGTATCCATTGGGCACAACGCCATGGTGCATGGATGCACCATCCATGACAATGTACTCATTGGCATGGGGTCCATTGTGATGGACCGGTGTGTAGTCCATAGTAATTCCATTATAGCAGCAGGTGCTGTTGTATTAGAAGGAACCGTTGTAGAAGCAGGTAGTATTTACGCAGGCGTGCCAGCAAAAAAAGTAAAAGAAGTATCTCCAACTTTAATAGAATCAGAAATTAACCGAATAGCAGAAAATTATGTGAAGTATGCGGGTTGGTACGACGCGGGTTAATGCGCTGCGTCCATGGTTGTTAAAATATTAAGGTAACTCACGTATCTATCTGCGGCAATTGCTCCTTCTTCGAGTGCCCGTTTAACAGCACATCCAGGTTCTTCTATGTGCATGCAATTGTTAAAATGACAATTACCCATTTGGGCGCGCATTTCTGGAAAATAATGTGCTAATTCTTGTTTAGAAATATCCACAAGACCTAACTCTCTAATGCCCGGCGTGTCAATGATGGCGCCACTTGTAGGCAGGTCAAACATTTCTGCAAAAGTAGTGGTATGCATACCTTTGCCGCTCCAGCCACTTACTTCTTGGGTTCGTAATTCGAGTGTTGGAAAAACCGAATTAATAAAGGTAGATTTACCCACGCCACTATGCCCACTTAATAGTGTTGTTTTACCTTCTAGTAGTGCAGCAATTTCAGCAACGCCTATATTTTTTTCTACACTACATAGCATTACCTTGTAACCAATACTGGAATAAATTTTTTGTAAGTGCGCAAATTGATCCAACTCTTTTTGTTTGTATAAATCTGATTTATTAAAAACAATAATGGCTGGAATATGATAGGCTTCGCAAGAAATTAAAAAACGGTCTATAAAACCTTGTGAAGTTTTCGGATCTTTTAGCGTGGCAAATAGTAAGCTCTGATCGAGATTTGCAGCAATAATATGGTGCTGGTGTTTGTTGTGTGGGGACACGCGCGCTACGTAATTTTTACGGTCACAAATAGTGTCAATCATTGCGGATTCTTCTAACACATCTTCAATTTGCATGTCTACTTCATCGCCCACAGCAATAGGATTGGTAGAGGTAAGCCCGCCAATTTTAAATACCCCTTTAATACGTGCATTGTATATTTTGCCCGTTTCCGCTTTGGCTACATACCAACTACCCGTAGACTTGTAAATTCTTGCTTTCATTTGCTGGAACGAAGATACGCCCACGCTTTAAAAGGGAGTGAATTGGATTAAAAAGAATTTTTGCGAAAGATTAACGGGGTATTTGGGGTTTTAAGACTCCACATTGACCCTAAAAAGGGCTATAATTTGGTATCTTTGCAACCTATGGGAAAGTATGCACATGACAAAGTGGTGCCCTATGAACAAAGTGGGCTTACTAAAAAAGAACAGGTTGCGAGCATGTTTGACAGCATCGCATTCAGGTACGATTTTTTGAACCGCTTTTTAAGTGCAGGTATCGATGTGAGCTGGCGTAAAAAAGCCATTCATGCATTAAATGAAGTGAAGCCTCAAATAATTTTAGATGTTGCAACTGGTACTGGCGATGTTGCCATTCTAACGCATAAATTAATTGCACCTAAGCATATTACAGGTGTTGATATTTCTGAAGGGATGCTTGCAGAAGGCAGAAAAAAAATTGCAGCACTAGGATTACAAGACTCAATTGAATTAGTGAGTGGTGATAGTGAACAACTCGCATTTAACGACAATCATTTTGATGGTATCACGGTTGCGTTTGGTGTGCGTAATTTTGAACACTTAGAAACAGGTTTACAAGAAATGTTTCGTGTGTTACAACCTGGCGGCAAAATAGTGATACTTGAATTTTCAAAACCAAAACAATTTTTGTTTAAAGGGTTCTACAATATTTACATGAATTTAGTAGCGCCCGGTTTTGGTAAAATGATTGCAAAAAATAAAGAAGCCTACCAGTATTTAAATGATAGTGTTCAAGCTTTTCCAGAAGGAGACGCTTTTACGAGCATCATGAAAAAAGTAGGCTTTACATCTATTACAAGTAAGAAATTGACTTTTGGCATATGCACGATTTACTGCGGAAAAAAATAATAACCACCATCATTATTTTGTTTTGCGCGGTTAGTAGTATACAGGCGCAGCGCGAGATATACCGTTCGTACAGAGACGACCTGCCTTACTATTTTGGGTTAACCCTCGGCTATAACAAAAGCTATTTACACCATACCAAATCTGCTGATTTTTTAGCGTCGGATTCTATTATGTACGTAAACCCAGTATCTAGTGGCGGTATTACCATGGGCTTATTAGCAACACTAAAAATAAATGACCACATAGAGCTTCGTGCAAATCCACAGCTTATCATTGGCGGATCTAAATACATCGACTACACTTTAAAATCGGTTAAGCCAGGCGAGCAAACCCAGCAACAACAAATTTTACCTTCAACCCTTGTAAGCCTTCCAGCTCACTTTAAATTAAATTCGGACCGAATTGATAATTTTAGATTGTACGTTTTAGGTGGTGTCAAATTTGACTTTGATTTATCTAGTAATTCAACCTCCCGTAACGCCGATGATCTCGTTAAATTACGTGCTGTAGATTTTGGATTAGAAGCTGGACTAGGGCTTAATTTTTATTTACCATTTGTAACAGTTTCGCCAGAAATAAAATTCAGTTACGGAATCACCAATTTACACCAACTTGATCGCGGACTCAAATATTCCAATGTGCTTGATAAATTACAATCTAGAATGATTGTATTTTCAATCCACTTAGAAGATTAAAGCGTCAAACAAAGCGGTAACATAATCTTACATTATGAAAAATATAGTCATCAAAAACGTTTCCATCGTAAACGAAGGAGCCACCACAACTGGTGATGTATGGATTAGAGATACCCGCATCGAGAAAATTGGATCGCAACTAGATCCTAGCATGCGCATAGAAGAAATAGATGGAACGGGACAAACCCTAATCCCTGGTGTTATTGATGATCAAGTGCATTTTAGAGAGCCTGGCCTCACACACAAGGCCACCATTTACACAGAGGCAAAGGCAGCTGTAAGAGGCGGTGTTACTTCGTTTATGGAAATGCCAAATACCAATCCACCGGCATTTACACAGGATTTACTTGAGCAAAAATATGATATCGCTAAGCACCATGCACTTGCGAACTACTCCTTTTTTATGGGCACTTCCAACGATAATTTGGATGAAGTGTTGCGCACCAACGATAAAAAGAATGACATCTGTGGTGTTAAAATATTTATGGGTTCATCCACCGGAAATTTACTTGTTGAAAATCCTATTTTACTAGAAAGAATATTTGAAGGCTCTGAAGTTCTAATTGCTACACACTGCGAGGAAGAGCGCCTTATCAAAGACAATTTAGCTAAGGCAATTGCAGAAAACAGAAAACTAACCGCTGCAGATCATCCTATCATCAGAGACGAAGAAGTTTGTTTTGAATCTTCATTTAGAGCGGTACAAATAGCCAAAAAATTTGGTACACGACTGCATGTTTTACATATTACCACCGCTAAAGAATTACAACTCTTTAGCAATATGCTGCCACTCGAAGAAAAAAGAATTACATCAGAAGTATGTGTACACCATTTGCACTTTACTTCCGACGATTATGCACGTTTAGGCAATCAAATAAAATGTAACCCTGCTATTAAAGCCCCACACCATAAAACGGCTTTATGGGAGGGATTGCTAGATGACCGCCTTGATATTATAGCCACCGATCATGCCCCGCATACATGGGCCGAAAAACAGGAAGACTACCTTCATGCACATGCAGGACTTCCGCTCGTGCAGCACGCACTTGGTCTTATGTTACATTATGTAGCCGAACAAAAAATTAGCATTGAGCGTGTAGTAGAAAAAATGAGCCACGCACCAGCGCGCTGTTTTCAAATTAACAACCGAGGTTACATTAGAGAAGGCTACTACGCCGATTTAGTATTACTAGACAGAAATACCCCGGAAACCATTAGCAAAGAAAACATCCTATACAAATGCGGCTGGAGCCCACTCGAAGGCTTTACCCAACCCGCTACGGTTTCAAAAACTTTTGTAAATGGACATATGGTGTATGGAAATGGAGGATTTGATGAATCTAAGACTGGAATGCGTCTTCAGTTTAACAGATCCTAAATTATGCAGGTAGATAAAGATACCCTTCACGACCTCTCCATATTTAACAGCGACGAGTCTGTTTCTATATTCAATTACCTCAATCAAACCGGAACGGTTGGGGGTAAAGAAATGCTTCGTTACCTTGTCCAAAACCCGCTTAGCAGCATCCAAAAAATTAAAGACACACAAGCCGTTATTCAGGCCCTAGCAAATACGCTACCTACATGGCCCTCTAGTATTACCAACGGCACCATTATGGTAGTGGCCAAATACTACGAAACACAGTTTGACCCATACCCACAACAGCCCAGCTTTTTTAATAGTAACTGGTATAAAATATTTCACGCACCAGATTATGCGCTAACAAAATATACGATTACGCACTGCGCCGATTTTTTAAATGGGATGTATACAGTTCATCAACTTTTACTAGACTACAACCATCATCCAATAATTGCAAGCTGGACCGCAAGCATCGAAAAAAAATTAAGCAAGCCAGCATTTGAAGCGCTTAGGCTCATAGATGCTAAAACAGCATCGCCGCAACAAATTTTAAGTATTGCGCGTCAGATTAGAACAAAGCACAAGCAAGATGATTTTTATGACTTAATAGATTTGTACAGCAGCATGGACGCCTATCAAAGTTTGGCGCGCGTATTTGTAGCACAAGATCTTTGCTTTCCAACATTTACTACGGCGACTACCGCATGTATAGAAGCAACTGATTGCTACCATCCACTTTTACAAACGCCTACTTCTTATAATATCACGCTCGAAAAAGACAGCAACTTTTTATTTTTAACCGGCGCCAATATGGCGGGCAAGAGTACTTTCATTAAAGCCGTTGGCATTAGTGTATACCTGGCACATTTGGGCATGGGCGTTCCTGCAAAAACAATGGAGCTCACTTTATTTGACGGGCTACTGAGCAACATCAATGTGATGGACAATATCATTAAAGGGGAAAGCTATTTTTACAACGAAGTAAAGCGCATAAAAAATACCATCGAAAAAATTAACGACGGAAAAAACTGGCTCATTCTTATCGACGAACTCTTTAAAGGAACCAATGTAGAAGATGCTATGAAGTGCAGCACTGCTGTCATTGAGGGCCTTCGAAAAATCAAACCTTCGTTGTTTATATTATCAACACACCTCTACGAAATTGGCGCCAACTTAAAACAGTATTCCAATATTCAATTCAAATATTTTGAAACAAGTGTTCATGATGGTGAGCTTGTTTTTCATTACCATTTAAAAGAAGGTATAAGTGATGATAGGCTTGGCTATCTCATTTTAAAAAGAGAAGGTGTTGTGGATTTATTACAAAACCTATAATTTTTTTCATTCAGCAATTATTTCAGGTATTTATTCGGTGCCGTTTTTATAAGGCATTGTAGCCCTTACCTTTCTACAAGTATCAAAGTATTTGTATGCTTGTAAAAACCATGGGAGCCGCAGTGATGGGTGTTGACGCCATCACCATTATTGTAGAAGTTAATGTGAGTATGGGTCAGGGTTACCAAATAGTTGGTCTTCCAGACATTGCTATTAAAGAAAGTTTACAAAGAACGGAGAGCGCTATTAAATCAAATGGATTTAGTATGCCACGCATTAAAGTGGTCATTAATTTAGCGCCAGCGGATATCAAAAAAACGGGCTCCGCATTTGACCTACCCATTGCCATTGGTATATTAGCAGCTAGTGACCAACTTATCCAAGAAGCCCAAATTCACAAGTACATGCTCATGGGAGAACTTGGCCTCGACGGAACCATTCATCCCATCAGGGGCGCACTGGCCATGGCCATTCGGGCAAAAAAAGAAAATGCACTAGGCATTATTTTACCTGCTGCCATTGCCAATGAAGCCTCCATGGTAAAAGGCCTGAACGTTTATGGCGTTGCGCATTTACAAGAAGTTGTCAATTTTTTTGCTGTAGGAACCCGCACCCCCACCCACCAAATACACCCTGAAACTTTTTTAAACACAGACCCTTCTCTTTCAAATATCGATTTTAGTGAAGTGAGTGGACAAGACAATATAAAACGCGCCCTAGAAATTGCGGCGGCTGGGTCACACAACGTGATTTTGATTGGCCCGCCGGGCGCCGGGAAAACCATGTTAGCAAAAAGGCTACCCAGCATTTTGCCACCCTTAAATGTCGCAGAAGCCCTAGAAACAACTCAAATTTATAGTGTGGCAGGTAAGTTAGCCGCAGGATCCTATTTGGTGCAATCAAGGCCTTTTAGGTCACCGCATCATACCATTTCAGACATTGCACTGATTGGCGGCGGCAGTCATCCACAACCCGGCGAAATTTCATTGGCGCATAACGGTGTTTTGTTTTTAGATGAACTACCAGAATTTAAAAGATCTGTTTTAGAAGTGCTCCGTCAACCCATGGAAGAGCGTATGGTAAGCCTCGCTAGAGCAAGTATGTCGCTCACATACCCAGCCAACTTTATGCTAATTGCTTCCATGAACCCCTGCCCTTGTGGCTATTTCAATCATCCAACAAAATCTTGCAGCTGTCCGGCGGGCACAGTAGAAAAATATTTAAATCGGGTGTCGGGTCCACTACTCGACCGTATAGATCTTCATGTAGAAGTAACGCCCGTTACCCATCATGAACTAGACCGCAGTTCCCGGCCATCAGAATCAAACAGTATCAGAGAAAGGGTTTTAGCGGCTAGGGCCATTCAAAAAAACAGATACGAGCACTGCGCCAATACCTACACCAACGCACAAATTTCAAATAAAGAATTGGCTGATTTTTGCCCACTGGGGCCTAACAGCAAAGCCATACTAGCTGCGGCAATGGAAAAATTAAACTTAAGCGCGAGGGCTTACCACCGCATCATAAAAGTAAGTAGGACCATTGCAGATTTAGCAGGCGCACCACACATTTTACCCGAGCATATCGCAGAAGCAGTCCAGTACCGGACACTAGACCGGGCCAATTGGAGCGCTAGTGGCGGGGGTTAAGCAAACAACGATACCTCAACTAATACTGGCCTGTATTTAAAAGCACAAGCGTGCAGGCATCCATGGTTTCAATCCCTTTTTGCTTTGCCACCATCGTAAATGCTTCATTTTCGGTACCAGGATTAAAAATAATGCGTTTAGGCGCTAATGAAAACAAATACGGTATCAGCGCATGTTGTGCTGCTGGATTTACATATAGTGTAATAGTATGAATATCTGTGAACTCGGGCTCCCCGGTAACAATGGGGGTGTCATCTATATGACCTGGCTTAAGACCTATGCACGCAACAGGATGTCCATGCGCTGCTAATAATTTTGTAGCTAAATAACTATAACGCTCCGGATTTTCGGAAGCGCCAATGATCAAAGTTTTTTTAGGGTTACTAGGTTGTGCTGTCATTTTTCAAAGATACATACTAATTGATCAAATGAAAGCAGGGCTTATACCCTGGCGGTTTTCAATCAAATTATTTTTTATGTATTCTCGAAATATATTTTAACTTTACACTTCAACTTTTAACCCAAACAAACAACAATACCATGGCAAAAGCAAAAAAAGCCGCTCCTAAAAAAGCTGCTGCAAAAAAACCAACTGCTAAAAAAGCAGTGAAAAAAGCTGCTCCTAAAAAAGCCGCTGCTAAAAAACCAGCTGCTAAAAAAGCAGTGAAAAAAGCAGTGAAAAAAGCTGCTCCTAAAAAAGCCGCTGCAAAAAAACCAACTGCTAAAAAAGCTGTAAAAAAAGTAGCTCCTAAAAAGGCCGCTGCAAAAAAACCAACTGCTAAAAAAGCAGTGAAAAAAGCCGCTCCTAAAAAAGCTGCTGCAAAAAAACCAACTGCTAAAAAAGCAGTAAAAAAAGTAGCTCCTAAAAAAGCTGCCGCTAAAAAACCAGTAGCTAAAAAAGCTGTGAAAAAAGCCGCTCCTAAAAAAGCTGCCGCTAAAAAACCAGTAGCTAAAAAAGCTGTTGCAAAAAAACCAGTAGCTAAAAAAGTAGCTGCAAAGAAAGTAGCCGCTCCTGCTCCAGTTGCAGCACCAGCGCCAGTTGTAGCCCCTACGCTTTTTGAAGCGCCTGCAACAATTGAAACGCCAAACGCTTAATTGAATATCCGAACAACAGTTCGTCTAATAAAAAAATCCTGTTACGTATAGTAGCAGGATTTTTTTATTGCTATCTTTAAAGGACTATACACTGTAGTCATCCAAACTCAAAAAACAAAACCATGCGCCGTTTTCTTTTTTTAATGCTTCTTGTAATTCCATCGCTCATTTTTGCACAACCTGCAAATACTGTTTTTGAAAAAACAAAAAACATGAAGCGTCATGCCGGATTTTTTACTTTTTATGTAGACGAAACTACCGGAAAAATATGGTTGGACATTGATAAAATTGGACAAGAATTTTTACTCGTTAATTCATTGCCTGCTGGTTTAGGATCTAATGATATTGGGCTTGACAGAGGACAAATTGGAGATACTAAAATTGTATTTTTTGAGCGCGTAGGAAAAAAATTATTACTAGTGCAACCCAACTATGATTACCGCGCCAGTAGCCCCGATAAAAATGAAAAAAGAGCCGTGAAAGAATCTTTTGCAAGTTCTACCATTGGGTCTTTTGTTATTGAAGAAGAGCAAACGGGTCATTTATTAGTAGACGCTACTTCCTTTTTTGTAAAAGACGCGCATGGTGCCGCAGATAAAATTAAAAGCATGCGTCAAGGAACCTATTCGTTTAACGAATCACGTTCTGCGATGTATTTTGCTAACACAAAAAACTTTCCACTCAATTCAGAATTTGAGGCCAGCATTACATTTACTGGCGGCGCCGACGCAGGTAGGTTTGTAACAACGGTAACGCCTTCGCCAGAAGCGATTACACTGCGCATGCATACTTCCTTTGTTCAACTTCCTGATAATCAGTACAAACCAAGAAATTATGATATCAGAAGTGGGTATTTTGGCATTTCCTATTTCGACTATAGTTCGGATTTTACGACACCTATTCAGCAGCGTTTTATTTCAAGACATCGACTCGCTAAAAAAGATCCAACTGCACAGGTTAGCGAACCTGTTAAGCCCATAGTATACTATTTAGATAATGGTACACCAGAACCAATCAGGACTGCACTATTAGAAGGTGGCCGGTGGTGGAATCAAGCTTTTGAAGCAGCAGGATATAAAAATGCATTTATTGTAAAAGTATTACCTGATAGTTGCGACCCCATGGATATCAGATACAATATGATCAATTGGGTACACCGTTCTACGCGCGGCTGGAGTTATGGCGCTACCGTAACGGACCCTCGCACCGGTGAAATTATTAAAGGTCAGGTTACGCTGGGCTCACTACGTGTTAGACAAGACTATTTAATTTTTACTGGATTACTAGCCCCCTACGAAACAGGAAAGCCAGTACCTAATACTATGAGAGAAGCCGCGCTTCAGCGTTTACGTCAACTCTCTGCACACGAAATCGGACATACCTTAGGTTTACAACACAACTATGCATCTAGCTATAACGACAGAGCTTCTGTAATGGATTATCCGCATCCTAACATTTTTATCAATGAAAAAGGAGAGATGGATTTTTCTAAAGTGTATACCAACTCCATTGGTGAGTGGGATAAACGAGCCATCATGTATGGATACCAAGATTTTGACAAAAGCATCAACGAAAATAATGCGCTTCAAAATTTATTAGCAGAAAATACAAAGCAAGGACTCTTGTTTATTGCCGATGCCGACGCGCGCGCTGCGAGTGGTTTTCACCCGTATGCACATTTATGGGACAATGAAAAAGATGCAACTGTCGGATTAAAAAACACACTCGCTGTTAGAGCAAAAGCACTACAAATTTTTTCTGAAAATAACATTAGACCTGGTGCGCCCATGGCTACACTTGAGGAGGTACTCGTGCCTGTTTATAATTACCACCGTTATCAATTAGAAGCTGTTTGTAAAATTATTGGCGGCATCGATTATAGTTATAGCACCAGAGGCGACGCAACGCAAAAACCAAAAATGGTAGCAGATGCTGTACAAAAAAATGCACTACAAGTAGCAGTAGGTTGTTTATCACCAAGTATATTAACGATTCCTCCTTTTATTGCAGCGCAAATTCCTCCAAGACCTCCTATGTATTATGGGGGTGAATTATTTGCCAAAAGAACAGGTATGAGTTTTGATCCACTAGCAGCCGCAGAAGCCCTAGCAGATTTTGAACTTGCGTTTTTATGCAACCCAGAAAGAGCCAACAGGTTGGAAATTAATAAAGCAAATGGCGCTAGTATTGGATTTGGAGAAGTGATTGATGCGCTCGTTGCGGAACTCTTTAAAAAGCCACTCAACAAAGGACTAGAAGAAATGGTAGGACTGCAAACAAGACAAATGTTGGTGACCTGGTTACTGGGCGTTGCACAGTCTGAACAAAGCAATTATCAAGTAAAAGCGATTTGCTCTGAAAAATTAGCGGAGATCAAGAAATGGAGTATGGATCAAATAAAAGCAAACAAATACAAAACACAATTTACTTATTTGATAGACCGTATCGAACATCCAAAAGACATTAGCTTACCAAAGCACAAAGAAATTGCGCCAGGTGCACCTATTGGATGTGATATGGATTAGTAAACGCTATAACAGAACGCTGTAAAAGCTTATACCAACATACGTAAAGGCTCTTCTAATAAAGATTTTAGTGTTTGTAAGAAAGCGGCTCCTGTTGCACCATCCACAACGCGGTGGTCGCAACTAAGGGTTACTTTCATCACATTGCCCGGTACCACTTGACCATTTTTTACAACCGGTACTTGTGCAATACCACCTACTGCAAGAATACATGCATCTGGTGGATTGATGATGGCCGTAAATTCATCTACGCCAAACATACCTAAGTTAGAAATGGTAAATGTGCTGCCTTCCCAATCGGCAGGTTGTAATTTTTTGTCTTTTGCTTTTTGCGCAAAACCTTTTACGGTAACACCAATTTCACTGAGTGATTTGGTATCTGCGAAACGTACAACTGGAACCAGTAAACCTTCGTCTACTGCAACAGCAATACCTATATTTACATGATGGTTGGTACGAATAGAATCGCCAAGCCAGCTGCTATTAATTTTTGGATGTTGTTTTAATGAAAGTGCTGTTGCTTTAACAACCATGTCATTGAAACTAATTTTTACTGGCGCCACTTCATTAATTTTTGCACGCGCTGCAACAGCTGCGTCCATATCAATGGTCATGGTGATGTAAAAATGAGGTGCCGTAAATAAGCTTTCACTTAAGCGGCGTGCAATCGTTTTACGCATTTGAGAAACCGGCTGGTCTTCAAAACTTACAACACCAGCAGGTCCAGTTTGAATTGCTGGAGCAGCAGCGCTAACTGCTTGAGTAGCAGCTGCAGCAGCTGGAACATATCCGTCAATATCAAATTTGGTGATACGTCCATTATCGCCAGTACCTTTTACATATTTTAAATCAATACCACGCTCTTCTGCCATTTTTCTAGCAAGCGGGCTTGCAAAAATTCTCCCTTCGTTAACAACCACCTGAGGGGCAGGTGCAGCAGTTGTTGGAGCAGGAGCAGCTGGAGCCGCAGCTGGGCTTGCTGCAGGTGCAGTAGCAGCAGGTGCTGCAGCGGTTGCGCCATTTTTTACAGCGGCAACAATTGCATCTACATTTGTACCAGCAGCACCAATTACGCAAAGTAAATCGTTTACTAAAATTTTCTCTCCCGCTTTTGCGCCTTGGTATAATAAAATACCATCTTTATAACTTTCAAGTTCCATGGTTGCTTTATCGGTTTCGATATCCGCTAACACTTCCCCTTTTTTTACAGTATCTCCTACGTTTTTTTGCCAACCTGCAACTACCCCTTCGGTCATGGTATCGCTTAAGCGTGGCATAAGCACTACTTCATCCATAGCTGCCACATCAAGTGCAGGACTTACAGACGCTGCAACAGGTGCAGCAGTTGCTGTAGCTAGTGCAGGCTCCGTAGCAGGCGCTGCAGCCGGCGAACCAACTCCAACAGATGCTATCAGTGAAGCAACATCTTCACCAGCCTTACCAATAATGGCTAGCAAATCATTGACTTGCAATTTGCCTCCTTTTGTAGTACCTATGTGCAATAAAACACCCTCTTGGTAGCTCTCAAGCTCCATAGTTGCTTTATCTGTTTCGATTTCAGCTAATAAATCACCTTTTTTTACCGCATCGCCCACATTTTTGTGCCAAGCTGCAATAACACCTTCTGTCATTGTATCACTTAAGCGGGGCATTAAAATCACTTCAGCCATAAGATTCGGTTGCGCTTTTAATTAAGGCTCGAAATTAAGGAAAAAAGGGATTGAGCACCCCCAAAAAGCCCGTTTATTTGCCCAATTATAACCGAAACCTTACTTTTACGTGAAAGCGCCCACCTATGACATCCATGATTTCTGAAGGCATCGAAATAAGTGTAGAAACTTTCTACCAATCGGACTATAGTAATGCCGTTTCCAACGAATTCATGTTTGCCTACCGCATTACCATCGAAAACCACAACCATTTTAATGTAAAACTGCTTCGCAGGCACTGGGAAATATTTGATAGCTGCGGGGAACATAAGGTTGTTGATGGCGAGGGGGTTATAGGGATTCAACCCATTATTAAGCCTTCCGACAGATACCAATACATCAGCGGCTGTAATTTAAAGTCGGAACTTGGACGTATGCAGGGTACCTATGAAATGGAAAACGAAAACAACAAGACACTCTTTACCGTCACTATTCCTCCTTTTGACCTGATTGTGCCTTCTAAATTAAACTAATTCGCCCACTATTTTAATGCCCATTATTAAGGCTTGTATTTTGCCTGTTCAAAAATAATTTTTGCAGGCGTTCGCATCACTTTATCAAGTGAGATTGCTTTATTTTTTTGAAGCCAAGCTTCTACAATTCTATAGCCTACAAACTGTCCAATAAATCCTGGAGAAGCATCCCCAAACACGGCCGTGTTTGGACCATCCATCATGTAGTCGCCAATGAATGAAGGATCTTTTTGGTAGAGCAAATTGTTTTGAACAAAAAACGACCAGATGTCCTTTTCACTCTTGTAACAACCTTCTAATTGTGCGGCCGTATACCCGGTTACAATACTATCCGGCGTATTTGGTTGCACTTGTTTTAAAAAATATAAACGCTTTCCAGCTTCTACCATTTGTTCGCAAAGTGGTGCGCCTGCATCTTGGAGTGGAAACATATCATCCAATATGTTTTTCATACAGTTGGTAGCCATATAAGAAGGCTCGAAACGCCTTGAAACATAAGTAGGATAAAGGCTCTGGCCTTCTTCCGACAAATAAATAGGATCATTTTTTCCAAGGTACATTTGTAATCCAATAGCGAGTGCGTCAATGGTAATGATGTTTCCAAAACTATTTATGGGTCCTATAAATGTGATGAGTTTTGTAGGCAGTTTGTAATTCGGAAAATAAAATTTCACATATTTCAAGCCTTCTTTAATAGCAGCTTCCTCCTTTTTAATCGAAGCAAATTGAGTGCTGGTTTGTTTGAACACAGATTGATATGCGCTCAAAAATTGAGGCACATCTTTTACCGCTGTTTGTGGCGTAGTTGCTAAAATATTGTATAAAAAATCCTGCGTGAATAAGGGTTCTTGTCCAGCTAATTTTTGCAAAGAAGCATCCAAACGCAAAGTGTCTATTGCAAAAAAAGACTGCTCGTAGCGAACCGTTGTAAGTGGCACATCAATAGCAGTGATATCAGGTGTTTTTTCAGCAGAATTACAGCTAAGGCACAAAACAGTTGTGGCAATAAATAGGAACTTTGTCATGGAACAAATTTGATGCAAAGATGTTATTTAAATTCGTTAAAAAATAAACAAGATTTAAATGAGACAGGTGGCATTTGGTATGTAAAAGTTACTGACCTTTGCATCCACCGCAGTTATAGCTATGAAAATAAGTATCGCGCAACAGAACTACCACATTGGCAATTTCGAAACTAATACCGAAAAAATTTTATGTGCCATAGAACTTGCCAAAAAAGAAGGCGCTGATCTCATATTATTTAGCGAAATGAGCGTTTGCGGCTATCCTGCACGCGATTTTGTTGAGTTTGAAGATTTTATTGATAAATGTTACGAAAGCATTGATACCATTAGAAAAGCTGCCGACACCATTGGCGTACTCATTGGCAGTCCGGCGCGTAATCCAGGCAAAAAAGGCAAGGATTTATTTAATGCCGCATTTTTCTTGTACGAACAAAAAATTGTAGCAGAAATTCATAAAACCTTACTGCCTACTTATGACGTTTTTGACGAAAACAGATATTTCGAAGCAGCGAATAGTTGGCAAGTGATTCCATTTAAAGGAAAAAAGTTAGCCGTTACCATTTGTGAGGACATCTGGAACCTGGGGGACAATCCACTTTACAAAATTTGTCCAATGGATGAACTCATGAAACAGTCGCCAGACATCATGCTCAACTTAAGCGCTTCACCTTTCGATTATACACATGACGAAGACCGAAAAGCAACTATTAAAGCCAACGTTTTAAAATATAAAATTCCTCTTTTTTATTGCAACGCAGTTGGTAGTCAAACTGAAATTGTTTTTGATGGCGGATCTTATGCTTTTGACAAGGATGCCAATTTATGTGGTGCGCTTCCGATGTTTACATCAGACCTTTCATTTTTCACTTGTAATGATGATGGCAGCATTCAGGAACCGATTATAGAACCAGCTAGTCGTGTCCCAAATAAAGAATTAAATCCAGCAACACTGGTTGCAGATTTGAACATAGATCAAATATACAAGGCACTCGTACTTGGCATTAAAGACTATTTTACTAAAATGGGTTTTACCAAAGCCATACTGGGTTCTTCAGGTGGTATAGACTCGGCTGTAACCCTTGCTATAGCTGCGGATGCGCTGGGTGCACAAAATGTATTAGCAGTGCTAATGCCATCTGAATTTTCTACAGAACATTCGGTGAATGACGCTGTTTTACTTAGCAACAATCTTGAAAATCCATACCATATTGTTCCCATTAAAAATGTATACGATTCATTTTTAGAAACACTAGATCCCATCTTTAATGGCATGCCTTTTTCACTTGCCGAAGAAAACATTCAGAGTAGATCGAGAGGTAATATTTTAATGGCGATTGCCAATAAATTAGGTTACGTATTACTCAATACTTCTAACAAAAGTGAACTTGCAACCGGCTATGGAACTTTATATGGAGACATGGCCGGCGGGCTTGGCGTTCTTGGAGATCTCTATAAAATTCAGGTATATGAACTTGCTAAATATATCAACCGCGAAAAAGAAATTATACCTACTAATATTATTACCAAAGCACCAAGTGCGGAGTTAAGACCAGATCAAAAAGACAGCGACAGTTTGCCTGATTATAGTGTACTAGATCAAATATTATACCAGTACATCGAAAAACGCGCAAACCCTTCTAGCATTGTAGCAATGGGCTATAGCAGTGAACTGGTAAACCGCACTTTAAAAATGGTAAACACCAACGAATACAAGCGCAATCAATTTTGCCCGATTATTAGAGTATCACCAAAAGCTTTTGGTGTGGGAAGAAGAGTGCCGATTGTAGGTAAGTACTTGTAATTATAAATTTTCGATAATTCCTGCAATACCCTGTCCGCCACCAACACATGCAGATACCATCGAATATTTTTTATTCAGTCTTTTTAAATCATGGAGTGTTTGCACGGTTAATTTAGCGCCGGTACAACCTAGTGGATGACCAAGTGCAATCGCACCACCATTGATATTTACTTTTGAAGTATCTAAATCTAATTCACGAATTACTGCTAAAGATTGCGCAGCGAAAGCTTCATTAAGTTCAATTAAATCTATGTCACCAATACTCATATTTGCTTGACGCAACACTTTTGGAATAGCTGCCACCGGACCAATGCCCATGATGCGCGGATGTACACCAGCTACTGCAACATTTACAAGTCTTCCAATTGGAACAAGCCCTAATTCAAGCATCATTTTTTCAGACATTACTACCACAAAAGCGGCGCCATCACTGGTTTGTGAAGAATTACCGGCAGTTACGGTTCCGTCCACTGCAAATGCAGGTTTTAATTTTGCTAATGCTTCGATGCTTGTATCCGCACGAACGCCATCATCTGAATCTACGACATAAGAACGCGTTGCTTTTTTACCTTTTTCATTCACATATACTTCTTCTACAGTGATAGGTAAAATACCTGGTTTAAAATGATTTTCTTGTTGAGCAACCATTGCTTTTTGATGCGATGCAAATGCAAAAGCATCTTGATCTGCTCTTGAAATATTAAACTCTTTAGCAACCGCTTCTGCAGTTAAACCCATGCTTAAATAATAATCTGGATCGTTTTTTGCGATCTCATAAGAAGGCACTGTTTTCCAACCAGCAGTTGGTACCAAACTCATACTTTCTGTTCCACCTGCAATAATACAATCAGCCATACCGGATCTGATTTTTGCAGTAGCCATGGCAATACTTTCAAGTCCGCTCGCACAGTATCTATTAATGGTAATACCTGCTACATCAACACCAAGTGCACGTGCAGAAATCATGCGACCAAACTGTAAACCTTGTTCTGCCTCAGGTACCGCGTTTCCTACAATAACATCATCTACACGTGCTGCTGGAAGTGCAGGCACAGTTGCCATCAAACCCTGAATAAGTTGAACGGCTAAATCATCGGGTCTAAAAAAACGAAAACCGCCCCTTTTACTTTTTGTTACTGCTGTTCTAAATCCGGCTACAATATAAGCTTCTTGCATGGCTAAGTATTTACCCCCCAAATGTAGTGATTTTTTATAAAAAGTTGTTTATGCAACTAAATTCTTCTTTGAGGCTACAAACCTATCTTTGCGGGGCTATGATGTACCGCCTATTAAGAACCGTTCTATTTTGCTTCCCTCCCGAAGCAGTCCATTATTTTTCTATGAACTGGATGAAGCGGTTTTGTTCTATTTCTTGGATCAAAATATGGTTGCAGAAAACCTATGGTGTAACAAATCCAGCGCTGGCCAAAAAGGTATTTGGCCTTTCATTTTCCAACCCTGTTGGACTAGGTGCCGGATTTGATAAAAATGCCCTCTACCTCCATGAATTAGAAGTGCTTGGCTTTGGGGCCGTAGAAATAGGCACGATAACCCCACTTGCGCAAGATGGCAATCCAAAGCCACGCTTGTTTAGACTCCCTAAAGACAGGGCCCTAATTAATAGAATGGGATTTAACAATGACGGCGCGGATACTATTGCAAACCGTGTAGCCGCTTGGCGCAAACAAAACCCCAATAGCAAACTTATTGTAGGCGGTAATATTGGGAAAAATAAAATCACACCCAACGAAGACGCTTGGAAAGATTATCAAATTTGCTTTGAAAAATTGTTTGATGTGGTAGATTATTTTGTAGTGAATGTAAGTTCACCCAATACCCCTGGGCTACGCGCTTTACAAGACAAAGAGGCGCTCCACACCATACTGTCTAATTTACAAAACATCAATGCTACAAAAAATAAACCCAAGCCACTGTTATTAAAAATTGCACCCGATTTAACGGATGCTCAACTTGATGATATTATTGCACTCAGTACCGAATTACAATTAGATGGGCTAGTTGCAACTAACACAACAATAGATAGACGAGGATTATATACCAATGAAGAAAAAATAGAAGCCATTGGCATGGGTGGCCTTTCTGGCAAACCATTAACCAATAGATCCACCGATGTTGTTCGCTACCTTGCAAAAGGTTTGAATGGTCAAATTCCAATCATTGCAAGTGGTGGTATATTTACAGCAGAAGATGCTAGTAATAAATTAAATGCTGGCGCAACACTGGTTCAGGTATGGACCGGATTTGTATACGAAGGACCAGCTATTGTAAAAAATATTTGCTCAAAATTATAAGCAATAAAAATGGAATATTTATTTACCTCTGAAAGTTTGATAAGTTTTTTAGTGCTAGTTGTTTTAGAAATTGTATTAGGCATTGATAATGTCATTTTTGTGAGCATTATTATGAACCGCTTACCCAAAGAAAAACAAAAAAGAGCAAGACTTATTTGGATGGCGATGGGTATGTTTACCCGATGTTCTTTACTTTTTGGACTTAGCTGGTTGCTTGCCCAAAAAGGTATTACCGTGCTCCGTTTATTTGGTAATGATTTAGACATTGCGAGTATCGTAATGCTCGCTGGAGGTTTGTTTTTACTTTATAAAACGGTAAAAGAAATTCATCAAAAATTAGAAGGCGAAGCAGAACATGAAGTAGGTATTGCATCAAAACCACTTGGGTTTTCTACCGCTGTTTTTCAAATCATATTAATTGATATGGTATTTAGTTTTGACAGTATCATCACTGCTGGAGGCACTGCAAAGCATATCGAAATCATGATTGCTGCAGTAGTGATTGCGATGATTGTTATGTTTTTATTTAGCACGCATATTTCAAGTTTTATTCATAAACACCCTACTTTAAAAATGTTAGCCCTTTCATTTTTAGTGATGATTGGACTTGTATTAATTGTGGAAGGTTGGGATCCAAAAAATGCACACGAAATGCATTTGAAAAACTACGTATACTTTGCGATGGCATTTTCATTCACTGTTGAAATGCTCAACATGCGCATGCGTAAAAAGTATGTGAAGCCTGTAAGCTTAAGAGAGCCGCATCTAAAAAATGAAGACTAAATACATTTTGATACAGCAAATACGAACAATCATTCGTAAGTGTTTTATAAAATTATATGCTAAAAAAAAGGTCTCACTTTTGGTGAGACCTTAATATAAGCAAGCAATCGAAAAGAGACATTGTATAGAAAATGAGGCGTTAAAGCCTCATTTTGAATGTCAATACTACACAATTTTTAGAAATTAACAAGTTTTTTTGATTTTTTTTAGGTGGGCGTCTCGGCCAAAAAACGACTTACTACTCTATAAAAAACAGTCTTTTAAGCGCGGCCATACTGGCCGCGCTTAAACCCTCAAAATTTTCCAGCTCATCAAATTTTGCAAAAGCTCCATTTTGTTGCCGCCAACGCACCAGGGCCTGCGCCACAACTGGCTGTAAACCAGCTTTTTGTACTAGTTGCAATGCCGAGGCTTGGTTTAAATTGGCCTTTGGTACCCGCTCCTCATTTAGGTGCAAATAAGGACCAAGGGCCCTTAGCAGGGTATCTTTTACGCCATATACTAGTAATAGGTCTTGGACTTTTACAAAACCACCCTGTTTTTCTCTAAATCCAACAATTCGGGCTGCTAAAACGGGGCCAATGCCACTAAGCGCCTCAAAATCACTTACAGATGCAGTATTAATATCTATAGGGGCGGCCGCTCCGTATCTGGGCGCCAGTGCTGTGCTGTAGGGCCTGGACAGGCTGTTTTTGCCATTAGTGCCGCCCGCGCGAACAAAGGGGGCCAAACGATCAGCCAAGAGGGTTGGCATCCCCCATATTTTGTAGAGGTCTTTACCAGATCTAATAACCCCTCCTTTGGCGCGGTAATGATCTAGGGTAGCAGCGAGTTTGGCGCTAAACCCTAATGATTGTAGCGTAGCTATAGATGCCGTGTTGGGATCAAATACAAAGGGCTCCTTAATGGGTAGCACATCAACCCCTGCATATGTATCCTTCATATACATGGTATCGATCCCAAACTGTTCGAGTGCTAGTGGTATGAGTAGGTCCGGTTTTTGCTGCCATAAAAATTTGGGCAGCACTATCAATATACCAATCATAACTAGTAAAACAAAGGCGGCCCATCTTTCTGGTTTTGAAAAATAGAAGTATGAGCTGGTTTTATTGGGATGGGTTGAGCGCACATGGCAAACTACAGGCTAATTTGAAGCCCATCATATGCCAAAGAAATATTTGCGGGAAGTTCATCTGAAACAGATGTATGAGTCCCTAGTTGATGTGAAATATGCGTTAGGTAAACCCTTGGAATTTCAAGGGCATTGGCTAGGTCAATGGCTTCTGACAAAGTAAAGTGTGAAAGGTGCTTTTCTTTACGCAGCGCATTAATCACAAGCACTTGAGAGCCTTTAATTTTTTCTTGCTCCGCTGGATCAATATAATTGGCATCGGTGATATAGGTAAAGTCACCCATTCTAAACCCCAGTACCGGCATTTGATGGTGTGCCACACGAATCGGCTGCACATGAATATCGCCCACCATAAATGGATCATGGTCAATCCCCATAATATTTAAATCGGGCACGCCGGGATAGCGGGTTTCTGCAAAAGCATAATAAAAGTCACGTCTAATCGCTTCTTCGGTATTAGCGCCAGCATAAATATCAATGGGCTTTTTTGAAAAGTGATTAAAAGCCCTAATATCATCGAGGCCTGCAATATGGTCTTTGTGTGGATGGGTATATACAATAGCGTCTAAATGCTCGGTGTGGGTACGGAGCATCTGGTACCTAAAATCGGGGGTAGTATCAATTACAAACTTTGTGGTATTGGAAGACACCAATATACTAGAACGTAAACGGTTGTCTTTTGGATCTGGTGATTGACAAACAGGGCAGTGACAGCCTATCATGGGTACACCACTACTTGTTCCGGTTCCTAAAAAATTAATATTTAATGGGGCGTGTTGCAAAATTTTATGCAGCCACTTCGTCGATGGCTTGCTTTAATACAGACTCGTATAATTTTTGAGATTCGAGTGTTAATTTATCAAACTCGATATTGAGTTGCGGAATTAATTCAAGCAATGTATTAATCCTTCCTTCTGTATTTAAAAACTTATTTAAGACCACAATTTTTTTGGCTTCTAATAAACACCAGCCACTCTGAAAAGTTCCACGCTCATACCTTACCACATATTCAGATTCTCCTAAAATATCTTCTAACTTATCTAAATTCGATTGTGTGTATTTCATAGTCAATTACAACAAAAATTGTTCTAACAAATGTAAGCGACTATCGCACCAAAACAAGATTTCGAAAAAAGTATTTATTCACATTAATTGCCCTTAGGAACCATTTTTATGACTGGTACAATCATTTCTTCTAAACTTATCCCCCCATGTTGAAAAGTATTTTTATAATAGCCTACAAAGTGATTGTAATTATTGGGATAACATAAGAACCCGTCTTCTTT
>JBANFS010000025.1:0-25166 GCA_037975885.1 Bacteroidota bacterium
ATTTAGATGAATATTTTCCGATAGAGCCGGATGCACCACAAAGCTATTGGAGCTTTATGCATCATCATTTGTTTAACCACATCGATATAGATCCAAAAAATATTCATATCCCTAGTGGTAAATGGCCGAAAGATGAAATAAAAAAACATTGCGCCGATTACGACGCTGCTATTGTAAAAGCTGGCGGTATCGATTTACAAATTTTAGGTATTGGTGGTAATGGCCATATTGGTTTTAACGAACCAGGTTCAAGTATCATTTCAAAAACAAGACTTGTCAACCTTGCTAATAATACCAGACTTGCTAATGCGTACGAGTTTTCGCATTTGTCAAAAGTTCCACGCCTTGCAGTTACCATGGGTATTGGCACTATCATGCAATCGAAGCGTATTTTATTGTTAGCATTTGGCAACAAAGGTGAAATTATTACTAAGGCTGCCGAAGGCGAAGTTACTGATCAGGTTCCTGCAAGTATTTTACAAGAGCATCCTGATTGTACATTTATTGTAGACACCACTGTTTCTGAATCATTAACGCGCATTAAATCGCCGTGGTTAACAGGCAACTGTGTGTGGGACAAAAAATTAATGAAGCGCGCTGTTATTGAGCTTTCATTAAAACTTGGCAAAGAAGTATTAAGCCTTACTGCCAAAGATTATAACGAAAATGGTTTAGCAGATTTACTCGTAGAAAAAAGCGATGCCTACGAAATTAATTTAGAAGTATTTTATATGCTAAGGGATAGCTTAACAGGTTGGCCAGCTGGTAAACCCAATGCTGTTATTCCGGCGCATCCAGAAAGAAGCAATCCGTATCCAAAAAAATGTTTGATTTTTTCACCACATCCCGATGATGATATCATTAGTATGGGTGGTACTTTTATGCGTTTACATGACCAGGGCAACGAAGTACATGTAGCCTATCAAACCAGTGGTAATATTGCTGTATCTGACGAATTTGTAACACGCTTTTTAGATTTTGCTGTTGGCTTCGAAGACCTATTTGGTATCGATAATAAAAAGAGTCAAGAAATTTTACAAGCTGCGCGTAATTATATTGCGACCAAACAAAAAGGCGGATTAGATTCTCCAGAAATTAGAGCAATCAAAGGACTTATTAGACAATGTGAGGCAAAAGCAACTTGTAGGTACGTTGGATTAAGGGAACATCAATATCATTTCCAAAATTTACCTTTTTATGAAACAGGTAAAATAGAAAAGAATCCAATGGGTGAAGAAGATGTGCTTCAAACCATGGAACTCTTAAGAAAAATTCAGCCGCATCAAATTTATTGCGCTGGCGATTTAGCGGATCCACATGGCACACACAAAGTTTGCTTAGACATTGTATTTGAAAGTATGCGCCGATTAAAAGCTGCTGGTGACGCTTGGGTGAAAGACTGCTGGGTTTGGTTGTATAAAGGCGCTTGGCAAGAGTGGGATATTTCAGAAATTGAAATGGCCATTCCTATGAGTCCTGACCAGGTTATTAAAAAACGTTTTGGAATATTTATACATCAATCACAAAAAGACAGTGTTCCATTCCAAGGGTCTGATATGCGTGAGTTTTGGCAAAGAGCAGAGACGCGAAACGCCAATACCGCACAATTGTATGCAGCTTTAGGTCAAACTAAATATGCAGCTATTGAAGCGTTTGTGAGATGGCATTATTAAAAGAAAATATATCCTGGTCAAAAGCATGGCAAGAACGGCGTTTTAGAAATAAAACCTTCATTGCCCTGATTTTGGTAGCTATTATATTAACGTTACTACCCACTTTTTTTGCTTTTATAGAAAAAAGAGAAGGCATGGTGTTACAAGACTTTGTACTTGATACCATTCCAGCAATGGATGTTTCAATTCCAACTTTTGTGATTATCTGGAGCATAGTGCTTTTGGTTTTTTATAGAATCTACCAAAACCCACATCTATTTCTGGTAGTTGCATACGGTTTTGTTTTAATGTGTATACTACGGATTTTAACCATTAGCATGCTCCCCTTAAATCCACCGGCAGGCCTCATCGTTTTAAAAGACCCTATTGCCAATATTGCCTATGGAGGAAATGGCATATTTATAACCAAAGACCTCTTCTATTCGGGCCATACGGGCAATATGTTCCTGTTTTTCTTGTGTTTAGAAAGAAAATGGGACAAAATCTTTGCTTTAATAGCCTCTTTTCTAGTGGGAATTTTAGTGATGATACAGCACATACATTACAGTATAGACGTAATTGCAGCCTTTATTTTTACTTATTTTATCTATTTAGGGGCCCAAAAACTCGCTTTTTTTTAATGTATTGTTTAACTTTGTAAGTTCAAAGTCTTTTGACTGGTAACAATTTAATAATCATTCCTTAACACTAAAGTGATTCTTATTACATGAGTAAAGTAAGCATGAAAATATGGGACAGCAGCTTCCAACTGGGAGACGCTGTAACAGATGAGCAATTGGCCTTTTTTAAGGAACACGGTGTGATTGTTTTTAGAAATTTTTTACCTAAAGAAAAGGTAGCAACATACATAGCAGAGCAACAAAGATTGGAAGCGCAATGGTTAGCAGAAAAAAAAGAAAAGGTTAATGGTATCCCTTTAAAATTTGGTAAAGATGATAAAGGCAACACAACCATTCAACGCCTATGCTTTAGCTCACTACATAGCGACCCTTTACATCAGTTATTGGCAGACCCTCGCTTACAAGCTTTAACTGCATTTTTACATCCTTATGAAGGGCGTATTGCAGAAAATGAAAAGGATGGTTTGGTGATTAATAATTATATCAATACACCTAACAGTACATTTACCCAAATGGGTTGGCATACCGATAGCCCTCGTGATTTATTTATGGGTCAAAAAATTATGCCAATGCTCAACGTTGGTATACATTTAGACACTTGCCCTTTTGACAATGGTGGACTAAGGGTGATACCTGGTACACATACCCAAGGCATGTTTAAATTACTCTTTGGCAAAAAGTACTTTTTAGACAACAATGACGATCCTCGTGAAGTTGGTTTTAATATCAATGCAGGTGATTTATCAGTTCATGATGGACGTTTATGGCACCGCGTTAAGCAATCACCTAATTATGGTGAAGCCAGCAGACGTCGTGTGATGTATGTTCCCATTGTTACTGGTAAATACAAGCCAAAAGACGAAAACAGCAAAACACCTTTCTACCATAGATTTACAGGTAAGGTTCACCATTAATATTTACCTATCATGATGCCATTTGCATTAATTACAGGCGGAGGCAAAGGCATTGGTAAATGTATTGCCACAGAACTTGCGAAAAGAAAGTATCCGGTACTTTTAGTAGCAAGAGATGAAAAGTCTTTACAAGAACACGCCTCTACCCTTTCAAATACTTATGGTGTTGCAGCGCATTACCTAGCACTCGATTTAGGTAAAGTGGGTGCAACACAAATATTAATGGACTGGATATTGTCCAACAATTATACTGTAGGAATACTTGTAAACAATGCGGGTTATGGATTAAGCGGCCCTTTTTCTAAATATAGCGCCAACGACCACCTCGAAATGATGCGCGTTAATATGGAAGTGCCCGTTGCCTTAACAGCAGCATTACTTCCGATGCTTACAAAAAATGCACCTGCTTATATTTTAAACGTTGCCAGTTCGGCTGCTTACCAAGCAGTACCTGGTTTAACAGCCTATGCAGCTTCTAAATCTTTTGTATTGAGCTTTAGCAGAGGCCTCAGACATGAGCTCAAAAACACCGGTGTATACGTTACAGCGGTAAGCCCAGGATCTACCGATACAAACTTTGCCAACAGAGCCGATGTTGGCCCTAAAGCGCTTAAAACCGCCGAAAAAGTAAATATGACACCAGAAGCAGTGGCCGCAACCGCTGTAACTGCCTTATTTAACAAGAAACCCGAAGTAATTACCGGCTTTATTAATAAACTGGGCGCCTTTTTAGTATGGTTATTGCCTAAAAAACTAGCAGAATCAACCGCTGCAAGCCTTTATGGACTATAAATTTTGAATAAAAAAGCATTCCTTTTTTGCCGTTAATCTTTTAGAGATTATATTTGCAACCCCTTAGGGTAATGGCTGCGTAGCTCAACTGAATAGAGCATCTGACTACGGATCAGAAGGTTTTAGGTTTGAATCCTAACGCGGTCACAAAGCCTCACAGAAATGTGAGGCTTTTTTATGCAGTAACCCTATGGCGCCTGCACTTCGTGCAGGCGAGTGGCTATTATGCGCGGCGTTGCCAAAGGCATAAGTAAGCGCGTGATAGCTATTCGCCAGACGCGGTAGCGTCTAGGCGCCATAAAAAACATTTGTAAAAAAAAGCCGAACACCTTGTGAGGCTTTGCGTAAGCCCACTACGAAAGGAACGAGCGAACGAAGTGAGCGAGCATCCTAAAAGCAAATACCTATACGATTAAAAATACAACCAACTCCCACTTAGTTTTCCGTTACTCAGCGAGATAGCAGGTGCAGGCAGTTTGATAAAATTTAAAAAAGTAAGTACGCCCCTCACCCATTTTTTATTTGTTTTAATACGGTCAAAATCTAGATCGATAGACAAATAATATTGGCGACTTCTTTTTAAATCAGGACGTGCGTATGTATAGCTCGCAGCTGGCGAATTAACAATCCATTTATTTTCATAACCCCCAAAAGTATTGTCTACTCCATATCCAGCAGCGATATTCAACCATTTAGGCACTTTAGCTTCCGGCCAAATACTTTTTACATTGGCACTTAACCAAATGGTTTGTGCATTGTAGTCTTTTAAAAAACGTTCAGGTAAAGATTTTCCAAAATAATTATTGGCGCGTGCTTGCAGCATGGGGTCTGCGTAATTATTATAGTGCGCACTATATTTTAAACGAAATTTTTGTTCTTTCCATTTGAGCTGCTGCGCACTCCATAACAAAACCCCTGCTGTATTTGCAGTTACGTCATACCAACTCCATCCCCAGTTTGCAGAAAATCCATCCATGGTTTCAATGATGGTTAAATATGATAAGCTTGTTAATGCTGATAGCACCACTGCTTTTTTTTCAGGGATGCCTGTCCAAGCCCAACCTTTATGACTGATACGTGCAAGGTTATAACTAGAATAAAAATGACCAACTTTATCCATTTGAAGCCACTCTTTACCGTCGTTGTAAAATTGAAAACGACTTCTTGGATAATTGGCATACCAAGCTTTGTTGAGCGAAATAAATGATGCGCCATAACTACCTCCAAATATTGAGGCCACCAACCTAACTCTTTTTGCTCTAGTTACTGAGTCAATAGCCGTTTGTTCCTGTGAAGTAGCCACATTAAACATCATGAAACAAACCAGAATTAGCAATAAATGACGCATACTATATTTTAAAAGCCTAAATTTAGTGCGAAATTAATTACCCGCATGAAAATTGAGCTTTGGTCTGTAGGCAAACCGCACGAATCGTATGCTAAAATGGGCATCGAAGACTTTTCAAAGCGCATCACTAATTATTTTCCGGCGAGCTGGCATATTCTGAGTCCACCCAAAAATGCGGGTAGTTTATCGGAATCGGCTCTAAAAAAAGCAGAAGCAGCCATTATTTTACAAGGTCTAGACCCTTCCGATTATTTAGTGCTACTAGACGAAAGAGGACAAACGTTTACCTCGCCCAAGCTAGCTAGTTTTTTGCAACAGAGGGCTAATGAAAGCACCCGTAAAATTGTTTTTTTAATAGGCGGTGCATATGGTGTAGATGAAACCATTTTTACAAGAGCTAATTTTTGCTGGAGCTTATCACCACTTGTATTTCCGCATATGCTGGTAAGACTTATTTTAGCGGAGCAGGTATACCGTGCTTGCACCATTTTAAGAAACGAAAAATACCACCACAACTAATTTATGTATACCATAACCCTCACCGTTTTAGCCATTACTGTTGCGCTTTCTTTGTTTGGTTTTGCCAATAAAAAGGTAATTAACGATTTTATATTTTATCCGCCAGCTATAAAAAACGACAATGAGTGGTGGCGCTTTATTACCAATGGATTTATCCACGCCGACCTTGGACATTTAGCATTTAACATGTTTTCGTTTTACATGTTTGGTGATTTTGTAGAAAAATATTTTATTGTTTTATTCAATGAAAAAGGGAAAGCACTGTATTTAGCCATGTACCTAACAGCGCTCATTGTATGTCTCATTCCCACTTATATCATGCAGCGTAATAACAAGCATTACAGAAGCCTTGGCGCCTCCGGCGCCGTATCGGCGGTTATATTTGCGGGCGTGTTTTTAGACCCTACCATTAAAATTGGACTCTTTATCATCCCACCCATTATACCAGGATTTATTTTTGGACCTCTCTATTTACTCATGACCATTTATATGTCTAAAAGAGGTGGTGATAATATCAACCATTCGGCTCACTTTTGGGGATCTGTTTGGGGTATAGGATTTTTAATTATTGCGTGTAAAATTTTCCCTGGCTTTGATCCCATTCAAAATTTTGTAAGCCAAGTGTCAGCTTATTTGCATTTATAATGCAATTGGTGAAAAAGAAAGTTTGACGGCTGAGGTAGATGCTGGTGTTAATTTAAAGCGGTTGTCTATGCGGTAGCCAATTACCCATACAATGCGGTTGTCTGATACCAGTACCCACACTTTTTCTTTGGCTATTTTAGAAAGCTTGAGATCAATAAAAAATTTACTGAGCTTCTTTTTCTTTTGCATGCCCAGCGGGTAAAAATAATCGCCGGTAGCAGCGGGGCGTAAAATAAGCGGGTACTGTAATGCAGCAGCATCCACCATACAGGTATTGTTATCAGATCCTTCTGGCACTTGAGCCGCAGTGTTTTGCAACCCGAGTGTTCCACCCGGAAAATTAACGAAAGTATCATTTTGATCCACCACAACTACACTCGTATTAGTAGTAGTAGCTAACGGCGCCAAAATCATCCAGTTTCTATTTTTAATTATGCGGTGGGTTGGAGAAATTAATACCGCGCCATTATGTGCACTCAAAAGTTTTATCGCTTCTGGCATTTGAGCAGCTGTAAATCCATATGGGTACAACATTTCAAAAGTAATGGTATCTAGTGGCTTTGCTTTTTGCCACATGAGTACCGGTATATGAATTTCGTTACCATTAATAAATTGCAGTTTACTTACAATCTTTTGCATGGCCGGTTTATACACTTCCGATACTTCTCTTAAATGCTTGATGGTATGTAAAATATTATGTTCAGCTTGCGGATATACTTCCTGCACAGCTGGCAATATTTGATGCCTAAAAAAGTTGCGCGTGTATTTATCACTTGCATTAGAACTGTCTTCCACAAATGCAATACCCGCCTCTTTGGCGTAATCAATAATATCTTGCTTGTGAAAAATAAGTAGTGGGCGTAATAAACGTTCATTTACTTTATAGGGCTCTATGCCCGTTAAACCAGCAATACCGGTACCTCTGCAGAGGTGCATCAATACTGTTTCAATATTATCATTGGCGTGATGCGCCGTAATTACAACAGAATTAAAAGTAGCAAACCATGCATAACGCAAATCTCTGGCTGCTTCTTGTATAGATATTTTATGCGCAGTAGCGTATGACTCTGTATCAAAATGTTTGCAAGAAAAAGGAACATCAATTAAAACAGCAAGGTTTTTTACAAATGCTTCATCCCTATCACTCTCCGCTCCTCTTAGTTTAAAATTGCAATGGGCTATTTCAAAATTGATGCCAGCACCTTTTAACAAGTGCGCAAGCACCACACTATCAGCGCCACCGCTAACAGCAAGCACAAAATGACCATCCTTACTAAATTGAGGAAAGGTTTGAGCCCAGTGTTTATTAAACCTAGCTTGCAAGTGCATATACTATGCTCCTTTTTTTACTTCTTTAGCCCAAGTATCTTTTAATCCTACGGTTCTATTAAATACCAGTTTTGTTGGGGTGCTATCTTTATCGGCGCAGAAATATCCTTTGCGCAAGAATTGAAATCCAACGCCCATGCTATCTTTTAACAATGCAGGTTCTGCGTATGCATGCGGCACTACTGTTAAAGAATCTTTATTGATATAATCTTTAAAATCACCTTCGGCAGCAGCAACATCTTCTACATTAAATAAACGGTCGTATAAACGAACCTCTGCTGGTATAGCATGTGCTGCACTTACCCAGTGAAGTGTTCCTTTAACATTAATACCAGAAGTATCTGAACCACTCTTACTTTCAGGGATATATGAGCAGTGAAGCTCTGTTACATTACCGTTAGCGTCTTTTACAAAGTCGTCACACTTAATGATATAAGCACTTTTTAAACGCACCATTTGACCAGGCGCTAGTCTAAAATATTTTTTAGAAGGCTCTTCCATAAAGTCGTCACGCTCAACAAAAATTTCTTTGCTAAACGGCACTTCTCTGGTGCCTCCATTTGGATCTTCTGGATTGTTTTCTGAATGAAGTATTTCACCATCACCAGTATAGTTGGTGATGATCACTTTTAATGGATCAAAAACCACCATACGTCGCACGGCTGTTTTATTTAATTCTTCACGGACACAAAATTCAAGTAAACTAATATCAATTAAGTTATCGCGTTTTGCAATACCAATACGGTCACAAAATTCTCTGATAGCCGCTGCTGGATAACCTCTACGGCGCATACCAGAAATGGTAGACATGCGTGGATCATCCCAACCTGTTACGTGATTTTCTTGAACAAGTTGTAGTAGTTTACGTTTACTCATAACCGTATAGGTCATATTTAAACGCGCAAACTCGTATTGCTTAGAAGGGAATATAGATAGTTTTTCTATAAACCAGTTATACAGTTCTCTGTGCGGAATAAACTCCAGGGTACAAACTGAGTGTGTTATATTTTCTATGGCATCACTTTGACCATGCGCAAAATCGTACATCGGGTAAATGCACCATTTGTTTCCTGTACGGTGGTGATGCGCGTGTTTAATTCTATAAATAATAGGATCACGCATAAGCATGTTACTACTTGCTAAATCAATTTTAGCGCGTAATACTTTTTCGCCATCAGCATATTTACCAAGACGCATGTCTTCAAAAAGTTGCAAATTTTCAGCGGCCGTTCTGCTCCTGTAAATATTTGGAGTACCCGCCTGTGTAGGTGTTCCTTTTTGGGCAGCAATTTCTTCGCTGCTGCTATCATCTACATAAGCAAGGCCCATTTCAATTAAACGAACCGCAAAGCCATGTATTTGATCAAAATAGTTAGAGGCATATAATTCTTCGGCCCAATTAAACCCAAGCCATTTAACGTCGTTTTTAATACTCTCTACATATTCTGTTTCTTCGGTAACTGGGTTGGTATCATCAAAACGTAAATTGGTTTTACCTCCATACTTTTGAGCCAAACCAAAATTCAAACATATGCTTTTAGCATGCCCAATATGTAAATATCCATTGGGCTCTGGGGGGAAACGCGTAACTATCGACTGGTGTTTGCCAGCCGCTAAATCTGCTTCTACAATTTCTTCTATAAAATTCAAACTCTTTTCTTCAGACATGTATCAGTTTTTACTATGCAAAGTTACGCTAAAATCTACGCTATAAGGCGTATGAAGCTATAATTTGAGTAGCCGTTACCATATCTGGATGCATCAGCCTGTCTACAGCCACAAAAGACACTTTTTCACGGAGTGTAGCCACAAGTTTTTCGACGGGTTCGGAGCTCTTGGCAGGCCTTCTAAATTCAAGCGCTTGTGCAGCACTTAACAGTTCTATGGCTAGTATTTTTTCTACATTATTAATAACACGAAGGCATTTGGTGGCAGCGTTGGCACCCATGCTCACATGGTCTTCTTGGTTATTAGACGATGAAATACTATCCACAGAAGCAGGCGTACAAAGTTGTTTGTTTTCACTCACAATACCAGCCGCTGTATACTGTGGAATCATAAATCCAGAATGAAGTCCTGGATTTTTCACTAAAAATAATGGAAGGTCGCGCTGACCACTTAATAGCTGATAGGTTCTACGCTCCGAAATATTTGCAAGCTCACTCATCGCAATCGCTAAATAATCGAGTGAAATAGCAAGTGGCTGTCCATGAAAATTACCACCACTCACAATTAAATCTTCGTCAGGAAAAACATTGGGATTGTCTGTTACCGAATTTATTTCACGCATAAAAATATCAAGCACATGATTAAATGCGCCAATGGTGGCACCATGCACCTGAGGTATACATCTAAACGAATAGGGATCCTGAACTTGTTTATTAGGATTATTAGCGATGCTACTACCTGTTAAATATTCACGCATTTTTTTTGCAGTAAGCACCTGACCTTCATGTGCTCTAATAGCGTGTATTTGCGGGCTCAATGGTTCTGTGGTACAATTAAAAGCATCAAAAGAAAGTGCAGCAACCAAATGTGCCATTTCAATCAAATGCTCCGCTTTTTGTAAACAATACATACCATAAGCACTCATAAATTGAGTACCGTTAATAAGCGCCAACCCTTCTTTACTTTGTAATTTTATGGGGCTCCAGTTGTAGCGCTCCATAATACTTGCAGTACTATGTTTAACGCCATCAATGGTTACTTCACCAAGTCCTAAAAGTGGTAAACTTAAATGGCTTAATGGCGACAAATCACCAGAAGCACCCAGTGAGCCTTGCGTATAAATCACGGGAAGCACACGGTTGTTATACATTTCCATCAAACGTTTAACCGTATCAATTTGCACACCACTATGTCCATAACTTAACGACTTAATTTTAAGCATCAGCATGAGTTTCACAATTGGCTCCGGCACTTGTTCACCCAGTCCGCAGGCATGTGAAACAATTAAATTGTATTGAAGTTGTTCTATTTGAGAATCATCGATGGTAATGTTTTGTAAAAAACCAAAACCAGTGTTTATGCCGTAATAATTTTTATCTTTTTGGGCCATTTTTTGATCCAAATATTCACGGCATGCGGTAATTTGATCGTGCGCATCAAAAGTGATAGACACATCCTGATCATGCGTCAATAAATTTTTTACCTGGCTAAAATGGAGCCATTTTTGGTCTAATGGCAAATAATTGTAACTCACAAGCATTCGTTTGATGCAAAGTAATGACTTTTAAAAAAACGGACACAACTAATTGGGCTACTTAGGAATACCATGAATTCTTTTGAAATTATGGCCATTTTTTCTTTATTTTGCGCCACTCTATTAAGGACCGGTAGCTCAGCTGGATAGAGCAACTGCCTTCTAAGCAGTAGGTCATTGGTTCGAATCCAATCCGGTTCACAAAGCCCCAAACACCTATTTTTGGGGCTTTTTCATGCCATTTACTCCCCAATTGCCATTTATTTTCCCGACATTTACAAGGTATGTTAACCGCCCGTACCTACTTATTTTTGAGTTGTTTATCTCTAATTCTGGGGGTGTTTCAGGTATTAGGTCAGGGCTGCCCTCCCAATATTGGCTTCGAAAACGGAAATTTAGGTAGTTGGGATGCTTATGATGGTTCTATTGCGCGCTCCAATGGCGCCTTAAACATGACACTAGGAAGCCCACAAGACGGCAAACATACCATTATCACCAACTTTCCGGGTACTACCGCCAAAGACTATTACGGGGGATTCCCTACTAGCTGCCCCAACGGTAGTGGCTACTCGTTAAAGCTTGGAAACGACCAAACCCAAGCAGAAGCTCAAGGAGTTTCCTACACCTTCACAGTTCCATCTACAGAGGGAGATTATAGCATTATCTATAATTATGCGGTTGTTTTTGAAAACCCTGCTGGCCATCAAGACTGGGAACAACCAAAATTCATGGTTAAGGTTTTTAACGTTACCGAAAACAAATATGAAACCTGTGGTGCTTTTGAATTTATTTCGGCACCTAATTTACCGGGCTTTAAAGAATCAACCGTAAAAAGAACAGTTTTCTACAAAGAATGGGCCCCTATTACATTAAAACTTCCTGGATATCAGGGTAAAACTTTAAGACTTGAATTCACTACCAATGATTGTTCGAGAGGTGGTCATTTTGGTTATGCATATTTAGATGTCAATGACAATTGCACCACACCGGTAACAGGGAATGTTTTTTGTACCAATATTACAGGTCTAAACCTAACGGCGCCTTATGGTTTTGCTGACTACAAATGGTATACCGATGATTTTTCTAAATTATTAGGCACAGATGTTGTATTAACTATTTCACCGGCACCACCACCAAAAACTAGACTCGCGCTTGTTATCACTCCATACCCCAATCAAGGTTGCCTAGATACTTTATATACCACCATTGTAAAATCGTTGGATCCATATGTTTTTAAACTAGCAGACAGTGTTGTTGCCTGCCAAAGCAAAGGAGCTGATGTAACAGATAGTATCGTAACAGCAGGAAGTAGTCCTGGTTTAAAACTGAGTTATTTTAATAGTCCTACAAGTGGCGACTATGTAACTTCTCCAAAAACAATTGGAAAATCAGGAATGATTTATGTCAAAGCAACCAACAGCGCAGGCTGTGCCGACACCAAACCTTTATCAGTGATTGTTCATCCCAACCCAATTATTAGTATCAAGCAACCAGCAGCTGCTTGTATTCCTGAAACAATCAATTTAACGGATCCAAGCTACACAGTTGGCAATGACCCTAATTTAAAGTATTCATATTGGCAGGATGCACTTGCAAAAACACCTCTTTCCAATCCAACAAAAATTGCACAAACAGGCAACTACTTTGTTTTAGGGACAAGCCCTTTTGGATGTAGCAATATAGCGCCCATTAACACCAGCATTAGTGCGCCACCCAATACATCGGTTACCAATTACATGGCCTGTGGTAGTATACCTCTAGACAGCATTACGCCCACCAAAGGAAGTGATGCTAGCGCAAGCATTAGTTTCTTTTTAGATAGCACAGCCACACAAAGCCTTAGTAATAACCACCGCTTTACAAGCAGCACCAATTATTTTATCAAATTTACCGCACCTGCAGGATGCAGTGTTATCAAAAAAGCGAGTGTTACTATTAACGATTATCCAAATTATACGGTTACACAACCAGCACCCGTAAAAATCCCGGTCACTATCGACCTTACCGCTATCCCTCCGCCATCTAGTAATTGGGTATACAGTTATTGGCAAGACTCTTTGTGTACTGCTCCATTACTTCAACCCAAAAGAATTATAGCTACAGGAAAATATTTTATAAAAGCGGCAACACCTATTGGATGCGCCCAGGTTCAAACCATTAATGCTGTTGTGAATGACGCAGACATTATTCCGCCCAATGCATTTACTCCAAATAGTGATGGGGTTAATGATACCTGGAGCATACCATTACTAGATTATTATCCAAATTGTACGGTTAGTGTATTTAATAGAACGGGGCAACAAGTATTTACCTCAAATGGCTACGGAAAAAACTGGGATGGTAAATCAAAAAATCAAACTACTTTGCCATTGGGGGTATATTATTACGTTATAAAATTATCAGGTAAACATCAAGCTTTTGCAGGCAGTGTTAGTATTTTATACTAAATAATTATGGAAGTAAAAATTGAATCGTCTTGGAAAGAAGTGTTGAGTACTGTTTTTAAATCAACCTACTTTTTACAAACTGCATCACATATAAAAACAGAGCTTGCCACAGGGGCAAAAATATTCCCTGCAGGTAATGCCATATTTAATGCATTCAATCAAACGCCATTTAATGAAGTTAAAGTAGTTATATTAGGTCAAGACCCCTACCACGGCAGCGGTCAGGCCATGGGCCTCAGTTTTTCGGTACCAAAAGGCGTTAAACCACCACCCTCACTCGTTAATATATTTAAAGAATTAAAATCAGATATTGGATTACCCATCCCAACAAACGGGGACCTTACTCCATGGGCTAAACAAGGCGTTCTTTTATTAAATGCAGTACTTACTGTTCGTGAAAACGAACCCGCAAGTCATGCAAAAATTGGTTGGATGCATTTTACAGACGCCGTTATCAGAAAAATATCAGACGAAAAAAAAGGGATTGTATTTTTATTATGGGGTAAATTTGCAGAACAAAAACAAATGTTAATTGACGAAACCAAACATTTTGTATTAAAAGCAGCACATCCATCGCCATTTAGTGCAGACAAAGGTTTTTTTGGTTGCAAACATTTTAGTAAAACAAATGAATTACTTGCAAAGCAAGGACTTCAAGTTATAGACTGGCATATTTAAAGTAAGATTATGAGCGAACCCATTAAAAAATTATCAACAATACAATTTATTGCTGGAAGAATTTTAGCAGTATGGGCTATCATCATTTTTGCAAGCTCCATGCTTGTAGCCGTCTTTTTTTTATTGCCCTGCTTTTTTTTATCTGAACCGCATGTTGCCATTCTGCACAGAAAGGTGACCCAAGTTTGGATGCGATTTTTTTTATTTTTTATAGGATGCCGCATCAAAATAAAGGGTGCCCATCATTTTGTAAAAGGCGAAAACTATGTGGTGGTATGCAACCACAATTCTTTAATGGATGTGCCGGTTAGCACCCCCTTTATGCCAAGAGCCAACAAAACCATTGCTAAAGTAAGTTTTTCTAAAGTGCCCATTTTTGGATGGGTCTATAAATTTGGAAGTGTACTAGTTGACCGCAGAAATGACCAAAGCAGAAGACAAAGTTATGAAGAGATGAAAAGTATTTTAGCCGTAGGATTAGATATGCTCATTTATCCAGAAGGAACGCGCAACAGAACAGGTGAACCACTCAAAAGTTTTTACGATGGCGCTTTCAGACTCGCTGTTGATACCCAAAAAAGAATCTTACCTACTATCCTATTTAATTCAAAAAATATACTACCTCCAAGCCCAAGCTTTTGTTTAATGCCCGGAAAAATTGAAATGCATTTTTTACCGCCAGTATCCGTAGAAGGAAAAACTAGCACACAATTAAAGGAGGAAGTGTTTGAACTAATGTGGAACTATTACGCTAATAACCATCAGTTATTAGAAGGTAGAATTTGAGAACACCCTGCTTCTATTGATTTTTAAATCTCTTAAGATCCCAGATTTAGGATTAACGGTGATATTAAAAGATCTAAAAATTCCAACAGGCATCACATTAATGGACATCTGCCAGCAGTGCATTTCTCTAGAAATAAACATACTAAATTGCTGAAGTCCTCCCATCGATACATCGTAGTAACCACTTCCTCCTACTTTCCATTTTTCACTCAAACTAAAATCGCCATTAAAGTTTAAACTCGAAAAAGTTCTCGTTTCAAATCCACTATAATCGGACTTAATTTGTTTACTAAATGATAAGGAATAAGAGAAAGACAAAGTCCAAGGAATATTAAAGTCTGTGAACTCTGCTGGATTGGCTTTTGCAAATTGTAATTGACGCTGTTGCTCATCGGGCGTTAAAAAAGGGTCGATAGGTATCTCTCTATCTTTTTCTGTTTTACCATCTTTTGACTTACTTGAGAATGAAGTAGAGATAGCAATACTACCACTCGTAATACGACCAAACTTTAAAGCTTTAGGATCAAATGCATAGGTTTTTAAACGGTACCCTTTGCTATCCACATCGTATGGATCGAGTGTTGCACTTGCATTGATGTTAACTTTTTCAAAAAGCGTACTACGCGCATACAAATTAAATGTTCCTAATTTAAAACTATCTGCAAGCATGTTATAAGATGATGAAAAACCAAAACCTTCAATGAGTTTTATTTTTTTGTCTTTAGCCGTAGAGTCAGACTTATCACGCACTTTCATTTCCAATAAATTATCTACACCAAATCCTATACCGCCAAACCTACCTTCGGAAAAGGATCCAATAATCCCCCCTTCATATTGCGAAAAACGGTAGGTACGACCTGTCGTATCAATTTGTGTTGTATAATGATATGCAGCCGCCATATCAGGCTGATAGTTCATAGAAATTGTAGGTCTAATTTCGTGACGTATTCCTTTTATGCTACTGTTTTTTCCAAAGGTATAAGTACCAAAAATTCGGGTAGCGGCACTAATACCAAAACTCATTTGACGTGCGGTATTGAAACCTCTATACTTAACAGTATCCACTTTTTTATTTACCGAATTCCAGCTCCTAATAAATCGTTGTCCATACCAGCGCTCTTCGTAAGAGACACTAGGGCTAATAGTTACAGGACCTAGTGCAGGAAGTGACATCGAAATTGGAATGTTATGAACCGCCCCCCACTGAGCGGTATCTAGTAGTCTTTTAAAATTAAATGCTGTATCATAAAAAGACAATTGATTTTGAACATTACCACTATAGCCTATACCAATTTTTTCGTACCATTTACCCGCGCCAATTTGCTCTTTGGATTGAAAGGGATATAAGGTAACCACGTTAAAGTTGACGGTTGGAAGCTGTAAATTAACGAGGCGTAAATTATTGTTTTGGTTGTGGTTGGCGTTTACCGATAAATTGTATTTACCTCTCCAATCTTTAGAATAACTAATAGACGAACTCAACTGGTTCTGAAAATTTTGCATGGGATTATTGAGTAATAATCTATTAAACCTAGAGCTACCGAAATTTACATTGGCAGAAAAACTGGTGCCCGGCCTTGCCCTATTATCTCTGCTATGGCTCCAGTTGAGCATAAAAGACTTGCTTTGATTAAATTCATCTCCGGTGCCACCAAATCTATTTAAGGTCTTTGTATTTTGAAGGGTAAGGTTAAAACCACCCGTAAAAGCATAGCGCTTAATATATTTAGAGTTCAGATTTACATTCCAGCCTCCGTATGAATAAATATTAGCCCTCGTAGTAAAATCGAGATAGTCGTTAATCACTTTATAATAACCAAGTCCTTCGAGTCCCAAGCCAAAATCTTCGGAAGCGGTAAACGCCGGAGCCAATATTCCAGAATGACGACCTCTATTTAAAGGAAATATGCCAAAAGGAATACCAATGGGCATAGGGACACCTTCAAACTCCGGAAAAGTAGGCCCGGAAATTCCCAATTTGTTATTGATGATTTTCATCCGGCCGGTTCTAAAAGCAAAATGGGGCGTGTCTAAATTACAAGTGGTAAATCGAGCTTTTTTAGCATACACTACACTATCGTTCATTTTTTTTAATGATAGGGCGTTCACAAAAATCTCCCCTTCCTGAAAAAAAGTGTTTTTTGTTAAGCCCTTACCCGATTCCATATTAAAGGAAATGGTATCACTTATAGATTTCATTTCCCCCTGTATAAATACAGGCTTACTATCTAATTTACCAGTAGAATCGGTACTTCCGTATGCTTTCACCATTTTAGACTGCTGGTTGTATCTAATGGTTGCAGCCTCAATTTTTAGATCCTGATAATTGGTTTTTGCCTTTCCGTAAAGTAAAAACTCCCTGGTATCCACTATTAATATACCAGAATCGGAGGCGTTATAATCGATGGGGGTATCAATAGAATCTTTTGATAATTTGAGGGTATCAATGGATGTAATGAGAGAATCTTGCTTTTTTGGAAGGGTATCGACCTTTTTTACGAGCGTATCGATCAATAAAGGGGCATTTTGCCTTAAAAAGGCCCTTGATTCCCACTGAAATGTTAATAAAAGCAAAACTATGCCCACAACAATAGCGGGAGCTGTTTTTACGTTAATTTTACGTCGTTTGCTTCTATTCACTAGGCAAAAATAGTGTATGAAAGGTGTAAAATGACTTATATCTAAAATCCTTTAATGAATTGATATGAAGATAATACGATTTGCTGCCCTTATAGGTTCATTTTTTTTGAGTATTCAGGCATTTGCTGCAACCCATCCAACAACCAGCAAAACACCGGCCCCCATCCAAAAACAAGCCCTTAAAAGAATCATTATTGATGCTGGACACGGTGGTGCAGATATTGGAGCTAGAGGCAGATATTCTACCGAAAAAGACATTTCATTAGCCATAGCCTTAAAATTAGAGGTTCAATTAAAACAAGCCCTTCCGGATGTTGAAATTTTAATGACCCGTAAAACAGACGTTTTTAACTCAGTAATTGAAAAAGCTGATATAGCCAACCGCTTAAAAGGTGATTTGTTTATTTGTATCCACGTAAACTCGGCGGGATCAAGAACTGTGAAAGAAATAGTAGGCTACAAAACAATAACGGTAAAAGGAAAGAAAGGTAAGAAAGTAAAAAAACAAGTACCTCAGTACAAAGTAACGCGTTTACCAAGTACTGCTATTGGTACTGAAACTTTTATTTTTGGTGTTGACAAATCGGATGAACGCGTTGCTGCTGCAGGAGAAAGTGTTGATGAATACCTTGATAGCGTTTCATTAAAAATTTTAGAAGCCCGCAAACAAACAGACGCCAACGATCCTACCAAACAAATGCTTGCCAGTATTATGGCACAGCAATACTTTCAGCGAAGTGCTAAACTAGCCCTTACCATTGAAGAAGAGTTTCAAAAAGTGGGACGTGTAAGTAGACAGGCTCAACAACGTAAAAAAGGCATTTGGGTATTACAAGCCGTAAGTATGCCAGCCGTACTTGTAGAAACTGGCTTTATCTCCAACCCCGACGAAGAAGATTACCTCAATAGCGAGCAAGGTCAACTAGAAATATGCGATGTAATTACCAAATCGGTGCGGATTTATAAAAAATCGTTAGAGAATCAGATAGGCGTAGGCGGTCAATAAACCTTAATTTTGTGACATGAAGATTTCGAATGAATCAAAAGTTGGAGCCCTTACCGCTATATCTATTACGGTACTCATTTTAGGCTTTAATTTTTTAAAGGGTAAAACATTATTCAAAACGGGTAACTACATTTTTGCCAAATACGCAGATACCAAGGGACTAATGGTATCAAACCCTGTTTATGTTAACGGCTTCCAGGTAGGAAGTGTTATTGATATCGAAAACACCGATTTTAATTTACATTCCATACTCGTTACTATTAAGTTAAATGAAGATTATAAAATACCCGTAAACTCGGTAGCTAGTATTAAAGACAATCCACTTGGTACCCCAAGTATAGTTATTAAACTAGGCAGCAATACCAATTTTTTAAAACCTCAAGACACCATTGCTACCAGAAGCTCAATTGGACTTTTTGACGAAGCCATGAATAAATTAGAGCCAGTAACAGATCAAATAAAAGTTACCGTGCAATCTCTTGACAGTGTTTTAAAAAACATCAACCGCATATTTGACCCCAATACAAAAAATAATTTACAAGAAGCCATTGCCAATATCAATACAACTACGGCTAGCTTAATTGTATCAGCAGCTTCTATAGAACAAATGCTAGATAAACAATCTGGCGCTATCACTAGTTCGGTAAACAATATCAACAGCGTTACCAAAAACCTAGCGGACCATAACAAAGAAGTGGCTTCTACCCTTTCTAATTTAGAAAAAACAACCAATAAATTAGCAAGTGCCGATATCAGTGGTACCATTGGCAATTTGAAAGTTGCCATAGAAAATCTAAATGCCCTAATTAAAAAGGCATCTAGCGATGAAGGCAGTTTAGGTAAACTCATCAACGACAAAACACTCTACAATAATTTAAACAACAGTTTAAAGAGTGCTAATACCTTATTAGACGACCTTCGTGTGCATCCAAAAAGATATGTTCAGTTTTCTGTTTTTGGTAAAAAAGAAAAAAGCAGTCCACTATTAGCACCAATTGTTGACACTGCTAGTTCCATCAAACAATAATGGCTGCCGTGCTTAAACGATACTTTTGCATTTGCTTTGTGCTACTTACCATTATTACGCATGCCCAACCCGGCAAGCCTAAAGAAATGAATAAGCCAAAAGACACGATTAAGTCCAAAGTAATTACGCAAGAAAACTTTTTATACATTTTAGCTGCCGATAAACAGTACCTACAAAAAACAGATTCTAATCAGCTGGTTTCCTATGCAGGAAACGTAAAAGTAAGACAAGGCAAAACACTTTTTTACGCAGATAGTGCCATCATTAACCCTGTTGCTAACACCCTAGAATCGTTTGGCAACGTGCATATCAATGATTCAGATAGTGTACATATTTATGCACAGTATTTGAGGTATATGGGGATTGAAAAAAAGGCTTTGCTCACCAAAAAAGTAAGATTAACGGATAAAAAAAGTACACTCACCACCGAAAACTTAACTTACGACGTTAATTTAAAATTAGGCACCTACCTATATGGCGGGAAAGTGGTCAATAAAAAAACAACCCTAACCAGTACCGAAGGAAATTACTATGGGGACACCAAAGACATTTACTTCTACAAAAATGTATTACTCGTACAACCAGATGGAACCATAAAAACGGATAGCCTTCAATACAATACGAGTACGGAGGTTTCTACCTTTATAAGCCCTACCGTTATTAAAGATAAAAAAGGCCTTACCATTAAAACGCGTGAAGGCTTTTATGATATTAAAAAGAAAATTGCCAACCTCTACAAGCGCTCTATCATAGAGGATTCTACCTTTAGTATTACCGCCGACGAAATTGCCATTGACAGCCTTAATGGACTAAGTGAGTTTAGAGGCAACGCAGTGTATAGAAGTAAAGACAAAGAGCAGGGTTTTGATATGATTGCCAATAACATCAAAACCAATAATAAAAGGAGTACCATTATGGCTACCCAAATACCACTCCTTATTATTAAACAAGGCGCTGATAGCATTTTTATTACCGCAGACACTTTGTTTTCCGGTCGAGTTATAGACTTACTTACAACAAAAAAGATTCCAAACGTAAGGCCTGTACCAGTGGACACCAGCATTAAAAAGGGCGCTCTTAAAGACACCATTAAAGCTACAACAGCTGCAAAATCACCTATTAAAAAAGGCGCTACAAAAAATGCATCAACACCATCAGTTGATAGTACTTTAAAATATTTTGAAGCCTATAAAAATGTAAAAATATTTTCCGACTCATTACAAGCGGTTGGTGATAGTTTGTTTTTTTCAGGATCAGACTCTGTGTTTAGACTCTTTAACAACCCTATTTTATGGGCACAGGAAAATCAAATTAGTGGTGATACCATATATTTATTTTTTAAAAACAAAAAACCAGAGCGTTTATACGTTTTTGAAAACGCATTAAGCATTAGTAAAGTAGATAGTAGTAATTATTTTAACCAAGTAAGGGGCAATAGCATTAACGCTTTATTTGATAGTACTGGACAAGTTCATTTTTTAACTGCCAAAGGAAGCGCTGAAAATATCTACTACGCCCAGGATGAACAAAAAGGTTTTGTTGGCGTCAATAAAAATAGCTGCGACTTAATTGAAATTAACTTTACGGATGGCAAACCTAAGCGCGTAAAATTTATTAATAACCTAGAAGGCGGTCTCCTACCAATGCGCGGAAAAACAAATCACGACGAGCTCAAACTAAAAAACTTTAACTGGCAAGACAAGCTAAGGCCGAAAAGTAAATTTGATATTCTAACCGGTAATTAACTGGTGATTATAAATAAGCATGCTGCAACATAAATACACCAGCGCCTGCTAAAAATCCTATTAGCGCAATCCAACTTACCTTTTTGAGGTACCAGAAAAAATCTATTTTTTCAATCCCCATAACAGCTACACCAGCCGCAGATCCAATAATTAAACAAGATCCACCTGTACCAGCCGTGTAGGCCAATAGCTCCCAAAAATAATGGTCTTGTGGATACTGCTCGAGCGAATACATGCTTTGTAAGGCAGCCACGAGTGGAACGTTATCAAACACTGCAGATAAAAGTCCAATGGCAATGGCTACAAGATTGATATCTCCAATACTACTATTTAAATAAGCGGCCATTTGAGGCAAAACACCCACATACTCTAGAGATGCAATAGCCATAAGGATCCCAAAGAAAAACAATATACTTGGTGTATCAATTTTTCTGATAGCATGATTCACAGACAAAACACCCTTTTCATCATCTGCCTTTTTCTTATGCAATAGTTCGGTAACAACCCATATGATACCTAAACAAAGTAGCATGCCCATATAGGGCGGTAAATGGGTAAAGGTTTTATAGATGGGCACAAAAAGTAAACAGCCAATACCTACATAAAAAATGAGGTTACGCTCAAAAGCGTTTGAGTTAAAGTTTAAATTATTTTCTATGACAGGCTTTAAAGTAATGGGTCCTTTAATTAAATAATTAACAATGATTGCAGGCACTGCCATACTAACCAAACTTGCTAAAAAAACCTGCTTAACAATATTTAAGGGTGTTATTTGACCGCCAATCCAAAGCATGGTTGTCGTAACATCTCCTATTGGACTCCAGGCACCACCAGCATTGGATGCAATGATAACAAGGCCTAGAAGTAACCACTTTACTTTTTTATCCTGAATTAACTTATTTAAAATGGAAATCATTACAATCGTCGTTGTAAGATTGTCAAGTACCGCCGATAAGAAAAAAGTAATAAGCGCAATAAGCCAAACAAGCTTTGTTTTATGGGTGGTTTTAATGGCATCTGCAATGTTCTGAAATCCATCATGCGCGTCAATTAATTCCACAATGGTCATGGCGCCTAATAAAAAAAATACAATTTCACTTATCGCACTTAAATGATGCGTAAGGGATTCTACTACTACTTCTTTATTGTTGGCATTGAGTACAATGAGCGTCCAACAAATCACTGCTGTAATGAGTGCTGTTGCAGATTTATTAATTTGAATACTGTGCTCTAACGTAATGGCGATATAACCAACCACAAACAGCACTAATAAAATGGACACCATGTTAAATATTGAATTACTAAGTTAATGTATTCATGAGTAATGCTGTTATTCAGCCTCTTCTGTGAGCATCATTAAATATGCCTTAATAAATCCATCAATTTCACCATCCATTACCGGACCCACATTACCTACTTCAAAATCGGTGCGGTGGTCTTTAATCATTTTGTAGGGATGAAAAACATAGCTCCTTATTTGACTTCCCCACTCTATCTTTTTCTTATTGGCATTGGTAGCATTCAGGGCTTCTTGCCTTTTGCGAAGTTCTTCTTCATATAAACGGGACTTTAGCATTTTGAGCGCGAGCTCTCTGTTTTCACCCTGTGTACGTGCTTGCTGACACTCTACAATAAAACCACTTGGAATATGTTTTAAACGAACCGCTGTTTCTACTTTATTAACGTTCTGGCCACCACTACCACCACTTCTATAAAATGCCCATTCTAAATCGGAAGGGTTCACGGTAATTTCGATGGTATCATCAATTAATGGATATACATATACAGAGGCAAAAGAAGTATGCCTTCTGGCATTGCTATCAAAGGGAGATATTCGAACTAGGCGGTGCACCCCACTTTCTGCTTTTAAAAAACCATATGCAAATTCACCTTCAAATTGAAGTGTGGCGCTTTTAATACCTGCCCCATCTCCCGCCTGAAAATCTATTTCAGTAACTTTCCATCCCTGCTTTTCGCCATACATACGGTACATGCGTAATAGCATTTCGGCCCAGTCCTGACTTTCTGTTCCACCTGCGCCCGGATTAATTTGTAAGATAGCCGTTAGTTCATCTTCCGGCTTATTAAGCGTGCTCTTAAATTCTGCATCTTCTAATTGTTGAATGGCAATAGCGTGTGCCTCTTTGGTTTCCTCTTCGGTGGCGTCACCTGCTTTCCAAAAATCAAAAAAGGTAGCAAAATCTTCTACACTCGTTTCAACGGCTTTGTATAGTTTAAGCCAATATTCATTGACTTTTATTTCTTTCATGATGGCTGTAGCACGGGTGTTATCATCCCAGAAGCCAGGAGACAATGAAAGTTGTTTGTCGGTATCTACTTTATAGTTTCTATTATCGACGTCAAAGAAACCTCCTCAAAACCGTCACTCGGTCTCTCATACTCTTAATCTGCTCTTGTGTCATATCAAATCAATTGTTTCAAAATAAAAAAAACCATAAGCCTCGTAAGCCGGATTCTGTTTCTAAACCATCATTTATCTAGTTGTGCTATTACTAACACAATCTTGCTGCCTACCCTGGAACCCTTCCAATAAATTGGAATCAAACGAGCCGCTTTCAAAGATTCCTATACATGGCATTACAACACCCAAGGTTTACCCTCCTTTGCTGTTACCAACAAAAGCTGTGAGCTCTTACCTCACATTTTCACCTGTGTCCGCTTTTTGCAAAACGGAAGTTATTTTCTGTGGCACTATCTCTCATTTATATGCTACCATATAAACGGCCGGCGCTTAACCGGTGGGTTGCCCTATGCTGTCCGGACTTTCCTAAGTGCCTAAGCACCTCGATGGTTCGGGCTTATGGAGCTGCAAAGATAACCTTTATTTAAAGAATATCTCGGTGGCCCCGTAGCCAAAGCGCGTATCGTATTGATTGATAAAGTGTTTGACCTCTCTTTTGGTCTTTAAAATACTGTGCAATTCATCTCTTAAAACGCCTTCACCCACCCCATGGATCACAATAAAAGATGGGAGCTTATGCGCAACTGCTAGGTCAAACCATTTGTCAAATTCACTTAACTGAATACCCATGATTTCGGTATTTGAAAGGTGCAAATAACTATTGGTGAGCTTTTCGATATGAAGATCTATCACTGTTCGGGGCGCCGGTAAATTTTCTTTTATTTTTTTAGCGTCATACACTTTAAACCCTGCCGCAGATAATTTAGAGATGTCAAAAGTTTCTACCACCGCTTCGTCGGGGTAATCATCAAATAACAAATAGCTGAGCGTGGGCTCATTGTTTTCTTTGAGTTTTTCGATGGCATTAAAAACCTGCTTTGGTTTTAATTTAAGAAGCGTTTCGTAATGCGCAGCTTTGTACTTGACTTTTTGTAGTAGTGAAAAGTCTACACTAAAATTTGGCGTATCGTTGATGGCTTCAAATGCTAGGTCATGCAAATAAAAATCATGAAAAGGTTGAATAGTAGATTCCAATTCAAAATTTAAACTAGAAGATAAATACTGCTTGTACTGAAAACCATAAGCAGTAGCCATATTGTTTACCAGATGAACTTTAAAGGAAGAAACAATTTCATCATTGAAATCGTCGAGCCCAAATTTTGGAATCAGGGTTAACCAAACACCGGTTTCTTCCTTAATGCCTGTAGGCTTTGGTTTTTCTTGTGGTATTTGATCAATAAACTGCTTAAGCGGCTTTTGATCTTCAACTATTTTTTTTTGGGTGAAGCGCTTGAAATAAGGAAAATCAATTTGATCCATGTAAGCGGGAAATTTCACACCACGCACTTCAATCATGACCATTTTGTCGTTGA
>JBANFS010000026.1:0-24198 GCA_037975885.1 Bacteroidota bacterium
GGTTCATTCTTTCTTGAAAACTTCTTTATGGAATTTCAGCGTCTTTCTGCTACTTTTGCCCCCGAAAACGTGTAATATTTAATACCATGGCAGGTCAATTAAAAGAGGTTAGAAATAGGATTAAAAGTGTACAAAGTACGCAGCAAATTACCAAGGCAATGAAAATGGTGAGTGCGGCAAAATTACGCCGTGCGCAAGATGCCATTACGCAAATGCGCCCTTACGCGCAAAAATTGCAGGAAATGCTGAGCAATATTGTGAGTTCTTCTGAGGGTGATTTGTCTATCAAATTAGCAGAAACAAGAGCCGTAGAAAATGTACTTTTAATTGTAATCACGTCGGACAGAGGTTTGTGTGGTGGTTACAATGCCAACCTTATTAAACTTGCGAAAAGTACCATCGACGAAAAATATAGCAGCCAACATAAAAAAGGCAATGTAACCATTTGGAACATTGGCAAAAAAGGATACGAGAGTTTAACCAAAGCAGGTTACAACACCGACGCTACTTTTAAAGATATCTTTTTACAGTTGACTTTTGAAAATGTACAAGCCGCTGCAGCAGCTGCGATGAAAGCATTTGAAGAAAAAACATTTGATGCGGTAGAAGTTATTTATTCTGAATTTAAAAACGCCGCTTCTCAAGAATTTAAAGCAGAAGCGTTTTTGCCAATTCCAAAAGTTAAAAACACAGGTTCTACAAAAAAATCAGACTTTATTTTTGAGCCAGCTAAAGAAGAATTGATAGCAGAGCTCATGCCAAAAATACTTAACACACAATTATTTAAAGCAGTACTTGATTGCAATGCGAGTGAGCATGGTGCGCGCATGACCGCAATGGATAAAGCGAGCGAAAATGCAAACGAACTCTTAAAGTCGCTTAAAATTAGCTACAACAGAGCACGTCAAGCAGCAATCACCACAGAACTTACAGAAATTGTAAGTGGCGCGGCCGCACTTCAAGGATAAACCTTAATACCCGTTTATGGAGATTAGTGAAATCATACCACATATAGAAGTTCTCATTTTTGCAAGTGAAAAACCTCTTACATCATCTGATATTGTTGAATTAATCAACAACACTTTTGGCTTTTTAGAAGAGCGCATTAGTACTGATCAGGTAGAGGCAGCAGTAAATGGAATCAAAGAAAAGTATGATTCAGAATTTTATCCATTTGAAGTGAGAGAAAGCGGCGGCGGTTGGCAATTTTTAACCAAAAAAGATTACCACCAAACCATTGCACAACTTAATGGTGACAAGTTTTTGAAACGCCTTTCCAACGCGGCACTTGAAACACTTGCGATTATTGCTTACAAACAACCTATCACCAAAGGTGAGATTGAATCTATCAGAGGTGTTAATACCGATTATAGCATTCAAAAATTATTAGAGAAAGAGCTTATTTTAATTAGTGGCCGCAACGAAAACATGCCGGGTAAACCACTTTTATATGTTACTTCTAAAACATTTATGGATTATTTTGGCATCAATAGCCCAGAAGATCTTCCTAAAATTAAAGAAGTACTAGCCGATCAGTTAATTGAAGGCACCATCATCAATCCTGAAGACTTTACAGATCAAAACGTGGCAAACGCTTCTGAATTTGAAGAAGAAAGTTTGATCATTGATACTGAAACCACATCTAACGAAGACCCAATTGACGAACTAGCCGCAGCAGAAGATGAAGCACTAGACACTGAAGATGATGGTAACTTTAGCGAGTCCGATAATTCGGACAAGGATCCTGCTTAATAAATGCCCCGAAGTGTTATCTTCGTGGAGCTATGTTACATTCACTTTCCAACGAACAACTTATTGCAGCAGCCAATAGTTTTGGTACGCCTCTTTATGTATATGATGCCGCCAATATTGAGGGGCAGTACAGTGCATTAACCACTGCTTTTGCAGGACAACCCGTAAAGTTTTTTTATGCGAGTAAAGCACTTACCAATATTAATATATTAAAGCTCATGCTTCAAATGGGTTGCGCTGTTGATTGCAGCTCTATTAATGAGGCACACCTTGCTATCAAAGCTGGACACGCACCTAAAAATATTTTGTACACTAGCAATGGCATACATTTTAGTGAAATTGAAACGGCAGTGTCGCTCGGTATTCATGTAAACATTGATAGTTTATCGAATCTAGAAAAGTTTGGTAAAAAATATGGAGGCAGCTATCCTATTGGTATTAGACTTCGTCCAAACATTATGGCAGGTGGTAATTTAAAAATTTCTACAGGTCATGATAAAAGTAAGTTTGGCGTGCCACTAGAACAACTAGAGGAGTTACTTGCAATCATCGATACTTATAAAATAAATATTGCAGGACTACATATTCATACTGGTAGTGAAATCAAAGACGTGTCTGTGTTCATGAAAGTAACAGATGTGTTTTTTGATTTAGTGCCTAAATTTCCGCAATTGCAATTTTTAGATTTAGGTGGTGGATTTAAAGTGCCTTACAAAGCAGGTGATCCTTCTACTAATATTTCAGAACTAGCAGCTGAAATTAAAAAGTTTCAAGAAAAACTACAAAGCACTTATGCACGTAGTTTTGAATTCTGGTTTGAGCCAGGAAAATACATGGTAAGTAAAGCGGGCTATTTTATTACTGAAGTAAACGTAATCAAACAAACCCCAACCATCACTTTTGCTGGCGTTAACAGTGGCTTCAACCACCTCATTAGACCTATGTTGTATGAGGCTTACCACGAAATTAAAAACTTGTCCAACCCCAACGGACCTTTAGCCACCTATGATGTAGTGGGTAATATTTGTGAAACAGACACATTTGCCTCTGATAGACAAATTGCAACCATATCAGAAGGTGACTTACTTGTATTTGAAAATGCAGGCGCTTATGGCTTTGAAATGGCGAGTAATTTTAACTCCCGCTATAAGCCTGCCGAAGTAATGATAATTAAAGGCGAAGCCAAACTAATTAGACAAAGAGATACCTTTGAAGACCTTACTAGAAATCAGGTTGAGGTTTTATAAAACCGGTATCCTAAAATTACCATGATTGAATTAAAAAATATCAGTAAAAGTTTTGGAGAAAGACGCATCATTGAAGACATCAGTGCCACAATGATTGCTGGTAAATGTAATTTGATTATTGGAACTAGCGGTAGCGGTAAAACGGTACTTACCAAATGCATGGTAGGCCTGTTTAAACCAGAAATTGGACAGATATTATTTAGCGGTAAAGACATGCTGCTCATGGACAACAATGAGCGCAAAGAATTAAGACAGCAAATTGGTATGCTATTTCAGGGCACCGCCTTATTTGATTCTATGACCGTGGAAGAAAATGTTTTGTTCCCGCTTAACATGTTTACGAAATGGACCCTCGCAGAAAAGAAAAAAAGAGTAGACGAAGTTTTAGCCCGTGTTAATTTAGTTGACGCGCATAAAAAATACCCTGCCGAAATTAGTGGTGGCATGAAAAAAAGAGTAGGTATTGCGCGCGCCATAGTGCTCAATCCTAAATATCTTTTTTGTGACGAACCCAACTCTGGATTAGATCCGCAAACCTCCATGGTAATTGACAAACTGATTCAAGAAATTACTGCAGAATTTAATATTACTACCATCGTCGTAACCCATGATATGAATAGTGTGATGGAAATTGGAGAGCATATTATGTATTTACACCAAGGAAAAAAACAGTGGGAAGGCACCAACCAAGATATTATTTATTCTAAAGATGAGTTACTCAACAAATTCATATTTGCTTCTTCGTTTTTACAAGACGCTAAACAAATGCGTATGCTAGAAGACGAGCAAGCAAAAAAATAATTCCTCCAATGAAAAAATTGATCGTTGTAATTATAGTAACCCTTTTATTTGGTGGCCTTACGCAGTTAACAGCACAAGAGAACACCCCAGTAAGACCTGATGCCCCTTATTTAACCAATAAAAATATTCCGGCATTTAACCTTCTACTTGCTGATGGGAAAAATTTTTCACAAAACGATATTCCTAGCTCCAAATACACCATCATCATTTACTTTAGTCCTGACTGTGGGCATTGTCAGCACGAGGCTATAGAAATGGTTAAAAACATAGATAGCCTAAAGCATACCTATATTGTATGGGCCGGCAGTAGAAGCATACCGGAGCTAAAAGCTTTTTCAGAAAAATATGGAGTAATTGGCTGCCCAAATATGGTATACGGCCAAGACCAACATTATAGCATCCCGTCTTACTACCAGGTAAAATACACGCCATTTGTAGCTGTTTATGATAACCGTAAACAGTTTGTTAAAGCTTACGAAATGGGGGTAGAAATCCCGGAATTACTCAAATTAATTGGTACGCATTAAGACATTATAATGGTATTCTATACGTACCTTTGCGCCTGAAAATAACATTCACCTTTTAATACATTGTATATGAAAATTACGGTAGTGGGCGCTGGAGCAGTAGGTGCAACCTGTGCAGACAATATTGCGCGCAAAGAATTAGCAAGCGAACTTGTTTTATTAGACATCAAAGAAGGTTTTGCAGAAGGCAAAGCACAAGACATGATGCAAACAGCAGCATTGCTTGGTTTTGATACTAGAATTTCTGGTAGCACCAACGATTATACTAAAACAGCTAACTCTGATGTTGTAGTCATCACATCTGGCTTACCACGTAAACCAGGTATGACGCGTGAAGAATTGATTGGCACCAACGCAGGTATCGTAAAAGGTGTTTGTGAAAATATTTTAAAGCACTCTCCTAACGCTATCATCATTGTAATTAGTAACCCAATGGATACCATGACCTACTTGGCATTACAATCTACTGGTTTACCTAAAAACAGAATTATTGGTATGGGCGGTACACTTGATAGCGCTCGTTTTAAATATCAATTAAGCGCGGCTCTTAATTGCAGCCCTGCTGATTTAAACGCACTTGTAGTGGGTGGTCATGGCGACACAACGATGATTCCTTTAATCAAACATGCTACATGGAACAGTATTCCTGTAACTCAATTTTTATCTGAAGAGCAACAACAAAAAATTATTGCTGACACCATGGTTGGCGGTGCAACGCTCACTAAATTATTAGGAACATCGGCGTGGTATGCACCAGGTGCTGCCGGTGCTGCACTAGTTGAAAGCATTGTACGTGATGAGAAAAAATTATTTACATGTTGCGTAAGCCTTAATGGCGAATATGGTCAAAACGATATTTGCTTAGGTGTTCCTGTTGTAATTGGCAAGAATGGCTGGGAAAAAATTGTTGACATGTATCTTTCTGCAGACGAGCAAGCGGCGTTTAACAAAAGCGCAGATGCTGTTAGAAGCATGAACGATGTTCTAAAAACTTTATAAATATTTTTCTACGGCTGCCGCAATCGCAGTAGTGTCTTGTAGCATCATACAATTAAAATGCCCTTTGGGGCATTTTTTTGTGCCATAATTGGAACAGGGTTGGCAGCTTAAATGTGGCACTATAAAGTTTTGATAAGGCGGCATGCTAAAACCCATGGCAGCAACCAAACCCTCACCATAATAAGGCTCTACCTGTAACATGGGTGACGTGGAGCCCCAAATGGCAAGCACGGGCTTATTAAAGGCACAAGCGATGTATAGTAGCCCCGTATCATGAGAAATTACCAGTCTTGATTTTTGAACAATACTAGCAGATTCATGTAAGCTAAACTTTCCGCAGGCATTGTAAATTTTAATAGGATCAATAGCAGCTACTGCATCCCCTTCTTTGGCGTCTTCTTTACCACCTACGAGCACAATGGGAAAATTAATTTTTTTACAAAGCTGCTGGAGTTTAATCAGTGGTAATTTTTTAGTGGCATAAGATGCCCCAATAACAAGCGCTACATAACCGGCGCTATGCCCCGTAGGTAAATCCTCCGCTTTAATATGATCTTCAGGGGCAATAAAATAATCGAGGCCTTTGCCATCATTTTGCACACCAAGTGGCGCAAGCGTATCTATACACCTGTCTACAATATGACGATTAGGGATTTTATTTTTAATGCCAAGCTTTGTTAAAAAGAACTTGTGAAGGCTCAATTTTTTATAGGTTAAAGAGGGAACCTTCAGCGCTGTTTTAATGCGCCAGGTTCTAAAGTTTTTATGTAAATCAATAATCCAGTCAAAATTTTGTGCTTTTAATGCTGCAATGGTTTCATTTAAATCATCCTTGAAATAATGAAACGCTGAAATGTAAGGATTATGAAGGGTAACCTCTTTAAAACTTTCTTTGGTTAAAAAATGAATTTCAGCATCCGGCACCTGCTGTTTTAAACAACGAATAGCAGCCGTTGTTAAAACGATATCACCAATAGAAGAAAAGCGGATTACTAAAAATTTCATTTGGGGATATATTATATTAGTCCAGTTCCATATAATCCAAATCTTTATGGAATGTTTCTTCGGTAAAAGCATAGGCAGTAAATGCTACGCACATAACAATGATGCCAGTTATAATACCACTATATACAATGGACCAGTGCCAAGACTTTTGAAACAAATCCAAAAACAACATATTAATTAATGGAAGCGCGCCGCGCACCATATTAGGAATGGTGGTAGCAGCGGTTGCACGCAAATTGGTTCCAAACTGCTCGGCACCCATGGTAACAAAGATGGCCCAAAAGCCTGTGCTAAATCCAAGCCACAAAGCAATTAAATACATGGTGGTGTCAGAACTATTATATCCACTAAAATAAAAAATCAAACCAACAAGGGTAAATCCGTAGAATAAAAGGAGCGCTTTTTTACGACTCTTAAAATACTGACTTACCAGTCCAATTAAAATATCACCAACGGCGATACCCACATAACCAAACATGATAGCTCTACCAGAATCGATAGTTATGCTATTAAACATAGCTTTACCAAAACGATCACTTTGGTTAAGTAATATACCAATCACATACCAAGTTGGTAGTCCAATTAAAATCGCAACAAAATATTTTTTAAAGCGCCTGCCATTATTAAGTAACATGAAAAAATTTCCTTTTACCACTTCCGAGGCTTTTGCAGCTGCAAACATGCCAGACTCTGCAACTTTAACACGGAGTAGTAGAAGGCAAATACCAAGCACACCTCCTATTTTATAACAAAGTCGCCAATCCTGGGTGTACTGATATGTAAAGTAAGCGGCCACTGCACCAAATAACCCGATTCCGGCTACCAATGAAGTTCCCACACCTCTTTTGTGTTTAGGTAGAAGTTCACTTACAAGCGTAATGCCTGCACCCAGCTCACCAGCAAGGCCAAGGCCGCCAATAAATCTAGCCCATGCATACTGGTCAACACTGGTAACAAAACCGGTTGCAAAATTTGCAGTCGAATATAAAATGATAGAACCAAAAAGTACACTTAATCTTCCTTTTTTATCGGCAAGAACACCCCAAATAATTCCACCTAATAATAGGCCAGTCATTTGCCAATTAATTACACGCGTACTATCTACAAGCAGCGTAGCCTCGGTAGAACCCACGCCTAGCATACTTGTTTTTTTTACGATCGTAAATAACAATAAATCGTAGATATCTACAAAATAACCCAGCGCCGCCACAATTACTGGAAGCGAAAAAATAGATATTTTTTTTTCAGTTACCTCCATAACTACGCTTTCTTAGATTTTCCAAAAAACAGTTTGATAATTACAGGTGCTGTTGTAAAAAACACAATACCTAGTACAATTACTTCTAAATGATTTTTTAAATCAAAACCAAACTCACTCAGAATCCATTTCTGCAAAAAGTGTCCAGAAAATAACATGCTAAACACCCAAGCAATAGACCCGATAATATTAAAGCTTACGAACTTTTTTTGATTCATCCCCACAATACCAGCAACAATGGGTGCAAAGGTTCTTACAATTGGAATAAACCTAGCTACTATGATTGCGCCACCACCGTGTTTGTCGTAAAACTCTTGCGCTTGAACTAAATATTTTCTTTTAAACAATAAATTTTCTTTCCAACTAAACATAGCAGGTCCTACTTTTTTACCAAACCAATAACCCGTTGCATTGCCTGCAATACCTGCAGCTGCAATAAGGCTCATGAGTAAAAATAAATCAGTAAACTCATTACCTGTCGACCAAAGTTGAGCCGCCAAATTGGTGCTATAAATGCCTGCAACAAAAAGTAAACTATCGCCAGGTAAAAAAAATCCAGCAAAGAGTCCGGTTTCTGCAAAAACTACTAATAAAATAAGCCAAAGCCCACCATGCTCAATATAAAACTGTGGCTGTAATAATTGACTCCAATGAAAAGCATCTAATAAAAACATGGCTATGATTTAATCTTTTAGTTACGCTTCAACTTCTGATGGATTTTCTAAGGAACCCTCCCACTTACTTACTGCACTTGTTGCAAGCGCATTACCTAAAACGTTGGTTGCGGTTCTAAACATGTCACAAAAATGATCGATTGGCAAAATTAAAGCAATACCTTCTGGTGGAATATTAAACATCGCACAAGTAGCCGTTACAACAACTAGTGATGCGCGAGGAACGCCTGCAATACCTTTACTGGTAAGCATGAGTACAATAAGCATGGTAAGCTGTGTGCCAACATCGATGTGGATACCATAGGCCTGCGCAATTGCAAGGCTTGCAAATGTCATGTACATCATACTGCCATCTAAATTAAAAGAATAACCAAGCGGCAATATGAAAGAAACAATCTTGTCTTTACAACCAAATTTTTCGAGCTCTTCTGTTAACTTAGGAAATACCGCTTCGCTACTGGTGGTACTGAATGCAATAATAAGCGGCGGAAAAATAGCTTTTAATAATCCAGGCAAACGCTTGCCTAAAATTAAAAAACCAACCAATAAAAGCACCGCCCATAAAGTAGCGATACCCATAATAAAATAGAGTAGATACTTTCCGTAAAAAACAAAAACGTCAAGTCCTTTGGTAGCAATCACTGCTGCAATAGCACCAAACACACCCAGTGGCGCAAAATTCATGACATAGCCAACCATTTTTAAAATCACATGCGCTACAGCGTCTAATGCTTTAACAACAACATTTGCTTTTTCGCCCATTGAAGCAGTGGCTACACCAAAAAAGATACTAAATATAACAAGTTGTAATATTTCGTTATTGGCCATCGCATCAATAACGCTTTTTGGAAACACGTGTTCGATAAATTTTTGAATGCTAAACTCCTGCGTCTTGCCTACAAGGTCTTGCGCGCCACTCATATCGGCATTGCTTAAATTAATCCCAGCGCCGGGCTGAAATACATTTACCAGTAATAGACCTATCAATAAACTAACAAGCGAAGCCGTTAAAAACCATAACAATGCTTTTCCGCCTACACGTCCTACCGTTTTTAAATCACCAAGCTTGGCTATACCCACAACAAGGGTAGAAAACACGAGCGGTGCAATAATCATTTGAACCAGCCTTAAAAATATGGTGGTGAGTAGCTTTAAATTTTTCGAGAAAGATTGAATAAACGCAGGTTCACTATTTTGATGTACAAAATAACCAAGAATGACCCCGGCAATCATTGCAATAATAATGTAGAGGGTTAATTTATTAGATTTTTTCATAAGGTATATAAGTATTGCAATATAAGACTTAAGTCCTAAAAAAAGGCAGGCACCCTGTTCATGATTTTTGTAAAAAACAAGGGTGATTTTGAGAAAAAAGTACTATTTTTCGACATCAATTGATTAGAAATCAAACCCAAAAATTATGAGTTTATTCAGAAAAAAGGATTTATCTGCCATGTTAGCACAAGCAGAAGATGGTGGTAAGGGTCTTAAACGCACACTAGGTGCGGGTAACCTTGTTGCTTTAGGCGTTGGTGCTATTATTGGAGCAGGTTTATTTGTGAGAACAGCTGCTGCTGCAGGTCAAGCTGCGGGACCAGCCGTTACAATATCATTTATCATTGCAGCCATTGGTTGTGCTTTTGCAGGTTTATGTTACGCAGAATTTGCAGCCATGATTCCTATTTCAGGTAGTGCTTATGCATATTCTTATGTTACCATGGGAGAAACGGTTGCCTGGATTATTGGTTGGGCATTAATTATGGAATATGCACTAGGTGCAGCTACTGTTTCTATTGCCTGGAGTGAATATCTAAACAAGCTTTTAGGAGGAAGTATCCCTTACGAGTGGAGCCACTCCCCCTTTGAGAGTGTAACAGATACGGCAGGTGTTTTACACCAAGGTATCATGAATGCACCCGCGCTTGTTATTCTACTTCTACTTACTTTATTGCTTATTAAAGGAACACAAGAGTCTGCAATTGTAAATGCGATTATCGTATTTATTAAAGTAGCAATTGTAATTATATTTATTGTTTTAGGTTGGCAGTTTATTAAACCTGAAAACCATACGCCATATTTTATTCCTGCCGATCAGCCTCCTTTGTTGGATGCAGCAGGTAATACCGTTGCCGATTACTCAGGTGTGTTTAAGCATGGCTGGGGTGGCGTATTAGGTGGTGCTGCTATTGTATTTTTTGCATTCATTGGTTTTGACGCAGTATCTACTGCAGCTCAAGAAGCAAAAAATCCCAAAAGAGATATGCCAATTGGTATTTTAGGGTCACTGGTTGTATGTACAATCTTATACATCTTATTTGGTCACGTTTTAACAGGCGTTGCAAACTGGAAAGAATTTGTAGATCCTTTAAAAGGCCGTGAAGCTTCTGTTGCATACGCAATCTCAAATTACATGACTGGATACGGATGGTTGGCAACAGCTGTTACCGTTGCAATTTTAGCGGGCTTTAGCTCGGTAATTCTCGTAATGTTAATGGGTCAATCTCGTGTATTCTTTTCAATGGCAAACGATGGCCTGTTACCTAAAGTATTTTCTGACCTTCACCCTAAATACCGCACGCCATACAAATCAAACTGGATCTTATTTGTATTTGTAGGTGCTTTTGCTGCTTTTGTACCAGGAAGTGTTGCCGGTGATTTAACTTCATTTGGAACCTTATTCGCCTTCGTACTTGTAAGTGCAGGTATTTGGATTTTACGTGTTAAGTCTCCAGAAATGGAAAGACCATTTAAAACACCGTTAGTACCAATAGTGCCAATTTTAGGAGCTATCATTTGCTTGGCTATGATCTTTGCACTTGATGCACAAACACTAAAAGTAGCATTTGGCTGGATGATATTAGGCCTGGTTGTATACTTTGTATACAGCCGCAAACACAGTAAGTTAAACTAACCCTTTACTTATATATTAAAAAAAATAGTCCCGACCTTCGGGACTATTTTTTTTGCCGTATTTTTGCAACTCTTAAACAATCATTATGGGAAGGATATTTGAAGTTCGTAAAGCAACCATGTTCAAGCGTTATGACCGCATGGCAAAACAATTTACCCGCATCGGTAAAGAAATTGTAATTGCAGTAAAATCAGGTGGCCCTAACCCCGATGATAACCCTGCTTTAAGAAGATGTTATCAAAATGCCCGTAGTGCTGGAATGCCAAAAGACAGAGTGGAAGCAGCTATTAAGCGTGCGATGGGCAAAGACACTTCTAACTACGAAGAAATCCTTTATGAAGGGTATGCACCTCATGGTGTTGCCTTACTTGTTGAAACTGCAACTGACAACCACGTAAGAACCGTAGCCAATGTAAAAAGTCATTTTAACAAAGGTGGTGGTGCCATGGGTAACAGCGGTAGCGTAAGTTTTCAATTTACAAAAATGGGTGTGTTTAAATTAAATCCAGAAGGACTTGTAATGGATGATCTGGAATTAGAACTTATTGACCATGGTCTTGAAGAACTTGGAGATAGTAACGACGATAATGGTAATCCAATTATTGTTTTAAGATGTGCGTTTACTGATTTTGGTAATTTGCAAAAAGAATTGGAAGCTAAAAAATTAAACGTAATCAGCGCCGAGTTTGAATGGATTCCGTCAACAACAGTACCTGTAACAGACGAACAAGCAGAAGAAATTAGTAACCTTATTGAGCGATTAGAAGAAGACGAAGACGTGAATAAGGTTTTCCATAATATGGGATAAAATATTTACCCGATTTTACTCTGCCATAACAGCTCTCACCGCTTCAATTACATCTTCTGTGTTGGGCTTACTAAAGTAATCGCCATCACTACCATAACCTGGTCTATGCGCTTTAGCAGCTAGGGTTCTAGGGCTTGCGTCTAGCCACTTGTAACCACCCTGCTCTTCCATTACCTGCGTAAACATATATGCAGTAGCTCCGCCCGGAACGTCTTCATCGACAAATAAAATGCGGTTGGTTTTTTGCAAAGATTTTACAATGCTATGATGGATATCAAATGGAAGTAATGTTTGCACATCAATAAGTTCTACCGAAATTCCTTCATTCGCTAAACGTACAATCGCCTCTTCAATAATACGAAGTGTAGAACCATATGAAACAATGGTGATATCAGTTCCTTCATGGATAATTTCTGGAATACCCAATGGCACAGAAAATTCAAGTAAATTACTAGGTAATTTTTCTTTGAGTCTATACCCGTTTAAACACTCAATCACTATTGCTGGATCGTTAGATTGTAAAAGTGTATTGTACATGCCTGCCGCTTGCACCATATTACGCGGCACACATACATACATGCCACGAAGCGCATTCACAATCATGCCCATAGGTGAGCCACTATGCCAAATTCCTTCTAGTCTATGACCTCTTGTTCTGATGATAACAGGGCAACTTTGTTGACCATTGGTTCTATAGTGCGTAGTAGCAACATCATCACTTAACGGCTGTAAGCCATAGAGTAAATAGTCGAGGTATTGAATTTCTGCAATAGGCCTTAAACCTCTAACAGCCATACCCACGGCTTGTCCTACAATAGTAAGCTCTCTAATACCGGTATCAGAAATACGGTCAGCGCCATGTTTTTCTTGCAGGCCAGCAAAACCCTGATTTACGTCTCCGATATATCCAACGTCTTCACCAAAAGCATATACTTTTGGATTGCTTGCAAATAAAGCATCAAAATATTTATTGAGTACTTCGTAGGCATTTACAGTAGGTGCATCTGGAGCATAAGATACCTGAACGGCAGGAACTCGAAGTGCCGATTTTGGGCCTTCGTTATACAAGAAAGAATTGAATAATCCAGCTGCTTCATTTTTTAACTCTTGCGCATACTGCGTTACTTTTTCAACCCCCTTAACACCAATAGCTGCTTCACTAACTTTAGCAAGTGCTTTTAAAACGTCTCTTCTAAGGGGTTCTTTATTAGCAGATAATTCTGCAACAATTTGCTGCACAGCAGGACTCATTACTTGCAATCCACTAATAACTTGCACTGCTTTGTCTGCTTGTTTTTGAATAGGACCAATAAACTTGTTCCAGGCATTTGCTTTTGCCTCTTTCACAAATTCTTTTGCTTCTACCTCAACATTATTTAACTCGGTAGTGGTAGCAAGACCAGCATCTAACATCCACTCACGCATTTTTTTGATGCAATCCCAATTTTTTTCCCACTCCAAACGCTCTGCTGACTTGTAACGCTCGTGGCTACCACTTGTAGAATGGCCCTGCGGTTGTGTTACCTCTTCGATATGAAAAAGCGCAGGCGTATGCGTATCTCTAATTTTTTGTAAGCCCTCTTCAAACACTTCACACATACCGGCGTAATCCCAGGCCTTTGCTTTATATATTTCGATACCATTGGTGTCTGCTAATTTTTGCATACCAGCAAGTGCATCAGAAATCGAATTTTTTGTTGTTTGCAAGTTTTTAGGGACAGAAATACCATAGCCATCATCCCAAACAAAAACAGCTAGTGGAACTTGTAATACTGCAGCTGCGTTAATGGATTCCCAAAAATGACCTTCCGAGGTACTTGCATCACCAATGGTACAAAAACAAATTTCGTTACCATTGTTACTCAAATTTGTATGTAAGTTCTGATTTTTTTGTTGTGCTTCTCTAAAACATTTAGATGCAAAGGCAAGACCAACAGCGCGTGGCATTTGACCTGCTGTAGGTGCCATGTCGGCAGAAGAATTTTTTTGATTGACAACATCCAACCAATTGCCATTTTTATCTACTGTAGGGGTAACAAAGTGAGAACTCATTTGTCTACCCGCACAAAAAACATCATGACTGCCATCTGGATCAGCAAACAATTGAGAAAAATATTGTTCTACAGTTGCAAGCCCTGAAGCAAACATGAAAGTTTGATCTCTATAATATCCAGATCTAAAATCACCGTTTTTGAAATATTTTGCAAGCGCAACTTGCGCTACTTCTTTACCGTCACCAAAAATGCCAAACTTAGCCTTACCGGTTAACACTTCTCGTCTACCCAGCAAACTAACCTCTCTACTAATGAGAGAAATTTTATAATCTTGAATGACCGTATTACGAAATCCCTCAAAGGATAACATCTCGGTTTGCGGCGCTGGCGAAGCAATTAATTCCATGGCACAAAAATAGCATTCGGAAGGCATTAGAAAAGGGTTGTTTATGAATTTGGGGATAAATGTCAGCCACTCTTAACAAACCCCATTTTTTGGCGATTTAGCCTTTTTTTAAGGCTCTTTTAGTGTAAAATTGAACTTTAATTGATACTTTTACGGGGTACTTTAAACAAAGCACTAATATGAAAAAGATTTTAGCACTCACTTTACTAGCCATTACTGTGTCAATCAGCGTTTTTGCACAACAAGACATTAAATTCGAGGCAGGTTCATTTAATTTTGGAAAAATTGCTCAAGGCACTCCAGTAACCCACGTTTTTACCTTTAAAAACACTGGTACTAAACCAGCTGTTGTTGAATATTGCACAGCTGAATGTGGCTGTACCACTCCCGAAGTTACCAAAGAACCAATTTTACCTGGTAAATCAAGCACTGTTAAAGTAACGTATAATGCTGCTAGCATGGGTAACTTTACCAAGCGTGTTACTGTAAAATTAGTAGGCGTTGCAGAGCCAATCATCTTAACCATCAATGGTGAAGTTGTTGCTCCTAAAAAATAATTGTTAAGATTCTGATAATGATCTTACCAGCCTCCTTCGGAGGCTGGTTTTTTTTGCCCCTGCCTCAAATTGTAAACTTATATTTGCAACATGTTACAAATCAGCAAACGTGGCATAGAAATGCCTGCCTCACCAATCAGAAAACTAGTTCCCTTTGCAGAAGCTGCAAAAAAAAGAGGAACTAAAGTATATCACCTTAATATTGGTCAGCCAGATATCGAAACACCTAAAATGGTACTCGATGCGGTAAGACATAGTGATTTTAAAGTACTAGAATATAGCCATAGTGCAGGCAATGAAAGTTACCGTAAAAAATTAGTGGGTTACTATAAAAGTGTAGGCATCGATGTCAACGAAAAACAAATTATTATTACCACGGGTGGTAGTGAAGCGATTTTGTTTGGCTTTATGGCATGCCTTGATGCTGGCGATGAAGTAATTATTCCAGAACCTTTTTATGCCAACTACAATGGTTTTGCAGTAGAAGCTGGTGTAACAGTTGTGCCTATTACATCGCATATCGAAAATGGTTTTGCGCTACCTCCTATTGAGGCCATTGAAGCAAAAATTACGCCACGTACCAAAGCCATTGTAATATGTAATCCTAACAACCCAACGGGTTATTTATACAGTGCTGCCGAAATGGAGCAACTAAAAAGTATTATTCTAAAACACAACTTGTATTTATTTTCTGACGAAGCCTACAGAGAGTTTTGTTACGAAGGCACTCAAATTAGTGCGCTGCATTTGACGGGTGTAGATGATCATGTTGTAATCATGGATACCATCAGTAAAAGATACAGCGCATGTGGTGGTCGAATTGGCGCATTTATTACAAAAAATCAAGCGTTACTTGACGCTACCATGAAATTTGCGCAAGCTCGTTTAAGCCCACCAAGTTTTGCACAAATTGCAGGTGAAGCTGCCATTGATTTGCCTGCCAATTATTTTGATGATACCAAGGCCGAATACAAATCAAGAAGAGATCTTATTGTTACAAGATTAAATGCGATGGAAGGTGTTTTTTGTCCCAATCCGGGCGGCGCTTTTTATGCCATGGCTAAATTACCCATAGACGACGCTGATAAATTTTGTCAGTGGTTACTCGAAGAGTTTGCTTTTGAAAATCAAACCGTGATGCTTGCACCTGCAACTGGATTTTATGGTACGCCTGGTCTTGGTAAACAAGAAATAAGGCTTGCCTATGTTTTAAATTTAGAAGACATCAATAAAGCAATGGATTGTTTAGAAGCAGCATTAAAAACATATCCGGGTCTTATAAAATAAATGCATGCAAACAACCCCAAAGCAACACCTATTTATACGCACTTTTTTGGTAGCTGTGGTTACTTTGGGACCAGTATGTTTTGGCAACAACCTTTTGGCGCAAAGCTACAAACCCACTTATGGATCTGCATTTGCCGGAAGCACGAGTATTTTTAATAACCCTGCTTCAAGTGTGAATCAATCTTTTAAATGGGAGGCTACAATACTTAGTGCGCAAGCCAACATTAATAGCAACGCGTTTTATATTCAAAATGATTCGATTGGTATTCATGAAGGTATGTTTCCAAAATATTTTCATGGAAATGTAGATGTTAATTTATTAAACCTTTTATACAAGCCAAATAACAAACAAGCTTTTAGTGTTGGCATTAGAGCAAGAACTTTTAACCATATCAAAACAGAACCACTCGTTGCTTCCAATGGTATACAAAGCATGCATGATTTTTTTATGCTTAATAGACAAACCCCTTATTTAGAGGCTTTTCTTACGCATAGTGGCTGGCTTGAAGGCAATTTGAATTATGCGCAAGAGATATTTAGAGACCAGAAAAGCACGTTAACAGCAGGACTTACCTTACAAATCAATAAAAGTATTTCTGGTGCATACGCCACCGTTAATAAATTAAGCTATTTAGAAAGTACAAATGGTATAGACACCTTATATACACTTACTGCTGGAGGATCTTCGTTTGGATATAGTTCTAATTATGACGAAACCATTGCCGGAACTTCCAACACCGGTACCGATTTTATAAAAAATGGTAAAACAAATTTGGGATTAAGCATTGGCGCAGAGTATTTACTCTACAATACAGAGGCCCATAGCTTTCAAACGAATCATGCTTTAAACTATGCATTAAAAATTGGCGTTTCCATTATGGATATTGGCGGCGTGTCTTACAAAAACAGTGTTACAAGCAGTGTATTTAATGGTGTACGCCTAAATATGAACGACCCGTTAATGTCGCGGAAAACCATAGGAATTCAAAATAGTGATCAGTTAAGAGATTCACTTGCTACCATATTTGCAACCACCACACAAATGCCAGAAACATTTACAGTTGCAAAACCGACTAGATTTAATTTAAATATTGATAAGCCCCTAGGTAATGACTTTTATATCAACGCAGACCTTACTGTTAACATGCACGCTAGTGCAGGGCTTACCAAACGCCGTGTTCGTGACCTTAATTTACTTACCGTTACGCCCCGTTACGAAACCTTACACTTTGGGGTTTATATCCCAGTGCAATACAATACCCAAGGCCAATTAATGGTGGGCGGCGCTGTTAAACTAGGGCCGTTAACTGTTGGCCTTCATAGACTCAGGTGGCTTACCAATTCTAGCAATATGACAAATGCTTCGGGTGGTGGTTATGTGATGTTAAGTGTTCACCCAATTAGTCTTAAAAAAATTAAGACCATAATTGACTGCCCAGAATAAATTAACTTTCAGTACCAATCAAAATACTAGATATGGGTATTCACTTTTCCAGCACGCGTATTCAAACGTCTTTGATTGCCATGTGTCTGATTTTTTTAACTGCTTGCCGTGAATCTAGAGAGCTGTTTGCAGAAGTGGCGCCTCCCAAAAAAATGCCTGCTGCGATAGCAAAGCCTATTTATAAAAAAATATTTAAACCAAGGCCCGGATTTGAACCCTTTGATGGTATTGACCGGGTACCGGCTAATTATACTTTTATGTATGAGCCAACTTTCATAACTCAAAAACCAGTTATTAAAAAAAGAATTGGCGAAACCTATGTTCCAGAAAAATTGACCATCAATACCTATGCTTTTTCAAAAAGTAAAAAAGAAATAAAATTTAGAATGAGCTACCCTACCAATTTAAAAGGTAGCTACCATAAAATTAATGCAGCCGATAGCACCAATGCATTTAGATTTATTAATAAATACAACGACACCTGTTACGTTACCAAATACACATTAAAAGAAATACGCGACACTAGCATTTACCATATTGGTATTATACTAGATCATAGTGGATCCATGGGTGACGAACGTTGCACCGAGTTACAAGATGCATTATCTGTAAGCTTAAAAAAAATGAGTAAGCGTAACCTAATTAGCTTATGGAAATTTGATTCGGATATCTCTTATGAAGGCACTGCATACGACAGTGCTACCATCCAAAAAATGTTGTACCGAAAAAGAGGCATGGATGGATTTGGGGGCGGCACTGCCATTAACGATGCCCTAGATCGTGGCCTAGACACCATGGCCAAATACAATAAATACAAGCCTGTCCTACTTTTATTTACAGACGGATTTGAAAATTCTTCTAAAAATAAAAACACAAAGTCGATTGTAGAAAAAGCACTAATAAATAATATACCAGTTTTTACCATTGCCTACAGTGGTGGCGCCGACTCAGTAAATTTAAGGGCCGTCGCCAACGAAACAAACGGCATGTATTTTCAATGCTACGATAGATCGGAATTTGAGGAAGTATTTAATAATCAGCTTTTTTCATTAAACCGCTATTACGAAGTAAGCATGATGCCATGTATGTTTGATTATGAAAAATTAAGCATTAGTACAGGCACCGTTAGCGAACAAAGAGCTACTGGCGAAAAAACATTTAAAGGCGTTAGAGAAACCATCTCTCTCAATATCAATTTTGAATTAGACAAATATGATATCATGCCAAGGTACGTTCAAGAAATTGAGCAGATGGCAGCATACTTAACTAAAAATAGCTCGCTCAATATTATCATAAGCGGACACACAGATAATCTTGGCGAAGACAACTACAATATTATTTTATCTAATAAAAGAGCCGAAGCCGTTAAAGCAGCGCTTGTTAAATTAGGCATTGCGGCAGGACGCATTGCAACTATTGGCAAAGGCGAATCGGATCCATTAACCGCAAACGATACAGACAACAACCGTTTTAGAAACAGAAGGATTGAGGTTGAAATCGTAAACAATTAATTTAGCTTATAAAAAGTAGTAGCGTTGTCTACAAATATTTTTTGTTGATTTTGTGGTGCTACTAACTTTTCAAGAACAGCTTGATACTGATGATGCGTTGTTACATAATCACCAGCCAGTAACGAAACGGGCCAGTCGCCTCCTATCATTAATTTATCAACTCCAAAATGCTGCAACACATAGGACACATAAGGCTCGATGGTAGTAGCAGACCAATCATTAAAGTTTGCACAACAAGTGCCTAGCCCGGATATTTTAGCATAAAAATTAGGCATGGCAGCGGCTTCGGCTATAGCGTCACCCCAAGCACCAAACTGCTCATTGGTAGCAATGGGCGGATGGTTTAAGTGGTCAAATACCATTTTTAAATTGGGTATTTGTTTGGCTACTTGTATGGCCGCCTTAATGTGCTCGGTTTTTACACCCACCACGTCAAAAGGGAGTCCTTGATTGGCAAGTATCTCTAAACTTTTTATCACAGTTGGTTGTAGTAGCCAGCTACTGTCCGGCTCGTCGTGAATTAAATGTCTAATCCCTTTAAAATATTTATTTTGAAGATGCGCTTCTAATTGCTTTTTAGCAGTTTCAGGATTTAATAAATCTACCCAACCTACTACCCCAATAATCCAAGGATATTTTTCTGCGCAATCAAACATAAACGCAGTATCTTCCATACTATTTGCTGCTTGCACCATAATAGCTGCACTAACATTCGCCGCAGACAACTGGGATTCAATATCCGATGGATAATAATTTTGCGCTAGTATGGACGTATCTCCATCCAGCCAACTATACCTAACTTTTTGCAAGTCCCAACTGTGCATGTGGGTGTCAATTACTTTTGCCATCCTATTTATTTTATTATGAGTTCATCCATAAATAACCAAGAAGGATTTCCAGCTCCTGCAAATCCAGCCGGTATAATTGCTACAGGATGCGCTATCCATTGAATATATCTAACACTAGTAGAAGGTACAGTAAACAAAACGGGTAAATTTCCTTCTTTACTGTTATCGAAATTTTGTTGGAAGCCAAGGCGCGTAAATGTTTTACCATCTAATGAACCTAACACTTCTACACTTGTTGGCAAATGAATCCAACTGCCACGGCTATTGATAAAGCGCGTAGCAATTTGCCTAATTGTTGTAGCTGCACCCAAATCAATTGTGGCGTCAATTGATTTACCTTCCCAGGCAAGCCACTCGCCATCACTAAACCTAGCATCATTTGCAAGTATGCCATTGATAAATCCGGTATTACCACTTTTATTATAGGGCGCTTTTGGTGTATGTACAAGCGATACTAACTTTGCACCTGTTGCCTTATTAATAGAAAATGCCGCAGAGGCAACATCTGTTATTTTGTTATTAACTAAAACACCCGCTTGCAAATTTGCGTCGCCGGTAATTGTGATAGGGCCCGTATAGATTTGATCGTTTACACTTGGCAGTTTGCCATTTGTATTGTACACAATTTTATAAGCAGCTCCTACACCACCAATAGAAACATTGATGCCGCCAGCAAATGGCTTACTGGTAATTTGTATATTGTATAAATGGTCCGAAAAATGAAGCCCTTTTTGTTTTAATAAAGGTTTCCAGCTGGTTACCCGGTTTGTAAAATGGTCGAAACCGGTTTTTGTTTTTGTCCATCCGTTTTCGGCAATGGCCATGGCGCGCGGATACAACATAAAAGAAGCAAGATCTTTGTTAGCAATATACTCGGTCCATAAATTACCCTGTACGCCTTTAATATACCTAGCCTCCTCTGGGGTAAGAGCCGCTGGAACCGGATTGTAATTATATACAGCCTCTAGCGGTAAGAAACCACCAAAAGCAATAGAGTCGCGAGAATCAGCAGATTGATAAAAATTTAAATAACAAGTGCCCTGTGGCGTCATAATAACATCATGATGCTCTTTGGCGGCAGTAATACCACCTTCTTCACCCTGCCAACTCATAACGGTTGCATTGGGTGCAAGGCCCCCTTCTAAGATTTCATCCCAGCCAATTATTTTACGGCCCTTACTGTTTACATATTTTTCTACGCGTTGAATAAAATAACTTTGAAGTGCGTGCTCGTTAGCGATACCTTTTTCTTTCATAAGATTCTGACAATAGCTAGAACGCTTCCAGGCTGTTTTAGGACACTCGTCGCCACCAATATGAATATAGCTAGATGGGAAAATATCCATCACTTCATCCAATACATTTTCAATAAAATTAAACGTGTACTCACTAGGCGCAAATACGTCATCAAAAACACCCCATGTTTCTTGTACAATTTTACCACCTACCGATTTAATTTTATTTTCTGTAGTGGTTGCGTACATATTATTTGTAAGCTTGGTAGCTTCATTAGGAAAACAACTTAACTCAGGATAGGCAGCAATAGCAGCGCTTGCATGACCAGGCATTTCAATTTCAGGAATAATATTGATGTGTTTTGCAGCTGCATATGCAACAAGCTCTTTTAACTGCGCCTGCGTATAAAAGCCGCCGTAGGCAGCGTTGGTATTGCCACTCCCTGGATACTTGCCAATTAAAGTTCCGCCTCGCACAGATCCTACACTCGTTAATTTTGGATACTTTTTTATTTCGATGCGCCATCCTTGATCTTCGGTTAAATGCAAATGCAAATTGTTCATCTTTTGCATCGCCATAACATCTAGTAACTGTTTTATAAAAGAGATTGACATAAAATGCCTACCCACGTCTAACATGAGTCCTCTATAACCAAATGCTGGCGCATCCTCTATGGTTACTGCTGGAATTTTTTTAGACGCTGCTTCTAATTGCAAAAGCGTTTGCATGGCGTAAAACGCGCCCACTTTTGTTTTTGCAACCACTTTTATTTGCTTGGGTGTTACTGTTAGATAATATCCTTCGGGACTTGTAACAACAGATCCTTTACTTGAGTCAATCACAACAACAGCTTCTTTTGTTACAGATGTTGAAACCGTGTAAAAACCTTTTCCTTCTACTACTTTATTAGGGTAAGGAATAATGGGTAGCTGCGCTAGTAATGATTTACCTGCAGTTAAAAAAATCAACAATAATATACTACTACACTTTTTCATACAATACGGGGTTTAATGCTGTGCCATTGGTTATACAGGCTATTACTAATTATGTTAATTATTAATCCGGTTTACCTTTTTGGAATTAACTATATTCATACAAGATAAAATAAATAATAGATAATTAAGCGCTTACTAACAGTAAGATACACACATGAAACAACTCCTTAAAACCGTCATTTTTTTACTCGTTATTAACCAAGTGCTGGGACAAGAATTTTATGTGTCTCCGGCTGGCAATGATAAAAGTAACGGGACAGCAGCTGCGCCAGTAGCAACACTTTCAAAAGCGCAGGAACTCATTAAAAAATTTAAGACGGCTAACCCAAATTACGAGGGAGACATCATTGTACATATCGGCCCCGGTAATTATGAACTGCAAGAAGGATTAAAATTAGATGAGACTGTTACAGGTAGCAAACAAACGCCAATTATTTGGAGAGGAGTTAACAAAGACAAAGTGATTATTTCGGGTGGCAAAAAAATTAAAAGTAGTGCCTTTAAAAAAGTTAAGGACCCATCAATTTTAATACGGGTAGGCAAATCAGCAGCTGCAGCATTATACCAGGTATCTCTCAAACAACTGGGTATTTTAAATTACGGCAAACACCAAAGCTATGGACATGGGCAGCCAGTTATTCCAGCGCCACTTGAATTATTTTTTAACAACGAACCACTCACACTTGCACACTACCCCAATATTGGCAGTATCAAAATTGGAAAAGTTATAGATAAAGGATCTGTGCCCCGTATAGGTGATACAAGCAATAGAGGTGGCATATTTGAATATACCGATACAAGACATACAAAATGGGCTGGGCAAAAAGACATATGGCTACAAGGGACTTTTAATTATGGTTTTGCAGATGATAATATTAATATCGAAAAAATTGACACCCTTAAAAAGCAAATTAAATTAGTGACGCCACATTTATACGGACTTGGAAACGGTAAAGATTTTCAGGCTTACACTGCCTACAATATTTTAGAAGAACTTGACAGCCCAGGCGAGTGGTGGCTAGATACTAAAACTGGAATTTTATATGTTTGGCCACCTAGTACACTAGCAACCGCAAGCATCACTGTTTCGGTGCTTGAAACGCCCATTGTATCTGTCATCAATCAAACCTATACAACACTAGAAGGCCTTACCATTGAGGCTGGAAGGGGTATGGGTATTTACATGGAAGGTGGGCACCACAATACCATTGTAGGCTGTTCCATCAGAAACGTTGGCACTTCAGGTATATTTATGGGCCAAGGCGCGGAGGCCAACAAAGGACCCATGAGTATTGATAATTTTGAAGGCCATCCGGTACCTGGCATTATAGGAAGTTTACAAAACTACCTCTATAAAAATACCAGCTGGAATAGAAACGCCGGATACGATCAACAAATATTAAGCTGCGATGTATACAACACTGGTAGCGGTGGTATTTATTTAAGTGGTGGCGATAAAAGAACTTTAACAAAAGCAAATAATATAGTTGAAAATTGTAAAGTTCACGATTTCAATAGAAGAAATAAATTTATTTGGTCGGGTATCAGCGTAGATGGATGCGGCAATAAAATAAGACACTGTGAAATTTATAATTCTGATTGGCAAGGCATTTTTGTACACGGCAACGAACACGTTTTTGAATACAATAATATTCATCACGTTACTTTAAATTCGGACGACACATCACCATGGTATATTGGCAGAGACCCTAGCGATAGAGGTAATGTGGTGCGTTACAATTATTTTCATCACATAGGCAATCCAAACCGCATGAACATGGGTATTTATTGTGACGACTCTAGTGCCGATGTATTTGTTTTTGGAAACGTATTTTATAAAATGGAAACCAAGCATGGCATTTTATTTACCAATAGTGGCTGGGATTTAACCATGAAAAATAATATTATCATTGAACCCACCGATGCTACTGCTCAAAT
>JBANFS010000027.1:0-23731 GCA_037975885.1 Bacteroidota bacterium
TGAAAACTAAACCAACTTGATTACCAGACTGATCACCTTGCAAATTAATTTCTTGATACATGGGCTTTGTATTGCTATGTGCTATTTCTGCAAAAGCTGCCATTCGAAAATGGCTATACATTCCATCCGCGCTAAAAAAACGATACTTACCATAAGCCCTGATACTTTCAAGACCAAAGGGGGTATTGTTAAGAGCGGCATAGGTTGCGGATCCATGAATCATCAAGTTTTTACTTGCCCCAAACATAAGCTCGGTAGCATGCCTTGTGCTTGATGTAGTTCCCTGATCAAAAAATTTAACGCTTTGTTTTACAGCGATAGATTTAGCAGGCATATTGCTTGCTGGTTCAGTGTATACATATAGTTCTTGTGCCCCTACCTCAATACCAGAAATTAACAACAAAAAGAAATAGATTTTTTTCATGTTGTTTTATTTAATGGCTACTAAATACGTTTTAGTAGAGATGTCTGAATTTGCCCCTGCTGGTATTTTTTTAAAATCTTTGGGGAGCATATACTGCTTACCTATCAATTGCAATTTTTTGCTTCCTTGCAAAGTAGTAGGCGGTGTTCCCATAATTTTATACTGAATACCATCCTGGGTTAGTAATCCATTTTTATCTACGTTTTGTTTATTAAAATTAACAAGCACCGTTAGGTTTGCCACCGAAAATCCGGCATCCACAACTGCCTTTGCAATTTGATCAAACTGAGGCGTTGCTTCGCTTTTAAACCGAATATCGTAGGTAGACGCTTCGATGTTTACAAGCACCGTATCAACAAAGGAAATAGCCGAAACCGCCTTGTATATGGCTTTGGAGCACATGGCACATGTTAAGCCACTAGCTTGCAAATTTACTTTTTGCACTTGTGCACTAGCACCTATAGCCCAAATAAAAGCAATGAATAAAAATACTTTTTTCATACATTATAGTTGATGAATGATTAATTTTTTTTAGCTGCCTTACGCTCATATTGGCAACATTCTGGAAGCTCGTTGTATACTGCATCCGGCGCTGTTACATCTTTGGTGTCGTAACCAACGCTTGCAATTTTTTCTTGAATTTTTGCATTGCTTGTTACCGATTCTAAATAGGTAATTTTGAGCATCTTTGTTGTCTTATTCCAAACAGCTGTTGTAGCACCAGCATCCTTCGCCGCTTTTTCGATGGTTGTTTTACACATACCACAATTACCCCAGATTTTAACGGATTCCGTTTTGGGAGCAGATTTAGTTTGAGCACTCACTACAGATACAGTTAATACAATAGACATGATAGACGCGATAATGAATTTGATTTTCATACAATTAATTTTTAAAATAATAAATAAGTTGAGCCATGCACATAACATGGTAATAAAGTAAAGAATTGAAAATAAAAGGACAGAAAGACCTAAATCAAGAACACACCAATACGCTTATACGTATCTTGCTTGTTTAAATTAGGCGGCAACTTTTTAAGGTATTGATTTGCCGTGTATACGAATGTATACAAAACAGGCTCTACATAAACCTGTGGTATAACCGCTTTACTAAAATTTGTAAGTACAACAGAAGCGGTAGCAGATTTATGAGAATCTTCAAGTTTAACAACATCTATTTTAGAATGGCAGCACTTATTTTTTTTAGTGCTATCAATGCGCATCCCACAAATACATTTTTTTACCTCCGAACGACCTAGCTCTATAGAACTGAGCTTACCCATGCAGTAATGGCTATTCATTACAAACCCAGTAGACATCACCAGGTAAATAAGGGCAATAAATAGTGTTAAGAGGCGCTTCATGAATACAAAGCTACAATAGTTTAATTAATAAAGTTCCACCAAATGCCAATGCGGGTCCAAAGCGTGGTATTGGGGTATAAAGCGGTCATAAAATTAGGCTTGCTAAATGAAAATCCGTTAGCTGTATTGAGGCTATTGAGGTTTTCGAACCTGATAAACCCTTTTAAACGCTTGATTCTGAAATGAAAGTAGGCATGAATATCGGGCCTATTGGAAAGCTGCTGGCTATTCTGATAGAAATAAGCGCCTACAAATGGTGAATACCCATCGGCATTGTAGGCAGTAAAATATTGCACTTCAAGCCCAGTGGAGAGGTCGAGGTTGGTAAAAAAATTACCTTCAAATGCAAGTCTGTTTCTGGTGTAAAAACTTGGTACATTAACAGGACCCGTGCCTACTTTTTGTTGCGCATGCATTTCTGTATACCAGTTCCAATGGCCTTTTAAATGCCACTTTTTTTGAAGCGACAATTGCAATAAATTAAACAAGCCAGCGGATTGTTTTGCGGAAAAGAATCCGTCAAAATACATATAATTACTAATGCCGTAATAGTTTGCTGAAAATGAAAAATTTCTGTTAGGCTTTTCATATTTTGCCATTAACCGAACGCTATTTTCTTTGCTAAAATTTGTGCTAGCATTGATCTTAAAACTACTGGCAGGATCTAGGAGAAATGCAGGAGACCTATTAACGTTATTAAATCCAAGTGTTAAATAACCAGCTTTGCCTCCTAAATAGCGCTGCAAATAAACCGCCGCATCATAATCACCCGCATTGTGTCCATTCAAATACAAATTGGCGTGCGCATCAATATCCCAGATTTTATTTTTAGACCTATTCTTATAGGCCCCCACTGCATATATATTATATAAAGAAGCCGTTCCAATGGTATCAAAAGTTCCTTTCAGCGCCTGATACGCTATACCCGTTTTTAAATATTGGCTTTGGTTGTTTTTATCAGGAAATGTAAGAATACTAAACTCATTGGTGATATCCTGCCAGCTATCTTTATAGTTGATAGACTTAGCGGACGCAAGAGGCTTATTAAAATACAACCGGTACTTACTAGAATCTACGTAGTTATCTAAAAACTGATACGTATTGGACGCAACCGATAATGTATGTTGAAGTCTTAATCTTGGATAAAAAATACGGTAGGTAACGGAATCCACAACGCTAGAGTCTTTTTTCCCAAGATCATATTGTTGCCTGATTAAAAATTGAGAACCGGTATAAATGTTTCCGGTAGATACATTGGTGTTAAATGGATTTCTTGACGCCGCCGCAGATTTTCCGAGTCTTGTTTCCAATTCGTACGGGTCATTAAGGGATAAGCTATCGAGTTTACCCGGGTTTTGCAATCCTCCGTTTTCGGAAGATGCATTTTTATTGGATAAGAAAACAAAAAAGAGTTCGTATTTGCGGTTATTAGATTTGAAATGACTGGTAAACCTTAAGTTGTTGATATTGGCATTCTGATTTTTTAATGCTCCTGGTGAGTTACTAAACCGGTATTGTAGAGAAAAATTAAAATTGTCTTTTTTATTTTGCGTGTGCAGGAAATCGACTACTTGTTCGGCCCTAGCACCCAAAATAAAAGCTAGTTCAGTAAACGGTCTAGTGGTTTCATAAAACTTGGTATTCTCTAATGAATAATTATAACTATCATAGCCATGAAAGCCTGCGTTGAATCCAGCTTTCATGTAAGGATTAAAAAGTAAAGACTGTGTTGCGGTTCCTAAATTACCCAAAGAACGCACTGAATATGGGAGCGGGAAATATCTACTAAAATCATTGATAGAACTATCAAGCGTTCTTAATTTGGTAGAATCAAAATGCTTATAAAAAATGGTGATTGAATCGGCTAAACTATTACGGGTTTGTAAAGAATCATTTTTACCAGCGCTATTTTTTATGGGCCTACCCTGACGGTCGTAGTTAACAGCACCTGCTCCAGGTCTACCGCCTCTTATCTGCGGCCTATCATCAGATTGGGCTGCAACCAACTGCACCAAACAGTAGGATATGAAAAATAAACAATAGCGTTTGAAGAGCATTATAATTGCTTAACTAATTCTTTAAATAATAAAGTAAGCTTTGGCTCAGCTGCTGTTGCTGCCTCCAATACTTCTTGGTGAGTTATGATATTATCTTCTTCACGAATTCCTAAATCAGTAATTACACTAATTGCAAATACCTTCATGCCGCCATGCACCGCCACAATAGTTTCCTGAACGGTACTCATTCCCACAGCATCACCCCCTACCGCTAGAATTAATTTATACTCGGCCCTGGTTTCAAATGTTGGGCCTGTTACACCTAAATAAACACCTTCGTGTACTTTAATATTATTTGCAGCTGCAATATTTTTTACTTTTGCAATTAATGATTTATCATAAGGTTCGCTCATATCAGGAAAACGGGTTCCAAGCGCTTCCTCATTTTTACCAAGTAGTGGGTTGATTGTAAACAGACTAATATGATCATTGATGATCATTAAATCACCCACTTTAAAATTACTGTTTACCCCACCTGCTGCATTAGATAGCAGCAATGTTTCAACGCCTAGCGCGCGCATCACTCTTACTGGATATGAAACTTGCTGCGGAGTGTAGCCTTCATAAAAATGAAAACGGCCGGACATTACCCAAACATTTACACCTTCTAGTGTACCAAAAATTAATCGGCCTTTATGTCCTTCGACAGTGCTCACTGGAAAATGCGGAATTTCTTCGTATGGAATTTCAAATTCAGCTACAATTTCTGAAGCTAAATTTCCGAGTCCACTACCTAAAATAATACCAATGGCAGCCTGCTCTTTTACCTTCGATTGTATATAGGTTTTTGTTTCTTGTAACTGTTGAAGTATCGTTGACATATACACTTTTTAGAGACTACAAATATAGTTAAGCTAGGGCAAAGAAAAAGGCCATTTCGCTGTTAGCGAAATGGCCTATAATTGGTTAAGCTTGTTTTAGTAATTAACTTAAACGTTTAACGTTAACTGCGTTAGGACCTTTACGGCCTTCTTGCACGTCAAAAATAACCTTGTCATTCGCCTCGATTTGGTCAATCAAGCCGTTAGCATGTACGAAAGTTTCTTTGCTTGAATTGTCATGCTTGATGAATCCAAAACCTTTTTCCTCGTTGAAGAACTTTACAGTTCCTTGAATTTGTGTGTCCATTTGTAAATTTGTAAATTGTAATTAAAGTGCAAAAGTACGCATAAATAGCCCCCCTTCCAATTAATACTTGTCATTTGAAAAGTTAAATTGTCAATTCACAAGCGAATTAAAGCGCAAAAAACGAAATATTACTTAGTCCTCAAGGCTTTATAGGCAAAAAAGCAACTTAACAACATTAATAGCGCTGCAAGCATAAAAGGCGCACCTGGGAAATAAAATGGAGCAATAGGTCCGGTAAAGAAGGCAAATAAATTTGACATTATGAGTGGGCCAACTATGGAAGTAATACTTATAATACTGGTCAATGACCCTTGTAATTCACCTTGTTCATTGGCCGGAACACTACCAGAAATAATTGCTTGTAAGCCTGGTCCAGAAATTCCTCCTAAACAGTAGGGAATTAAAAAAGCAAACATCATCCAACTTTGTGACGCAAGGCCAAATAAAATAAGTCCAATGGTATATAATCCTAACCCTACATATACACTTCTTTCATTGCCAATTTTAGGATTCACAAAACGTACCAGAACGCCCTGAACCAAACTAACCAAAACGCCAACAACAGCAAGTGAAATGCCAATCATTTTAGGAGTCCACTTAAATTTTTCAATATTAAAATAACTCCAATTACTTTGAACGGCATGTGAAGCAATATAAATTAAAAAGAAAGAAACAATGAGTCCAGCAACTGCCGGAAATCTTGACAAATTTTTTAAAGAGCTTATGGGGTTTGCACGTTTCCATTCAAAAGATCTTCTATTATTAGCTTCTAAAGATTCTGGTAAAACAAAATAACCATACGCAGCATTTAAGAGTGCTAGACTAGCTGCTACTAAAAACGGAATACGTGGCCCCATTTCGCCTAAAAGCCCGCCTATCATCGGACCTACAATAAATCCAAGTCCAAAAGCAGCACCAATCATTCCAAAATTTTGAGCGCGCGTTTCTGGAGTACTGATGTCAGCAATATATGCGGAGGCCGTTGTCATGCTTGCTCCTGTAATACCAGCAATAATTCGTCCAACAAATAACCAACCAATACTTGGCGCAAAAGCAAGAAGTAAATAATCTAGACCAAATCCTAACAATGAAAACAATAGAACGGGGCGCCTTCCGTATTTATCACTTAAATTTCCAAGAACAGGTGCAAATAAAAACTGCATGATGGCATAAGAGAATGTAAGCAATCCGCCAAATAGCGCCACTTTACTGATGTTTGTGGTATGCAACAAATCTTCAATTAGCTTTGGAACAACGGGTATAATTAAACCGAGCCCAGTTACATCAATTAATAGCGTAACAAAAATAAATCCGATGGCTGCTTTGCGGTTTGAATTCATGGGTGTAAATGTTGTGCCTTACAAAAAAAAGCTTTTTCCTTTATACTATCAAATAGAAAAGGGGGCACAAAGCGCCCCCTTTTCATTATGCTAACCCATTTCACCTATTTCTTCAGCTCAATAACACCTACGCTTGTGGTTTTAGGTTGAACCACCACTACATTATTAATAGTCGTATCTCTATAACCATTAGATGCTTTTACAAATAACTTATAAGTACCATCTTTTAGTCCACGCATCTTAAACTCCCCCTCTTTGTTTGGAAGCGCATACGCTGTATCCGTATTGTTAAAAAGTGTGATCACAGCTTTAGCGTCTCTTGGCTTTACTTTGCCTGAAACACTTGCCGTATTTTTTTCTACAAATGTGTGCATTACAGGAATTAAATAAAAGCGACCATTTGCTTCAATAATTGAACGGCTCACATCAAAGTCTAACCAAAGTCTATGTCTACGACTTGCAAACTCTTCAAACTCGTGTCCTTTTAATTTGATAACTATAAAATTGGGAAGATTAGGAGACAGATTTAATGGATAATTCACACTATCCTTCACCACAGAATTATTGGTACCAAACTCTATTCTAACGAGTCTAACGGAACCTTTAGGAACATTTGCAGAGGCAAATAAAGTATCGAGTCCATTTCTGAATTTCAAGATATCATAGACGCCAGCTTTGATGGGAATCGTTGTCCATACCAGTCCTGAATCTCTGCGACTCTCTCTATGTGAACCAATATGATCCCAATTGCAGGTGTCCCTTTTTCGCGACCCTTCTCTTGCAGTATCAATAACTATCTGCAAAGATTTAATGTCAATAAATACATTGTCATAACTTCCTGGACCATCCGTTAACATAAAATTAACTTGCTGAATACCTGGCCCATTTTCTACTGAAGTAGACTTGTTACACGCTACAGCAACAAGCGAAACAATGGCTATTAAACTAGCCGCGACGAATAGGTTTGTTTTTTTCATAGTGTATTTGATTTGAGTGTGAGGGGATAAGAACCAAATGTATAAACAAGGTTTAATAACAATATGTTAAACCAACTCCGATGTTTTAAAAGGAAATGTTAAACCATTTTAATTTGAAAACACCACCAGTCCGTCAAATACATCTACAAGTACCGGCTTTGTTTTATCTACCTCTCCTGCAAGTATCTTTTTACTAAGCGCATTTACAATAAGTTTTTGAATAAGCCTTTTTAAAGGTCTTGCCCCCATTTGTGGATCAAAACCTTGCTCTGCTAAAAACGCTAATAAATAATCAGAATACTGAAGCGTAATGCCTGATTGTGCCACCATTTTTTGAAGCCCTTGTAATTGAATTTTTACGATGCCGAGTATTTGCTTTTTTAAGAGCGGACTAAACATTATAATTTCATCTACACGGTTTAGAAATTCAGGCCTGATGGTTTGTCGTAAAAGTTCCATCACATCCGTTTTTGCTTTATCAGTTACTACTTCAATATTTTTTTCTGTTACTTTTTCAAATGCATCCTGAATTAAGTGACTACCAATATTACTAGTCATAATAACAATGGTATTTTTGAAATTTACTTTACGTCCTTTATTATCCGTTAAATGACCATCGTCTAAGACTTGAAGTAATATATTCCAAACGTCTGGATGCGCTTTTTCGATTTCATCGAGTAGCACAACGCTATATGGTTTACGACGAACCGCTTCTGTTAATTGACCACCCTCATCGTACCCCACATAGCCCGGAGGCGCTCCCACAAGGCGAGACACTGAATGTTTTTCTTGGTATTCACTCATGTCAATGCGGGTCATGAGTTGTTCGTCATCAAACAAATAATCGGCAAGTGCTTTAGCAAGCTCTGTTTTACCCACACCGGTGGTTCCTAAAAATATAAAGGAGCCTATTGGTTTTTTAGGATCTTGAAGCCCTGCCCTACTTCTTCTAATGGCATCCGAAACAGCGGCGATGGCTTCTTCCTGTCCTACCACGCGCTGGTGCAATTCATCTTCGAGGTGTAATAATTTTTCACGATCCGATTGAAGCATTTTACTTACTGGTATGCCCGTTGCTTTAGCTACACTTTGTGCAATATCCTCAGCATCCACTTCTTCTTTCATAAGTCTACTGCCGTTTTCACTAATAGTACCAAGTTGCTCATTCAAAGTTTCGATGAGCGCTTCTTGGTCCTTTATTTTACCATACCTGATTTCAGCCACTTTACCGTAATCACCATTACGTTCTGCTTGTTCGGCTTCAAACTTATATGCATCAATAGAAGCTTTGGACTGTTGTATTTTTTCAACAACTTCTTTTTCTTCCTGCCATTTTGCTTTAAGCGTATCACGCCCCACAGATAAATTTCCTATCTCAATGTTGAGCTCTTTTAATTTTTCTTCATCGTTTTCTCTTTTGATGGCTTCACGTTCAATTTCTAATTGTCTAATTTGACGTTCTAGCGTATCAAGTTCTTCAGGCATCGAATTCATTTCCAACCTGAGTTTAGCAGCACTCTCGTCAATTAAATCGATGGCTTTGTCAGGCAAAAAACGGTCAGTAACGTACCTGTTAGAAAGCTCGACCGCAGCAATAATAGCTTCATCTTTAATGCGCACATGGTGGTGCGTTTCGTAACGGTCTTTGAGTCCACGTAAAATGGATATCGCATCTTCTACACTAGGCTCTTCAATCATCACTTTTTGAAATCTACGCTCAAGGGCCTTGTCCTTTTCGAAATACTTTTGATACTCACTTAAAGTTGTGGCTCCAATGGCTCTGAGCTCCCCCCTTGCAAGTGCAGGCTTTAAAATGTTTGCAGCGTCCATGGCACCATCGCCACCACCGGCACCCACTAGGGTATGTATTTCATCTATAAATAAAATAATTTCGCCATCACTTTCCGCTACTTCTTTGACAACACCTTTTAATCTTTCTTCAAATTCACCCTTATACTTAGCCCCGGCAATTAAAAGCCCCATATCAAGCGTGTATATGATTTTAGACTTTAAATTTTCTGGCACATCTCCATTTACAATACGCATAGCAAGACCCTCGGCAATGGCTGTTTTACCAACACCTGGCTCGCCCACTAAAAGCGGATTGTTTTTACTTCTTCTAGATAAAATATGAAGCGTACGTCTGATCTCTTCATCTCTTCCAATTACTGGATCAAGTTTGCCCTGATGCGCTGCTTCATTTAAATTGCGCGCATATTTTTTAAGCACATTAAACTGTGTGTCTTGTGTTTGCGAACTAATTTTTTCGCCTTTACGTAATTCCTTAATAGCTGCCACCAAACCTTTTTCTGTGAGACCTGCATCTTTCAACGTTTTTGCTGTACTATCATTTACATGTAGCAACCCTAAAAGCAAATGCTCTGGACTAATAAATTCGTCTTCAAAAGTAGCCAGCATGCTATTGGCTTTTAATAGCGCCGTATTGAGTTCTCTTCCAATTTGCGCACCAGGCTCAGCACCTTGCACTTTTGGAAGTTTAGCCATCGCATCCGTAATTTTTGCAGCAACAAACGCTGCATTGACGTTGTTCTTTTTTAACAAAAACGAAACGGTGCTATCTTTATCTTCTAAAATTGCTTGTAGCAAATGTTCTGTTTCGATAGAGGGATTGTTATTGTTAAAAGCAAGCTGTTGGGCTGCAGCAATGGTTTGCTGTGCTTTAATAGTATAATTTGCTAAATTCATAGTTATATTGTTTTGAATGCATAATTTGTGTGCAAAAACGATACTAAACCCGATTATTTGTTTGTAACCGTACAAAACCGGAAATTATGTCTGTAAAAACAGTTTCAACCTGCATGAAAGTCAGCTATATCATAGCTTTCATGCTATTCTTTCAGGTTTCTAATGCCCAACTCAATTTTACCGAACTAGGTGCCAAACTAGAAGCTAGTAAAAAAGAGCTTGGCGGTAAAGCCGTGTTACTGGTTTATAAAGACGGAAAAATTGTGTTTGAAAAATCTGTGGGTGAGTTTACACCAAAAACACAAGCACCCATTGGCGCCAGTACCCAGTGGCTAACTGCTGCACTTGTGATGAGTTATGTTGATGAAGGCAAACTCTCCCTCGATGACAAGGTAAGCAAGTTCCTTCCCATATTTTCTAAATATTCCAAAGGCTATATTACCATCAGAGATTGCATCACGCACTTAACAGGTATTGAAGGGCCTTCGATTGGTTCACTAAAGGATATGAGTAATCCTAAAAAGTTTTCAAGTCTTGATGAAATCGTAAATGATATTGCATCTAGTAAAGAAATTTTATCAAACCCAGGCCTCGTTTTTAGATTTAATAATATTGGATTTACAATTGCTGCAAGAGTATTAGAAGTACTTAATAGAAGAGGCTTTGAACAAATGATGGCAGAGCGCATTACAAGACCATTACTAATGCGCACCACCAATTTTTTTAGTTACACCGTTATTAACCCAGCGGGTGGAGCTCAATCAAGCGCTTACGATTACATGAATTTTTTATCCATGCTTTTAAATGGTGGCGTATTTAATGGTAAAAGAATTTTATCAGAAGCCGCCATTGAAACGATGATGAAATCAAGTAGCACGCAAGGCATGATCAAAGAAACCCCTGCTATACTGGAAGGTAAAAATTACGGTATAGGGCAATGGATTTTTGGGACCGACGAAAACGGCAAAACAACTACCGTAGCATGCCCCGGACTTTTTGGAACATGGCCAATGATTGATTTTTGTAGAAAATATGCATTTATTGTTTTTACCCCTGGCGAAGCTGCTAGTGAAAACAAAGAACTCATGGCTTCATTTAAATCACTGATTGACGAACAAATAGTTGCAGCTTGCAAATAAGGTTACATGGAGTTGATTCAAGAACATACCAGATTCATAAAAGAAATAGCTTTATCGCTGGGTTTCACGCATTGTGGTATTGCAAAAGCAGCACCCCTCGATGAAGACGCCAAAAGGCTTGAAAAATGGCTGAACGCAGGTATGCACGGATCGATGCAGTATTTGGAAAATCATTTTGATTTGAGGGTTGATCCTACCAAATTAGTGCCTGGCGCAAAATCTGTGATTACGCTTACTCAAAATTATTATAGCCCTAAAAAGCAACCAGCAGACAGTCCAAAAATTTCGACCTATGCATACGGCACCGATTATCATTTTGTAATCAAAGAAAAGCTCAACAAATTACTAACTGCACTGAGGCAAAAAGCGGGTGATATTGTGGGTCGTGGATTTGTAGACTCCGCACCTGTGCTGGAAAGAACATGGGCTCAAAAAACAGGCGCTGGATGGATTGGGAAAAATGGAAATTTAATTTCTAAAAAAGATGGCTCATTCTTTTTTATTGCAACCATCATTGTAGACCTACCACTACTATACGACGACCCTTTTGCCAAAGATTATTGCGGCTCTTGTACAAAATGCATTGATGCCTGTCCTACAAGCGCCATTCTACCTAACAAAACAGTTGACGGAAGTAAATGTATCAGCTATTTTACCATCGAATTAAAAGACGCCATTATACCATCTGGCATGAAAGGCAAATTTGACAATTGGATGTTTGGCTGTGATACTTGTCAGGATGTGTGTCCATGGAACCGCTTTAGCAAACAGCATCAGGAGCCAGGATTTACACCCAACACTGCCATTGAAACATTTGGTGCAAAAGAATGGAGCAACCTAACCAAAGAAGGCTTTAAAACAGTGTTTAAAAACTCTCCTTTACAACGCTCAAAATTTGAAGGCATCACCAGAAACCTTCAGTTTATTGAAGCCATTCCTACTACAAACCAAACAAGCCCGAGTTAATTAACTGAAGCGTTTTAGTACGGTCAGCTGTTGGCACGAGTAATGAAATATTATGTGCACTACCGCCGTAACTTACCATGGTAACAGGTACTTCATCAATGGCATTGAATAATTTTTTAAGAACCGAATCGGTGTGGGCAATATGATTGCCTACAATAGATACAATACTCTGCTCTTTTTGAACCTCAACAGTACCAAAAGGTTCTAATTCTTTTATAATGTTAGCCAAGAACACATCGTTATCGATGGTAACAGAAACCGCTACTTCGGAAGTTGTAATCATGTCTATTGAAGTCTTGTATTTTTCAAACACTTCAAATACTTTGCGTAAAAACCCATAAGCAAGTAACATTCTGCTACTCTTTATTTTGATAGCGATGATACCATCTTTTGCAGCAACGGCTTTAATGCCCTCACTTCCAGCTTCTTTGGTAATAACCGTTCCCGCAGCATCTGGCTGCATGGTATTTAATAATTTAACGGGCACATTTTCTTGTTGTGCAGGCCAAATACAGGTAGGATGCAAAATTTTAGCACCAAAATATGCAAGCTCGGCAGCTTCATCAAAACTTAACTGCTCGATGGCTACTGTTTTATTAACAATGCGCGGATCGTTGTTATGCATACCATCAATGTCTGTCCAAATTTCACATACAGTTGCTTTGCAAGCGGCAGCAACAAGTGACGCAGTATAATCACTACCACCACGTTTTAAATTGTCTACTTCGCCACGTACATTTTTACAAATGTATCCCTGTGTAATAAATATTTTTTTATCGGTATGTGCAGCTAACAGTGCTGTTAACTTTGAACGAATGAGTGGCAAATTAGGTTCTTCGTTTTGATCGAGCACCATAAAATCTAGTGCAGGCAGTAACAAATGATCTTGACCTTGTTGTTCTAAATAACAACAAAATAATTTGGTACTCATGAGTTCACCCTGTGCTAAAATATCTTTATTGAGTGCATCACTAAATGAAATTTTAGTAATGATATTTAAAAATTCGAAATGCTCTTTAACAATAGCATTTCCTTTTGCAATAAGCGCATCTGTTTTTAATAGATCCAATACAAACGAATGATAATGCGCTTCGAGTGTATCTATTTTTTGTTTGGCTTCGGATTTGTTGCCAGCACTAAGGCTGTTACTAATATCAACAAGCGCATTGGTGGTTCCACTCAGCGCACTCAAAACAACTATTTTAGGTTCTGCGTCTTTGGTAATGAGATCATACACTTGATGCATACGTTCTGGCTTACCTACACTTGTACCTCCAAACTTCATTATTTTCATAATCAACTGCTTTTTAATTGCGTTGCAAAGGTAGGTAAATTGGAGAAAAAACAGGCGCTAACAAAGCTAGAGCTGAATGCCAAAACGGGCACCAACTTCCTGCAAATCGAGCACCACGGCTTCTACAATAGGAATGCCTGTTTGCATGCGTGCAGCCTGAGCTTCTCTTTCAGGATCTCCAGGTATCAGTACTTTCTGAGCCGGATTGATGGGAGTCGCATTTCTAAAACGCTGAATCCAATTATCCATGTTGCTTTTAAAATCTTGTGCGGGCCTAAATGCATCGATGCGCATGGCACCAAAAAAATGACCGAGCCCTTCACCAGGCATATTTTGTGGAAGTGGAATATAAGCAGGAAAAGGCGGTGCCCATGGACCATAACTACCACCACTTAATACCGCCGAAAAAATATCAACGATAGAACCGAGTGCATAACCTTTATGACTACCATGTTCTCTATCACTTCCAAGTGGCAAAAGTGCCCCACCCTTTTTTAAGATATTAGCATCCGTTACATCATTGCCCGCCGCATCTTGCACCCAACCCATTGGAGCGTCTGCGTTTTTGCGTTGCAGTATTTCAAGCTTGCCATTCGCTGCTGTTGTGGTGGCCATGTCTGCTACAAAAGCAGGCTCGTTTCCGGCAGGAATAGCCACTGCAATAGGATTTGTGCCCAGCATTTTTTCTGACGAAAACGTAGGTGCAACTAGAGCACTGGCATTGGTCATAGCCATACCTATCATATCATGTTCGAGGGCCATCATTGCGTGATAGCCCGCTATACCAAAATGATTTGAATTTTTTACGGATACCCATCCGGTGCCTACCTGCTTTGCTTTTTCGATTGCAATTTGCATCGCATAGGGCGCTACAACAAGGCCAAGTCCCGCACCTCCATCTACCACAGCCGTAGAAGGCGTTTCGTGCACCACATGAATATTAGGTGTTGCATTAATACGACCTGCTTCCCACAAACGCACATATCCACTTAAGCGAGCAACGCCATGTGAATCTATCCCACGAAGGTCTGCTGCAATCAGCACTTTAGTAGCAGCTGTTGCATCTGCTGCAGAACAACCCATGGCTAAAAAAACAGACTCTGTAAAATTGTATAATGCTTGATAAGAAAAAACAGTCATGAATACTTATTTAAAAAAGACAGCACCCGTAAAATCTTTACCTAGATAGTCTAACCCTTTTGCTAGCTGAAATAAAATAAAACTTGCTTCTTTGCGAGTTAAAGACTTTGTAATTCCGGGGGTTTCTAGTCCAGCATTTTTATAGGCTTGATCGGCAATTAAAAAACTCCCAGATAATTTATTGGCGCGCGCCGCTTTACTATTTTTTGCAACGGCTGCATTAAAACGGGATATCATTTCAAATAACTGTGCCGTAGTAACCGGATCGTTTGATTTTATTTTATCAGAAAACTTAAGAGGCAGAAGTGCATGTAAGCCATCTGTAATTTCTGAATAGGTTACTAACGAATCTGGTTTAAAATAAGTTTTATTAGCCCAGCCCACAGATTTTCCAATGCCTTTAATAATACCCCAAGAGCCAACCCACTGAACGGCTTCAAAGGCTTTATCTGTGTGCTTTACATCGGCGTAAGGCATTAAATAAACCTTTTCTTGTAAGAGCGCTTTTTGAACTGTTGTGACAGAAACATCTTGTACTGGAGTGTTTTGTTGCAACGATACAGCTGCTAACATTCCTGCAGCTTGTCCTGTCAATAAAACCACAGGTTGTAATCTTGTTGTTCCATTAGCGATATTACTTACAGAAATTCCTTTTTCACATACAACCAATCCTTGTGTATTTTCTGGAATTAAAGCGCCTAATGGAATATTAAAAGATGGTACTGATGGAAATGGAATTGGAGGAACTTTACCGTTGTACCTAGCATGGTGATGATCTACCGGATAATCGCCCACAGAAATTCCTGTGCGGTATAAATTGTAATTAAATGGCTTTGCAATATGATCAATATTTAATCGCACTTTTCCTTTTAACCTACGACCTTCTCTATTGTATGGCATAAAAGCCATGCCTTCATTTACTTCGTCGGTGGCTAAACCAATATTTGGCTGCTTTAATTCAGTTTGTAAAAAATAAATAAAACCTAATGTAAAATTTTTAGCAGCGTTGTAATGCGCTTCTCTTTCGATGGGCTTTTTTTCAACTACATTGATATAATAATCGTTTCCAAATGCTGGCCAGTTGAGCATGTATTTTAAAGATCCATCCGTTGTTTTTAATCGGCCATACTCAAGCACTTTTTGTGTACCCAAACTATAAGGCTTTGCATTACAAGGCGCGTCGGCGGTAGAACAGTAGTATGCAAGTGCATTGTATCCAGCTGGCATAGCAATGGTTTTATTTGCGCCTTTGCCGTAATCTTTTAAAACAGCCGCCCATGTTAAATCTTGAATAACATCTGATTTTCCAGGCGCAATTTTTTCACCACTTTGGGTACTGTCTTCGGTACCTAAATCGTAAGCTGCCCCTGCGCCCGCATATACATCGCCTAAATCGGTGGCGTCTATCACACGCTTTGCGTACACGGTTAATTTTTGCCCGCGCACATTTTCAAATATGGCGCCAGTAATAGTATTTCCGTTCATGATGGCTTTGTCAAAATACCAATGATAGTAAACCTGCATGTTAGGCTGTGCGTGCACCCATGCTTTAAAAATACTATCTGCTACATGGGGTTCGAAACAAGTTTCGCTTACCCAACCCGTAAATAAATTAGTAGACTTATAATGTTTGTAAAGTGCTTGTCTAAAACTTTCCCAGATACCACTGCGCAATTCGTGGTTACCATCGGTGCAACTAACAGCCGCCGCAGAAAGCATACCGCCTAACCAAGGTGTATGTTCTACCACAACGGTACTAAACCCCATCTTTGCAGTTTGCAAAGCGGCGGCAATACCACCTGTGGTTCCACCCACTACTAATACATCTGTGTATACGGGTTTATCCTGCGCTTTACTTGAGGTTGCAAGAAAGGCAGCAATTACAATTAAAAATAATAGACGCATATTATGCTAACTAAAATGGAAGATCGTCAGACTCATTCATGTCATTTGCAGCGGGCGCACTTGATTGTCCACCATATGAAGGCGCGCTTTGTGGAGCTCCACCACCTTCACTAGGTTTTGCACCAAGTAATTGAACTGATGCAACACGTACAGAAAGTGTAGCACCATTTCTACCATCTTGCGTGGTATAGGTTCTAACATCTGGCGTTCCTTCTACATATACTTGTGTGCCTTTTTTTAGATACGGTGCGATACCTGTTCTATCTGTCCAATATGCACAATCAACCCAAGTGGTTTTATCTTTTTGATTGCCTTGTGCGTCTTTATATCTTTCGGTGTGTGCTACTGTAAAGTTGATTACGTTTTTGCCATTTACATTGTTTAAAACGGCGTCTTTGCCTAAATTTCCAATCGCTAATAATTTTATCATGTCTATTGTGTTTTGGGTAAATATCGGTAAAATGGAGAAAAGAGTGAAATTTCGCTTTTCGTAAGGTGTAAATCATGTGAAATAAACGGATTTTAGACATTTAGCCCCCGATTAGCTTAATTTTGCACCTGAATCTAGAATCTATGAGCCGGAAAGGAAAAGTATTGGTTGCCATGAGTGGCGGTATTGATAGTACCGTTGCTGCACTTATGCTCCACAATGAAGGCTATGAAGTGATTGGCATTACCATGAAAACATGGGATTATGCAACAAGTGGTAGCACGAGTACCAAAGAAACGGGCTGTTGTAATATTGATTCTTTTAATGATGCTAGACAGGCAGCCGTACAAAATGGATTCCCGCATTTTATTTTAGATATTAGAGATGAGTTTGGTGATTTTGTGGTTGAAAATTTTGTAGAAGAATATTTAGCGGGTCGTACACCCAACCCTTGCGTGATGTGTAATACGCATATTAAATGGCGTGCACTTTTAAAAAGAGCCAATGCGCTGGAATGTGATTTTATTGCAACAGGTCATTACGCATCTGTAAGACAACATACCAACAATAGATACGTCATTAGTAAAGGTCTTGATGAAACAAAAGATCAGAGTTATGTGCTTTGGGGACTTGATCAAGAATTACTAAGTAGAACCATTATGCCACTGGGTCAATACCATAAAAAAGATATCAGACAAATGGCGCATGATATGGGCTACCCCGAGCTTGCTAAAAAAAGCGAGAGCTACGAAATTTGTTTTGTGCCTGATAATGACTACCGTGGATTTTTAAAAAGAAATGTAGACGGCTTAGAAGAAAAAGTAAATGGCGGTTGGTTTGTAGATCAAGCGGGTAAAAGATTGGGCAAACATAAAGGCTATCCTTTTTATACGATTGGGCAGCGCAAAGGACTTGAAATAGCACTTGGGAAACCAGCATATGTTACTGCCATTGACCCTAACACCAATACCGTTGTATTAGGCACAGAAGCAGACCTGGATCAAAACGACATGGAAGTGCTTAAAATTAATTGGATGAAATATAATGGCATCGAAGACGGCACCGAAGCCATAACAAAAATTAGGTACAAAGACAGTGGCGCTACCAGTCATTTGTTTAATACCGAAAATGGCATTAGAGCCCGCTTTTACGAGCCCGTAAAAAGTATTGCGCCCGGACAAAGTGCTGTTTTTTATGAAGGCAACGACGTAATTGGCGGTGGCATTATTCAGCGCGGGATCTTACTATAAAATTTCTCTTACTTATTTTTTCTGAAACAGCGCCGCAAACATGGTGTCTGCTTTTTTTGTGTAGCCAGTAAATAACTGCTGATGCACGAGTTTAAACGCCGGAAAATTTGTTGTTATAAATTTTACCTGCGCTTCATTTTCTGCAGCAAACACAGAACATGTGCTATATAAAAAATATCCATTCACTGCTACATACGGTAGCGTGTTGGTAATAATAGATTGTTGTAGTTGTCTATAATTATCTATAGAAGCCTCATCAAAAAAGGCAAGATGTTCGGGTGTTCTACCCCAGGTACCACTCCCCGAGCATGGTGCATCACAAATAATTAAATCGGTAAGCTTGGCAAAATTACTAAGGTCATGCGCGCTGGTTAGATCCACTGCAAAAGATTGATACGCACCAATACCCGCTGCAGTAAAACGTGTTTGCAAATTGCGCAAAATAGAAGCGCGCATATCAGAAGCCGTTAATTTAAATTGCCCTAAAAGGTCTACAGCTAATATAGATTTACCTCCACTTGCAGCACAGGCGTCCCACACTCTTTTTTTTGATTCTGCAAACTCGGACGCAAGCGCATATACATTTCCAATTTGTTGTGAGCTGTAATCTTGAATCACAGCTTCTTTATTGATAAGTAGCACTTCATCTAATTTAGTACCACTTGCAAGCCTTAGGCAAGTGTCGGAAATTTTTTCAAAATGAATCTCCGCCTTCTTTAATTTGGAGACCACTACATCTTCCTGCTTTGGCCTGATACGAATAAATAAATCGGGCTGAAATAAGTGGCTCCTGTTAAAGGCAGTAGCATCCATCCCTTCCGACAAATGCGCCGCAAAAGGAAAAATATTTTCAATAGTATAACCCGGTAGTTGCTCATTAACAAAAGCTAACTTTTGATCCAGTGCACCCCAGGCTGCAAGCCAACTTGGCTCAAATAAAAAGCTCCAGTTGCCAGGCTTGGCTTCACATAAAAAAATAGCAAGCTGCAGGCCTTTATCTGTATCAAAATTTGCAATACTAGCACCGAGGCGGTAATAGGTATAGCATAAATGCGCAATGGTTCTACGATCAGTAGAACCATGCTTTTTGTGTGCAGCAAAATATTGTTTGAGATGGTGCACAAAAGGTACACCTCCTTTATAAGCCTTAATGATTGTAACCGCCGTGTTGCAATACGATTGAAAACGCACTTAGAGTTCTAGTAATGTTTTAACAGGATCTTTACCCATGAGTAGTAACTCTGGATTTTCTAAAAGCTCTTTAACACGTACTAAAAATCCAACACTCTCACGACCATCAATAATGCGGTGATCGTAACTAAGCGCTAAATACATCATTGGCCTGATAACCACCTGACCATTAATAGCCATAGGCCTATCCTGTATTTTATGCATGCCTAAAATAGCACTCTGTGGAATATTGATAATAGGCGTGCTCATTAAGCTACCAAACACACCACCATTGGTGATGGTGAAAGTACCCCCTTGTAAATCGTCGGCAGTTAGTTTACTATCGCGCGCTTTACCAGCAAGCATCACCACTGTTTTTTCTACGTCAGCCATACTCATGCTTTCTACATTGCGCATAACAGGCACTGTTAAACCGCGAGGTGTACTCACCGCAATACTAATGTCTGCGTAATCGTGGTAAATAATTTGATCACCATCGATATAAGCATTTACAGAAGGCCACTCGCCTAGTGCAGTAGAACATGCTTTAGCAAAGAAGCTCATGAAACCTAAATTAACACCATGGCTTTCTTTGAATTTATCTTTGTACTGCTTTCTTACTTCCATAATACGTGTCATGTCTACTTCGTTAAAAGTAGTGAGCATGGCGGTTGTATTTTTAGATTCTACCAGTCGTCGGCTAATGGTTTTGCGCAGCGCGCTCATTTTTTCGTGACGCACATTTCTTGTATTCAGCTCGGTACCCGCAAAAGCTTTTTTACCAGGATGCGATAACGCTTCTAATACGTCTTGCTTTAATATTTTTCCGCCAGTACCAGTTGCAGTAATAGCTGTTGGGTCTACTTTTTTATCAGCAATGATAGCAGATGCTACCGGTGTTGCTTTTACATCGTTAGGGATCGCAGCAACAGGTGCTTCCGATTTCGGAGCAACTGGCGCCGGCGCAGCCGGAACGGCAGCTGCTGCAGGCCTTTCGGCAGTTTCGTCAATTTTAGCAAGCACATCACCAATGAGTAATGTATCACCTTCTTTACCTAGTGTGGTAAGCACACCCGCCTGTTCAGCATTTACTTCAAAAGTTGCTTTTTCACTTTCAAACTCGGCAATTACTTCGTCTCTTTCTACGTAGTCGCCATCTTTTTTTGTCCACTTTAACAAAGTAACTTCTGAGATAGATTCTCCAATTGCTGGAACTTTTATTTCAATCATAAAATGATATTTCTAAGTATGCTAAATTAAATATTAAATGCTGTTTCAATAACTTCTAACTGCTCTGCAGCATGCACTTTTGCATAGCCAGTTGCAGTAGATGCGCTTGCACTTCTGCTGATCACACCAAAATTAATAGTATGCAAATTCATTTTTAAGAAGCTAGCCGCACCCATGTTTTGCGGTTCTTCTTGCACCCAAAACCAAGTAGCCTTACTGTATTTTTTATGCAGCGCCGTTAATTGATCTTGTGCGAGCGGATATATTTGTTCAAGTCTTACAATAGCAATGTCTTGTCTATTTTCTTTTGCTTGCTTTTCTGCTAATTCAAAATAAATTTTGCCTGAGCAAAACAATACTTTTTTAACAGCCGCTGCATCTTGCACAAATTCATCATCCAATACTTCTTTAAAGCCTCCTTGTAAAAACTCCTCTACTTTACTGTAGGTACCAGGGTTACGTAGGTTTGCTTTTGGAGAAAAATTAATCATTGGCTTTCTAAAGTTCCAAGTTAGCTGTCTGCGTAATGCATGGAACAAATTAGCCGCCGAAGTAATGTTGGTTACTACAATGTTTAACTCGGCAGCCATTTGCAAGAAGCGCTCTAAACGCGCACTACTATGCTCAGGACCTTGCCCTTCATAACCATGCGGCAACAACATAACAAGTCCATTTTGACGTTGCCATTTTTGCTCACCGGCTACTATAAACTGATCAATCATGGTTTGCGCGCCATTGCAGAAATCACCAAACTGTGCTTCCCAAATAACAAGTGCGTTCGGGTTTGCCATGGCATAACCATATTCAAATCCAAGAACACCATATTCACTTAACAATGAGTTATAAATTCTGAATTTTTCTTGACCTTCTGTAAAATGATTGAGCCTATTGTGACCCTTGTTTGTTTGCTCATCACGGATTACAGCGTGACGGTGGCTAAATGTACCACGTTGCACATCCTGCCCACTCATACGAACAATATTGCCTTCAATAAGGAGTGAACCATATGCCATTAATTCGGCAGTGGCCCAATCTACTTTTTGCTCGGCTTCCATGAGCTTGATTTTTTCCTGCAATAATTTTTCCACTTTTTTAAGTGGTTTAAAATCTTGCGGGAATTGCATTAAACGCTCAAACAATAAATTAAATCTGTCTTGAGTAATCGCAGTTTTAGGTGAAGATTGAAAATCTGCCTCTGTTGCTTTACCCATATTTTGCCAAGCAAGCTCCGGCGCTTGGTATTTGTAAGGAAGTGGGTTTTGTTTTACCTCATCTAGGCGCTCTTGCAAATCTGCCCAGAACTTCTTTTCCATTTCCTTAGCTAAAGCCTGCGCTTCTGGCTCTCCATTTTGGATTAAAAACTGAGTATACGTTTCTCTCGGATTTTGATGCTTATCAATTAATGCATACAGTTGAGGTTGTGTATACTTAGGATCGTCACCCTCATTGTGTCCGTGTCTACGGTAACACACCATATCAATAAAAATATCCGAATTAAATTTTTGACGGTAACGTGTTGCAATTTCGGCACACTTAACAACTGCTTCGGCATCATCACCATTTACGTGTAAAACAGGCGCTTGCACCATGGCAGCAACCGATGTGCAGTAATCAGCACTTCTTGCATCATCAAAATCTGTAGTAAAACCAATTTGGTTGTTGATTACAAAATGGATGGTACCACCTGTATGATAACCACGTAGGTTACTCATTTGAAGTACTTCATACACAATACCCTGTCCTGCAACAGAAGCATCGCCATGAATAAGTATTGGCAAGTATTTATCAAAAGCACTTTGATCTAGCACGTCTGCTTTTGCTCTTGCAAAACCAAGTACTACTGGATCTACCGCTTCGAGGTGTGAAGGGTTCGGTACTAATTTTAAATGAATCTTTTTCTGATCAGGTGTTGTAATTTCTGAACCATAACCCATATGGTATTTAACGTCGCCGCTACCCATGGTTTGATCAATAATAGCGGTTCCTTCAAACTCACTAAATATTTGCTCATAAGTTTTGCCCATGATATTGGCAAGCACGTTTAAACGACCACGGTGTGCCATACCAATTACTACTTCCTGAACATCATGTGATGCAGCAGTATTAATGATAGCATCTAGCGCAGCAATCGTACTCTCTCCACCTTCTAATGAAAATCTTTTTTGACCAATGTATTTGGTATGTAAAAACTTTTCAAAAATTACACCTTGATTTAATTTTTCAAGGATGTGTTTCTTTTTATCTAAATGAATAGGCGCTTTAAAGTTGGTTTCCATTTCTGCAATCAAAAACGAAACTTTTTCTTTATTGCTGATGTATTTAAACTCTGCACCAACACTTGAAGTGTAGCAGGTTTGTAAATGCGTTAAAATATTTTTTAAAGTAGTAGCACCAAGTCCAACAAATTTTCCTGCTTGAAAAGTTTGTGACAAATCCGAATCAGATAATCCAAAATAAGATAAATCTAAATTGGCTTGTCTGTCTTTACGCGGTCTAATTGGGTTAGTTAACGCCAATAAGTGCCCTCTATTTCGATAGCCCAAAATAAGGCGGTACACATTAATTTCTTTTTGCCAATCGATATCTGAACTACTTGTTGAAGAAGCAGTAGTTGCAACTGTAGATGCTCCAGTGCCTGCATGCCCATTAGAAACGGCAAAATCAAAGCCTTCAAAAAACTTTTTCAAGTCTGGATCTACAGAACTTGGATCTTGTACAAATGCTTTATAGGTCTCTTCTATGAAAGCTGGATGCGAATTGGTTATATAAGAAAAATCCTTCATGTGATAGTCTTAGGCGTCTAATTTATCAAATTGCCGAGCAAATATCGGTCATAAAAAGGAGAAAAAAAGGGGTAATTTCATTGAAAATTAAGGAAATCGATGTTTTTTTTGAATAAAATTTCAAACTTTCAGCTCTAGGCCTTACCTTTGCCGTCCTGAAAAATAATTAGAACATGGCAAACCATTCAGCTACTAAAAAAGATGTGAGACAAGCGGCTAAGCGTCGCGAGCGTAACCGTTACTATGGTAAAACTACCCGTAATGCAGTTCGTGAACTTAAAGCTAGCTCAGATACCAAAGCTTACACAGAAGGATTACCAAACGTCATTTCGATGATTGATAAACTTGCTAAGCGTGGTATTATCCACAAAAACAAAGCTGCAAACTTAAAGAGCAAATTAGCCAAAAAGGCTGTTGTTGCTGCATAAG
>JBANFS010000028.1:0-21045 GCA_037975885.1 Bacteroidota bacterium
AGTTATGCTGGTACAGGGTCAACAACGTATGGTCCAAGTGCAACTGCTCCAACTAATGTAGGTACATACCAGGTTATTGCAACACTTGCTGCCGATGCTAATTACACAGGTGCAACATCTGCTCCATATGCATTTACCATTACAGCTGCTAGTTCAACTATTACTGTAACAGGGTTAACTACATATACATATAATGCAAGCCCTCAAGGTCCTAACACAAATACCAAAACTGGATCTACTGGTGCTGTTACCTATAGTTATGCTGGTACAGGGTCAACAACGTATGGTCCAAGTGCAACTGCTCCAACTAATGTAGGTACTTATCAGGTGATTGCAACACTTGCTGCCGATGCTAATTACAGTGGTGCAACATCTGCTCCATATGCATTTACCATTACAGCTGCTAGTTCAACCATTACTGTGACAGGTGCAACTACATATACATTTAATAATACGCCACAAGGCCCTGCAACAAATACGAAAACAGGATCTACGGGTGCTGTTACGTATAGTTATGTTGGTACAGGGTCAACAACCTATGGTCCTAGTGCTACACCGCCAACTGGTGTAGGTACATATGAGGTGATTGCAACATTAGCAGCCGATGCAAACTACACAGGTGCAACTTCTGCTCCATATTCATTTACCATTACAGCTGCTAGTTCAACCATTACTGTAACAGGTGCAACTACTTATACATTTAACGGCTCTGCACAAGGCCCTGCAACAAATACCAAAACAGGATCTACGGGTGCTGTTACGTATAGTTATGTTGGTACAGGGTCAACAACCTATGGTCCAAGTGCCACGGCTCCAAGCAATGTAGGTACTTATGAGGTTATTGCAACTTTAGCAGCCGATGCAAACTACACAGGTGCAACTTCTGCTCCATATTCATTTACCATTACAGCTGCTAGTTCAACCATTACTGTAACAGGTGCAACTACTTATACATTTAACGGCTCTGCACAAGGCCCTGCAACAAATACGAAAACAGGATCTACGGGTGCTGTTACGTATAGTTATGTTGGTACAGGGTCAACAACCTATGGTCCAAGTGCCACGGCTCCAAGCAATGTAGGTACTTATGAGGTTATTGCAACTTTAGCTGCCGATGCTAACTACACAGGTGCAACTTCTGCTCCATATTCATTTACCATTACAGCTGCAGGTTCAACTATTACTGTAACAGGTGCAACTACTTATACATTTAACGGCTCTGCACAAGGCCCTGCAACAAATACCAAAACAGGATCTACGGGTGCTGTTACGTATAGTTATGTTGGTACAGGATCTACAACGTATGGCCCAAGTGCAACGCCTCCAACAAACGCAGGTACCTATCAAGTAATTGCAACATTAGCTTCTGATGGAACATATAATGGTGCAACATCTGCTCCTTATGTATTTACGATTAATAAATTAGCGCCTGTTGTTTCGTTAGTTGATATTGTAAAAACGATGGGAGATCCTAATTTTACAATTAATGCTACCAGTACAAGTACTGGATCAATTACATATTCTATTGTCAATGCAAACATTGCAACTGTCAATTCAAATACTGTCACTTTAACTGGTGTTGGTGTCACAACGATTACAGTTGCTCAAGTCGAAACAGAGAATTATACTTCTGCAACAACAACGGCAAGCTTAACGGTTAAGCCTGCAGCCCCAAGTACAACTCCTGGTAGTTATGTAATTGGAAATCCTTCAAATCCTTCAAATACAAGTGGATTAATTTCTCCAAATCCTGGCGCAACTCTAAATTTTTATAGCGTTGCTACAGGAGGAACAGCATCAAGTGTCCAACCACTTCCAACAATAGTAGGGGTTTATACCTTCTACGTAAGTCAGACTATTAATGGAATTGAAGGTCCGCGTGTTCCATACACAGTTACAATTTTACCAAGTATAACAGTTAAGTCAAACACTTATATAGTTGGTGCTATTAATAACCCATCTAATATCAGTTCCCTTGTAATTGGAATCACAAATGGAAGTAGGCCAAGGTGGTGTAATGCATCAGGTATTAACTGTACAGATGTAGCCCCAGTTTTACCATCAACACCGGGTGTTTATATTTGGTGTGTTAAAGCTGTTGATATTGCAACAGGGTTAGAGTCTTCTGGATGTGTTTACGATACTGTAACAATTTTAGCCCCAGCAACTGTAATGGCAGTTCAGAAAAGAGCATCTGCATTAACCTTACAGCCAGATGGTACTTATACCATGGATTTCACTTTTACCCTTACCAATAATTTATCTGTTACGCTAGATTCAATTCAGTTGATTGATAATTTATCTGTTGTATTTACTAGTCCTTCAACTTATAAAGTTATCGGTGTAACTGCTACAGGCACTTTAGTTGCATCAACTACTTTTAATGGTAGTTCGGTAACTAATTTGTTATTGCCAGCAAGTAAATTAGGTGCCAATAAATCTGAAACTGTAGTTTTAAGATTGCAGGTATTGCCTCAAACATATTCTGGCACTTTAACAAACAATGTTACTGCGTTTGCACTAAGTCCTTACGGAACTTTTGGTTCACCTGCAAGTACTTCGTTTGTTGTTCCTGCTGTTAGTTTATTTATTTCTGATGTTATAACTCCAAACCAGGATGGTAAAAATGATCAATGGATTATTGTTAAACCATCTAATAAGCAATTGAAAGTTGAAATTGTGAATAGGTGGGGTCAGCGTGTTTTTGCAAATTCTGATTATCAAAACAATTTTGTTGGAAGGGGAACTGGTAGTTTCTTAGGTCAAGACTTAGCGGAGGGTACTTATTTCTACTTTATCGAAATTGTTGATAGGGTAACAGGAGTAAAAGAATTCCGCAAGGGATATTTAACACTAAAACGATAATTCAATTCTGATAAATTTTTATAATGAAAAAAGTATTTATAATTAAGTTATGTTTTGCCTTTCTTGCTGCTCAATTTATTGGGTTGCATGTAGCAAAAGCGCAGGAACAGTCGTTGGTTTCACAGTATATGTTTAATATGCTCAATGTAAATCCAGCTTACGCAGGTAATAGGGAAGTGGGGAATCTTAATTTCTTAATCAGAAACCAGTGGGTATCCATGCCTGGTGCACCTGTTTTTGGTTCGCTATCTTATGATGTAAGAAAAGAAAACTCAAATGTAGGTCTTGGCGTACAAGTGTATTCTAACAGAATCGGTATTGAAAAAACAACTGGTGCAAATGCTTTATATTCTTATAGAGTCCCCTTTAAAAAATCATATTTATCTATTGGTATGAGTTTTGGGATTTTAAATTATCAAGCAAATTTTACCCAATCTAATTCTTTTCAGAGTGGTGATCCAGTTTTACAGCAAAACGTAAATGGATTTTTACCAGCTGCAGGTTTTGGAATGCTATATGCCAGAGAAAAGTGGTATATAGGTTTATCTTCTCCATCACTATTAACTACTAAATTAAATGCGCAAGGGAAAGCTGATGTTACTTCTGCAGGTAAAAATGGTCATTATTTTTTAAATACCGGATACATTGTAGATGCATCTGAGTATGTAAAACTTAAGCCTTCACTTCTTGTAAAAGTGGTGAGTGGTGCCCCAGTGCAATATGATATTAATATGAATGCATGGTTTGGAGGTGTATTTGGTGCGGGCGTAAGTTATAGAACTGAGGATGCTATTTTAGGAATGCTAGAATTGCAATTATCGCCTCAACTAAGAATGGGGTATGCATACGATTATTCAAATGCTAGACTCGTTAGTTATAATAGAGGGTCTCATGAATTTATGTTACGTTATGAATTTGGATCTAAGCAAGAAGGTCGTGTTGCTTCACCAAGATATTATTAAATTAATTTGAATTGAGTTATGATTCGTAGTTATTTATTTGCCATATTACTTTTTACTTCTGCACTTGCAATAGCGCAATCAGAGAGGGTTGACCCTAAATTTATAAAAGCGAAGACTGCTTATGCAAATAAGCAATACAAAAATGCTTCAATTCAGTTGAATGCCATTATCGCAAATAAGTTTGAGGCTCGTAATGGAGAGGCTATTTCTATGCTAGCAGATTGTTATTGGAATATGCGTTCTTACAAACTGGCCAAATTTTATTATGAAAAATTAGCTCAATTAGGAACTGTTTTATCAGAAATCGAGCAATTTAGAATCTCTGAGGTATATGCTATGTTTGGTGATTATGCGAAGGCAAGTGCATCACTTGCAGGTCTGCCAAATTACCAATCAAAGATGCTGGGCTATCAGCAGCTGAATCATTATTTGCAAGATTCATTGGATTATTCAGTGCAGTATTTGAATGTAAATACTAGTTCAAACAAAGAGTTTTCTCCTAACATTATTAATAACTCATTTACATGGGTATCTAATGTTCCCAAACTACGAAATCCTTCTAAAATTTCTGCTATTGATGGTGCAAGTTTGTTTCTTATTAGAAGAGTTGCAGATACAAGTTTGATAAAAGGTGTTGCTGTGCCATCCGAAAAAGAAACAGAAATCACTGGTAAGTCTTCGGCTAAAAATTTGGCATTAAGTTTTGAGGGAAGTGATAAGTATTTATTAACTAGGCTTCCTAGATCTAGTACTAAGGGTGATAATAAAACAACGATTCAAGGAATGCCTATTTTAGGCGCAAGTGTAAGTAAATACTACAACGTCTCAAATATTGTTTATGCGCCGGCGCTAAATAAATATTTCCTTACAGTTAACCATAAAAAAGAAGTTTCAAAAAAAGATAAAACAAAAACACTATTTATTGCACAAGCAGATTTAGTAGATGGTGTTTTGCAAAATATACAGAAAATTAATTTGGGTGTTGATTCTTATTCATATATGCATCCAGCAGTAGACCCTACTGGGAAATATTTGATTTTTAGTTCTAATCTTGACGCAACCAACAATTATGATTTGTATTATTCAACAAAGGATAGTTCAGGTTGGTCACACCCAATAAAGCTTGTTGGTCTTAACACAAATGGAGACGAGGTTTTCCCAAGTTTTTCAGCTACTGGAGATTTGTTTTTTAGTTCTAATGGAAGACCTGGTTTAGGAGGATTGGATATCTATAAAGTGAATGCTCCATTTGCTAGTGCTAATTTGAAAGTTCAATCTTTAACTTATCCTATCAATTCAAAAAATGATGATTTTGGTTTTGGGGCAACTCAAAATCCTAATTATTTCTATTTTAGTTCTGATCGTTTAGGAACGGATGATATTTATAGTGCAAGCTTCAATGAAGTTATTTACACTGTAACTGGAAAAGTTTCATTTACATCTGATGCATCGCTTATTCCTTCTACAAAATTATATCTAAAGCGTAGGGGTGAAGCAGGTTTCATTGATTCGGCTGTTACTTCTAATAACAGCACTTATAATTTTAAGCTTCGTCCTAATCGTGAATATGATATTTATATAGATTATTTTGGTAAAATGAAGTTAATTGATAGTGTCAATACGCAAACTATTCGTTCTTCAGTTGCCAAGAATATCGGTATAATTGGTCAAAGTATTGTTCAGTTTACAGATTCAGTTACTAAGCTTAATAATTTATTTTTAGCTTATTTGCAAAAGCGAGCAGCTGATTCTTTAAAAGCTCTAGCAATTCCAAACGAGTTCAGGGTTCACTATGCCTTTAATAAATTTGCTTTAGATAAGAAAGATATTTATGTGCTTGATTCACTTGTTGAAGTGCTTGCAAATAATCCTACACTACAAGTAAGTATTGGATCATTTACAGATTGTAAAGGTAATTTGGCTTACAATAAAAAGCTTTCATTAAAACGTTCTAATGCTGTAGTAGCTTATTTGAAAAAACGTGGTGTGCCTAAATCCAAAATAATAAGTAGTCATTATGGTAAGGCTTATTTTGTTATGGATTGTGGAAATGATAAGTATAATAAATCGTCTCAAGTGGTTAACAGGCGTTCTGAACTTTTGGTGACTGAACAAAAAAATACAACCTGGGATGTTTTACATAAAACAATAAACGAAAAGTCTCACAAGGTTTTATCTTCATTAGCAGTGACTGATGTGATGCCTAAAAAGCTGGCAAAAGTTAAAAACAAAATAACGGATTCAGTTAAAATCAAGCCAGTTGTTGTAAAAGCTAAACCTGTTGTGGTTGTTAAACCAAAGGTCGATACAGTAAAAGCTAAGCCTGTTGTGGTTATAAAACCAAAGGTTGATACAGTAAAAGCTAAGCCTGTGGTGGTTGTTAAACCCAAAGCTGATACAGTAAAAGCTAAGCCTGTGGTGGTTGTTAAGCCCAAAGCTGATACAGTAAAAGCCAAGCCTGTGGTGGTTAAGGAAAAATCAGCAGTTGTCATCAAAGCTCCTATAGCTCCTGCTGTTGAAGAAGAAGATGCCATTACAAAGGAAGAAATAATTAAGGCGCTTGATTCATTAGCAAAACTTAAAACTGAGCAGGAGCGCATTGTTAATTATTTAACCAAGCGTATCAATAAAAAGCCAATTCTAATATATACCGAAGCAGATTCGGTTAATGTTGAAATTTATGATAGTGGTATTCATGATAAGGATTCAGTTTCTATCATTTATAATAACAGGTTAGTAGTAGATAGGCAGGAGCTTAATGTTAAAAGTCCTATTAAATTCAAATTAAGGGTGAGTAGCAATCCAAGTAACAACCAGCTTGTATTTGTTGCTGAAAACTTAGGATTTGACCCTCCAAACACGGCAGTCATGATTATTACTGATAAGTTTGGTAAACGTCAGGAAGTGATACTAAACACTGATTTAACACATAATGAAGTGGTTGTTTTCTTACGAATTGTCAAAAAATAAATGATTCTTATCGCTGATAAACGAATAGCCCCAATTTTTATGGTTGGGGCTATTTTTTTGACTATTATTATAGTAGCAAACAACAAGCATATGAAATATTTTCTAACTTTTTGTTGCCTTTTAACAATGCTAATTGTAAGTGGGCAAACCAAACTAACCCAAATCACATCCCCTAATGTTGTACTCATATTTATGGACGACATGGGATATGGTGATCCTGAAAGTTATGGGGGTTATCCATACCACACACCCAATTTAAATAAGTTAGCTGCTAGCGGTATTCGCTTCACCAACTTTTATGCGGCGCAGGCTGTTTGTAGCGCTTCTAGAGCGGCTCTTTTAACTGGATGCTATCCAAACCGAGTTGGCATTTCAGGTGCACTTATGCCTTGGTCAAAAGTGGCTTTAAATCTAAAGGAGGAAACCATTGCTTCAATTTTAAAACAAAAAGGATATAGAACTGGGATGATTGGTAAATGGCATTTGGGTGCCAAAGCACCTTATTTACCCACTTCCTATGGCTTTGATGAATATTTAGGACTTCCTTATTCTAATGACATGTGGCCGGTAGGTTATGATGGAAAACCAATTACCGATACAGCCGATAAAAAATCTAAATATCCAACGCTTCAATTACTTGACGGATTTAATCCAGTGATGCCTATTAATAATTTAGAAGATCAAGCTCAGCTTACAACGCTTTACACAGAGCGAGCCGTAAAATTTATTGGTAACAATAAAAACAAGCCCTTCTTTTTATATCTCGCTCACTCTATGCCACACGTACCTATTGCGGTGTCTAGTAAATTTAAAAACAAAAGTGGCGCAGGATTATTTGGCGATTTAATGTTGGAAATAGATTGGTCTATTGGAGAAGTAATGAAGGCGCTTGATAAAAATGGATTAACTAAAAACACACTTATTATTTTTACCAGTGATAACGGCCCATGGTTAACATTTGGCAACCATGCAGGCAGCAGTGGCGGACTCCGTGAGGGTAAAGGCTCTGCATGGGATGGTGGCGTTAAAGTACCTTGTATCATGAGCTATCCGGGTGTCATTGCGCCAGGAACAGTTTGTAATAATTTGGCGGCTACCATGGATGTACTTCCTACCATTGCGGCACTCACAAAAAGTAATTTGCCTAAAAACAAAATTGATGGCGTAACTATTTTGTCTTTGCTAAAACAGGAGCCTGAGGCTAACCCCCGCAATCATTTTGTTTATTATTATGACAACAATAGCCTAAAGGCCGTTAGACAAGGTAAATGGAAATTGGTATTTCCGCATCAGTCTCAAACCTATAAAATCACCGATATGGGTAAAGATGGTTTTCCGGGTAAATACGCTTCTGTGCCTGTGCCCATGGCCTTGTACGACTTATCTTCAGATCCTGGTGAAACACTGGATGTGGCTAAGCATAATCCTGCAGTAGTTGCCTCCTTAACAGTTATTGCAGATAGCTACAGACAGGCATTAGGCGATGATTTAACCAAGCAGACGGGTTCCGAAAAAAGGCCTTCGGCTATCATCCAATAATTCACCCAAATAGTATGGATAATTTGCTGATAATCATGACAACAAATTGACAAATTTGGTGTTTTAATGATTTAGTTTTGCAATTCAACGAATAAAATTGATGACTATGGAAAATACAAACACAGAAGGAAAATGCCCTTACACAGGAGCAACGGTTGCTAGCGCTACCGCTAAACTAGGAAGTGCAGGTAGTGGAACAAGAAACACAGATTGGTGGCCTAATCAGCTACGATTAAATATTTTGCGTCAGCACACTGAAAAGTCAAATCCTATGGATTCGACTTTTAACTATGTTTCTGAATTTAAAACATTAGACTTAAAGGCTGTTAAGCAAGACATTATTGATTTAATGACCAATTCTCAAGATTGGTGGCCTGCCGATTATGGTCATTACGGTCCATTCTTTATTAGAATGGCATGGCATAGTGCTGGTACATACCGTACTACCGATGGTAGAGGCGGTGGTGGATCAGGTATGTTACGTTTTGCACCACTTAATAGCTGGCCTGATAATACCAACCTTGACAAGGCGCGTTTACTTTTATGGCCAATTAAAAAGAAGTACGGTAAAAAATTATCATGGGGTGATTTAATGATTCTTACAGGTAACTGTGCATTAGAATCTATGGGCTTCAAAACTTTTGGTTTTGCAGGTGGAAGAGAAGATGTTTGGGAGCCACACGAAGACGTGTATTGGGGTTCAGAGCGTGAGTGGTTAGGTGATAAGCGATACAGTGGCGATAGAGAGTTAGAAAATCCATTGGCTGCGGTACAAATGGGTTTAATTTATGTAAATCCAGAAGGTCCTAACGGCAATCCTGATCCTATTGCTTCTGCAAAAGATATCAGAGAAACATTTGCGCGTATGGCCATGAATGATGAAGAAACCGTTGCCCTTATTGCCGGAGGTCACACATTTGGTAAAACACATGGTGCTGCTGATCCAGGAAAATATGTAGGTAAAGAACCTGCAGGTGCAAGTATTGAAGAGCAAGGTACAGGTTGGAAAAATACATTTGGAACGGGTAGTGGTGCTCATACAATTACTTCAGGTTTAGAAGGCGCTTGGACTACTACGCCTACTAAATGGAGTAATAATTACTTCGAAAACTTATTTAAATATGAGTGGGAGCTTGTAAAAAGTCCTGCTGGCGCACATCAGTGGAAGCCTAAAAATGGTGGTGGTGCTGGAACTGTGCCTGATGCACATGATCCATCATTGTCACATGCTCCAACAATGCTAACCACCGACTTAGCCTTAATATTGGATCCTGTCTATGCACCAATTTCAAAAAGATTTTATGAAAATCCGGATCAGTTTGCGGATGCATTTGCTAGAGCTTGGTTTAAATTAACACACCGTGATATGGGTCCTCGTGCTAGATACGTGGGATCAGAAGTGCCTGCCGAAGTTTTAATTTGGCAAGATCCAGTGCCTGAAGTAAATCATACACTTATTGATGCTGCTGATATTGCACAGTTAAAAGCTACAATATTATCTTCAGGATTAACTGTTTCTGAATTAGTATCTACCGCTTGGGCTTCTGCATCTACATTTAGAGGTACAGATAAAAGAGGAGGTGCCAATGGTGCAAGAATTCGTTTAGCTCCTCAAAAATATTGGGCAGTAAACAACCCTGCACAATTATCTAAAGTTTTAGATAAACTAACTGCAATTCAACAAGAATTTAATGCGGGTGCAACGGGTGGTAAACAAGTATCTATTGCAGATGTAATTGTACTTGCTGGTGCGGCTGCAATTGAAAAAGCTGCTAAAGATGGTGGTTACAATGTTACAGTTCCATTTACACCTGGTAGAACAGATGCTACCGAAGAGCAAACAGATGTTGCATCATTTGGCGTATTAGAGCCTGCAGCAGATGGTTTCCGTAACTACATCAAGCCTAAAACACTTATTTCTGCAGAAGAAATGTTAATTGACAAATCACATTTACTAAATCTTACAGCACCTGAAATGACAGTGCTTATAGGTGGTATGCGTGTACTAAAAACCAATTTTGATGAATCAAATCATGGTGTGTTTACAAATCGACCAGGTGTATTAACCAACGATTTCTTTACCAACTTAATTGATTACAACACTACTTGGAAAGCAACAGGACAAAATTCATTTGAAGGAACAGATAGAGCTACAGGTGCTGCTAAATGGACAGCTACTAGAGTAGACCTTGTATTTGGTTCTAACACAGAATTACGTGCACTTGCAGAAGTATATGCTTGTGATGATGCAAAAGAAAAATTTGTTCACGATTTTGTTGCCGCTTGGAACAAAGTAATGAACTTAGATCGTTTTGATTTAGCGTAATGTATAAGTTACCAATAAATAAAAAGGCGGCACTAAAAGTGCCGCCTTTTTTATGTCTAATCGATTAAAAATTACTTGCAATTATTTGTAATAGCTGCCGCAGCGTCTGGATATTTTTTAGCACTCGCAAGTTGTAAGGCGTTACAAGCTTCTATTTTTTTACCGCTCATTAAATAACTCATACCTAAATAATATTCCGACTTGCCGGTAGTAGAACTGCCTACTGCTATAGACTTTTTAAAATAATCTATGGCGTCTGCAAATTTTTGAGCGGTATAATAGCAGATACCCACATTTTCGACGTGGGTATAATTGGTAGGGTCTAATTTAAATGCACTCGCATAGCAACTTGCTGCTTTTGCATATTGCCCTTTCTGAAACGCTTGAATCCCTTCTGTGGTATAGTCATTAACGTTTTTATTGTTGGCGTCTTTTAAGGTTCTGCTAAAGAGCCCTTTTGTTTGACTAAATGTTGCAAGATCGTTGGGGAACATTTTAATGGCGCTGTCTAGCATACTGTTAAGGTTAGCATCTGCCGTTCCTTTTACTTCATACATGCCTAGTAAATAGTTGTTCCAAGTAAATGGCGTATTAAAATGATTTACAATTAAATTAAATGCTTTTTTAATTTCGGCGCTGTCTTTCTTTTTGGATGCTGCAAAAATTAAATTTTTATAGTAGCTGGTAGCGTTGGGCCAATTGTAAAATGCTCTTTTGCCACTATATAGTGCACTGTCAAAATTATTTTTAGCAGCATAAATAGCAGTTCTTAAAAAGTCGTTATAATATAAATAAGGATTTACGTTATCGCTTTCTTTTAGTAGTGCTAATGCCTTATCATAATTTTTATCCCTAATGTAATATCTCGCTATCATTGCTTTTAATGGCAGGGTAGAAGAAGACATATTTGGAATAGACGGTAATTTTTCTACGTCTTCGGTTTTCATTACGGGATCAGCATTTACTTCACCCATTACATATTTTTGAATTTTTAAAGAGTCGTAAGTTAATTTATGAACGTAAATGCTAGGAATGATGCCAATAAGTGCTACACTAAAAAATAAGCCCATTAGTGATTTGCGCACATTCACATTTTCTTGTTGATAGCTTATAGGGATGCAAATTAATGCAGCTGCAATAGCTAGTATAGATTGCATGGCGGTGCGCTCAGCAGGGAAATTTAAAAAGGCATCTACCGCATAACAAGTAACCGCCATAAATAAGATGGTTGCTGCTAGGTGTAAATTATTAAATGACTTGTTTTTCCAAATGCTAAAAGTAATGATGGGTACTAGTAAAAATAAGAGTGCAAAACTAAGTCCACCTAATACGCCAAGGTCGGCAAACATTTCAAAAAAATCGTTGTGAGCATGGTAGGGCACAAATAATTCGGTGGTATGAAATATTTCGTAAGGAATAGACGCCAGTTTCCAGTTGCCATAACCACACCCAATGAGTGGATGATGGATAGAATAGTCGATGGCGTTTTTCCATAACCGTAAACGGCTGTTTTCTTCACTGGCAACTGTGATGTCACCAATTCTTTTGGTAACGGTACCATATCCGCCCTGACTATCTTGCATTTGAACAGCCGTGCCTAAAAACATATTGGCAATAAAGTATCCAATAATTACTGGAATAATTAAATAGGCAATTTGTGTAAATATGGCCTTTTTGTTTTCCTTGCTTTTAAAGTAAATAGTGGTGGCAATAAAAATGATTGTAATAATCAGCAGCCCCACATAGGTAGACCTAGTATTCAATATAAGAAGGCCTGAAACGCCCATAATAAGTACAAAAGCTGCTAGTATTTTACCGACTAATTTATTGTTGATGATGAGCCAAAGTACAAATGGGAATTTAATAAGCAGGGCTGCTGCCATTACGTTTTTATTACCGTGGTTACCTCTTAATGCAATAATATTTTCATCGAGGCTCATGGTGGTGAGGTTGCTCGAAAATGTTTTTAATAAAACGAGTGAATCATAGAGTAATACAAAAGCCATGATCACAGAAATGCCCGTTAATAATGCAGGAAGCGGTTGCTTGTAAAATAAAATAGAGAGAACGATAAAAACTAAAAAAGTAGTAATGAGCCTTGCGCCAGTAACCAGCGTTTCGGTGGGGTTAATGGCATAAAAATAGGAGAGTGACGCCCATGCCACCAAAAAACTAAATACAAGCGTAAACTTGTATTTGAAAATGCCTTGTATTGCAGGCGCACAATACTGACGGTGTATGAATATAAATAGGATACCCAGTGCATCAATAATGCCTGTATAAAGCCATTGCGGCCCCATAACGTCGGCTGCATCTAAATCTGGAATAAAGTGTACGAGTAAATAAAGCCCCGCAAATAGGGTGGGCATAATGGGGGTTTGTACTTTGGTATTCATATGTACAAATATCAATAAAAATTGTTAGGTTCTTACTCCAGTTCAACAAATGTAAACATCCATTTTACTGGGTTTTGCCATTCACTTTTAGTGGATGCTACGGGCGCTTTAATGAGAACGGTGTTCCAGCCCTTGTGCACCCTAATTTTTGTAGGGGGGCGGTATTCGTAACCTTCATCTATTAAAGGTGTTTCTGAATTCCCTTTTTGACCTCCTCTTACCCAAACAGGTGGATCAATTGTTATGCCATTAACCCATACTGTGCTCCCTTTGTTATCCCAGGCGCCTACAGGTGGTGAATCGGTAGCTGGTGATCTGGAAATATTATTAAACCCAATCCAGTAATTTTTTACGGTATCGGTATTACTCCAAAATTTTCGAGTGGCATACCATGTTGTACTATCCAAAGGGTTTTGAAGATGTGACTTTACCATAGGGTGCCAAAAATGTTTGAGCCAAATAGTGCCACCTTTTAAGGTTAGTGTATTTTGATGTTTTGCGGTATCGAAAAACCTAGCTTTTTCGGGTGCAAATACTGTGCTAGTATTGCCATTATTTTTATAAGGCCCAATTAGTTGCCACTCTATATTACTATGCGTCACATATGGGAATGGCAAGTTTTTGAAATAACTTTTTTTGTGCGACATTAATTTATCTTCAAATACAATAAGGCTTGCAGGGTTGATATTATTGCCGCCCTTCCAACATCTTTCTGCAAAACTGAGCATAATAGGATACACGGCATTCATGCGTATCATGTCATCTTCATTGGCCACTCGTCTGTCTGGCCATAAACAAAGGGTTGCACCTATTTTATTTTCAGATCCATAGCTGGTATCGCAAATTTGATGGTTAAAAGTAGATACAACACCATCAAGCGGGTCTAAGTGGTTGAGGTATAAATTTCTAGAATCGATTGCTGGAAAATCTTGTTTTGGCTTAATATTTCCATTCCACATTTGTAAATAAGTGCCTTTTGGCAACTTGCCGCCCGGATCCCAAGCCACTACTTTTTTGCCTTTGCTGCTGATTACGGAAGCCATATCAATTAAAAAGTTGGGGTTGGTTATTTTTACTTCATCGCCACCAATATGAATGATAGGTACATCCAATGTGTTACAAATTTCTTCCAAAATATTTTTGCATATGGCACTCCCTTTTTCTGTTTGCATATTAACACCCAAAGCTCGTTCAAATGCAGCGCTATGGCCTGGCATGTCAATTTCCGGCACGAGCGTAATAAATCGTTCATTACAATAGGCAATAAGCATTTGCATGTCTGCAACTGAATAATAATTACCTGCATTTCGAAGCATATTTTTTGGGTTAGTAAGCTCAGGATATTTTTTGCTTTCTAAACGCCAAGCAATGTCTTCTGTGATATGAAAATGAAAAACATTGAGTTTATAAGCAGCCATGATATCTATTTGCTGCTTTAATAAATTAAGCGACATGAAGTTTCGGGCTGCGTCTACCATATAACCGCGCCATTTAAATGCGGGCCAATCGGTAATTTGTACCTGTGTTACTAATGGCTTTTGTACTAATAATTGTTGTAAAGTTTGAATGCCATTAAATATGCCGTGTAAAGATTTTGAATTGATTGTGATGCTGTTGTCTTTTACAGATAACGAATACGCTTCTTCCGATTTTTGTGGTTGGTTGTTTGTATCTAATACCAGCGCAACGTATTTTAATGATCTAGGTTTGTTAAAACTAATTTGAATTTTTTGAGGAGAAAGTATTTTTTGAATTGTTTGTGCTAGTGGGAATAGTGAACTATCATTGATAAGAATATTATGTATGTCTCTAATATCTATCACACCTTTTTTCCAGTCTAGTTTTTGTGGTTCAGGAATGAGCGCCACAGGTTGCGCGTTTGCATTAAAATGCATGCCGGCAATAAGTAGGGCAGTTGTTAAAAAGTGTTTAATGAAGCTTAGATTGCGTAAAGGCATGGGTAAATTTATAGGTCATTTAAATTAGGTTCAAACTCAATTTGAACTAAACACCAGTTGGAAATATAGTTGGCCTGCGCTACAGGGATGTAGGGTAGTTTTACAATATCGCCGGCCGAATGTAGTACCAGCGTACATAAATTATGTGACCTTAAATAAGGGCTTGTTTTTATTTCTACCTGCTGTACGTTTTTAAAATTTAGAATGGTTTGTTCGCGCCCCCAAACTCCTTTACAAATTTGAATGCTGTTTTGATGAAACCAAAATGTATAGTTGTATTGTAGAATGATATGAATAATTGCAAAGTAAATAAATACGGCTAGGGGTACAAGTGTAAGCCATGGTGACTTAAAATATACAATGATGCCAGCTATAATGGATAGGGGTGTAACAAAAATGAGTGTATTGCGCCATTTGTAAGAAGCATCTATACCATTAGATGCCGCAACTTTTGATGGCCATACGTTCTGATAAATATGACTTATTTGTGTAAGTAAGCGCTCCTGCATAACAGGGATTCTTATCCACTGATTAGGCTTATTTGATTTTTCGCTAGTCATAAAAAAACGTAAAATCTTAATCCCTAATATGCGTTGCATTAAATTGTTTTTCCAGCTAATTTGCTGAATGTTTTCTTTGATGAGGAGTTTTTTTTGTGTTTGTAAAAATCCCCACTGTGTTTCAAAACCTTTTTCTGAAATTTTGAGTTTCATATTGTAGTAGCGGATAAGCACTCGAATAAATGAAACAATAAAAGTAATGAGAAGTACGGTTAATGTAAATGCTAGTATGATATTGGTGGTATAAGCGATTTTATCAGCCTCTTCATTTATTTTTTTTGCTGTATCGATGCCAAATAAATTTTTAATGTCATCGATTTTTGTTAGCAAATAGGTGAGTATTAGTAAAAATGTTTTGACATGGTTTTCTGATAATGAAAGTTTGATAATATCCCAAAACCTAATGCCTAAAATCGTTTCAGGCTCTGGAGGAGTTATGGTTTCATCTGCTATTGGCGCTTTTTTTAATAGCTCCTGAAGGGCATAGGCTTTTTTTTCATCGATGGCTTTTATTTCTACTTCAGTGCCTTCATCTCCGGCAGTTTCTATTTTTAATTCGCAGGTTTCTGTAAAACGGTTCAAATAACCCTGCACGGCGTTTACAGATTGTATTTTATGAATGGGTATTGTAATTACCTTTTTAGTAAATAGCCCTTTTAATACAATGAGATCGTTTCCTTTTATAAATATTCTAAATCTTAAATACTGAATCACATAGGGGATAGATGCAACTACTATAAACAAAATAATGATTAGGATAAAATAGCCCATGCCTAAATGACCTATTCCTTTTTCTTTTTTTAGAAATTTTCCGCCAATAAAAATTAATAAAAACGCCCATGATTGGTTAATCACTTTTCCTATGATAAACAAAAATGCATACGGTGAAAGTTTTTGTGGCGTATACCAATCAAATTGCTTGTCTTGCATGCTCCTTTATTTTTTCGGCGTCTTCCAATGATAAACCGTTAATACTAATATCTCTTTGATGGCTTGCTGCTGTCATAAAACGCAGTGATGCAAGATTGTACCTGCGGCCAATAGGCCCAGTTTTTAAGATGCAGTGTTGGACTTTTGCAAAAGGAACAATATGTGTGCTCTGAAATAGCCATCCTTTTTTAAAAATGATGTCTTTATCTCTCAAGGCCCAAGACCTGTTTTTAAATCCAATTTCGATAGAGGCAATAACAAGGGCGATACTGCTTGCTAATACGAGCGCTGCTAAGGCAATGATCCAACCTTTTTGGAGTTCATCGTTTACAATAAAAATGAGAACAGTAAGCGCTATGATGAACAAATAGGCCATAGTCCAATTAAACCATAGTACTTTTTTATATGCCGGCTCAACGCGTTGTAAAGGAATATCTTGGTACTGCGGGATATCCTTTGTGGGGATGAGTTGATTATTATATTCCATATATATGAAAATACAAAAACATCAATAACTAAATCGTATGTTTACACATTTCTCTATAACTTATTAAAGTGGCTACATGTCTAAACTAGGGGTTGCGAATAAATTTGTTGATGTTTCAGACTATGGAAGGCCTGTAGCAAAATTGATTGCGGAAGCGCTTAAAAATACGCGCGTAACAGCCATTCATATTACCCTGTTATTTGGCGTTTCTGGTATATTGGCTATTGTTTATATGTTAAAGGAGCAGTTTTGGTTGGCTGGCTTTTTTTTAATTTTAAAATCTATACTAGACGCCGCCGATGGTCAATTGGCTAGAGTTAAAAATGAGCCATCATATAGTGGCCGCTATTTAGATTCTATCTTAGATAGCCTTTTAAACTTTGCGCTTATTATTTCAATTGCGGTATATACTGGTACAAATACATGGTTGGCACTACTTGCTTATATGTGCATGCAAACGCAGGGGACGGTGTATAATTACTATCATGTTATTTTTAGGCATACAACAGCCGGTGAAATCACCAGTCAAATTTTTGAAGATCAAGTACCCACGGCTTATGTAGGAGAAAGCCAATCTAGCGTTAATGTTTTATTTAAGCTCTTTAGGGTTTTGTATAGACCCTTTGATGATTTGGTGTATAAGATTGATCAACATGCCCAGCATGCAACCATTTTTCCTAAATGGTTTATGTTTCTGGTATCGTTTTATGGACTTGGGTTTCAGTTGCTATTAATGGCTGTATTTATGGCTGCCGGACGAATTGGTATGATTATTCCGTTTTTTATTGGCTATTCTGTGCTGATTCCGGTGTTTGTTGGGGTTAGAAGGGTGTATTTGAAATAGACAGAAGTTTTTATTATTTTACACTCCTATGATACATTGGAAAAACAACGAAGCACCCCAGCCTCCTTATATTGCTTCTATATTTAATTATTATTTGTCAGATAATTTAGATGGATATGCAGCTTATGATGATTTGACATTAGAGCTTGCAAAGCAAATGCCTGGTTATTTAGGCTATGAAAGTTTTAAGCACAATGGAAGAGGGGCATTTATTAGTTATTGGAAAGACATGGACGCCGTTCGTGCATGGGCGAGTGAACCAAAGCATATTGAGGCAAAAAAATTAGGAAAGTCTCATTGGTATAAATATTATCACAGTGTTATTGCAGAAGTTAAAACAATGCATGTGCATGGAGGGTAGGGTTTGTTAAACAGGATTGCCGGCTTCATTTCATTTCGCCGTCTTCCTAACGGGTGGGTTTACCCAAACCCTTTCAACAAAATGCTACGCATTTCGTTGGGTTTTTATCTATGTCCGCGTTTGTGAGCAAGCTCACACCGCTTCCATAAATAAAAACCCCGTCACTTTCGTGACAGGGTTTGTGCTCTTCGGTGGGTTGAGTTCGGCTCAAATTGAGGTTGAATTAAGAAAATTAAAGGTTTCTGTTTCAAATATTTAGGGACAGAAACAGAAGTTTAACCGTATTTTAAATTTTATCTTATTTTTTTCAAATAACTAATAGAAAATCCTGTTAATTCACTTATCTCTTCTATTGGAATATTTTGGGATAAAAGGGTATTCAATTTTTGTAATCTGACATTTCTAATATATGTACCAGGCTTTTCTTTCATTATTTTATAAAGTTCGGTATTTGAAATATTAAATTTCTCTAGGATATTTTGTATGGATACAAGCGAAATATTATTTTCAATATATTCTTTAATATTTTTTTCTATTTCTTCACTTTTGTTGATTACAACTTGGTTTCTTTTTAATCTTTTTTGTACAAAAAAGATTACAATAGCAATCATTGCTATTGTAATAATTATGATAATTGATAAATAATTTAAGCTGTTTTTCTTTTCTATTAGAGAAGAATTGGTATGAAAATCTATATAGTTATTGATATAAGATTTTGTTATTGAATACGTTCCAAGTACCCCTCCTAATAATAAGGTATCATTTTTATTAAATTGAGCCAATTTATTCATTTCGTCTTGAATTACATTTTCAACAATTTTATTTGAAGTTAATTGATATAAATCAACACCTAAATCACCTATAAGAAATAAATAGTTATTTAGAAGTCCTAATGAATGATATTTTTTATTCTTATTGTTGTAAAGTAATTTTTTAAGAACTAATTTATTATCAATGTAATTCAAATTATAAAAGAAAACTTCATTATTGTCATGCAAAACATAAATACTATTTATATCTTCTTTTTTTTGAGTAAAAATGATTTTAGAAACTGGCTCATCAAATTTATAATCTTGTTTTAAATTGTTTTTTAAACAATCATATTCGCAAATATTAAATTGATCAAAAAAGAAAATTTTGTCATTTACTTTTCCAATGAATTCAATTTTTCTGAAATTGTTTTTATAGATTAATTCAATTGAATTTGTTTTTGCATTCCATCTATACAGTCCTTTGTCAGTAAAGATTAAAAATAGATCAGTTGAAATTTTTGTTATGTCATGTATTTTTCCATAGGTGTTTGTGCCAATTTTAAATTCGTAGTTTTCAACAGACTGATACTTAATAAACTCATTATTTATTTCATTTATGGTAATTAATCCATCAAAACAGATATATGTTTTATTATCTATTTCTCTAATATGACCATTTGTGTAACTTGGATCTTCAATTTTAATACCATTTTTAAAAATACCCCCATATGTGCCTAAATAATTCTCACTAATGGATCTAACACTAAAATTTGAATGAAAATCATAAATGGTTGGTTCAAAAATGAAAACAATTCCTTTTGAAATTATATAAAGTTTATTTTCAAAAGTTTGAGATATTATATTGTTTGTCCTAGAACTAACTGGTATTAGTTTTTTATATGTAGTGTCAAATGTCAAATCAGTATATTTTATCTCTCTCAAATTCTCATTAATTGCATTTTTTATATTCTTGTTAAATAGCTCGATTTCTTGTTTATTGGTTTCCAAAATGTAGATCCCATTGTTTGAACTAAGATATAAATTATTATTGTTTTTAATACAATTGTAATAATAATGGTCGGATAAAACTTTTTTTAACTCAAAGTTTTGTCCAATTACATTGAAATTAAATATTAATAAAATTATTAATAAGCTAAGTTTTTCAATAGAATTTTTACTAGGAATTCTTAGGTTACGACTCATAAGAGACTTTTTTTTATTATAAAAATAAGAAAAGTATTCACAATGTAACAAGCATATTTTTATGAAAATTTTACATTAATTATGTTGTTATTAAAAGAGGGTTTAAAGTTCGGATTAAAAAAAATAACGTTCATTAGTTTTTTGTTTATTTTTCTAAACATTACCTCAGTAACATATAGCCAAACAAAAGTTGCATTTCCTATAAGTTCTTTAAGTGCTGCGGATCAGGCTAAATTACAAAATCTTCATTATGGTTGCGACAATTTAGTTGATGTAGTTGATGATCCTGGTTTTGGACAACATTTATCATATAATTACACAGCATTATCGGGTTATAAATACACGGATGTTTTAATCGGATTTAATTTAAATGATCCTGAATTTTCGATTTCTAGTTATCCAACATTGGCTTTTGGATACAAAGAAAGTATAAACAATATTGATTGGGGGAGTTTCATGATATTTAGACACTGGTTTACACTCCAAAACATTATTGATGGCAATCTTAACGATAATATTATAGATGATCCTTTTAGTTCTGATCCGAATCAAAAAATTATAATAGTTAAGCAGGTTGCACCAACTTTTTATACGCGAATTGATTTAAACAAGATTGAATTGGGTTGGAGTACTCGCCCAGATAATCTTGGAGGAGGTTCTAATAATGTAGTAACTCCTGTTACATCCAGGATTGATATACTATTTGACAATAATGGTGCGCGAGGTCAAAAAACGGATCTTCCGCCAATTATTCTAAATTCACCTATTTCAGATCAAAATTGGACTTTTCAAGGTAATCAAAACTATAAGTTTCAAATAAAGGGTTTTGATAATACCTTGCTATATGATCAAATCATTACCAATGCAAATGGAACTATAACTGTCCCAAATA
>JBANFS010000029.1:0-18848 GCA_037975885.1 Bacteroidota bacterium
GGTGGTGGTTTGGTGTGGCAAAATGATGCAACATTACTTTATAAAGTAAATGTAAATAAGGCAAGCGATTTAGCTAAAAGACCTGTTACACCAAAGGGTCCTACTATTCAAGAAAATTTGGGTAAAGCGGCTCCTAGTGTCACCTATCAAGATTTAATTAAATCGCCTTATGACGAGTATGTATTTGAATTTTTAGCAAAAAGCCAACTCGTAAAAAATAAAAGCGGGGTAGAAACAAAAATAGGAGCGCCTGCTTTAATGAATAGCTTCAGTATTTCTCCAGATAAAAATTATATACTTACCAGAACTTTAAACAAACCATTTTCTTATTTGGTAACTGCGGGAGGTTTTGCATCCTCTATGCAAGTGCTTGATAAAAACGGTACACTTGTAAAAAAGATTGCTGACTTGCCTTCTTCCGAAGGAACAGCGAGTGGGTATGATAACGTACAAAATGCACCGCGTGGTTTTGAGTGGAAAGATGACGAAGCGGCTACTATTGTATATGCCATGCCACTTGATAGCGGTTTAATTAAAAAAGCAGTGCCTTTTCATGATGCGGTAATGGCTGTTAGTGCTCCATTTACCGAGGCGCCTCGCGAATTATTTAAAACAGCTGCACGTTATTCTAATATCAGCTGGGGAGATGAAACACTTGCCTTAGTCACAGAAGTTTTAAGAACCAAGCAGCGCTATAAAGTAAGTGTTTACAACCATAAAGCGGGTAGTTTAACCACTTTATACGAAAGAAGTTTAACGGATGCCTATAGCAACCTAGGAAATCCTGTAACACAAAAAAATAAATTTGGCAAAGACGTTATTGCTACTGTCAATAATGGTCGTTCTGTTTTAATGAACAATACCACAGGTGCTTCTGATAAAGGTGATTTGCCTTATTTATCTGTGTATAATTTAGATACTAAAACCAACGAAATTATCTGGCGTAGTAAAGAAGATTGTTTCGAATATGTAGTAGATGTATTAGACGCTTCTACTTTAAAAATGATAACCCGCAGAGAAACTGAAAAAGAAGTGCCTAACTATTACTTAAAATCTTTACAGGCAAACACTTCTGTTGCGATCACTAATTTTAGCAATCCATATGCAAGTATGGAAGGCGTATCAAAGCAAAAAATTAAGTACAAAAGAGCAGATGGGGTAGACTTAACCGGCGATTTGTATTTACCTAAAGGGTACAACAAAGAAAAAGATGGTCCTTTGCCTACCTTGCTTTGGGCCTATCCGCGCGAGTTTACGAGCGCTGCCGATGCTAGCCAAATTAGAGGCAATCAACACAAATTCACGTTGTTAAGCTGGGGATCTCCTGTATTTTATGTAACTCAAGGTTATGCGATATTGGATAATGCCGAAATGCCAATTGTGGCTACTTCTCCTGATAAGAAGCCTAATGATGATTTTGTAAATCAGCTAATCTTAAATGCTAATGCGGCTATTGACAAACTCGTGAGTATGGGCGTTAGTGACCGAAATAAAATGGCTGTTGGTGGACATAGTTATGGTGCATTTATGACAGCGAATTTACTAGCGCACTCTAATTTGTTTAAAGCTGGTATTGCGCGCAGTGGTGCTTACAATAGAACGCTTACACCATTTGGTTTTCAAAATGAAGACCGTACCTTTTGGCAAGCGCCTCAATTGTATTTAGATATGAGTCCATTTGCACATGCGAATAAAATTAAAACCCCAATTTTATTAACCCACGGTGAAATGGATGACAATACCGGAACATTCCCAATTAATAGTGAGCGTTTATATGCAGCCATTAAGGGGCATGGAGGCACAGTGCGTTTTGTATACTTACCTTATGAAGCGCATGGCTACAGAGGTAAAGAAAACGTGTTGCACTTGTTATATGAACAAGGCCGCTGGTTGGACAAGTATTTGAAAGGGAAATAACAACTAAGCAAACAAGTTTAATAAAGCTTGTTTGCTTTTATTTTTTCAAGTTCCTCGGTTAGAGCACGCACTATTTCTGGATATTTAGCTTGCACATTATTTTGTTCCGAAGGATCTTCTTTTAAATTATATAGTTGTACAGCTGGCATATTATTTTTAGTAGCCTGATTTTCGGTTGGTGCACTCCATCCGCCTGAGCCTCTACAAAAAGCTAGTTTCCAATCTCCTTTTCTGATGGCAAAATAACCGTCTATAGAGTGATGGACAGTGCTGGTTCTTTGGTAAGCCGTTTTTTTGGATGGAGTAAGTAATGGAAGTAGGCTATAGCTATCTTGTCCCGCATTGTTTTGTAAATTTGTATTGAGTAAATCCGAGCAAGTAGCCATAAAATCGGTGAGACAAATTGTGGTATTGTTAATGCTGTTTGTTTTTATTTTACCAGGCCATTTTACAATAAAGGGAACACGGTGCCCGCCCTCGTAAATATCGGCTTTAGTACCTCTAAAACCTGCACTTGGGTCATGTCCTTTTTCACGTAATTCTTTAAAGTTAGCAGTGGGGGAACATCCATTATCACTGGTAAAAACAATCATTGTGTTTTTATCTAGGTTTTTGTCTTTTAAATACTGAAGTATTTCACCAATTTTAGCGTCTGTCATTTTCACAAAATCACCATAGGCATTGGTAGCTGTTGTACTTTTAAAATTAGTTAAAGGAAGTATAGGCGTATGCGGAGAGGCAAGTGCCAAATATAAAAAAAATGGATCTTTTTGTTTGGAAGCTTTGCTAATGTACTGAATAGATTTGCTTATAAAGGTATCTAGTACATCTTGATGTTTAAAATCGTTACCAATAGGTCCAGCGCGCCAAAACCCTTGCCCACCTTGTTCTTGAATGCTGTCTATGCGGGTAGCCGTAATTTTATTACCATCAATATAAAAATAGGGAGGGATATCTAGTGAAGCCGTAATGCCATAAAAATAATCAAATCCAACTTGGGTTGGCCCGCCGTTAATTGGTTTTGTAAAATCAGTTGCTCCACTTGTTTGTTGAGCCCAGTCTAAACCTAAATGCCATTTTCCAATGCATGCTGTTTGGTATCCGTTATTTTTTAATAATTGCGCTACCGTTAATTGATTAGGAGTAATTAGCGGTTTGTCATAACTCCATAAAACGCCATTTTTTAAACTGGTTCTCCAAGCGTACTGACCCGTTAGTATGCCATATCTGGTTGGGGTACATACCGACGAATTAGAATGCGCATCTGTAAAAAGCATACCTTCTTTTGCTAAGGCATCTATCCACGGAGTAGTAATTTTTGATTTGTAATTATAAGCGCTTACATCGCCATAACCAAGGTCGTCGGTTAAAATATAAATGATATTGGGTTTTATATTGGTTTCTTGCCCATTAGCAATAATAGAGATGATTAAAAAAGGAAGTAAACCAAGTGTCCTAAAAAGAGAGGCGTATTTGTAGTTAGACATATTACAAATTACGAAAATCGTGCTGAATATCGCTTGATTTAATGATTTTAAAAATTAAATAGCGAGGGTAAAATCCCTCGCTATTTAATAAAGATACTATTCAGGCTTATTGCCCACGTGATTTTTTAATAGAGATTGAATTGAAAATAGTAACAATATGGATGCAATAGCAACAATTGCTAAAAATGCACCTGCAGCATAAGTTAATGACTGTGTTCTGTGTAAACTTTTTTCGATTTTTTTCATTTCTTTTTTCTCTTCGGCTCTTTCAACTTTTTCTTCATATAATTTTAGAAATTTTCTTAAAGATTTATATAAATCATTGCTATCGTAAAAAGATATTTCTTTATTGAAGTCTTCAATCGCATTCGTTAAATCTTCAATTTTTAAATTAGAATTGAAAACCAATTCAGCAATGTCAAAATATTTATTGGAAGGATATTCTTTCTTCTTTAGTTCACTATGGGCCTTAATAGTACTTATTGCCAGATCAACATGTTTATCAGAAACACTATTTGTTGATAAGTAGCGAATATATCGCCAAGCTTCATTCAATTCTTCTTGGTTGCTAATTTTTTTATCTGATAATTCAATGGCAGTTTTTAAGGTAAATGATTTTTCTAAAATTATCATATTTACCGTTGGCAGTTCGGCAATACCTGCTGCATAATAGAAAATGCCTTCTTTTTCTAAATAATTCTTTTCAGTCTTTTTATTTAAAAAGTGAAGATATTTTATGATCTCAATTTTTTCGCAAAAATTGGTCGAATCAAAACCTTTATTATTATAAATTATATCTAGAACATTTGGTATTGCAGCTGTATTTGCTTTGAAATCTCTTTTTTGATATGTTTGAAAATTACCCTCACTATCTTGAATATAAGATCCATATTCGTCTTTAGCATACTCTAGGTAAGGTTCTGTTGAGTCGCCTAATTTTACCCATTCGCTGTTAGGTAAATCACTTTTAAGCGTATCTAACCATAGTTTATAATCTTGCTCCGAGCAAGTAGCGGGTGTTGTTTCGACTACTGCAGTAGTAGTATCAACTTTGTCACCTATTACTTCAGTTTTACTTACGCTAACGCTTTCTCTTGAAGTTGGGGTAGAGTTTAAGGCAAAATATAGAATACTGAGTGCTAGAACAATTAGTCCCAGTAATGATAAAACTTGCCAAGATCTTCTTCCAATCGGAAAAACGAAACGTTCTTCCATGTTGTTAAAAAACTTTTTCATAATTTTTTTATTTAAATATACAAAATATTATATATAAATACAATTTTAAATATAAAAATCAATTTACGATATCGTTTAATTGTATATTTATAATTGAGCAAGAATTTAGTGATTGGTATGCAATAATGCTATCTAATTTGCTGATAGCCAATATCATTACTTGAATTATAGACTACATGAAAAAATTTATTTCATATATCTTGTTTTTTATGACTTTGCTGTTTGCAATCAACGGAAAAGCGCAGGAACGTTATACCACAAAGCCAGGTGATCCAAATGGCATCAATAAATGGTACATGGGTAGGCAAATTGCTCATGTGATGAGTCATTACGGAATTGATTGGTTAGAAAGAGAAGAGCGCGAAATGGAAGAAAATACGACACAACTATTAAAAAATTTATCGGTAAAACCCGGAATGGTTGTTGCAGATATTGGCGCGGGTAGTGGCTATCATAGTGCTTTACTTTCAAAAATGGTAGGGAATGGTAAAGTGTTTGCAGTGGATGTGGAACCGGAAATGATAGCTTTTTTAAATGCAAGAATTAAGCAAGAAAAACTATCACGCATTGTACCGGTATTAAGCACCGAAAAAAGTGTTGCGCTACCTGAAAATACGGTTGACATTATTTTATTGGTGGACGTTTACCACGAATTTTCTTTTCCTTATGAAATGGCTTTGTCCATGCGGTCTGCATTAAAGCCTGGTGGTAAATTGGTCCTTGTAGAATTTAGAGCCGAAGACCCGAGTGTGCCAATTAAAACCATTCATAAAATGACTGAAAAGCAGTCTATTAAAGAATTAAAAGCGGCAGGCTTTATATTTGAAAAAAATATGGATAACCTTCCATGGCAACACTGTATGGTGTTTACAAAGCAGTAATATAAGTATATGAAATCCCTTGTTTGTACAACACCGCATCAATTTAATTATATCAACGCTTCTATGCCTGTTGCAGTTGAGGGAGAAACGCTTTTAAAAATAGAACGTATTGGAATTTGTGGAACGGATTTACATGCGTACGAAGGCACCCAGCCTTATTTTAATTATCCGCGAATTTTAGGACATGAACTTGCAGCTACTATTGTTGAAACAAGAGCGGTTGGATTTAGCATTGGAGATGCAGTAACCATAATCCCTTATATGCATTGTGGACAGTGTATTGCTTGCAAAACAGGTAAACATAATTGCTGCGTTAACATGCAAGTTTTTGGTGTACATATAGATGGTGGCATGCGTGAGTTTGTTACAGTGCCTGATACTGCACTTGTAAAAAACAGTGGTTTAAGTTTAGATGAATTAGCACTTGTGGAACCACTGGCTATTGGTGCACATGCAGTTAAAAGAGCAAATATTGCGTTTAACGAATTTGTTTTGGTAATGGGTGCAGGTCCTATTGGTATTGGAATAGCACAGTTTGCTAAAATTGCAGGAGCTCAGGTTATAATGGTAGATGTTAATGAGAGCAGATTAGATTTTTGTAAAAATCTGCTGGATATTAAACATATTATTAATTCGGTTACCCATAATGTTGTGGATGTGTGTAAACAAATTACGGGTAATGATATGCCTACTGTAGTTATAGATGCAACAGGTAATTTAAACGCAATAAACAGTGCCTTTACTTATTTAGCTCATGGCGGACGTTATGTGCTAGTGGGTTTGCAAAAGGAGCATATTAGTTTTAGCCATCCCGAATTTCATAAAAGAGAAGCTACCTTAATGAGCAGCAGAAATGCAAATACACAAGATTTTAATTACGTCATTGATTGCATCAAAAAAGGACTTGTAAAGCCGTCTAGTCTGATAACACATAAAGTGTCATTTACAGATGTGGCAAGTCATTTTGAAACCTGGCTTAATCCGGCAACTGGGGTAGTAAAGGCAATGGTTGTGTTTGAATAGCCATTTAAATACTAACAAATATTAGCATTTACAATGATACTGCGCTTACAGGGTAAGAGTAATAATAATTTAATGCCTGTAAAAATTCAAAAAATCTTATATTTAAAAAATACGCCTATCAAATATTTTTGTATATGAATTTAAAAAATACAATGGTTCTCAAAACCAATGCATTGAATGTTTTTTTCAGGGTTGTAATTGCTTGTAATTTTTTGTTTGGTTTCATTTTTTTTGCAAACGCCCAGCAAGCAAAAATTGAAACAGGCAACTTTTTTGTATCTAATTATAGCCGGTCTTTTTTGAATTCGATATCTGGTAACTGGTCAATTTTACAAGATCCAGAGGGTGTAATTTATATTGGTAATACCTACGAAGGGATACTAATGTATGATGGACAAAAAATAAGACGTGTTATAGATACAAAAGGAGAGCAAAAGATGGGTTTGACACGTTCTTTAATAATGGACTCAAAAAATACGATTTATACCATTATAGGAGGGGAGTTTGGCTACTTAGAAAAAAATAAATATGGTGAATGTGTTTTCAAATCGTTATCAGATAAATTATCAAAAAAGGATCAAGTAAATTCAACGCTATGGTCGGCAGGGATTATTAATGACACGGTGATATTTCAATCTGAAAAATCAGTGTACTTGTATAAATATAAAAAGCCAATTAGTATACAACATTTTAATGAGACACTCCATACGGTAAATATCAATAAAAATGGGGCTTATTTAAGAATTTGGGATAAAGGCTTATTCAAACTGTCCGGTGGAAAATTTATATTAATACCATCTACAAAAGAGGTTTTTGCTCAAAACCGTATTGACGAACAATATGCTTTAGATGGAGGGGATAATTTACTTGTTTCTCGAAATGTAGGTGTATGGTATTTACGAAAAGATGGTGCTTTACAAAAAGCTAAATCAAATGCAATAGATCAGTTTATTATCAAAAACGAAGCTTATCAAGGGGGCGAGAGGTTGAAAAATGGAATTATTCCAATTTCTACAACCAAAGGCGGGTTATTATTTGTTGATGATAAAATGCAAATCAAGTCTATTTTAAATTCTAAAAATGGATTAAGTTTTGATTATGTCACTTCCTTTATTCAAGACCGTGCTGGTGACGTTTGGGGTACAAGTGATAACTTATTTAGAGTAAGTTTTGATACCAGTTTAACCTATTTTTCTATTATCAATAACTTACATGGGCCTGTCAATGTGATTGATAGAATTGATGGAAAATTGTATGTACGAACAAGTAAAGATTTATTTGGCTTTGCTCCAAAAACGAATATTAATGAGGAGTCTTATTTTGAAAAAATTGGAATTAATGAATTGGGTGGTGAAGTATTAAAATTTGATGATCAAATTATTACAACCAATAATTATACAATCAAAACAACAAAAAATGGGGTTACTAAAGTATTGAGTCCCATTTACAGAACCAATGGTACGATTCGATCTGCTTTAAATCCGAGCATCATTTTTTCATCTAATTCGGCAGTTGGTTTACTTGCACACCAGTACAAAAATGGCCAATGGAAACAGCTGCTTTTAACCAATAAAGACACATTAAAGTGTGGAAATTTGTTGGAGGTTGAACCAGGTACCATTGTACTTGAGACTAGAAGCGGTTTGTATAAATATGTATATAATAAAGATGGTCAAGGGGTGTATACCAAGCTTTCGATTGACAAAAGTTTTACCACTTTGGGTAGGTTAAATGCAAAAACGGTTAACGGTAATGTTCATTTATTTGCAGATTCACTCAATAATTTTTATAAACTTGACTTAGTAAAAAATAAGGCTATATACACAGGATTTAGCATTGATAGTTTTGTAAATAAGTCTTATTGGTCTTACACCTACAATCCTGCGTCTAAGAATGGTTGGATGGTAACTCAAAATGGAGTTTATAAAACACATTTTGATTTTAAAAAGGGGTTCACCTTTAAGCAGTATCCTTTTTATAAGGTAGATTTAAGTGAATTGAGCGCTGGTTTATTTGCAGAAGGCACTGGAGATAATGAAGTTTTATGGATTGGGTCTCAGGACGAAAAATTATACCGTTATTTCCCTGAATTGGCCATCAAGGAAAAACATGTAAACTACAAAGCTTTAATTAGAGCTATCTACGCCAATGGCAAAAAAGCTCCGCTTGAACTTGGTACTTTGCCTTTTAGCAGTAATAATTTACTTTTTGAAGTGGCTTATCCGGTATTTGGTAATGAATCAAAAACCACTTTTAGTTATTGGTTAGAAGGTCAAGATAAAACATGGTCTGATTTTGTAATTGATTTTAAAAAGGAATACACCAATTTAAAAGAAGGTAATTATAAGTTCCATGTAAGAGCCAAAGACGCAAGTGGTGAAATTTCTGAACAAGGTGTTTTAGAATTTAAGATAAGTCCACCATGGTACCGCACTATTTGGGCCTATGGATTGTATTTATTATTACTTGTTTTGGCATTTTTACAATTTGGTAAATATCAGGCTAAAAAATCATTCCAAAAAGCCGAAAATGAGCGAAAAAACTCTGAGTTAGCCGCTGCTAAAGATTTACAAAGCAGGTTACTTCCTAAAAAAGTACCAGCTTTAAATCATTTAGACATTGCTGGTTATTTAAGAACCTCAACTGAGGTGGGTGGCGACTATTATGACTTTTTTGAACAGTCAGATGGCTCTTTGTATGCCATTTGTGGTGACGCAACGGGTCATGGTACACCTTCAGGAATGTTGGTGTCTATTACCAAAGCTGGTATTATTGGACTGCCTCAACTAAGTCCTAACGATATGCTTCATGAGCTCAATCGAGTTGTAAAAAAAGTAGACTTAGGTATCTTAAGAATGAGCTTAAATATTGCCTACCTTCAAAATAATACACTAACCCTTAGTTCTGCAGGTATGCCACCTTACTATATTTATAGGGCAGCTACTAAAACAACTGAGGAAATTCAGATATCTGGTGTGCCATTGGGTAGCTTTAATGATGCTTATTATGATCAAATTAACACAACATTTAATGCTGGCGATATTTTAATCATTATTTCGGATGGTTTACCAGAAGCGCCTAACTTAGCTGGAGAATTATTTGATTATCAAAAATTACAAGATTTAATAGCAACCCTTGGACATTTAAGTGCCCAAGAAGTGATTGATCAATTAATGATAGAAGCAGATAATTGGTTGGCAGGTAAACATAATCCAGATGATATAACATTAGTAGTCATTAAACATAAATAACCATTTAAAAAACAATAAATGAAAAAGCCCTCTGTTGAACTAAGGTTGCCTATTCTTCCTAATATGGAATTGATTGCAACGCAAACCGCTGAAGTGATTTCAAGGCATATGAATCTTACAGAAGATCAGGGTGCCGAAATTAGTATGGCACTTATAGAAGCATGTATAAACGCGTTTGAGCACTCAAAGGCTGAAAATAATGTTTTCATAAATTTTTTAATTGAAGATGATTCTTTAGTTATAAAAGTAATTGATCAAGGCATTGGTTTTGATAAAACCAAAGTGGAAATCCCTAAAATTGAAAATAAAATTGGGAAAGACGAAAGAAAGCGTGGTTGGGGTTTACAGCTTATTCAAGAGTTGATGGACTCAGTTGAATTTGAATCTACTGAGGAAGGAACCACTGTAACAATGAAAAAAAATATAAAACACTAAAATAAAATTATGAGCGACTTTATTACAAGCGTAAAAGACAATAACTCGATTGTTATTATTGAAACCAATGGTTATTTGAACAATGTTGGTGGCGAAGCTGTTTCAGCTGTAGTTTACGAGAAAATGGCACAAGGTCAAACAAAGTTTTTGATTAATATGGCGGGTACAAAAATTGTAAATAGTATTGGTGTTTCTATCTTGATAGAGATTATTGAAAAATTACAAGAAGTAGAAGGTAAAATCGGTTATTATAACTTAGCGCCCATTGTTGCTAAAACATTTACCATAATGGGGTTAACTAAATATTCGTCCGTTTTTGAATCAGAAGAGGCTGCAGTTAATGGGTTATAATGACTTCGGAATTCAATATCAATGATTTACAGCTAAAGTATCTTGAATTAGAAACTTTATTAGACATCACAAATGAATTAAATTCATTTGATCAAATTCCTGTTTTATTACAAGAAATATTGGTTAAGTCTTGCGCTGTATTAAATGCAAGTTCTGGCCTAATATTAATTGAAGACGACAATTCCGACGTTTTACATATTGGTGCAGACTTTAATATTGATATTTCTGTATTAAAAGGTCTGATTTTTAATAAACGTAAAGGATTCATAAATGAGATCAATGAAACCAGAAAAGCGCTCAATTTCGAAATTGAACAGGATTCGTTTTTATCAAAAACGCTCTGTAAGTATGCGCTAATTGCTCCTTTGTTAGAGAAAAAAAATCTAGTAGGTATAGTTGTACTATTCGATAAAGAGTCGCGCAAGGGGCTTTCTCCTTTTCATGAGGCCGACGCTAATATGTTGTCTGCTATTGCATCACAAGCTAGTGTGGCCTATAATAACATTAAATTGCTTGAAAGCATTAAAGAGGCAAAAACCTTTAATGACAACGTCATGCAATCTATTGTTACAGGTGTTTTTACCACCAATTTAATGGGTGAAATCAATCATATAAATAGGGCTGCTACTAATATTATTAATCTCGAAAAAGAGCATGTATTAGGAAATCATTACGAATATATTTTTGAGTCCAACGAATCTGTTACACAGCTTATTACTAGGTGCGAACTGGAGTCGGTTACACTTTCAGAAAGTCAGGTATTAATAGAATGTAATGGCAAAGTAACCACCGTTAATATATCAGTTTCGCCACTAATGAATGACTCAAACGAACCCATTGGTTCGGTGGTAGCGATGGAAGATTTATCTAACATCGATAAATTAAAATCAACGTTTAAAAAATACGTTTCTAAGCAAATTGTAGACCAGCTATTAGAAAACGATGAAATGCTTAATTTGGGTGGTCAGGAGCAAGAAGCAACCATTTTGTTTTCTGATATTAGAGGGTTTACGTCCATGTCTGAAACCATGGCACCAAATGAAGTAGTTGAAACATTAAATGACTATTTCAATTTAATGATTGAGATCATTTTTAAGTACAACGGAACACTCGATAAAATTATTGGTGACGCCTTGATGGTTATTTACGGCGCGCCAAATGCAACTGAGCAGGATACAGAAAATGCTGTTCTCACTGCCATTGAAATGCAAGAAAAATTGATCCAGTTTAATCAAGATCGAATCATCAATTTAAAACAACCAATTAAAATTGGAATTGGGATAAATAGAGGTAAAGTAATTAGTGGTAATATTGGATCTAAGCAGCAAATGAACTTTACGGTAATTGGTGATTCTGTAAATTTGGCTTCTCGATTATGCTCCGTTGCCGCCTCCGATGAAATTATTGTATCAGATGCTGTTTGGAAAAAGGTAAAGCATATAAAATCTTACAAGTCAAAAAAATTAAATCCTGTTAAAGTAAAAGGCAAAGTTAAGCCTATCGAAATAAAAGAAATCTTATACAATCGACCTGAATTTGAGTATGAACTTGCCTTTAAAAAAGTAGAGCAATTTTTATTGGAAAATCTGCCCAAAAAATATACATATCATACTATCGAGCATATCAGAGATGTAGTCAAGCAAGCTGAGCGCATTGCTAAAAAAGAAAAGGTAGAAAAGTCTGTAATTCAGGATATCAAGCTTGCGGCTTGGCTACACGATGTTGGATATATCTGGGAGCCTGCTAGGCATGAAGCTAGGGGTGCGGAATATGCAACGTCAATTTTAACTGAAATGAAATTTCCGAAATCAAAAATTAGTTTGATAACAGGCATGATTATGGCTACTAAAATACCACAGTCTCCTAAAAATCAGTTTGAGCAAATTATTTGTGATGCCGACTTGGATTATTTAGGTAGAGATGATTATGCATTAAATAGTAATTATTTATTACAAGAAATAGAGTTGACAAAAAAGTTAAAAACAAAAGAGTGGTTGCAAATTCAAGAAAAGTTTTTGAAAGCCCATACTTACTTTACTCCAACATCACAAAAATTAAGAAATAAAAGTAAACAGCTAACGCTTTTAAATATACAAGAACAACTAAAAAATATCTAGTTATGGCTCAGGCAGGACATAGTGCAAACAAAACACATTTTCAATTAGATCGTATTTCATTTTTTACAGATGGGGTATTTGCTATTGCAATTACGCTACTTGTTATTGAATTTAAGGTTCCCGTAGTTGAGCATCCCACCGATTTATTGTTATGGCATAAATTAGCTCACATGGGATGGTTATTGCTTGGTTTTTTAATCAGCTTTTGTATTGTTGGTTATTACTGGTCTGTGCATCATAGAATTTTTGGGTATGTAGAAAAATATACTAGTAGACTTATTTGGTTGAATTTAATGTTCCTTTTTTCTGTGGTATTATTACCATTTACTTCTGGGTTATTAGGTGAGTATGCCTCAGAAACTCAGTTACACTTACCATACGGTATTTATGTAGCTAATATTTGCTTGACGGCACTAATGAATGCTATTTTATGGTTTTATGTAAGTAATCCAAAGCATGATTTACTTACTCATCAAATTTCTAAGGAAAGAATTTTACTTGGCTTTTACTTTACGCTCGTAGTGCCTGTTTTATTTGTTATTTCTTTTGTTGTAACACTTTATGAGCCAACTTTTGGGAGGCTTATTCCTATTTTTATTCCAATTGTTCTAAAATATGGATTAACAGGTGTAGCAAGTAGGGCTATTGCAAAAGAAAAAAGCAATAATTCTAATTAATAATATGGCAAAAAGCAAGCAGTATTACATCAGAAAATCACATAGAATACTTGGTGTATTACTAGGTATTCAATTTTTGTTGTGGACAATTGGCGGACTTTATTTTAGTTGGAATAATATTGATGAAGTGCATGGCGATATGCAGCGAAAGAGAGTGCCACTGCTTAGTTCGGGTATTCAACTGGTTTCGCCAATAATGGCACTTGATGCTATCAAGCAAAATCATAAAATTGACTCACTGGTATCTATACAACTTATTGATATTTTAGGAAAACCCTTTTATCAAATTAGATGTGTATCTGCATTACATGATATGGGTACGCATAGCAATCATACTCAATTGATGAATCATTTGGCAGATGCACAAACAGGCATTTTGCGTGCACCTCTCTCTAAAGAAGAGGCCGTAGCTGTTGCCAAAAGACACTTTGCTGATGATGCCAAAGTAGTGAAGGTAGAAAAAGTTGATAGTGTTCATCCACATCATGAATACCGTTCAGGAGAATTACCTGCATACGCAATAAGTTTTGAGCATGCCACTAGAACAACAGTATATGTGGCTACTGAACTTGGTACGGTTCAAAAATTTAGGAATGACAAATGGCGTGTATTTGACTTTTTATGGATGCTTCACACCATGGATTACAACTCCAGAGATAATTTTGGAAATATACTATTAAGGGCCTTTTCAATTTTTGGACTTGTAACAGTATTGTCAGGCTTCCTACTTTATTTTACCTCATCTAAAAGATTTAGAAAAAAGCAGACCCCCTAATTATTTTCCTACTAGGTGCAACTTGGTTTGTCTGCCACCAATGTATCTAAATCCATTTTCATCAAAATAGCCATCTTGTTCAAGCATGATGCGAATGGTTTTTTTCCATTCTTTAATTTCAACGGCTGCATTTAGTTCAATAGAATAGGCTGTTTTTAAGTGCATCGGGAAATCGCCAGTGCCTGGAACCCCTTCTTGCATATCCCACATACCAATGGCTGGGCCTGCTGCGTGACCATGAAATCCAATAGGGTGTGTGTAAATAGTAGCGTTAATATTTTCTTTTTTAGCTTGTGCTAGCGCGCTTGCTAAAATTTGATTGCCTGTTTTATTTTCCTCAAACTGACTGGTTAAAATATCTTGTAAACGATTCCCGGTTTCCAATGCCTTTTGTAAATAAGAAGGAGCGTTTGTTTCGTTAGGTTTTAAAACATAAGCATGTTCCTGAATATCTGTATTTAAGCGCAAATATGTAATACCAAAATCTACGTGTAGTAAATCGCCTTGCATAATAATATCTTTACCATTGTAGCCCTTACTGGTAAAGGCTGTTAAGTGGTCAAATGCCACAGAGTCGTTCCGTTGTATTTCTACAGAAGGGTGAAACCAAGTGGTAAAACCTCTTTTAATAATTTCTTGACGGTACCACCATACTAAATCTTCGGTGGTGGTTATGCCAGGCGTAATTACTTTACTGCTAAAACCTTTGGCGATAATATCCTTGCTCATTTTAATTAGTTGCGGATAAAATTGCATTTCTCTTTCGGTTCTAGTTTCTAGCCAAGCAACCGCTAATGGTTCTGACGAAACAAGTTTAGATTGATAGCTTGCAGGTAATTTTTGTTTGAATGTTTCATATTCGGTATGGTCTAAACCGTCGGCATGGCCAAAATTAACTGATGTGTTAATGCCAATTTTTTTAGGCTGATATTGTGTAACGATTGCTGTGAGTGCATCCCACTGATCAGGGTGGGTTTTCATGTCCCAGGCTGCTTTGATTTCGTTTCCAACACTATAGCGAGCTACTGCTAATTTTTTATAGGTTTTAGTTTGAGGGTTGTAATAAAAAACAAGAATGGTTCTTCTTCTTGCGCTAATCCAAGTGGCTGGTAACATGGTTTTTACAATTGGGTCCTCGTTGTACTCTCTAGTGATAAGTACCCACATATCTATACCGGTTTTTTCCATGAGTGACGGCAATAAATTATTGAGTCGATCAGAAAGAACTTCATCAATTACGGTAGCTTGCTGACGCAGTGACAGTACTTGCGCGTTTGATTGCAAGCAAAAAAATAGTAGAACGGATAATATCAACTTTTGCATAAGTCTTGTTTCAAGTGAATTCTTGAATACAAGTTAATTTTTATTTTATAATTAGCACATGGTAATGATAAAATAATATAAAGGCATGCCTATTGTTATATTGATTGGAAAAGTGATAGCTAGAGCCATGGGAATAAATAGGCCTGGATTTGATTTTGGGGCAGCAATTTTCATGGCTGCGGGAACAGCAATATAGGAGGCGCTAGCAGCCAATATTGAAAAAATAAATTGATCACTTACGTCATGTGTAATCCACTGACTTGCGTATGCTACGATACACCCATTAAAAAGTGGAACAATGGCAGCAAATATGAAAGGGGTGACGCCGTAGTTAAATAGGTCTTTTAATTTACTTCCACTTATAATGCCCATGTTTAAAAGAAATATGGATAAAAATCCTTTAAATATATCAGTTGTAAAGGGTCTAATTCCTTCGGCTTGAAGTGGATTGGCTACAAATCCAATAATTAAACTTCCTAAGATCATTACAACACTCCCATTCGTTAATGCATGCTTAACAAGACCACCTATGCGCTGCTCTTTTTGTTGATCAAAAATGGACATCAAAACTATTGAAATGATAATTGCAGGAAACTCCATAAGCGCCATGATTGCAACCATATGACCACTTACTGGCAAACCTTTAAGTTCTATATAAGTTACAGCAGTAACAAAAGTAACGGCACTTACACTACCATAGGCGGCAGCTATTGCGGCTGCGTCGTAGATATTTAGTTTTCGTTTTAGTAAAAAAAAGGTGTATAGTGGAATGAGAAGTGATAGTGCAAATCCAAAAATCAATTTGATAACCAGCGCATGATTAAAGTGTTCGTGAGATAATTCTTGTCCTCCTTTAAATCCGATTGAAAACAGCAAATAGAGTGATATAAATTTTGAAGTTTGATCTGGTATGTTTAGGTCGCTTTTTATGAGTACTGCAACGACTCCGAGAATAAAAAAAAGTAATGCTGGATTTGTTAGGTTCTCTAATAGTAAGCTAAAGTTCATGCGTATAATTAAAAGCGTTAATTGTTGCAAATTTGACGCATTTTACATTATAATTATTATTTATTATCATTATATTTGGTATAAATATAATTAATGAACTATACGCTTAACCAGTTAAGGATTTTTCTGAAAATCACACAAACCTTGAGTATCACAAAATCTGCAGAGCAGCTGAACTTAACTCAGCCTGCTATATCCATACAGTTAAAGAATTTTCAACAACAGTTTGACTATCCTTTAATTGAAATCATTCAACGAAGAATACATGTTACTGCACTTGGAAAAGAAATTGCATTAGCGGCAGAAAGTATTATTAGTGAGATTGATAATATCAATTACCGGTCTCAAAATTTCAAAAATAATTTAGCTGGGCACCTGCGCATATCTATTGTTTCAACCGGCAATTATATTATGCCTTACTTTTTATCCGATTTTTTAAAAAAGAATGTAAATGTTGATTTAACCATGGATGTTACAAATAAATCAAAAGTGATTCAGAGTTTATTGGATAACGAAATTGATTTTGCGCTAGTGTCTATACTCCCAGATGATATTCAAGTAGAAAAATTTAATCTCATCCCAAATGAGTTATATTTAGTAGGTAATAAAGAGGTTGGTCCGAATATTAAAATTGAAGAGCAGTTTGCCTCAACTCCATTTATATTTAGGGAAAAGGGTTCTGGTACTAGACAGGCAATGGAAAAATTCATTGCTAAAAATAAAATTAAGGTCAAAAAAAAGTTAGAGCTCACGTCTAATGAAGCGGTTAAACATGCAATTATTTCGGGTCTTGGTTACTCCATTATGCCACTCATTGGGATTCGCAATGAAATTCAAAATGGGTTACTTAAAATTATTCCTATAAAAGGCCTTCCACTTAAAACAACATGGCAGTTAATTTGGCTTAAAGAAAAGCGGTTAACACCAATAGCAGAATCTTATCTAAAATACCTAGAATTAGAAAAGAAAAATATCATAAGTAAGTTTTCATTATAGATTTCTATTGCCAGCGGCCTCCTAGGTTTTTAAACAATCTTACCAGGCTTTGTTTACTTCTTTTATGAAGCATTATAAGTTCGATATTGGTTTGTAATGCATTTTGTTGGCTCAAAAGCACATCATAATAGGGTACTCTCGCTGCTTTGTATAAATCAAATGAACTTTCAACAGCCTTATCAAAGGAGTTTGATTTGAGGGTAGTTAATTGTTTAATTTCTTCTAGATGGTCTATTTCAGTAAAGTCATTAACCACATCAACATAAGCATTTAGAATTGTTTGTTGATAGTTTAGCATTGCTTCAATTTGGTTGGTTTTAGCAGTATTGAATTGCGATTTTATGGCAGCTTTATTAACGAGTGGCGCTATTAAACTACCCATTGTATTATAGGCAATTGATTCAGGGCTTCTAAAAAAAAAACGAGGATTAAAGGCCTGGAGTCCATACCCAAGATTAATGTTGAAGGATGGATAAAATGCCGCTTTAGCAGCATTTAGATCAAATTTGCTAGCTATAATTTGAAGTGATGCTGCTTTAATATCCGGCCTATTTTCTAAAACACTAGAGGGTATTCCTTTAGAAAGAAATTGACCTTGCGCATATAAGCTAGCCTCGTTTCTTGCTATGGATGTAGGATATCTGCCTAATAAAAAGTTGAGTCTATTTTCTTCTTTTCTAATAGTTTGTAGAATTTCTTTTTCGAGTATAGTGAGTTTGTAATACTGGGCTGTAAATTGCTGTACGGCAAGTTCGTTTACTTTACCTGCTTCCTTTTGAGCTTTAATAAATGCTAATACTTCATTTTCTTTTTTAGCATTTTCTCTGGTTACAATAAGTTCGTTATCGAGTGCAAGAAGTTCATAGTAGGACAGTGCTACATCAGCGGCCAAACTGCTTACGACAAATTTATATCCTTCTTGACTAGCAAAAAATCTGGATAGGGCCGCTTTGTCTAAATTTTTTAACCGACCTCGAATATCTGCCTCCCATGTTGTTTGTATACCCAAATACATATCTGGTAAATCAATTGGGACCATTTTACCTGGGGTCATTTCTGTGGCAATATTGCCCGCGCCATCCATGGTATACAATCCAAATTTTCTAACAGAACCACTGGTTGCTACACTCAATTGAGGAAGCAAATTGCCTTTTGTAAACTGACGTTGACTGCGCGCAAGTTCAATTTTTTGATATGCTAATTGAAGCTCCTTGTTATTTTGTATAGCAGTGTCAATCAAGGCCTTTAAAATAGGATCATTGATGATAAGATCCCATTGCAAGCTATCTTGTTTGGTATTCACTTCAGTGTCAAAAAACTTTGATGGCGTTGTTGTATTTTTTATTTCTACAAGTGTAGACGGTGTACTAC
>JBANFS010000030.1:0-18772 GCA_037975885.1 Bacteroidota bacterium
CGATCAATGATCGTGAGCAAGGTATCGAAGATGCTTTAGCAAAGGCCGATAAAATGAAATCTGAATTAGCAGCAATGCAATCAGAAAATGAGGCTTTACTTGCAAAGGCACGTGAAGAAAGAGCTACTTTAATCAAAGAAGCAAAAGAAACCGCTGACAAAATGGTTGCAGAGGCTAAAGAAAAAGCCAAAGCGCAGTACGATGCTATTGTTGCCGATGCACAAGTTGCCATCAATCAACAAAAAAATGCTGCTCTAACAGATGTAAAAAATCAAGTTGGTGCGCTTGTTATTGAAGTAGCTGAAAAAGTGTTACGCAAAGAACTAAGCAGCAAAGCGGCACAAGAAACGTATATCAACGAATTAGCTGAAGGCGTTAAATTAAACTAAGCAAAATGCCCAATCCAAGATTAGCAAGCAGGTATGCAAAAAGTTTATTAGACTTAGCCATTGAAAAAGGGCAGTTAGATGCAGCTTATGCAGACATGAAATATTTGCAGGCAGTATGTGCGGCTAGTGCAGAATTTGTAAATCTTTTGCGTAGCCCAATTATTAAGGCCGATCAAAAAAATAGCATTATTACAGCAGTTACTACTGGAAAGGTTAGTGAACTTACGGCTTCTTTTAATAACCTACTTGTTAGAAAAGGAAGAGAAAGTGATTTGCCTGAAATTGCAACTGCATTTGTAGAACAATACAATGCTTTAAAAGACATTCATAAAGTTACACTCACTACTGCTGTAGAAGTAAGTGCTGATTTACAAAATGCCATTGCGCAAAAAGTAAAGACAGCGCATTCATTTGCAAGTGTAGAATTAGAATCAAAAGTAGATCCTTCATTAATTGGTGGGTTTGTGCTTGAGTTTGATAACAACTTAGTAGATGCAAGTGTAGTTAGAGATTTAAGAGATATTAAAAAACAATTTCAGCAGAACTTATATGTTCAGCAGATGTAATTAACAATAACAAATCATCATTTATAAATAGAATATCATGGCCGACATTAAACCCGATGAAATATCAGCGATACTCAGACAGCAACTAAGCAATTTTAATGCAAGTGCTGATTTAGAGGAAGTAGGTACCGTATTACAAGTGGGAGACGGTATTGCCCGTGTATATGGCCTTAACGGCGTACGCAGTGGTGAACTAGTAGAATTTGAAAATGGAACCAAAGCCATTGCCCTTAACCTTGAAGAAGACAATGTGGGTGTGGTATTGATGGGCGAAAGCGGCTCTATCAAAGAAGGTGCTAAAGTTAAAAGAACTGGTAAAATTGCCTCTATCAAAGTAGGTGAAGGTGTTGTTGGTCGTGTAATCAACACATTAGGTGAGCCTATCGATGGTAAAGGTCCAATTACTGGTGAGTTATATGAAATGCCACTTGAGCGTAAAGCGCCTGGTGTAATTTATCGTGAGCCAGTTAAAGAACCATTGCAAACAGGTATCAAAGCAATTGATGCGATGATTCCAGTGGGTCGTGGTCAACGTGAGCTCGTAATTGGTGACCGTCAAACTGGTAAAACTGCCATTTGTGTTGATACCATTATCAATCAAAAAGAATTTTACGATGCAGGCAAGCCTGTATATTGTATATATGTAGCGATTGGTCAAAAAGCTTCTACAGTTGCTGGTGTTATGAAAACCCTAGCTGACAATGGCGCTATGGCATACACAACTATTGTTGCTGCTCCTGCTGCTGATCCAGCTCCATTACAATTCTATGCTCCATTTGCGGGTGCCGCTATTGGTGAGTATTTCCGCGATACTGGTAGACCTGCTTTAATTGTATTTGATGACTTATCTAAGCAAGCAGTTGCTTACCGTGAAGTATCACTACTATTAAAAAGACCTCCAGGACGTGAAGCTTATCCTGGTGACGTGTTCTATTTGCATAGCCGTTTGTTAGAGCGTGCTGCAAAAGTTATCGCAAACGATGAAGTTGCAAAAAACATGAACGACTTACCTGCTTCTATCAAGCATTTGGTAAAAGGTGGTGGCTCATTAACAGCACTTCCAATTATTGAAACACAAGCGGGTGACGTTTCTGCATATATTCCTACCAACGTAATCTCTATTACCGATGGTCAGATTTTCTTAGAAGGTAACTTGTTTAACGCAGGTATTCGTCCAGCGATTAACGTAGGTATCTCTGTAAGCCGTGTGGGTGGTAATGCGCAGATTAAGTCTATGAAAAAAGTAGCAGGTACCCTTAAATTAGACCAAGCTTTATACCGTGAGTTAGAAGCCTTCTCTAAATTTGGTGGTGACCTCGATGCTGCTACTAAGTCTGTAATTGACAAAGGTGCACGTAACGTAGAAATCTTAAAGCAACCTCAGTACACTCCATTTACTGTAGAAAAGCAAGTTGCTATCATTTACTTAGGTACACAAGGTTTGCTTCGTGAAGTAGCTGTTAAAAATGTAAAAGAATTTGAAGCTCATTTCTTAATGGAAATGGAAAACAAATTACCTGAAGTTTTAGCTGCCTTCAAAAAAGGAGACTTACCTGAAGATGGCCTTAACAAAATGGTTGAATTAGCTAAAGGGTTAATGCCTCAATATAAATAATAGCACTGTCTATATTTTTAAAGCCTCCACATTTGTGGGGGCTTTTTTATTACCGAACATCTTGGCTACTTGTTTGTTATTATTGCATGTCTTCAGTTATACAAGTGCAGGGTCTCACCAAAAAATTTGGGCATCAATTTACAGCAGTCAATGATTTATCATTTTCTGTAAATAAAGGAGATGTGTATGGCTTTTTAGGTCAAAATGGAGCCGGCAAAAGCACCACCATTCGTATGCTCCTTTCGCTGATAACACCAACTAGTGGTAGTATCGAAATTTTTGGTATGCCACTACAAGCCAATAGGGCTGCTATTATGCAAAATGTTGGAGCTGTTATAGAAAAACCAGCGATGTATGAATACTTAACGGCGTATCAAAACTTAAAAATATTTTCTGCATTAAGTGGCGTGTCAAAAACCAGGGTCCAACTACTAAACGAATTAGACGTTGTAGGTCTCGCTGCAAGAGCGCATGATTTGGTGCGTACTTTTTCGCAAGGAATGAAACAACGACTTGCCATTGCCATGGCCATGGTAAATGATCCGCAACTTATATTACTCGACGAACCTACCAATGGATTAGATCCACAAGGCATTGCGGACATTCGAAATTTAATTTTACAACTCAGTAGAGTGCAAGGAAAAACGGTACTTGTTTCTTCTCACTTATTATCTGAAATAGAACAGGTTGCTACAAGGCTTATTATTATAGATAAAGGCTGCAAACTAGTAGAGGGCGATAGTAAAGATTTATTTGACAAGAGTAAAACAGTGGTAGCCATTCAAACACTTAATAATATTGAGGCTACAAAGCAGCTCATGCAAACAAGCTGGGCCAGTCATGTACTGATAGACCGCTCTACGGATAAAGAAATATGTATGCAACTCGACGAAAAGCTACTCCCTACTTTACATAAAAATTTAGTTGAAATGGGTATTGGGGTATTATCAGTAAAACCCATGCATTCTTTGGAAGATTATTTTTTACGCATCACTTCAACGCCATCTTATGTTTAGTCTAGTTCAGGTAGAATTGTATAAAATATTTAAGCGTCCAAGAACCTATATCGCTTTTGGAGCAGTGGCTGCACTTATTGGCATCATTCAGTTTGGCCTTAAAGTAGACGGAAAAAGTTATCTCGATTTTATGCTGAACGATTTAAGTAGCTCGCTTGAAATTGATGGTAAAATTTTAAATGGCTACTTGGTTTGCTACGTGATGCTTCAATTGCTATTAGTGCACGTACCGCTATTAATTGCACTGATTGCCGCCGATATGATTTCTGGTGAAGCAAATATGGGCACGCTGCGTTTATTACTCATTAAACCTTATAGCCGTACTACATTATTACTCGCAAAATTTATTGCAGCCATTATCTATACTTTAATGCTACTAGTTTGGCTTGCGATATTGGCATTATTTGGAAGCATGCTTTTATTTGGTACTGATGATATGTTTTTATTAAAAACCAGCTATGTGGTTTTATTAAAAGAGTCCGATGTTTTTTGGCGGTATATTGGCGCTTTTGGCTTTGCAGCCCTTGCCATGACAACCGTTGCGGCGCTTGGTTTTTTCTTATCTGTGTTTGCCGAAAACTCGATAGGGCCCATTGTTGCAACCATGAGCGTGATTGTATTTTTTACTATATTAAGTACGCTTAATATTCCCATATTTAATATTATCAAGCCTTATTTGTTTACTACGCATATGATTGGGTGGAAAGAGTTTTTTGATATTAAGGTAAATGCCTCCAATGAAGCTATTATTGGTAGTATTCAAAACCCAGAAAAAATAATTAAAGCTTCGCTAGTACTCGTGGCGCATACCATTGGATTTTTTGTTGCTACTTTACTTGTGTTTAGAAAAAAAGATATCCTTAGTTAATATTCGTATATGAAAAAGTGTCGATTGTTTGTTTTGTTTATTTTTTGTGTATCGCTTGCCATGGCGCAAGACGCCGCGCAGCTTATTAAAAAAGTAAAGGCAAAGCTAGAGCTTGTAGATAATTACGAAGCAACCGGTGTCATGAAAACGGATATTGCTTTTATCAAAGCGCCTATAGGAAAAATTAAAATTTATTTTAAGAAGCCCAATTTATTTAAAATCAAAAAAGAAGGCGGCATTTCTTTACTTCCTAAAGGAGGACTTTCTGTTAATTTAAGTTCACTCATTGCTTCTTCTAACTTTACCACTATTGATGCGGGCTTACAAGATATTAGCGCCAAAAAATTAAGGGTGGTAAAATTACTTCCCAACGAAGAAACAAGTGATGTAGTGATTAGTACGCTCTATATTAATGAAAAAGAAAGTTTAATCGAAAAAGCGATTACGACTACCAAAGAAAACGGAACGTATACGATGCTTATGAATTATGGAGCCTATAGCAATTACGGCTTACCTGATAAAGTGGTATTTGAGTTCAATACTAAAAACTACAAACTACCTAAAGGTATTACGTTAGAGTTTGAAGATGACAGCAAACCGCTTTCTGCTGCTCAGCAGTTAAAAAATAAAAAAGGTCGTGTAGAAATTAGCTATAAAAATTATAGCGTTAACAAAGGGATACCTGCGGCTATATTCAATTAATTACTGCTCTTCAATCCTTTCATCAACAGCGCCAGCAAGCATACGAGCACTTCTTTTGCGTAGTGGATTGATGCGCATTTCTTTGTAGCCTTTTCTGGTTCTTATGATTTCGATGCACTCAAAAGTAGCTGCTACAAAAGAGCTATGATCAGCGGTGCCTTTTCCAGCAATATCAAAAGCAGTGCCATGGTCTGGACTGGTTCTAACACCCGTTAATCCAGCCGTAAAATTTACGCCTTCTCCAATAGCAAGTGATTTAAATGGAATTAAACCCTGGTCGTGGTACATCGCAAGTACGGCGTCAAATTTTTCATATTGGCCTCTTGCAAAAAATGCATCAGCACTATAAGGGCCAAATACAAGCATGTTGTTTTTACGTGCTTCTGCAATGGCAGGTTTTATAATTTCAAGTTCTTCTTTACCAATAAGTCCTTCATCGCCGGCGTGTGGGTTAAGCCCAAGTACAGCAATTTTTGGTTTATCTATACTAAAGTCTTGTTGTAAACTAGCGTGCATCATTTTTAATTTGCTCATGATGCCTTCTATGGTAATGTATGTATTGACTTCAGCAATGGTAACATGCTCGGTAAGTAGTCCAATGCGTATATTTTCAGCTACCATAAACATTAAAACATCCTTTACGCCAAACAAGTTTTTTAAATACGGGGTATGCCCACTATAGTTAAATGTTTCTGATTGAATATTTTTTTTATGAATCGGCGCGGTAACAAGTCCATCAATATGACCATCCTTTAATGCCTGTCCGGCGGCTTCTAAAGATAAACGCCCATATTTACCACCAATTTCGTTGAGTTGACCTGGTGTAATCACCACTTCCTCTTCCCAACAAGTATAAATGTTAACTTGTTTTGGATTGAGTTTAGAAAAGTCTCTACCACTTGCATAGCTAAAATTAGATTCAGGTAGGCTTTTGCGGTAAAAATTGACACTTTTATTGCTGGCAAAAATAACCGGGGTGCAAAAATCAAGTAAACGGCTGTCGGAAAGCGTTTTAAGGATAATTTCTAATCCAATGCCATTTAGGTCACCACATGAAAATCCGATAATTGGTTTTTGCGTCTCAATACTCATCCGGGCTGATTTTAGACGATAAAATTACGAATATTTGACCCAATAATAGCAAGTTTATGGGTTAAGCCTACCTAGGAGACCAACTACCACTTACGCCCTAGAATTGCTTACTTTTGCAACGTGGAATATACACTCAAAAAATCGCTAGGTCAGCACTTCTTAAAAGATGAAAAAATTTGTCTTTCCATTGTGGATGCCATTCCAAATTGTGAGCGTCTGGTGGAAGTTGGGCCTGGTGCAGGCGCCATCACAAAATATATTTTACAAAAGCCCGCACTTGATTTTAAGGCAGTAGAATTAGACGACGAAAAAGTAGCGTATCTCGAAAAAACCTATCCCTCTATAATTGGTAAAATTGTACATGAAAGTATTTTAGATTGTGCGCCTCCTTTTTTAGAACCTTTTACGGTGGCTGGAAATTTCCCCTACAATATTTCTTCTCAAATATTATTTCGTGTACTAGAGTGGAAAGACCAAGTACCCGTGATGATTGGAATGTTTCAAAAAGAAGTAGCACAGCGAATTGTATCTGGTCCTGGCAATAAAGACTATGGTATTTTAAGTGTGCTCGTGCAAGCCTATTACCACGCCGAATATTTATTTGATGTACCTCCCGAATCATTTAATCCGCCACCTAAAGTAGATAGTGGCGTAATTAAATTAACACGCCGTAATGATGTGGTAGAGATGCGCTCCGAAAAATCTTTTATTGCAGTTGTAAAAGCAGCATTTGGTCAGCGCCGAAAAATGTTACGTAATCCATTAAAAGGAATGTTTACCCCCGAAACATTACAAGAAGAAATATTTACCAAAAGACCAGAGCAGCTAAGTGTAGCAGATTTTGCAGCACTCACATTTAAAATGAAATAAATGTAACTTGTGAAACCTATCGTAATTATTACCGCGCCGGCTCATCCTTATTTGACACAACGCTTGCAGGACAAGGGTTTCGAAGTTGTGTTGTCTGAAGCTATTACCTATAACGAATTAGCGGCTATCATTTCTACGGCTACCGGACTTGTGGTAAGTACGCGTATAAAAATTGATCAGGCCTTACTTGAAAAAGCGGCTACGCTCAAATGGATTGCACGTCTTGGAAGTGGCATGGAATTAATAGATACGGAGTTTGCTGCATCTAAAAATATTATTTGTGTAAGTAGTCCAGAAGGTAATGCTGGTGCAGTAGGAGAACATGCGATTGCACTTTTGCTAAATCTCATGAATAAAGTGAGCGCTAGTTTTGCAGAAGTAAAAAATGGATTGTGGATTAGAGACGCGAATAGGGCCGATGCACTTTTTGGAAAAACAGTGGGCATTATTGGAATGGGTCATACCGGAAATGCATTTGCAAGTAGGCTTCAATCTTTTGGTATGAAAATTATGGCGCACGATAAATACAAGCAGAAAACGGAACTTGCAAATATTGAGTTTGTAGATCTTGCAACAATTTGCGCACACGCCGACGTGGTGAGTTTACATTTGCCATTAACCCCCGAAACACATCATTACGCCTCTACCTCTTTTTTTGCTAGCCTAGTAAAATCGCCCTATTTTATCAATACATGTAGAGGTAAAGTAACAGATACATCTGCTATGATTACTGCCTTAAAAAATGGGCAAATAAAAGCCGCCGGTTTAGACGTGCTTGAAAACGAAACATTGAACACTTACTCCGAGGTGGAAAAACTGCAGTTAGACTGGCTTTGTAACCAGCCTAATGTGATCATTACCCCTCATATTGCCGGTTACAGCCATGAAGCCTTCTATTTAATGGCAAAAATTGTACTTGACAAGCTTGGAATCTAATTAAATTAATTATTTTTGACGCCCAACGCTGCAGTCAAATGTGGCGTTGTCTTTTTTTATCCAACTTAAAGCTACTATATGAGTGATACGAATATGTATGTAACGATGGAGACATTTGAAAAAATGCGTGAAGAGTTGCAAAAAATGAAATCTATAGACCGTCCTGCGGCCTCTAGAGCGATCGCTGAAGCAAGAGAGAAAGGTGACTTAAAAGAAAATGCAGAATACGATGCAGCAAAAGAAGCACAAGGTATGCTTGAAGCAAAAATCAAGCAATTGGAAGGTGTGATAGCCAATGCTAAAATTGTAGATACCAAAACAATTGATACTAGTAAAGTAACCATACTTACCAAAGTGACTATAACCAATATGGCCACTAAAAAAACGGTAACCTATCAGCTTGTAGGTGAAAAGGAAGCGGACTTAAAAGCACAAAAAATTTCAGGTACTTCTCCAATTGGAAAAGGTTTGATGGGAAAAGTAGTGGGAGAAATCGCAGAAATTCAAACGCCTGCTGGTGTATTAAAATTTAGAGTGGACAATATTACCGTTTAATTATACTGTATGACTTTGTTTTCTAAAATCATTGCTGGAGAAATTCCTTCTTACAAAATTTTGGAAGATGAAAATTTTTATGCCTTTTTAGACGTGTTTCCATTAGTGGAAGGTCATGTGCTCGTTGTTCCTAAAAACGAAACCGATAAATTTTTTGATTTATCAGATACCTACCTTCAAAAAATATTGCTGTTTGCAAAACCAATTGCCGCAGCCATCGAAAAAGTATTTCCTTGTAACCGTTGTGGCATAAGTGTTGTGGGGCTTGAAGTGCCTCATGCGCATTTACATTTGATGCCCATCAATAGCGCCAACGATATTAATTTTACAAGAGAAAAAATGAAGGTAACGCCTGAACTATTGGCACTTGTGCAAAGTAAAATTGTTGCTGCTTTATAGTTGTAAACAGCTAATTTATAGTTTAATTTTTCCTGGATTTTTTGCAATAAAATCGTCCCATCCTTTAAATCCTTTACCGCCAGCTGCTGCTAAAGGTGATGAGCTCTGGTAGTAATGACATAGTGCAACGGCAAGGGCATCTGTGGCATCAAAGTATTGTGGCTTTACTTCTATTTGAAGTGTTCGTTGCAACATTTGCCAAACCTGATCTTTACTTGCATTACCGTTTCCGGTTATAGATTGCTTTACTTTTTTTGGAGCGTATTCGGTAACGGAGAGCCCTGTTTGCATAGCTGCGGCAATCGCAACGCCCTGCGCCCTTCCCAACTTAAGCATACTTTGTACGTTCTTTCCAAAAAAGGGCGCTTCAATAGCAAAAGTAGTGGGTTGGTATAATTTAATGAGTTCTACAACCTTGGTATGAATCATTTCAAGGCGGGCGTAGATATCTTTTTGCCCGGTTAGTTTTAAAGCATCTATAAGTATCACTTGAGGCGTGCTATTTGTAATGCGCAAGAGGGCGTATCCCATAAGTTGGGTGCCGGGGTCAATGCCTAATATGATCTGATCTTTTTTCAATTTGATGTGAAATTACAAGCTTCCTTTGAGATTCTACCTACTTTTGCTCCACAAGCTTTTTTGAGACATCTAACCTTTTATAGCACTGCAAAAGAAAATAAACATATTGGTTCAGTATCTATTGGCCCCGATTTTATTTATATGGCTATGTTATTCTATTTATCATCAAATAAGTGAACAAAAACAGCTACCCAATTTTATTGCCTCATTGCAACAAATACCAGTGGCCACTGCTTTTTGGTATTTGCTTTGTATAATCCTATTAACAGCATTTAATTGGGGTCTAGAAGCATTTAAATGGAAGCGTTTAACAAAGAAGTTAGAGCCCCTTTCTTTTAAGTCAGCGTACGCCGCTATTTTAACAGGACAGGCGGTTTCATTTTCTAGCATTAATAGAGTGGGAGAATCTATTGGTAAATCAATGTTACTATCTGATGGCAACCGTTTAAAAGGCGTTGTACTTTCTTTTGTAGCAAGTGCCAGTCAACTCTTGGTTACACTCATTGCTGGTTTGATTGCAATTATTTGGTTGTTTCCAACCATACGAATTGGGTTACAGGATCAACTGCACTTATCGGCGTCTTTATTATCTATGCTATATGGCAGTTTGTTTGTTGTAGTTGGCTTATTTATTATTTGTTACACGGCCATTCCATTTTTCGCAAATAAACTCGCCAAGGTCTCCTTTTTTTCGAAGTATGTTTTTTTAATCACATCGATACAAGCGATTCCTAAACGTTTGTTACTCGAGCTTTCCTTTATATCTAGCGCACGGTACCTTGTATTTTTACTTCAATATTTGTTAATTTTTAGATTGTGCGGCGTTCTTATTGATGCTCCAACAATCATGGCGCTTACTAGCTTACTTTTCTTAATACTCGCGATTATACCTACTTTAACCCTAGCAGAATTAGGTATTAGAGGGAAAGTGAGTTTGATTTTATTTGGTATGTATAGTTCAAATACAATGGGTGTTTTAGCGGCGGCAGGCGGCATTTGGCTGTTAAATTTAATCATACCCGCTTGTTTAGGTGGACTGATATTATTACGTTTACAATATTTTAGAAAGCGTTCCTAACAAGTTTCAGATGATTAAAAAAATAGTAGCATACTGTTTTATCTGTTTGTTTTTAGTACATCCGATAAAAGCAGGAGATGATTTTTGTGGCATCAAAAATTTTGCTTTTAATACCGGCGAAGAAATCAATTATAATTTATACTATTCGGTCATTGGATTGTACATTAATGCCGGATCTGCAAAATTTGGAGTAGCGCAGGAAAAAATAAACGAGACAGCTGCTTACCACGTTACTTGTATTGGCACATCAAATAGCCGTTACGATTGGATTTTTAAAGTGCGCGACCGATACGAATCCTATATTGATACCCTGCATTTGCAGCCCATCAAATTTGTTAGAAATATTGAAGAAGGTAGTTATAAAAAGCAGGAGAATATAGTTTTCAATCAAAAATTGAATACGGCAACTGGTGCTGAGGGGGTATTTAAAATTCCCAATTGTGTGCAGGACGTAGTGAGCTCCATTTATTATTTGCGTAATATTGATTTTAATAAATACAAGCCAGAGGATAAAATCCCATTTAATTTATTTTTAGACAATCAGGTATATAACGTCTATATAAAATACCTCGGCAAAGAGCGCGTAAAAACCCAGTACGGGACTTTTAATGCAATAAAATTTAAGCCCTTATTACTCAAAGGAACTTTGTTTGAAGGAGGAGAAAAAATGACCATTTGGGTTACAGACGATTTAAATCATATTCCTGTGCGCATTGAAAGTTCCATTATTGTGGGAAGTATTAAAGCAGATATGATGAGTTTTAAGAATTTACGCTATCCTTTAAGTTCGCTGGTTAAAGCGAGGTAGTATTAAATCCAGTTATAACGCCGCTCAATTATAAATCTGCTAGTGTAAAGGCTTCGCCGGCTCTAATCCCTTTTTCTGTTTGTATCAGTTTAACGCATTCATGCACAGCGTCGTGTTCAAAAAAGAGCACATACTGTTTTTCAAAAGCCTCTTGTAAAAAAGATTTTTTTTCGGTGAGGGTTGTTAAGGGAAACATATCATATGACATTACATACGGTAATGGCATATGACCCACTGATGGCAGCAAATCGGCCATATAAACAATGGTATGTCCTTTGTAATGAATTTGAGGTAGCATCATTTTTTCGGTGTGCCCGTGCACAAACCGGATATCCATATTATTTGCAAAAGAACTGCTCGTAAGTAAACCATCGCTCGTAAATTGAGTATTAGGTGTTTCAATAAACGATAGTTGGCCTGACGCCTGAATAGGTAAAATATTCTCCTTTAAAAAAGAAGCTTTTTCACGCTCATTGGGTGCTGTGGCCCAGTTCCAGTGCGCTTGGTTACTCCAGTATCTTGCCTTTTTAAATGCGGGTATTAATTTGTCGCCGTCTTTTTTGATGGATCCTCCGCAGTGATCAAAATGTAAGTGGGTTAAAAATACATCCGTGATATCACTTGGCGTAAAACCATGCTTCGCTAAAGATTTTTCTAGGGTATCATTTCCATGTAAATAGTAATGACCAAAAAATTTAGCATCTTGTTTGTCGCCCATGCCGTTGTCTACGAGTATTAAACGGCCTTCGTCTTCTATAAGCAGGCAACGCATGGCCCAACTGCACATGTTGTTTTCATCTGCTGGGTTGGTCCTGTTCCAAATGCTTTTTGGTACCACACCAAACATGGCACCACCGTCTAATTTAAAATTTCCAGCATTTACCGCGTATAGTTTCATGGAGCTAGTTTGCTTTTGATGCGTGTAATTTATTTGCCTTAGCTGCTATACCTAGAAGTATAAAGCCAATTGCAAAAAACACAATCAGTACGAGTATTGAATTTCTTTGCGAGCCTGTCATTTCATTGATAAAACCAAAACTAAACATGCCAATCACGATGGCGATTTTTTCGGTTACATCATAAAAGCTAAAGTAAGAAGTTGTGTCAGGTGTATTTGGCATTAGTTTGGCATAAGTGCTTCTGCTCAGCGATTGTATGCCGCCCATTATAAAGCCCACGCATGTAGCAAGCGCATAAAACTGCATGACACCATCTCTTGGAAGTAGATAGCCCATAATACACATCACCACCCAAATAGATACGGTAATCATTAGTGTGGTAAAATTGCCTATTTTCTTGGAGAGCTTCGCAATTGTAAACGCGCCAGGTATGGCAACAAGTTGAATAATTAAAATGGCAATAATTAAATTAGTGGTAGGAATATTTAGTTCACTTTTTCCATAGAGTGTAGCCGCTAACATAACGGTTTGTACGCCCATATTATAAAAGAAAAACGCACCTAAAAATCTTTTAAGTACGGGCATATGGGTAAGTAGTTTCCATACTTTGTGTAATTCTTTATAGCCGCCCGTGAATATATTGCCCGAATGATTTTTTGTAGCAGGCTTTCCTTTAGGCAAGCGTCTTAATGCCCACTGGCCAAAACCCCACCACCAAATGCCTACTAGTAAAAAAGATAATTGCGAAGCCTTACCTGTGGTGATACCAAAAAGGTCTGGCTTTAACACAAACACAAAACAAATGATTTGTAAAATTACACTTCCAATATAGCCCATCACAAAGCCTCTAGCACTTACCCTGTCTTGATCTTCGGGAGCGGCAATTTCAGGGAGGTATGAATTGTAAAATACAAGGCTGCTCCAAAAGCCTACACAAGCTACAATCATACAAAGGAGACCATATAGTAAATTGCTGCTATCATAAAAGTAAAGTGCGCTACAAGCGATACTACCCATGGTGGAAAAGAAAAACAAAAAACTTTTTTTATTGCCCTTATAATCGGCAATAGAGGATAGCACAGGACTCATGAGCGCAACAATTACAAATGCAACACCAAGCGCGTAATTGTATAGTGCGGTATTTACAAATGTTCTTCCAAATAAGGTTACTGAATCTACGGTTGTAGCTGCGTTATCATCGCCAGTAACAGCTTCATAGTATGCCGGAAAAATAGTGGATGTTATAACAAGGTTATAAACGCTATTGGCCCAATCATACATGGCCCATCCATTAATTACTTTTTTGGGTGCAGTTTGCATGCAGTCGTTTTTATTTTCTTAAAGATAAGGGCTTCAAGTACAAAACAAAAGCAGCCGTCCAATTATTTTAAGATACCCGTGTAGATAAGTGTAAGGAGCGTGACACCAGCAATGATGCGGTACCATCCAAAGAGTTTAAAGCCATGCTTTTGTAAGAATCCAATAAAAAATTTAATGGCTAGAAGCGCCACTATAAAAGCCACTAAATTACCTACCCCTAATAGGATCAGGTTTTCTTTATTTAACAGAATATCAGGGGTTGTTTTATAGGCTTTTAAGAGTTTATATCCGGTAGCAGCAGCCATTGTTGGAACGGCTAAAAAGAAAGAGAATTCGGCGGCTACATTACGGGTTAGTTTTTGTTGCATACCACCAATAATGGTAGCAGCACTTCTGCTCATACCTGGTATGAGTGCAAGGCATTGCCAAAATCCAATCATCAATCCTTTATTGAAAGTGATTTTTTCTTCTGATTCGACTATTGGTGCCTTAAATAAATTGTCTACAAATAGAAGTGCAATACCGCCTAATAGCAAGGTTATTGCAACGGTTTTAGGACTTTCTAATAACGCATCAATGGCATCTGATAACACAAATCCAATAGCTAGTGCCGGTGTAACTGCCACTAATAATTTAACGTAGAATTTCCAGTTGGTGAGTGGAAAAAACTTTTTGTAATATAGTACCACTACTGATAAGATAGCACCTAATTGAATGCACACTTCAAATAGTTTGGTAAATGGATCAGATGCAATACCAAGTAAGGAGCTTGCAATAATCATATGCCCCGTAGAAGAAATAGGTAAGAATTCTGTTAGGCCTTCTACAATGGCAATAACAACTGCTTGAAATAATTGCATGAATAATAATTAGATGAAAAAGCGGTAAGGCTGCAGCTTATTTTGCTTTTTTAAAGATGGCGTAAATCTCAATTACAAAACCTAGTATAATAACAATAGGGGCAATGGTAATACGCGTTGTGCTATATACTTCTTTGGTATCAAACACAGCAGGGTCAGTACTCTTACCGCCACTTAGTAAATAAAATCCGATAGCAATTACTAGACCACCAATGAGCATCCAAGTGTAATTAGATTTTGTAAATAAAGTAGGTAAAGAATTTTTTTGTTGACTCATAATATGTTTTTGTAGATGTATTTAAATCGAAGATAATAAGCGTTCGTTAATAAAGATCGTCTAGTTTCATTTTCAAATACTTCAGCACACTTCGGTGCGTACTGTATACAGATATTCCAACGCCCATTAAAATAAGGCCACCATATAAAAGTAAAGTATGTTGAAAGTCTCTTATTGCTTTAAGTTGAGGAAACTGGCTTTCTGCCCAGCTTACGATGGTAAATACCAGTGCAATGGCAATACCTGAGCTGATAAGTCCATTGATAATCGCTTTGATGGTTAATGGCTTAATAATAAAACCGCGGGTAGCACCCACCATTTGCATGGTTTTAATTAAAAATCGGTTGCTAAACATGGCAAGTCTGATGGTATTGTCAATGCTAATAATTACAATAGAGCATAAAATAATAGCTACCACCAAAAAGATAAGCCCAATTTTCGAAGCTCTTTCGTTGAGGCTGGTTACCAAGCTTTTTGGGTATTGAAGATCGGTAAGCTGATTGCCGTAGCGCGCCATAAGTTCAGTAGCTATTTTACTCAACGAATCTTGGTTCACATACTCGGCTTTAGCATAAAAGTCAATGCTTTCCGGAAGTGGGTTAGAATCCAAAATTTTAGCCCAGTCTTCACTATTTTCTTTGTTCCAAATGGCCTGAGCAGATTGTTTATTTACGTAAGTAACCGTTTTGGTGTAGGGGCGCTCGGCTATAAAAGCCTGAATTTGACCAATGGTATCTTTATTGAGGGTTCTGAGGTAGGCACTTACGCGAATATCTTCCTTAAAAGTGTTGCCTACGGCATTGATATTTAAGAAAAACCAGCCCATGATGCCCATAATTAGCAGTACAAGGGCTACTCCAACAATACTATAGATATAATTGGGTTTGCTGCGTTTCAAAGACATTTTAGCACTATCCGTCATAGTAAATCAGGTAAATTGGGGTTATTTAGATTCAATTTCTTGTAAAATCCGGTTCTTTCGCTGCTTTTCTGCCTGGGCTCAAAGGTAGTGTTTATGGCTAAAGGCTTACCTTTGCAGTCCAAAATAGAACCAATTTTCACTTAAGTATAACGTAAAAAATAGTTGTAAAGTATACGGCTAGCAAAGAGGCTTGAAACATGGAATATAATTTTAGTGCAATCGAGAAAAAATGGCAGGCTGCTTGGAAAGCGTCGGATGCCTATAAAGTGAGTAACGAGTCTTCAAAACCCAAGTATTACGTGCTAGATATGTTCCCTTACCCAAGTGGTGCTGGCCTGCATGTGGGTCATCCGTTGGGGTATATTGCCTCCGATATTTTTAGCAGGTACAAAAGATTAAAGGGTTTTAATGTGCTTCACCCCATGGGTTATGACGCTTTTGGACTACCCGCAGAACAATATGCAATTGAGCATGGCGTACATCCAGCTGTAAGCACCCATAAAAACATTGATACTTTTAGAGCGCAGCTTGACAATATTGGGTTTAGTTACGATTGGAGTAGAGAAATTAGAACCTGCGACCCTACCTATTACAAATGGACGCAATGGATTTTTTTACAATTATTTAATAGTTTCTACAACAAACAAAAAAATAAAGCAGAGCCCATTCAAAATTTGATAGAAGCATTTGAAAAAAATGGGAATGTGGAACATGAATGCCCTTCAGATGCGGGTATTCAATTTACGGCAGCTGAATGGCAGGCGTATTCGAATCAAGAGCAACAGCAAATTTTGATGCAGTACCGCCTCGCTTTTTGTGGTCATGGTGAAGTCAACTGGTGCGAAGCACTTGGTACTGTTTTAGCCAATGATGAAGTGGTAAATGGCGTGAGTGAAAGAGGCGGACATCCAGTGGTAAAAAAGAAGTTACGTCAGTGGTATTTACGCATTACGGATTACGCAGATAGACTCTTGTCAGGGCTTGATACCATTGAGTTTAGTGAGGCCATGAAAGAAATGCAAACCAACTGGATTGGCAAATCTTATGGCGCTGAAATTGACTTTAAAATTGCTTCCGCGGCACTCGATACAGAAGCTACATTAACGGTGTATACCACAAGGCCTGACACTATATTTGGTGTCGACTTTATGGTGGTAGCGCCAGAGCATGAAATCATTGCAAGTATTACTACCAAAGAACAACAAATTGCAGTTGACAATTATATAGCGTACGTAAAAAGCAGAAGTGATAGAGAGCGTCAGGCAGAGAAAAAAATATCTGGCTGTTTTACGGGTGCCTTTGCAGTGAATCCTTTTAATGGTAAACAAATTCCAATTTGGATTTCTGAATACGTGTTAGCAGGATATGGTACTGGTGCTATTATGGCCGTACCATGTGGCGATGAACGTGATCATAAATTTGCGCAACATTTTAATATTCCTATTACCAATATTATTGGGGATGCATATAATGGCAACGAAGCCAATCCAACAAAAGATGCACCTCTATTTAACAGTGATTTCTTAAACGGAATTATGATGCGTGATGCCATCGAAATTGCACTCGCAAAATTAGAAGAGCGCGGTATAGGTAAACGCAAAGTGAATTATAAAATGCGTGACGCAGCTTTTAGTAGACAAAGGTATTGGGGGGAGCCTTTTCCAGTGCAATGGAAAAATGGGGTAGCCGTTGCGTTAGATGAAACGGAACTTCCTTTGTTACTACCTGAAGTAGATTCTTATAGTCCGGGTCCGGAGGGTGAGGGTCCACTTGCAAATATTCCAGCATGGGTAGAAAAAGAGTTGGAAACCAATACCATGCCGGGTTACGCAGGAAGTAGCTGGTACTTTTTACGTTACATGGACCCACACAACACGGAAGTATTTTGTGACCGCAAAGTGAGTGATTACTGGAACCAAGTAGACTTATATATTGGAGGTACCGAGCATGCGGTAGGGCATTTGCTATATAGTCGAATGTGGACCAAAGTATTATTTGATCTTGGTCATATTGGATTTGACGAGCCGTTTAGAAAGCTCTTAAACCAAGGAATGATTCAAGGAAGCAGTCGTTTCGTTTTTCGTAAAAAAGGAACCCAAGTATTTGTATCTGCTGGACTTGTGGGTGATACGGAGGTAGACAAATTACACGTCGATGTAAATATGGTAGACGGCCTAGAATTAGATATGGAAGCGTTTAAAAAATGGCGTAATAATGAATACGCCAATGCAAGTTTCGAATTGGAAAACGGAAAGTACATATGCGGTGTTGAGGTTGAAAAAATGTCCAAGTCTAAATTCAATACCGTTAACCCAGATCTATTAGTAGAAAAATATGGTGCCGATACATTTAGAATGTATGAAATGTTTTTAGGTCCTGTGGATCAAAGTAAACCATGGGATACCAAGGGTATTGAGGGTGTACACCGTTTTATTAAAAAATTATGGCGCTTATTTTTTGATGAAGAAAAAGGAGCGGTATACAACGCAGAACCAGCTAGTCCTGAAGCTTTAAAAATTTTACACCGTACCATTAAAAAAATTGAAGAAGATACAGAGCGTTTTAGTTTTAATACGGCAGTGAGTGCGTTTATGATTTGTGTAAATGATTTAGCAGATATTAAATGTAAATCATTAGAAGTGTTATCGCCATTACTTGTTTTATTAACGCCTTATGCGCCACACGTAGCTGCAGAGTTGTGGAGTGCTACTGGAAATGAAGGATCTATATTGGATGCGAGCTATCCTATTTTTGATCCAAAACATGTTACGGAGTCTTCTAAAGTATATCCAGTAAGCATCAACGGAAAAGTGCGTACCAATATTTCTATAGCACTAGACGCTTCTGAAGAAGAAGTGACGGCCATTGTATTAGCGGATACCCTCATTCAAAAGTGGATGGAAGGAAAGCCTGTTAAAAAATTCATTTTTGTAAAAGGTCGTATGATTAATGTGGTAGTGTAGAACTGCTCTTTTTTAACTAGATTTGAAACATGTCTAACGCCAATTTAAATACCGACGC
>JBANFS010000031.1:0-17354 GCA_037975885.1 Bacteroidota bacterium
GCGGTCTTGCACAGGCGAGACACTTGTTGAGCCATTTGGGAAATTGGGATGCAAAATTATGGATAATCTCCTATTTGAGCAACTATTTCTTTTTACCTGTTTTAGGGGTAAAAATGGCAAACATACGTTTACCTTCTAGTTTAGGCATACTTTCTAGGGTACCAGCTTCTGCTAGACGCTCTGCAAACTTTAGGAGTAGTAATTGGCCTCTGTCCTGGAACATGATGGCTCTACCCTTAAATTGAACGTAAGCTTTAACCTTATTACCGTCTTTTAAGAACTTTTCGGCGTGTTTTGCCTTAAAGTCAAAGTCGTGATCATCGGTACTTGGCGTAAATCTGATTTCTTTGATCTCAGACTGCTTGGAGTTGGCTTTCATTTCCTTCTCCTTGCGCTTTTTCTCGTATAAAAACTTTTTATAATCTATTACCTTACAAACTGGAGGATCTGCGGTTGGAGATATTTCAACAAGGTCTAATTCTTGTTCTTGAGCAATTTTAAGTGCCTCTTGTGTAGAATAAACGCCTACTTCAACGTTATCTCCTACTAAACGTACCTGTGGTACTCTAATTCTGTCGTTAATTCGGTGTTCTGGTTCTTGTTGTCTTTGGAACCTTGGGTTAAATCTTCCGCCGCCTCTTGGTGGTAATGCCATTAAAACTTGTTTTGTTAGTAATATTTTGAAGGATAAAGATAAAGCTATTTAGGCTATTCGCCGGATTTACGTTCATGAATTTCCTGAATAATTGCATCGATAAATACCTGCGTGTCCTGCATACCTAAATCTCCCTTGCCTTGTCTGCGCACCGAAAGCTTGTTTTCGAGGGTTTCTTTCTCCCCCACTACAAGCATATATGGAACGCGTTGAAGTTCGGTATCTCTAATTTTTTTACCAATTTTTTCAGATCTGTCATCTATCTCAACCCTTACCCCTGCTGCTTTTAGCTGTTTTTTAACGCTTTCTGCAAACTCCATAAACTTATCGGAGATAGGTAAGATTTTTACTTGTAAAGGCGCCAACCAAACCGGGAATTTACCCGCATAGTGTTCGAGCAAGAATCCAATGAAACGTTCGTGGGTACCAAGTGGTGCACGGTGAATGATCAGTGGAACTTCTGGCTGATTGTTTTGGTTATTATAGCTTAATTTGAATTTATTGCCTGAATTAAAGTCTACTTGGTTGGTTGCAAGGGTAAATTCTCTACCAATGGCACTCCAAATTTGAACGTCAATTTTAGGGCCATAAAACGCAGCTTCGTCCGGAACCTCGATATAAGGGATTTCAGATTCAATAAGTACTTGACGTACCATCGCTTCTGTTTCTTTCCACAAAGCTGGTTCATTTACGTATTTGGCGCCTAATTTTGATGGCTCATGTAAGCTTAAACGCATCACATATTTATCAATACCAAATATTTTAAAGTACTTGGTATACATGTCATTTACAGCTCTAAATTCTTCGGCGAATTGTTCTTTGTTACAATAGATATGCGCATCATTCATGTGCAAGCAACGTACACGCATCAGTCCAAATAATTCACCACTTTGCTCATATCTGTAACAAGTTCCATATTCAGCAATACGGTATGGTAAGTCTTTGTAACTTTTTGGTTCTGCATCAAAAATTTTATGGTGATGCGGACAGTTCATTGCTTTCAAATAATACTTGGTACCATCAAGTTCCATTGGCGGAAACATACTATCTGCATAGTATGGTAAGTGACCACTAGTGAGGTACATACTTTCTTTAGCAATATGCGGTGTTACCACGCGTTTATACCCTGCAATTTCTTCCGTTTCTTTTGCTAATTTTTCTAATTCTTCAATAATGATGGTACCGTTGGGTAACCATAAAGGAAGGCCCTGACCCACATCATCGTCCATGGTAAAAATACCAAGCTCTTTACCTAGTTTTCGGTGGTCTCTTTTTTTAGCTTCTTCAAGCATTAAAAGGTATGCATCTAATTCTTTCTGATTCGGGAAAGTCACGCCATACAAGCGTGTTAGCATTTTATTTTTTTCGTTACCCTTCCAATATGCACCTGCAATATTGGTAAGTTTAATGGCTTTAATAGCACCTGTATTTGGAATATGTGGCCCTCTACATAAGTCGGTAAAGTTACCTTGTGAGTAGAGTGTGATATTGCCATCTTGTAGGCCTTCTAATAAATCTAATTTGTACGGATCATTGCGCTCAGTAAAATAAGCTATGGCATCTGCTTTAGAAATTTCTTTTCTTGTAAATGTATTGGCTTGTTTTGCAAGCTCATTCATTTTTCTTTCGATGGCAATTAAATCATCTTCTGTTAAATGACGATCACCTAAATCTATATCATAATAAAATCCTTTATCAAGCGCTGGCCCAACCCAAAATTTTACGCCAGGATATAGAGCTTCAACTGCTTCTGCCATTAAGTGTGCAGATGAGTGCCAAAAAGTATTTTTACCTGCATCATCATCCCAGGTTAATAATTGTAAAGAAGCGTCTGTTGTGATGGGTCTAGAAGTATCCCAAACTTCACCATTTACAGAAGCAGCCAACACTTTTCTGGCAAGTCCTTCACTTATAGATTTTGCAATGCCGTCAGCAGAAATACCTGCTTCATATTGCCTTACGGCTCCATCTGGAAATGTTATATTTATCATAGGTCTAACTTAACTGTTTAACCCCTAATGGGTTACTCCTGCAAAAATAAAGGAAAGCGGTGAGTTTTTCGTTTTAACGCTTCTTTAGATTTTAATACTTTTGTAAGAGCTTACATTTGCGCCAATGAGATTGACTTTTACCCTAATTTCTTTATTGCTTTTAAGTGCCAGCCTTCAGGCCCAAAAAATCACGGGTATTTGGCGAGGCTATTTTAGTGCGGCCAATGGTATTTTTAGAGATGATACTGAGGAGGAAATGTATAAATACGAGGTACAAATTGATCAGCAATCTGATAATAGTGTTAAGGGCGTTACTTATTCATATAAGTCTACCGTGTTTTATGGAAAATCTACCATGCAAGGGATTTACACCGCAAGTAGCAAAAATCTAATTTTAAAGGAACTAAAGCTCGTTGAATTAAAAATTGGAAGCAACAGTGAACCCTGTTTAATGACCTGCTACCTCGACTATGTAAAAATTGGGAAATTAGAAGTTTTACAGGGTACATTTATTTCTACCAATGCAAAAAATAAAAAAGATTGTGGCAGCGGAAAAGTATATCTGGAAAGGGTTTCAAAAAGTGATTTTGAGTTAGAAGATTTTTTAGCACATCCCAAACCAGCGATTCATATTACACAGCAAAAGCCTTTGTTGAAGCCTTCCAAAACGGAGGCTGATATTGTCAACAAAGTTAACGACAGCGACAAATCAATCCATCATACTAAACCATCAATTCCTGATATTAAAAAGACGCCTATAACAACTGGCACTCCTAAAGTTCTCCAACAAAGAGATAACTTTTTAATAAAACGTATAATCAGTTCCGAACCTGAGGTTAAAGTGGAGCTTTTTGATAACGGAACCATTGATAATGATACCATTAGTTTGTACCATAATAATGAACAGGTTATTAATAAAGGCAAGCTCAATTACCAGCCACTAACCTACTCATTTAATTGCGGCACAGAAGCATCTACCCATGAGCTTATCCTAGTGGCTGAAAACCTTGGTGAAATACCCCCTAACACCGCCATTATGGTGGTTACCATTGGTAAAAAAAGACAGGAGATATTTTTAACTTCTGACGAAAAAAAGAACGCCAAAATTATAATTGAATACAAACCCAATAAGTAGGTTTAGGTTATAAAATTTGGGGTTACCTTTGCGGCCACAAATACAGTCTAGATATGCTTATTGGTTTACAAAATGTAACGTTCGAATTTGGTGCAAGGGTTATTGTAGAAGACGCTACATGGCATATTCAACCCGGAGATCGTATTGGCCTTATTGGATACAATGGTACGGGTAAGTCTACCCTACTAAAAGTGTTGGTTGGTGAATACACACCTTCTAAAGGAACTGTTGAAAAAAGCAGGGATACCACTATTGGATATTTACACCAAGATTTATTAAGTTTTGATACCAGTGAAACCATTACCGAAGTAGCACTTGGTGCTTTTGAACGCGTTAGAGCACTCGAAAAAGAAATTGAAGCACTTGGTATTGCACTTGAAAAAGATTCAGAAAACAATGACCTTCTTATCAAATACACAGATGCACTGCATGAACTTGATGTATTAGATGGTTATAATATTCAACACAAAGCCGAAGAAGTATTGCATGGACTTGGTTTTAGCAATCAAGATTTAAAAAGACCCTATAAAGAATTTAGTGGTGGATGGCGTATGCGCGTGCTACTTGCTAAAATGATTTTGCAACAGCCCGATGTATTACTACTGGATGAACCTACCAACCACCTCGACTTACCTTCTATTGAGTGGTTAGAAAAATATTTATTGCATTACCAAGGTAGTGTGGTGATTGTGAGCCACGATAAGTTTTTCTTAAACCGCATGGTTAACAAGATTGTAGAAGTATATCAACAGTCTTTACATATTTATAGTGGTGATTATAATTATTATGAAACTGAAAAAGCGTTGCGTATAGAAATGCAACAAAAGGCTTTTGAAAATCAACAAGATTATATTCGTCAGCAAGAAAGATTTATAGAACGCTTTAAAGCCAAAGCTAGTAAAGCTGCACAGGCACAGAGTATTCAAAAGCGTCTTGATAAAATAGACAAAATTGATGACGTTCAATTGGAGCGTCCTGATTTGCGAATTAATTTTCAACTTGATAAAGTACCGGGCAAAGTACTTGTTGATTTAAAAAATATTTCTAAAAGTTTTGGAGATTTAACCATCGTAAACAATACCACTGCCGAAATTGAACGTGGTGATAAAATTGCACTGATTGGTGCCAACGGTAAAGGTAAATCTACTATCCTTCGCATCGTGGGTGGAACCGAGCAACATAGTGGTGAAAGGGTTTGGGGGCATAATGTAGAAGAAAGTTTTTACGCACAGCATCAGCTTGAAGCTTTAACACTCACCAATACAATACTCGAAGAGATGCAACAGTGTGGTAGTAAAAAAACTGACGTAGAACTACGCAGTATTTTAGGTGCGTTTTTATTTAGTGGTGATGATGTAGATAAAAAAATACGCGTACTAAGTGGTGGCGAAAAAGCAAGGGTGGCACTAGCCAAAACCATGGTAAGTAAGGCTAACTTTTTATTACTGGATGAACCTACCAACCACCTTGACATGCACTCTGTAGAGTTACTAGCGGGCGCCCTTAACAAGTACGAAGGCAGTTATATTTTAATTAGTCACGACCGTTATTTTATTTCTCAAACAGCCAATAAAATTTGGGAAATTGTAGACCATCAAATTAAAGAGTTTAAGGGTACTTATGCCGAGTGGGTAGAATGGAATGAACGTATGGCAGCCAAGCAAAAAGAAAATAAAGGATCAGGCACAATGACTTCCGCTCCATCGCCTGCCCCAGCGCCAAAAGTTAATGCTCACGAAGTAAAAGCACCAGCGCCAAACACAGCTATTGATAAAGATTTCCAAAAGGAATTACAAAAGCAAAAAAAGAGATTGCAAACGCTAGAGCTGGATATCAATAACACCAAAGTTCAAAAAGAAAAAATTGAACAGGAACTAGGTAACCCAGATACGTATACCAATCCAGCAAAATTTGCGGCACTTGAAACCGAATATAAAACGGTACAACAAAAACTGGCCACACTCAATGCTGAGTACGAAACCGTTTTTGAAAAAGTGTTAGAAATGGAATCCTAAAAATAATTAGTTTGTCAAAATATGACGGCTAATTACAATTCTTTGGATTTCTGAAGTACCCTCATAAATCTGTGTAATTTTTGCATCACGCATAAGGCGTTCTACATGGTATTCTTTAACAAAACCATAGCCACCGTGCACTTGAACCGCTTCTGTTGAAATCCACATAGCTGCTTCACTTGCATATACCTTAGCCATCGAAGAAGAAAATCCATAATCTTTATGTTCATCCTTGTCTGCAGCCGCTTTAAAGCAAAGTAATCTAGCAGCCTCTACTTTAGTAGCCATGTCTGCTAGTTTAAACTGAATGGCTTGGTGATGCATGATTTCTTTACCAAATGCTTTTCTTTGTTTACTGTAAGCGAGTGCTAATTCGTAAGCTCCACTAGCAATACCAAGTGCTTGTGCGGCAATACCAATACGTCCTCCAGCAAGTGTTTTCATGGCAAACTTAAAACCAAATCCATCTTCACCGATTCTATTTTCTTTAGGCACTTTAACATCGTTAAACATGATAGAGTGTGTATCACTACCTCTGATACCTAATTTATTTTCTTTAGCCCCTACGGTAACACCTGGGCTATTTTTTTCTACAATAAATGCATTGATACCTTTACTTCCTTTTGCAGGATCGGTTTGTGCAATCACTAAATAAACAGAGGCGCTAGATCCGTTCGTGATCCAGTTTTTTGTACCATTTAATAAATAGTAATCACCTTTGTCTTCGGCAGTTGTTTGCTGACTGGTGGCATCACTACCTGCTTCTGGTTCACTTAATAAAAAGGCTCCAATATATAGGTCATTGTCTTTGATGCCTTTTGCAAGTGGGGTTAAATATTTTTGTTTTTGAGCTTCTGTTCCAAATGTTTCTAATCCCCAGCATACAAGACTATTGTTAACACTCATACACACACTAACACTGGCGTCAATTTTGCTAATTTCTTCCATGGCAAGCACATAGCTAATGGTGTCCATGCCAGCTCCTCCATAGTTAGGACTCACCATCATACCCATAAAGCCAAGTTCTGCTAATTGCATAATTTGTTCTTTGGGAAATGATTGTTTCTCATCCCTTTCTATAACACCTGGTAAACAACTATTTTTTGCGAAATCACGTGCTGCAGCTTGAATCATTAGCTGCTCTTCGGTTAAATTAAAATCCATAGAAGCTATTTTGAAATGCAAAAATAAGCTAACAATTGTTAGGATTTATAAATTAGGGGCTATATTTTTTAAAAATATTTACGCTGTAAATTGGATAGCACCATGGTATCTACCGCGGTTAAACGTTTTGTGGTATCCTGCAAAAAGTGTCTTTTAAATGATCTTATCGCAGCGGTTGAATCTTTTAGATCGTACCCAATAATACGAAGGGCAATGTAGGGGTTAAAATTTGCTGAGGCAGGTGGTAATGTATCATCAAACCACAAGCCATATCCATTTGTTGCGAGTAGTTTCCACGGAAATCGAAAGTTTGGATCGTTTTTTCTGGTAGGTGCAATATCTCCGTGTCCAATAAAATTTGCTGTTGGTATGGTATATTTTTGTTTGAGCCTATTAAGTAATACGAGCAAACTGTTGATTTGCAAACTATCAAATGGTTCATATCCATTATTGTCAAGTTCAATCCCTATTGATGAAGAATTGATATCAATTAAATTACCCCATTTGCTAATGCCAGCGTGTTGTGCACGCATATAGTCGTTAAGCATTTGGTGAATGGTACCATCCTTACAAATAACATAATGCGCACTTACTGCAGTACGAGGAATTGTAAATGTTCTGAGTGTTTCTTCACAAGAATTTTGTGCCGTATGATGAATGATTACAAAATTAGGTTTTCGTAATCCAAAATTGGTGGTACCTACCCAATATGGTGGCTGCTTAACAGAATCAGAAAATATGCCTCCATTGTTTGGAAGTTCAGCAATATCTGTGAGCGAATCAATTTGATGGGCATGCTTTTTATTGGTTGCCTTATATGGATTTCTAAAACAAGCAGTAAAAATGAATGGCAAACTAAAGAAAGCCAAGATGCCTATAAACATTGATTTTTTAATCGAAAATATTTTGAACATTAAACTAAGGGTTCTTGTTGAGACAAGCAATGAAAACTGCCTAATCCCCATATTATATCGGTAGAATCAATACCAACCACTTCCCTATTTTTATAGGCTTCTGATATGATTGAAAGCGCCTTATCATCCATAGCAGATCTAAAGGTTGGAACAATAACATATTTATTAGAGATATAAAAATTAGCGTAAGAAGCAGGTAAACGCTGATCTTCATAAATGACCGCTTCTGGCATAGGAAGTTCTACAATGTTTAATTGCTTTCCATTTAACAAACGCATTTTTTTAAGCTGCGCTAAATTATCTTGGAGGATGGAGTAGTTTTCGTCTTTTGTATTTGATTCAACAACTGTTAATACGGTGTCTTCGTTTACAAACCTGATGGTGTCATCAATATGACCATCGGTGTCGTCGCCAACTATGCCTTCTTCTACCCACAACACCTGATTGGCACCATAATAATCAAATAAATAATTTTCAATTTGATCCCTGTTTAAATGTTTATTTCTGTTTGGGTTTAAAAGACAACTCGTACTCGTTAAAATGGTACCTGTGCCATTAAACTCTACAGAGCCTCCTTCCATAATAATACCAGGATGGTAAACCGGGATATCAAAATGCTTGCCAATTAATGTTGGGATTACATCGTCTAAATCGTAAGGTGGATATTTATTTCCCCAAGCATTGTAATTCCAATCTACAATTACTTTTTTTTGCTCAGCAGCCGGGTTAATTAAAAATGCAGGGCCATGATCACGACACCATGCGTCATTGGTAGGATGTAAATAAAAAGATACCTGATCCATATTTACGCCTGCTTTCACAAGATGTGCAGTTGCACTTTCTTGCATAGCAGCATCTACCACATTGATGCGCACTTTTTCAGACTGGGCAAGGTATTTTACGAACAAACTATAGTTTGGATATATCGCATCAATTTTTCCAGGCCAACTTGCTTCCTTATGTGGCCAACTTAACCAAGTGGCTTCATGCATTTCAAACTCTGCTGGAAAATAATATCCTAATGATTTGGGAGTATTCAAAACAATAAATTTCTAGTCAATAAAACGTTTGGTGATATTTTCATAAGAGTCGATACGTCTGTCTCTCATAAACGGCCAGTGTGTGCGGTAACGGTCTGTAGCATCCGTATCAATTTCAACCACTTCAGTTTCTTCGTTATCGTGTGAACCTTTATATAAAAGTGTTCCAAATGGATTACTCACAAATGAACCGCCCCAAAATTTCATGGCGCCATTTTGCTCATAGCCTACCCTGTTAACGCTTACCACGTGTACGCCGTTAGCAACTGCGTGACTGCGCTGAATAGTTTGCCAAGCATTGTACTGTTCTGTATTGGTTGCTTCATCTTGAGAAGTTGCCCAACCAATGGCAGTTGGATAAAATAATATTTCAGCACCTTGTAAAGCAGTAAGTCTAGCTGCTTCTGGGTACCACTGATCCCAGCAAATAAGCACACCAATTTTTGCAAATTTGGTATCAAATGTTTTATATCCTAAATCACCCGGGGTGAAATAAAATTTTTCATAGTAAGCAGGATCGTCAGGGATATGCATTTTACGGTACATGCCTAAGTAAGATCCGTCGGCGTCAATAACTGCGGTTGTGTTGTGATAAATGCCTTGCGTTCTTTTTTCAAATAAAGAAGCAATGACAACAACGTTTAAAGAAGCTGCTATTTGTCCTAATGTATCAGTTGTTGCACCCGGAATTTTTTCCGCTAACTTAAAATTTTCATAGTCTTCTACATCACAAAAATATAAGGATGTAAATAATTCTTGAAGGCAAACAATTTGCGCGCCCTTTGCTGCAGCATCTTTAATACCTGCAATTGCTTTTTGCAAGTTTTCTTCTTTGCTTCCACTGCAAGACATTTGAACCAATCCCACTTTTACTTTTGACATAATAAAAATTTAAAAGATCGTTAAGTTGTATGTTTTATGATGGCATCAAAATTTGAAAAGCCAATGATTTTTTCGGTGATATAACCTTCTGCATAACCAACACCAATTCTTTTGCCCAGCATGAGCGCTCTCGCTTTCACGGTTTCTAAAAACTGTGGTGATGAAATATAGGTTTGTGGTTCTGAGGTATCAGCATTTGTAAACTGTGTGCCATAAGCAAGTACCGCTTCCATTTTTCTTTCCATATATGCCGTAATATCTATCACAAAAGATGGTTGAATAAAACGGTCTTGTATATAATGAAAAGTATAGGCAGGTCTCCAAGCGTTTTGGGTAACCCCTTCATGAATGGTTTCAATTTTTCGAAGGCCACTTAAAAACGCAGCATCAGAAACCAATTTAGCACTGCGTCCATGATCAGGGTGACGATCTTCGGGTGCATTGGCTAAAATAATATCAGGTTGGTATTTTCTAATGAGTGCAATGATTTTTCTTTGATGCGCTTCATCGTTTGTAAAAAAACCATCTGCCATGTCAAGGTTTTCCCTGACATCCACGCCCATAATTTTAGCAGCAGCTGCCGCTTCCTGTGTTCTGGTAGTGGGTGTTCCCCTAGTGCCTAGTTCTCCTCTAGTCAAATCTACGATACCCACTTTTTTACCTTGGTCGATGGCAGCCATAATGGTACCAGCACAGCCTAGTTCAACATCATCGGGATGAACGCCAAAAGCTAAAATATCTAGTTTCATAGGATTAGAATTAAGGCAAAGGTAAGGGTTGTAAAAAAGAAAAGCCGCTAGATAAACTAGCAGCTTTTAAAAACTTATGTAGAGAAGAATTACTTCTTCTTTTCGTAACGCTTTTTGAATTTGTCAATTCTACCAGCAGTATCAACAAGCATGTTTTTACCAGTGTAGAAAGGGTGAGATGTGTTTGAAATCTCCAATTTGATAACTGGATATTCATTACCATCATCAAATGTGATTGTTTCTTTAGAAGCAGCAGTAGACTTGCTTAAAAAGGTTGTACCGTTAGACATGTCTTTGAAAACAACGAAACGATAATTTTCTGGATGGATACCTTGTTTCATAATTATGGGTTTTAGGTGGTACGGATTTGGCCGTACACTTATTTTTAATGAGATGCAAAATTAGGCTAGAATAGCTAAAATGCCAAATATTATTAGCTTTTCATGTTTGTGTACTGTAATGGAATACCAAAGTTTCCTCCATTTAAAAGCGCTATAACTGCCTGTAAATCATCGATTTTCTTAGCTGTAACCCTAATAATATCGTCCATAATGGCTGCTTGCACCTTTAAACCACTGTCTTTTATGGCTTTAACCATCTTTTTGGCGTCTTCTTGCTTAAGTCCATTGGTTACGGGCACTTCTTTTTTAACCACTTTACCACTAGGGTAAGCGTCTTTTGAGAAGTCAAAAGCATTTCCGTCGATCCCTTGCTTCATGGCACGGCCAATTAAAACGTCGATCAATTGCTTCATTTTCATGTCAGAATCTACTTCTAAAGAAACCACATAGTCCTTTTTATTGAGCTCTATAGAAACCGGGGTGTCTCTAAAATCAAAGCGACCAGCAATTTCTTTTTTTACCGTATTAATGGCATTATCTAAGGTTTGTAAGTCAACCTTACTAGCTACGTCAAATGATGGCATAATTTATAATTTAGATTGTTGTTTGAGGTTCCATTTTCCTGCTTTCCACCACAAAAATACACCGCCCAAAAATAAAACAAGGGCGATAATCTCTGCTTGTGTAGGTTGAAAAGGAAGGTCTACATATTTTGTATTTACCCTGATTTGTTCGATAGAAAAACGCTCGATCCCATTAAACATAAGATATAATGCTGCTAACCTGCCCGCGACTTTTATTCTCGTTCTCAAAAACCACAAAACGCAAAATAAAAGTAAGCATGCAATTACTTCATATAATGCAGTTGGGTATACCGGCATTGGAAGTTGATTACAATACTGTCCAACACAATCTTTAATAGGAACGCCTTCACCAATTACGTTGTGCGCATATACCGATGACCATAATTCGTCGGGCATCCAAGCAAAAGGTTTTGGGTTGTTGTTTACAATTCCCCAGTCGCCGTCTCCACTTACCTGACAACCAACACGCCCCATAGCGTAGGCAAACATCATAGTTGGCGCCATAGCATCCGCTAAATGCACTACACCTATTTTGTGTTTGCGCGCAAAGTAAATGATAGCAATGGTTGCACATATTAGGCCGCCATAAAAAGTAAGTCCACTAAAAGCAATTAGATTGCCAATAGGATCTTTTACAAACTCACCCCAGTTTTCGAGGTTGTGAAATATTTTGGCGCCTAAAAATCCAAAAATTGCTGCATATAAAACAATGTCACCTACCCTGTCGTGCGGCCAAATTTTAAATGTTTTTTCTTCGGGCTTTGGAAGTTTTACTTTGTTTTTTTCGTACCATTTTAAAATCAAAAAGAAGATACCTACTAGGATACCAACCGGTGCACTTCCATTTGTAGAGAGTATAAACGATTGTGGATCATTGAGGGCCGATGGTACCACAAAAGCACCTATAATTTTGTATCCAAAAATAAAGCCCAATAAAAAATTTAATAAAAGTTCTTGTAATGATGCTGGTGCACCAACAATCATTTTTTCTTCCTCATGTATGAGCAACCCTTCTTTTTCTTTTCTCTTGAGCTCTGCGCTTAAAACAGCTGATGCAGCTATAAAAGCGATAGCCACAAAAAAGCCAAAAGAATTAATAAGTTTTAGACCCGTTATTTCGATACCAAAAAGGTCTTTTACTGCGTAATATAAATTTGGATACATAGGCGAAATATGCGTTTGTTCTTAAAAGTGAAGGCTCCACTTACGTGGAGCCCTTACTTACTAACACATCTTAACGAAATTAGGTCAAATTAATTGCAATGTTCATCAAAAATAGAGATCAAATGTTGGGCAATTACTTGAGCCGGGCGACCTTCAATTTGATGTCTTTCCACAAGGTTTACAAGCGCTCCGTCTTTAAACAAAGCAATCGCTGGAGATGATGGTGGGTAAGGTAAAGACAGCTTACGTACTTCGTTTACTGCCTCAATGTCAAAACCGGCAAAGCTGGTGGTTAAACGATCAGGACGTTTTGTGGCGTTTTGAACTGCCATTAATACACCCGGACGGCAAGTGCCTGCTGCACAACCACATACCGAGTTAATCACCACAAGTGTGGTTCCTTCTTTACTTAATGTTTCTGAAACTTCAGCGGCTGTAACCATTTCATCAAAACCTGCGTCTGTTAATTCTGCCTTCATTGGAAGGACAATCTCTGCTGGATACATATAGGAATGTTTTAATAGTAATTAAAACACAAAAATACAGCTAATTTGAAGGAATCTATTGCCTAAATACGGAAATTAACGCTTTAATGATTTGATAACGGCATCTGGTAAAAATGGAGAAGCGTCTCCCCCATTTTTTAGGATGTCTCTAACAATGGTAGATGCTACCGATGTGTACTTAGGCTCCCCAGTCAAAAAGATGGTTTCGATGTGCCTGTCCAGGGTGCGGTTAGCATCGGCGATTGTTTTTTCGTATTCAAAATCACTTACGTATCTGATACCCCTTAATATAAATTTAGCTCCAATTAAATTACAATAATTCACTGTAAGGCCTTCATAACCAACACTTTCTACTTTTGGTTCATTTTCATAAATTTCATTAAACCACTCCATTCTTTGCTCCGGACTAAACATGGGCGTCTTTGAACTATTGATACCAATGCCCACATAAATTTTGTCAAATAGAGGAAGTGCACGGTTAATGATATCGATATGACCAAGCGTTACAGGGTCAAATGTTCCAGGGAATAGGCAAATACGCATGATGTTAATTTAAGGCTTATTGGTCTCTATTGGCAAGTAAATATAAGACAGCCATTCTAACGGCAACCCCATTTTCTACCTGGTCTAAAATAATGGAATGAGGCCCATCGGCAACATCGCTATCAAGTTCTACCCCTCTATTAATAGGACCAGGGTGCATAATCACAATTTCTTTGTTGATACTCTCTAGCATGGAGCGGCTAATGCCGTAAGCTAAATTGTACTCGCGTAAAGATGAAAATAAGGGTTGATTTTGACGCTCTAACTGAATCCGGAGCACATTGGCTACATCGCACCAAGCAAGGGCTTTTTGTAAGTTATATTCGACGCGTACATTAAACGCTTCTTGGATATATTTTGGAATCAGGGTTGGTGGGCCAGCAATGGTTACTTCGGCACCCATTTTTTGAAGTAAATACATGTTACTCATGGCAACACGGCTATGCATGATATCGCCTACAATAGTTACTTTAAGGCCTTCTAGTTTGCCAAACTTTTCTTGCATCGAAAAGGCGTCAAGCAAGGCCTGGGTTGGATGTTCATTGATACCATCACCCGCATTTACAATTGCTGCAGGAATATGTTGCGCTAAAAAGTGCGGGGCGCCAGAAGCACTATGCCTCATCACCACCAAATCCACTTTCATGCTTAAAATATTATTAACTGTATCCAGTAAAGTTTCCCCTTTTGCTGCCGACGAACTGCTGGCTGCAAAATTGAGTGTATCTGCCGATAGTCTACGTTCCGCAAGTTCAAAAGACATTCTGGTACGTGTAGAGTTCTCGTAGAATAAATTTACGATGGTCACATCTCGTAAAGAGGGTACTTTTTTAACGGGTCTTTGTAAAACTTCTTTAAACTGAGCTGCAGTGGTAAGAATTAATTGAATATCATCTCGATTGAGATCTTTAATACCAAGTAAGTGTTTGGTAGATAGTTTCATTAAAAAACAAAGCTAAAGTAAAAAAATGGAATGGTAAAATGAACTCTTATAATAAAACCACTTCGTCTACCTGGTCACGCTCCTTCCAGCACACTTTAACCTTTTGGGTAATAATGGTGTCAATGGCTTTTCCGGCGTAATCAGGCTGAATCGGTAACTCTCTACTAAATCTTCTGTCAATTAACACGCACAATGATACTTTAGAAGGCCTTCCAAAAGCCAATAAAGCGTCTAGGGCTGCCCTTATGGTCCGGCCGGTATATAAAACGTCGTCTATTAAAACCACTTTTTTGTTTTCGATACTAAATGGAATATCCGTTTCATTGGCTATATGAAGGCTTTTACGAACGTCATCTCTATAAAAAGTGATATCCAGTTTACCGTATTCGATTTGACTAGGTGGTAATAATTGCTTGAGCTCGTGCACAATGCGGTCACTTAAATAAATTCCACGTGGCTGCAGTCCAATTAACACCGTATCTGCTAATTGAAGGTTGTTTTCTAAAATTTGATGTGCCAGCCTTTTTACAGTTAATGCAAGCTGGGCTTCAGATAATATCGTTTTCAACCGTTTTTTTTATAAAATTAATTGGTTTAGCCCAAACAAAGTACCTATAATTTGAAAACTAGTGCTTTAATTTGCCATGATGTTCCAGCTTACCCATTTATCCCTTACCCAGTTTCGCAATTACGCCCGCCGAGATTTTGTTTTTACGGAGCGCATTGTTGGTATATGTGGTAAAAATGGAACGGGTAAAACCAACCTTTTAGATAGTATTTATTATTTGAGTCTTACAAAAAGTTACTTCTCGCGTCCCGACGCCCAAAATGTGTTAAGGGGTACCGAAGGTTTAAGGGTTGAAGGGAATTATGATATTGCTGGCAAGCCACATAAAGTAGTTTGCATTGTTCGGGAAAACAATAAAAAGGAACTTGCCGTAAACGACGAGCAGTACAAAAAGTTTTCGGATCATATAGGCCGCTACCCTACCGTGATGATTGCGCCTGATGATATTGAACTTATGATTGGCCCTAGCGAAGCAAGAAGAAAATACCTAGACACTTTACTTTCGCAAATTGACGCTCTTTACTTGCAGCATCTAATTGCTTACAACAAAGTATTACAACAGCGCAATAGTGTTTTTAAAGCTGCCGATCATGCCCCCATCGACACCACACTATTGGAAGTACTGAACAATCAACTTGTTAGTAATGGACAATATATTTTTGAAAAACGCACCCAATTTTTAAAGGAATTTTTTCCACTCGTTGCAAAAGTATACAAGCGTATTGCGGCAACAGATGATCATATTAACTTGGTGTATGAGAGTCCATTACAATCCATGCCTTTTCATGAACTACTAGCGCAAAACTTCCAAAAAGATTCCATCTTACAACGTACCACAAAAGGCATACACAGAGACGATTTGGTTTTTACCATGGATCAAACGGCATTTAAAAATGAAGCCTCACAAGGTCAGCGTAAAAGCCTACTTTTTGCATTAAAACTTGCTGAGTGGGAAGTACTAAAAACTAAAAACGGCTTCACCCCTATTTTGTTACTAGATGATGTGTTTGAAAAACTAGATGAAAGCCGCATGTATGAATTACTTCAATGGGTATGTACCGCTTCTGATGGTCAGGTTTTTATCTCAGATACGCATCCACAAAGACTTGAACAACAACTACATGCAATAAATGCACCTTTTCAAATGATTGAACTCTTACCTTTGTAGTATGTCCGAATATTCTATTGGCGAAGCCTTACATAAATTTTTACAAAGAAGCCATTTAAAAAATGGTGTTCGAGCTATTCAGATCGAAGAAATTTGGGAGAAATTAATGGGTAAAACTATTGCGCAATACACAGACAAAATTCAAATTGTCAATCAAAAGCTTTTTATCACTACAAGTGTTGGTCCGCTAAAAAATGAATTGATGTACCAGAAAAATCAAATCATTGAAAGGGTAAACGAAGCTTTTGGTGAAAAGATTATTTCTGAAGTGATTATTCAGTAAGTTTTACTCGAGGGTCTACCACAACATACAAGATATCTGCTAATATATTTACGAGCATAAAAAAGGTAGCCGTTACAAGTACGCTTCCCATTACAACTGGAAAATCTAATTTTTCGAGCGCATCTACTGTTACTTTTCCAATACCCTTCCATCCAAAAATATATTCTACAAAAAAAGCGCCTGCAAGTAATTCTGCAAACCATCCGGTCACTGCTGTAATAACAGGGTTTAAAGCATTGGGTAAAGCGTGTACAAAATAGATGCGTGTAGTAGATAATCCTTTTGCTTTGGCGGTTCTTATATAATCTTGATCTAACACATCTAGCATAGCACTTCTGGTAAGTTGCGTTATAATAGCCATGGGTCTTAAGCCAAGAGTAAGTGCTGGTAAGATCAAATTTGTTAATTGCAAGGTTTTACCAGCATACGGATCAATGTTATATAAACTACCCGTCATTTGAAGGCCGGTATATTTAGTGAATACAAATCCAAAAAAATAAGCAATAATAATACCCATAAAAAAGGACGGTGCCGATATGCCAAGTACGCTACTAAATACAGCACTGCTATCCATCCAGGTGTTTTTTTTAATGGCGGCTAACATCCCAAGTAAAATACCAAACAAAGTAGCCACAAACATGGCAGCAAAAGCCAGCAATATGGTGCCTGGTATAGCTTCCATAAGTATTTCACTCACTTGCTTTTTGCT
>JBANFS010000032.1:0-17347 GCA_037975885.1 Bacteroidota bacterium
TTGCCAATAAAGATCCAAAAGAAGGACAAGATTTTTTTCCATTAAGCGTAGACTACCAAGAAAAGTTTGCTTCTGCAGGCCGTATTCCTGGTTCGTTTTTTAAGCGTGAAGCGCGTTTAAATGATTACGAAATATTAACGAGCAGGTTAATTGACCGTGCTTTAAGACCTTTATTCCCTGAAGATTATTTGTGCGATGTACAAGTACTTGTAAGTTTAATTTCTAGTGATGCAGAAGTATTGCCAGATTCACTTGCTTGTTTAGCTGCATCTGCTGCTCTTGCAGTATCAGATATTCCAGTAAAAGAAATCATTTCTGAAGTACGTATTGCTCGTGTTAACGGACAGTTTTTAGTAAACCCTACACGTTCAGAACTTGCGCAATCAGATTTAGAATTCATCATTGCTGCTACCGAAAAAAACCTAATGATGGTGGAAGGTGAAGCAAAAGAATGTTCTGAAGCAGATTTAATTAAAGCCCTAGAAATTGCACACGATGCAATTCGCATTCAAATTAAAGCGCAGGCAGAATTAAGAACTAAAAAAGGTATCACAACTGTAAGAGATTACAAGAAGCCACCTCAATCAGAAGAAATTCAAGCTAAAGTAAATGCTTTTGCATCTAAGCGTGTATACGAAATTGCGCGCAAAGGTTCTTCTAAAAATGAGCGTAGCGATGCTTTCAATGCATTAAAAGATGAGTTGATTGCTAGCCTTGGCGAAGACGTTACTGATTTAGATAAAAAATTAGCTAAAAAATATTACGAAGACCTTAAGTGGGAAGTTGTACGAAACATGATTGTTGATGAGCGTATCCGTTTAGACGGTCGTGCATTAGATCAAGTTCGTCCACTTGCAATGGAAGTAGAGCCACTTCCTACACCACACGGTTCGGCATTATTTACAAGAGGTGAAACACAATCTTTAACAACTGTTACATTTGGTACCAAACTAGATGAGTTGTTGCAAGAGAGTGCTGCAAAATCTGAATACACACCATTTATTTTACATTATAATTTCCCTCCATTTAGTACTGGCGAAGTTAAAATGATGCGTGGTGTTGGACGTAGAGAAGTAGGACATGGTAACCTTGCTATGCGTTCTTTAAAGCAAATGATGCCTAAAGAAGATTACGCATACACGGTTCGTGTAGTGAGTGATATTTTAGAAAGTAACGGTTCGTCTTCAATGGCAACTGTTTGTGCGGGTTCATTGGCGCTAATGGATGCAGGTGTTCCTGTACCTAAGCACGTGAGTGGTGTTGCAATGGGTTTAATTTCTAGAGAAGATGGTAAATACGCAATCTTAACAGATATCTTAGGTGATGAAGATCATTTAGGTGATATGGACTTTAAAGTTACCGGTACCCGTGATGGTATTTGTGGCGTGCAAATGGATATCAAAGTAGACGGTTTAAGCATGGATATTATGCGTGAAGCTTTGGCTCAAGCGCGTACCGGTCGTTTACATATCTTAGATGCGATGTACGAATGTATCCCAGCGCACAGACCAGAAGTGAAACCACATGCGCCTCGTATGGTTAAATTAGTAATCGATAAAGAATTTATCGGTGCTGTAATTGGACCAGGTGGTAAAGTGATTCAAGAAATTCAGCGTGAAACAGGTACAACTATCAATATTGAAGAAGTGGGTAACACCGGTCATGTAAGCATTTTCTGTTCTGAAAAAGCAGGTCTAGAAAAAGCATTAGCATGGGTAAAAGGTATCACTGCTGTTCCTGAAGTAGGTGATGTGTATGAAGGTCCTGTTAAAGGCATTAAAGAATTTGGTGCATTTATCGAATTCATGCCAGGTAAACAAGGTTTATTACATATCTCTGAAATTAGCTGGTCGCGCCTAGAAACCATGGATGGCATCTTTAAAGAAGGTGACATGGTGAAAGTTAAGTTGGTTGGCTTAGATCCTAAAACGGGTAAATTTAAGTTAAGCCACAAGGCCTTAATACCAAGACCAGGAGCTGAATAAGCTGTTGGTATGTACAATAATAGATTCAAAGGCCCGTTTTAAAAACGGGCCTTTTTATTTTTAGCCCCTTGTAAATAATAGGATAATATGAGTACAACCATTCAGGTTTCTATAGAAGTTGCTGATGAAGCCGTTAAGGATATGATGATTGCCGAGTTATCGGATTTAGGGTTTGATGGGTTTGAAGAAACAGAAACAAGCCTTTTCAGCTATATAGATTCTGCAAGGTTTGATGCCGAGCTAACGGCTGGGTTAGAGGATATAGTAGGCAGGTATGGGGTAGCCTATACCAGTAAAGCCATTGATAAGCAAAACTGGAACGCGCTTTGGGAATCCAATTTTGAACCAGTACTGGTGGATGATTTTGTTGGGGTTCGTGCCAATTTTCATGAGCCTTTTAATGGCCAGGTAGAACATGATATAGTTATCACGCCTAAAATGAGTTTTGGTACTGGTCATCACGGAACCACTTATTCGGTAATGCAGCTGATGAGGGGGATTGACTTTAAAGGACAGTCCGTTTTTGACTTTGGAACTGGCACCGGACTGCTTGCGATCCTTGCGCATAAGCTGGGTGCAAGCTATGTTTTAGGGGTGGACAATGACGATTGGTGTATCGAAAACGCTTCAGAAAATATTGTAGTTAATAATACGCAATCAATTGAAATACAAAAAGTTAATGACGCTAACTTAAATAAAAAGTTTAATATTATAATTGCCAACATCAACAAGAATATTATTCTTGACAACTTGGCTTTTTTGGCCGAGGCGACGGTACCAGGAGGTGTTGTTTTGCTCAGTGGCTTACTTGTAGAAGATGAACCTGAAATTGAAGCTGCCTGTGCGGCACTTGGTTGGAAACACCAAGAAACGAGGACAAGAAATAACTGGATTGCGCTGCATTACAGTGTTTAAACATAGCGCCTCAAACGTTAGACGTTATTCAACGGTTTATGAATTAATCATTAATTTTAAAAATAATCGTTCTAGAACTCAACTTAAAATGTACAGTGATGAATGAATTTTTGCTCATAATATTAGCTTACCTGATAGGGTCTATTCCAACAGCTGTTTGGGTTAGCAAGTATTTTTTTGGCATAGATATTAGAGAATATGGTAGTGGAAACGCCGGTGCTACCAATACTTTTCGGGTACTGGGCTCTAAATGGGGCAGCTTTGTCATGCTCGTAGATGTTATTAAAGGCGTGGTTGCAACTTCACTTTATTTATTACTTCCTCATTATTTAACCAATGAGCTACACCGTACCAACTTTATGTTGGGTTTAGGAATGGCTTCCATTATTGGACATATATTTCCTATTTGGGCCAATTTTAAGGGTGGAAAAGGAGTGGCTACGCTACTTGGGATGGCCGTTGCCATTCAGCCCATTGTTGCTGCTTGTTGCATTGGTGTATTTTTAATTGTACTTTTTTTAACCAGATTTGTATCCCTAAGTTCTATACTTGCTGGGATCGCATTTATGGTATTTATACTATTTGTATTTAAGGAACAAGAAACCTTTTACCGAATTTTTGCGGTGATGGTAGCCCTCATGGTGGTTTTAACCCACCAAAAAAATATAGGCCGAATCATCAATGGTACCGAAAGTAAGGTTCCAATTTTACGTCACCGAGACCGCCGAAAGCAAAGAAAATCAGGCGATAAGGCCTAGTTTGCTACATTTCTTCGTTAAATACCCTATATTTTTTGTACCTTTGCACTCTTTTTAGTTAATCCCTAATTTTTTAGGTATGTCCAATCAGCCGCTGTTAGAAAAGCTTCAATTAAAAGACGAAAAGAATATCCTGATTCAAGGGCTTCCTTCTTCTGTAGAAAAGCAATTTGTAAAAGTAAACTTCGCTAAAAACGTAACGCCATTAATTAGAACTAAGAAATTAGATTTCGCTTTGGTATTTGCACTTAGCCAGCAGCAGCTTAATAATATCCTAAAAGAGGTTTTCCCAGCTATTACGCCCGAAACCAAATTATGGATTGCTTACCCTAAAACCACCAGTAAAATTGTGAGTGACCTCAATAGAGAGTCAAGTTGGGAAGTGCTCACTAAAAATGATTACGAATCGGTACGTCAAGTAACACTCGATCATGTATGGAGTGCCATTCGTTTCCAAAAAACAGATCAAATACCAAATAAAGACCGCAGTTTTTCTGATGTTAAAAGCCTAGAGCTTAAAAGCGGTTCAGGTTTTGAAAAGCGCTTAATTGCCTTACCTGTAGATTTGGAAAGAATTTTTACCAACCACGAAGAAGCTAAAGAGTTTTTTACCTCTTTATCTATTAGCAACCAAAAAGAATACCTAAGCTGGATTCAGGGTGCTAAAAAAGCAGAGACTAGACAAATTCGTTTAGAAACTGCCGTAGAAAAGCTGATGGCTGGAAAAAGAAACCCTACCGAAAAATAAACCTTACACAGCCGCGGTAGCGAGTTCTTTAATGGCAGCAACTAGCTGGTCCAGCTCTTTTGTTGTGGTAAACACATTGGGTGTCATTCTACATCCCACCACATTACCCGTGTCAATGCCTACTGTGTAAATCTTGTATTTCTCAAAAAGTGTTTTAGCAAGTATAGCTGGGGGCATCCCTTTAATCCCAACATTGGCAATTGCACAAATTCGAGTATCCTGTTTTGGGGTGTTATAAATAACGCCAGGCATATCCATAATTTGCTGGGTCCAATATTGCTGCAAAAATTTAAGACGCGCCTGTTTGCGCGCTGGTCCAATGAGTGTATAATGTTCTATCGAATCTTCGATGGTTAAATCGGTGGCAACAGGGTGGGTGCCTGTGTGGTTAAATTTAGCAATGCCTACTTCTTCAGATTTAGAAGGTCCAATTAACGGCCATATGCTATCCTGGTTTTCTTTGCTTACATACAATATGCCTGCGCCTAATGGGCTTGATAACCATTTATGTAAACTAGCTCCGTAAAAATCACAATGAAGTTCAGGAATAGTATACACTAGTTGTGCAAAAGCGTGTGCACCATCTACGAGTACTTTTACACCATACTCGTGTGCCATGTCACATATTTTGCGAATAGGCATTACCTGTCCAGAAATATTAATAACGTGAGATACGAGTAGCAGTTTAGTTTTTGGAGTAATGGCATTTTTGTAGAGTGCTACAATTTCTTCGTCGGAACTTGGGTTAACAGGTACCGAGAGGATTTTATTTACCACTCCATGTCTGACTGCTACTTCTCTAAACATATCCAGCATAGCGCCATAATCTTGCACGGCCATAATGGCTTCGTCGCCTGCTTGCCATTTAAAGCCCGCAATGATGGTATCTAATGATTCGGTGGTATTGCGTGTAATTATAATTTCTGAAGGATCACAACCTGCAAGCGTAGCAAGTTTTGCGGCTACTCTTTTTTTGTTTTCATACTGCACCGTTCTCATATAATACGCCCCTAAACTGTTTACGTATTTAATGTGTTCTATGTATTTGTTGAGTAATTTTTGAGGTAAAATATTATAGTATCCACTTTCTAAATTGATATATTTTTCTTGTAACACATAATCGGCCCTGAGGGCTGCCCAAAAATCTTCGTCAGAAGCTATTTGATGTAATGGCAAATGTTGGTGTTTGGCAATATGCGCCTCCGCCGAAAATTTTGTGAATGGGAGAGACATGCCTGCGAGCGTGAGCCCTTTTAAAAAAGTTCTTTTATGCATACTATTTTAATTAATCGTCGTCTTTGTCTGATGAGGATGGAATAATAAATGCGGCACGGCGTGGAGTAGGGAACGGAATGTCATTTCCTTTGATGGCGTGCCATAATATTTTACTAAATTCCAGATCGTTGTTGGAGTCTTCTTTTACAAAATTTAATTTTTCTGATCTCTTTTGCCATTCGTTGTAAGCGGTGTTTTTTTCTAATAAATTATAAGAAGGTAAAATAGCTTTGTAATTAAATGGAGCTGGCGTATTTGAAAAGCAGCGCCATAAAGGTGTTGCAGCTGCATCATACTGCGACATAGGAGGAAGGCCTAAAATAAGTTCTATGGTACGTAGCATGCCACTGGTAGAATAAGGGGTATGGTCTATAAAATTTCTTTTTACAAAACCACCAAATACATATGCGGGACTTCTGTGCGCATCCACGTGGTCTGCGCCATTTTGAGCATCGTCTTCTAACACAAACACAACAGATTCGTTCCAGATTGGGCTCTTTGCCAAATGTTCTAAAAATAAACCCACTGCTAAATCATTATCGGCAACGTGCGCATATGGTGTTGGTCTTCCAATTTTTGTTCCCTCGGTATGATCATTACCAAAACGAACGGTATTAAATTTTGGCACTTGGTTTTTTGATAATAAAGAATCAAAATCTTTTTGCCATCTTTTAAACCTGAGGGTGTCAGGAATATTTAAATTATAGGGTTGAAAGTCTTTGCAAAAATGATCATTTAAAATAGGCACTGTTGGTTTACCTCCAGAAATAAATTCGCCATAAGAACGGTAGCTGATGCCTGCACGGTAACAGTTGTTCCAAATAAATCCGTTTTTATTATTGGCAATTTCTCTTTCACCTTCGCCGCCATATGTACCACCGCGGCCCGAGTAACTGGATGGCCAAGTTTTTTCGAGATAATCTGTGGCGTAGGCGCCCATACTCCAATTATGCCCATCGGCACTAACTTCTGCGTCTACATAAAAGTTATCGAGTAAAACAAAATTACTGGCAATGGCGTGTTGGTTCGGTGTGATATTTTTTCCAAATAATAGTAGAGAAGTATCACCATTGCCACCAGGCATATCAGCAAGAACTTGATCGTAAGTGCGGTTTTCTTTGATAATATAAAACACATGTTTAATGGGAGAGGCTTGTCCTACTTTACTTGGGATGGGGTTACCGGCTTCAATGCTATCGGCCTGCGTTAATTTGGTAGCTGTGTAAGGGGTATTTTTGTACACTGTTTTTGTGTAGTTAGCTAAGGTAGTTATGGAAGGGTTTGCTATAACACTCATTGTGCCGGTAAACAAAGAACCAATGTACTGCTCACTATCTGAGGTTTTAGTAATACCCATGTGATGAATTACTTCTCCTTTTTTTCTGATTGGCGAAGGGCCAAACGGGTTTGCTTTAGGAGTAAATCCTTTACCATTGGCTACCCAAATTTTGCTATTTAAAAAACGTACACTAGTAGGGTACCAGCCGGTAGGAATAAATCCAATAGATTTACTATTTCCAATTTTTGAGATATCAAAAACGGCAAGGCAGTTATTGTCGGCGTTGGCTATAAATAATCTATTGTTTTTTTTGTCGATGGCTAAACTATTGGTGGTAGAACCGCTTGGTGCATTTGGATATAATGCAGCGTCTAAAATTTCTACAACTTTTTTTGTTGTGATATCAATAATGGAGACACTGTTATCGTTTGCATTACACACAAATAAATGTGTGTTGGTGATGAGCATTTCATTGGGATTATCTCCAACCGTAATGGGTGTTTGCCAGGTTTTTGTTTTTACATCAAATACTAAAACTTGATCGGCACCCCAACAACTAATAAAGAGGGTGGTTTTATTTGGGCTTAGTTTACAAGTAAATGCTTCTGCTGCTAAACCGTATTTACCAATAATTAGTTTTGTGTTCAAATCAAAAATGTAGAGCTGTTTGTCTTCTCTGGTAACGGTATATAATTCATTAGCAGATTCATTTATTTCGATACCTGCAGGTCCAATTTTTTCAGGCCATTTTTTACCCAAGATTAAACTGTCTGATAATATTAGTTTGCCATTGTTAATTTGATAGACGTTAATACGATTGTCATGTCCGGCGCTCGCGTATAAATATTTTTCGTTGGTGCTAAATTTTAATCCGTACCAAGATTTCGCAATGCTCACGGAGTCTATTATTTTTTCTGATTTTGTATCTATCAGTTCGATGCTTTGGTAGCCCTGTCCGTTATTGGTAACGGCCATGTATTTTCTTGTACTGCTAATTTCTATGTTGAGTGGTAAATCTCCTAAGGCAAAAGAAGTACCTGCAGGGTTTAGTTTCCAGCCATTGGCAAGTTGAATGGTTTGGGCATTTACCTGACAAGTAATAGCGCTAATTAATAAGAGTGTCAATAGCTTTTTCATAATGGAAAATTAGGACTGAAAAGGTAGGGAATTTAGACAGAATTTTATATTGTTTAATGATTGACATGTCATTATTAAACAATATATTTTCGAATAGCATATTTATTAAATATGATGCTGTAATACTTGTCCTTTTTTACTAACATAGGACCTATTTGTAGAGTTAAATCTATTATTTATGACATATATATGCAACATTTGCATTTATAGAACTAACTCTAGGAGTTAGTTCTATGTTTCTATTAAAGACATTACAATTTTATATGATGATTGACATATTTAAGAAAAGGGTATTTAGGGCTTTTTTGGTTGTGCTTTTAATGTTTTCGGCTTTTGCCAAAAGTGCAGAGGCTCAATCAGTAAGTCTGTCTTTTTCGAATGGTTACATTGGGACACAAGGTTCTAATACCAATCAAGCAGACAATATCAAAAAGTTATCAACGGTAGGTATTGCTAGAGTAAGTTTTAGTCAACCTTATGCCAGTTCTTTTGGTGGTACTCAAGGAAATGATTTAGCGGGCACAATTAAAATTTATTTAGCTCCCGGGGCTACATCCGCTCAAGCTGTAAATTCTGTAATCACTCTAAACGGGGCACTGAATTGGAGGGAAACATCATCTGGTAATACAATTCAAGTTTTTGGATTTATTTTCAATTCTGGTCAATCTGCTTCAATTGTCCTTAATGGATCAACTTATAATATTGTTGGAGGTTCTACGGCTAGTACAAGTAGTACCCTTGGTCTAAAAGCATACGCAGGTACATTTACATTTACAGATAACGAAAATAGATCAGGTAATGCGGCAACAAATGGATTACTTGATGCATTAAATTTGGAATTAGCTAATACGCCCCAGCCTTCAACAATTGCATTAACAAATGTATCAGTTACAGAAGGCCAAAATTTAGTGTATACGGTAACTTTAACAAGTGCGACTGCTGCTAACAACCCTCAAGTATATACATTTTCAAGTTCTGGAACAGCTACTGGCAGCTCAGATTATAATTCTACCTATACATTTTCTAATGGGGTAGTAAATAATGGAGATGGGACAATTACCGTTCCGGGAGGCGTAAGCTCATTTACAATTACAGTGGCAACAATTGATGATGCTACAATTGAAAGCACAGAAACTTTAATTTTAAATATCGGCAGTAAATCTGCTACGGGAAATATTTTAGATAATGATGCAGTACCAACAATAACAACTTCAGGTACATTAAAAACTTTTTCTGTTTGTTCTAATTTTCAAAATGCATCACAAAGTATTTCTGTCTCCGGAAGTAATTTGACAAATGATATTGTTATAACAGCTCCTACTGGTTATGAAATTTCAACTTCAGCAAGCTCAGGTTATACCTCTACAGTTACACTTAGTCAATCTGGTGGAACAGTATCAAATACTGCAATTTTTGTTAGAACCTTAACTTCAAATACTACATCAGGAACTTCAACATTAACAATTACTTCAACTGGCGCGGTTAATAAAAATACAACGCTTACTGCTAATTCAGATAATGCATTAGGTATGGATGGAGTTAATGACTTTGTTTCATTACCTGCAAATGTGATTAACGGACTTACCAATTTCACATTTGAAAGCTGGGTGTATCCAACATCAAGTTCATCTTGGCAAAGAATTTTTGATTTTGGTAAATCCAGTACAACTGGATACATTTTCTTAACCAATTCTTTCAATAACAATAACCTACCAAGATTTGCAATTACTACTGGCACAAACACAGGTGAGCAAACATTAAGTTCTAATACAGTAATGCCATTAAACACTTGGAGTCATATTGCTATTGTATTAAATGCAACTGCACAAACGGCTACCATGTATTTAAATGGATTGCAAGTTGCAACCGGTAGTATTACGCTAAATCCTTCATCTTTAGGAACAATAACTACTGCATATTTAGGAAGATCTTTTTATCCAGATCCGTTTTTAGCAGGTAGAATAGATGAAGTTAGAATTTGGAATACTGCGAGAACTGGAACTGATATTAGTAATAATTATCAGAAGGAGTTATCTGGTAATGAATCAGGACTGGTTGCATATTATAATTTTAATCAGGGTACGCCAAATGGTTCAAATACTGGTTTAACTACTTTAAATGATAAGACAGCTAATAATTACAATGGAACTTTAAATACATTTGATTTAAGTGGCACTAGTTCTAATTTTATTGCAGGTTCTATTCCTGCGATAACTGCTGCAGGTAATGCGACATCTCTCTCTGCTGGAAGTACACTTCAATTATCCAATACTTTAACAGGTGGAACATGGTCAACTTCAAATGCTTCATTAGCAACAATTAATTCATCAACTGGTTTGGTAACTGGTGTGGCAGCTGGCAGTGTAAGTATGACTTATACGATTTGTAGTAAAACGGCGAGTTATAATTTAACTATTATTGCACCTACAATAACTACTACAGGTACTTTAAAAACATTTGCATCATGTTCAGGTGCAACCATTACGCCTCAATCGTTTACAGTTGCAGGAACTAACTTAAGTGCTAATGTAACTGTAACTGCTCCGGTAGGATTTGAAATTTCAAATGCTTCTGGTGGAACATACAGTTCTACTTTGTCTTTGACACCAAGTTCAGGAACATTAGGCACTACTAATGTTTTTGTGAGATTAATAAATTCGTCAACAACTGCTTCAAGCGGGGTTATTTCAGTAACATCGACAGGTGCTGTTTCAAGAACTATAACTACTACCGTGAATACGGATAATGCGCTGAATTTTGATGGATCGAATGATTTTGTAAATATTCCAGATAACAACGCGCTTGATTTATTAAATGCATTTACTATTGAAGCTTGGGTGAATCCATCCTCCGCAACAGGCAGTCAAGTGATAATTGGAAAAATTCAGGATGTAAACACAGGTAACTCTGCTGACCTTGCTTATGCGTTGAGGTTTAATTCTGGTGTTTTGAGAGCGGAAATAGGGAATGGATCTACAGCACAGTCAGTAACAACAAATAATTTAGTTACTAACAAATGGCAACATATTGCAATGGTATTTAATGGGGCTACTGTAGGAGGTGTAACCGGTGCTCTGACATTATATATTGATGGCGTAAGGCAAGGAAATACATTGGCTACAGGATATAGCACGCTAAAAAACGTTTCTACTTCATTAAAATTTGGTTCTTATGGTTCGTTCTTTAATCAGTATTATAATGGATTACTAGATGATGTTAAAATTTGGAATACTGTTAAAACAGAAGCTGAAATTTCGGCTGGAATGTATACAGAATTACAAGGAAGTGAGACTGGTTTAGTAGCTTATTATAATTTTAATTCCGGAGTTGCCGGTGGAACTAACACATCAATTACTACTATAGAAGATAGAACATCAAATGTATTCACAGGTTCTTTAAATAATTTTACTAGAACAAATGCCACTTCAAATTTTGTAGCAGGTTTTATTCCTGATATTACAGCTGCAGGAAATGCTACATCACTCTCTGCAGGAGGTACACTTCAGTTATCTAATGGGCTAACTGGTGGAACTTGGTCGTCTTCAAATGCTTCATTGGCAACTATTAATGCAACATCTGGTTTGGTGACTGGTGTTGCAGCTGGCAGTGTAAGTATGACTTATACCATTTGTAGCAAAACGGTTAGTTATAATTTAACTATTATTGCACCTACAATAACCATTGCAGGGACGCTAAAAACATTTGCATCATGTTCAGGTGCAACAATTACGCCTCAATCGTTTGCAGTTGCAGGAACTAACTTAAGTGCTAATGTAACTGTAACTGCTCCGGCAGGATTTGAAATTTCAACTGCTTCTGGTGGAACATACAGTTCTAATTTGACTTTGACACCAAGTTCAGGAACATTAGGCACTACTAATGTTTTTGTAAGATTAAATAATTCGTCAACAACTGCTTCAAGTGGGGTTGTTTCAGTAACATCTACGGGTGCGGTTTCAAGAACTGTAACTGCTACTGTAAATACAGATAATGCGCTGAATTTTGATGGTACTGGTGATATTGTTTCTACTGCTGGCAGTTTGTCTGCTCTGAATATTACAGGTGATATAACTGTTGAGACTTGGATACGCTTGAATCAAATGCCATCGGATTATGTTCGATTAATTGGAAAGGGCAGTCCTTCAGAAAGGACTTATGGTCTTTGGTTGTATAGTGATGGTTCTTTATTATGGCAACAATATACGCCAGGTATTAAAAATTTAACAACAAATGGTTCCATAATTCCGGTTGGAAAATGGACCCATATTGCAGTTACTAGAATTGGAAGTGATGTTAAGATTTACGTAAATGGTGTTGAAGTCGTATCATCAAATCTTTTTTCAGGAACTCCTAATTCTTCTACAGCCCCATTAGAGCTAGGGGGGTCTTCGTCTATACATGCGCTCTTAAATGGAAGCATGGATGATGTTCGTATTTGGAATGTAGGTAGAACCCAATCTCAAATTCAAACTAATTATTTATCTGAATTGACCGGAAATGAATCTGGTTTGGTTGCCTATTATAATTTTAATCAAGGAATTGGTGGTGGAGATAACCAATCTATTTCAAGTTTAATAGATAGGTCCAACAATGCAATAAACGGAACTCTAACTAATTTCACAAAAACAGGGACTACTTCAAATTTTGTTGCTGGATTTATTCCTGATATTACAGCAGCAGGTAACGCAACATCTGTTTTAGTAGGAAGTACGCTTCAATTATCTAATGGGCTAACTGGTGGAACATGGTCATCTTCAAATGCTTCATTGGCTACTATTAATGCAACTACAGGTTTGGTGACTGGTGTTGCAGCAGGTAGCGTAACTATGACTTATACAATTTGTAGCAAAACTATCTCTTATAATTTAACAGTTATAGCACCAACAATAACTACTACAGGCACATTAAAAACTTTTGCATCATGTTCAGGTTCAACAATTACACCTCAATCGTTTACAGTTGCTGGAACTAGCTTAAGTGCGAACATAACCGTTACTGCTCCCGCAGGATTTGAAATTTCAACTGCTTCTGGTGGAACTTATACTTCTACTTTATCATTAACGCCAAGTGCTGGAACATTAAGTTCTACTAGCGTTTTTGTAAGATTAATTAATTCTTCAACAACTGCTTCAAGCGGGGTTATTTCAGTAACATCTACAGGTGCGGTTTCAAGAACAGTATCTGCGACTGTTAATACGGATAATGCACTGAATTTTGATGGGATTAACGATTATGTATCTTTGCCAAACGAATCTTCTTTTGATTTTACAAATCAAGTAACTGTAGAAGCTTGGATTAAAGTTGCCGCTTTTGATAAAGCATGGCAAGCAATTGTTACAAAAGGGGATGACTCCTGGCGTTTACACAGAAATTCTAGTACTAATTTTATAAATTTTGCATATACCAATACCTCAAACGGTGTTGATGGCGTAACAAGTACAATAGAAGTAAATGACAATAAATGGCATCATGTTGCTGGTGTTTACAATGGATCTTCTTTATCTATTTATATTGATGGAGCATTAAACCAATCAGTAAATGTTTCTACCACTATAAAAAATTCAAATAACCCGGTAATAATTGGTAATAATTTTGATCCAGCATTAAATGTTAATAATAGATACTTTAATGGTAATATTGATGAGGTTAGAATCTGGAATGTAGCTCGAACTGCATCTCAAATTCAAGCATCTTATTTAACTGAATTAGCCGGAAATGAATCTGGTTTAGTTGCCTATTATAATTTTAATCAAGGAGTTGGTGGCGGAGATAATCAATCTATTTCAAGTTTAATTGATAGGTCGAATAATGCCATAAACGGGACATTAACTAATTTCACAAAAACAGCAAATGCTTCAAACTTTGTTGCTGGATTTATACCAGATATTACTGCAGCTGGTAATGCAACAACAGTTTACGCTGGAGGTACGCTGCAATTATCAAATGCTTTAACTGGAGGAACTTGGTCATCTTCAAATGCTTCATTGGCAACAATCAATGCTACTACAGGTTTGGTTACAGGAGTTGCTGTTGGTAGTGTAAGTATGACTTATACAATATGTAGTAAATCTGTATCTTATAATTTAACAGTTATAACCCCAACAATAACTACTTCTGGAACATTATCTACTTTTAATTCATGTTTAGGTACAGCCTCTGCATCTCAAACATTTACTGTAAGTGCGCAGTATTTAACTTCTAATTTAGTAATTACAGCACCGGCAGGATATGAGTTATCTACAACTGCTGGTGGTACTTATTCATCAACTTTAAGTGTAACGCCAACATCTGGAACTGTAAGTGCTCGCTTAATATATGTTAGGTTGTCTACTTCTGCGGTGAATGGTCAGTCTGGAAATATAGTGATTACATCAACAGATGCAGTAACTCAAAATGTTGCTACTGGTAATGCATCTGTTACAAGGTCAGTAGCTGCAAGTGTTTCAATAAGTTCTGATGCTACAAATAATGCAATATGTGCTGGATCTAATATTGTATTTACTGCCACGCCAACAAATGGAGGTAATTCTCCATCGTATCAATGGAAATTAAATGGAACGAACATAACAGGTGCAAATAGTGCTACTTATTCAACAACATCTTTAACAAATAATGCTGCGATTTCAGTATTAATGACTTCTAGTTTGTCATCTTGTGTAACGGGGTCGCCTGCTAGCTCAAATACAATTACTACTACAGTAACATCTGTTCCGTCAACTCCAGGCGCTATCTCAGGATTAACTACTATTTGTTTAAATTCAAATCAGGTATACAGTGTGTCTGCTGTTTCAGGTGCAACATCTTATACATGGGTAGTTACAGGAAATATTAGTGCAACTGTTTCATCCACAACAAATGTTATCAATATTACTGCTGCTAATACTCAGGGTAGTGGTTCGTTAGAAGTATTTGCAAACAATGCATGTGGAACTTCTGTGGCAAGTTCAAGTTTATCAATTACAGTTAATAATACACCTGCACCTACAGCAAGTTTTACGGTTTCACCTAGTACGACTGTTTGTTTGACAAGTCCTTCTGTTACATTTAGTAATACAAGTACCCCTAATGCAACAAACAATTCACCATTAACAAGCTACTCTTGGGATTTTGGTGATGGGTCTTCAAATGTTGCCACCTTAAGTGCTAGCAGAACTTATTCTACTTCTGGAAATTTTGATGCAATTCTTACAATTACTGATGCTAATTTTTGTACTTCATCTATTTCAAGTAGAATAGTTGTTGATCCAATTAGTGTTGCAGGAACTGCAACAGTTGCAAATAGTACAATTTGCCAGGGGGGCTCTACTGTAATATCTCTTTCAGGAAATACGGGATCTATTCAATGGCAAAGTTCTACCGATGGAAATAGTTTTACAAATATTTCTGGTGCAAATTCTGCAACATACACTACCCCTAATTTAACTGCTACAACCTATTATAAAGCAGTTGTTACTAGTGGATCTTGTACATCAGCAAGTACTGGTGTAATTACTGTAACTGTAAGTCCAACACCATCTGTAACGCTGGCTTCTTTGGCAAATATTAATAATCTTGCAACAAGTTTTAATCTGTCTTACTCAAATGTAATTGGAGGAGCAGATGAATACAATATAACAGCTGTAGCGCCAAATGCAATGCCAAACTTCGTTGCAATTTCAAATTATGGTTTACCTGTAAGTCCAATAAATGTATTAATTCCGGCTACACCTGCAGGTGTTTACAATTTTAATTTGGTTGTAAAAAATGGTGCATTAGGTTGCGTTTCAGCAGCTATACCATTTACACAAACAATATTTAGTGCAGGTTCTAGCGTTACTGTAACTGGGCCTACTACATATACATTTAATAATACGCCACAAGGCCCTGCAACAAATACCAAAACAGGATCTACGGGTGCTGTTACGTATAGTTATGCTGGTACAGGATCTACTACCTATACGGCTAGTGCAACTGCACCAACTAATGTAGGTACATATGAGGTTATTGCAACTTTAGCTGCCGATGCTAACTATAGTGGTGCAACTTCTGCTCCATATGCATTTACCATTACAGCTGCTAGTTCAACTATTACTGTAACAGGGTTAACTACATATACATATAATGCAAGCCCTCAAGGTCCTAACACAAATACCAAAACAGGATCTACTGGTGCTGTTACGTATAGTTATGCTGGAACAGGATCTACTACCTATACGGCTAGTGCAACTGCACCAACTAATGTAGGTACTTATCAGGTTATTGCAACTTTAGCTGCCGATGCTAATTACACAGGTGCAACTTCTGCTCCATATGCATTTACCATTACAGCTGCAAGTTCAACTATCACTGTAACAGGTGCAACTACTTATACATTTAGTAATACGCCTCAAGGCCCTAACACAAATACCAAAACAGGATCTACGGGTGCTGTTACGTATAGTTATGCTGGTACAGGTTCTACAACATACACGGCAAGTGCCACTCAACCAACTAATGTAGGTACATACCAGGTTATTGCAACTTTAGCTGCCGATGCTAATTACACAGGTGCAACTTCTGCTCCATATGCATTTACCATTACAGCTGCTAGTTCAACCATTACTGTAACAGGTGCAACTACATATACATTTAACGGCTCTGCACAAGGCCCTTCAACAAATACCAAAACAGGATCTACTGGTGCTGTTACGTATAGTTATGCTGGTACAGGGTCAACAACGTATGGTCCAAGTGCAACTGCTCCAACTAATGTAGGTACTTATCAGGTGATAGCAACACTTGCTGCCGATGCTAACTACAGTGGTGCAACATCTGCTCCATATGCATTTACCATTACAGCTGCTAGTTCAACCATTACTGTAACAGGTGCAACTACATATACATTTAACGGCTCTGCACAAGGCCCTTCAACAAATACCAAAACAGGATCTACTGGTGCTGTTACGTATAGTTATGCTGGTACAGGGTCAACAACGTATGGTCCAAGTGCAACTGCTCCAACTAATGTAGGTACATACCAGGTTATTGCAACACTTGCTGCCGATGCTAATTACACAGGTGCAACTTCTGCTCCATATGCATTTACCATTACAGCTGCTAGTTCAACTATTACTGTAACAGGGTTAACTACATATACATATAATGCAAGCCCTCAAGGTCCTAACACAAATACCAAAACAGGATCTACTGGTGCTGTTACGTATAGTTATGCTGGTACAGGGTCAACAACGTATGGTCCAAGTGCAACTGCTCCAACTAATGTAGGTACTTA
>JBANFS010000033.1:0-16676 GCA_037975885.1 Bacteroidota bacterium
TAGGAACCATTTTTATGACTGGTACAATCATTTCTTCTAAACTTATCCCCCCATGTTGAAAAGTATTTTTATAATAGCCTACAAAGTGATTGTAATTATTGGGATAACATAAGAACCCGTCTTCTTTAGCAAACACATAACAAGAGTTTACAGTAGGCACCGGAAGCCCCGCTTTTGTAGGATCTTTAAATGCTAAAACATCTTTTGCATCATAGTCTAAATTACGACCATGCTTGTATCGTAAATTAGCCGTGGTTTGTTTATCACCCACAATTTTATTCGGAGTATTTACACGCACACTTCCATGATCAGTGGCGAGTACAATTTTAATTTTCTTATCGGCGATTTTTTTAAGCGCCTGAAATAAGGGACTGTGTTCAAACCAGCTTTTGGTAAGACTTCTGTAACTGGACTCGTCACTAGCGAGCTCTTTTAATACTTCCATTTCTGTTCTTGCATGACTTAGCATATCTACAAAATTGTAGACAATAACGCTTAGGTCGTTTTGCAATAAATTGTGCATGTTAGCAAAGAGCTGTTGCGCATCTGCGTGGTTCACGATTTTATGATAGCCAACGCGCAAATCTTCCTTTTTTAATTTAGCAAGATGGGCACGCATAAAAGTTTCTTCGTGCAAGTTTTTACCACCTTCATCATCGTCGTTTTTCCACTCTTCTTTAAACTTTTTTTCAATGTCGATGGGAAGCATGCCTGAGAAGATTGCATTCCGGCAATAATGTGTGGCGGTGGGTAAGATGGAATAAAAAGTATCTTCTTCTAATACCCTAAAATATTCTTGAAAAATAGGCTGAATGGCTTTCCACTGATCAAATCGTAAATTGTCAATTAAAATAAAAAAAGTACTGGTTCCTTTTTCTACATGGGGCAGTACCTTAAACTGCAAAAGTTGATGACTCATAATTGGTGCATCGGACGCCCCCGGCGCCACCCAATTTGCATAATTTTTGCTGATGTATTTAAAAAAGGCAGCGTTGGCTTCCTTTTTTTGTGCCTGTAAAACATCACGCATTTCGGGACTGTCCGATTTCTCCATTTCGAGTTCCCAATACACCAGTTTTTTATAAATTTCCATCCACTCATGAAAATCAGGATTTTCCTGAAGCTGCATAAATAGCTTGGTAAATTCTTGTTGATACGCAGCCGTGGTACTTGCTGCTACCAGGTCTTTTTTATCCATTATTTTTTTTAGGCTTAAGAGTACCTGATTTGGATTGACCGGCTTGATCAAATAATCACTGATTTGCCTACCTATCGCCTCATTCATGAGGTTTTCCGTTTCATTTTTAGTAATCAGTACAACGGGAAGGTGCGGATGATCTAATTTAATGCGGCTCAGGGTTTCAAGACCACTAATACCTGGCATGGTTTCGTCTAAAAGCACCACATCTACAACACTAGATCCCAAGTATTCCACAGCGTCATATCCATTGGTAAAAGTGATGACTTCATAACCCTTTTGTCTTAAAAAGATTTGTTGCGACTGCAAGCTATCTACTTCATCGTCAACCCATAAGATCCTTCCTAATTGCATCAATTGTAGGTATTTAGTTAAAAAACGCTCCGTAAATCTATTTCATTCTTTGCTATCGAACTTCTATTTGTATTTTCGCAGCATCCAATAAGTGGCAGTTTAACAATTTAACAACAGGCATGGTAGCACCCAAAAGAAAAATCATCAACGATCCGGTGTACGGATTTATCACCATCAATCATCCCCTGATTTTTTCAATTCTTGCCCATCCTTATTACCAAAGATTAAGAAGGATTACACAAATGGCCATGGGTCAACTGGTGTATCCAGGCGCCGTACATACCAGGTTTCATCATTCATTAGGCGCTTATCATTTAATGGGTAACGCGGTTAATGAATTAAGAAGCAAAGGAACTGAAATTACGGAAGAAGAAGAAGTGGCTGTGAAAGCGGCCATTTTATTACACGATATTGGACATGGACCTTATTCGCATGCACTGGAACATGTGGTAGTAAAAGGGGTTCACCACGAAGCACTTTCGTTGCAAATTATGCACGAAATGAACGCCGCATTTAATGGTCAATTAACCCTCGCCATACAAATTTTTACGGGCGCCTACCACAAACCTTTTTTACACCAACTCATCAGCGGACAACTCGACGTAGATCGTATGGACTACCTGAGTAGAGATAGCTTTTTTTGTGGCGTCAGCGAAGGTGTAATTGGTTACGACCGTATTTTAAAAATGTTGATAGTAGTTGACGGCCAACTCATGATTGAAGAAAAAGGTATTTATTCGGTCGAAAAATTTTTAGTAGCACGCCGTCAAATGTACTGGCAAGTATACCTACATAAAACAGTTTTGTCTGCCGAAAAAATGTTGGTTAAAATATTAGAGCGCGCGCGTAGTTTATACACCAGTACCGATGCTGCCATGCAAACGGGGTCGGCACTGGATTATTTTTTAGGTACATTTAATGGAACTATGGACGCGCACGCACTTGCGCAGTTTTGTGCATTAGATGACCATGATATCATGCACGCTATAAAGCGTTGGAGCGCACACCCAGACAAGGTTTTATCGCTTTTATGTAGCCGTTTTTTAAACCGAAAAATGTACAAAACAACCATTCAATCCGAGCCTTTTCTACCAGCTACCATTGCTGCTAAACAAAAGGAAAGTCTCAACGCATTTAATGTAGATGCGTCCGAAGTAGACTTTGTATGTTTTACCGGAGAAGCCTCCAATACACTCTATCAAACCAAAGATGAACGCATCAATATTTTATTTAAAGACGGAAGTATCAAAGATATTTCTTCAATTGACAATGCACTGATTCATCAAAATTTATCGGCTGCTGTCAAAAAAAATTACATTTGTCAACTACTATAATTTTCTAGTATGCAATTTACTGCACAACAAATAGCAATGCTCGTTTCCGGTACCATCGAAGGCAATCCGGATACTACCGTTAACTCTTTTGGAAAAATTGAAGAAGCAGTAGCTGGACAGCTTTCTTTTTTAGCAAATCCTAAATACCAAGACTATTTATATACCACAAAAGCGTCTCTTGTAATTGTAAATGAAAATTTACAATTACAAAAAAATATAACGGCTACACTGGTACGCGTTAAAGATGCATACTCTGCCTTTGCTACACTTTTAACCACCTACCAAAATTTAAAAGCGCAACAAAAAAAAGGAATCGAAACACCAAGTCATATTGCAAATTCTGCAACCCTTGGTGCAGATGTTTTTATAGGCGCCTTTGCATACATTGGCGAAAAAGTAACTATTGGTAATAACACCAAAATTTTTCCGGGTACTTATATTGCAGAAAATGTTTCTATTGGAAACAACAGCACCATTCATGCAGGCGTAAAAATTTATGAAGATTGTATCATAGGTAATGATGTAGTGATTCACGCTGGCACCGTTATCGGAAGTGATGGATTTGGATTTGCACCTCAACCCGACGGTAGTTACCAAAAAGTACCCCAAATTGGCAATGTTATTATTGAAGATCAAGTAGAAATTGGAGCAAATACCACTATTGACAGGGCTACCATGGGTTCTACGATCATTAAAAAAGGCGTTAAACTAGATAATCTCATACAAATTGCACATAACGTAGAAATTGGCAGCCAAACAGTTATTGCCGCACAAACTGGTATCAGCGGTAGTACCAAACTGGGTCAAAAAATTATGATTGGCGGTCAGGCGGGCATTGCCGGACATTTAACCATTGCCAATGGGGTTAAAATAGCTGGTGGGGCTGGTGTTACCAAAAACCTAGATGGCGAAGGAAAATCATACGCAGGCTTCCCTGCCGAAGACGCAAAACAGTCCTTAAAAGCTCAAGTTTACACCAGACAACTCCCTGAATTAGAAAAAAGGGTTAAAGAATTGGAAAAATTAATGGCAGAATTGGTTCAAAAAGAGCCTAAATAGACCAAAACAGTGGATTAACCACCCATAAATCATATTTTTGCGCTAGATTTTATTGAATTTAACATTCTAGCATGGACCAACATTTTAACCCAGACAAACAACATACCCTAGCAAGTTCTATTGGTATTAGTGGAACTGGTTTACATACAGGCGCGCTTGTAGACATGACCCTAAAGCCTGCCAACCCAGGTTTTGGATTTCAATTTCAAAGAACCGATCTAGAAGGTCAGCCCATCATTAAAGCAGATTGCGACTTAGTAACAGATACATCTAGAGGTACCACCCTTCAGGTGGGGGATGCAAAAATTAGTACTGTCGAACATATTTTAGCAGCTCTAGTAGGTATGGGTGTAGACAACGCACTTATTCAGGTGAATGGTCCAGAAATTCCCATTATTGATGGCAGTTCGGCTCCTTTTATAGATCTTATAGATAAGGCTGGTGTGCTCGAACAAGATGCAACTAAACAGTGGTACAGCATTGATGAAAACATTTTTCATTACGACGAAGAGAAGCGCGTAGAAATGGTATTACTACCAGCGCTTGATTATCAAATTACAACACTCATTGATTTTAATAGTCCGGTATTAGGAACGCAACACGCAGGTTTAAAAACCATCAAAGATTTTAGAACTGAGATTGCACCTTGCCGCACATTTTGTTTTTTACACGAGCTAGAGGCTTTACTTGACAACGACTTAATTAAAGGTGGCGATATCAATAATGCCATTGTTGTTGTGGATAGACCGGTAACAGATGATGAAATGTCAAGGCTTGCAAAAGTGTTCAAGCGCGAAAAAATTGAAGTAAAGAGCGAAGGCTATTTAAACAATTTAGAGTTACGTTTCCCCAACGAACCTGCAAGACACAAACTGCTTGATATTGTTGGCGACTTAGCGCTTATTGGTTATCCAATTAAAGGAAGAATCATTGCGAATAGACCAGGTCATAGCAGTAACGTAGCCTTTGCCAAAAAAATTAAACAGTACATCAAAAAAAACAAACACGTTAAAGATGTACCCGTATACGACCCAACCATTCCACCGGTACTATCACTGGTACAAATAGAAAAAACACTACCACATAGACATCCGTTTTTACTCGTTGACAAAATCATTGAGTTAACAGATACCTACATTGTTGGTGTAAAAAATGTTTCATTCAATGAATGGTTTTTCCCTGGACATTTTCCAGGCAACCCTGTAATGCCAGGCGTTTTACAAATTGAAGCACTCGCTCAAACAGGTGGTATCTTATGTATCAATTCGATGCCAGAAGGAAAATATGATACTTACTTTTTAAAAATAGACAATTGTAAATTCAAGCAAATGGTAAGACCTGGTGATACCATGGTTTTAAAACTTGAATTTATAAATCCGATCAGAAGAGGCATCTGCGAAATGCGTGGAACTGTTTATGTAGGCGGTAAAGTTGCCACAGAAGCAGACCTTGTTGCGCAAGTAGTAAAAAGAGCCGAAGTAATTTAAAACAAGCAAATGACACATCCGTATACCTATATTGACCCCAATGCAAAAGTAGCGCCTAACGCAAAAATTGATCCATTTACCGTTATCCATGGTGATGTTCAAATTGGCGAAGGCACATGGATTGGAAGTAATGTAACCATCATGGATGGTACGCGTATTGGAAAAAATTGCAGAATATTTCCTGGCGCCGTTTTGGGCGCCGTTCCACAAGATCTAAAATTTGATGGAGAAAAAACAACTGTTGAAATTGGAAATAATACCACCATTCGTGAATTTGTAACCATCAATAGAGGCACCACCGATCGTTGGAAAACAAAAGTGGGTAACAACTGCCTCATTATGGCATACTCGCATGTTGCGCACGACTGTATCATTGGCGACAATTGTATTTTAAGTAATAGCGTACAATTAGCAGGTCACGTGGTACTAGGTGACTGGGTTTGGATTGCAGGCGTAAGTGCCGTACACCAGTTTGTAACCATTGGACAACACTCTTATATTGCTGGAGGTAGTCTTGTAAGTAAAGATGTACCCCCTTATATTAAAGCGGTTCGCAACCCACTAAGTTATGGTGGTGTAAATAGCGTGGGGCTTAAACGCAGAGGTTTTGAACTTGAGCGTATCAATCATATTTTAGATATCTACCGTATTATTTTTAATAAAGGACTTAATACCACGCAAGCCCTAGAATTTATTGAAGAAGAATTACCAGCAAGCGATGAGCGCGATGAAATTGTAACTTTTATTAGAGAAAGTGGCAGAGGTATTATCAAAAGATTTGTAAAAGGCGCAAGCGACGAAGACTAATATCATGCAAATCCAACTCGAGCAAACTGGAAAAAAATACAATCGGGAATGGATTTTTCGCGGACTATCCCATACGTTTATTGCAGGCAAAAAATATGCCATTACAGGGCCCAATGGATCTGGCAAAAGCACACTGCTGCAAACAATTGCGGGCAGTACTGCATTATCGGAAGGCCGTATTTTATACAGTGTAGCAGGTAACGAACTTGCACCAGAAAATGCTTTTACGCAGCTAAGTATTTGCGCGCCTTATCTCACACTCATAGAAGAAATGACCGCGCTTGAGTTTTTAGCTTTTCATGAAAGCTTTAAATCATTTATGCCGGGCATCACACCGGATATCATCTTAGAAACGATTGGGCTAACAGATGCAGCCAATAAACAAATCAGGTATTATTCAAGCGGTATGAAACAGCGCATAAAATTAGCACAAGCTATTTTTTCTGATGTGCCTGTTTTATTTTTAGACGAACCTTGTACCAACTTAGACGAAACGGGTTATGCACTTTATCAATCACTCATTCAAAATTATGCATCTAATAAATTAATTATTGTTAGCAGTAATGACAAATTAGAATATAATTTTTGTGAAGAAGTGATTGATATTAAAAAGTATAAATAAGCATGAACCCTAATATCGAAGCACTTTACCGTATTGCAGGCAGTCAAGAAAGAACCATTATTGGACTCATGAGTGGCACTTCTGTGGATGGGCTAGATATTGCAGTTTGTAAAATTGCAGGGAGTGGTAACAGCACAAAAATAAAGGTCACACACCACACTACTATTCCATACGACGCTGCGTTTAAAGCAAACATTGCGCAAATATTTTCAATTAAAACGGTAGATTTAGAAAAGGTAACGCTCTTACATGCACATATAGCAAGGGTACACGCCAGCATGGTACTTTCTGCACTTAATAGTTGGGGCATTGAGGCTTCAAGTGTTGATTTAATCGCAAGCCATGGCCAAACCATTTACCATGCCCCTGCAACTATGCATAAGCAAAGCATGTATGGTAATGCTACTTTACAAATTGGCGATGGCGATATAGTCAGCACTGCAACTGGCATTATTACCATCAGTGATTTTAGACAAAAACATATTGCAGCAGGTGGCGAAGGCGCACCGCTTGCTTTATTTGGCGATACTATTTTGTTTGCGAGTGAAAACGAAAATAGAGTTTTACTAAATATGGGTGGGATTGCTAATTTCACCTATTTGCCTGCCGGACAAACCACCCATATTATTAGCACAGATGTAGGACCCGCTAATACACTTATTGATAGTTATGTAAAAGCAAATTACGCTGGCTTTAACTTCGATGCAAACGGTGAAATAGCAAGCAGTGGTACAATCAATGAAGCGTTTGTAACCGCAGTATTAGCGCATCCATTTTTTAGTGCTGCTTTTCCAAAAACCATTGGACCCGAATTATTTAATCTAGACTTTATTGCAGCAGCTTGTAATACTGCTGGCATTGTTACCATGTCCCATCAAGATATGGTTGCATCACTTAGTTATATTACAGCACGTGTAATAACAGATGGTATCCATAAAATTGTGGGGGATGCTAGTAAAGAAATAGTCATTTATGCAAGTGGCGGTGGTATTCATAACGCGTATATCATGCAGCAGTTGCAAAACATGTGTCCTAATGCTTTATTTAAAAATTTAGAAACACTGGGGGTTCATCCGGATGCAAAGGAAGCAGTACTATTTGCAATTTTAGCCAACGAAACTGTGGCTGGATCACCAACACTTAGTATGGGAAAAATTAGCTTCCCACAGTAAAATTATCGGCATTACGGTAGGCATTAATAAGCGCAATTTCGCCTTCTTTTCCACCCCCAGCTTTACCATGTTCCATGCCATAAATGCCTCTGAAACCCTTGTTGTGTATGTGTTTGAAGATATTCTGGTAATTCATTTCGCCGGTACCCGGTTCGTTACGACCCGGATTATCTCCTATTTGGAAATACGCGGTTTCATCCCAGCATAAGTTAATGTTGGCGATAATATTTCCTTCATTTCTTTGCATATGGTACATGTCAAATAAAATTTTACAAGAAGGACTATTTACTGCTTTACAAATTGCATAGGTTTGATCGGTATGTCTTAAAAATAAATCAGGTGTATCGCTTAATGGCTCTAGTACCATAATTAAATTGTGCTTCTCTAAAATTTCGGCGCCATATCTGAGTGATTCAATAACCCTAGCTGTTTGAATCCCCATTGGAAGTTTACGATCAAAATTACCAGGCACTACGGTCATCCATTTAGCCCCACATCTTTTTGCCACTTCAACCGAATCTTTACAGTATTTAATAAACTTTTCACGCCACTGCTTATCACCACTTGTTAAAGAGGTTTGCAGTGGCCAGTTATCATAGGCAATTACAAACACACCCATGCGCATGTTTAAGCGCGCAAGTGTATCTCCAATTTTTTGTTGCATTTCTGGTGTGCGCGACATCATGCCATTGTCTTCTATGGATCTAAAGCCTACACTATGCGCAAATTTGATTTGCTCAATAAAATCTGGGCCTGCGTGCGCACTAAACATGCCATCATGAAAAGCATAATCGGCAGTAAAGGGCTTTGAATCTAGTGGAATCATAGTTGCACTTGATGTATTTGCTGCACTCGAAACAAATGGCATTGAAGCAGCTGCTAAACCTGCACCTGCTAGCATATTGCTTTTTAAAAAATTTCTTCTTTCCATGTTTTTTATTGAAGCTGTTTAACGCCTGCTGGCAATGAGTAAATTAAGGTCTGTGTATTTTAAATCAAATTTTTGGCTGATATAAAAATCGGTTAAAGCGCCCTTAAATAAATAAATACCTTCTCTCACATTTACATCATGCCAAAGCATTTCATCGAGCCCGCCCTCATCACTAACCCTTAGCATAAGTGGCATGAGTACATTGCTTATGGCCTGACTTGCTGTTCTTGCAAAACCAGATGGAATATTTGGCACTCCATAATGTATTACGCCATGCTTTACAAAAGTTGGTTTTTCATGACTGGTTAATTCACTGGTTTCAAAACAACCACCTCTATCAATGGCAACATCAATAATAATACTACCAGGCCTCATGGCGGCTACCATTTCTTCGGTAACAACAACAGGGGCTCTACCATACTCGTTGCTGAGCGCACCTACTGCTACTTCACATGTTTTTAATTGCTTGGCTAATATTTTAGGTTCTAGTACAGACGTCCAAACGCGCTGGCCCAAATTATTTTGTAGTTGCTTAAGCTTGTAAATATCGTTGTCAAATACTTTTACAGAAGCGCCTAATGCAAGTGCATTTCGGGTAGCACTTTCTCCAACAATACCTGCACCCACAATCACTACTTTGGTTGGCGGAATACCACTGATACCGCCTAATAGCACACCTTTGCCTTTATTAAAACTGCTTAAATACTGAGCGGCAATTAGCATTACAGCACTACCTGCTATTTCACTCATGCTGCGCACAATTGGATACGTACCGCTAGCGTCTTTAAAATTTTCGAAACTTAATGCCGTAATTTTTTTCTCCATCATCTTTTGAATATCCGCCTGTTGTAACGCAGAATAGTGGATGGGAGAAATAATAATTTGGTTGAGTTGTAAAAGCGGTAAATCTTCAGAAACAATGGGTGCACTTTTTACAAGAATGGGACATTTATAAATTTCATGCCTATCAAAAACAATGTTGGCACCCGCTTCACTATAATCAGCATCGGAGTAATGACTACCCTCGCCTGCTAAATGCTCAATAGAAACTTCGTTTCCATTAGAAACCAAAACACCCACCGCCTCCGGTGTTAATGCAATACGGTTTTCTTGAAACGCCGTTTCTTTAGGTATCCCAATATGCAGTTTTGCACCAAGTGGTTTTACATCTAATGTTTCTTCGAGGGTTTCGTATAAAAAAGAAGTAGAAATTGTAGGTTTACTAGTAGCCATAATAATTTGTATTTGCTAGTGACTAGCTGGGTTGTCTATAAAGTTAGCATTTTAGACTAGAATATATATGCCTCGTATTTTCATCTATGAGGGATAAGCGTACTTCAAATACCGGTCCGGTTAAAAGTGCAGGTACATTTTCTGGCCATTCAATAAAGCAAGTGTCGCCACTATGTAAATGCTCGTCAATACCTGCCCTAACAGCATCCTCTAATGATCCTAGTCGGTACCAGTCCATATGAAAAATAGTCCCTCCAGGGTACTGGTATTCATTGACAATGGCAAATGTAGGACTGCTCACTGTGTCTGTTACGCCCAAGGCTTCGCAAATGGCATGGATAATTGTGGTTTTACCCGTGCCCATGGGGGCATAAAAAGCCCAAATAGGTGTATCCTTTCCTTCGGCCCAAACGGCAGCGGCTACTTCCTGAATTTGGTTTAGGGTAAAATTTTGGTCCATTAAACAAATATACAAACAAAGGCCTCCGAATGAAGTAACTTTGTAGCAAAATACGTCTTATGGAAAAAGTGAATTGGAAGGTAAAAGGCATGAGCTGTACCAACTGCGCACTTAGTGTAGACAAAGTGCTTACAGGATCTGGGATGCAAGATGTGAAAGTGAATTTTATGAACGGCGAAGCTAGTTTTAGCGCGCCTGAAAATACCAATAAAAAAAACATCCAAAAAGAATTGGAAGCACTAGGTTATGAAGTTTTTGGAGATGGTTTAGAAACAGAACAAAAGTCAAAAAAAATATTTAGTTCTCCGCTACAACGTTTTTGGTTTTGCTTTGCATTTACAGCACCCCTTATGCTCCACATGATTCCAGGTGTACACATTCATGTACTTATGAATCCGTATGTGCAACTTGTTTTAACCATTCCCGTATTTATTGTAGGTATGGGATACTTTGGAAAGAGCGCTCTTAAAAGCCTTTCTAAAGGAGTGCCAAACATGAATGTACTTGTGGCGCTTGGTGCGCTAGCTGCATTTGGCTATAGCTTATATGGAACAATTATTGGAGAAGCCGAAAACTATTTATTTTATGAAACCACTGCTACGATTTTAACCCTTGTATTTTTTGGTAATTGGCTAGAAGATAGATCAGTAGAAACTACACAAGCCGCTTTAAAAAAATTAGCCGTGTCGCAAAAGACAATGGCCAACCTTATTGCTTTTGATGAAAACCATCAAGAGCTGGTATTTCCAGTAGAAAACACCAGTTTAAAAGTAGGCGATATTGTACTAATTAAAAACGGCGAAACGGTACCCATGGATTGTAAAATTTTATGGGGAGAAGCAAGCATTAATGAAGCCATTATTTCTGGTGAGAGTGTACCTGTTGTTAAAAAAATGAATGACCTGCTTATTGGTGGCAGCATGGTGGAATCGGGTACGATCAAAGCATACATTACTGCTGTTGGAGAAAACACAGTACTCGCTAATATTTTGAATCTTGTAAAAGAGGCGCAAACAGAAAAGCCACCCGTTCAACAACTAGCCGATAAAATTAGTGCCATATTTGTTCCTACTGTTATTGGTATTGCGTTACTCACCACTATAGGAAATTATTTTTTCGCAGACCTGCCTTTTAGCAACTCCTTACTAAGAGGTATTGCTGTTCTTGTTATTTCTTGTCCATGCGCCATGGGCCTCGCAACGCCTGCAGCCATTGCTGTTGGGCTAGGTAGAGCTGCTCGCAATGGCGTGCTGTTTAAAAATGCAAGAAGCTTAGAAATTTTTAAAAGTATTAAGCAGGTTGTATTTGATAAAACCGGGACACTCACAACTGGAAAATTTAAGGTCACCAATTTTATCTTGTCTCCTACGGCAACTATTGATGAAGACACTTTTAAACAAATTGCTTTTTCATTAGAAAAATACGCCAACCACCCTATCGCAAATGCAATAGCTGCCGCGTGGAAAACAAAAGAAGATATCCGTTGGCAAAAAATTGAAGAGCAAAAAGGACTTGGCATGTTTGCCACCGACAAAGAAGGGAATACGTATATCGCAGGTTCTTTTAAAGTGGCTACACAACATACCACAGACCATAGCCACAATGTATACGTTTTAAAAAATAATATTTTACTCGGCTATATAGATGTGGCAGATGAAATTAGACCAGAGGCTAAAGAAGTAATCGCAACACTCAAACGCATGGGGCTTCAACCCATTTTATTAAGTGGTGATAAAAAAGAAAAATGTGCAACTGTTGCAAATGAATTAGGTATTTCTGAGTTTTATTATGAGCAAACCCCTGCTAATAAATTAGATAAAATTGGAAGCTTAAGCCTCCAAGCCCCTACAGTTATGGTAGGAGACGGCATCAACGACGCACCCGCACTTGCAAAAGCCACTGTTGGCGTATCATTAAGTGAGGCTTCCCAAATAGCTATGCAAAGTGCGCAAGTAGTTCTCATGAACCATGGCATTAAAAATTTACCCCTTGCTTTAGGACTTGGCAAACACACATACCTTACCATCAAAGAAAATTTATTTTGGGCCTTTGCCTACAATATTGTTGCCATTCCAGTAGCTGCTTTTGGTTATTTAAATCCAACATTTGGGGCACTTGTAATGGGCCTTAGTGATGTAGTGCTTGCCGTAAATTCTATCAGACTCAACTTTAAAAGAGTAACAAGGTAAGCGCCGCATGTCAACACCGTTACAAATACTAAAAATATATTGGGGGCATGAACAGTTTAGGCCATTACAAGCGGATATTATTGATGCGGTAGTTGCACAAAAAGACGTGCTAGCATTATTACCAACAGGAGGTGGCAAATCAATTTGTTTTCAAGTGCCCGCGCTCTTACAAGATGGCATGTGTCTAGTGATTAGTCCGCTCATTGCACTCATGCAAGATCAGGTAAATAACCTACAAGAAAAAGGCATTGAAGCGGCTGTCATCCATAGTGGTATGCCTTTTGGAGCTGTAAAAGAAACACTTCAAGCATGCACAAGCGGTGCATACAAATTTTTATACCTCTCTCCGGAGCGCATCGAATCTCATTTATTTAAAGAATATTTACCCGCACTAGATATTACTCTTATTGCAGTAGATGAAGCCCATTGTATAGCGCAGTGGGGTTACGATTTTAGACCACCTTATTTGCGCATTGCGAATCTAAGAAAAGAACTACCAGGCATACCCGTTATCGCATTAACTGCATCAGCTACTAAAGAGGTAGAAACAGATATCATAGATAAATTAGCCTTTAAGGATTATACGATTTTTAGGCAGCCTTATAAACGTCCCGCACTTTCCTATAGTTTTTTTGAAGTAGAGAGTAAAATAAATAAGACACTCGACATTATTAATAATGTAAAAGGGGCTGGCATCGTTTATTGCAATACCAGAAAGCAAACAAAAGATATTGCCGAATTATTACAACTTCAAAAAGTGAGTGCTGATTTTTATCATGCAGGACTTAGTGCAGAAGAGCGGCAGGTAAAACAAAAAAAATGGATGATTGGTGAAACACGCATCATGGTGTGCACATCTGCATTTGGTATGGGCATCGATAAAGATGATGTTAGAACGGTTATTCATTACGACATGCCCGACTGCCTCGAAAATTATTACCAAGAAGCTGGTAGGGCTGGTAGGGATGGCAAAAAAGCCTGCGCTGTTTTACTGGCTACAAGCGCTGATATTAGCAAGGCCCAAAAGCTACATGAGACAAGGTTTCCAGCTATTGATGTGATCAAAAATATTTATCAATCCATTGCCAATTATTTACAATTACCCGTTGGTATTGGCGAAGGTGGTTACTATGATTTTAATGTACTAGAATTTTGCAATAATTTTAATTTGGACCTTACACTCGTAATACAAACGCTGAAGGTATTAGAACAAGAAGGGCATATACAGTTTTCAGAAAATATATTTTTACCTACCCAAGTTTGCTTTACCTGTTCCAAAGAAAGTTTAGAAAATTTTGAACAGGCTTACCCCGTATTTGAACCTCTAATTAAAGCGCTATTACGAAGTTACCAAGGCATTTTTGATAACCGGATTTCGGTATTTGAAAAAAGAATGGCTGGCATTTGTAAACTAGACATTCAAACTGTTCAAAAGCAACTTCAACAATTAGCGGCCATGGGCATCATCGAATATTTGCCTCAAAAGGAATCACCGCAAATTCATTTTTTAGTAAACCGAGCGCCTGCTGCTTTTTTACACATAGATAAAGACCAGTACTTCAAAAGAAAAGAAGCGTTTACCAGGCGGATGAACGCCCTTATTCGTTTTGCCACAAGTCCGGGCTGCTGCCGCAGTGTATTTATTGGCAACTATTTTGGAGACGCCGATAAAGAACCTTGTGGCATATGCGATTACTGCCTCGGAAATAAAAAAAATAAAATAAACGCAGTTAGTTTTACCAGTATAGAAAAGGGACTGTTTACTTTATTATCTACATCTCCTTCCCCCATAGATTCCATTTTTGAAGCACTGGGCAAAGAAAACAAAGAGCAAATCTGGGAGGTGGTGCAGTTTTTAGAATCCGAAAACAGATTGATACTGAACGAAGATGGTACGATACAACTGGTTTAGCGCTGTTTTAACAAAATATTGGACGTTCAACTATATGAACACTTATTAATTTATCTTTATTTCACATAAAATAGTATCCCATGGAAGAAGCAAAAAAATACAAGATTTTACTTTGTGAAGATGATACCAACTTAGGTATGGTTTTAAAAAACTATCTAGAACTCACAGACTATGATGTTACACTTGAGCGCGATGGCCGTTTGGGATTGGCCGCTTTTCAGCGTGAAAAATTTGACATTTGTTTGTTAGATGTGATGATGCCCAATATGGATGGGTTTACGCTAGCCGAAGCAATCAGAGATGTAGATCCTGATATGCCATTATTCTTTTTAAGTGCTAAAACCATGAAAGAAGATATTATTCAGGGTTATAAGCTTGGTGCTGACGATTATATTACAAAGCCTTTTGATAGTGAAGTATTGCTTTTAAAAATTAAAGCGATTTTAAAGCGTAGCGAAGAAGAAAATAAAATCAGTGATAACATTGAATTTGATTTAGGTGGCTATCATTTTAATCCAAGACTTCGTGAATTAAAAATTGGCGCTACGGTTCATGTTTTATCGCCTAAAGAAAATGAACTTCTTAAAATGTTAGCAGAACATAAAAATGATTTGCTTCCAAGAGAAAGAGCACTCAAAAAGATTTGGGGCAGCGACACTTATTTTAACGGAAGAAGTATGGATGTGTACATTGCCAAATTACGCAAGTACTTAAAAGAAGATGCACAAATTGAAATCGTTAACATTCATGGTAACGGATTTAGACTGGTAGCTCCTTAGTAATCTTTACTCAGAAAATAAATTGGGCTTAGCTGATAAGCCTGCTAAACGGCCAAGGTGTGTATACGCTTTGGCCGTTACTTCTCTACCCCTAGGCGTGCGTTGCAAAAATCCTTCTTGAATTAAAAAAGGCTCATACACTTCTTCAAGTGTACCTGCTTCTTCACCAACCGCGGTAGCAATAGTGGTTAAGCCTACAGGGCCTCCCTTAAATTTATCAATGATGGTGAGCAAAATGCGGTTATCCATTTCGTCTAAACCGTGTGCATCTACATTGAGTGCTTTTAAACCATGCTGCGTAATACCTAAATCAATTTTGCCATCATTTAATACCTGTGCAAAATCTCTTACCCTACGTAGTAGTCCATTGGCAATACGGGGCGTTCCTCTACTTCTGCGCGCAATTTCAAATGCTGCGTCGGTATTGATTTTGGTATTTAAAATAGTAGCACTTCTTTCAATAATTTTTTGAAGGGTGTCGGCCTGGTAATATTCGAGTCTGGATTTAATTCCAAAACGAGATAATAATGGCGCTGTTAATAAACCAGATCTAGTGGTAGCACCAACCAGTGTAAATGGATTTAAATTAATTTGAACACTGCGCGCATTAGGGCCAGAATCGATCATGATGTCAATTCTAAAATCCTCCATAGCGGCGTATAAATATTCTTCTACAACGGTACTTAAGCGGTGAATTTCGTCAATAAATAAAACGTCGTTAGGGCCTAAGTTGGTAAGTAAGCCAGCTAAATCACCGGGTTTTTCAATAACCGGACCCGATGTTTCTTTAATATTTACGCCAAGTTCATTGGCCACAATACGGCTAAGGGTTGTTTTACCAAGTCCTGGAGGACCATGAAATAAAACGTGGTCTAATGCCTCGCCTCTAAGCTTTGCCGCCTTGATAAAAATAACAAGGTTTTCAATGAGTTGAGGTTGCCCCGAAAAATCATTGATTTCGGATGGACGAATGGCATTTTCAAACTCCTTGTCTGCAGAAGTTAAATTAGAAGCGTCGGTATTTAAATTGGCGTTAGACATGTTTCAAATCTAGTTAAAAAAGAGCAGTTCTACACTACCACATTAATCATACGACCTTTTACAAAAATGAATTTTTTAACAGGCTTTCCTTCCATCCA
>JBANFS010000034.1:0-12688 GCA_037975885.1 Bacteroidota bacterium
TTGGAGCCCACCACGATGAAATGGAGATGCAATATGTGATTTCCCCTATTATTCAGGCTTGTGACGCCATTTCTGGCGCTCGCCCGGGTGCACGTAGGGAAATCATGCAACAATATTTACAACGTATTAAAGACCTGGAAAACCTAGCTTTAGCGTACCAAGGCGTAGAAAAGGCCTATGCCATCCAGGCGGGTCGTGAACTTCGCGTAATCGTTGAGGCTGAGAAGGTTACGGATGGCGACAGCGATAAATTGAGCTTCGAAATCGCCCAAAAAATCCAAACCGAGATGACGTATCCAGGGCAAATTAAAGTAACCGTAATTAGAGAGAAAAGGGCAGTAAACGTAGCTAGGTAAAAAAAATTGCAAATCACTTCCGATTTTCGATTTTTACCCCTACCTTTGCCGTCCGCAAAAATTAAAAGATATGGACGCAGCAGTTCAGTTTGTACACGAACAATTAACCGTAAAAAAGCAATATCCTGCCTTCAAGGCTGGTGATAATGTCACTGTTAACTATAAAATCGTTGAGGGTGGTAAAGAACGTATTCAAAGTTTCCGTGGAGACGTAATCAAGTTACAAGGAACCGGAGCAACTGCTTCATTCACTGTACGTAAGATTTCTGACGGCGTAGGCGTTGAGCGTTTATTTCCTATCTTATCTCCAAATATCGAATCTATCCAATTAAACAAAACTGGTAAGGTTCGTCGTGCTAAACTATACTACCTACGTGAGCGTAGCGGTAAAAGTGCACGTATTAAAGAAAAACGTTTCTAGTCAAACAATACCTTTTTACAAACGGAAGTTAGCATCCAGCTACTTCCGTTTTTTTATGCCTTTTATTTGGCCCTTTACATGCTTTTTCCCCTACCTTTATAATCTTAAATCAAATCATTATGGGCAACTTAGGATTTCAAGAAATATTACTCATCGCAGTGGTGGTACTTGTATTATTTGGCGGTAGAAAAATACCTGAATTTATGCGCGGCCTTGGTAAAGGTATCCGTGAATTCAACGATGCAAAAAACAACGTGAAAAAAGAATTAGAAGAAGGTATCAAAGAAAAAGATACACAAGCTTAATTTTTATCTCACTTTATCTGACAAACAAACAACTTTAGCCTTTGTTTCGGTTCACTACAATCAAAGACTATCATAACAATTTACAGAGCGGCCAAACCACAGTTGTGGAGGCCGTTCGTTTTTTTGTGGAAGCAGCTAAAGGCGGCGCTTCATTAAATGCATGGCTTACAATCTATGAAGACGAAGCTTTACAAGCGGCAAAAAAATTAGACGAACATATTAAGGCAGGACAACCATTACTGCCACTTCATGGTGTAGTTGTGGGTTTAAAAGATGTGATTGCTTACAAAAAGCATCCTTTGTCTGCGGCTTCAAAGATGCTACAAAATTTTCATTCTATTTTTGACGCCACTGTTGTTGAAAAATTACAAGCAGCAGGTGCCATTATTTTAGGAAGGCAAAACTGCGATGAATTTGCAATGGGAAGTAGCAATGAAAACTCTGCATTTGGTCCTGTAAAAAATGGCATCGACCCTACGCGTGTGCCTGGTGGATCATCAGGTGGATCTGCAGTGGCCGTTCAAATGAATCACTGCATGATTAGCTTAGGCTCTGATACTGGGGGATCTGTTAGACAACCCGCAGATTTTTGTGGTATTGTTGGAATTAAACCTTCTTATGGTAGAATTTCCCGTTATGGACTTATCGCTTATGCATCTTCTTTTGATCAAATTGGCATTTTTGCAAAATCGGTTGCCGATGTTGCATTGGTGCTTGAAATTATTGCAGGCCCCGACGATTTTGATAGTACGGTTTCTGAATTAGCTGTTCCAGCCTATAGTGCTGTTGTGGATGAACCTACTTCAAAAAAACGCATTGCCTATTTTAAAGATGCACTTGAACATCCAAGTTTAGATCCTGAAATTAAGGCAGCTATTGATGCAACAATAGCTAATATGCAAAAAGCAGGGTATACCGTCGATGCGCTTTCATTTGATATGCTTGATATGGTAGTGCCCACATATTATGTATTAACTACCGCCGAAGCGTCTAGTAATTTGTCACGTTATGATGGTGTAAAGTTTGGTCACCGCTCAAGTACGGGCAATAACGATCTTACATCACTCTATAAAAATGCTAGAAGCGAAGGTTTTGGTAAAGAAGTGAAGCGCAGAATAATGCTGGGTACATTTGTGTTAAGTGCCGGTTATTTTGATGCTTATTTTACCAAGGCACAACAAATTCGAAAACTACTCGTGGATGGCTCTAAGCAATTGTTTAACAATTACGATGCTGTATTATTACCCACCGTACCTAGTCCCGCATTTTTAATAGGCGACCATACTAAAGATTCGGTTGCCATGTTTTTAGCAGATATCTATACCGTGTATGCAAATCTTGTAGGTATTCCTGCTATTTCAATTCCTTTGTATCAGCATTCATCAGGACTACCTTTTGGGCTACAAATCATGTGTGCTCCTTTTGAAGAAACTACATTGTTGCAACTTTCAACGGCTATTCAGAAACTACATGAATAAGTTTTTTCGTTTATCACTATTTGTTTTAGGGATGTTGGTGCATGATTTTGCATCTGCAAAAACAGTTATAACAGATACCATCATTGACGATAAAAAACCGTTTGCCAATTTATTTTTGTACAATAAAGTAGCTTCCAATAAACCCTATCAATCACAAATCAATCCACGTGCTATTTCTTTTGTAGAAGAGTATATTCGAAAGCAGGGCAAGTCACTGGAAAAAATGAAAGTATGGGGCAAACCTTATTTTGATTTGTATGATCAAATACTTTTCAATTATGGCATCCCAAAAGAAATGAAATACCTCAGTGTCATTGAAAGTCACTTAGGAGCAGGAGGCACTTCCTGGGCAGGCGCTGTGGGTCCATGGCAACTGATGCCAGGCGTTGCCAAAGAATATGGATTAAATGTGGGTGGCTACTGGGATCAACGCACCGATTACTTTAAAAGTACGCACGTGGCAGCGCGTATCATGAAAAAATTATATGCAGAATTTGATGACTGGTTGCTTGTTGTGGCAGCCTATAATTGTGGCAATGGATGTGTCAGGTCGGCAATTAAAAGAGCAAAGAGTAAAGATTTTTGGCACCTGCAATATTTTTTACCAGAAGAAACACGCAACCACGTAAAAAAATTTATTGCTACGCATTTAATATTCGAAGGCGCTGGAGGATTTACCACCATGACAGCAGCGGAAGTAGCTCAGGCAAAAGCACAAAATAAAAATACACCGCTCACGCTTTCTGCTGCTGAACTAGCTGGCTCTGCTTTAATAGAAGTATCTGGGAGGTTTAATTCACTTGTAGTTGCCAATGAACTACAAATAAATATTCAGCAGTTTAATGCCTGGAATCCTGGTTTTGATAAAGCACTCGCAGCTGGCGAAAAATATGCCATGCGAATTTCAAAGGAAAAGGAAGCCATTTTTTTAGCCAAAAAAAATCAATTGCTGTTGGCTTCTGTGAGAGCAATTATTGAAGGTGTTAATCAGTAGCGCTGTTATTACCAGAAAGCACTTTTTTGATAGCAGCTGCTTTAAGTAAGCACTCTTCATATTCTTTTTCAGGATCAGAATAAATGGTAATGCCACCACCAACCGCGTAGCTGGCTTTTTTAGTATCGCTATTAAAAAAAATACTTCTAATGACAACGTTGAAATCAAAATCGCCGGCTGGATTAAAATAACCCACAGTGCCAGAATACAAGCCGCGCTTTGTAGGTTCTAAAGCGTCAATTGTTTCCATAACGCTTTTTTTAGGTGCCCCGGTCATACTCCCCATTGGAAAGGAAGCTTCTAATATTTCTGAAAATATAGTATTACTAGAAAGTGTACCCGTTACAGTAGAAATCATTTGATGCACCTGCGGAAAACTATAAATGCCAAAAAGTTCCGATACTTGTACAGACCCCTTTTCGCAAATCCTACTTAAATCATTTCTTACAAGGTCAACCACCATTACATTTTCACTTTTGTCTTTGCTACTGTTTTGCAATCTCTCTATTTGCAATTTATCATCTGCGTCATTATGCAAATTTCGTTTAATGGTACCTTTAATGGGCTGAGAAATAAGTTGATTGCCTTTTTTTTGCAGGTATCTTTCGGGACTTGCGCATAAAAGATAATCGTTATTGTTTTTGTAAAAGCAGGCAAAAGGGGTAGGTGATACTTCCATTAAGTTGGAATAAACCTCTACCGGATGTGCCGATAAATGTTCCACTTCAAAAGCCTGGCAATAATTGATTTCATAAAAATCACCACGTCTAATAAGAGCTAATATTTTTTGGATGGCTTCTAAATATGTTGCTTTACTTATAAAAGGGATGATGCTCGTTGATGACTTGGTATTTTTGACCTCTGCAACTGGCACTTTAAAACCGCGTATTTGATCAAATAGTGTTAGCGGATTTTCTGTATCACTTTGAATGGTTACCTGGTTTCCAGTAAGTTCAATAACAATGGCAGGTGTATACAAATAGGCTAGTGGAAAACCTGTAAGGTTTGCTTTGGTGTTAGGCTGAGTAATACTGTGGTATTCGTAATTAAAGTGTGCAAAAATCCATTCACCATTATGCTTTTGAATGAATGCATCAACTACCTGGGCGTTTACGCTATCAAGGGCAATAAAAGAAACGGGGCTAACGGCGGCTATGCAATCTAGTGCACCGTAGGGAGAGTCATAAGCATGGTTATCTAAAAAAGTGCAAACCTCAAACTGGTTAGACCAGTGTAAGATTTGCACTTTAAATGATTGAGGGTTATCTATTAAAAAAACCTGCTTATTTTTTTTCACGTAGGAGTTACAGATGATTAAAAATCATCGTCATCGTCATCAAATCCACCATTCTTATCATCAAATAGATCGAAGTCGTTGAAGTCGTCGTCTAATTTAAAATCATCTTCTTCAGAAGCGGCGCCTTTCTTTTTAGGACCTGCAGATTTTTTCGTTTTACTTTTTGGTAAATCAAATTCAGCAAAGTCTGGATCCCAGCTTTCATCTTCTTCACTCGCATTCCAATCATCATTTTCTTCTTCCTCATCAAAATCATCATCGTCGTCATCGACAGATTTTTTTGACGCGGACTTGCGACTAGATTTTTTCGGCGTAGACATTTCGTCATCGTCTTCAAAATCATCATCATCTTCTTCCAATTGCTTTTTACTTTTGGAGGAAGCTTTCGGAGCAACTTTTTTGTTTGCTACTTTAGGGGCTGAGGACTTTTGATCCTTATCAGATTTCACTGCCATATTTCTAATAAGATTTACTGCGTAAAATTTCAACGCAAATTCCTTTTATCCAAATAAAATCGAAAAAAATTTTAAAATATTTTTTCTCCTAAATTTTTACTATTTGTTCGCGACCAGGTCCGTTTGATACATAGGTTACCGGCGCACCAATATAATTATTGATAAAGTCTATATATGTGTTCATGGTAGCAGGAAGCTCAGATGCCAATTTTAATTGAGTGGTATCCATATTCCAGCCTTTAAAACTCTGCAAAACAGGTTCAATATCAATGTTTGACATCTGAAAAGGCACTTCTTTGGTGGTTGCGCCATCAATTCCGTAGGCTGTACATACTTGTAGCTCTTCAAAAGCGTCTAAAACGTCGGCTTTTGTCATAACTACCTGCGTTACGCCATTAATCATGCAGGCGTATTTAAGGGCTACTAGATCAATCCACCCGCATCTGCGAGGACGTCCAGTGGTTGCACCAAATTCACTTCCTATTTTTCTAATTTCTTCACCCACACTATCGTGTAATTCGGTAGGGAACGGACCGCCACCTACTCTGGTACAATATGCTTTGGTAACACCAAAAACTTCATTGATTTGTTTTGGGGAAACACCAAGTCCTGTACAAACGCCAGCGGAAATAGTGTTAGAAGAAGTTACAAATGGGAATGTGCCAAAATCGATATCTAACATACTACCTTGAGCCCCTTCAGCCAATACTTTTTTACCAGCTTTAATTTGGTCATTGATATAATATTCGCAGTTGATAACGTTGAGTGTTTTTAAAAACTCAAGTGCTTCAAAAAACTCTTCTTCCCATGTAGAAATATCTTCAATAAAATGAAAATTGTCTAATAGTTTTTGGTGTTTTAGGCGTAACTTAATGTATTGTGTAGTAAAGCGCTTGTCTAGCAAATCGCCTACTCTTAAAGCGTTACGGCCTGTTTTGTCCATGTATGCTGGTCCAATACCTTTTAGGGTAGAACCAATTTTGCTTTCACCTTTTGATAGCTCAGATGCTTTATCTAGTGCACGGTGCGTTGGAACAATAATATTGGTGCGGGCAGAAATAAATAAATTTTTACGTACATCAATACCAAATGCTGCTACCGCATCACATTCTCTTTTTAGTGTTACTGGATCTAGTACCACACCACCACCAATAATATTAACTTTGTTTTGGTGAAAAATACCAGAAGGAATTTGGTGAAGTACCATTTTTTTGCCTTCTACGTATAATGTGTGTCCGGCATTGGGTCCGCCCTGAAAACGTGCAACAATATCATAATTGGGTGCAAAATAATCTACTATTTTACCTTTCCCTTCGTCACCCCATTGTAACCCTAATAATACATCAACCATAATTTCAAATTTGAAGAACAAAAATAAGTCCTGAAAGTCCTAATAAAAATTAATTTTCAGCTTCTGCGTCAAAACGGTCAACGGTTTGGATGCCATGTAGGGCTTTTAGCCTAGTAACAAGTACTTCTAGCTCTTCTTTATCGTGTACAAATATTTTTATAGTACCCTCAAAAAGGCCTTCTTTGGACTCGATGGTAAGACCCGCAATATTGATGCGCAAATCACCGCTAATAATATTGGTTATTTTATTAATAACCCCAACGTCGTCCAGTCCAATAATTTTTAGACCCGTCAAAAACGATATTTCTTTGTTTTTAGCCCACTTGGTTTTAACAACCCGGTGTCCGAAATTGGCTAATAATTGAGTGGCATTGGGACAGTTGGTACGGTGTATGATAAGTCCCTTTCCCGTGCTTACAAAGCCAAACACGTCATCACCAGGTATTGGATTGCAACAATTAGCGAGCGCATATTTGATTTTATCGCTGCTTTCTCCAAAAATAATCAGTTCAGATTCTTTTTTAGAGTATGTTTTGCTAGCTCCCGCATCTGTAGATGTTTCTGGGAGGGTGGGTTTTGGCCTAGGTATTTCTAGTTTGTCACCATGAACCAAAAAGTCTTTGAGCTCCTTTAAATCTATCGATTTGGTGGCAATTTTATAGTGTAAATCCAGTCCGGATGGGAGTTTGTAAAAATGCACTAGTTCATCTAGGTTGTGCTGGCTATATGCCGCACCCATACTTTCCAATTTACGTTGAAGCACATATTTTCCATCTTCTGCGATGGTTCTTTTTTCTTCACGTAATGCATCTTTAATTTTATTTTTGGCTTTTGCCGTTACAACAAAACCAAGCCAATCTTCGGAAGGTTTTTGTTTGCCACTTGTAATAATTTCTATTTGATCGCCACTACGTAATACGTGACTTAATGGTACTAATTTGTGTTGCACTTTGGCACCAATACATTTAGAACCTACTGCTGAGTGAATGGCAAATGCAAAATCAAGAGCGGTACTTCCAGTGGGTAGCATTTTCACCTCTCCCTTTGGCGTATACACATAAATTTCTTCTGCTAAAAAAGACGTTTTAAAATCTTGTAAAAAATCGAGACCCGCACCATCTTGCGTGCTCAATACTTCTCTTATTTGACCAAACCATTTATCAAAACGGTCTTCGCTATCATTGCCTTCTTTGTATTTAAAATGTGCAGCCAATCCTTTTTCTGCAATTTCATTCATACGTTTAGACCTGATTTGAACCTCTACCCATTTACCTTGCGGCCCCATCACAGTTGTGTGTAAAGCCTCGTATCCATTGCTTTTGGGGTTACTTAGCCAGTCTCTTAAACGCTCTGGAGATGGCATATACTCATCAGTGATAGTTGAGTATACTTTCCAGCAATCTTCTTTTTCTTTTTCTGGCGCAGAGTCTAAAATAATACGGATTGCAAATAAATCATACACTTCTTCAAATGCAACGCCTTTCTTTTTTATTTTATTCCAAATCGAGTGAATGCTTTTAGGCCGTCCATATATTTCAAATTCAAAACCACTGTTGGTTAATTTTTCTTTAATTGGTTTTACAAACTCATTGATATACCTAGTACGTTCTCTTTTTGTTTCTGCTAACTTTTTTGCAATGTCTTTATAAGCAGCAGGCTCCATGTATTTCATGGATAAATCTTCGAGCTCTGTTTTTACATTGTACAGTCCCATCCGGTGCGCAAGTGGTGCGTATACCCAAATGGTTTCCGAAGCAATTTTTAGTTGCTTTTCTGTTTTCATGAAATCTAGCGTACGCATATTGTGTAAGCGGTCTGCTAGTTTTATAAGTATCACACGAGGATCATCGGTGAGGGTTAATAAAATCTTTTTAAAATTTTCTGCTTGCTGCGATGTATTGGTATCCATTACCGTAGAAATTTTGGTAAGGCCATCTACAATTTTTGCAATTTCAGTACCAAATTCACGCTGCACATCTTCGAGTGTAATATCGGTGTCTTCTACCGTATCATGTAAGAGTGCGCAAATGGTACTTCTTACGCCCAGGCCAATTTCCTCCACACAAATCATGGCAACTGCAATGGGATGTAAAATATAAGGCTCGCCACTTTTACGGCGCATGGTTTTATGCGCTTCGGCAGCCATTTCAAATGCCTGACGTATAAGTTCTTTATCGCCTTTTTTTAACTTAGGCCTAAGGCTTCTAGAGAGTGCACGGTAATGCCTAACGATTTCGTTTTTCTCTTGCTCGGCATTTAAATTATATTTTGGAAGTGCGAGTTTGGCACTCATTTGTGGGTCCTGATCCATATCTTTTACGAATATACGAATTCGCCCGCTTTTTTTGTGCTTACATTTGCATTTCAGTATGCGTAAGACGGCACCAAAAAAAGTTTTTAGTTTTTTATTATTGGTTAGGGTTTTCAAATTTGTAAAGCCCTACAGGGCGCTATTTTACGGAAGCGTTTTGCTCGCGATTGTGATGGCAATTTTTGCGCCGATCCGTCCTTATCTAATTCAGTTAACGGTAGATATGGCTACCGGAAAAACAGTACATATTCCTGGCTGGCTCAAACTTTTTATTGCCAAACAAAATTTATCTGACGCATCAAGATTTATTATTTCGATTACGCTTTTTCAAATCGTTTTTTTATTTATTGAAACGACCATTCGCTTTTTCTTTTCCTTTATGACAGCAGCCCTAGGACAGCGTGTGGTAAAGGATCTCCGCATAGCAGTATATGAAAAAATTGTAGGTTTAAATTTGCGACAATTTGATACAACACCCATTGGTACGCTCACCACTAGAACCATTGATGACATTGAAAGAATTAACGATATTTTTTCGGATGGGTTAATCCCAATTATTGCAGATTTGCTCACTATTATTTTTACACTGGCTACCATGTTTTGGATCAATTGGCAGCTCACGCTGGTGAGTTTAGCACCATTTCCCATCATGATTATTGCCACCTATTTTTTTAAGGAAAGTGTTAATAAAAGTTTTGTAGAAGTGCGTAACGCAGTAGCTAGCCTAAATGCATTTATTCAAGAACATTTATCTGGCATGGCGGTGGTGCAAGCATTTGCAGCGGAGGGTAGAGAACTGCATAAGTTTAAAAAAATTAATGCCGAACACCGCCTCGCAAATATCAAAGCCATTTTTGCTTATTCTGTGTTTTTCCCAATCGTAGAAGTTGTTTTGGCTGTAAGTACCGGTCTACTGGTTTGGTTTATTGCTGGCAATGCACTTGAAGCTGGACTTTTGATGTCATTTATATTGTACCTGAATCAGTTGTTTAGGCCACTTCGCGTGATTGCCGATAAATTTAATGTACTCCAAATGGGTATGGTAGCCGCCGAGAGGGTGTTTAAAGTGATGGACAACACTGATGAAATGCCCCCAGATAGTGTGGATAGCATTGACGCTGGTGTTTTAAAAGGCGATATCGACTTTAAAGACGTTTGGTTTGCCTACAAAGAAGACCAGTACGTATTAAAAGGGATCAATTTTTCTATTGGTGCGGGTCAGACGGTGGCCCTTGTTGGGCATACCGGAAGTGGCAAAACCTCTATTATCAGCTTGCTAAATAGACTTTATACCATAGATAAAGGGTTGTTGCTTTTAGACCAAAAGCCAATTACCGCCTATACCCTAGAAAGCCTAAGACGCAATATTGGGGTGGTTTTGCAGGATGTATTTTTGTTTTCAGGGTCTATTTTGGACAACATTACGCTGCGCAATCCAGCCATTTCGGAGGAGGAAGTCGTAAAGGCTGCAAAAATGATGGGCTTACACGATTTTATTATGCAATTGCCTGGTGGATACCAGTATCATGTGATGGAGCGGGGTGCCACCCTTAGTTTAGGGCAACGCCAACTGATATCTTTTATTAGGGCTTTACTATATAATCCATCGGTTTTAGTACTAGATGAAGCCACATCCTCTGTAGATTCAGAAACGGAGATACTCATCGAAAAAGCGACCGAAACACTCATAACTGGCAGAACCTCAATTGTTATTGCCCACCGACTCTCCACCATTCGAAAGGCCGATTTGATTATTGTACTAGATAAAGGGGAGGTAAAAGAGGCTGGAAACCACGAATCTTTGCTTCAAAAAAACGGTTTTTATGCTCGTTTGTACGAAATGCAATTTGAAAAGAAAGACCCCCTTTCTGTGTAGGTTTTGAGCCAAAAAAAGCCTTGTTTTTCTTCAATTTTAGTTGCCTTCTTTTACTGATTTCAGGGGTATAATCCCTATCTTTGCCGCAAATTTCGAGAAAGGTATGACGTTTAGAAGCATTAAATCTTTACTGGTAAAGACTTTCAGCGTTTTTTCGTTGCTGATAGCAACCCAAGCATTTGCTGGGGAAAATCATACACCAGCCACTTCAGAGGCGGGTGCTACAGCCCCAGCTGCCGCAGAAGCGCATGGTGCTAAAAAAGAAGGTGATTTTAATGTGACCGAAACCATTTTAGAGCATATCAAAGACGACCATAGCTGGCATTTATGGGGTCATACTTCCATTCATTTACCTGTTATCTTAAAAACGTCAAAAGGCTTTGAAGTTTTTTCTTCCGAAAAATTAGTAGACGAACATCACGAGCCGGCAGTTTACAAAGGCAATTTTGATTATAAACTTGTTGAGGGTAAAACAAAAATTGTGGATGCAGCAGGAAACGTTGATGTAGAGGCAAGCAAGCAACTCTGGGATTTTTCTATCACTAAAAACGTAGCAAGTTTATTTGTATCTGTTTTTATTTTATTAGTGGTGTTGTTAACTGCTGCTGCTGCGTATAAAAAAACAGGTGTAAAATCTGCACCTAAAGGACTTCAATCTTTTATGGAGCCTATTATTTTATTTGTAAGAGACGAAGTTGCAATTCCAAATATTGGCGCAAAAAAAGCTGGCAAATACATGCCGTTTTTGCTCACTATTTTCTTTTTGATTTTGATCAATAACTTTTTAGGGCTTATTCCTTTTTTCCCAGGTGGCGCTAACGTGAGTGGTAATATTGCATTTACCATGACGCTTGCTGTTTGTGTGTTTATTGTGGTGAATTTAAGTGCCAACAAAAGTTACTGGGAGCACATTTTTTGGATGCCTGGTATGCACTGGAGCATGAAATTATTTTTAGCACCTATCGAGTTAATTGGTGTATTTACAAAGCCTATTTCTTTAATGATTCGTTTGTTTGCGAACATTACTGCAGGCCACATTCTAGTATTAAGTTTGATTTGTTTAATCTTCATATTCAAAACGGTTTTTGCTTCTGCAATTGCGGTTCCTTTTGCTGTGTTTATTGGTATGATTGAGTTGTTGGTTGCATTTTTGCAAGCCTTCATCTTTACCATGCTTGCGGCAATGTACATTGGAATGGCTACAGAGGAGCACCACCACGATGCACATGGAGAAGCAGCACATCACTAAAAAATTATAATAACTTTTTTTCAATAACAATTAAAACGTAAAAAAATGGTAGTAGGAAGTGTTGCCGCAATCGGCGCTGGATTAGCTGCTATCGGTGCTGGTATCGGTATCGGTCAGATTGGTAAAGGTGCAGTAGAAGGTATTGCACGTCAGCCAGAAGCTGCTAATGAAATCCGTTCAAACATGATCGTAGCTGCAGCTTTCGTAGAGGCAGTTGCATTGTTTGCAGTGGTAGTAGCCCTTTTGGGTAACGGCTAGTCCGTAAAATTTTATACAAGGTCTCGCGCAAAGGGCAACAGACCTTGTATTTTTTTCAAGATTTTTTTTAATTAAGATAAATGTCTTTTATGTTGTTAGAGATCAATCCGCTGGTATTACCTGATATCGGACTTGTATTCTGGAACACCGTTGCATTCCTTTTACTACTTGTAGTACTCGGAAAATTTGCATGGAAACCTATTTTAAAAGCGATCAATGATCGTGAGCAAGGTATCGAAGATGCTTTAGCAAAGGCCGATAAAATGAAATCTGAATTAGCAGCAATGCAATCAGAAAATGAGGCTTTACTTGCAAAGGCACGTGAAGAAAGAGCTAC
>JBANFS010000035.1:0-11563 GCA_037975885.1 Bacteroidota bacterium
TTCGTCAAAAAGTACACGCTTACCATAAGCGAGGGTAATATTTCTAGCACTAATCATAAGATGAATCAGGGTTTGAGGGCGCAAAATTACAATTAAAGCTGCAATAAATCCGCTAAAATAAATGGGCTAACTATGGAGTCAAATTCAGCCTGGCGATTTACGCCCAAACTGCCCGCGCACTTGGGCTAGCGTCCAAACTGGTAAACTGGCCCGCTAAATACTGATAATATGCGGTTATGGCAATCATGCCAGCGTTGTCTGTACAATATTCGAATGGAGGCACAAAAGGCTCCCATTTGTACTTTTTACCAGCCTCCACTAGTGCATTTCGAAGGCCGCTATTGGCGCTAACGCCACCAGCAATACAAACCTGCTTAACACCTGTTTGCACCACAGCTTTTTGTAGCTTTTTAATCAAAATAGTGACAATCGCGTGCTGTACGGAGGCACATAAATCGTTTAAATTGGCTTCTATAAATCCTGGCTCCTGCTTTTGTAAAAAATATAAGATGGATGTTTTAAGTCCGCTAAAGCTAAAATCGAGTTCCGGAATTTGAGGTTCTGCAAATTTAAATGCGGTTGGATTACCGTCTTTTGCATACTTATCAATTAACGGACCACCCGGGTAAGGAAGCCCCAATAATTTTGCTGATTTATCAAAAGCCTCACCCGCTGCATCGTCGATGGTTTCACCAATAATTTGGAGATTGGTTGGACTGTTTGCAAGAACAATTTGTGTATGACCACCACTAACGGTTAAACATAAAAACGGAAAACTTGGGCGGTGTTCCGGAATTAAATTAGCCAGAACATGCGCCTGCATATGATGTACAGCAATGAGTGGTTTTTGTAAACTAAGTGCTAATGATTTTGCAAACTGCGCGCCTACGAGCAAACTTCCTATTAAACCAGGAGCCTGCGTAAACGCAATGGCATCAAGCTTTTGAAGGCGCTCTGCACTTGTAAGAGTTTCAGGAAATGCTTTTTGCAAAGCCGTATCCACCACGGGAACAATATTTTGCATGTGTGCCCTACTCGCAAGTTCTGGCACCACACCACCAAAGGTTTCATGCACGGTTTGGTTAGCAATAAAGTTGGATAAAATAGCCCCATCTACACATACAGATGCAGATGTTTCGTCACAAGAAGATTCGATGGCTAAAATAGTTACCGGCATTATTTTTTGTTCTAATTATTTGGTTCTAATGGCAACCACCGGATCCATTTTTGCAGCAATAGACGCTGGAATAATACCCGATACGATTCCCAAAATAATACAAATGCTTAGGGCTAAAAATACAATATTAGGTGCGATAAATATGGGGAAAGGTAACACAGCACTTAAACCCATGGCTAGTAACCAAACAAGTAACAATCCAAACAGACCGCCTAAAATACAGAGGAAAGCACTCTCTAATAAAAACTCTGTTAAAATTGTACGGCGTTTTGCACCCAGGGCTTTTTTAAGACCAATTTGACTGGTTCTTTCACGCACTGTTACAAACATAATATTAGCCACACCAAAAGCACCTACAATTAAACTTAGTCCTGCAATAGCCCAACCACCAGCTGTTACTTTTCCAAAAAAGCCACCCACTACTTCACTAAACTGGGCCACATCGTTACAAGAAAAATTGTCTTCGGCACTAGGGCTTAATCTGCGGAGCTGACGCATTACGCCACGCAACTCTTCTGCTAAAGCCGCAGAAGAAACACCTGGCTTACCCTGCACCATAATAAAAGGACTAGTAATATCTGGATTATATACACCCGAAAAATAACGATACGATGTAATCAAACATTCATCAAAATTGAAGCCGCCCACAAAACTTTGGCCCTGCTTTTTAATTACACCTACAATATTTAAATGCTTTCCGTTGTAGGTGATTTGCTTGCCTACCGCTTTTTGAGGGCCACCATATAATTCGTCGGCAACTAAATTTCCAATTACAGTAGAAGTAGTACCTCTAGTAAATTCAGATTCGTTCAAATATCGTCCAGCAGCGATTTCTAGGGTTTGTATGTTACTAAAATCTTCAGTGATACCATACAAACTTACGTTACTTAATATGTTGTCTTTATAACTTGCATTTACGTTTGTAGAACTAAAAAAAGAAGTATTGAGAGCAAGGTCACATTTTGCTTTTACAAAACGCATTTCCTCAATTTTTGGCACAGGACGTTTTACATATTTCCACCAAGGATAATCGGGACCACCGGAATAACTCCACTTGTCGATATAGATGGTATTGTTACCAAAAGCTTTGATATCATTTTGCACTTTGCGCTCTAAACTGTCTACAGTAGCAAGCACACCAATAATGCAAAAAATACCAATGGTAATTCCAAACAAAGAAAGGAATGTACGGAGCTTATTTACCTTAAGTTCCTGAACAGCCATTCTAAAACTATTCCATAATATCCCTAATAACTTAAACATGGCCCAAAAATACAGTTCTTAATGGTTAATGGGGGCTCTTTTTATGTAAACGGCGATTATACTGTTTAAAGATGTGTATTAGTCCTGCGAAAAAAGTTGCTCGATTAGAGAAAGGCATTGTTTCCTGTGCTATTTTTGCACCGATTTTAAAAAACACAAAACGTTCATTATGACCTGGAAACAAGTCTTTACATCATCGGTTGGCAAAAAATTGGTGATGGGTTTTACTGGAATTTTTCTAGTGCTCTTTTTAATTGTGCATGTGGGACTCAATGCTTGCATTTGGGCGGCCGCTTATGATCCAGCCGATCAGGGGCAAATGTTTAACAAAGCAGCGCATTTTATGGGTAGTAATGTGCTTCCTAGAATTTTAGAAATTGGTCTTTTTGCTGGTTTCTTCTTGCACATTTTTCAGGGTTATTTATTAACGCTAGAAAATAGAAAGAAAAGAAGTGTTGGTTATGCAGTTGCATATGCTGATGGAAGTAAATGGTATAGCAGAAGTATGGCGATACTAGGCACACTCCTACTTATGTTTTTAGTGATGCATATTTATCATTTTTGGACGCCTAGTAGACTCGGTGGCATAGGCACAGTTCAACCACTGGAAGAAGTATACTACAATGGAATAAAGCATCATAATTTATATGCCGAAATGAGAAACGTTTTTGTAGGCAATACACTTATTGTTGTACTCTACGTTTTAGCTTGCGGCTCTTTAGCGTATCACTTATTACATGGATTCCAAAGTGCCTTTAAAACGATTGGCATTCACAATAAAAAAATTAGTGGACTCATTAACTCAGTGGGCGTAGGCTTTTCAATCATCGTGCCTTTATTATTTGCACTGATGCCACTCAGTTTTTATTTTGGTTGGATCAAATAATTATCACTCAATTTAAATTTCTAAGCATATGCTTAATTCAAAAATACCTGCCGGCAACCTTGAGAAAAAATGGGAAGAATACAAGGGACATTGCAAACTTGTTAACCCGGCCAATAAACGTAAACTAGAAGTGATTGTAGTAGGTACCGGTTTAGCTGGTGCTTCTGCTGCTGCCTCTTTAGGAGAACTTGGCTACAAGGTAAAAGCATTTTGTTTTCAGGACTCACCACGTCGTGCGCACTCAATTGCAGCACAAGGTGGTATCAATGCTGCTAAAAACTATCAGAACGATGGTGATAGCGTATTCAGATTATTCTACGACACTATTAAAGGTGGTGACTACCGTGCGCGTGAAGCAAACGTTCACCGCCTTGCAGAAGTGAGTGTTAATATTATTGACCAGTGCGTGGCACAAGGTGTTCCTTTTGCACGTGAATATGGTGGACTATTAAGCAACCGTAGTTTTGGTGGTACACAAGTACAACGTACGTTTTATGCGGCGGGCCAAACAGGTCAGCAATTACTGATTGGTGCATACCAAGCCTTAGAGCGTCAGGTGGCACTTGGTAATGTAAAAATGTACAGCCGTCATGAAATGCTAGAAGTAGTAAAAATTGATGGTAAAGCAAGAGGTATTATTGCACGTGATTTAGTGTCTGGTAATTTAGAAAAGCATTTTGGACATGCGGTATTATTATGTACTGGTGGTTATGGTAACGTATTTTATTTGTCTACCAACGCCATGGGGTCTAACGTAACGGCTGCTTGGAAAGCACACCGTCAGGGTGCATTATTTAGCAACCCTTGCTTCACACAAATTCACCCTACTTGTATTCCAGTTAGTGGTGATCATCAATCCAAATTAACACTGATGTCTGAGTCACTCAGAAATGATGGACGTATTTGGGTGCCTAAAAATTTAAATGAAACGCGCAAAGCGGTAGATATTCCTGAAGAAGAAAGAGATTATTATTTAGAGCGCAGATATCCTGCATTTGGCAACCTTGTACCTCGTGACGTGGCATCAAGAGCTGCTAAGGAAAGATGTGATGCGGGATATGGTGTGGGTACTTCTAAGCAAGCTGTTTACTTAGATTATGCTGCCGCGATTGAGCGTTATGGCAAAATTGAAGCGGGTAAACAAGGCCTAGAAAATGCAAGCAAAGAAACTATCATTGCGATGGGTAAAGAGGTTGTTAAAGAAAAGTACGGCAACCTATTTGACATGTATGCAAAAATTACTGGCGAAGATCCATATGAAGTACCAATGCGTATCTACCCTGCTGTACACTACACAATGGGTGGCCTTTGGGTAGATTATGAATTACAAACTACAATACCTGGTTTATATGCCTTAGGTGAAGCTAACTTTAGTGAGCACGGTGCTAACCGCCTTGGTGCAAGTGCGCTTATGCAAGGTTTAGCAGATGGATATTTTGTTATCCCTTACACCATTGGTAATTATTTAGCTGACGAAATTTATAGCAAAGGTGTAGATACCAATCACCCAGCATTTGAAGAAGCTGAAAAAGCGGTGCGCGAAAGAATTGAAAAATTAATGAGCATTAAAGGAACGCAAACCGTAGAAAGTTTCCACAAGCGTTTAGGAAAAATTATTTGGGACAAGTGTGGTATGGCGCGTAACGCAGAAGGATTAAAGCAAGCCATTGCAGAAGTGCAAGCGCTTAAAAAAGAATTCTGGAGCGACGTAAGAATTCCTGGAGAAATTAATGAAATGAATCCGGAGCTTGATAAAGCCAACCGCGTTGCCGACTTTATTGAACTAGGTGAACTCATGTGTATTGATGCCCTTAACCGTAACGAAAGTTGTGGTGGTCACTTCAGAGAAGAATATCAAACAGAAGATGGAGAAGCGTTGAGAGACGACGAAAACTTCATGTATGTTGCTTCTTGGGAGTTTAAAGGCGAACACAACTGGGAACTTCACAAAGAAGAATTAAAGTACGAAGTGATTAAACCTTCACAACGTAACTACAAATAATCATTAGCAAACGATCTATCAACTTATCAAATTACTTGCAATGGAACATTACAATATGAATCTAAACCTTAAAGTTTGGAGACAAAATAATAAAAACTCAAAAGGTGCTTTCAAAATGTACCGCGTAGAAAATATTTCTTCTGAAATGAGTTTCTTAGAAATGTTTGACGTACTCAACGAACAATTAATCAAAGACGGAGAAAGTCCGGTTGCATTTGATCATGATTGTAGAGAAGGTATTTGTGGTTCATGCTCTATGTATATTAATGGTAAACCACATGGTCCTTGGCAAGCAAATACAACTTGTCAATTACACATGCGTGCTTTTAAAGATGGTGATACAATTGTAGTAGAACCATGGAGAGCCGATGCGTTTCCAGTGATTAAAGATTTGATGGTAGACCGCTCTGCCTTTGACAGAATTATTCAGGCGGGTGGATATATTAGCGTTAACACCGGTAATGCTGTAGATGGTAATACCTTACCTATCGAAAAGCAAAAAGCGGATGATGCTTTCGCTGCAGCGATGTGTATTGGTTGTGGCGCCTGTGTAGCAGCTTGTAAAAACAGTTCTGCTATGCTATTTTTAAGTGCAAAAGTTTCTCACCTCGCCTTATTACCACAAGGTGCACCAGAGCGTACTACAAGGGTACAAAACATGGTAGCACAAATGGATAAAGAAGGTTTTGGTTCATGTACCAACACAGGTGCTTGTGAAGCTACTTGCCCTAAAGAAATTTCAATCACCAATATTGCGCGCTTAAATAGTGAGTATATAGCTGCAAGCTTTGCAGACTAAGCATCGTAACTGATGTCTAACAACTATTTTGCGTTTAAACAATTTACAGTTTGGCAATCGGACTGCGCGCTAAAGGTATGTACAGACGCGTGCCTGTTTGGTGCCTGGGCCTCGCATCAACTAACAAGTAACCCTCCCACTAGTATATTAGATATTGGAACTGGCACTGGTTTATTGTCATTACAGCTTGCGCAAAAATTACCCAGCGCTTTTATTGACGCTGTAGAATTAGATCCTGCTGCTGCCGCGCAGGCCGCTCAAAATGCAGCCGCTAGCAACTTTAATATTCAGGTGCACAACATAGATATTAAAAACTATAGCGGTAAAAAATACCAGCATATTATTTCCAATCCGCCTTTTTTTGAAAATGATTTAAAAAGCGAGCACGCCCTTAAAAATCAGGCTATGCATAGCACGACACTTACCCTTCAAACATTATTTACTTGTGTAAATGATTTAATGGAACCTGCTGGCAGTTTTTCGGTACTATTGCCATTTGCAAGAGCAAATGAAGTTGAGGCACTAGCACAAGCACATGGTTTTGCTGTAGCGCAAAAAGCAGTGGTACAGCAAACCCCCAATCATGCTCCGTTTAGGGTGATGTATATATTTAGTAAAGCCGCCTTTGTGACCGCCTCAGAAAAGTCTATTGTGATTAAAGAAAACGATCAGTACACGCCTGCTTTTACATCCTATTTAAAAGATTATTACTTGTTTTTATAAAGAATTGTAATTTTAGGGACTATGAATTATTTTGAACTTTTTGAAATACCAGTAAGCTTTTTCCCAGACCCTGCGGTGGTTTCAAAAAAGTATTTAATGCTCCAAAAAAAGTTTCACCCTGATTTTTTTGCAAACGCCAGTGCAGAAGAACAGGGAGAGGCCCTTGCACAATCATCGATGGCCAATAAAGCCCTGCAAGTTTTAAAAGACCCGGCGCTAGTGTTACCTTATATTTTAGAAATTAACGAACTCTTGATCCCTAACGAAAACTACCAACTCCCTCCCCAATTTTTAATGGAGGTCATGGACTTAAACGAGCAGGTAATGGAAATTACGGACGATACTCAAAAAGATGCTTTACGCGTTCAACTTAAACAATTAGAAGATGAAATTTACGAACCTATTAAAGGGCTGCTGGAAGGTTATCAAATGGGTGTTACCCAAAAAGAAGCAATGCTGCCAGTAAAAGACTATTATTTTAAAAAGAAATACTTAGACCGAATTGCGGATGAGCTCCAATAAGCCGCAATTGTTATGGTTTATGGCTGATTCTAAGGGTTTCTTTTGGCAAAAAACACAGAATCTTGTAATATTGCACCCCGCCTAATACAAAGGCCCAGATGGCGGAACTGGTAGACGCGCTAGACTCAAAATCTGGTTATCGCAAGGTAGTGCAGGTTCGATTCCTGTTCTGGGCACATAATTAGATTTAAGGCGATTCTTAACAGAATCGCCTTTTTCTTTTTCGGCGCAAAGGCTTACCAGTAAAGGGATTTCGTTAAATATTAGGTTTACTTTAGAAGTTCGAACTACCCCATTTTGCTTGTTATACATAATACCCTCCGGAAACACCATCTTTTGCAAGTGCTGTTTCTTTTCGTAATCTGCTGAAATCCATGCCTGGCTTAGGTTTTGTGAAATCGATAGACAATTTTCAACTATTTTTTCTATGTTCGAACTACTCAGTGTGGCAGAGTCAATTCCCTTACTTAATTCTCCGATCTCATCTCGGAGCTGCTGGGCGTGTTTATTATAAATATCTTCCGTTATTTGATCACTTATGTACTTTAACTCCGCTTTTTCAAGTAAGCTTTGCTTTTCGGCTATTTTCTTTTTTAATAGCGTTTTATCGCTAGCTTTTTCACTTAACCTGCTTTTTAGCTCACTCGTTAAAATGGCTTCAAACTTCTTCTTTAAAGTAGGGTTGTATTCGTATTTAGAAAGAAGATTTACAAACAGACCATTTAACAGCTTCGAACTTACATTAACTGGAATTGCAGCATCTTTTGTTTTATAGTACCAATTCCCCCTTGTTGTATACCCAGTAAATGGCTTTCCACTTACTTCATCTTTTACAAATATCTTGAGTGGAACCTCATCATGTCTAAATACTTTTGCAACACCAACAAATGGGTTATTATTTAAAACATCTTGTGCTGCTAGAAAGGTTTTTAAATCAATTAATTTAGGATGCTTACCTTCTATTAATTTTCCTCCCACAAGACTCCCAGTAACATATCCTGCATAAAAAGGATTACTAAATACATTTCGAAAGTTCTTTGTAGATATCTCTACACCTCTTTGTATCAAATAATCCACTATTTCATAATAAAAGTATTTTCTTTCGGTGAGCATTTGAAACCCTTTCCTAAGATGTTTGCCTGATTCTGTAATTACGTACTCATGGAAGCAGGCCCTATGCTTTGGCTTAAGATTAAGATATCCTAGGGGCGTTTGGTAAGGCCAGTAACCTTTTAACATAACCTCTTTCGTATTGATTATGGTTCTGTCACTTTTTAACCGATTATCGAAATTATTTAGGAGATGAAAAAAGTTTTCTTGTAATCTACCAATAGCTGTTGATGTATCTATATCTTGAGTTACAGATTTTACAGTTACACCTTGCCTACTTAACTCTTCACTTATGTGTGATGCTGCAGCACCTGTTCTGGAAAACCGGTCATAGTTAAACACTATGATGTATGAAATATTTTTGTGCTTTTTTACATATTCTATCATTCGTAAAAACTCCTTACGACCGTCTGTTTTAGCACTTTCGTAAGAACCACCAAAGTATTCTTTAATTTGAATACTATTGGTTTTTGCGTAATTATTACAGTATTTAAGTTGAACCTCCAGGCTTCCGTTATTTTCGGCTTGTTCTTGGCTGCTAACTCTTGTGTATACTACCGCATCAGCACCTCTAACTTTAGAGATACTTTTGTACTTTCGTGTAGACAGTGTTTCAAGCTCTGCTTGAAGTGCATTATTGCTGATTTTCTTTTTCATAAGGCTGATCGAAATAAATATCGATTATTAAATTAGCAAATTGTTTAAGTAATTCTTCTTCAGTTAATTCATTATTTAATTTTTCATACTCATTACTAGGTTTCATTTTTCCTCAGTTGAGGCCTCGCCATATCAAATGGAGGAGACCCAATTACTATACTGAGCCGTAGCAAACGGATCTTTAAAAATATTTTGTTTCAGTTTTTGTAAATGAAAGTGAAGTGCCTGTTCTTGTTTTTAATTGGATAGCAGAATAATTCTTTAATCCAAGTATACGCATAACTTCTTTTGCTTTATCACCGTTCATCAATCCTGTCTTATCATATTCAATTTTGGTAACTTTACGGGCATCCCTATCATACACTATAGTAACCCTTTCAATATTGTTGTTTCGCAGCTCTTTTACCAGTCGCAACTCATCTTCACTAAACAACTTTAACTGATTTATGAAGTTGACTTTTTCTTCATCAATAAATAACTCAGCTATGAAATGGGAAATTGGAATATAAATATGCGGTCTTGATTTATCTACTTCCATATTATTATCCCCCAGCATAACGTATGTTTCATCTTGATAAACTATTATGCCGGCTTCAGTCCCGGTTTCAATACACCTAGATACCATTTGATAGAAATAACTAATTTCAGTTCTAAGTATAATATTTATATATGGGTCATTCAGGGTTTGTTCACAATGTTTTAATTGTAAAGTTTCCCGTTCATCAAGATCTCTAATCTTACTAAGGCTCTTTAAAAAAGCAATATTGTCAATTAGTGTATTTTTTCCTAGGTCTTCTTCATATGCCTTGATAAATTGATCATAATAAATTTTTTGCATCAGTTTTATTGAACAACCAAAATCTCGCATCGACTCCAGCACTTTTAGCCACAGATACTCAATAAAACTAATTTCAGCCCATTTACCCTCAGCAACAAATGAAATGAGGCCATTCATCTTCCAGTAGTGAAATGTTTTGGACTTAAAGTCGGTATCTCTTAGCTTTATATTCCTTTCCAGAAGGCTACCTCGAAGCGAGATACCTTCAAGATCATTTTTTTGGATTTTGCTCAGTTTTATTTTTTTCATGCACCTAAATTACTTACTTTCGGGATATTTAACAAATAAAATATACCAAATATGAAGAGAAAAGATCAATTTTCAGAAAAACAAGCAAAAACCTACCATCTGGGCCGCGTTTGCCAAAATTGCGGTGAACCCATCGCAGATCAGGATAGAGCTACAAAAACACACTGCTCTCGATGGAGAGACGAGTATGGCGTTATTCACGACTGCAGGAGGCAAAAACATGCTTTAAAAACACAACCCTACGATGACATTTTATTAGATTTTTCGGCAGTACAAAGAGAAACCAAGCGACAAATCGAAAAGATTTTAGCTAATCATGGCAATGAAGTGTCTACTGAGGTTTTTAACGCATACAACGTTAAACTAGGCGAGAATCTAAACTTTGGTTATCACTCTGGCCTTCTTTATTCCGAATTTCTTGGATTCAGAATTATATCTAACCCAAAATTGAACACACATAAAATTATAAAAAATGACTAACTATGAATACATGGCATTAGGCCGCAAACTTTCCAAAGCAGATGACAGAAACAATACAGTGTTAGGCCTCATCATAACAAGCTTAGTATTAGGGGGATGTTTATACATGCAGTACAGATACTTAAAAGATTTACAAGGTGAATATATTAGGTCTAAACAAAAGATTGATGACCTAAGCTTTCGAAATAATCGACAAAGGGAGATTATTGACGAACTACATAGAACCAAACAAGAATTAATGGAACAGTTGTCTCAAACAGACCTCAAAACCTCATAATTAAGCCTTTAAAACAAAGGAATATACCGTTCCGGAATGGTTTTTTCCGTTCCGGAACGGTATTTACTGTTCGGGAACGTACTTTATCGTTCTGGAACAGTAAAGGGTGTCTATGTACAAATGGTTTTTGGTTTAGTATTATACTCTAGCCAAGTAGTTAATCTGGCGCCCTTGTTGGAAATAAACCGTATCCATCTTGCTTGAATCAAATTCGAAAATTTATGTTCAAATTTTATATTTGGCAAAACCTTAAATGTCTTGTAATTCATCCAAGTATTATCCCCAATTGGGTCAAATTGAACCGTTATATCAATAGGAGTTTTAGACTCGTGGGAGATTATAAAGTGGAGAAAAAAAACATAGATTGTTGTTTTTCAAAGAGTGTAAAGTACAGTCTGGGATAATCAAAAATTAAGAGTTTTATTTATTTTGACTTTCTTGAATCATTTTTGCCCCCCTTTGATATCTCATATGCTTCAATAACAGTACTTATTTTTAATTTAAAAAAAATGTTTCTTTTTATTGTAGATATAGTATTGGATTTAAGTCCTAATTCAATAGCTATTTGCTTAGTTGATTG
>JBANFS010000036.1:0-9786 GCA_037975885.1 Bacteroidota bacterium
TATTACAAAAGACGGACACATTGTTACTAATCATCATGTAATTCAAAACGCAAACGAGATTGTAATTGAATCAATTAAAGATGGTGTCGTAAGAAATTTTAAATGTGAGGTTATCAAAAGTGATGCAACTAGCGACCTTTCAATTTTAAAAATAATCGACCGAGAATTTATTGGTATTAATGACATACCATTTAATTTCAAAAATAACATAAGTGATGTTGGAACAAAAGTATACTCGTTCGGTTACCCTATGGCACTTTCAATTATGGGTAAAGAAATGAAAGTTACTGATGGAATTATTAGTTCTAAATCAGGGTTTAATGGAAATATTACAACTTATCAGATAACAGCTCCCATACAACCCGGGAATAGTGGCGGGCCACTTTTTGATGATAATGGTAATTTAATTGGTATTACTTCTTCAGGAATAAATAAATCTTTCACAGATAATGTAGGGTATGCTATAAAATCAATATATATTCAAAATCTAATTGATGTCTTACCCCAAAAAATCATACTCCCCAATAACTCAGGGCTACAATCACTTAGTTTAGTTGAGCAGATTAAAAAAATAACACCTTATGTAGTTATGGTTAAAGTAAGATAATTACTTAATCATACATAATCCTTAATTCGTCAATAATCCTCCCTTTATTATTGTCTTGATAGTCTTTTAATGATTTAAAAATATAGAGTTTACAATTTTTCTATATTCTCTATCTGCTAGCTTATCTTATTTAATGGAAAAGTCAAATCAAGAATCTGAAAAACTGTGCACTCTTCTGTACACCCTAAATAAAAAAGCCTTGTAAGTGATTGAAGAAATTTTAACCTTTTAAGAAAAGTTGATTATGCTTTTCTAAATAGGTCAAATTATATTTACTTAGTTTGTCAATTTTTTCATTGCCTGTAACGCCGATTTTTTCAAAAGCACTTTTTTCGATTTGATCTGACAACACTATTTTCCCGTTAGCTTGAAATGTAATAAGATGTTTATCAAACAGTGCGTCATAAGTAGGAGATAATAATATCCCATTATGAACATCCAGTCTTTCCTCATTGGTGGATTTTGACCATGGAACAATATGTGATGCAATCAATATCTCTAACTTGTTAAACTTTGTTACGGCACATTGGTATTCCCATCTATGAATAACTCTTTTTCTATACGCACCTTGACCAATTCTTGTAGTAACTAGACCCGATCTCTCTGTTTTATTGGGCAATATAATATTCCCATAATCATATTCATTTTCACCTTCTTGAATTGATATGAATTGATCTACAGATATTGGGATATAAGCTCCTTTTTTTTTGAAGAAAAACTTTATCCCAATTCTATTATTTCTGTTTATATCAAGTGTATCAAAATAATCTGCATCATAAAACTCAAGCTCAGAAATAAATTTTACATACCCTATTCGTTCATATTCAAATAAAAAAACTCTCTTCCCATTATTGATGTGGTCTTTAAGGGCTAAATTCCCTTTTACAAATTTCATATCGCCAACTTGCCCCTCGCCTGTGTAGCTGAAAATATTTGGATTATCCCATCCATCTTTATAACCATACTGTTCACCTGATTTCCCTGAGAATATAAAAATGAATGGAAATTTTGCAGATGGAGAAATACCTCCTTGACGATTTCCACCATACTGATCGTGAATATCAGATCTCTTATAAATTTGATCAGGTATAAATGGGAGTTTTTCCATTGGTATAGCGTACCTGGAAATTAAAATATTTTGAATTTAAAATTCGATTTGAACTTTACTTTCTCATCTCTTATCTTATAACATGGATAAGTCAAATCAAAAACCAGAAGGGAAATCTGAAAAACTGTGCACCTTTCTGTGCACCCTAAATAAAAAACCCTTGCAAGTGTTTGACCTACAAGGGTTTCTTTTTTAATTCCGTGGTGTGGGGCGAACTGTGCATAAATTGTTGATTTACAGTATATTACACTTATTTGCAGCTAATTATGTCATTGCATAGACATAAGATAGTGCAATGAAATCCAAATAAATACAGATAAAAACAGCGAAAGTGTACCCCGTGGTGTACCCTCCAGTGTACCCATGGGTTACAAAAGCGCAACCTTTTCATTAATTAATTAAATCTGTATACTATGAAAATCAGTTATTACCTCAAAAGCAGCAGGTCCAAAGGACCAAGACCAATTTTTTGCCGGATCTGTTATAATGGACACAAAGTCAAGGTGTATATAAATGAATTCATCAAACCGGCACAATGGAGCGCAAGAAGACAGCGAGCGATTGAAAATCGTTCTTACCCTCAACATCCAGAGTTTAATGAGCGATTAAACACCATCGATAATTTTATTCGAACAACATTCAGAAGAATGGAACTGGAAAGTGGGTTAAACCCTCCTGATCCAAAGAAATTGCAGGAAGCGATCTCCAGCAAACTAAGACCATTGATACTCAAAGCAGGTGAGAGAGGCGAGTTTGTAAAATTCTTTAAAAAAATGATTGATGACTCTAAGACTGGTATAAGAACTAACCACAGAACAGGTCATGCAATCCACATCAATACCATCAAAACGTACTCTACTATATATAATAATGTACTACTGTATGAGAAGGAAAAAAATATTGCTCTGAAGTTTAGCGACTTTGACCTCAATTTCTACAACGAATTCAATGAATGGCTTATTAAGGAAAAGAACTATAGTAACAACTCTTTAGGCAAGCATATTCAAATCATCAAGCTAGTATTGAATGAAGCACTGGAACTCGGCATTACCACAAGTATGAAATTTAAGAACAAGCGATTTATTGTAATAAAGGAACAGACGGACGCAATATACCTTACGGAAAAAGAAATTGAAGAGATTTATCAGCTTGATCTATCCAAGCATAAGAAGCTCGATAAAACACGTGATCTGTTTGTTCTGGGTTGTAAAACCGGACTCAGGTTTGGAGATTTTAAAAATATCCAGCCTAGTGAAATAAAAGATTCATTTATTATGATAAGACAGGCTAAAACCGGTGAACCAGTAACAGTTCCAATCCATTCGATGGTGAAAAAAATAATAGATAAGTATAATGGGATTCTGCCGAAAGCAAAAGTAAATCAAGTTACCAACAGGGAATTAAAAGAAATTGCTGCCATGATACCAACGCTTAATGAGGAAGTGGAGTTGTCTATAACTAAAGGAGGAAAAAAAGCTCGGCAAACGTTCAAAAAAAATGAGCTAATTTCAACTCATACAGCACGAAGATCTTTTTGCTCTAATGAATATTTGACAGGTACCCCATCGTTGTCAATAATGGCTATATCGGGTCATAAAACAGAAAAAGCATTTTTAAGATACGTAAAAATAAAATCAATTGATCATGCCACGATTATCAAAGAAAAGTGGGAAGCAGCCAGAAAAGCAATTTAAAAAAATCGAATTCTATGCTAGAGAAAACTTTGAAGAATACGAATCAAAGTACCATTTGCTGGAGCGCCTGAAATCGAAAGTTGATATTGCTTTATCTGGTGTCAGTGATGAAAAATTAAGGATCACATATCTACTGAGATCAAAATCTGAAGTCGAACGTCGCTTCCTGAATCCTGATATAAATATTGTACCATGGTTGCGGCTTGAGCAGAATGTCATAGGTAATAGTCATATACCTGAAGAGGTATACGACCACTCCAAAAGGTATCTAAATGAGTTTGAGGGACAGGTTGATCATTTTACTACAGATTTATCCAAACGTAGTTTGGAATCTTTGATTGAACGGTATCAAAGTATTATGCCTTTTGAAATGCAATTTCTTTTGGACGCAAAAGGGTCAGATAAAAATAATCCTCTTTTTGTCGCTTACCTTTTTCAATCTTGTCATTACTATTACCAACACTTGCAATCTTTAATTGAAAATTCCACCTTACGTGACAATGGACAACTTCTAGAAGAGTTGATGGAAAAATTATCACTGAATATCGGACCAAAAGTCTCTGCTCAAAGTTTAATGATTGTTTTGAAAGAAACAGGTTTGAATGAAGCTATCGAAAGAAAAATGGATCCAATGGGAACAAAAAGGTTTGACAAGTTAATGGGAATCATTCTTAATAAAAGTGAATCTACGATACGGAAAATTCGGGAAGACATGATGGGTACAAATAAAAAAAATAATCCGTATGCAAACCGAAGTAATATTTTGGAAGCAGCTGAACTACTCGAAAATATTGGCTTTGCAGATTTGGCGAAAACTCTTCTATCAAAATTTGATCTAGACTGAAGAGATTTCAGGACGTATTAAAAAGACCCCGATAAAACATCGGGGTCTTTTTTTGCCTTGGCAACTATTAAAAGCCGGTTCTTGAAAAAATGGGGAAAATGACAAAATCCCCCAGAAATCAAAGTTGACTTTTGTCAAAACGATAACCAATGGTAATAATACAAGAAATGACAAAAGATGATCTGAAAGCGATGATCGATGGATGTATGACCCAAGCTATTGCACAGGTCAATGATGTAGGCCCAAAAAAGGAACAGTTGCTTACTCGAAAGGAAGCAGCTGAGTATCTAAACATTAGCCTGGGCACCTTACATACCCATACAAAGGGGGGGCGAATACGTGGACAAAGGATTGGCAGCAGGCTGCTTTATCGTAAATCAGATCTTGATAATTCAACTACTGCAACCAATAAATCACATATATGAGTAACAAAACAAAAATTGAATGGACCGACGCTACAATAAATTTTTGGCGTGGGTGTACCAAAATCAGTCCCGGGTGCAAATACTGTTATATGTATCGGGACCAAATACGATACGGAAGGAATCCTTCTCAGGTTTTACAAGTAAATGAATCCTCAGTCCTTTCAGTTTTGAAAAAAAGTAAATCAAAACGAATTTTCGTCAACTCATGGTCTGACTTCTTTATTCCTGAGGCAGATGCTTGGCGTAACAAAGCTTGGGAAACATTAAAAGACAATTAATATGAGTAACAATCAGTATCAGATTCTTACAAAAAGACCTGAATTAATTTCAGAGCGGCTGCCTGCAGACTGGGGACCGGGCTATCCCAATGTTCATCTTGGAGTAAGTATAGAAAATCAAGAATATTGGAGCAGAGCAGCAATCTTGGCAACAGTTCCTGCAGCAAAACGATTTTTAAGTCTTGAGCCCCTATTGGGTCCAATTAATGTGCTGGCAGTAGTAGATGGTTTATCCCCAATTAAACATATTGACTGGGTGATAATTGGTGGCGAAAGTGGAAACGATAAGGGTCATTATCGTTACCGACCATGCGAGATCGAATGGATCGAGCATATTATATCTGACTTGAGAACACATGCGCCTCACGTAAGAATATTTGTAAAGCAATTGGGTACATACCAGTACCATAAGCTTGGATTAAGTGATCGTCATGGGGCTGATATGGACTCATGGCCAAAAAATCTTGAGCATCTTAAAATTCGTGAACTCATTCCTTTTAATAATTAAATCAAATATCATGCACAAACTTAAATTTACCACTGCAGAGCACTTACGAGACTTTTATCTGGAACAAGGATTTTTCGCATTATATGATTGTAGTGTCGAATATGGGGATGTTGAAATACAACATTACTCTCTCTTGAGATCAGGTGAAAAAATATCACCCGATTGTCTTGGTCAAAATATTATCGACATGCTTGAAGAGGACGTAAATATCATACTCGAAAAGTTTCTTAAGACTGGAACCGTCCGGATTCACCCTAATAATTTTTATATCAGCTAAAAACTTACCCATGAAAAAGTATTCAGTTACTACATTTTCTTTACAGCAAACAGCAAAGCATACAAAATTTCCAGGTGGCGAAAAAAAATTCGCTGCCTGGTTGAGAGAGCAAAAATATTTGATGAATAATAATGAGCCTTATCAAAAATATTGCAACAGAGGTTGGTTCGAGTTAGCGTTAAAGACAATATATAAAGCGAACCCACCCTTTAGCGTGAACGTAACCAGGGTAAGAATTAAGGGGCTCGAGGCATTGGAAAGAATTGTATTTGAGCAATTTCATAAATGCAAACCATGTTCAGAATGAAAGAGACAACAGAATCAATTATAGAGAACTGCGCAGGACCTTTTTTAACCATCGACTGCATGTCAGCAAAGCTTGAAGGATTGCCAGAACCTCCAAGAATTTTCAAAGGTATCATACGCCCAAGTCTTGGATGTTTTTTTGGTCCCTCAAAATCAGGAAAAACAACGCTGGTTGAAAATCTTGCATTTAGCATCGCTGCAGGGCAAACACGCTTTCTTAATGATGATGTTAACTGTGATAATAAAAGAGTTCTGTTGATCAGCCTGGAAGAGTACTATCGAAGCAGGACTGTCAGGAACGTTAGGCAAATGGAAGCATTTACAAGTAAGTACAATCTAGACCCAACGTGGAGAGAGAACGTATATGTGGTAGATGACTCGTTTGCCCGGTACATAACAACAGAGGAACAATGGCAGCTATTAGATGCCGAAATTGAAAGAGTAAAACCTGGATTTGTGATGATTGATTCAGTTACCAGGACAACAACAGATTCAATCGAAGACTCCTCTGTTTCTACAAACCTGATGAAGCGTTTTCGGGAAATGGCACACAAGCATAATATAGCATTAGTTTTAATCCATCATTCTCAGAAAATGGATGATCGACCCATAACGATCGCTACAATGGCAGGGTCACGTGTCATTGGGCAGGAGATGGACTTCATGATTGGTGTTAATCGTAGTTCTCAGAATATTCGATATGTAAAAGATGTTGCCTTTAGATATTGGCCAGATGACTCAGAATTTGTCCTTAAATTTTCGATTGACTCAAATCAAATGATCGTAGCTGAAGAGGAAGTTTATGAATCAGATATACTCTCTTCTGCAACAGCAGGAAATGAAACATTTGGAAGTGATATGACACTTCAGGCTCATTTGCAGGAGCTGACAAACGGAGATCCTTTAATTGTCGTTAAGACAGCTGATTTATATACACGATTATTAGATACTGGAGTAATGACCAAGCCCACAATTCATGCTGCACTGAAGCGATTGGAAAAGAACAGAATAATCGTCAAACCGGAAAAAGGCTGTTACAGGCTTAACCAACCTAGTTAAGCGAAAAGCAACCTCTGTACTGCTTAACTGGCTTTACTCATTTAACTAGAATTTCAAAACCAAGATTTCAGTTAAGTCAGTTAAGTCAGTTAAGTGGTTAAGAGGATGGGATCATACTTAACTAGCATAGTAAACAATGAATACCTTTTTGTGTATGTGCTTATAAGGAGTATTCTTGCTTTCGCATTTTTATCAAGAATTCTTTTCATTTTCAAAAATTTAGTTGAAAAAAAGTAAGATGGCTATAAATAGCCCCGGGGTGTAGTTTTTGTCATTCTACCCCCCAATGCTTATCTCTCTGATGGGTACCCCATAAACCTACCCCACCTCCTCTTTGAAGCTCCGCACCCCCTCCCAAATCCAGATACACTTTTCCCTCTCTCTAACCCCAGACTACAAAAAAGTTACAGAGCAAACAACGTTATACTAACCATCTGCTCCCAGTACATACAACTTACTGCCATCATCTCAAGATCATCTGCAGTGGTGCACACCTGCATTAGGTTAAGATCAATGGTAGATTTCAAACATCCATTTCATCACAATCAAAAAACAAAAACTATGGTAACGGTAACAGGTTACGCAGAAAGAACACGCAAAGACGGCTCGACATTTATTGCCCTTGAAATCACAGGTGGCGTTGAGCTGATTCAAAGCAGCACAACTGGTCGCTATTATGCAACAGTACGCAAGTGCTCAATTCCCAGCACCTTCAATGCAATTGTAGCAGAAGCAATGATTGGCCAAAAGCTTCCCGGCGAAGTTGTAAAGGTCATTACAGAGCCTTATGATTTCGTTAATCCCAGAACGGGAGAGCTTATGAAGCTTCAGCATTCATATGCCTATTCTCAGGATAGCAAAGTTGAAAATGCCATTGGACACACAAGGGTCCACGAAGTTGCTTCTATCTAGATTATCCAACCAATCACAGAAAACTGCTCGGACCCACACGACCAAGTGTAGGACACACAACACCATCAATCGCTACAAGTAGTTCGTAGCGTCTTGGCAGTTGTGGTTGATGGATAACAGGGGGCTGGTTTCAACCGGTCCCCTTTTTTATTTCTAAACATTTAAAGTTTAAACTTATGCAATTACAAACAGCAGAAAGAAAAAGAGCGAAGATCAAAATGTCATTACAGGGACCATCTGGCTCAGGCAAAACATATTCAGCATTGTTGATAGCTTTTGGATTGTGCAATGACTTTGGTAAAGTTGCAGTCATTGATACCGAAAACCACTCAGCTGAATTATATGCTCACCTAGGTGCATTCAAAGTACTAAACCTGACAGGACCATTTACTCCAGAGAACTACATCCAGGCGTTAGATGTGTGTCAGAAAGCAGAAATGGAGGTGGTAATCATTGATTCAGTTACACACGAGTGGGAAAACTTGCTTGAGTATCATTCTTCCTTACAAGGAAATTCCTTTACCAACTGGAACAAGGTTACTCCAAGACACAATGCTTTTGTACAGAAGATTCTTCAGACACCGTTTCATGTGATCTCAACGGTTCGCACCAAACAGGATTACGTTCTGAATGAGAAAAATGGTCGAGTAGCTCCAGAAAAAGTTGGGCTGAAATCGGTCCAAAGAGAAGGCCTTGACTACGAGATGACCTTGGTGTTTGATCTAGATATGAAAAACAATGCCATAGCCTCTAAAGACAGGACCGGATTATTCTTTGGTAAACCTGAAATGAAGCTTTCAGCTGGTGTAGGAAAGTCGATCTTAGAGTGGTGTCAATCGGGATCAGATATCAATGCAAGTGATGTACAAGACCGTATTGGTGAATGTAAATCCATGCAAGAGTTACTTACTCTCTACAAGATGTTTCCCCAGTTCCAGCAGAGTCTTAAACCTGAATTTGAAAATCAAAAAAGGAAACTCATTATTAATGTAAATGATGATCGAAAGCTTTTAAGTCAATCACTCATTCACAAAAACGGAGTTATCTAATCAGGTCCCCTGCCATTTGGTAGGGGATTTTTCAAAACATTAATTATGAAAGATCTCACTCAATCAGCAGCAGAAATTAAGGTAAGTTACATTCCTAAAAAGATGCTTGGTAGTAAAATTTCATGTTCAGAGGACGCATACCATGTGCTTAAGGAATTCTATCCCCAGGATACAATATCATTACAGGAAAGATTTGTTGTAGCTTATCTTAATAGAGCGCATAATGTAATTGGAGTATATGAAGCATCCGTTGGGGGACTGACTGGAACTATAGCAGATCCCAGACTTATTTTATCGGTTGCACTCAAAATTGCTGCAACAAGTATAATCTTATCGCATAACCACCCTTCGGGTAATCTAAATCCATCAAACACTGATCAGGAGCTTACAAATAAAATTAGAGAAGCATGTAAGTATTTGGACATTAATGTACTCGATCACATAATTATTACACCAAAAACATTTTATTCCTTCGCTGACTCGTCAAAATGAATTAATAGCAGGGTAAGATATTCGTAAAAGTTAATATGTTACCTATTTAAAACCCATGTAAGTTGTTGATCTAGATCATATTTGTTCAAGTCCAATAAGGGGAGGAGATTTCAGGAAACCCCAAAAACTGTTCAAAATTTTATAGGAATACATCATCAACATTGTGTTCAAATATTAATTAAACCAGTTGATTTAAGATAAGACATTTATACTCATTTTCTTCGCTG
>JBANFS010000037.1:0-9087 GCA_037975885.1 Bacteroidota bacterium
TAAGCGCGGTACCTCCTTCTAGTATTTTAAAATCAGGCCCTAAATTGAGGTGTGGATATGGGAAAGATGTTATTGTTTTAGAAACGGTATCACTCACGCAGTTTTGTCCATTAAAACCAAATAGTTTTATGGTAAAAATACCGGAGTCTCTAAAACGCTTATTTGGGTTTTGAACACTTGATGCATCGGTTTGTCCTAGATCCCATACCCATTTATTAATAGGGCTTGATTTGCCATCAGACTGGTCTGTAAAGTTTACCACATCACCCATACAAATACTATCGGAACTAATGGTAAAAGCTGCTTTAGGTTGCGGATATATGGTAGTAAGCACCTGTTTTAAGGAGTCAATACAGTTGTTATTACTGGTAACGATGAGTTTTACATTTACGGGGCCTACAGCGCTGTATTTGTGGGTTGGATCCTTGCTTGTTGAACCAGCACTATTATTTGGATTACCAAAGTTCCAAGCGTAGGTAAAGCTAGCTTCAGAACCATCGGTAATACTAGAGCTATTTGTAAAAGTACCATTGCCATCCGGTAAACAAATACTTGGCAAACTAAAGGCAGGTTTAGGTAATGGGTTAACTTTTACGAGCTGTGTATTTAGTACCGATACACAACCACTATCGGTGGTTACTTTAAGAGATACGGTATATGTTTTACTGGTATCAAATATTTTATTAAACACCGCACCCGTTGTTTTAATAGATGTGGTGCCGTCTCCAAAATCCCAGGCCCATGAAACGATTTTACTATAATTAGCTACCGAGCTATCTGTAAATACAAGGTTGTTTTTTTCGCAACTTGGAAGCCCTGCACCCCACTTGGCAGTTGGTGAAGGCCATACGGTTATATTTTGTGTAGCAGAGTCTTTACAACCTATTACACTAGATGTGTACATATATTTGATAGGATATGTACCGGCACCAGCCGTTACTGGATTAAACACACCTGTTACGCTCACTGCAGTACCTGAATAAGCAAAACTACCCGGCACATTATTATCAAAACTAGCCTGTGTAATTTGACGAGAAGTGGCTTCGTTACAAATACCCGGCATAGTAGTAAATGTTACTTTAGGACTTTGGTTAAGAGTCGCTGTTTTAGAAACAGACTTACTACAACTTGCTGCATTCCCAGAAAATGCTTTTAGGGTAATGGAATAGTTTTTAGTAGCGGGCGATTGAAAATTAGGATAACGGTAAGCATATACTTTACCTAAGAAAGGCGCTTCGTCAATTGTTTTTTTACTGAGGTCGTTGGCATCCCAATAAATCTCAAGCCTAGTAACATCACCAAAATCTACCACCGACAAGTTTTTAATCCGTACCGAATCATTACTACAAAGTGTGGTAGGTGCAAGGATTTCAAAATCAGGTGTAGGGTTAGCGCCATTAACGGTAAAATTACTTGTTAAAGAATCGACACAACCAAAGGATGTAACTTTTAAAGAAACACTATACACTGCCGACTTGTTATATTTTACTCCAGGATTTTTAGCTGTTAACTGAGCTGGTGTATAGGTTGGCCCTGGTGTAACTGCGGGACTGCCTGCATTAAAATTCCACTGGTATGAAAAGTTAGTAGCACCATCCGCAGAAGTTGTACTATCTGTAAAAATAGCGTTCGCATCATTTAAACAAACTTCTGGAATGATAAAACGAGGTGTTGGTGGGGTATGAACAAATACTGGATTTGTAAGTCTAAAGGTATCACTCTTACATCCAGTATTAGACTCCACCAATAAACGTACATTTTTGGTACCAAAATTGGTGTAGGTAACAATTTGTTCCGCATTGGTTGTATTTGTGTAAGCGCCAGAACCGTTATCTGTATTCCAAATCCATTTTGCTATGGTGCCCACTCCTATGCTTGACGCGTCGGTATATTTTATAGGTGCATTAATACAAGTAATATTTTGTACACTGAAATTTGCTACCGGTTTATCCGTAATGTTAACGATAGCAGTTGCGTCATCAGAGGCGCAACCAATATCAGATACGACCCTTAATTTGATGGTATAACTATTAGCGACACTATACCTAATAGGATTTATTGAATTTGTAAAATTAACAAGATTGGTGCCATTTCCTAAATCCCATAACCACTGCACTGCATTTGTTGGTGGCGCTGTAATAAAAACAGAATCTTGTAAACAACCAGCATGTGTGAGTGTAAAATTTGAGGCTGGTTTATCATTTACCTTTACTGGAATCGAAACTACTTGCTCGGTACTTCCACAACCATCAGGCGTTGTAGAAGTGGTATACATTTTAATGGTATCTCTTAATGCAGCTGTATTAGATGCTGTAAATGAAAAAGATCTTTTGGGACTATAGTAATTAATATTTTGTCCATTAATATATATAGTGCTGTCTGGTGTTGGATTACTATTAGGGCCAATGGTGGCAGATGGTGTTATATTTTTGGCAGCACTAAAATCCCACCTGATACTACTGGGGGTAAAATTTAAAGGTACTGAAAAAGATACGGGGGTATTAACACAAGTTACTGCAGAGTCTATTCGGCCAAATGGATTTTGAAATGATGCAGTTTGAGAAAAGTCTTTAACATTGGTTCCTGCGTTGTAACCATAACTTTCGGCACTACCAAAACCGTATGCAATGGCGTTGTATCCAGTATCTGAATATAAATTATGGTTTCCAGCAGTTACTTTTAATATCGCATACTTATAGTTTGCATCTCCAGGGTGTGTTAAAAAATTTGCGGTTTGTGAAATACCATCTAGTGTAAAACTATTTTCACCACCTTTTTTTACAATTACATTAATAAAACTTTGTAGAATATTGAAACGATTGGCAGAATATAAAGTCACAGAATTGATAGTTTGTTCTACTGGACTTAAATAAATCATTTCCGGATCACCACCAGGGGCCGTATTGGGATTACCATCAACGCCCTGTGTGGTAGAATATTGAGCAACTAAAACAGGAATATCTGATTCAATTACATTGGGTATTGCTGGATTTGTTGTTGCATTTACGCCATTATAGTTGCCGTTAAAAAATTCGTAATAAAAACCATTAATAAGTCTAGAACTTGGAATGATGGTTCCGTTTAATTTAACAACGGTGTTTGGGTTGGTAACACAAACCCGGTAATAGTTATTGGGTTGTGATCCTGTTGGGGCTGTTAAATATTTTTTACCCCATGCTACTGCAGGTAAAGATTGGGCAAATAAATTATCGGCACTTCCTGATCCAGTTCCGCCGATACTTATTTTTCCAGTTCCAGAAAATACAGCAATTTTTTTACATCCAACAGAGCCTGCTGTACTAATAGATCTAATTTTCGAACCTGTTAAATCGGTTCCTGTTCTGCCTGATACAGTTCCAAAAACACTATATACATCTCCTTGATTTAAAGTAATGGGGATGGTAGTAGCCACACCGGGTGCTAAACCATTAACATTAGCTGCCGAAGGTGTGATTTCGATGGTGGTATTGTCTTCGGTGGCAACCACAAAAAAGAAGGAGTTTGAATTATTATTTTCATTGGATAACTGGGTATAGTTTACCGAATAATATTCTTTACCTAATGTGTTTGTTGGAAAAAGTAGTGTAGCACCAGAAATACTTGAATTGTAAATATGTGCATAAGCAACGATAGGCACATCTGATGTTATATGTATCCCTTTTTTTAATAGACCGGTAGAATTAATACGAGCATCTTGTGCCCCAGTTTTTGGTAAAGGATTTGATAGAGTTGTTTGATTCGCTGTAACAGTGTAGGAAGCTGTGTATCCAAGTCCTGGAATTTCTACGGTAACCTTTGCATTTTTATCGGAGGTTAAATATAAAATCATTTCCTGTGGACCACCCGTAGTATTGTTGTTAAACATACTAACGTGGTATCCATATCCAAGCCAAAAATCAGTTCCTTTATTAGAATAATCTTGAGCATATGTAGTGCCGCTAAGCAATAGACATATTATAATAAATAATAACTTGAATAAACGACAATTCATAATATTGCACTTAGACACTTAGCTCTTTGTTTAGTTTAATTTTTGATCCTTAAATCTACTAATAAATAAGATGCAAAAAACACTATAAATGCTTGTCTTTCAAATAAATATTTGCAGAAGGACCCATGCAAAATAAAAGGTCTAAAATACTTGCATTAGGTATGAATTCGATTTTATCAGAAAATACCTGTGGATATACTTGATTTGCAATATTTTGACTTAGGTAAGACGTATTAGAAGTATCTCTAACATCTTTGAAATTGGGATCTAGATAGCTGGTTGCCTCCGTTGTTTTTGAAATGTTAAATTCTGTTTTTAGCACTTTGCTAAGCCACTCAATAGTATGCATATTTAATTCCAGTAAATATGCATATTCTTTATGTAAGAGCTGACTGAGGCCATCTTCGTAATATTCAAAAAAGGGAGATCTTTTATAACAAGAACTGAGTGCTTTTAAGTGTTTACTTGGCCAATTTTCGTTGTAACTAATCTTTAATTCATGTATGGGGACTTTTTGGTCTCTCCCGTTTTGTAGAGGTACTGTTAGCAATAGTGGCCCCTGCGCACTAACAATAGAGGTACGATTGCGATAACTCATTTTTTTAAATGGTTCATGTATATCAATGACCACGCTATTTGCCGAGGCTATTTGTTTGATATATTGGACCGATCCAAAATACTGAGATTCAATTCTTAATGGTAGCATGGATTAATTTTAACAGGAATTATTAGTTCCCATCAGCTAGGCAATTATCTTTGTGCAAAATAATTCAATTGAAACGAATTTATCTATTTTATTGTACCCTCTTTATTGTTTTATTGAGTTGTTCTACACCGCAAGGGTTTGAATACAAAGGGCTCAACAATGTAAAAATTAATAATGTTGGCTTTGAATACCTAGATCTATCTTTAAACTTGGTGTATTTTAATCCTAATAATTTTAAAGTAGATTTAAAAAAGGTAGACTGTGACGTTTACATAGATAACAGGTACCTTGGAAAATATGCATTAGATACCCTTATGCATATTCCTAAAAAACAAAACTTTGAACTCCCTTCCCGTATGCGTGTTTCGATGGGGGGTGTTTTTAAAAATGCCTTTTCTTTATTCATGAATAAAAAAGTGCTTATTAAAGTAAAAGGGAAAACTAAAATAGGAAAAGGATCTATATTTTTTGATGTTCCGTTTACTTACGAAACCAGACAAACCATCAGTTTATAAATAGGGTTTTACATGGCAAGGCTTGCGTAATTGAGGCCCACCGCCCTCTTCAGCCCTTTTACAGCTTGGTGGTAATTTTTTATAAGCTTCATCTAATGCCTTTTCTTTGTCTGTATCAAAACCTGCATTGTTAACTGCTGCTCTCACTTCATCGGCGCTTGTTCGATCCGGTAAAAACTGAATGCGCACTTCACCCTGAAGCAAATTTATTTTCCATTGAACAATACCACCCTCTGTATTCTCTTTTTCCTTGGTTAAGTATTTGTCCAATACATCTTTGCATTCCCAACATTTTAAGTTGTTGGATTTTAATATAACCCATTCAGCTTTTGCAGATTGTGCAGATGCAGTATGGGCAACAATTAGAATTATTAAGGCAACAATTATTTTTTTCATGACAATATATAAAGACATTATTTTCCTGTCCAAGTAGATGGACTGTTTCTCCAATCTAATAAAATATTTTCTTGTTCTTTAGTCACATAGCCTTTTTCTACAGCAAGTGAAATCAAAGAAGGGTAATTGGTTAAACAAACAAATGGCACATTGGCTGCTGCAAAGGCTTCTGATGCCTGTGCAAAGTCGTAAGTAAAAATGGCAACCATGCCTACTACTTCCGCACCTGCAGCTCTTAATACGTCTACAACTTGTAGTGAACTTTTACCAGTAGAAATCAAATCTTCTATCACGAGTACTTTTTGGCCTGGCGTAAATGCACCTTCTATTTGATTGCCTAAACCATGTTCTTTAGGTTTTGGTCTTACGTATATATAAGGCAGTTTTAATTGATCAGCAGCCATGGCACCCCATGGAATACCAGCTGTTGCTACACCTGCTAATGTTTCAGCCTCACCAAACTTTTCGAAGATGACATTGCACATTTCACTTTTTATAAAATCTCTTACATACGGGAATGAAAGTACTTTTCTATTATCACAATAAATTGGACTCTTCCATCCACTTGCCCAAGTAAATGGGTCGTTTGGACTTAATTTTACGGCGGCTACTTGTAGTAACTTTTCTGCAACGGCTATTTCGTTTGTCATACTTCAAATTTAGGGTCTATTTTAGAATAAATTGTATGAACAATTCAAAAAATAGTAGACATTTGATACACAATGGAGCAACCAATTATTACTGCAGCTGGAGGACTTGTTCAAAACAAAGAAGGGGCATTTTTGCTCATGTATAGGCGTGGTTTTTGGGATTTGCCAAAAGGAAAACTAGATCCTGGTGAATTGATACCTGAATGTGCTGTAAGAGAAGTACAGGAAGAAACTGGGTTACAAACAATATCGCTTGGGGAATTTATATGTATGACAACACATACCTATTTTGATACATGGTTACAAAAAGAAGTAGTTAAGCAAACCCATTGGTACAGCATGAAGGCGACTGCTTTGGACACAGAAAAACTCAATCCTCAAACCGAAGAAGATATTGAAAAGATTGAGTGGGTACTCATGGAAAATTTACCAGAATACCTGGTTCAAACCTACCCTACTATTCGCAGTGTTTTTGATGCGTTTAACGGAGGTAGCCCAAAATTTTAAGCATCGATTGAGCGGTTTGCTCTTTAGCATATACCCATTCCACAAGTTTGCCACTTTTATCCCTTTCTACAATCACGTGTTTAGGAGAAGGGATTAAGCAGTGCTTGATACCACCATAACCACTAATTTGATCTTGATAAGCGCCCGTATGGAAAAATCCTACATACAGCGGTTCTTTATTGGATTCTTGATCTTTAGGATCTTGGGTTTTTAGTTTAGGCAAAAACACTTCGTTGATATGTTCTTCGGAATCGTAATAATCATGACTATCGCAGGTAATACCTCCAAGTACAACGCGATGGTATTCATTGTCCCATTTGTTGACAGGAAGCATCAAAAACTTTTCTCCGATACCCCAGGTGTCTGGAAGTGTGGTAATAAAAGAAGAATCAATCATGTACCAGCACTCTCTATCGTTCTGATTTTTTTCTGCGAGTACACTGTAAATATGTGCCATACTTTCACCAACGGTGTAGCTACCAAATTCGGTGTAGATATTTGGCATGGGAACCTTGGCTTTTTTACAAGCCTTTTTAATATTGCTCACAATTTCATTGATCATGAACTGGTAGTCATATTCAAATCCAAGTGAGTGTTTGATAGGAAATCCACCACCAATATTAATAGAGTCTAACTCTGGACAAATCTTTTTTAATTGACAATAGAGGTTGATGATTTTATTTAATTCAGACCAGTAATAAATATCATCTTTAATCCCTTTATTTAAAAAGATATGTAGCATTTTTAATTGAAACTTGTCTTCGTTACCTTCAATTTCATCTACATAAAATTCTAAAATATCTTTTGCACGAATGCCTAGTCTTGACGTGTAAAAAGGAAAATTGGGTTCTTCCTCTGCAGCTACTCTAATACCCACTCTAAATGGTTGTTTGGCGCCACGTTTGTAGGCCATGAGTTCCTCTTTGTTGTCCAAAATAGGAATTATATTTTTAAAACCAGTGTTGATGAGTTTAGTAATACGTGATGTGTAAGACTTTTGTTTGTAGCCATTACAAATGATGTATGTGTCTTTATTTATTTTTCTGCGCTGATACAGTCTATTGATAATTTCAATATCGTAAGCATAAGATGTTTCTAAATGAATATTATGCTTTAATGCCTCTTCTACTACAAATGAAAAGTGAGAGCTTTTAGTACAATAGCAATAAAAATATTCACCCTCGTATTTATGCTTCTTAAAAGCAGCCTTAAACATGTCTTTCGCCTTGTTAATTTGCATACCAATTTTTGGCAGGTATGTTAACTTTAAAGGGGTACCATGCTTTTCAATGATCTTTTTTAAATCTAAATCATTGAATTGTAAGTAACCATTGTCATTTACTTCAAAACCTGGTTGAGGGAAGTGGAATGTTTGGTTTACGAGCGAGGTATAAGTATTGTTCATTTACGCGGTTGCTTTAAAATGGGTGAACGACAAACTTGAAATAATAGATCTATAAACGAATAAAAAAACCGAACAGTATAGGTACTACTCGGTTTTTTTATATTATTTTTTTCAGTAAGCTACCTTATTTAACTTGGTCAACTAAAGCCTTGAAGCTAGCTGGTTCGTTCATAGCAAGGTCTGCTAATACTTTACGGTTAAGTTCGATACCCTTAGTGCTTAATTTATTGATAAATTGGCTGTAAGTAAGTCCTTCTTGTCTAACCGCTGCGTTGATACGTGCAATCCATAATTGACGGTATTCACGCTTTTTAAGTTTACGACCTACATAAGAATAAGTCAAACCTTTTTCAACGATATTTTTGGCTACTGTATAAACGTTTTTACGTTTACCGTAGAACCCTTTTGCTTGCTTAAGAATTCTTTTTCTCCTAGCTCTCGATGCAACTGCATTTTTTGAACGTGGCATATTAATTTGTTTGAAAGCGCCTACCTAATGGGTAATTGCTGTTTGATAATGTTGTTTGTGAATGGTACTTCTAAAAATTAACCGGAATTAACCTTTTAGACGTAATAAACGAAGAACGAAGTCTTTGTTTGTAGAGTCTACTAAACCTTTTTTGTTTAGGGCTCTTTTACGTTTTTTAGATTTTTTGGTTAAGATGTGCCTTTTAAATGGCTTTTGGAAAGTTACTTCACCACTACCAGTGACTTTGAAACGCTTCTTTGCGCTTGAGTTTGTTTTTACCTTTGGCATGTTAATAATCTAGTTAAAGATTACACCCTACTGGCGGTCTTGCACAGGCGAGACACTTGTTGAGCCATTTGGGAAATTGGGATGCAAAATTATGGATAATCTCCTATTTGAGCAACTATTTCTTTTTACCTGTTTTAGGGGTAAAAATGGCAAACATACG
>JBANFS010000038.1:0-8228 GCA_037975885.1 Bacteroidota bacterium
TACATTTTTAGGAAATATTAAGCCAGACAGTATTAGTCAATGGCGGTATTTAAATAATTTCTATGCGATATATCAAGTGACAAATAAATTTGGAATTACATTAGGTTTAGATCATGGGGTTGAGCAAAAACAACATAGATCTACTGATTTAAATATATGGTATTCACCGATTTTGATTACTAGATTTCAAACGAAACAATGGGCTTTTGCCGCAAGAGTAGAATATTATCAAGATAAATCCGGTACTGTTGTTCCACTGATCAATGATCAATTTTTCCAAATGAAGGGTTACTCACTCAATATTGATAGAAAAATCGGTAAAAATAATTTATGGAGATTGGAGTGGCGATACTTGAACAATACCTCTCCTTATTTTTTAACAAGCAGTGGCTTAGTGTCAGGTAACCACTCAATTACTACTTCGTTTGTATTTGAATTTATTAAGTAAGTAATTTTTGAAGGGTAGTTAAAAATCACAGGATTTAAATGGGTACTAAAATATACAGTTGTATAGATTTGGGTTAACTGAAATCTTTTCATTTCCTTATCCAAATTATCAGATAAGTTTGAAGGGGGATATAAAGGAACTATAAAAACTTATAATCTATAATTGAAATAGAGGGCGCTAACATTTTTATACTTAGGTCAGCTAAATTGAAACATATTCAAGAAAATTTTCCTCAATCGGTCTTTCACCATTTTTTTGTAGAAGAAAATTCGTTTCTTGTAGCAATTGCATGTGGGTGAAATTCTCACTGAAATCACCTTTTCTCCATAATTCAAAGAATTTTCTCCTGTTCAGTTGATTCCCTGTTGATTGAATGATCATGTGGTGGAGCACAGAAATACTTTCGTCTGTAAAGTGATTGAAAATCCCATGTTGCAGAAGTTTTCTGGTGTGTGAAATGACATCAAATGAAATTCCCATTGGTATTATTTTGAAGCAAGTTCAATCTACAGTGTAATCAATTTGTAAAGTTAATGTTAGGGAAATGTTTCCTGCACTGCAATGTTTATATCCTGTGAATAGCACATATTTAATCTTTAATAAATGTGCCATTGAATTAAGTGAAGATATTATTATAAGTATCCCAACTCACTCAATATTATCGTCGTAGCAAAAGATATCCATAAAATAACAGGCATGATAAAATAAGATACTATTCTTACCCGGCCCCAACTATTAAGAAAAATGTAAAGTGACAATATTAATATACCAGTATTCCCAACCAATCCACCATATGCACTATCAATGGCAAAAGTGTAAAATGGATATAAGCTACACCACACCAACAGAATGGTAATCGTAGTCTTAATCTTTGTGTGATAATCTTCATTGAATCGGTTCAAGTACCATCTTGCTATACTCATCAAGATATACAATACAATCCATACACTTCCAACAAGCGCACCTGAAGGCACAACATATGGCTTTTGAACAAAAGCAGGGTTGTGTCCTTTATCCCAGCCTAAGCCAAAAACCAAACCACTGTTGATGATTTGTATAAACAAAAAAATTATGATATTTATTAATAAAGATTTTTTCGTGGGTTGATTTAAAATGAATGTATTCATAAACTATTTTAAGATTAAGTAAAATATTTTTGCGAACCCATTTGAAAATTTATTTGTCAACTTCTATTCCTGCAATAATCAAATGCTCTTCTGAATGAAATTTAACTTTCTGAATTAATTTTTTGGTAATCAACAGGAGGGATTATTTCTGGTGAATTTATATTTATTCATTTTTTTGTTCAATTAGCTTATTAAGCTGTATTTTCTTTTATATAGATTTGTATACATTCATCATATATAAAGCAGTATCAAAAAATTCTTTGCCTTTATTCATTTTATTAGTAGATGCTCTTTCAAGCGCCAATTGTTCATTTTGAGTTGTGAGAATCCCAAATATTACTGGCACATCTACTTGTGTTGCCAAATAGGAATGTCCTTGTGTTACATAATTGCATACATATTCGTAATGATCGGTATCGCCTTTGATGATAGCGCCAATGACAATTACAGCATCAGGTCTTAAAGTGTCGATTATTTTCTTGGTATAACCAACCGTTTCTACAGCACCAGGGCAATCAAATATACGGTATTCGATCTTCTTTTGTACGAGTTCATTCACGCAACCTTCTAAAAGTTTATCCGTAATTTCTTTGTTGAATATTGATCTTACGATTGCTATCATTGTTCAAGTATTATTTGGTGTTTTGTAATGTTGATTTTGTCTTTTAGGTATCTTTCATTATACCCAGTAACCTGCGAATTAACTTGGGTAATATTTGCGGAGAGTCCATTCTTTAGTACAGTATTCAGTTTATCAGAGTTATTGGTGATCAAGTCAAAGTCTACAATATCAAAGTATTTAAGTATCCAAATTGCATCTTGGTAATTTCTATTGTCCCTTGGGAATCCGAGTTTTTCATTTGCTTCGAATGTATTGAGTCCGTCCTCTTGTAATGCATAGGCTGCTATTTTATTCGATATACCGATTCCTCTTCCTTCATGTCCTTTTACGTATATGAGAAGGCCATTTCCGTTTTCTTGAATGCGTTTCATTGATTTTTCAAGCTGATCTCGGCAATCGCATCGCAAGCTAGACATTACATCACCCGTTATGCACTCACTGTGTATTCTTACGATTGGTTTTTTACTTGAATTTGAGTTTTTAAAGAGTGCAACATGTTCAATATTTGAAAAATTATTTTTAAAGACATGTATAGTAAAGTCCCCAAATTTTGTTGGAAGCTGCGCTTGAGAGATGTGCTCAATATGATTTTCAGTGAGAATTCTGTGATCCAGAATTTGTTGGATAGAAATAATTGGCATTGCATGTTTTTGTGCAAAATCTAATAATTCCTCTCTTCTCATCATCGTTCCGTCTTCTTGCATCATTTCACAGATGATGGCAGCGGGGTAGTGCCCAGTCATTTTACATAAATCTATACTTGCTTCTGTATGACCTTCCCTTTCCAGCAATCCTCGTTCCTTTGCGACAACCGGGAAGAGGTGACCTGGTTTTATAAAATCATTTGGTGTAGCATTTGTATCAGTTACGATTTTTGCTGTTGCAGACCTTTCGTGGGCAGAGATACCTGTTGTGATTCCATGTTTTGCAGCCGCATCAATCGGGTCGTAAAACGCTGTATGAAATTGGTCCTGCTGGTTGGTTCTGAGTGGTTTTAAATCGAGTCGTTCTGCTGTTGCTATATCTATTGCTATACAAATCAAGCCTCTCCCTTTGGTTGCACAAAAATTTACTTTTTCTGGTGTTGAGCAATCTGCAGGAAATATAATATCTCCTTCATTTTCTCTTGACAACGCATCAACGACGATGATAGGATTCCCTTTTTTAAACGTTTCCAGAGCTATATGGAGGTCGGTAAATTTCATTTTCCTTTTTTTAAAATTCGTTCTGTGTATTTTGCTAGAATATCAAACTCCAAATTTACCGATGCGCCTTTCACCAGTGTTGAAACGTTTGATTTTAGTAGTGTTACCGGTATAATGCAAAGTTCAAAACTGGATTTATTTACTTTGTTTACAGTAAGGCTAACACCGTTCACTGCAATAGATCCCTTATAAACAACATATTGTGTAAATTGTTTGGGCAGTGCAATTTCAATAAACCATACTTCATTTAGTACTTTGATATTTTTTACAAAAGAAATTGTATCAACATGGCCCAATACATAATGACCGCCTAAAAAGTCTTGTTTTGAGAGTGGCAGTTCCATGTTGACAATAGACCCTTTTTTATATTGACCGATAATGGTTTTGTCAAGGGATTCAGGGGAGACAAAAAAGCTTACGGTATTACTTTTTTGTTGAATCATTGACAGGCAAGCGCCGTCAATCGCTATACTTTCACCATTATTGAGCTTGGGTAATTTTGATGATGACAAGATTCCTATTTCAATTCCATCCTTTGTATTCTTCAAAGCAACAACCTTACCTTTATGGACGATACCAGTAAACATCAGTAAAAATTTCCGCAAAACTAGTTTAAAATGGCAATGGATTCTTTCATGGAAGCAGCATTTAACATTGCAAAAACAGCTGATTTTATGCGGGTTCGACCCAATCCATTGGTGGGAGCTGTGGTGGTTTCAGGTGATGGGGTTATTCTAGGGCAAGGTTGTCATGAGCAATTCGGTCAGGCACATGCAGAGGTCTATGCCATCAACAATGCATTGCGTCAAAAAAGTGATTTAAGTAGGTGCAGTCTCTATGTTACATTGGAACCATGTTCTCATCAGGGTAAAACGCCTCCCTGCACGGAGTTGATTAAAAAGCACGGTATCAAGAGAGTGATCGTTGGTTCAAGAGATCCAAACCCCTTGGTGACTGGAGTGGACGTATTGAGGAATGCTGGCATTGATGTAGAGGTCCATAATCATCCGGAGTTGATTGAATTGAATAAAGAATTTTTTGTCAACCAACGTTACCAGCGTCCTTATGTTGTACTTAAAATGGCCATGACCATTGATGGAAAAATTGCCGACAGAAATGGCAATAGCAAATGGTTGAGTAATGAGTTAAGTCGTAATTATGTTCATGAAAAATTGAGACCTTCTGCAGATGCAATTTTAACTACATATAATACTATTATAAAAGATGATGCAAGATTAAATATCCGTAAGCAGGATGGGAGCATTTATGATAAAAATGTCCTTGTAATAGATCGCGATTTAAAATTATTGAATCCTGAGAATTCAGGGTTGTCTATATTTCAGACACATCCCAATTCTATTATCTATCTCTTTGGTGCTCAAAAAGAATTAAAAAAAGTACCGGATAATGTCAGGGTAATTTTTACCGATTTTGATGTTGATGGAAATATTAATTTGGAAGTCTTGATGAAGTTGCAATTCGACTTACAACATTATAGAATGCTTGTAGAGGCAGGCGGCAAGCTTGCTACTCAATTGTTGATGCATAATCACATTGACGAGATGCATTTATTTATTGCACCAAAACTTATGATGGATCAACATGCGATAAAATTTATTAATGCAAACACCATATTAGATATCTCGAGTACAAAAGAATTTGAATTTACTGAAGTCAATCGTATTCAATCAGATGCATATTTGATTTATGTGAGAAAATTTTTGTAGAAACATATCGTTCCTATTTATGTTTTAGAAAGCTATATTGATATATTTGAAATCATAGAATTTGTAGAGAGTGTGAAACCCGTAATTTCCTTTTTCAAATCACTTTATATCTAATACTCCTTTTCAACGAAAAAAAACAGCATGCGTTTTTCATTTCTTCTTTTATTTTTTTTATCTGTTCATTTTATCGCTTTTTCTCAACAAGTTCAGCAGAATCAGAAAATTATATTTACTAAAGCTGGAGAGCCTATGCCCAGCCCTTTTTTCAAGAATGATGAAGTGATCGCTTCTTTTTCAGCACCAGATCTTACTGGACGTGTATTTAATTTAAAAGATTTTGAAGGGAAAGTTGTTGTCTTGAATTTTTGGTTTGTTGCTTGTGCCCCTTGTGTCAAGGAAATTCCAGAATTAAATCAGCTTGTGGATAGATACGGGAAAAGAGATGACATTGTATTTCTTGCATTGGCATTAGACGAAAAAGCTGAAATCGAGAAGATGATTGAAAAAAATATTTTCAATTATCATATCATCCCCAGTGCCAAAGAAATCGTTCAAAAGAATTATAAAGTTGCTATGTTTCCAACACATGTTGTGATAAATAAAGATGGGAAAGTTGTATTTCACACCTCAGGGTATAATCCAACAACAATAAGTGCAATTGAAAAAAATATCAAACTTCAACTAGGTATCAACTGAAGTATAACTTGATACGTAAAAAATGATATCCCTACAGCTCAATTCCTTACAAGGGTTTTCTTTTTAGGGTGCACAGAAAGGTGCACAGTTTTTTGGGGTTTCCTGAAATCTTCATGTTTCGCTTATCCATGTTATAAGATAAGTGAGGAGAGGGAGAAAGTAAAGGGTTAATTGCAAGTTTTAATCAATCAATTAAATAGAAATACTTGCAAAGCGATATTTGAACACAAAATGGTTTGTTAGTTTCCCCTTTTGAAAACAACTCTTTGTAAAGCTAGAACACTGTAATTAGTGACTTCTTTTTTGTCTTCTATTTTCTTTCCAGATGTCACTTCAAAAATTAATTTATCTCCTTGTAATTCATAGCTAGAAGTTAACATAACATCATGTGTCTCAAAAACAGAATAAAGTTTATTATTAAAATAATAACTCCATAATTCAATACCATCACCTTCATCAATGAGATAAGTTTGACTAGCTGTATCTTTTAAAACTAATTTATATTTTTTCTCCATTGGATTCTTATTAGATAGATAGTTTGTTTTCCATACCCAAGTGTGAGGAAGAGATGTTCTTTGTACAAATAATTCAACAGGCACACTGTCTCTTATTTGTCCTTTCCCATATATGTACATTGTTCCTTCCCATTTTCCTTCACATTTATCAGCAAAGTTTTCTTGTGCATATAGATTAATACAAGTAGAACTCAAGAAAATATATATAGAAGTGAAAATTAAATTTTTAATACTATTATAATTTTGATGGGTCATCATTAGAAGTATTTTGAAAATGAAAATATCAAAATAATAGATTTATAAAAATAAAATCTCAGAGAGCTCCCCTTACAGACGAAAGATGCAGCTATAATTCGATGATTGAGTATGTAACACTCAGGAAATTAAAGGGTTAAAATTTTATATAATTTATTTAGATAAAATATTGGATAAAAAAGTAAGAACATATTGGGTATCCACCAGCCCATATCAAAATCGTTGTGATATACCCAAAATGAAATGGCCATTAATCCTGAACATAAGGTCAAAAATAAAGATGCAAAGGCAAAAAATACCCAGCAGTTTGAATTATTCCTGTAAAGCCAAATTGTAAGTAAGCCAGATATTGAGATTAACATATCTATTGGAAAGAAAGACCAATTCCAATCAACTAATATTGAATTAGTATAGTCTTTATAAAGAAATTCTGGTGGTAATAAATGTAAGTAAGTAAATGCCCAATAAATCATAAAGGCAATATCAACAATAAAAAAAATTACAAATAAACCTTTAGGAGCTGACCTCATTCTTTTTTATTAAAACTATAAAAAAGATGCATCTACTCCAACTCACTGACAAACAACAAAAAAGGCGACATTTCTGTCGCCTTGTGCACTCTGGCTCCCCATATAAAACTTGAACTGGGGGATATTAAGGCTTTAAAACTTCAAAATATAATGATACGTTTCATAAGACTCCCTGAAATCTTCTCGTTTGATTTATCCATATAATAAGATAAATGGGGAGAGGGAGAAAGTAAAGGGTTTATTTCAATTGTTAAGGTGTAGTTGAAATTGAGGCACTTACAATATTTATTTGGCAATGATACCAAGTTGTTTCATGAAATCAAGATTATCCATAAAATCTTGTTCTTCTGCTATTTTTCCATCCTTCATTTTAGCAATCGTACAACCTATAACATCAATATCTTTGCCTGTTGCAGGGATACCAAAAAATGTACCTGTATGCTTCCCTGTAAATTGCCAGTACTTTACCAATTTATCACCATCAGCAAAGATTTCTTTCACAATAAATTTTCTATCCGAAAATCCTGTTACAAAGTTTTCATAGTACGCTTTAGCATTTGCCCTACCCTTCATTTCAGGGATTGTATGAAGTACGGCATCTTCTACATAGGCAGTATCTAAGATATTTGTTCTGCCTTCGTTGATGGCTACTTCCCAGACATGAGAGTAGTATTCAACATTTTTTTTACTTAATTCAGCATTTTTGTCGTTATCAGATTTGCATGATGCTAAAGCAAAAATCACACAAAAAAATAGGGTTAAATTTTTCATGATTTAAAATTTGGTAGTGATTAATTTTTAATGTTCGATGTTAATATTTTTAAGTTAATATTTTAATTCGTTACTCATCATAATATTAGATGAAACTTTTACCAAACGTATCATATGGATGGGAATATGAAAATTGAGAAACTAGAAAAAATTTATACCAAACTTTAGCCCCACACCACTTCAAAAAACGATAAACCCTTGTAAATTAAATACTTACAAGGGTTTTCTTTTTAGGGTGCACAGAAAGGTGCACAGTTTTTTGGGGTTACCTGAAATCTCCTTGTTTGACTTATCCATATTATAAGATAAGTGAGGAGAGGGAGAAAGTAAAG
>JBANFS010000039.1:0-7387 GCA_037975885.1 Bacteroidota bacterium
TCATCTACCACCGTAAGCGTTTGGCTGGGCTCTAGTTTTTCTTTGTCCATCCAATACTTAAATGCTTTACCACTTAAGTTCATATACGTTGTAGGCTTGATGCAAATAAATTGTTTGCCCTTCCAGGTAACCGTAGCCACGTCTGCTAAGCGGTCGTTTTTAAATAGTCCACCATGCTTGAGCACAAAAGCGCTCACTACATCAAAACCAATGTTGTGGCGGGTGTGTACGTATTCGGATCCAATATTACCGAGTCCTACAATTAAAAATTTATGCATAGCGTAAGGGAAAGGGTCAAATTTAGTTAAAAAACACAAAATTGGGTAACTTGCATTTGTGATTACCAAAGAACAACTAACAAGCCTCTTTCCTAATTTAGAAGATGGTTTGTACGATGCCATACTTGAGCATGCCGAAATAAAAGAAATTCCTGCAGGCACGCCCCTACTAAAAGTGGGACAAAATATTAGATCTACCATGATGGTAGTAGAAGGTACCGTTAAGCTCTATCAAGAAAACGAAGAAGGTGACGAGTATTTCATGTACTACATATCACCAGGTCAGGCATGCGCCGTATCTATGGTATGTAGTTTTCAAGCCGAACAAAGTCAGGTGCTTGCAAAAGCCCTCACAAATGTTACACTCCTTACCATCCCCATTAAATACATGGATGAATGGCTTAGCAAATTTAAAAGCTGGCACTACTTTGTCATTAAAACCTACCGCACCCGCTTTGAAGAACTATTAAAAACAGTGAACGAAGTGGCGTTTAAAAATATGGATGAGCGCCTAGAATTTTACCTCAAACAACAGGTGGAAAAATTTGGCACCACCCTAAAACTTACCCATCAAGAAATTGCTACCGACCTTAACAGCTCTCGCGAAGTCATAAGCCGCCTCATGAAAAAGATGGAAGAAAACGGAAGGCTTAAAAAATAAGTGACCGCCAGCTATTAACTAGTGCGGTAACTTATCTCTAAAATATCCATAGGTCCATGTGCCTGCAACAGCACTTGCTATCACTACTAACACTGCGTAAAAGCCTGCACCTATATGTGCAAATAAAGGACCAGGGCATGCACCCGTTAAAGCCCAACCAAATCCAAACAACAAGCCGCCATAAATTTGACCTTTGTTAAATTCTTTGTCTGCTATCACAATTTTTTCGCCGTGGATGGTTTTTACATTAAACTTTTTAATTAAAAAAACACTGATTGCCCCAACCGCTACCGCTGTGCCTATCACACCAAACATATGAAAGCTTTGTAGTCTAAACATTTCCTGAATTCTAAACCAAGAAATAATTTCGGCCTTCACAAATACGATTCCAAAAATGATACCCACTGCCGCGTATTTTAAATTATACCATGCTGGGTGTTGTTGTTCTGATGCGTTAACACATGCTGTATTGCTATCTATATTTTGTACTTTTTCGTTGTTCATTGTGCTATTTTTATAAAGATAAAATCCAAGGTAAAATAATGTTGGCCATTAAAAAGCCACCTACCATAAATGAGATGGTTGCTACTAAAGATGGCCATTGTAAATTACTAAGTCCCATAATAGCATGGCCCGATGTACAACCGCCTGCATAACGCGTACCAAAGCCAACTAAAAAGCCGCCTATCACCATAATAATAAAACCTCTTACTGTAAGTAGTGCTTCAAAACTAAAAAGTTCTTTAGGCAACATGTAACTGTAGTCGCTTAAGCCATAACCCGCCAACTCGCTTTGCAAAGCCGGACTCACTGCAATAGGCGCATCTGTCATTAAAAAATAATTGGCAATAAATGCACCTACAAAAATGCCGCCTACAAAAAAGAAATTCCATATTTCCTTTTTCCAGTCGTACTTAAAAAATGTAAGGCCCGCCGGAAAACAGGCAGCACAGATATGTCTTAAATTAGAAGAAATACCAAATGTTTTGTTGCCTAAAATTAAAAGTGCGGGTACAATAAGCCCAATTAAAATGCCGGCTACATACCAGGGCCAGGGTTGAATAATTTGTTCCATCATGCTTGTTTATTTTTATTGATTATTTAAAATTTTGAATGGGTTTATATGGCCCGTATTTATGCTCAGTTTCTGAAAAATTATCGGCGTAAGGTCCAAACGCAAAATCGATTGGCTTTTTACTATAATTAGGCCAGTCTTTAGATTGATCTTTATGTGGGCGGGGCTGGCTGTTTACATAAGCAGCTACATCCCAACACTCTTCGTTGGTTAATGTTGGATTTTTATGCGTAGCAACCGCAAAAGGCATATTGTTTTTTACATAGCCTGCAAAACTACTAATCCTATAAAGTCCTGCGCCATCGTTGTAACTATGTGCGCCCCATAATGGCGGATAGGCATACTCTATATTGTCAGGTGCTAATTGCCCTTCACCATTAGCGCCATGGCAACTTGCACACTGCGCGGTATATACCAGCTGCCCTTTTTTAGGGTCGGCGGCACGGTCTAAATACGCTAATTTTTCGATGCCGCTTCCTTCCGGCTTTTGTCCTTTTTGTACACCTTGTCCAATCCATTTAATGTATGCATATATGGCTTTAAACTCACGGCTATTACTATCTACGGCTGTTCCGTTTAAACTTCTTTCCATACAATCAGCAACACGCTTATAAATGCTTTCTATTTGTCCACTACGGTCTCTCAGTTTTGGATACGTCGAAAACACAGCTGCATAATTATTACCCCATGCTTTACCCCCTGCTTGCAAGTGACAGTTCTGACAGTTCATGCCATTGGTAATTTGCGCCACGCTTCCCTTAGGCCCTAAATATTTTGCTGTATGCGCAATTAAATCTTGTCCGTAAATAACAAGTTTGCGCTCCTCGCCACTCACCGTATTATCAGCATAAATACTTGGCGCTAACCAGGTACTATCTGTTACGGCAAGGGTATTGTCCATTTTAAAAATGTCGCCTTTAATAAAGCTTACCATACAATAAAGTAGCACCAGTGCAGCAAATCCAATAAGCAGGAGATATTGTTTTTTCATGGCCAACCTTTAAAAATGAAAGTTTACAATAAAATTAAAATGACCCATATCCACTTTATTGATGTAATACTTAGGATTGTTATAGGTATTACCCGTAGCGTCTTTATAAAAATAAATCATTTGCGCTTCCCATCCCTTCCAAAATCCTTTAAATGCATAACGTATATCTAAGTTGTACTGCATATAAGATGGAAAACTATATTTATTAAGGGCAAAATTGGTAACGCTTGGCAAATTAAAATATCCAGCACCCAAATTCATAGTGAGTGGTAGTTTTGGTGCGGTATACTTTGCTTTTACAACATAGGCACTCACATCTCCAAGGCCCTCGTTACGCTCCCCCATTAAAAAAGTATACATAGGATCACGCCCCCATTCACGCGGCATTAAATAACGCCCCTGCTTTGTAATGCGGGTATAATTTAGTGCGTAATCCCAACTGTTTATTTTTTTTCCTACCCTAGCGCCCAATACCAAACTGGATTGATCAGGATTAAAATATGTTTTTGCGGGGTCGTTGTTACCGCCCTTATTAACCACGGCTTGCGTTATTATTTGCAGGCCGTAATAATAAGGCTGCTTGGCATTTGGCGTTTTGTCGATTTGAAAAAATACGCTGTTAAACATATTTTGTACGTACTGATTCCAAATTTGAATTTTATAATTTTTAATGCTGCCAATTTCTGCGCCAACAAGTGCCACACCACTAGATTCAAGTGCATTTTTATAGCCAGCTTTTGAGCCGTCTATATTAATACCCGCCGGATAAAGCCCAATAGATTCGCCAGTCTTATACCATGCTACTGTACTGCGTGGCGAAAACTTATTTAGCCAACCCGCATACCATTTATTTTCTTTGATTTTATGCTGCATCCAAAGGCCTTGCACAATGGATGGGCGCATCCGTCCATCTTGCAAATTAATAAAGGGTGTATTGAGTAGTTGCTTACCAAGAGTAACGGTTGTTTTATTATTTTGATACTGTATATAGAGTTCTTCTAGGCGGTTTAAGTTTGTTTTTTTAGAAGGGTCTGTAATATCATATAACCCAATTTCATATCTATTAATGGCGCCAGATAAGGCGTTTGCCTTTGTTAGATCCGACGAAAAAAGATCGTTTATAAAAACGCCACTCACCCCCACTTTTATATGATGAATAGGTTTTGAAATAAACTGAATACCGCCGCCAATTGCCTGCGCATATTCGACATCTGTACTTTTATTAAAATTGCTGCTAAAAAAACTGCGCAAGTGTCCGTGCAAGGTACCCGCCCCAAAAAGATTTACAAGACTCGTACTATCTAGCTGCGCTTGATGCTGAGCATACGAAACAGTAGTGCATAATAACAATGCAGCGGCGAATAATTTTTTCATAAATAATTAATGTCCGCCGCCTGTCTGAAAAAATAATTGCTGTGCAAGAATGTAAAGGCCCATGATAAGCACAAACCATCCAAAACCTTTTTTAAGTTTGTTGCCATCTATTTTTTTACTGAGCTTATCGCCAATAAAAATACCGCTAATAGCAAGCGCTGTTACTGTTAATAAAAGCGTCCAATCCATGCTTTCATGACCTATGTCACCAGTAAATCCAATCAATGATTTTGCAGCTATAATTAGTAGCGATGTACCTACCGCCTGCTTCATAGGTAGTTTACTTAACATCACAAGTGCTGGTATAATTAAAAATCCACCACCTGCTCCTACAAGCCCTGTAAGCATGCCTACAAGAGCTCCTTCTATAAGTATAAGCGGGTAATTAAATTGTTGCTCGCTCGTTTCTTCGGTAGCTGTTGTTGGCGTAGAACGAATCATAGAAAAAGAAGCCGCTACCATCAGCACTGCAAATAATAGCATCATCCCTAATGACTTTGTAATTTCAATACCGGCAATGGTTCCTAACTGTGTAGGAATAGCAGGGAGCAAATATTTGCGGGTAGCAAATACTGCCGCAATAGAAGGAATACCAAATATGATTGCTGTTTTAATATTTAAAAAACCTTGTTTGTATTTTGGTATTGCACCTACTAAACTACTGGCGCCTACAATAAATAAAGAATACGCAGTAGCGAGTACCGGTTCTACGCCAAATAAATAAACCAGAACGGGTACCGTTAAAATGCTACCTCCGCCGCCAATAAGCCCCAGTGAAATGCCAATTAAAATGGACGCTACGTATCCAATTATTTCCATGATTTTTTAATTTGACACAAAAGTGCCTTTATAAAAATAAAAGATAGGTGATAAATGTCACCAACCCAATTTTTACGCCTAAAAAGTATAAAAATGAATTAAATTGTGGGATATGAAAAACACAATCCTTTTATTCGCTTTTTGTTTAGTAGGTTTTGGAACAAACGTATTGGCTCAAAATACTACCGCAACGCCTATCCATAAAGTAGTCATCCAACTCAATAGCGCCGATACGGCTGCATGGGGTGGCGTAATAGGTAATATTAAAAACCTTTCTAAAATTTGGCCAACCAATGTAAATATTGAAGTGGTGGTGCATGGCAAGGCCCTCGACTTTTTAGTGGCCGCCAAATCTCACCTGGTAGCAGATGTAGAGCAGCTATCTAAAAAAGGGGTTGTATTTAATGCCTGCGAAAACACCATGGGCAAATACGGCATTACCAAGCAAATGCTTATTCCATCTGTGTTTACTGTACCATCGGGTGTGGGTGAAGTCATTTTAAAACAAGAAGAAGGTTGGAGTTATTTAAGGGCAGGGTATTAATTTAGAAAGGTGATATTTGTCACAGTTTACTGTGTTGTGCTGCTGCATCTTTGCAGTATCAAAATAAAACAAACTAAATTTCTATACTTATGTTTTTTCAACACGTTTACGACAAAACCTTAGCCCAAGCAAGTTATTTTATTGGTTGTCAAAAAGCAGGCGTTGCTGCTGTTATAGATCCAAAGCGCGACGTAGATACCTATCTCGAAATTGCGAAGCAAAACAATATGCAAATCACGCATATTTTTGAAACACATATCCATGCCGATTTTTTAAGTGGCTCGCGTGAACTAGCAGCTATTACAGGTGCCAAAATGTATTTATCTGACGAAGGTGGTGAAGGTTGGCAGTATGAATTTGCGCATGAAGGTTTAAAGCATGGGACTGAAGTAATGGTTGGTAATTTAAAAATTGAGGTTTTACATACCCCCGGACATACGCCAGAAAGCATAAGCTTTTTATTAACCGATACACCAGCAAGTAAAGAGCCCGTGATGTTATTTACTGGCGACTTTGTGTTTGTTGGAGATATTGGACGTCCTGACTTATTAGAAAAAGCAGCTGGCATGGTGGGTACACAAGACAAGGGTGCAGAAGAGATGTATCAGTCTATTAATTTATTTGCCAACCTTCCAGAATTTATTCAAGTATGGCCGGGCCATGGCGCAGGATCTGCGTGTGGTAAAGCTTTAGGCGCTGTTCCTAGTACAACCGTGGGTTACGAGAAAAAAAGAAACTGGGCATTTAGCTATGGCTCCAACAAAGCTGGCTTTATTGATTTCTTATTAACAGATCAACCTGAGCCGCCAAAGTATTTTGCAAAAATGAAGGAACTCAACAAAGTAGATCGTCCTTTATTAACAGAAGTACCTACCATTAAAGAAATGACAGCTGCCGAGTTAAAAGCAGCCATGGATAAAGGTGTTAAACTCATCGACACTAGAAACAAACAAGATTTTGAAAAAGGATTTATTCCGGGCAGTATCAATATTCAGGGTAACAATTCTTTTGCTACATGGATGGGGTGGCTTGTAGATTACAAAGAGCCGTTTATTTTATTAGCAGCTCCAAGTCAAATGGATGATTTAACCAGAAAATTAATGCGTATTGGACTCGACAATATCCATGGTTTTGTGGACGCTGCTAAAATTAACGAACTATCCAACGGTACATTATCAACTTCTAAAATGGTAAGCATTGCTGATGTAAAAGCAAATACAACAGCGCAGGTGATTGACCTTAGAGGTGCTGCAGAATTTAACGCTGGACATATTGCAGGTGCTACCAATGTTTTTGTAGGTACACTATTACAAAACCTTGCTAAAGTTCCAAAAGACAAACCCGTTATTATTCATTGCCAAGGTGGTGATAGAGCGGCTATTGGCTACTCACTACTTGTAAAAGAAGGTTATACCAACGTTTCTAATTATAGCCCAGGTATCAATGAGTGGATCAAAGAAGGTCAGCCACTTGTAAGCTAAGCTCAATAATATTTGCACATAAAAAAGGCCTTCGATTTTCGAAGGCCTTTTTTGAAAACTATAGTTAAGTGAATTACTTCTTTTTAGTTTCTTTAGCAGCTGATGCTTCTTCTTGCTTTAACTGACGTGTCATTACTACAGAAGCAATAGGAATACGTGGAGAG
>JBANFS010000040.1:0-6857 GCA_037975885.1 Bacteroidota bacterium
AATGAATGTTCAATGTGCCAGCCCACATCTACTTCTGAAATAGATTTATTGATTTTATCCGAATGAGGTATATAAGTATATAGCTCCGACAGTGGGTATTCAAGATTTCTCATTTATAAATTTTGTTGGACAATTTAAGTTAATGCAAAAAGCCCAAATGAGAAATCTTTCATAAAAGATTATAAACCATCTACTGTTTGTTAGATTGTAAATAGTTCAGGTTTGTTTTAATGACTCTTCTTTTTCGTTTTTACTAGCTCTTCCGAATAAAATTTGAAAAAATAGTGGAGCAATGAATAAATATACAACCCAGCTCTTTTTAAGAAAAGCAAGAGGTATGATTAATATATAAATTATAGTAGGTAAAATAATTCTCCAGCACATATTGTGGTATAGCTTTTTATCAACATTCTGATCGATAAATCGCTTTTCCCATGCATATATCAGCATTCCCAGATGAAGAATACTGACAAGAATCAGGTTAGCACTGTAAACAATTACACTGATGGTGGTAAATAAATAGTTTGCAAGAAATCCAGATGAGAAAGGTATTAAGCATATAAACATCAAAAAGAAAATATTGAGCCAAATACTAAAGATGTTGGTTTTCACCATGTGGTGGTGATTGAAATGGGTATCTACCCAAAATGCACCTACCACAATAAACCCAAGAAAAAAGATAAAGAGTTTTGGAATGATTTGATCTAACATGAATTTCTTCACATTCTGTTCGTCTTCGCCTGCTGGCACTACCAATGCCAGTGATAGAATTGTAATAACAATAGCAAAAACTGCATCCGTCAACGCTTGGATGCGGTTGACATTTAGTTCGGTAAATTGTATGATGTTCCTTTTTTTCACACTGCAAACTAAAAAGGTGTAAAAAGGGAATCAATAATAGGTGTAATACATTTCTATGATTACAATCCTATCGTTATTTTATGGACTTGTTATATTACGATTCAATAGCCGAGAGACTATTAATTCTCTGATAGCAGTTTTTTCTTTTTTAAAAATTCAGAAAGCAGGTTAGCGACTTCAATATTATTTAAATCGGACATTGGGAAATGTGTATTCCCTTTCAGACCTGCATCAGGCAGTCGAACAATGGTTACGTCCCCTCCATATTTATTTACGGTGTCTCTCCAGCGTTTTGCCATGGTCAATGCAGCACGCCATTGCTCTTCACCGGGATACTTTGATGGGGCATCAGGAATATAATCACCATAATATATGACTATGGGAATTTTTGTCAGCTTTAAAAAATCATTCATTGAAACACCCGTAGCTCGCAAAACACCACCCACATAGTTGATAGAGTCAGGTACTTCTCCTTTCGGAAATACAAATCCACTTCCTGGTTCATACGAAACGACTGCTTTAATTTTTTCATTCTTTATAGCGGTTATCCATCCTTGTCCCCCACTGTGTGAGTGTGTTACCAAAATTCCTTCCCCAATCCTGTCAAACAATGCAGCAACTGCATTTGTATTTACCTCCATGTCATACGGTCCAGTATTGGGAACCATCTGACGATAAAATTGATTCAATGCTTCCGGATCTTTTGAAAATTGTACACCTGGATAAAAATCAGTACCAATACCCAATCTAAATATTCCAAACCAAAGCTGTTCATCAGGAGATGCGCTGATAGTGCCGGGTAGGGTGCTTCTTCCAGACCTACCTCTTCTTGGTTGATCTACCAGGTAGACAGGGAAGTGTCGTTTTAAAAAAATATTTTGAAAACCCTCTCTGCCGTCTGGAGTGGTTTCCCACGTTTTCGCTGATTGTCCATATCCATGCCAAAATACAAGCGGCAGTTTTTGAGGATTCGCAGGAACTTGATAAAAAACATAGGCATGATCACCATGAAGTGTTTGTCCTTCAGAAGCTTGATTAGATGGATTGAAGGCTCCATGTTTAATTGGATCAAAGGTACCTGTGTTAGTAATTACTGTTCCGCCAACGGTGAAACTTCCTTGATCTTGTATGATAATATTTTTAGAATTTATTTTTGATGATGAAGTACATGCATTGATTGTGTACGCCATAGAAAGTAAAATTGCAATAGAATGTAATTTGCTCATAACCGGCTGTGTAATTACTTAATTTAAATTTCGATATTCATTTGGGGTAACACCTATTTTTTGTTTGAATAACCTGGTGAAGTGTTGCGGGTACTTGAATCCCAATTCAATAGAGATTTCATTGATCGTTTTATCGCTTTCAAAAACAATTCGCTTTGCTACTTCCATCGTTTTATTTTGGATATAATCTTTTGCAGTTTGACCCGTTTCTTTCTTTATCAGATCTCCAAAGTAATTAGGTGATAAGTTTAATTCATTGGCAAAATATGCTACAGAGGGTAGTCCAATTGATTGTGGCTTGTTTGAATCAAAGAAATTCTTGAGTAATTGTTCAAATTTTTCGACAACTCCTTTGTTGACGGTATCTCTTGTGATAAACTGTCGATCGTAGAAACGCTGGCAATAATCCAAGAATAATTCAATATTGGATGCAATCAATTTTTTACTGTGTTTATCAATCGGTTGATTCAGTTCAAACTGGATTTTCTGAAAGCAATCCAATATCATTTTTCTTTCATCTTCCGATAAATGCAATGCCTCATTGGTTTCGTATTCGAAGAATTTGTAATTGCTAATCGTTTTTCCTAGAGATGTTCCAATGAGGAAATCAGAGTGAAAAATGAGTCCATGACCTAATGGCTGATAGGGAGCGCCTGGATTCTCCATAACCGACACTTGTCCTGGAGAGAAAAACACCAATGTTCCTGCCTGGTAATCGTAATAATTTCGTCCATATCTGATATCGCCACACTTCACATCTTTTAAAATGATACAATACAGTCCGTACTGAAATTTAATTGTATCTGCATTTCCCCAATCCCTCCTGCTTGCTTTTGAAAAATCGATTACAGAAACAAGCGGATGCAATGTTTTATGGTTATTATCGTTGTTGTAGTTAGTTATATTATTAATAGGGTAAATTGTCTCCATGGTCCTGATTTATGATATGAAATTAGCGGATAAAATTAATCAAATACAATGTGATAAAACCGATCAGTAAAAATGGTAGAAATATAAGTAGAATATATACCCTGTAGCATCTTAAATAGTAGATCTTTGATTATATAAAATAATTCATTTTTAAACCAAATGATATGAAACTATCAGCCTTATCGAATGCTTTCTTTACAGTTGCAATGCTATGTTGTTGTACACGCTTGAGTGCACAGGATGGTGCAACCGTGTTTACAAAAGACGGAGTAAAATTACATGTTACCACTACTCCCAATAATACATTGGTTGAATTGCATAAGGAAGACAGCATCTTTACTTACAATATCGCATCTGCAAGTTTTCCTCCCTCCAAAAGATTGGCTTGGCATTATCATCCAGGAGGACAAGTATTGATTATAACAGACGGAGTTGGTTATTATCAGGAAAGAGGCAAGCCTAAGCAAATAGTTCGAAAAGGAGAAGTAATCAAGTGCATGCCAAATGTGGAGCATTGGCATGGTGCTTCAGTGGATACAGGTGTTACTTATACGGCAGTGTATTCAACAAAAAACGGAGTGACTGTTTGGAAAGAGCCTGTAACGGATAGTGATTATAATAACTAGTATAAAACTTAAAATAATTATATGAAAAAGAGGATCGTAGCACTGGTAGTATTTGTGATGATCATACAGTCTATGTATGCACAACAGAATCAAGCGACGTCAAAAACAGAGCAAGAAATAATTGAGCTCTCTAAATTAAAGTGGAAATGGATGGCAGATAAACAAGCGGATTCTCTCAGTCTATTGTTTGATGAAAAATGCAATTTTGTTCATATGGGAGGAACATGGGGGAAGGATCGAGAAGTTGATATCATTCGCAACGGGTTCATTTGGTATAAAAAGGCCGAAGTGTATTCAACTTCTGTAAAAGTATTTGGGAATACTGCTATTCTATTGAGCGATATTGATTTAGTGGCGGTAGTAGGAAGAAACGATGCTATCAATCCTTTTATGGTAACAGAGGTATATATCAATGAAAATGGGAAATGGAAGCTTGGACAACTCACTTTCTCTCATCTTTCAAGGCCATTGAAATTGAATACCAATAATCAATAAAATTCCTTGATATTTTACGTTTCAAATAAGCTTTAATTCTAAGTCTTTAGAAATAATTAGTACGAGTAGTTAAGATCATTTAGCTTTACTTAAATATCCTTATATAATAATAAGATAATTTATTTAAGCTTGATCATTTTTATTTCTATAGCAACTATCTTTTTTGCCGTACTACATTCTATTTATAATAGAAAACTAAAAACGTATCATCTTCTTTTATCCGCATACCTTATTATTTTTTCACTGTATGCAATTGCGCACTATGTAACATTGTTTGGAGATAAATCCTATCTAATTGCTGTCTTTTGGAATAATCTGACTCCGTTATGGCTGCTGGCAGGTCCAATACTATATTTCTATGTAAAAGGGACAATGGATGATACTATTGAATGGAAATGGAAGCATGCCTTTCACATACTACCAAGTCTTATTATTTTTATAGGATTAGCGCCCTATCTGTTTTCTTCATATGAATATAAAATTAGTATCGCAAAAGAAATAGTTCGCGATTCTAATAATACCATGAAAATAAAAATGAATTGGCTTTTATCAAATGAAGTTATTCATATATCTCGACCAATCTTGCTTTTTTCATATATACTCGCATCTTCTTTTGTAATTATAAATAAAATTAAAATTCAAAAAGAATCATCCAGACAGTTTAGACTAGTTATAAAATGGCTTTTTATACTTTTAATTATATCTTTTTTGATCATAGTTTGTCTCGGTATCATGGGTATGAATTTATTGGTATCGAGTATGAGTTCCACTATTCATGATTTAGTATCTATTCACAACTTTGCAGCTGTTTTATTTTCGATCTTACCCATTACCTTGCTTCTCTTCCCGCAAATTTTATATGGCATACCACTGAGGGTAAATACTGGTGAAGAACTAAATATAACTTCATCATCTTTAAAAAAACAATGTGAGAATGTAAATAAAAATCACGAAGCTTTTAAAAAATTGAGCGAAAAAATAATTAAGTACTTTGAGAATGAAAAGCCGTATCTGAAAAAAAATTTTACATTAACTGAACTTTCCTCAGCTCTTGGCGTTCCTCAGCATCATATATCCTACTGTTTTAGTGATTTTATGGATATTAGCTTCACTAAACTAAGATCTAGTAAGCGAATAGAATATTCTAAAGAATTATTAATCTCAGGCATAACAAAAAAATATTCAATTGATAAAGTTGCAGAATTATCTGGATTTTCCTCCCGATCAAGTTTTTTCACCACTTTCAAAGAGTACACTGGATTAACTCCTACCGAATTTATCAAACATTTGGATGATCTATAAGGAAATCGAAGACGTATATCTAAGCCTATATTTTCAGTTTAATTTATATACTCCTGCACATTCTAAATAACCCTTTTTGTATAATAGGCGAGAGGGGTCAAAAATTCGTTTAATATGTTCAGTTTTTTTAATTCTGAACATATAAATTGATCTTTCGTTACGAATTATTTGTCTAATGCTTTTCCTTTGTGTTATATAAGTTTGTCAAACTTTCCAGTTTTATCTATTCTGACTTATATCCATCTAATCCCGAGATATAAATTACTGAAAAGCTATTTCAATTTAATCTAGTAGTATCATAAAAAGGCTTATACATATTTTTAAGAATCTACTCAATCCCAACAAGAATGAACTTGAATTCAGGTTTTTTCAAATTCAAGTTAAACTGACAGCATCAACAAGTTTTCAAATTTGCTACCCCTTGGAAGATTATACTCCACGTATTGAAGAATATATTAATCAGCACTTACAAAAAAGTATCTGTATTCCCGCAGATAGAGTTTTATATTTTAAATTGTTTATAACCAATCCAATGGGATTAGATTATTTAAAATGTTTCTTGAAAATTGAAGAATTGAATGCCGAAAGAGAAATTATATCAGAATATACCCAAGTATATAGCGTTGAAAAAGGATATGAAAATTGGAAGTGGGTTTCATTTGAATATTAATTTGTTGTATATTATTGGATGAGTATAATATGCTTCATCAAAATTGATCCTGTAGTTCTAAATTTATTTAGAATTAAAAAATATCTTTGGTATTATATTCTAATAAAATCCTATTTCAATTTCTATCGTCTTGCATCTTTGTAAACGATACCGCCCTTCATTACCCATTTCACATCTTGCAATGCTTTGATGTCTTTGGTAGGATCTATCTTAGTTGCAATGATATCTGCAAAAGCACCTGGGATGATCTCACCAATTTTACCTTTCTTGTCTAGCAATTCAGCTGCAGTGGTGGTTGCAGTTTGAATGGCTTTAACAGGATCCAATCCCCACTGTACGAAATATTCAAAGTCTTTTGCTTGTGGCAGCTTCCAATCGTATCCTCCAATGTCTGTTCCGTATGCGAGTTTCACGCCCATGCTCATGGCTTTTTTGAAAGTTGCCTCAATGGATTGTTGGAAATACAGATTGATTGGGCTGCCTAATTTTGCTCTTCCTTCTGCGACATAAGCATTTACAAAAAGAGTCGGGCACCAGTAGATTCCCTTTGAAGCCATTAGTTTCATGCATTCCTCGTCCATTCCGCTACCATGTTCAATGGTGGAAGCACCTGCATTGATGGCAGCAATGATTCCATCCCTTGTCATAGCATGTGCTGCCAATCTTTTTCTGCTTTTGATGGTTTCGTCTCCGATAGCAGTGATTTCTTCTGGTGTAAAATTTGGTAACGACCTGAAACTTCCATCA
>JBANFS010000041.1:0-5206 GCA_037975885.1 Bacteroidota bacterium
TTAAGCGGCTTTTGATCTTCAACTATTTTTTTTTGGGTGAAGCGCTTGAAATAAGGAAAATCAATTTGATCCATGTAAGCGGGAAATTTCACACCACGCACTTCAATCATGACCATTTTGTCGTTGATAAAATCAACCACTTTTCCTTCTTCGTTGCTATGCAACACCAATATTTCGTCACCTATCTGATACTTCATTGTTATGCTGCGAGTTTACTTCTACGTCTACTATACAAGAAGTAAATGGTTAAACCAATGCCCATCCATACAAAAAACCACAACCAACTAATGGCGGGTATTTCAATCATTAAATAGAGGCAACAAAGTGCACCTACTACTGGTATTACCGAATATTTCCGCACAAAACTTAATACCCCAGTAACAATGGAAATAAAAATAAAGAGTAAGAATAAAATTTCTTGGAAACCTTCGGTTTTATAATTGGTAAATGCGTCTGCAATTCTATTCATCGAAAAATAAACAAAAATGGCAACTACTGCAGGAATGATAAATTGTCCGTTTAGGTAAGGAAGTCTGAATGCAGAACTACCCGCCTCTTTAGCCATGCGGGGTAATACGAGAACTCCAAAACAAACCAGCACAAATGCAAAGAGCGTTCCAATACTGGTTAAATCGGTCATGGTAGAACTTGAAACAAATAAAGATGGAATACCCACCAAACATCCAGTAACAATGGTTGCAAATGAAGGCGTTCCAAATTTTGGATGCACTTGTGCAAACTTTTTAGGTAATAGTCCATCTCTACTCATACTCATCCAAATACGGGGTTGACCAAGTTGAAACACGAGTAATACACTGGTGGTTGCCACAACTGCACTCACAGAAATCAAATACCCGATTTTATTAAGATGTAATTTTTGAAACACATAAGCCAAGGGGTCATCTACTTTTAACTCGCTATAATGAACCATCCCGGTTAATACCAGTGCAATTAAAATATACAGGACCGTACAAATAATTAAAGAATAGATCATACCACGTGGTAAATCACGTTGTGGATTTTTACATTCTTCGGCAGTTGTTGAGATTGCATCAAACCCAATGTAGGCATAAAATACAGCAGACACGCCCGCAAGTACACCTGTAAATCCATTGGGTAGAAATGGATCCCAGTTATTGGTGTCTACATAAAAGAAGCCCATCACAATTACAAAAATGATAACAGCAATTTTAAAAATCACCATATAATTGGTTGATTTTTTGCTCTCTTTAATGCCTACATAGGCAAGTGCTGTTATCAGCATTACAATGATACATGCAGGAATATTTAAAATGAGTTTGATGCCGCCAATGACTGGTGCATTTACAATAGCATCATAACCAGTTTTTGCATGTCTGCCCAAACTTTCCAGTGTTGCGCCTCCATCCATGGCTTTTACCGCTTCGTCGTAACCACTTTGTGCATTGGCAGTATTTGTAGCAAGCCATCCAGGCAAATGAATGTTAAATCCTTCCAATAAATTATTAAAATAACCACTCCAACTAATTGCTACTACAATGTTTCCGATGGCATATTCAAGAATTAAGGCCCAACCAATAATCCAAGCAATAAGTTCACCAAAAGAAACATAAGCATAGGTATAAGCACTTCCTGCAATTGGAACCCTACTTGCAAATTCGGCGTAGCAAAGTGCACTAAAACCACAAGTGATGGCTGTAATTACAAATAGTAGTGAAATGCCCGGACCGCCATTAAAGGCAGCCGAACCGATGGTTGAAAAAATACCTGCCCCAATAACGGCAGCAATTCCCATGAAAGTTAAATCCTTTACGCCTAATACTTTTTTAAGTCCAGCGCCATGCCCTTCTGCTGCAGCAGCGTCTGAATTGATTTTTGCGATTGATTTTTTTCTAAATAAAGAATTTGACATGCGCTATAAATTGCGTTTAGTATGCGTAATAAAATGTAAAATTAATTTTCTCGTTGCATTAAATAATTAGCAAGCGATAAAAGAGCAGTCTTTCGATTACTCGTAACTGCAATATCATCTAAATTGGCTAGTGCCATTTGTAAATATTTTTCTTTTAGCTCTATAGCCCAAGCATCAACATTACAAGCTTTAAATAGTTCCAATACCTGTGGCACTTTATCCGGACCACTACTTGCAAGAAGGGTGTCTAGCTTGGCGCGCTGATCAGGTGTAGCTACTTCCAAAGCATGTAGTAGTAAAAAGGTTTTTTTATTTTGTCTGATATCGCCACCCACTTCTTTACCAAATTTTTCAGGATCGCCAAAAGCGTCTAAATAATCGTCCTGAATTTGAAATGCAATACCCAGGTTTTTTCCAAACTCATAGATGTGTTTGCAGTTGCCTGGTGTGGCACCGCCCAAAATGGCACCCATTTCTAAACTCGCTGCAAGTAGCACCGATGTTTTAAGGGTTATCATATGAATATAAGCGTCCAGTGTAACCGATGGCATTTTTTCAAAATCCATATCTAGCTGCTGACCTTCGCAAACCTCTCTTGCGGTAGTATTAAAAAGGCTTAATATTTTAGGAAGATATACTGGGTTAATGGTTTGTAATTTTTCGTAGGCTCTAATGAGCATTACATCACCAGTTAACAGTGCGGTATTATCGCCATATTTTGTGTGCACTGTTTGCATGCCGCGCCTAAGGGCAGCAGCATCCATCATATCGTCATGAATAAGGGTGAAATTGTGAAATAACTCAATCGCAGTGGCAAGGGACCAAGCGTCTTCGGTGATTTCACTAAAAAGCTCATTGCCTAATACACAAAGTATAGGTCTAATTCTTTTGCCTCCAATACTTAAAAAATATTCGCCAGGCTCATAAAGGCTTGCAGGAGCCGCCGGAAATTGCGACACACCAAAACGGGTTCCAAATTCGGCCACCAATTCTTTAAAATCATGCATACTACAAACCTAAATAATTATTAAAGAGCAACCTTAACTATTCTTTCAGTAATTGATATTTATTTTTGTAGAGTATTTTCAAACCCCCTATATGAAAAAACTACTTTTTACCGCATGTCTTTTTATGGCCGCTTTTTCAGCGGGTGCTCAATCTTCAAAACCTATCCTTCAATCGATTGGTGTTAAAGTATACCCTGGTGCCATTACCTATAAGCAGTACATGTCAGAATCTGTGGCCAAAGAATTACTCGCTTATTTTAACGAAGACGGCTTTAGATTAACGGGCTTATATGAAAAGCATATGCCATTTCCTAATGCAGAGGGCTTACAGTGGTATGTGGGCGGTGGTGGCCACTTTGGCTTATGGAATAACAGTTGGAGGCTCAGAAACCCGCCTAGTACGGCCGTGTTTGCCATTGGCGTAGATGGAGTACTTGGTTTAGACTATAAAATACCTAATGCGCCCCTAGCGGTTAGTTTTGACTGGCAGCCCTCTTTTAATTTGGTGGGCCATACGTATTTTGAAGGCGGTTGGGGTGGATTAGCTGTTCGTTACACCTTTAAATAGGCTGTCCACAAATTCGTGCTTATCAAAGATGATGAGATCATCTATTTTTTCGCCTACCCCGATATATTTTACCGGAATTTTAAATTGGTTGGCAATGGCTAAAACAACACCGCCTTTTGCCGTACCGTCAAGCTTGGTAATGGATAAAGCCGTTACCTCGGTGGTTGCGGTAAACTGCTTGGCTTGTTCTAAGGCATTTTGACCTGTAGATCCATCTAGCACCAGCATTACCTCGTGCGGGGCACCAGGAATTACTTTTTGAATAACGCGCTTAATTTTACCCAGCTCATCCATAAGGTGAAGCTTGTTGTGTAATCGACCGGCGGTATCAATAATTACCACGTCTGCATTTTTGGACACGGCACTTGTTACCGTATCAAAAGCCACGGCGCTAGGATCGGCACCCATGGTTTGCTTTACAATAGGAACACCTACCCGTTCACTCCAAATGGTAAGTTGCTCGGTAGCAGCTGCTCTAAAAGTATCTGCGGCTCCAAGTACAACCTGGTTGCCTGCCTTTTTATAATTGTTGGCTAGTTTGCCAATGGTGGTGGTTTTTCCTACCCCATTAACGCCTACCACTAAAATCACATAGGGCTTTTTCCCAGCCGGAATGGTAAAATCTTTGTACTCAGGCTCAGGGGCATCTACTAATATAGCTTCAATTTCTTGTTGAAGTATAGCATTTAATTCATTAGTATTCAAATACTTGTCTTGCTTAACCCTTTTTTCTATCCTTTCAATAACTTGAATGGTGGTTTCCATTCCAACGTCGGCACCAATAAGGGCTTCTTCGAGGTTATCTAATACTTCGTCATCAACGGTACTCTTGCCCGCAATGGCTTTTGTGATTTTAGCAAAGAAGCCTTCCTTGGTTTGTTGCAAACCCTGGTCTAAACTCTCCTTCTCTTTGATTCCAAAAAGCTTTCCTAAAAATCCCATAGTACTAATTTGACGTGTAAAAATACAAAAAGCCTTCCCGATGAGGAGAAAGCTTTATGAATAAGTTTAAGTATTGAAACTATTTCTCTTTTAAGAAATCAGTCACTTTGTCTTTGTGAACAATGTTTTCTTTAAAAGTATAGGCACCAGTTTTAGGGCTTCTTACAGCCTTAATAACTTTAGTCCAGTTTTTAGCTTCTGCAGAAGCCTTAAGATCTTTTACTTTCGCGTTTTTCGATGCAGCTTTTGCCATGACTATTTAATTTCTTTATGAACAGTTACTTTTTTCATGATTGGGTTAAATTTCTTTAACTCCATACGCTCAGGCGTATTTTTTTTGTTTTTTACAGTGATATAACGGCTTGTACCAGCAAGACCTGTAGCCTTGTGCTCTGTACACTCCAAAATAACCTGTACTCTATTGCCTTTTCTTGCCATTGTATTGGTCGTTTACTTTGTTATTGTAAATTAGATTTTAGTTCCCTTTAATCTCAATTCTTTGATTACGGAAGCTAAACCATTTTTGTTAATCGTTCTTAATGCATCAGTTGACACCTTTAGGTAAACCCAACGGTCTTCTTCAGCGAAAAAGAAACGCTTTTTCTGTAAATTAGGTAAGAAACGACGCTTTGTTTTGATGTTAGAGTGTGAAACACTATTTCCAACAATCGGCTTTTTACCTGTAACTTGACATACTCTTGCCATGACTCTATTTTTTTCGGGACGGCAAAGGTAAGGAAATGCTTCAAATTACCAATACGAAAATCCCTTTTTTTAAATAATTTATCTGTTGCGGGT
>JBANFS010000042.1:0-4876 GCA_037975885.1 Bacteroidota bacterium
AATACCTAGAAAGCTACCCAGGCGCTACCATTGATGTATACAACAGATACGGACAACCCGTGTTTAAATCTATGGGGTATGATAAACCTTGGAATGGACAGTACAACGGAAGCCCACTACCCATTGGCACTTACTACTATATTATCAATCCTAAAAATGGACGAAAAATAATAACAGGTTCTGTTACTATTATAAAATAATTAGAGAAAGCATTAAACCCTTAAAAGTCCTGCTTTATAAAGTGTTGTAACCGGTTTATTGTCCCAAAAAAGTTCAAAGTCTTCGAGCCCTGCTGCTTCATAACTTTCTTTAACAGCCGCATACGTCATACCAGCATTTACGCCAATAGTTAAGGCTGCAAGGATTTCAAGTAACCACTTCCCTTTAGCTGGATCAATAGCAATATTTAATGGCGCTTTATTGGTTTGAAATAGAAAATTCATTTCTTCCCACTGATTGCCTTTTTTAGAACGCTGTACAATACTTGTTTCTGGAGTCCCCCCTAACCAAATGACTCTATAATTTGTATTGATATTATAGTCAGGTGTTGCTAATGCTGTAGCAATGTAATTAGGTGCAATAGATGTTTTAGGTGTTTTGAAATCAAACCATTTATGTAATGGAAAATCAAAACAGGCACCATGCATGTAATTAAGTAATGCCTTTTTTAATCCGTATCCATACATTTCATGATCTGCTCCTGTTGGATCGATGTGTACGATATCATTGTTTGCAAAAGTCCCAATTTCATTGGTTTGCTTGATTACTTTATACTTATCAGGATCAAGACCAACTGGACTATGCGCTGTCATGGTAAACAAATGCCAAAACGCCGATTGCAATACACCCGTTTCAAACATTTGACGCACCATTTCTAGTGAATCAATTGTTTCTTGATCAGTTTGCGTTGGAAATCCATACATTAAATAGGCATGAACCATAATGCCAGCTTCTGAAAAATGCTGGCTTACTTTTGCCACCTGCGCTACTGTAATTCCTTTATCAATTAATGTTAAAAGTCTATCTGAAGCTACTTCTAGCCCCCCACTCACGGCAATACATCCCGCCGATTTTAGTAACTGACATAAATCGCGGGTAAAGCTTTTTTCGAACCTTACGTTGGCCCACCAACTCACTACTAATTTTCTACGTATAATTTCTATCGAAAGCGCTTTCATTAAAGATGGTGGCGCTGCTTCATCTACAAAATGAAATCCTGTTTGACCTGTTTGTGCAATCAGTGCTTCCATCCTATCCACCAGCAATGATGCTGTAACTGGCTCGTAAGTTTTTATATAATCAAGTGAAATATCACAAAAAGTACATTTACCCCAATAGCATCCATGCGCCATGGTTAATTTATTCCAGCGTCCATCACTCCATAAACTATGCATGGGATTGACTACCTCTATAGCTGAAATATACTTGTCTAATAAAAGCCCCGAATAATCGGGCGTACCCACATTTGCTTGTTTATAATCGGGCCAAATAGAATTATTGATATACTGCACTTTACCATCTATGAGGGTAAAACAACGTTTTAATTCCTGTGCAGCTATCTTACCATCTAAATGATTGATTAATACTTCAAGCGGCGCTTCCCCATCATCAAGTGTAATAAAATCATAAAACTCAAACACGCGTGGGTCCGACAATGAACGGAGCTCGGTATTCGCAAAACCGCCACCCATGGCCACTTTGATATTTGGGTACTTATTTTTAATATACTGTCCACACCTAAGCGAAGTATATAAATTTCCGGGGAAAGGAACCGACAAACAAACAAGTGAAGGATCAACTTTAGATATATGCTGCTCTATTATTTGTAGCAAAATAGTGTCGATATATGTTGCCGGTGCATTTAGCGCTGAATATAATTCATCAAAACTATTAGCCGACCTTCCTAAACTTTCGGCGTATCTACTAAAACCAAAATAAGGATCAATAGTGTCTTTAATTAAATTACCCAAATCCTCTAGGTACATGGTAGCAATATGCTTTGCCTTATCCTGTTTACCCATGCTACCAAATGCAAAATGCAAATCATCCATTTGATCAAAAGCACTTGCCTCAGGTAAAAATTGTCGGGTAGCAATCAAATGCGCAAGTGTAGGTTGCTTGCCTTGTAAAAAAAGAATAACACTATCAATGGTATTTATATACCGTTCCTTAAGTGAAACAATACGAGCACAATTTGCATTAAAAGAGCCAGCATGCTTAGCCTCAATAGCTGTAAATAATTGGACCAACCCTTCTTTACAAAAAATAGCTAGGGTTACTTCTATACCGAGGTCTGCTTGTTCACTTTTAATATTTTTAGTATTAAAAAATCCTTTTAAATAAGCAGTTGCCGGATACGGCGTATTAAGCTGCGTAAAAGGTGGCGTAACTAATAATACAGGTGCATCCAAGGGTTTCTAATTATGGAGTAAAATTAGGGTTATTTTTTCTTGGCCCCTCTTTTGATAGGCTTCTTGTATTTTTTTTGCATCAGGTCCCTTCTGCTCGTTTTTACATTTGACTTGCTGTTTTTTGCAGATTTTTCATGAAAGGCAGGACCCGCAGTGCTCACCACTTTTTTAACTTTCTGAGAGATTTCCTTCATAATTACTTTAGGAATTTCGTCTTCTGTTAATACAGTAGAAATTTCAACATCCGTAGGGATTTCAATAACTGGAACATGATACTGCATCAGCGATTCGATGGCTTCCAATAATGGCGCTTCTTTGGGTGTTGTAAACGTAATAGCAATACCCTTTTTATCAAATCTACCTGTTCTACCAATGCGGTGAATATAGTTTTCAGGAACATCCGGTGTGTCAAAATTGATAACGTGTGTTACTTCTGCGATATCAATACCTCTCGCTACAATGTCCGTTGCTATTAAGAACTGATAGACGCCTTCTTTAAATAGCTTTACAGTATTAAATCGGTGATTTTGTTCTTTATTAGAATGTATTATTCCTACTCTACCTTCAAATTTTGAAGCAACAGATTCATACATCTGATCTGCTAACTTTTTGGTGGCTGCAAAAATCAAAACCTTTTGCATGCTTGCATCTCCCGTAATTAAATGAGCGAGCAAATTTACTTTGGTATTAAAGTTAGGAACCTGGTATAATTGTTGTTCAATATTTTCAAGTGGTGTTCCGGCAGGCGCTGCTTCTATAATTTCAGGTGCATTAAAAAACGTATCCATCAGCGCGGTAACCTCTGGGGTAATGGTTGCAGAAAATAAAAGATTTTGTCTTTTTTGAGGAAGCAAATCCATGATATTTTTGAGTTGGGTACGAAAGCCTAAGTTGAGCATTTCATCCATTTCATCAATCACCAATTTTTTAATGTACTTGGTTTTAAATGCACCATTCATGGCTAAATCATAAAGCCTTCCTGGAGTTGCAACAATTACATCCGCTCCTTTTTCTACTTCAATTTGTTGAGTATTAATATTAACACCTCCATACACCCCTATCGTCACCAAACTCATATAACTAGACAACTTATTAATAGTTTCAACAACCTGGGCAACAAGCTCTCTGGTTGGAACAACAATTAATATTTGAGGATCTTTATTTTTATCAAATTTCCACTGACGGAGACAAGGCAGTAGATAGGCAATGGTTTTACCCGTACCCGTTTGTGCAATACCACAAACGTCTTTACCAGACATAGCCACAGAAAATACTTTTCGCTGAATGGTAGTAGGTGTTGTATAACCTAGGTCATCAAGAGCCGAAAATAGCGCTGTATTTAAATTTAAGTCGTTGAATGTCATGAGAGCACGAAGTTAGCGCTATATTTTAATGATTAGGTCGTATTTATGCAATAGCCCCATAGCACCTTGTACCGAATGCTTGGACTTTTTAACTCTGTTTGCATCTGCATCGATTAAATAGTTGTAGGATGAAGTAAAATCTACTTTTTCAACTATAGAATTATCAAATTTTGCATTTAGCAAATCACAATCATCAAATAGGGCTGAATTTAAATCGGCGTTTGAAAAATCAACCGATTTAACAGAGGACTTTACAAAACGCAAGCCTTTTATTTTAGTACCGTAAAAAGATGCATTATCAATAATGCAGTTGTTAAATGAAACATCTAGGCCATACTCTTTGCATGAATCAAATAAAATACCAATGAGTTTACAACCTTCAAAATGCGTGTCATTAAAAACAACCTGATTAACTTTAACAACACTCATGTCACAATCGGTGAATGTGCAATTGATAAAAATTGATCCGCTCAAATCGATGCCAATAAAACTGCATTTGATAAAACTGCAGTTTTCATATTCGCCAATAGTAAATGGCTGAACTTGAAAATCAATTTGCTCAAACTCTTGGTCTTCGGTTAGTTTCATAATGTTTTTATTAAAGGAATTGCCGTCACTACGTTCCGGCACCCTGGGTGGGGTGTGATAACCACAAATTATTCTATTTGCTTTTTATTACATCATAGGATTGCCGTCACTGCGTTCCGGCATCCTGGGTGGGGGTGTGATAACCACAAATTATTCCATTTGCTTCGCAAATGTCCTAGGCTTTGGTTTTTTTCACTCGCGATTTCAAGCTGGGCTTGAATCGCTCGCTTATAAAAGCCAAAAGCCTCAGCTTTCGCTGAGGCTTTATTTGTGGTTGTCGGGAAGACAGGATTCGAACCTGCGACCCCCTGGTCCCAAACCAGATGCGCTACCGGCCTGCGCCACTTCCCGATTTTGTAGTTTGCCGCTTTCTTAAAGTGCGGTGAGGGCGGGATTCGAACCCGCGGTACAGTTTAACCCGTACGGCAGTTTAGCAAACTACTGATTTCAGCCACTCATCCACCTCACCGTCCTTACTCCCTTTTTGGAGAGGGTTGCAAAAATAAGGTGATG
>JBANFS010000043.1:0-3216 GCA_037975885.1 Bacteroidota bacterium
TCCTTAAGTTAATACTTTAAATAATTTGAATGGTGGCCAGGGGCAGAATCGAACTGCCGACACGCGGATTTTCAATCCGCTGCTCTACCGACTGAGCTACCTGGCCATATAGAACCTCACGACAAAAATCGTGAAGAAGCGGAATTATAGCAAACTTGATGACTTTTACCGATTATCTATTTGTTTAAGACCATCTAAAACCGATAAAATTGGTCGATATTTGAGAGTTTTTTTAGCTTTGTTTAGAGAAATGCTAAAGCCATAGCCCATAAGCCTCACCATCTCTCGAACTAAAGGTGGATTTGATTGAATTTTAAATCTACGCCAAATTAATTCTATTAAGCCAGCAAACCAATAAGCTATTGATGAAGGAATCGACAATTTAGGTATTTTATAGCCACCAGCCTTTAGACGCTTACTCATAAATTCTCTAAAATTCATTTTCGTTTTATCTGCTATAAAAACTGCGGATCCATCCAAATTTGCTTTTAGCGCAAGAGAAACTGCATAACTTAGGTTGTGAATATGACAAGTTGCGTAAGAGTAATTTCCGCCACTGAACCAAGCAAATTGATTTTGATTTGCTGCTTGACCGATTTGTTTATCAACCGCATCACCTTTGCCCCAAATAAATGGTGGTCTGAGAGCGATTGTTTTAAATTGATTACTATGAGCAGATAATACTAATTGTTCAGCAATTGCTTTTGTTCTCGAGTATGGTAGCGCTGATAAATTACAATAGGGCTGATCTTCAGATATATTGATTAGAGCTCGACCTTCATTCATCACAACTGACGCAGCACTAATAAAAATAAATCTTTTAATTTTAGTATTTTTTGAGGCTTGAAGAAGGTTTTTCGTGATCGTAATATTAGCATCTTCAAAATCTTTTTCAGATCCCCAAAATTTCAAATAAGCCGCACAATGAATTACAGCATCGCAACCTTTGAGAGGAGCTTGAAGGACTTTAATCTCATCTAAATTTCCTAACCAATATTTGCCACCTATTTTTTCAATTGTTTTAATGCCGGTGGTTGAGCGAACATGAGAAATGACCTCGTGACCATCAGATAGCAATTTTTTTAAAAAATAGCCACCCACAAAACCAGTGGCACCCGTAAGAAAAATTTTCATTATTAAATTCTATCAATCACTTAAACAATATAAAAATTATTATTAATTTTTTGATGATAATCGTGTTTTATAAAATATCGGCATCGAGTTTAAGCTGCAGTAGAATTCTTAGATCTTTATTGAAAGGACATTAAGAGTTGGAGGATTAAGTGTCAAAACTTTTGACGATTATCAAAAATATGATTGAATAGATGAATTACCTTATTAAACCTATCGTTCAAGCATAATTTTTGAAAGGAAAAAAATGGATCAATTATCAATATTTCAATTAAGTGTTGCTCTAGGAATTATCAGCTGGTCTTTTGTAGCTTATAAGTATATTTGGCCAAAAATTAAAGGAATGTCACTAGTTAAAGCGTCAGAACCATTATTAACTGTTCATATATTTAGATATATTGGATTAGCTTTTCTCATTCCTGGATTTGTAGGTGTCGATTTACCCTATGAGTTTTCCATTGGAGCTGCTATTGGAGATATCACTGCGGCATCATTAGCTTGGTTATGTCTTGCTTCAACACAATCAAAAAATTTCAAAACATTCTTATGGATATTCAATATCGTTGGATTGTTAGATCTTCTTCACGCCTTCTATGAGGGCAGAATAGTTCTCAATATCACCCCTGGTGATTTTGGTGGTGCTTATTTCTTCCCTATACTCTTTGTGCCATTTTTAATAGTTACTCATATTGTGATATTTCTATTATTAATGAGAAAAAAATCATAAGCTTCGCTTAAAGCGACGGTGGGTTTTGGATGTCTATGAAAAGGACATTCAGGGTTGGAGGGTGGGTATCAAAACTTTTGATGCTTAAAAAATAAACCTTCTTTATCCTGATATAGTCTGCGCTAGATTTTATTAAAACTTTTAAGCTTAGCACAACGAACTCTTGGAATTATGACAATGAATTAATACAAGTCTGATCATCCATTTCGATATCACATTACGTTATTGCATAAATTTTTCACTACATTATCATTGTGACAATAGTATGACGCTATTATTAAAAATAACTAATTAAGGATTATGAATTGAAGAAAAATGCGAAAAAAGTGACAAAGAAAATTACAACCAAAACAAAACCTATTGCCACCAAAAATAAAAAAGTAAATGCTATTGCAAAAGCATTGGATGCCTATCTAAGAGCAGAAATGCAAGCGCAGCAAAAGGCATCTATCAATGCAATTAAAAGTGGTGATAAAGCTGCACAAAAGAAAAGAAAAGCTGAAGCAGAGAAAATAGCAAAATCACTTGCAACTTCATTAAGCGGTATTGCAAAAAAATGGAATAGTTCTACTCCAGCTAAAATTGCCACAAAGCCTAAAGCTAAAACTAAACAAAAAGCTAAAGTTAAAGCTAAAAAAGTATCAACTCCAAAAGCTCCTGTTTCTCAAAATTAACTGAAAGGTTTATATGTTTAAAGAACAAAACGTAAATGCAGTAATTGGTATTCTTTGGGGTCTTGCTGTTTATTTTAATTTACACAGCTTAGATCCGATGGCATTAAATGTCTTTGCTATATGGGCAGTATGTATTAATCGTTTATTTAGACATTTTAATAAAGGCAAGAAAAAGAAATAAAAATTCTCTATCCATTTAAACTATCTGATTTTCAGATAGTTTGATTAAGGATAACTTCAAATCTTAGTTATTAACCTCATGAGATTCTCAGATAAACAAAAAAGAGATATAGCTGACTTTAAGAAGCTGTTGCCATATCTGCATCAATTAATTCATAGGGTGCAGTTAACAAATCAGAGAAAAATCTATCACTTCAATCAATATGATTTCATCATGAGGTTGAATGGCGACATCATTGAGATGTCTTTGGCAGATGAAGCATCTATATTTCCAACACTTGCATTTAGAGAGTTAAGCCATACACGCACTGATTTGTTGTATTACAGGGTAGGCCAAGATTTTAAGTCTAAGCTAATGGAAGTTATTGAGTAAAAACTTGTATAAATAGAAGTTTATGTTTGCTTCAAGCTATAAAATGAAAAAATATAGTTAAAGAAAATGATGCTAAGGTAACAAGCGTAATATAGTAAAAAAATTTCTTAAAAAATGCTTGTCTGTGCCAA